>DASZDT010000014.1:0-135000 GCA_035941675.1 Chthoniobacterales bacterium
AACTTCGTTCGGCAGCGGCACGACGACGCTCTCGACTTTCGAGAATGGTTTCACGTCGACGTGCTTCGGGGTGTCCGCTGCGTGGGCAGAGAGCGACACGACCGCGAGCAAGGCGCCGGTCAATTTGGAAATTTTAGCGAATGGTATCATCGGCTCTTCGACTGTTGATTTCGCCTTCGTATTCAGGATTAATGGCCTAACAGTAAACAGAACTCTCTGCCGCACAAATTTACCCGCCTAAGATTTTGAGTCTGAATCGCAACAACCTGGTCGGCTGGCGGCATTCCGCCGGATTTCTTTTGTCGGCATGAACTCCCGCCGGCTCAAGGAAATTCTGGCGCGGGCGAAGACCAAACGGCTGCTGGTAGTCGGGGACCTGATGCTGGACGAGTTCGTCTGGGGAAAAGTCGCGCGAATCTCGCCGGAAGCGCCGGTCCCGGTGGTGGAAGTGACGGGCGAAAGCTTTTATCCCGGCGGCGCGGCGAACGTCGCCCGGAACCTGCGCGAGTTTACCGGCAAGGTCGCCGTCGTAGGCCTCTTCGGCTCGGACCGGGGCGGCCGGCAGCTCCGCGATTTGCTGGCCGCACAAAAGATCGACACCGCGAACGCCATCGAAGATCCGGCCTTCCCGACAATCGTGAAGACGCGGATCATCGCTCGGAACCAGCAGGTCGTCCGCGTCGATCGCGAGCAGCTCCGCTCCCCTTCCCCGGCGCAGGTCGCGCGCGTGGCGGGCAAGCTCCGCGCCCTGCTCGGAAAGACGGACGCCGTGATTTTTGAAGACTACGGCAAGGGATTCCTGAGCAGCGATCTAGTCCGGAAAATCTCGGAGCAGGCTTTCGCCGCCGGCAAAATCGTGACGGCCGATCCGAATCCGCATCATCCGGTCGAATGGAAAAACCTGACGGCCGTAAAGCCGAACCGGAATGAAGCGTTCCTCGCCGCCGGTTTGCCCTGGAGCGATCCGAGCGAGACGCCGGGCAGCGACAAGCCGCTTCTGGAGGCCGGCAAAATACTGCTGGAGAAATGGGAGACGGAACTGGTTCTTATTACCCTGGGCGAACAAGGGATGATGCTTTTCCAGCGGGGCCGGAAGCCGCATCACATCCCTACCAAAGCGCAGCAGGTCTTTGACGTGTCGGGCGCCGGCGACACGGCGATCGCGCTCTTCACCCTCGCTCTTTGCGCGGAGGCCACGCCGGTTGAGGCAGCCGAAATCGCGAACCACGGCAGCGCGGTGGTGGTCGGGAAGCTCGGCACTGCCACCGTGACGCCGGACGAGCTCAGCGGCAGTTTCGAAAATGACCGGCTCGCCTAACGAGAGCTGGCCGGCCATTTTCCTCGATCGCGACGGCACCCTCATGACGGACGTCGATTACTGCGGCGATCCGAAGGACGTCCACGTCTATCCGGAGGCGCCCGCGGCGTTGCGGCGATTGAAGGAGAAGGGTTACAAGCTGGTGATCGTCACGAACCAGAGCGGAATCGGGCGCGGTTATTTTTCGGAGGAAAAATATCGCGAGGTTGAGAACGAATTTCTTCGCCAGCTCGGCGACGGCCTGATCGACGCGAGTTATCATTGTCCCGATTTGCCGACGTCCAACTCCATCCGCCGCAAGCCCGGCCCGGGCATGGTCTTCGAAGCGCAACGCGATAATCGACTGGATCTGCGCCGCTCCTTTTTTGTCGGCGACAAAGCGAGCGACATCGGCTGCGGGGAGAACGCCGGGGTTCGCACTATTCTCGTCCAGACCGGCTACGGCCAGAGCGCGAACAGTTGCCGGCCTGATTGGATCGCGCGCGACATTGCTCACGCCGCCGACATTATCCTGGAGGAGAGCGAGTGAAGAAAATCGTTGCCGGCATTATTCCCGCCCGCTGGGGATCGACCCGGTTTCCGGGGAAAGCGCTGCAGGAGATTGCGGGGAAGCCGCTGCTTCGCCATGTCTGGGAACGTTGCCGCCGCGCCCGGAAACTCGATCAGCTCATCATCGCCACCGACGATTTTCGGATTGCGGAAGCGGCCTTTGACTGGGGCGCCGAAGTGGCGATGACTTTGCCCAACCACGTCAGCGGAACGGATCGCGTGGCTGAAGTCGCGAAGAAGCTCAAGGAATGCTCGCACGTCGTTAACATCCAGGGCGACGAACCGTTGATCGATCCGAAGCTCATCGATCGGCTCGTGCGCGAGATGGAACGCGACCGGAAAATGGAGATGGTCACCGCGGCGCATCCCTTTGAAAACCCGGACGACGCGATGTCCCCTCATCAGGTAAAAGTTGTCGTGGATCGGAATGGCGACGCGCTGTATTTCTCACGGGCCGCGATCCCGTTTCCGAGGGCGTCGGAACAGCCGGCCTACGTTCGCCACCAGGGAATTTACGGTTACACGCGCGATCTGCTCCTGCGCTTTGTCCGCTGGAAAACTTCGCCGCTGGAGAAGGCGGAATCGCTCGAACAATTGCGCGCGCTGGAGAATGGAGTAAGAATTCGAGTGGTCATGACTGGCAGCGGATCGCCCGGTGTCGACACGCTGGAGGACGCTCTTGCTGTAGCCGCTTCGCTGTGCGAAGCGCGGAGCGGGAGGAGCGGGGCCGGTCGTCGTCACGTCGCCCATAGGGCGACGGCTACAGGCCGCAAACGATCGAGGGAGCGATGAAGTATATTTTTATTACCGGCGGAGTAGTGAGTTCGTTAGGCAAAGGCCTGGCGGCGGCTTCCCTCGGCACGCTTCTCGAACTGCGCGGCCTTCGGGTCGTCTTCCAGAAGTTCGATCCGTACCTGAACGTCGATCCCGGGACGATGAACCCGTTTCAGCACGGCGAAGTCTACGTTCTGAACGACGGGGCCGAGACCGATCTCGACCTCGGGCATTACGAGCGGTTCACCAATTGCGTTCTTTCCCGCCACAACAATCTCACCAGCGGCCAGGTCTACGAAAACGTGATCCTCAAGGAACGCCGGGGCGATTACCTGGGTAAAACCGTCCAGGTCATTCCCCATGTGACGGACGAAATCAAAAACCGGATCCGCGAAGTCGCCGATGAAAGCAAAGCCGACGTCGTCATTACCGAAATCGGCGGAACGACGGGCGACATCGAAGGATTGCCGTTCCTGGAAGCGATCCGGCAATTCATTCTCGAGGTCGGCCCGCAGAACGTCGTGAACGTCCACGTGACGCTGGTTCCGTATATTCGCGCGGCGCGGGAGTTGAAGACGAAGCCGACCCAGCAAAGCATCGCCAAGCTGCGCGAGATTGGTATCCAGCCGCAGGTGCTGCTCTGTCGCACCGAACATCCGCTCGATGCCGAGTTGCGGCAGAAGCTCTCGATGTTCTGCAACGTCTCGCCGCGCGGGGTCATCGAAGCGCGCGACGTCGAGCACACCATTTACGAGATGCCGTTGATGCTGAACGCCGAGGGCCTCGACGATCTCATTTGCGAGTTGTTACACATCGACGCGCCGCCGCCGAACCTGGCGAACTGGCGGAAGTTCGTGGAACGCGTGGTCAGTCCGAAGAAGCAGGTCAAGATCGCCGTCGTCGGCAAATACATCGATTTGCAGGACGCCTACAAAAGCATTTACGAATCGCTCACCCACGCCGCGGCCAGCCAGGATTGCGGCATCCAACTGGAGTTGATCGACGCGGAAAAACTGGAAGGCGGCGTGGACGGTCATCTCAAGGACGTCGCCGGCGTCCTGATCCCCGGCGGTTTTGGCGAACGCGGGGTCGAAGGCAAAATCAGCGCGGCGAAGTTCGCCCGCGAAAACAACATTCCGTATCTCGGCCTTTGCCTCGGCATGCAGGTGGCGACGATCGAGTTCGCCCGGAATGTCTGCGGTTTGGAAAAGGCGAACAGCACGGAGTTCGATGAAAACGCGCCCGACCCGGTGATCTGCCTGCTCGACGAACAACGCGACGTAAAAACGAAAGGCGCCAGCATGCGGCTGGGCACCTGGCCGACGAAGATCGCCAAGGGCACCGTCGCCGAAAAAATTTACGGAGACGACGAAGTCCTCGAGCGGCACCGGCACCGCTACGAGTTCAACATGAAGTATCGCGAGACGATGAAGGAAAAAGGCTTCACGATTTCGGGAACTTCTCCGGACGGTTCCCTGGCCGAGCTGATCGAGCTGCGCGATCACCCCTACTTCCTCGCCTGCCAGTATCATCCGGAATTCCAGAGCAAGCCGAACAAGCCGCACCCGCTTTTCAAAGGCTTCATCGAAGCGGCGATTGCGCACAAAGGCTGACGCGTCAGCGCGCCGCGCGCCGGAGCCGGTCGTTGATCGCGGCGCCCAGTCCTTCGTCCGGCACCGTTTCAGCGACGATCAAATCGAGCAGGCAGTCGTCCAGTTCCCGGACAAGCCGAAAGAGATTCGTGGCGGCTTCGGTTAAATCCTGGGTCTTGCTCAGGAACCGGATTTCGGCGAAGCGCGGGTCGGCCTCTGCGTTCCAGCTCAGCAATCCGGCCCGCTTCCCTTCGACAGGCCGGAACGACGCTGCGTTTTCGGCCAACATAAGCGGCGTCCGTGGCGCGTAGTGCGACGGCAGTTGACCAGGCGCTTCGGGAGTTCCGGTCGCGCCGGCGACCATAACCTCTCCGAACGCGGCCAGTTGATCCTCCGTGACCGGTCCGCGCCGCAGGATTTCGATGCGCTCGTTCCGCAGAGCGACAATCGTGGACTCCAAACCGTGCAGGGTCGGCCCCGCGTCCACGATCAGCGGGATGAGCCCATCGAGTTCGTCGCGAACGTGACCGGCGGCTGTCGGGCTGATTCGGCCGAATCGGTTCGCGCTCGGCGCGGCCAGGGGCCGGCCGAACTCGCTCATTATTTGGCGGAAGACTGAATGCGAGCTGAGCCGCACAGCGACTGTTTCCAAGCCTGCGGTGACGATATCGGGGATGACCGGTTGGCGCGGGAAAACAAAAGTTAACGGCCCGGGCCAGAATTGATTATGCAGTTGCTCGAAGAGCGATCTCAGTGGTTCCCGGACGATCGCGACGCGATCGATCCAATCGGCGTCTGGGAGGTGCACGATGAGCGGGTCGAAGCGCGGACGCGACTTCGCTTCGAAGATCTTCACGATGGCCTCTTCCTGCAAGGCATCGGCAGCCAGGCCGTAAACGGTTTCCGTCGGAAGCGCGACGGCTTCGCCGGCCCGCAGGAGGTCGACGGCGCGACTCACCACATGGTGCTCCGAAGCCGAAACGACTTCTGTTTTCACGACGCTGCCGGTCGCAACGCGGCGCGCGCTCTCGAAACCGCTTCGATCGCCGCTTCGCCGGTCTCGGCCAAGGCGGTCAGATGCCCCATCTTTCGGCGCGGACGCGGTTCGCGTTTGCCGTAGAGATGGAGGTGAGTCCCGGGAACCGCCAAAGCCGCGGCCCAATTCGGTTCGCCCCCCTCCCAGAGGTCACCCAGTAAATTCGCCATCGCGGAGGGGCGAAGAACATCGGTGGCCCCAAGCGTCAGGCCGCAAACCGCGCGAACGTGTTGCTCGAACTGGCTCGTGGCGCAGCCTTCGATCGTCCAATGACCGGAATTGTGAGGACGGGGCGCGAGCTCGTTCACGAGGAGGTTACCGTCGCGTTGGAGAAACATTTCGACAGCCAGGATGCCGACCAAGTCCATTTTCTCCGCGATGACGCGCGCAAGCCCAGCGGCGGCTTTCTCCACCTCGGCCGAGATTCGAGCTGGGACGACGGTGATATCGAGGATGTGGTCGCGGTGGATATTTTCGCAGACCGGAAACGTCTTCATCGATCCATCGATCCCGCGCGCCACGATCACGGACACTTCCTTTTCGAAGTCGATGGCGCGCTCGAGGATCAGTTCGTCTCCCGGCCGTTCCGCCCAGATCGCGTCCAGGTCACCGGCCTCGCCAATGAATCGCTGGCCTTTGCCGTCGTAACCAAATGCCGCGCTTTTGAGAATGAACGGCGTTTTGATCTCCTCGCACGCCTTCGACAAATCGGCGAGCGATCGCACGGCGGAATATCTCGCGACCGGAAGGCCGGCGCCGGAAAGAAAATCCTTTTCGCGCAGCCGATTTTGCGCGGTATGCAGGATCGATCCGGCCGGCCGCACCTCACATTCCGCGGCGCACCATTCGATCGTGGCGCGCGGGATGTTTTCGAATTCGAAAGTGAGCAGGTCGAGACCCCGGGCGAGCGCGCGCACGGCCGATTCATCGTCGTAGGCGGCGGTCACCTCGCGATCGGCCAATTGTCCCGCGGGCGTATCCTTCTCCGGGCTGAAAACATGGACGCGATAGCCCATGCGCCGCGCTGCGACGGCAAACATGCGGCCGAGCTGGCCGCTGCCCATCAGCCCAATGGTTGCGCCCGGCAAATAACGCCGCGTCATGGCACGCGTTGCGTCAACACCGCGTCCGTCTGGCGTTTGCGAAACGCTTCGAGTTCCTTCCGGATTTTTGCGTCGGTTGTGGCGAGGATACTTGCCGCCAGCAGGGCGGCATTGGTCGCGCCCGCGGTTCCGATGGCGAAGGTGCCGACCGGAACTCCCGCCGGCATCTGGACAATCGAAAGGAGCGAGTCCATTCCAGAGAGAGCGTGCGATTGGACGGGAACCCCGAGAACCGGAAGCCAGGTGTGAGCGGCCAGCATTCCCGGCAGGTGCGCCGCGCCGCCCGCGCCGGCAATGATGACGCGCAAGCCGCGTTCGTCCGCGGTCCGGGCAAAATCCGCCATCATCTCCGGGGTCCGATGCGCGGAAACGATCTTGTGTTCGTTAGGCACGCCGAGATCGTCGAGCAATTCCACCGCGTGCCGCATCGTTTCCCAGTCGGAGGCGCTCCCCATCACGACGGCGACGAGCGCGCCGGAATTTTTCTGCTCAGCCATGATAGACTTTCATCACTTCCCTAGAACTGCTCTGCTTGCAAAGGGCTTTTTCCAATGAAGGAACGCGGCAACGCCATCGTTTTGATCGGGTTCATGGGCGCGGGAAAATCGTCCGTGGGGCGGACCCTCGCGCGCAGGACCGGCCTGGCGCGATTCGATACCGACGAAATGATCGCGGCGCGGTTCGGCCTGACGATTCCGGAAATCTTCGCGCAGCATGGTGAAGAAAAATTTCGCGACGCCGAGACGGAAGCGCTCCGCGAGTTGGCGGGTAAAGGCCAGGCCATCGTCGTGACCGGCGGCGGGATTGTGCTCCGCGAGGAGAACGTGGCGTTGCTCCGCGAACTCGGGCCGATCGTTTACCTATCGGCGGACGAACAAACGTTGTTCGCGCGGATTTCGCGGCGATCGACGCGGCCTCTTTTGCGCACGGAAAACCCGCGTGCGACTTTGCGGGAATTACTGGACCGGCGTATGCCGCTTTACCGCGCCGCGGCGGACGTTGAGGTGGATACCTCGCGCCTGACCCACGATGAAGTGGCGAGCCGAGTTTTGAAAACCATTGAAACGCATGATCGCGGCGTTAACGAACCCCAGGGATAAGGTCCTCGCTCGCGCCGCCGAGCTCGGATTCGATTCCTGCCGGATCGCGAAGGCCACCACGCCGCGGCACGCTGCGGAATTCCGGGCCTGGTTGGAGGAGGGCGCGGCCGGTGAAATGCAATGGATGGAGCGGGGCGCGGCAAAACGCTGCGACCTCCAGCAAGTGCTGCCCGGTGCGCGGTCGGTCGTCGTCGTCGCTCTCAATTACTGGCAGGGCGCGGAGCAACGGGAACGAGGCGGTGGCAGGATCGCGCGGTATGCCTGGGGCGACGATTACCACGACCTGATGCTGGAGAAACTCGAGAAGCTAAGCGCGTTTCTGGCCGGCCTCGGTGGAACCCAGAAATGTTATGTCGATACCGGGCCGGTGCTGGAACGCGATCACGCGGCCGAAGCCGGCCTCGGCTGGCACGGCAAGAGTACCATGCTCATCGATGCCAAGCTCGGGACCTGGTTTTTCATCGGCGAGATTCTGACGACATTGGAGTTGGCGCCGGACCCGCCCCAACCGGCGCGTTGCGGGACGTGCCAGCGATGCATAACGGCGTGCCCGACCGGCGCGATCACGGAACCCCACCGGCTGGATGCCCGTCGTTGTATTTCGTATCTCACCATCGAACTGAAAGGCTCGATTCCCCTTGAGCTGCGGCCGCTCATTGGCGATCGCATTTACGGTTGTGACGATTGCCTCGAGGCCTGTCCGTGGAATCGGTTCGCGGCGGTTTCCCGCGAGGCTGCGTTTCACGCCCAACCGGCCACCGCCATGCCGCTTCGCGATTTCCTCGCCCTGGACGACGCGAAATTCCGGGAACTGTTCCGGCGGTCACCGATCAAACGGATCAAGCGCCGCGGCTTTCTCCGCAACGTCTGTGTGGCCTTGGGCAACGTCGGCCGCGAGGAGGATCTGCCCGCGTTGCGGCGGGCCGCGGTCGATCCCGAACCTCTCATCGCGGAGCACGCGGCCTGGGCCATTAGCCAGATCGAGGACCGGCCGGCCCGGGTCCGGGAACACTTGAATCCAACGAATCTGGTAGTTGCATCTCATTGGAGATGAGCCAAAATCCGCCTGCCGCCGGTTTACTGACGGAAATTGTATTTTTGGAGTGACCGAGATTTGCTATCTAAAGCTCTAAAGACCGCGATTCCGATCGAGCCAACCGCTCCCCCTACTGACATGCATCAAGCTGCCACCCCTACCCTTACGCCACGCAAACGCCGCTCGCGCCGGCGCCGCTACATTATTTTCGGAGCCATCGGGCTGCTGGTGCTTTGGATCATCGTCAGTTCCATCCTGGGCAAACGCGAAAAGCCGATTCCGGTCACGACCGAGAAAGCCGTCCGCAAAACCATCGTCCAAACCGTTTCCGCCACGGGCAAGATCCAGCCGGAAGTAGAGGTGAAGATTTCGCCCGAAGTCGCCGGCGAAATTACCGAGCTCCCGGTCGAGGATGGCAAGGCGGTGAAGAAGGGCGAGCTGCTGATGAAGATCAAGCCGGATTCCTACAAGGCGCTGGTCGAACAACAGCAGGCCGCGATCAGCGGCGCGAAGGCCATGAATTTGCAGGCGAAGGCGACGCTGTTGAAGGCGGAACAGGATCTGAAGCGGGCCCAGGATTTGTACACGAAGAAGATGATCGCCGAATCCGAGTTCACCGCGGCCCAGGCGGCGCGGGACGTAGCGGCCTCGACCTACGAAAGCACCCAGCATGAAATCGAGCGCGCGGAAGCCGGTTCCAGCCAGGCGCGGGACCAACTTTCCAAGACGACGATCAATTCACCGATCGACGGCACCATCACCGTCCTGAACAGCAAGCTGGGGGAGCGCGTCGTCGCCACGAACCAATTCGCCGGCACCGAAGTCATGCGAGTCGCGGACCTCAGCAGCATGGAAGCGCGCGTCGACGTGAACGAGAACGACGTCGTCAATGTGAAGGTCGGCGACAAGGCGCTGGTCACGATCGACGCTTACGGCGAACGAAAGTTTCACGGCACCGTTGTCCAGATCGCGAACACCGGAAAGACGACCGGCACCGGCACGCAGGAAGAAGTGACCAACTTCGAGGTCAAAACGCACATCGACGATAACGACGTGAAGTTGCGCCCGGGCCTGAGCTGCACGGCCGAAATTCAAACCAACATGGTCAAGGACGTAGTCGCCGTCCCGATGCAGAGCGTGACCATTCGCACGGGCGACAGCAACCTGAGCCCTGAAGAGATCGAAAAGAAAAAGCAAAAACAGGCCGCGACCGACAAGGGCGATAACGCCGCCGAGTTCAGCAACCAGAAGCTCGAGAAACGGACGGAGAAAGAAGAGCGCGAGAAAGTGGTCAAGGGTGTGTTCACGATGAGCAAGGACGGGAAAGCGCATTGGATCAAGGTCACGACCGGGATCGCGGACGACACTTACATGGAGATCAAGAGCGGGGTGCAGCCTGGGGACGACGTGATTTCCGGCAGCTACAGCGCGATCAGCCGCAAATTGAAGGATGGCGCGAAGGTGGAGATCGAGAAGGAAACGAAGAAGTAACCGACCCCCGCGCCGCTTCTCATTCAAATGGAGCCGGTCGTTATTGACATCGAAAACATCACGAAGGTTTACGTGATGGGCGAAGAGACGGTGCATGCGTTGCGCGGCGTGTCGCTCCAGATCCGGCGCAACGAATACATCGCTATCATGGGTCCGAGCGGCAGTGGCAAATCGACCCTGATGAACATGCTCGGCTGCCTGGATACGCCCAGCTCCGGCCGTTATTTTTTCAACGGCAAGGATGTTTCGGTGATGGACGACGACGAACTGGCCACGATCCGGAACCACGAGATCGGCTTTGTCTTCCAGACGTTTAATCTGCTCCCCCGCTCCACCAGCCTGCGGAACGTCGAGCTGCCGCTTATTTACGCCGGGCTCGATCCCGAGACGCGCGAAGAGAAAGCGGCCCAGGCGTTGCGCGACGTCGGCCTCGGCGACCGGTTGCAACACAAGCCTAACGAGTTGTCGGGCGGCCAGCGCCAACGCGTCGCCATTGCTCGCGCCCTGGTGAACGATCCCTCCATCATTTTGGCGGACGAACCGACCGGCAACCTCGATTCCAAGACCGGCGAAGAGATCATGCAGTTGCTCGAAAACCTTTACCAGAACGGCAACACCATCATTCTCGTCACCCACGAGCCGGATATCGCGCGCCATGCGCGCCGCACCGTCTTCCTGCGCGACGGCTTGATTGAGAGCGACGCGGCTAACGTGCACGAACCGGAAGTTGAGCGGCTGGCGGTAACATGAAACGGCTGGTTTACGAACTGAGCGAAAGCTGGAAGATCGCGTTCGCGCAAATGCTGTCGAACAAGACGCGGTCGATGCTGACCGCGCTCGGCGTGATCATCGGCATCGTCGCCGTCACGCTGATGGGAACGGCGATCACCGGCATCCAAACCGGGTTCGACAAAAGCATGTCGATTCTGGGCGACGACGTTCTTTACGTCAGCCAGTTCCCTTGGGCGCGCGTGAATGACTGGTGGAACTACCGCGACCGGCGCGAGATCAAAACCGAATACGCCGATCCACTCAACCGCATGATCGCCGCGACGCCGAACTCCAACCTGCTCCTGGCCGTTCCCACCTCGAACATCGTCAAGAACGTGAAGCGCGACGACAACCAGGTCACCGGCATTTTCGTCCAGGGAACCACGTCGGATTATCCGCTGATTTCCGTGGTCGATTTCAGCGACGGCCGCTTCTTCAACGACATCGAGACGAAGACCGCGGCCAACGTTTGCCTGCTCGGCTACGACGTGGCCGATGCGCTCTTTCCCGCGGAAAGCCCGGTCGGAAAAGAGGTGCAGATCGGCGGACAACAGTTTCGCGTTCTTGGCGTAGGCTCGCGGCAGGGATCTTTTCTCGGACTGTTCAGCCTGGATTCGATCGTCATCGTGCCGCTGCCGACGTTTAAGAAATTCTTCAGCGCCAAAAGCGAATCCGATGTGCGGGTGAAAGTGCGCGATAAGACGAAGCTCGCGGATGCCAAGAGCGAATTGACCGGCTTGATGCGGCGGGTGCGGGCGCTGCCGCCGGAAAAGAAGGACGACTTCAGCATCAACGAACAACAGGCGTTCAAGAGCACGCTCGACCCGGTCAAGAATTCGATCGCCATCGCCGGCCTGTTCATCACCGGGCTGTCACTTTTCGTCGGCGCCATCGGAATCATGAACATAACCTTTGTCAGTGTGAAGGAACGGACCAAGGAGATCGGCACCCGCAAGGCCCTGGGCGCGCGCCGGCGCACGATCCTCCTTCAGTTCCTGATCGAATCGACCGCTCTTTGCATTCTCGGCGGCCTGATCGGGTTGAGCTTCGCTTACGCGATGTGCTACGGGATCGCGACGGCGTTCCCCTCCTTCCCGGTGCAGTTTTCGATCGGCCTGGTCCTGATCGGAATGTTCGTCTCCGTTTTTACCGGATTGATTTCCGGGTTCGCTCCCGCGTGGTCGGCCTCGCGGCTCGATCCGGTAACGGCCCTTCGCTACGAATAGCCATGCAATTCCGCGAAGTTCTCTCGATGGCGATGCAGTCGTTAGGCGCAAACAAGTTGCGCTCGGGATTGACCATGGTCGGCATTACCATCGGCGTGTTCTCCGTCATCTCGGTGATGACGGCCATCGGCGCGCTCCAAAGTTCGATCGAGAGCGGGATTAGTTTCCTGGGCTCGAATATTTTCCAGTTCGCGAAGTATCCGGTGAGCGGCGGGCAGGGCGGCCGGAACGCGAACAAATACGAGAACCGGCGCAACATCACCTACGCCCAGGCCCTTCGTTACCAGCAGCTGATGGAAGGGATTGCGCGCGACGTTTGCCTGAAGTGTTTCGATTTCAAAGGGCAATGCACCTACAACGGATTGAAGACGCCGCCCGCTTTGACCATGGCCGGTTCGAACAAGAGCTTCCTCGCGGCGAACTCCTACACCCTGGCCTACGGACGCAACCTGACGGACGAAGACGTCGATCTGGCGCGCAACGTCATCATGATCGGCAAGACCGTCGAGAAAAACCTTTTCCCGCACGAGTCGCCCATCGGCAAAATCATTAAGCTGAACGGACACCCGATGTCGGTCATCGGGGTGATGGCGGAGAAGGGCTCCGCTTTCGGTCAAAGCCAGGACGATCTCTGCGTGATGCCGATCACCCGCTTTTTCGAGAACTTCGGATCGGCCAAGCGAACGGTGAACATTGCGACGCAGTCGCTCTCCGCCGAGACCTACAATCGGACTCTCGACAAGGGCATTGGCGCGATGCGAATCGCTCGTGGATTAAAGCCGAATCAGCCGGACGATTTTGAAATCTACTCGAACGATTCGCTGAAGAGCGCGTTCGCGTCGGTTGCCGACGTCGTCCGGGTGGGCGCGTTCGTCATCAGCCTGATCGCTCTGATTGCCGCCGGCGTTGGCATCATGAACATCATGCTGGTTAGCGTGACGGAACGGACGAAAGAGATCGGCATTCGCAAATCGATCGGCGCGCGGAGCCGCGACATCCTTCGCCAATTTCTGACGGAGGCCGTCTTCATTTCGGAGGCGGGCGGCATCGTGGGGATATTGCTGGGAGTGGTTGGCGGCAACCTGCTGGCGGCGTGGCTCAAAGCCGATCTGATATTCCCGTACGGCTGGGCGATCGCGGGGCTGCTGGTTTGTTCGGCCATCGGCATCGGCTTTGGGTTCTATCCGGCTTACCGCGCGGCGTCGCTCGATCCGATCGAAGCGTTGCGGTTCGAATAGCCCCCAGCCCGCGTCCGAGGCAGGGGCACGCAACTTGCGCTGCTTTGCTTTGACATGCCTTGCGCGTCTTCTATCCTCGGCCTTTCCGTTCGCTACCGCCGTGCCTGCTTCCCAAGAATCTCCAGCCGGGACAGCGCCTAGCGTTCTTCTCGTCGAAGAATACGATGCGCTCACGGCCGCTATTACTTCGGCCCTGAAGAAGTTCGCGCCGCGCCATCGCGTGCGTGCCGTCGAGTCGCTGGCGGAAGCGCAGGCCAGCGTCGTCGAAACGCGTCCGCAACTTCTGATCGTCGATTTCGATCCGCCGCGGCAGGACACGATCGAGTTCCTCGAAAAAATAGCCGCGGTAAATCCCGACGCGCGGTTTCTTGCCATCGCATCCGGCGTGCCGGCGGATTTGAACAACGAGCGTTACGGCCCTAACGCGATCCAGTTCATCGAAAAGCCATTCGAGTTGTCGCAATTCGGCGCCGCGGTCCAGGCGCTTTTGGGACCGTGGACGACCGCTTCCGGCGATTCGCGCGGGACGCTCCGCGACCTGAACGCGCGCGACCTCATTCCGTTGCAGTGTCTTAATTTGGCGACGTCCGTTTTGCATCTGCGATCGGGCGAAGATCGATCGGGCGAAATCCAGTTTGTCGAAGGCCAGATCGCTCACGCCACGACGGGTAATTTTGTCGGCGCCGGCGCGCTGCATCAGATGATGCGCTGGAAAAATGTTCGGGTGCGCGAAACCGAGCCGATCATCGACGCGCCGCGGACGATCCATGGCGCCTGGCACCACGTTTTCGGGGACGCCGTTCGCCACAGCAAAGCGATCGTCGACGAAGCGCCCCCCGCCCCGCCAGCGCCGCCGATGCCGATTCCGATTCCGCCCATTGCGCCGCCCGAGCCGGCGAAACTGGCCGCGAAACCTGTCGCGAGGACCGGCAAGAAAATCGTCCTTATCGACGATACGGAGATGCTGCTGATCTTCGTCGAGGACGCGCTCTCGATCGCGGAGCCGACTTTGCAGATCGTGACCGCTTTCACCGGCAGCGAAGGCGTGCGGCGCGCGGAAGTTACCCTGCCTGATCTGGTCCTGCTCGATTACAGCCTGCCCGATCTGCGCGGCGATCAGGTTTGCGAACGACTCCTGCAGAACGAAGCGACCTCGAGAATTCCGGTCGTGATGATGTCGGGCCACGTGTCCGAAATGGCGGCCACGGCGCGAAAATATCGCAACGTGGTCGCGACGATTGCCAAGCCGTTCATGTCCGACGCGCTGGTTTCGCTGGTGAGAGAGGCGCTCGCGAAAGGCCCGCTGCCGGCCGGCGCCGTCGCCCGGCAAGGAAATGGGGAAAAGCCCGCCAAGCCCAACGGGGCCGCCGTGCCAAGAGAAACCCCAGCACCTGCGCCGCCGCCCGCGCCGGTCGCGGTCGCAGAGCCGCCACCCGAGCCGGTCCCGCCTGCGCCGGTCGCCGTTCCTGTTCCGCCGCCAAGGCCGGCCCCGACTCCGCCAGCACCCGCGGTTGTCCCGCCTGCGAAAAGCACGAATCTCGCGGCCTCCAATGGGAGCTCCGTCGTTCTCGGCCTCGGGATGGAGGTGATCGCGGTCCAGTTCACCCCCCGGTTCCAAATCGGCACCATCCGGGCCCGCCCGACAGCATCCACCCTGTCCTTGACCCAACCTTCGTCCCCCACTGAAAATCTCCTCGCTGGATTTGAAATCGGCTCGGTCGAACTCGATCCCAGTGGCCGGATCCAGACGATGCGCGTGGTTCCGACGCGACAACCGGCCACGCCCGTCGTGAAGCGAAATGGGTTCGCGATCAACGACGTCGTGATCGTGAATCAGAGCGCGTCGATCCAGCTCACCGCCGGACAAACCGCGCCGATGACGATGCAGCTGCTGGCGCTGTTCAAAGTGGCCCGGGTCGAATTGTCGGAACGCTTCGAAGTCGCGCAGCTCGTTCTTCAACCGTCCGGCAACCGGGTCCGCATCAGTCTCGATCCGAAATCCACGGCGGCCACGGAATTTGAGACCGCGCAGGTCCGGCTCGATCCGTCCCGGCAGATTGCCGAGTTCGTGTTGCAAGCCGCGGCGTCTGCTTCCGCCTAATCCAATCCGACGGCGCGAAACGTCTCGTCGACGTGCCGCAGATGCACCTCGAGGGAGCAAAGGCCGTCGATCTCTTCGTTCGAGAGGCGCGAAGCAATTTCCGGTTCGGCTTTCGCATTCTCGGCAAACGACTCCGCGCCCTTCCAAGTCTTCATCGCCGCCCGCTGGACCGCTTCATACGCGCTTTTTCGTTCCGCGCCTTTTCGGGTCAGCGCGAGAAGCAGGGATTGGCTGAAATAAAGCCCCTTACTCGAATTCAGGTTTTGCTCCATCCGTTCCGGGTAAACCTGCAGACCTTCCACGAGCTCGGTCAGCTTCGTCAGCATGTAATCGAGCAGGATCGACGAATCCGGCAGGACGATCCGTTCCGCGCTGGAATGGCTGATGTCGCGTTCGTGCCAGAGCGCTATATTTTCCAGCCCCACGATGGCGTTGCCGCGGAGGACCCGCGCCAGCCCGCTGAGCCGCTCGCCCGTGATCGGGTTCCGTTTGTGCGGCATCGCCGAGCTGCCCTTCTGCCCTTCCGCGAAATATTCCTCCACTTCCAGGACTTCGGTCCGCTGCAAGTGGCGGAACTCGGTCGCCCAGCGATCGATGCTCGATGCGATCAAGGCCAGCGTCGTGCCGAACTCCGCGTGGCGGTCGCGCTGGATTATTTGCGTCGAGATTTTCGCCGCTTTTAGCCCGAGCCGTTCGCAGACCTTCTGTTCGATCGCGGGATCGAGGTGGGCGTGAGTCCCAACGGCGCCGCTCAACTTGCCGACGCGCACCCGCTCCTTTGTCTGGGCGAGACGCTCTTCCGCGCGGCCGAATTCGTCGAACATGAGCGCCAATTTAAGTCCGAAAGTTATCGGCTCGGCGTGAATCCCGTGGCTGCGCCCGATCATCGGCGTCATTTTGTAGCGCCGGGCCTGCGCAGCTACGACGGCGCGGAGCTTACCCAGATCTTCCGCGAGAAGGGCGCAGGCTTCAGTTAGCTGCACGGCCAGCGTCGTATCGAGAACATCGGACGACGTTAGCCCTTGATGCATCCAGCGTGCGGCCGGGCCAACGGACGCCGCCACATTCTCGAGGAACGCGATGACGTCGTGGTTCGTGAGCTTCTCGATCTCGGCGATCTCGGGGATTGAGAACCGCGCTTTCCGCCTGATTTCAAGCGCGTCTTCCCTTGGAATCTGGCCCAGCTCCGCCATCGCTTCGCAGGCCAGCGTTTCGATCTCGAGCCAGATCTGGAATTTGCGTTCGTCCGACCAAAGCTGGCGCATCCGCGGCCGGGAATAACGGTCGATCACTCAGCGAAGATAAAAGCGGCCATTGAAACGGAAAGCGTTTTGTACAGCAAAAAGCGCCGCTCAGCGGGTGGACCGCAAAGCGACGCTTTTTGGAAAGCTTTAGTCGGGCGAGACTAGCAAACGCGGGCGCGCGTAAAGCGGCCGTTGTTTTCCACGCGCACCTGGCCGCTGCCGAGCAGATCGGCAACCGCCGCGACGGTTTCCTTGGTGTTCTTGGTGCAGGAGCTGACCGCGAGGATCAGGTCACCGAGTGAGAGTGTGCGCGGCTTGAGGATTTGGCTGTTCTTTTTCATAGAGGTTGAGCCCGCTTTTTCAGCAAATCGAATGCCAGCGCGGCATTTGGGTCCATTTGCCGCTGAGATTTGTGACCTCCGCCAAATTTAAGCCGCTGGAGCGGACGAAATCGCTGACACGCGTGTCAGCTTTCTGAACAACTGCGAATCAGCGCTGATCGGTCCGCGGCCGGGCCGTCAGGCGCATCACGACAAAGTAAAGAAGCGTCAACGCGACGATGGCGATGAGGATGTAATGGAAATTCTGGCTCTGCTTCACCGCCGTCACCAGGGCGCCGACATCCTTCGATTCGATCATCGCCCTCGTGATCACCGTTTGCCCGAACCAGGCCAGGACGGAGCACCAGATGGCGGAGCCGATGACAGTCACCAGGCTGAACTTCGCGAAGTTCATCCGAACCAATCCCGCCGGGAACGAGATCAGGTGCCGAATGACCGGCAGGAGGCGGGCGAAAAAGATCCCGCCCAACTCGTAGCGGTGCAGCCACCGCTCGGCCCGTTCCAGTTTCGCTTCGTTGATGAAAAAATAGCGGCCCCAGCGCGCGATCACGACTCGACCGAGCCAAAGCGCTACCCAATAACTCGCCGCCGCCCCCAGCCATGAGCCAAATGTTCCCGCCGCGACGACGCCGTAGACGTTCAGTTTTCCTTCCGCCGCCAGAAACGCCGCCGGCGGAATCACCAGCTCGCTCGGGACCGGAAAGATCGAGCTCTCCATCGCCATGAGCACGATGATGCCGACGTAGCCCCAGTCCTGGACCCAGCCGAACCAGATTTCTAGCAGGTGATGCATGGGAAAGAATTCAGATTTTAGATTTCAGGTTTCAGATTTAGCATGGGGCGGCGAGCGCCGGGCGTTAGTTCAATCTGAAATCGGCAATCTGCAATCTTAAATTCCACCATGTCGATTTATCGCCGCGTCCTCAGTTACTACCGGCCGTTCTCCGCGCAGACGGCGCTCGGTTTGGTTTTGTCGCTGGCGGCGATCGGCCTGAGCCTGCTGAAGCCCTGGCCGTTTAAGATCATCGTCGACGACATCCTGGCCCGGAACCCAAACGCGCGTTTCGGGAATTCGCCCGATCTCCTTCCCCTCCTCTGTCTCGCGCTCGTCGCCATCCAGATTCTTTGGGGATTGCTCAACCTGGCCAGCAATTATCTCTTCGTGAAGATCGGGCTCCAGGCGCTCCTGAAGTTGCGCACCGATCTTTACGCCTACCTGCAATCCCTCTCCTTGAAATATCACGACGCCCGGCGCTCGAGCGATTCGAGTTTCCGCGTCGCCTACGATTCGCAATCGATCCAGACCATCTACAACAAAGGGTTCACGAACATTTTCGGTTCGGTCGTGATGCTGCTCGGCACGTTTTGCGTAATGCTGCGGATCGACTGGCAACTGACGCTGCTGTCGTTAGGCGTCGTGCCGGCGATCGTGGCGGCGATTTATTTTTTCGCGCACCGGATCCGGCGGGACTCCACCACGATCCAGGAACAGGAAAGCGCGTTGCTGGCCCAGGCCCAGGAAGGCCTCAGCTCGGTCCGCATGGTCCACGCGTTCGGCCGCGAAGAATGGGAAGTCCGCCAGTTCCATCTCCAGGCCCAGCAAAGCCTGCACGCGAATCTCCGGCTGACGCTGACGAACGTTAACAGCGCCCTCGTCATCTCTACGCTCATGGTGCTCGGCACGGCTGCGATGTATTATCTCGGGACGATCCACGTCCTGCGCGGCACGCTGTCGCTCGGATCGTTGCTCGTCTTCAGCGCGTATCTGCTGATGCTTTATCAGCCGCTCGAATCGCTCACCTACACGGCGTGGGCCATGGAAGGAGCGACGGCTGGCGCCCGGCGTTGCTTCGAAGTGCTGGACCGGGCGGATGACGTCGTCGATGCGCCCGACGCGAACGAGATCACAGCAACTGCCGGCGCCGTCGGTTTTGACAACGTCGGGTTCAGCTACGGGACCGCGCAGCCGGTCCTCAGCGACATCAACCTCACCATTTCACCCAGCCAGATCGTCGCCATTGTCGGCGGGACTGGTGCCGGAAAAAGCACTCTGCTCAGCCTGGTTCCGCGCTTTTACGACCCAAATGCCGGGCGTGTCATGCTCGACGGAAACGATCTCCGCACCGTCACAAAAAAATCGCTGCGCGCGCAGATTGCCATCGTCCTGCAGGACACGCTTTTGTTTTCCACCACGATCCGCGAAAACATCGCGTATGGCCGGTCCAACGCGACCGATGACGAAATCCGGGAAGCCGCGCGCCGCGCCCAGGCCGACGAATTCATCAGGCGTTTGCCGGCCGGTTACGACAGTCCGGTCGGCGAACGCGGCGGTCATCTCAGCGTCGGGCAACGGCAGCGCATCGGGATTGCGCGCGCGTTCCTCAAGGACGCTCCGATCCTGCTGCTCGACGAGCCGACATCCGCGCTCGATCCGACGACCGAAGCTGCCATCATGGAGACGATCAAGGAACTGATGCGCGGCCGCACCACTCTCATCGTCACGCACCGGCTCGCCACGATTCATGGCGTCGATCGCATCGTCGTCCTCGAACACGGCCGAATCGTGGAACAGGGCAAAGGTCCGGAGCTGGTCGCGAAAGGCGGCGTTTACGCGAAGCTCTACGCGTCGGGGAACTATCCGTCATGAGTAACGTCGACAGCGAACGCAGGGTCGAAGGCGATTGGTGGAAGGACCCCATCCCAGCCAACGTTGTTTTCGGCGAAGGGTTTTATTGCGAGAGCGCCCAGATTTTCCGGCACCTAAAAAGCAAGGCGCCGCGCGCGGTTGTGCTCGGTGATCATGTCTCGTGCTACGCGGGCTGTTCGTTCGCCATCGGCGTGAACGGCCACTGCACGGTCGGCGATTTCACGCTCATGAACGGCGCCCTCGTCATGGCCGAAGAGCGGATCGAGATCGGCTCGCATTGCCTCATTTCCTGGAACGTCGGCATCGCCGATTCCGATTTCCACCCGCTCGCTCCCGCGCAACGCATCATCGACGCCCACGCCCTCGCCCCGTTCTTCACGGGCCGCCCGCCGCGCCCGCCCTTGCGCACCGCCCCCGTCATCATTTCAGACAACGTCTGGATCGGCATGAACGCGATCATTCTCAAAGGCGTAACCATCGGCGAAAACTCCGTCGTCGCCGCGGGCGCCGTCGTCACGAAAAGCGTTCCGCCAGGTGTCGTGGTGGCGGGGAATCCCGCCGTAATCACGAAACAACTCGACGCCTGATGGTGGCAAACAAAACGAAGGCTTCGGTCGATTCGGTTCTCTCCTCTTTGAAGAGGCACAGTTCCGTGCGCACCCGCGAAGGAATGGCGCGCTACGGTATTCCCTCCGAAAACGCTTCGGGCGTTACCGTCGCCGACATTCGCCTGCTCGCGAAGCGCCTCGGACGCGATCACGACCTGGCTCTCGCGCTTTGGGAGACGGGTTCCTATGAAGCGCGCATGCTCACGCCGTTCATCGACGAGCCGGCGCGCGTCACACCGTCGCAAATGGACCGGTGGTGCCGTGATTTCGACAGTTGGGCAATCTGCGACGCCCTTTGCTTTCACCTGTTCGATAAGACACCGCACGCGTGGAGAAAAATCGCAAAGTGGTCGGAGGCTCGCGCGGAATTCGTCAGGCGCGCGGCGTTCGCTCTTTTGGCGAGCGTTGCCCTGCACGACAAAACCGCGCCCGACAAACTTTTTCTCGACAGCTTCTCCCTCATCGAGCGCGCGGCAACGGACAATCGGAACTTCATTAAGAAAGCCGTTAGTTGGGCGCTCCGCGGAATTGGAAAGCGCAATGCGAAATTGCACGCAGCTGCGCTGAAACTGGCGCGGCGTCTTTCAGCATCCACAGATTCCTCAACCCGCTGGATCGGCCGCGATGCCCTCCGCGACCTGGCCACCGAAGCAACGCGGAGGCGCCTCACGCGCAGTGCCTCGTGAAAAAAAAGCGCCTTATCGTCATGGGCTTCATGGGTTCGTGCCCCATCGCCGGCGTCATCTGGCAGCATCTTCATTACATCATCGGCCTGCAACGCCTCGGCCACGACGTCTTCTACATCGAAGATTCCGCCCGCCTTCCTTACAACCCGGAGACATTCGAGGTTAACAACGAATTCGATTACGCGGCGCGCATGCTCGGGCATCTTGCGGCTGAATTCGGGTTCCGGCGGCGCTGGAGTTTTTGTGCGCGCTACCTGCCGGGCAATCCCACCGCCGGACTTTCCCTGGCCCGAATTCGGGAGCTCTACCGCGAAGCCGACGCGATCCTCAACGTCTGCGGCACCCAGGAATTCAACCCCGACCTGCTCACGAGCGACCGCATCCTGTACCTCGAGAGCGATCCCGGCGTCGAACAGATCAAGGTCGATCAGGCGAACAAATCGACGATCAAATATCTCAAGCGACACCGAGCTTTGTTCACCTTTGGGGAAAATGTCGGCAGCCCTGCGTTCCCAGTCCCGACTCATAATCTGCAATGGCTTCCGACCCGGCAGCCGATCGTGACCGATCTTTGGAAAACCAATCGCCGCCCCGCTACCGCGGCCGTCTTTACCTCCGTTGCGAACTGGTCGACCAGCGGCCTCAAAGACATCGAATGGCGCGGCGAAAAATATTTGTGGAGCAAATCGCGCGAGTTCCTCCGGTTCGTCGCCGCCCCGAAACGCGCCGGCGAAACCTTCGAGCTCGCGACCGACATCAAGGACGACAAAACGCGCGACAGATTCGTCGCCAACGGCTGGCGCTTCCGCGCGCCCCACGACCTGAGCGCGGACTACCGGCTCTACCGCGATTACATCCGCCGCTCGAAAGGCGAATTCACCGTCGCGAAGGACCAGTACGTCCGGCTCAACACCGGCTGGTTCAGCGACCGCAGCGGCTGCTACCTGGCCGCGGGCCGGCCCGTCATCACCCAGGACACCGGCTTCACCAGCCATTACGGCGGCGGCCGCCACGGTCTCATCGCGTTCCGCTCGTTAGGCGAAATCGCGGAAGCGGTGAAAGAAATCAACGCCGACTACACTCGCCATTCTCTCGCCGCCCGCGAAATCGCTCGCCAGTTCTTCGAAGCGGAGACAGTCCTGGGCTCCCTCCTTGAGCGGGCCGGGATTTAATTCCGGTCCGGTATAGCCGAGCACGGTGCCTGCTTGGTCGTCGGCGTGTTCCACTCATTTCGGTCCGTTCTCTTCTTCAGCTTCTGCCTGTCCTGTTGTCTGCGGTCCTCCGTGTTTGCAGACGTCGCCCCCGAGCCGGGCGCAAGCGCGCCGATAAAAATCGACGGGTCCTCAACCACCAATCGCGATCTCGTTCAACAGCATCTGCTCTGGGCTGAACGCGTTCTGGTTCAACCGTTTTCCGCGCGTGTTCAAAAAGAGCGATACCACGATCAGGCCGTCGCTTTCGTTCGGGAAGCGTTGCCGTCGCTGCTTTTGACCTCGAATTACTATCCCACGAGCCAGACGCTGGCTGCCGCGCAAAGCCTGCGTGACGCGGGTTGCGACGATCCCCTGGTGCGCCTTCTGGATTACCGGGTCGTGTTCGCGGTCAAAGGCTTTCACGGCAACTGTTTCGTAGAGTTAGCGCGGGCGATGGAAACCGCCGCCAATTGGTCGGGCCCGAAGGCTCTGGCCTGGATGCTTGCGCGGCAGCGCGCCTCCCTGGCGGAGAGCGATCCCGAGAAAGATCGCAGTGCCTCCATGGCTGTGCAGCTTACGCCAACGGTGATGACCGACGGGAGCTATCGCGCCGACGAAGACCGTTTGTTTTTCCAGCACCTTTTCATGCCGCAGGCTTCTGCAGTGATCGAACGGAACTACGAAGCTTTTGCCGGCCTGGAAGGCGCGCCGCTCCTCGGCGAATGGGTCCAGAACACGATGCACGGCTGGCTCGAACTGCAGCGGGCCGATAACAAACACCAGCTCATTAACGGAGAGCAGGTGGAAGCGGAAGGCGAGAGCCAGGAAGCGCATATGGACCACGCTCGCGAAGCGTCTCTTCGCGCTTGGAACCTGCGGCCGGATCGGCCGGAACCAGCCGTCCAGATGATCAATGCCAGCCGGTTCACGGACGCAGCAACTTGTCGCCTCTGGTTTGACCGCGCCATCGCCGCTCAATTCGATTACCGGCCCGCTTACGGCACCTTTCTTTGGGCTTTAAGGCCGCGGTTCGTCGGCAGCGCGGAAAAGATGGTCGCATTCGGCACGCGCTGCATGGAAACGGAGCGTTATGATACGGGCATTCCCGAAATTTTTCTCGACGCCGTGGCGGACGCGGCCATCGACACCGGCGACTGGCGGAAAATTTATCGCGACCCTGAGACCGCGCGCAAAGTCGTGGAAGTGAGCCGGAAGATCGCGCAGCAAGCGGCCGGCACGAGCAGGGAGCGGATGCGCCTGGAGTATCTCGCGCTGAACTCATGGCTCGCCGGCGACTTCGCCTCGGCCGGCGCAGCCCGGGCCAAGCTCACGAGCCCGCTCTCGCGTCAGGTCGCTCACACCGCGAGCGTCCTCGGTGTCCCCGATTTCGTGGAACAGCTCACCCGCGATCTCGCCGCCGGCTCAGGCGAGTTCCAGCGCGCGGAAAAACTGGCGGAAAAAGGCGAATACTCCAAGGCGCGCGTCGCTTACGAAAAGGCGCTCACCGTTGCTCAGACCGCGGATCAGCCGCGCGTTCGCCAACGGATCGGCTTGATGGAATTCAAGGAAAAGACGGCGAGCGCTGATTGGGTGTCTCTCCCCGCTCCCGATCCGGCGGCGCCGATGTGGTTTGGAGTGCGCGCCAATGGCGGACGTCAGTTGCGCCCACTCACACCGGAAGAGCAGGTTGTCTTCGCGGAAAAATACGATCATCCGCCCGCGGGTTTGTGTTTCGCCGCCTCACCCGGCGATGATTTCGAAGTCCGCTGGGAACTGCCCGCGGCGGTCGGCGATCCCAAGAGCGTTGCCCCCTGCCGTCTCATGCTTCAGCTCGGGCCGGCCGCAGCCGCGTTTCCTTACACGCCGCCAAATAGCCCGCTCGATGGTGTGGCGAACTGGTTCTCCGTGCGCCTCAAGCCGGGAGTCGCGCGGGGTACCGTCGACATCACCGTGCTCGATTTTGGCGGTGAAAAGGGAAGCGATACGTTCACCGTCCCGGCCACGGCAGGAAGCCGCGTTCTCTTCCAGCTTCGCGGCGACGCGATGTCTCTTTCCGTTAATGACCAACCGGTCTTCGAGGGCACAACCCGGCAGCGCGTCTATGGCTGGCCCCAGGTCCTGATCGCCTTCGCCGATTCGCCGAACCCCGCCGAGCGCCCGACGGCGGTCGCCGTACGGATGCCATCCAAGCCAGAAGCCTCCGAGGCCATCGCCCAAAGCGATCAGTAGAAGCAAACCAAACGCGCGGCGCTGTTAAAGCCTTGCTACGCACGCGCCAAGGAACAGACTCCCTCCAATGACGATACGAACGCTATTCTGGGTTGCGACTGCTCTTACCATCCTGGCTTCGCCGATCGCGGGGAACGCCGCGGACACTGACTTCAAACCGCCCGGGACTGAGGAGAACGCGGCGGTGGATCAGGCCAACAAACGACTCGATGCGG
Source organism: Chthoniobacterales bacterium (assembly GCA_035941675.1). Taxonomy (GTDB): domain Bacteria; phylum Verrucomicrobiota; class Verrucomicrobiia; order Chthoniobacterales; family UBA10450; genus AV80. The sequence continues at coordinate 24,499 of DASZDT010000014.1, forward strand.
TCTACAAACAATTGATGGGCAACCTGGATGCAGACGGGCAGAAAGCGCTCAAAGAGGCCGAACGTTCCTGGATCAAATGGCGCGACGACGAAGCGGTGCTCATGGCGCGGGTGGGCGGAGCCGTCGGTGGCAGCGCGCTGCGGGTAGATTTTTTGAATGCCCAGAAGAAGCTGATCGACCAGCGCATCGAAGTGTTGACCGAATACGCCAAGCAGGCTGGGAACTAGCCGCGGTTCATGTTCGTTCGGAAGCGGCCGCGGTCGCTTGCTGGTTTCCGTGATGCTCCATAGCTTAGGAATAATGGCGCACGATCACGATCATGCCGGGCATTCGCACGAGCCGCCGAGCAACAACAACGCGGCATTTGCGATCGGGGTCGCGCTCAATCTCGGGTTCGTGGTCGCGGAAGTATTTTATGGACTCGCGGCGCACTCGCTCGCGCTGATCTCCGACGCCGGACATAACCTCAGCGACGTTTTGTGTTTGCTCCTGGCCTGGGGTGCGATGCAGCTGACGAAAGCAGCGCCGACAAAACGCAGAACGTACGGCTGGCGACGCTCGTCGATCCTGGCGGCATTGATTAACGCCGTGATCCTCCTCGTCGTTGTGGGCGGGATTACCGTCGAAGCGATTCGAAGGTTCGCCCACCCGGAGGAAGTGGCCGGCGGAACGGTCATGGCCGTGGCCGCGCTCGGGATCGTGATCAACACCGCGACGGCGTTGCTTTTCATCTCGGGACGGAATCGCGATTTGAATTTGAAGGGCGCGTTTCTCCACATGGCGGGAGACGCCGCGGTGTCGTTAGGCGTGGTCATCGCGGCTTTCGCTATCCGGCTGACCGGTTGGGTTTGGCTCGATCCAGCAGTGAGTCTGGCGATCGGAGCCGTGATCGTTTTCGGAACATGGGGGCTCTTGAAGGAGTCGATCAACCTTTCGATGGACGCGGTCCCGGCCGACATCGATCCCCACGCGGTCGAAGATTATCTGGCCAGACTTCCCGGCGTAACCGCCGTCCACGATCTGCATATCTGGGCGATGAGCACGACCGAGGTGGCGCTGACCGTTCACCTCGTGATGGACGAAGCACCGCGGACCGACCTGTTCCTGCATGACGTGAGCGATGCGTTGCGCGACCGGTTCGGGATCGGGCACGCGACGACGCAAATCGAGTGCGGGAATTGCGAGCGCGATTGCAGCCAGGCGCCGGTCCACGTGGTGTAAGCGCGATCACGCGGGGGAAAGGCCGGTTGATTTATCCGGCAACCGCTCCCATCTTTGCGACTTTCCGATGAGGCGCTGGCCAATTTTTTTCCTTTCGTTCCTGCTCGCGATCGAGGCGCAGGCGCAACAGAAAAGTCCCCCTGAACCGCCCGGAGATTCGTCCACGCCCACTCCCTCTGCCCCGATGGCGCCGCCGCCGGCTGTCATCGTCGCGCCGCCCGCGCGGCCAAACGGGCCAATCCAAAAAAGTCTGGTTCGGATTACCGCCACCGAAGTGGAACCGGATTATCGGGCGCCTTGGAACTCAGGCGGCGTCCAGCGCGGCATCGGCGCGGGATTCGTGATTGGCGGCAACCGCATCATGACGAACGCTCACGTCGTCAGCAACAGCCGCTATCTCACCGTGGAACGCGATGGCGATCCGAACAAATATCCGGCCACGGTGTTGTTCGTCGCTCACGATTGCGACCTGGCCCTGGTGAAAGTTGCTTCGCCGGATTTTTTCAAAAACATGGTGCCGCTGAATCTCGGCGGCATTCCCGATCTCGAATCGACCGTTTCGGCCTATGGTTATCCGCTCGGTGGCGAACGGATGTCGGTCACGACCGGCATCGTTTCGCGGATCGACTTTCAGCTTTACACCCATTCGTCGGTTGACTCGCACCTGACCGTCCAGATCAGCGCGCAGATCAATCCGGGAAATTCCGGCGGACCGGTCATGCAGGACGGGAAAGTCGTCGGCGTCGCTTTCCAGGGATACAGCGGCGACATCGCGCAAGGCGTGGCCTACATGATTCCCACGCCGGTCATCCGCCGATTCCTCAAGGACGTCGAGGACGGCCACTACGATCGCTACGTCGATCTCGGGATCACGCCGTTCAAGTTGCAAAATCCGGCGCAACGGCATTTCCTCGGGTTGAAAGACGACGATCGCGGCGTGCTGGTAGGAACAGTGATCGCCGCCGGTCCCGCCGCGAACAGTCTTCAGTCGGGCGATGTGTTGCTCGCGATCGACGATCATCCGATCGCCAGTGACGGGACGGTGGAACTCGAAGGGACCCGGGTCGACATGCCGGAAGTGGTCGAGCGCAAATTCAAGGGCGACAAAGTGAAGCTCGACGTCTGGCGCGACAAAAAGCCGATGAGGGTGACGATCGAGCTCGGCTCGGTCTGGCCGTATTTGTATCTCGCCCACGGTTACGACGTGAAGCCGCGCTACATCGTCTACGGCGGCCTCGTCTTTCAACCGCTCTCCCTCGACCTGGTCGACGCCTATCAGCCGACCGATATCCGCATCCGGCATTACTTCGATTTCTTTGTGGTCGAACAGATCTACCTCGAGCATCCCGAGGTCGTGATCCTCACCAATATTCTTCCCGACCCGACGAACACCTATCTCGCGCCGTATCGGGCCAGCATTGTGGACGAGGTAAACGGAAAGAAAATCCGGAAGCTGGACGATCTGGCGGCCGCGTTCGCGGAACCGGCCGAGCGTTTCGTTGTGCGGATGATCGGCGACGGCCCGCCGCTGGTGCTCGACCCGAAGGAAGTCGAGTCCGCCCGGGAAAGAATCAAGACGCGTTACAACGTGCTGGTCGATCAAAATCTCGAAGAGCAACCGAGCAAACCGACGCCGGCCGACCAGACGAAAAGCTAATGAAAGCCCTGCCGCATTTCCTCCTCTTCATTTGCCTCGTGGCGCCGCTGACGGCGCCCGCGGCCACGAAAGGTCCGGAGACCGTCGTAAAGCCGAAGGAGTTGTCGCTCGTTCGCGTGAACGTGACCGGGCAGCCGTTTGATTTCGTCAGGCCGTGGCAGAAGAAGGCGCCCTTTTCGAAACGCGCGCTCGGCGCCGTCCTGCCGCAGGGCCGCGTCCTGGTGACGGCCGATTTGGTTGCAAACCAAAATTACGTCGAGCTAGAGCGCGCGGAATCAGGAGACAAGACAGCGGCGAACGTCATCGTGGTCGATTACGAATCGAACCTGGCGTTGCTCGAGCCGTCCGATAAAAAATTCCTCGACGGGCTCACGCCGCTGCAGCTCGCGCTCGACACCGTGGTCGGCGATCGGCTGGCCGCGTTGCAGTTGGAGTCCACCGGCGCGCTCGTCCTGACTGAGGGCCTCGTTACTACGATTCAAATGACGCGTTACCCCGCCGATATCGGCCAGTTCCTGACCTACCGCGTGAGCATGCCGCTCCAATATCGCGACAACAGTTACACGGTGCCGCTGGTCAAGAACAACAAGCTCGCCGCGCTCCTCCTTCGCTACGACCAGCGGACGCAAGTGGTCGACGCCATCCCGGCCCCGATCATTGCCCACTTTTTGAAGGATGCCGAGAAGGAGCCGTATGAAGGTTTTCCCGCGGCCGGCTTTGGGTTTTTTCCGACGCGCGATCCGCAGCTGCGAAAGTTCGCCGAGCAAACGGGGAAACCCGGCGGGGTCTATGTCACGAGCGTCGACCCGAATTCACCGGCGGCGACCGCGGGACTGCAGGTCGGCGACATTGTCCTGAGCATCGGCAACAACGAAATTGACCAGAACGGGAACTACGTCGACCCGCTCTACGGCAAGATTGAATTCACCAATCTGATAACGGCGAAAGCATTTGCCGGCGACAGCCTGCCGGTGCACCTGCAGCGCGCTGGGAAACTCATGCAGCTCGACCTTCGTCTGGCGCATCGCAACGCGAACGACTACGTGATTCCGCCCTACGTTCTCGATCGTCCCCCGCTCTATTACGTGCTCGGCGGCATGATTTTCGAGGAGTTGTCGCGCCAATATCTCCGCGAGTGGGGCGCGAACTGGATGAAGGACGCGCCCCAGCGCCTCGTCTACAAAGACCGGTTCCAGGGCGAACTTTATCCCGAGGGAAACCGGCGCGTCGTCGTGCTGACGCAGGTCCTGCCGGCGAACACCACGATTGGTTACGACGAGGTCGCGTACCTGACCGTCCGCAAGGTTAACGGCAAGGAAGTGAAGTCGCTCGCGGAGTTGGCCGCGGCCGTCAAACAACCCGTGGGCGAATTCATCACCATCGAGACCGAGGAAGACCCGAAACAGATCGCCCTCGACGCCAGGCAGGTCGAGAGCGAAGCCGACGCCTTAAAGCAGAATTACGGGCTCCCGTCGTTGCAGAGACTCGAGTGATCGAGTCGGTGCGAGGATAGAGAATCGAGGATTGAGGATGGCGCGGCGTCAGCGCGTTTGAGACTTGCAGAAGTCATGGGCGCGTTCGGTCATTTTGTTAAGCATTCCGCCGATCTGTTGCCACTTAACGTCCAATTCCTCAAATTGCGCACCGGTGATGTATCCGGAATCGAGCGCGTGATCGAGCCATGATTGCGTCTCCGTCGCTTCGCCCAGCGCATCATTTATTTTGCTAATGAAAGCCGCTTCATAGCGACGTTTCGCCCATGCCTCTGCGATCATCGCATTTACCGCTCTTGAAGAGCGGCGAATCTGATCGGTCAGGGAATATCGTTCCTCGCGCGGAAACGTTTTCGTGATTTCGAAAATTGCCTGCGCGGCTTCTCTGGCGTTCTTGTAGACGTTCAGCTCACGAAAGCTGCGAATCTCCGCCATCTTCTATCCTCGACCCTCCATCCTCGCTTCTCCCCCAACCTCGATCCTCGATCCTCAATCCTCCATCGTCGTCCGCCGCGAAGCGCCCCTCGGCTGCGACAGAAACTTCGCCACTTCCGCGGTGTAGACTTCGAACGGATTTCCCATCACGAGAAAATCGCGGTTATCGCAGGCGATTGAGTCCCAGTTAATCACGTAAGGCTGGTCGCTCTTCTGAAACCACGCCACGGCCTGGGCGCGCCCGCAGGCTCGCGTGTCGGCTGGCGGATGAAAGCTGGCCGCGGGATGCCGGACGCTATTGTTCCATTCGCCGATGCGCTTCGCCGCGCTCACGCCGAAAAACAACCCGCGAGCGGGATTGATGTTGTGGTATTCGAGATCGAGACTCTGCAGCCAGGGATCGTCCCAGCCGATGCCTTCGGTTTCCATGAAGGACTCGAGCAACCATTTCTTGGTGATCCAATCCACGCCGCCGATCAGCGCCTCGGGTTTATTGGTCAACGCGTCGAGGGTGAAGTTCCAGCTTTCCAGCACCCAATCCGTCTCCTCGTCGTGGCCGCCGAGATGGGCCAGGGCCAGTTCGTAGAATTGCCGCTGAATGTCGAGCGCGCCAATGGTTTTGCCGTTCTCGAGCCGGACGATCCAGGCGCCGGTGGCATCGCGCGAAATGTCGCGAGTGCTTTGGACAGCGTCGGCCAAGATGAAGTTCTTCGGCAGCCGGCCGTCCTCGAGGAGGGAGAGAACGCACGCCGTCGTTCCGATCTTCAACGCGGTCGCGAAAGGGCTCATGTTCGAATCGCCGATGAGCAAATGGAGCCGCCGATATTTCCGGTAATCGGCCAGGGGCTCATCCCGCGCGTTGATGATGGCGCGATTGAACTGCACCCATTGGTAGATGTCGTTCACGATGTGGTCGGCTCGCTGGCTGAGTTGGAAATCGACCGGGACCTCCGGTTGCGGCAGTTGGAAATCGAACGCGAGCGGGTTCGCCTGCCCGACCCGCCCGGCGCCGGTGAAGATCTGGCGGGTGGCGAGAAAGGCGAGCAACGTCCCGAGGACCGGCGGCGTAAATTGCGCCTCGCGTTTCATCAGATAATTCTCATGGCAGCCGAAGGTCGCGCCGGTGTTGTGATCGACGTTGTTCTTGATGAATGAAACCCGATCGGCCGCGCCCAAATCCTCGAGCGCCATCTGAAGCAAATGATCGCCCGCCAGATCGTAGGTCACGACGTCGCGCAGACCGAGGCACTCGGGCGAGGCGTATTCGATGTGGCCCATGTCGAGATAGAGCCGGCCGCCGTTGAGCAGGAAACCGCCGTTGCCCGGCGGCTCTTCGTAATCGCGGTAATGAAGATCGATCGCCCCCGCCTGCGCCTTCCGGAACAGATAATTCTTCACCCGCACCGGCCAGGCATCCGTATGGGCGCCGCTCTCCTCGCTGCTGATGAGGCAGCCGTATTCGGTTTCGATGCCCGCCACGCGATCCATCCGGGAACGTTGGCCGCGCGCTTGAAAAAGCGCAACTCAATCACAAGTTTGGAAACGATGAGCGATTTTCCTGTGCGCAGTCCGGCCGCAAAACTACGCGGCCTGGTTTATTTCGGGCGGATGCTCGACAAGATCCGCGTTCACGCGCGCGGCGAACTCCCCGCCGATTATCAGGCAAATCTCGGGAAAGGATTCGACGCGAAGTGCTGCGCGTTCCTCCACCTCGACTATGCGGAGCTCGCGAAGCGGGTGCGCGAAGGCGCGACTGACGAAGAAATGATTGAGTGGGCGTTTACTTCCGGCCGGCGCCCGACCGATGACGAAATCACGATGTGGAACGAGTTCATGCGTAAATTCGCCTGGCGCGATCAGGCTGCGGAAATCCTCGAGCGCCGGAAGCGCGAAGCGGGAATGCAGGACCGGGCCGAGATCGAAACGATGTTTCAGTTCATCGACGCCGACGAGGGGCGCGTCGGGACGACCGGCGGTTGATTGCGGTAATCGACGAACTTCCAGACGCCGGCCATCGTCAGAACGACGACGATCCACGCCACGGTTTTCCGCGCGGCCGTCGGCTGAGCTTCGGGCATTTTGCCGCTATTCCGAAAGGGTATCGATGCGCTCAGCGAGGCCGAAATCGAGTTCGGTGAGCCCGCCTTTGCTGTGGGTCGAGAGAACGAGCCGCACTTTGTTGTAACGAATATCGATGTCCGGATGGTGTTCCTCGTCTTCCGCCACTTCCGCGACGCCGTTCACAAAATCGATCGATTCGGAGAAGTCGTCGAACTCGAACGTGCGTTCGATGTGTTTCTTCTCCAGTTCCCATTCCGGGACCTTTTTCAGGCGGGCTTTCGCCTCATCAGCCTTGAGCAAGTCAGCCATAACCGGGAACGAGTAACACCCTCAAGTCTTTTTGCAACGGAGAATCCACGCCCTTTTTCTGAGGGCCCGGGCAAATCACAAGTTCAGGATTTTCCTGAGGTTTTTTGCCGAATCGAAGATTTCGACTGCGCAATCCCGCGCCTGGCGGGAAAGCTCCGGCCATCTTTGCCGAACTTCTTCGGCGGCGGCCACCGCGCTTTCCAGGTCATGGACAAAACGCGAGCCGCTTTCGCCCGGCAGAAATTTGCTGGCGCCGGTCTCCTCGGTAATGACCGGCCGGCCAGTCGCCAGGAATGCCGCCGCGCGATCGCTGAACCAGCCCGTGCGCCACGCGACGTCCACGCCTTTGATTGCGGTGAATTCGGCGGCAGCGCCCGCGAGATACCGGCGATACGCCGTCGGCGTCCGCGCGACGCGGTGAGGCGAAACCACTCTCCAGCCGTGGGAACGAAGACGCGTGATCTCTGGATCGTCCGCGTTCAAGTTCATCGCCAACTCGAACTGCGCCCCCGGCACCCGGCGCGGCAAATCGAGATACCGTTCAAACGCGAACTTCTTCGAGAGGTCGGGAAACTCGCCCTCCACTTCGACTCCCCCGCCCCAGTACCACTGCCCGATCGTCGTGAATTTCGTCGCGGCCGGTCGCGGCGCCGGGCGAATTAATTCGGTGTCGACGAGCGGATAAAAAGTTCGCCAATCCAGGGGTGAACCCGGCAGCTGGCAATCCGCTCCGCCGACGTTGAGCCCGATCGTCCAGAATTCGTGATGATGCGACTGGCCCATCTCCATTTTCGTCATCCAATAAAAAATTTCGCTCGGGTCGAGATCGCAGAAAATCCTGCGCTCGAATTGGAGAAGGAATGGCGGATGAAGCGAATAGCTGAGATTCAGGAGCGTATTCGGCCCCGCCAGGCGGGCGTTCAATTCCTGCCGGGACAGGCCGACGCACTGCATCGTCGCGACGTCATGCACGTCGTCAGCCGGAGTCTGATAGAGAAGGCAGAACGCGTCTTCCAATCCGTGCTCGCGCAGCCGTCGCCGGAAAATCCGGATTCGCGATTCGTCTTCGGCTCGATCTGCCGTGGCCGGCAACAATTCCAGCCAGACCGCATCGAGCCCGAGCCGGCGCAGCCCGAGCATCCACTGCAGCGGCACCGAAAAATTGCCGCCGCCTTCCGGATATTTCGCCGCAAACCCGCAGCCGAGAAAAACAGTCACTGCGGGAGAATCGCTCGGGACCGCGTTCGCTCAAGCCCCGCGGCGCTCTCCGGTTGACGGCCCGGTCTTCCTCCGCAAATTAGACCCTCTTTAGCACCCGTAGCTCAACTGGATAGAGCATCTGACTACGGATCAGAAGGTTTGAAGTTCGAATCTTCACGGGTGCGCTCCCCCCGGCGAGCGGGCTTGCTCACGCCGTAAGCCTCAGTAGCGGGATGCGGCGCCGCGTAGCCGTCGCGATGATTGATGCTTACGATCTTCGATTCGCTATCGTTCGCCGACCGAGTCCCTAATTTGGCGAGCGAGTGCAGGGTATTGCTCTTCAAACTCCGCAAATAGGTTGCCGCTGCCTCGCCGCCTGGGCAGGTTACATTCGCCAAACTGGACATCCGCCGACCTGAGCAAGTCGCTATTTATCAGGAGTTCGGAAACGAGGGAAGCACGCGGATGCTCCAAAGTAAATACATACGCGCCGATCAACATGAGGTCGCCGACACCCTTGAGATATTCATTTGTAACTGGGGAATATCTAGTTCTGCAACCCGGTCTGCGGTTCGTCCGGCAAACAACCTCGCCAATTCCGAATCGCTCAAAGAATGCTCACCTGGCTTCTTTAGCTCGATATACCGAAACGCAGGCATATCTCGGTCTATGCGTTCGATCCACAAATATTTTCGTTCACTTCCACCAGCCGACCGCACGACAGCTGCGGTGACGCTCGCGAATCCGCCGGCCGTTGAAACGGCGGTGGGATGCACCTTTTCAAGGCCAAATTTGGAATAAACCTCCCCTCCGAGGTGCGGGTCACCACCGGTCGATGCGACCAGGAAGAACCGAGATGGGAAGATTTTTGCCATCAGAGGCGGATAAGAGATAACAAAAAGGCGTTCGCCGCCCACTACTAATCGACCGAACCCGATCGCTGATCTGCACCACGTTCGCCCGGTCCGAATATGTGATTGGCGATTGCATGCCTTCAGCGCGCGTTAACTCTCAAAGTGTTCAAACGAGTCCCCAGCTTGAAATTCGACCGGTAAGCGTCCCCATCGATCACATGCGAATTGTGAGCAAGAGAGTGTTTACGACATCACCAACTAGACTCCTAACGCTCACATGTCCCTGCTCACGCACTACTAACTCCATATCGCGTGCCAAAAATTGTTCCACCGAGGCGGGCGGTGCCGGGTTTGCCGTGACCGCGGCGACCAGCCGATCTTTATAACTTGCACGGACTGTCACATTGCCAATCATGCGTAATTCGCCCTGTTCTCGCGCCGCACTGGCGATAAGCTTTTTTTTCGCAAAGACTCGGTAGAAGTATTCATCGTTCGCCTGTTGGGTTACCAGCGAGAGAGTATGTTTACTGCTGAGCTTGATCCAGCGCTCAGGTCGTAGGAAGAGAGTGCGGTCGCCAAAAATGCAGGTCGCCATCTCGTCCCTGCCAGCAATTGCGTACATATCCGCCCCCTTCCGAAAGGTGAACCCATGCTGCGGGTCCCGGGGCAACTCAAATCCGGTGAACGAGCAAGTTTCGAGAACCTGAATGCCAGCGTGAGAAAGAATGCTGTCAACCGACACAGCGTTATCGATCAACGCGTGTGCGTAGGTGAGCTGAAATTCGGGCAGGATGTCGGTCTCGTCCTCATTCCAAGCCGGCAGCTCCTTACTCAATGCACCATTCCTCTGTAAGAATCGCGCGCTGCCTGGGCCTCGTCGCAACCTTATCCCGAATTTCCGAAACCCGGCGCTCCTTCGCCCAGCGTATCCAGGATCGCGTCTCCAAGCTCCTCCGCAGCCGTCTCGGGCGCGAGCTTTTTCGAGCCAGCCGCGACATTCGTGTCATGCTTGTCCTTCCGAGTCGATACGATTTCATAGAAGTCGCCGTCGTATTCGATGCTGGTCACGCGCGCTCCCTTTTCAAACATCGCGACATTACGAAACCCGACTTCTTTAAGATGCTCTCGGAATTGGGACGTCGCTAGTCCCAAATCCACGTCCGTCACGTTCCCGGAGACGTCGCGCAACAGCTGGAGAACAATCGTGCCGATTTCGGAGGCCGATGTCGACAATGGCAATTTGGTCACGGGCGGACGCCCCACTCCGCCATATGGCGTTCGCATGTAGGTAATGATATAAAACCCACTGGGCTTCCTGTAGACCGAACAGCTTTTAAATATTGATTGCTTCACGGCATCGGTGTGATTTCGACTACCAGTCCCGGATAAGTAGCCTTGGCTTGCCTCGCCGTGGGCCGGACTCACTCGCAGCAGATTACAGAAGACCGATCTCGAAGTCCAGACCTCCGCACGCCTTGGCCGCACCACTTGCTTGTATTCTGTCGCTACGCGAAATCATTCCCCATAGCGTGCGGCAGTCGCGATTCTTACCGGCTTTCACTCGCGTTCGGACAAGGGCGAGCCTGTGTCTCGCGGATCGGATTCGTCCGATCCCGTCCGAACGTCCGCGTTTGGCTGGGACAGCGCTCGGACGGGGTGGGCCCAGGTCTTGAAACGTTCTGACGAATAAAAGAGATGAGGCACCTGCCCAAGCTGCAAGGCCCTGAACTCCAAGAAGCTGATCCGCGCGCCTAACTTTTTGCTGTCATGGCACGGTCCCATTACGGTTTGCCATCAAATCTATCTTCCGGGTGGCGGTGCCAGACGGAATGTTGATTGGCGGGAGTGGAAGTTCCCGTTCGGGTCGGGCGCAAAGGGACCGTCAATTGCGGTCCGGGTGTTCCCGTTATTGTCGTACTGATCGCCATTCAACCGATCGTCGTTCCGTCGTTGCCTTATTCCATCGTGTTCTTGAACGGTTTCAGATCTTGATACGATATTGGTTCCAGCGACTTCCAACAAGTTTGCAGGAGCCTCCATTGTTCCTCGTAGGCCTCGGGGATTGCGTCAAATTCCGCTATTTTCTTACTCCATAAGCGGCGCTCACCGTTGCGGTCGGCGCTCGCGAGGGTCCAGAATCCGAAGGCGATGTTACTCAGCACATCACCGAGCGTTCGGTCCCGAAAAAACGCGGAGACTTGGATGGCCTTGTATAAATCCAGGTGCCTCAGCTCGAGGATCCGAACTGGCACATGGTCATACACTTTTATTGTCGCACCTAAAAGGAGACTGAAACGTTGAACGGGCGAATCGAGCTTAGAGAGTTCGACGCCGATTCTCCTTAGGGTTTCCGCGGAAAAGTCCCCCTGGGCAATATTAGTCAAATGGATTTTCTCCCGTTGGAATTATCATTGGACCGAAGACGGTTCCCGGGCCGCCAGACCCCAGGGCAAAATGCCATTCCTGGCCCCCGCCTGGCATCAACCTTCCGGCAGCGTCCACCTTAGGATCGACTGGCGTCGGTCCGGAGGGTAGAAATCCTTTTCTGGGCCAGACAATATACATTGCATCCGGAGGATAAGGGTTAGGGAGCGCCAGCGCCAACTTCGCAGCCCAACCTGTCGGATACACTGTTTTCGTTCCAAAGGAGTCAGACCATAAACCAGTTCCAACAAGTGACCCTGCGTGCATACCAAAACTGTAATGCAAATAGATCTGATTTTCACGTTTTCTAGAAGCCGTTCGAGCCACCCGCCGCTCTAACTCGTCGAAATCATTTTGGGTAGGGACCAGTAGCGCGTGCTCTGTAGTGAAGGTACTAATGGCGATACTGGCCAAGAGGTCTCTCGTCTCCTGAACCACCTCGTCAAGCAATAAGATGATCCCTATAGTGGCAATCGTTGACGCGATGACATCGACTTCCTCGGCGGCGAGTGTCTCAGCCAATGTCGTGTGACCGGTTGGATCGATGGCGTTGATTGGATCGGCACCGCAGTACAGGTATTTATGTAGGCTAGCAGGATCTCCAGTTTTGCCCTGATAACTATCCATGCTCCAGAACCGGCCGGTAAGCGGGTTCATGAGGCGGGCGCGGAGGTAGTACAGGCCGAGGGTTGGGTCGAACTGTTCGCCGGTGTAAAGGTAGCGGTTGTTCGTGGTGCCAGTGGCGGTGATCAACGTGCCGAGGGCGTCAAAGACGTAGGTGTCGGTGACCTGGCCGCTTTCTTTAGTCAGGAAACGAACGTTGCCGTGGCCGTCGTAGGCGTAGAAGGTCGCGTGCCAGCTATTGGTCGCCGGGTCCACCTGGTCCTGGCTGATCAGGTCGTGACCGTAGGTGTAGGTGTGGTTGACGACGCCGTTCACGATTTCCTCGACGACCTGGGCGTATCCGGTTGGGTTCCGATCGTCGACGAGGTAGCTCGTGGTTTGGCCGTTGACGGTCTGTTGGACGCGATTCCCATCGCCGTCGTAGACCAACGTGACGTTCCCATTGCTGCCGTTGCGCTGGGTCAGGCGGTTCTCGCTGTCGTAGCTGTCGCTACCGAGAATCTGTTGAGTGTTGAGGGGTGATCCGCCTGCGCCGGGTTGCTGCGGCGTGACAGGAGGCTGAGAGACCGGAGCCGACTTCGTGTTGCCGTTGGCGTCATACTGGTCGCCGTTCAGTCGATCGTTGGCATCGTATCCAAAGGTCTGGTTCGGGATGCCGGCGAGCGAGCTGGTCCGGCTCAGGCGATTGCCCACGTTGTCGTAACCGTAGCTGACGTTCCCGTTCTTCCCATCCTGGATCGAGCCAGTCACCGCTTCGGTCTTGAGCCGGCCGAGATTGTCATAGGTATACCACGCTGTCCGATGGTCGAACTCCTCCGCCCAGGTGCGTTGGCCGGCTCCGGTGTAGTGGTACTTCCAGCAGTTGATGATCGTGTTGGTGGGACTGCGGTCGATGAGCAGGTCGACCCGGTTGAGCACGTTGTAGGTGTACTGGTGCTTGATCGCGTTCGGATAATTGACGCTCTTCAGGTTGCCGACCTCGTCGTAGCTGTAGGTGGTGTTGCCCAGGTTGGGATCGGTGACGGTCGCAAGCCGGTTCTGCTCGTCGTAAGCATACGAAGTGTCGACGCCATTGACGTTGCTCGACCAGGTCCGGGCCAGGCTTCCGTTGGCGTAGTAGCTGTAGCTCAGGCTGCCGAATGGCGTCTGCTTGGTGGAGAGCTGACCCCGGCCGTCGTAATTGTAAAACGTCGTGCCGGTGGCGTCGCGCATCGTTTCGCGCTGGCCGGTGGCGGTGTAGGTGAACTCGACGGTTGGTTCGCCCATCGATGGATCAGGCACCCGATAACGGAGCCGGTTCATGGCGTCGTAGCCGTAGGTGGTCACCTTGCCGTTGAAGTCTTTCCGGCTGGCCAGGTTGCCGGCGTTGTCATAACCGAGCAGTTCCTGCTGGCCCAGCGGCAGGGTTCGAGTCAGGCGCCGTCCGGCATTGTCGTAGGTATAGCTGGTGGTGTGAGAGTTGGCGTCGGTCTGGCTGAGCTGGTTCCCCAGCTCATCGTACTCGAAGCGGGTGTCCTGGCCGGCGAAGTCGACGACGTGGCGGAGCCGGCCGAGGACGTCGTAAACGTAACGCTTGGTCCGGTTGCTGGCGTTCACCTCCGGCGAGAACAGGCCTTGAGATCGCTGCTGGAGCAGTGGAAAACGCTGCCGAGATTACACAAGGTGACTCTTGTCCAGTCACGCCAGCATCGCGCCGCGGCCGTGGAAGAAATGGTCCAGGTGATTCTGGACGAGCTCGACATTCCGTGGTCGGTCGCCACTTTCAACGGTCATCGGAGCGGGGCTTTTTTGCGCACGCTCCTGAAGAGCAAAACCAGCGCCCTGATTTTTGCGTCGTCGTCCCTCGCTTCCATGTTCTCTTTTCGCGCCCCGGGAAGCATGACCGAATTGATAAGCACGCATCGCGTCGGCCTCATGGGCGGCCCGGTGAACATGCCTTTTGCCAAGCTGCCCGATGTGCGGGTCGATCTCATCACTTTCAACTGGCAACTGGTTGCGGAACGGATCGTGAACGACCTCATCACCCAGGCCGCCTTCCAGGAGTCCTTCCCCGTCATCTTCCAGGCGGAGCCCCACCTTCAGGTCGCGCTCAATCGTATTGCCCAGGACATCTAGGAAATTTGATGCGGATCGAACTTCGGATACGATTTGCGGCCGTGCGACGGAAAGCTAGCGGCGGAGTTAAATGCAGGTAGCTTAAAACGATGAAATCCGTTTTCGCTCTCGTCCTCGTTTGTCTGTTGTCAGGTTGCGCCAACAAGCAAAATGAGGCGATGCAGGACCCCGGCCAGATCAAGGCCGACATCAAGGCGCGCGAGGAATTTGCCAAGACCCTGCCGAAACCCCCGGAGCGCTAAACCAATCCTATGAAAGTTGCCCTCATCCTAACGGCAATCGCCTGGGCCCTGCTCCTCGGTGGCTGCGCCGATCAATCGCTCATGACGGACGAAGATTACGTTAAAAATAAAGGGCCGGCCCCGTATTCGCCGGACTTCACGAACGTTCTCCCGAACCGTTCATCGAGCTACGGCCCCGGATATTGATCGGCCGGCCGGGTCGATTCAAACGGCCTCGTCAAAAGCGCTCATCGCGCGGAAGATCCCGTAGCGCGCCGTGATCTCGTCCATCGTCAGGGTGCGCAACCGCTCGAGACTGAACGCTTCGACGTTGAAGCTCGCGAGGACGCTTCCGTAAATGATCGCGCGACGCAGGCTCGCGAAGTCCGGCGGCCCGGGTCTGCTCGCCAGGTAACCCGCCATTCCGCCCGCGAAGGTGTCCCCCGCCCCGGTCGGATCGTGGATGTCTTCGAGCGGATACGCGCCACAACTGAAAAACTGGTCCTCGCCGAAAAGAAGCGCGCCGTGTTCGCCCTTCTTGATCGCGACATACTTGGGACCGGCCGCGCGGATCTTTCTGCCGGCTTTGATGAGACTGGTTTCCTTCGTTAACTCGCGCGCTTCGCTGTCGTTGAGAATCAGCAGATCGACCCGCGGCAGGAGGGCGTCGAGGTCGGCCCTGGTAGTTTCGATCCACAAATCCATCGTGTCGGCTACGATGAACCGCGGGCGCTTCATCTGGTCGAGCACGTGGGATTGCAGCGCCGGCGCGATGTTCGCCAGCAGGACGAAATCGGTCTCGCGATAATTCGCGGGAAGGTCCGGGCGAAATTGCTCGAAGACATTGAGCGCGACGGAGCGGGTCTCGCGGGTGTTCATATCCCAGGCGTACTCGCCCGACCAGCGGAAGGTCTTGCCGGCCACTCGCTGGACGCCGCTGGCGTCGATCTGCCGCGACTTCCAGAACGCGAACTCGGATTCCGGGAAATCGTCTCCGACGATGCCGACCAGTTTGACCGGCGAAAAATAACTGGCGCTCAGCGCGGCATACGAAGCGGAGCCGCCCAGCAAATCAGCGTGTTCCTCGACGGGAGTTTTGACGGTGTCGAGCGCGATGGAGCCAACGATGAGAACGGACATGGGTTATTTTTGATTTTCGATTTTCGATTTTCGATTCAGGAGATCCTTGGCCGCGCGGGCATACGCCACGATGTCGGCGGCCTGCAAGAGACCGGACACGATGACGACGCGGTGCGCCCCTGCTTCGAGTACTTTGGCGAGGTTGTCCAGTTTGATGCCGCCGATGCAAAAGATCGGGATCCGGACGGCGTCGTGCACTTTTTGGATTTCTTGGAGGCCGACCGCCGGATAATCGGGCTTGGTCGGCGTGGCGAAGAGAGGCCCGAAACCGATGTAATCCGCTCCTTCGTAAAAGGCGCGGACCGCCTGATCGACACTGTGGGTTGATTTGCCCACCGCGCAGCCGGCGCCCACGATCGCCCGGGCGTGGGCGATCGACATGTCGTCCTGGCCAAGATGAAGTCCTTCCGCTCCAAGATCGCGCGCCACCTCGGCGTGGTCGTTTACGATCAAGGGCACGCGATGCCGCTCCATCAACGGGCGCAATTCCTCGACCAGTTTGAAGATCTCGGGGACGGGATAATCCTTGGCCCGCAACTGCAGCAGGTCGACCCCGCCGGCGAGGAGCGCTTCGGTTACTTCACGGGCCCGATAGCGTTGGACATAACCGAGATCGAGAATCCCGTAGAGGCGGCTCCGGCTCAGGTGCTCGGCAGTCAAGCGAACGATTTATTCGTGGAGCCGCGCCGGCATCGGCTTGATCTCGAATTCGTCCGAGTTCATGACGCGTTCGACGAACCCGGTGTCGTATTTGCCATTGCGGAAATCGGCGTTGCGCATGATCGCGCTGTGAAACGGAACCGTCGTCTTGATTCCGGTAATGTAATATTCGTCGAGCGCGCGCCGCATCCGGGCGATGGCCGATGCCCGCGTCGCGCCGATCGTGATCAACTTCGCGATCATCGAATCGTAATACGGCGGCACCACGTAGCCGGTGTAGGCATGCGAATCGACCCGCACCCCGCGGCCGCCCGGCGCATAGTAAAAGTCGATCCTTCCCGGCGACGGCTGAAAATTCCGCTCCGGATCTTCCGCGTTGATCCGGCATTGAATGGCGTGGAGGCGCGGTTCGGCGTTGGCGACGTGCGGCGAGAGTCGCTCGCCCGCCGCAATCAGGATCTGTTCTTTCACCAGGTCGCAGCCGTAAACCTCCTCGGTGATGGTGTGCTCGACCTGGATGCGAGTGTTCATCTCGATGAAATAATAATGCCCGTCGTCGTCGACCAGGAATTCCATTGTCCCGGCGTTCACGTAACCGACGGATTGCGCCAGCTTGATCGCGGCGTGCCCCATCTTTTTGCGGAGCGCGGCCGAGATGAGCGGCGATGGGCATTCCTCGATCACCTTCTGGTTGCGGCGCTGGATCGAGCAATCGCGCTCGCCGAGGTGGACGGTGTGTCCGTGGCGGTCGGCGATGATCTGGAACTCAATGTGGTGCGGATTGATGATGAGCTTCTCGATATAAAGCGCGCCGTTGCCGAACGCCTTCTCGGCCTCATTCCCAGCGGCGTGAAAGGCCGGTCCGAGGCTGGCCTCGTTGTGGGCCATGCGCATTCCGCGGCCCCCGCCGCCCGCGACGGCCTTGATCATCACCGGAAAACCGATCCGCCGCGCGACCTTCATCGCTTCCTGTTCCGTCTCGACGATGCCGTCGCTGCCGGGCGTAACCGAGACGCCCGCTTTTCGTGCGCAGGCTCGCGCGGAATTCTTGTCGCCCATCAGGTGCATCGCGCTGGCGGGCGGCCCAATGAACTTGATCTTGCAGCTCTCGCACACCTCCGCGAAATGGGCGTTCTCGGCCAGAAATCCGTAGCCGGGATGGATCGCGTCCACGTCGCCGACTTCCGCCGCGCTCATGATGCGATCGATTTTCAAATAGCTTTCGGAACTGGGAGGCGCGCCGATGCAAATCGCTTCGTCGGCCAGTTGGACATGAAGCGAATCCACGTCCGCTTCGGAATAGACCGCGAGGGTGCGGATGCCGAGTTCCTTGCACGCGCGGATGATGCGCAACGCAATCTCGCCCCGGTTCGCGATTAAGACTTTCTCGAACATTAGTTGAGAGTCTTTAGTTGAGAGTTGAGAGAAACGTCAGAGCAATGATGGCGGTTGCGTTCACGCAGCTCTCAACTCTCAACTCCAAACTCTCAACTACTTCACCCGGAACAGCACCTGGCCGAACTGCACCGGCTTGCCGTTCTCCGCCACGATCTCGGCGATGACGCCCTTGGTTTCGGCTTTGATCTCGTTCATGACTTTCATCGCCTCGATGATGCAGACGACGCTTTCCTCGGACACTTCCTTGCCCACGTCGACAAAGGCCGGCGTCTCGGGCGACCCCGCCCGGTAGAAAGTGCCGACCATCGGCGACACGATGTCCTTCAGCGCGGCGGGTTTTTCCGCGGCAGCAGCCGGCTTCTCGGCCACAGCGGGCGCGGCCGATGGCGCGGCAGCCGCGGGCGCCTGCTGGCTGTAAACGGTTTGCTCGCCCGCCCCCTTTTGCAATTTGAGCCGGAAGCCGTCCTTCTCCATTTCGAAGACCGAGAGGTCGTTCTTCCGCATCAGATCGATGACGGCTTTAATGTCTTTGAGGTCCAAGTCGTGGCTCCGTGGTCGAGGCTGGGCGTTTAGGTAACGCGGTTTTCCGGGGAAGGTCAAGTGGCCGAATCACCCGCGATCCGGCCGTCCCGCATTTCGATTCGGCGCGAAGCCGCCAGCGCCACTTCGCTGCTGTGGGTAACGACAATCAAGGTCGTCAATGCTTCCCCGCCAATCTTCTCCAGCAGCGCCATGACCGAGGACGCCGAATGCGAGTCGAGGTTCCCAGTTGGTTCGTCCGCAATCAGGAGCGAAGGCCGATGGACCAGGGCCCGCGCAATTGCCGTCCGCTGCTGTTCGCCGCCACTGAGCTGGTGCACGAAATGGTTCGCGCGCTCGCGCAATCCGACCAGCTCGATGAGTTCGTCCGCGCGCTCGTCGGATTCGGCGGGCGAGACGCCCTGGAGGAGCAAGGGCAGCGACACGTTCTCCCGGACGTTCATGGTCGGCAGGAGATTGAAAAACTGGAAGACCAGCCCGACCTGGCGGCGGCGGAAGTCCGTGAGCGCCGCGTCGTTCGCCGAGTGTAACGCGAGATCGCCGACGAAAATTTCGCCGCTCGTGGGCCGATCGAGTCCCGCCAGAAGATGGATCAGCGTGCTCTTGCCGCAGCCGCTTGGGCCGGTGATGGCGACGAATTCATTCCGCGCGATCGCGACCGATACTCCGTCCAGGGCGTGCACGGTGCGCTGGCCGCTCGTATACTCCCGCCGCAAATCGTTCAGGGTGATCAAGCCAGCTTTATCCGCCAGCGAGCCAGCGCGCGCAAACCCCGCCGACTTCCGGGTCGTTGCGGAAAGCGACGACGTCATCGTGGTCGACAAACCGCCGTTCCTTTTGGTTCACCCGACGAAACCGTCCAACGCCCGCACGCTCTGGGGCGAGTTGCGGCAACTGCTCGCGTTTGAGATCGCCAACGGCGGCCAGGTCTCCATCGTCAACCGGCTGGATCGGGAAACGAGCGGGCTGGTGCTGGTGGCGAAGAATGCGGCGGCAGCGCGGCGTTTTGGCCTGCTCATGCAAAGGCACGAGATCGCGAAGGAATATCTCGCCGTTGTCTGGGGTTGGCCGGATTGGGAAACGACGTGCGCCGATGCTCCGCTCGCGCGTCAGGGAGCGCACGGCCCCTCGCCGATCTGGCTCAAACAAATGATTCATCCCGCGGGCGCGGCGGCCCGGACCGATTTTCGGGTCGAGAAGCGGTTCACGCGCGCTGGCGGAGAGCGCTTCGCGATTGTCCGCGCGTTTCCGCGCACGGGCCGCACCCACCAGATTCGCGTCCACCTGTCCTCGTTAGGCCATCCTATAGTGGGCGACAAAATTTACGGCCCGGATGAAATGCTTTACCTGGAATTCATCGAGACCGGCTGGACGCGGAAGCTCGAGCGGCGGCTCCTGCTGCCGCGTCACGCGCTCCATTCGGCTGCGCTCGAGATCACAAACGGCGAACGGTGGACCAGCGACCTGCCGCCGGACCTGGCGACTTTCTGTGGTAGCGCCGCGATGCCTACTGCGCCGTCACCTTGATGTCCGTCAGCTTGATCGTCTTCCCGTTGAAATTGTGTTCCGTCGCCAGCATGAGGCCGCCGAAATTCTGGAACTTTTCCCAGGTCGCCTGCATTCCTTTTCCGTCCGCGGGGATGTAATCCCACGCCTTTGGCATTTTCGTCTGCGGATCGAGATAGAGGACGTAACGATCCGTCGGCGTGAGCCCGACGTTGTCGAAACTGAGATTGATCGTTTCCATGTTCGTGCCGCCCATGTCCTTGGGTCCGCCCGCTTCGACCTTCACGCCTTTATCGCGAATCTTGAGCGGCGCCAGCAGCCAATACGAATCGTTCACCCAGCGGGCATACGCGGTCTTCTCATCGCCCTCCTTCGCCGGGGTGGCGAGGTTCGCCGTCGCGTCGTGATCCTTCCCCTCCTTGTCCTTCCATTTCACGTTGTCCGTGCCCGCGGCCACGTTCCATCGGTGGGCCGCGCTGAAGAGCTGCTTGCCGTCTCCTTCGACAACGAAATTGAAATCGATCTCTTTAACCTTCGACCAATTATCGCCGCCAACCGCCTTCCACATTTCCACCGCCGCCGGCGGCAGATTGGCGGCCGAATCATCCGCGCCCGTCGCGCCCAGGGTGACCGCGAGCAAACAAATCACGAACCCAATGAGACTTTTCATAAGGCCGAGCGTGACAGGCCGTCGGATAAATTGCAATTGAACACACCCGCCATATCGTTGCCGCTCTTTCCATGAAGTTTTCCCGGCTCGCCATCGTCCTTACCGTCCTGCTCGCCGTCGCTCCGTGGGTGCAGGCGTCGACCGACCGGATCTCGACCCATTTTTCTTCCGACAGCGTGGCCGCGAACGCGCCGAGCTTCGAGCTCTCGACGGAGACCGCCTACCTGGTCGGCATCATCGGCAACCCGAACAGCTACGAGGTGGCCGCCCAGTTTTTCACCGCCCGGTGGCGCTGGGGCGTGATCGAGCGCGACAGCTGGATGCAGGGTTACAACCAGGTTTACGCGACCTTCATGGTCGAGCCCCTCTTGCGCGGCCCGGAAAATTTCTATTACGGCATCTCGCTCGGCTTTCGCTACAACTTCGCCAAGCCCGGCGCGCGTTTTGTCCCCTACGTTTCCGGCGGTGTGGGGCTCGGGTGGCTCGACAGCCACGCGAATATTTACGGCGCCCAAGGCCAGGATTTCACCTTCAACATTCTCACCGCGACCGGCGTGGCCTATCGGATAAACGATCATTGGAAAATGGACTTCGGCGTTCAGTACCAGCATTTTTCCAATGCCGCCCAAACCGATCCGAACCCGAGCGTCAATCTTCTCGGGCCGCAGATCGGCGTCACCTATTCCTACTAGTGCCCGCTCCTGACGAGAACGTCCTGGTCGTTCGGCGCAGTCTGTTCGACGAGCTCGGCAGCTTCCACGGCCTTAATTTCGAGCCGGAGAAATACCTGGGCGCGCTGCTGTCGCGCGGAAACAATTTCTTCCTGCCGCGCGCGCAGGCGGAAAACGATCCGACCCACAAGCAGATCATCCCTTACGCGCTGATCGCGCACGGCGACACCGTCCTCCATTACGTGCGCGGCAAGAAAGCCGGCGAACAACGGCTGGTCGCGAAAGGCTCGATCGGCATCGGCGGCCACCTGAACGACACCGACGAGTCGCTCTTCGCCTGGGACGAACAGGCCTACCGCGCCGGAGTCGAACGCGAAGTGAACGAGGAAATCAAAATCGATTCACCGTTCGAAGACCGGATCGTCGCGCTGTTGAACGACGACACCACCGAAGTCGGCCGCGTCCATCTCGGCATTGTCCACGTCTTCCGGCTCGCGGAGCCGAAGGTGGAGAAACGCGAGGCGATGATCACGAATCTCTCGTTCCTGGCTCGCGCCCAGCTCCTGGCCTTGCGCGACAACCTCGAGACCTGGTCGCAGCTCTGCCTCGACTCGTTAGGCCGGCTCCTTGCCTAACGGCCTTTGCGTTTCTTCCGCGGGTCCGGCGTTGGCGTGGGCGAAGGAGTCGGGCTCGGCGTGGCCACCGCGACCGGCGCGGGGGTCGGGGTGGGCGGCGGACTCCAGACCAGCTCGATTTCCTCGACCTGCCACGCATTCATTCCCCGCGAGACGCCGATGTTGAGCTTCGCTGTCTGGCTCGCGTAGGTCAGCTCGCTCTGGAACATTCCGTGCGGATCGAAAAAGACGTTGTTGAAGCTGACGTTGCCCTTGGTCTCGATCGGTTTCGTCATCGGCCCAAAACCTTTCAGGTACCCGACCATCCGGTCGCGCCAGGAAGGGATGTAATTCAGCTGCGCCTGCGGTGACATGTGATTGTTGAGGAAGCGCACGTCGTAATTGATCGCCATCGTCTTCACCACCTGCTCGGCGAATTCCTTGGCTTTCCGCTCGGCCTCGGCCCGCGACGAATAGAGGAACCAGGCCCCACCCGCGAGCAACGCCAGGAGAATGATCCAAATCGCCAGGCCGCCCTCGCCTTTGCGGTGAGAATTACGGCCGGGCTTCATTTCAAAATCCGAAACCCTTCGCCTTGATCACCTGCCCGTCGTGGATCAACACCGTCTTCTTCTGCATGCCGGTATAGGACCCGAACCGATTTCGCGAATTCAGTTTGAACTCGACCAGGTAACCGAAGAGCGGGTTCCCATGTTTCTTCTCCGGCATCGTCCCGGGCTTGGGGCCGCTCACCCATTCGATCTGGGCGCTGGTGGGATCGATCAAGGCCGTCTGGAGCCACGTCGTGATGATCTCCTGGTAATTCGCCGGGAAAGCGCCGTGCAGGGCCGGGTCCGCCCCCACCTCTAACACGCCGGTTTCCGCAGGTGCGATGGGCGCGGCCGCGAAGGTGAACGCAACCGCCAGCAGGAACGCAATCGTTTTCATTTCGGGCCGAGATTAGCGGCCCCACCCGAGATGTCGAGCGCGGTGTGAGAACGCGGCGCCGGGATTACGGCCGCTCGTCGATCGGCACGACTTTTTTGCCGACCGGCTCGCCCACGTATTCGCTCAGCGGGCGGTAAAGGCGGTTGTCCTCGAGCTGCTCCAGGACCTGGGCGCACCAGCCCGAGCAGCGGGCAATCGCGAAAATGGGGGTGAACAAATCGGTCGGAATGCCTAACGAGTAGTAGACCGTCGCCGAGTAGAAATCGACGTTCGCGTTCAGGTTCTTCTTTTCCTTCATCAACCCGGCGATCCGCTCCGACATCTTGATCCACTTCGGTTCCCCGAGCTTCTCGCTCAACTTCACCGCCATCGCCCGGAGGTGCGGGGCGCGCGGGTCGAGCGTCTTGTAGACTCGATGCCCGATGCCCATGATCTTCTTTTTCTCCGCGAGCTGTTTCTCGACGTAAGCGTCCACCTTGTCCTCGCTCCCGATTTCTTCGAGCATGTGGATCACGCCCTCATTCGCTCCGCCGTGCAGCGGCCCTTTCAAGGTTCCAATCGCCGCCGTGATCGCGGAATAAAAATCGGACAGGGTCGAGATCGTCACCCGCGCGCTGAAGGTCGACGCGTTCATGCCGTGGTCCGCGTGGAGGATGAACGCGACGTCCAGCGTGTCGCTCGCCTCCTTCGATTGCGGCTCGCCGCACATCAGGTAGAGGAAATGTTCGGCCTCGCTCAGGTCGTCGCGCACCGGCGGAAGCGATTTGCCCTGGCGCGCCCGGTGAAAATAAGCGGCGATGACGCCGATTTTGGCCGTGATCCGAATGGCGCGGCGCCGGTTGAGTTCCGGCGTCACTTCGTTGCCGTTGTCCGGATCGTAAAGCCCGAGCATCGACACTGCGGTCCGCATCACGTCCATCGGATTCGCATCTTTCGGCGCAGTCTTCAGGAATTCGACGACCGGATCCGGTAATTGCCGCTCGCTGCGCAGCTCGTGCAGGAACGCGTCCAGTTCCTTGCGGTTCGGCAGCTTCTTGTGCCAGAGAAGGTAGATGACTTCCTTGTAGGTCACCTTGCCGACCAGCTCGTTGATATCGTAACCGCAATATATGAGCTGACCTTTGTCGCCCAGCACATCGCTGAGCGCGGTCGAATTCGCGACGACGCCTTCGAGTCCGCGGTTAGCTGTCATGACTGGCCTTTCATCCGTGCAATGAGTGTATCCGCCATTGTCGCTGGTGTTTCGGCAACCGCAATCCCTGCCGCCTTGAGCGCCTCGATTTTTCCCGCCGCGGTCCCCTTCCCTCCGGACACGATCGCTCCCGCGTGACCCATCCTTCTGCCCGGCGGCGCGGTCGCTCCGGCGATGAACGCGGCCACCGGCTTCCGGCAATTCGCCTTGATCCAATCGGCCGCCTCTTCCTCCGCCGAACCGCCGATCTCGCCGATCAGGATCATGGAGTCCGTCTCCGGATCGTCGTTAAAAAGCTTCACCGCGTCGAGGTGCGACATGCCGTTGATCGGATCGCCGCCGATCCCGATGCACGTCGATTGCCCGTAGCCGCGCGACGTCAATTGCCAGACCGCTTCGTAGGTCAGCGTCCCGGAACGCGAGATCACGCCGACCTTTCCTTCCTTGTGAATGTAACCAGGCATGATCCCGATCTTGCATGCGCCCGGGGTGATAATGCCGGGGCAATTCGGTCCGATCAGCCGGCTTTTCTTTCCCGCCATCTCTGCTTTCACCCGCATCATGTCCATGACCGGAATGCCTTCCGTGATGCAGATCACGAGCTCAACGCCGGCGTCGACCGCTTCCAGAATTCCATCCGCCGCGCCGGCCGCCGGCACGAAGATCACGGAAACGTTGCAACCGGTTTGCTGACGCGCTTCCCAGACGGTGTCGAAGACCGGCACCTTGTCGTCGAACATCTGCCCGCCTTTTCCCGGCGTCACCCCCGCGACGACGTTCGTCCCGTACTCCATGCACTGGCGCGCGTGGAACCCGCCGGCGCTGCCGGTGATTCCCTGGACAACCAGGCGGGTGTTCTTGTCGACGAGGACTGACATTCGCTAGCCGCTCCTCCGCTTGTGCAACATCACGCTGTTGCCGTCCGGATCCGCCACAATCGTGAAACGGCAGACCGGCGTGTCCATGATGTCCATCTTCACGGTGGCGCCGGACTGTTTCACCCGGTCCACCATTGCATCGAGATCGTCACACTCGAACGCCACCATCGTCCCCTGGTCGCTCGTCTTCCATTGGTCGCCGTAATTGCCGATGCCGAACGTCCCATTCCCAATCTCGTATTCGATCCACGCGCCGTCGGTCTTCCCCGAAGGCTTGAACCCGAGCACGCCCTCATAAAAACCGCGCGCGCGCGGGATGTCTGTCACCGGTACGCCGACAAATGCGATTTCCTTGATCATGGCTGTTTCAATTTGTGGATAATGATTTTGTTGCCGTCGGGATCCTGCACCACCGCCATCCGGCAAACAGGACTTTCAATACTCTCCGCCGCGAACGTCGCACTAGCCGCTTTCAAATCCCTGACCGCTCCTTCGAAGTCGTCCACCTCGATCGCGACACTCGTCCCGTCCGGCGACGGTTTCCATTGATCGCCCACGCTGCCGATCGCGAGCGTCGCCCCGCCGATCTCGTATTCAATCCAAACGCCTTCCGCATATTCTCCGGCGGGTTTAAGGCCGAGCGCTCCTTCGTAAAAAGCGCGCGCCCGTTTTACGTCGGTAACCGGAATGCCGGTGAAGGCGATATTGGTGGCTTTCATAGATGAAAAAATCCCAAATCCCAAAATCCAAATCCCAAACAAGTCTCAAATTCCAATTGCTGCGGACGCCTCCTCATGACCGGTCGTTCTTTGAGATGATCGTGGAAAAAATCAACATGAGCTCTCGGGCCTCTGAAGCAAGACTATCGCGATCAATTACGGTCGCGTCGTCGGCTTCCAAGAGTCGCAAAAACAAGCGGCTTTCCTTGGCCTCCTTGCGAGAAATTTTCACGCGAAGAAGAAAATCCTTCTTGCTCAACGCCTCGTTTGCCTCAATCCAATTCGCCGCAACCGATCCCGAAGCACGGACCAATTGCCGAACGTCTTCCGTATTTCCCACCGTTCGTGGGAGCAATTTCACAAACCGACGGATCCTCTGCGCGAAAAGAAACGTGCGCTCTTCGAGATCACGCGGTTTGGGGGAATCGCTCACAGCTGATTTGAGATTTGAAATTTGGATATTACTTGGGATTTGGGTTTTGGGATTTGGGATTTGCGGCCTCTTTAGCCGCCTTCACCGCTTTCTCGGCCGCATCCGCCAGATCATCTGCCGTGATCAACGTCAGTCCGCTCTCCTTCAATAATTGTTTGCCCTTGTCGACATTGGTTCCTTCGAGGCGCACGACCAGCGGAACGCTCAGACCCACCGCTTTGGCGGCCGCGATGATTCCCTGCGCGATCACGTCGCATTTCGCAATGCCGCCGAAAATATTGACCAGGATCGCTTCCACCCGCTTGTCGCCCACCAGAATCTTGAACGCTTCCGTGACCTGCTCTTCGGTCGCGCTGCCGCCGACGTCGAGGAAGTTCGCCGGGCTCCCGCCGTAAAACTTGATGATGTCCATCGTCGCCATGGCGAGACCGGCACCGTTGACCAGGCAGGCGATATTGCCGTCGAGCCCGATGTAATTCAGATCGTGCTTCGACGCTTCGACCTCGCGAGGATCTTCTTCGCTGATGTCGCGCAACGCCGCGACCTCCGGGTGCCGGTAAAGGGCGTTGTCGTCGAAATTGAATTTCGCATCGAGCGCGAGGACTTCGCCTTTGTCGGTGACGACGAGCGGATTCACTTCCACCATCGAGCAATCGAGTCCGACGAAAGTCCGATACAAACCGTCGAACAACTGCGCGGCCGCCTTGATCTGCGATGACTCGAACCCAAGCTGCTTCGCCAGCTTCCGCGCCTGGAAGGGTTGGAGCCCGGCCAGCGGATGGATCGGCTCCCGAATAATTTTCTCAGGCGACTTTTCGGCGACGGTTTCAATTTCCACGCCGCCTTCGGTGCTGGCGACCACGAGCGGTCCGCCCGTGGCGCGATCGAGGAGAATCGCGAAATAAATCTCGCGCGCGATGTTGACCGACTTCGCAACCAGAACCGTGTTGACGACTTTGCCGCTCGGCCCGGTCTGATGCGTGACCAGGGTTTGCCCGAGCATCTTCCAGGCAAAGTCGCGCGCTTCATCCGCCGACTTGCAGAGATGGACGCCGCCCTTGAATCCGTTGGTGAAAGTTCCCTTGCCGCGCCCACCGGCGTGGATCTGCGCCTTGACTACGAGCTCGCCCCCGCCCAAATCTTTCGCGGCGCGTTCTGCTTCCGCGGGACTTCCCGCCGCTTTCCCCGGCGGCGTGGCCACTCCAAATTTCTGGAGAAGTTCCTTCGCTTGGTACTCGTGAATATTCATTCGCGGATTAGACGTTCACTAAGCCGTTGAAGTCCCAGTGCGGCAATCGTTTTTCTTCGCGGGTTGCAATGGCCGAACGCATCGCGAAATTCCGCGACGATGGCCGCCCAAGACTCCGACCTCGATTCGCTCCTCGCTCAGGCTGCGGGAGCGGGCGATCTCCTTGGTTCGGCGCAGGAGAACATTCGACAGTTGCTGCGCACGTCGGGCTCTCCGCTTTACCGCGCGGCTATTTCCGAGCTGGCCCATGCCGGGCAATGGCCGGAACTGAACGATCGTTTCTATAAGACGATCGCGTTTGGCACCGGCGGTTTGCGCGGCCGCACGATAGGAAAAATCGTAACCAAAGCCGAGCGCGGCAATGCGCGAGACGGCCAGCCCCCGGAGTTGCCCTGCGTCGGGACGAACGCGATGAATTTTTACAACGTCAGTCGCGCGACCCAGGGACTCGTCGCCTACCTCCAGGAATGGCGCGCGAAACAGAACATCGGGGGCCGGCCGAAAATCGTGATCGCGCACGACACCCGGCATTACTCGAAGCAATTCGCCCAACTCGCGGCCAAGACCGCGGCCGACAATGGATGCGACGCGGCGGTCTTCGACGGGCCGCGCTCGACGCCGGAATTGTCGTTCGCCGTCCGGCATCTGCAGGCCAGCGCCGGCATCGTCATCACGGCCAGCCACAACCCGCCGCACGACAACGGATTCAAATGTTACTTCGACGACGGGGCGCAGGTCATCGAACCGCACGCCAGCGCGATCATCGCGAAAGTGAATGGAATCGCGAGCGAGACCTACACTCCCAAAGAGGCGCGCGGCGAGGTTCAGCTTCTTGGGCGCGAGATCGACGACGCTTACATGGCGCGTCTCGAGACCCTGGTTCTAAACAAAGACGTCGTTCGTTCGACGAAAGATTTGCGGATCGTTTTCACGCCGCTCCACGGGACCGGCGGCGTCATCATCAAGCCGATGCTGGAACGGCTCGGATTCAATTTCACCGTGGTCCCGGAGCAGGACCGGTTCGACGGGAACTTCCCGACGGTCGAGTCGCCCAACCCGGAGAACGCGCCCGCGCTTCGGCTCGGCGTCGAGCTGGCGGAAAAAATTGGCGCCGATCTCGTGGTGGCAACCGATCCCGACTGCGACCGGATGGGCGTCGCCGTTCGCACGGCCGGTGGGCAAATGAAATTGCTGACCGGAAACCAGATCGGGTCCTTGATGGTGTATTACCGGATCACGGCGCTTTTTGAGCGCGGGATTTTGACGCCGGAAAACGCGTCGCGCGCCGTGATTATCAAGACGTTCGTCACTAGCGACCTGCAAAAAGCGATCGCCGAGAAATTCGGTTTGCGCTGCGTCGAGACGCTGACCGGTTTCAAGTATATCGGAGCGAAGCTGCGCAAGTATGAGCGCGGTATTCCGGAAAAGCTTCGCCAAAACTACGCCGGTGTAAGCGAGGAGACGACGCGAGAACTGCGCCTGCAACATTCTTCGCTCTACGTTTTCGGCGGCGAGGAAAGCTACGGTTACAGCGGCGGCGATTTCGTTCGCGACAAGGATGGGAACGGCGCTGCGATCATGTTTTGCGAAGTCGCCGCTCACGCGAAATCGAAAGGCCTGACGGTCGCCGCTTTCCTCGACCAGATTTTCGCCGAGTTCGGTTACTTCGAGGAATACACCGGCTCGCTTGTTTTCGAAGGGGCCGAGGGAGCGGAAACGATCAAACGGTTGCTGGCCTCGTACGTCGCCAGTCCGCCTTCGGAAATGTCGGGCTCACGGGTCGCGCACATAAAAAACTTCGAAGCGGAAACTTTTCGAGACGTCGAAGGCGACGAAATTCCAAAAGAGAAAATGCTGATCTTCGAACTGGCAGATCGCACCCGGGTTGCGGTGCGCGGTTCCGGCACGGAGCCGAAGATCAAATATTACCTGTTCGCCCAGCAACGCCCGGACGGCGCGCCGTTCACCGCCACGCAACTCGCCTCGATCAAGGAAAGCGTCGGGGCGCGGCTGCGCGAACTTTGGGATTGGTTGCGGGAAGACGCCGCGGGGCGCGCCCGCGCATAAAGCCTCGACATCGCGCGGAAGCGAAGGAAAGGTTTTCCCATGGGCCGCGAAATAAGACTCGATGGCGGTGAGATCTCGATCCTGAAAAAGATCGGCCTCTCCGGCACCCCTCTGTTTGGCAAACTGCTCATCGATCGGATCGAGGAAATGGAAACGGGCGAGTTTCTCGACACCCTCTGCGGATTGATCGACCTGGGTTACGTCGTCTCGAACAAGGTCAACATCCGGCTGATGGAAGACGTGGAGAAAGCGTTCTTCCGGGTGAATCCGAGCCACGCCAAAGATTTGCAGGACGCCGTGAACCCGAGCCGCAAGCGCGACCGCGAACGGCAGGAGCGGTTGCGCCGTCGCTGACATCGCGTGGCGAGTTTCTCGAAACTGCTGCGATTCGTCTGGCCGTGGCTCACCGCCATCGCGAGCGGGCTGCTCTACGCCGCCTGTTTCCCGCCGTTCAATTACGACTCGCTTTGCTGGGTCGCGCTCATTCCGCTGCTGGCCGCGATTTGGTTTTCCGGCGCGCAATCGAAGCGGCGCTGGGCTCGCGATATTCTTCTCGGGTACGTCGCCGGCCTTTCGTTTTTCTGGTGCGTCTTTTCCTGGCTGCGGACCGTGACCGAACCAGGCTGGTTTCTGGTCGGCGCTTACATGGCGCTGTATGTCGCCTTCTGGAGTTTGCTCTGTGGTCTGCTTCGCCCCGGTTTGCGGAAGTTGCGCGAAAAACCGGTCGAAGGCGTGGACGCCGTCACGCGCCGGCTCAATGAAAAATATGCGGCGGCCCACGGAACCCGGATTGAAGTCGCCGCACCGGACGAACCTCCAGTCGATTCGGCGGCGCGCCGGTCGCCGTGGCTCAGCACTCTAAACAATCTCCGGCTCGCCTTTCTTCTGGCCGCCGCGTGGGTTGCGATGGAATGGCTGCGCAGCGTCGTGTTTTCCGGCTGGGGCTGGAACACCCTCGGCGCCGCGCTCCACGGCCAGCTCGTTCTGATTCAGATCGCGGAGTTCACCGGAGTCGCCGGTCTTTCTTTCATGGTCGCGTTTACGAACGTGATCCTGCTCGCCACGGTCCGGCGGTTCATTCTCGAAACGCAGGTCAAACCGATGCGGCCGCATTTCGATCTCACCCTCACCATGGCCGGCATCGTCGGCGTGATGGCGTTCGGCCTTCACGCCCTGCATGTCCGCCGCGAAACCAAACTGCTGAACGTCGCGCTCGTGCAGCCGAACATTCCGCGCGAGGAAAAATTCTCGGTCGAATTCGCGAACAAGACTTTCGATTTGTTCACGCGGCTGAGCCAGCCCGCGCTGGAAGCGAATGCCAAAACCGATCTCCTCGTCTGGCCCGAGAGCTCGATGCCCGGCCCCGTCCTGACCGACGAGTTGAGTCATCAGTTCGTCATGAATTTCTCCGCCTCAGCCAAAACCGATTTGCTTCTCGGCACGATCGAGCTCGACGAAACTCGCGCTTACAACGCGGCCATGCTCGTTTCCGATGGGGGCGCGCCTCCCCAGGTCTATCGGAAGGTCCATCTCGTCCCGTTCGGCGAATATGTTCCCGGCCGCCACACGATCCCTCTCCTGGCCAGCGTAGTTGGCGATCAGGTGCCGGACGACTTCGCGTTCGGCAGGGAATTCACCGTCTTCAAGTTGAGCGGCGACAAGGCGAAGGTCGCGCCGCTGATTTGCTTCGAGGACACGATCGGCGACCTGGCCCGGCAATTTGTTTTGGCCGGCGCGAATCTTCTCGTCAACGTGACGAATGACGGCTGGTTCCTTCGTTCCGCCGGTTCGCGCCAGCATCTGGCGAACGCCGTCTTTCGCTGCGTGGAAACCCGCCTCCCGATGGTGCGCGCCGCTAACACCGGCGTCACCTGTTTCATCAACGAGTTCGGCAACATCACGCAGACGTTGCTCGATGAGAACGGCACCCCGTTCACCCAAGGGACGCTCACCGGCCAGGTCGCGGTGCCGCTGAACCCGGAGCCGACGTTTTACGTCCGTCACGGCGAGCTTTTCGCCTACGCTTGCGTCGGAATCACTACCATTGTTCTTGGTATTGTACTGGTAGCCCGCAGTTGCAAACGGTCCCATTCAACTTCATCAACCATTTCCCAAAGTTACGGTGTCTGAGCTGCGCCGACCCGTCATGCGTGGTCTCAAAAGAGTACGAACGGCGCTGCCCAAGCGCGGGCGGTAACTCCATGCCGAATCCCTAGGGATTCGGCGCAGTCATCGAAGGTGAAGCCCAATGCTTAAGCTGGGAAACGACGTCGGTTGCAGTAGCAGAATATGGGTCGGTCTCAGCAACAGCCGCCCGAATTACC
Source organism: Chthoniobacterales bacterium (assembly GCA_035941675.1). Lineage (GTDB taxonomy): Bacteria > Verrucomicrobiota > Verrucomicrobiia > Chthoniobacterales > UBA10450 > AV80. The sequence continues at coordinate 56,122 of DASZDT010000014.1, forward strand.
TCAGCATCGATTAACATGCGAGGATGAAAGATTTTTGAGAATTCCGGGAAGCCAAGCAGCAACTGACGCAAAATTGCACCCGTATTCTGTTTTAGCCGTGGATTTTTTTCCTCAGTCCAAGCTAAGCTGAGCGCAGCGATCACAGACCCGGCTTCGGACTCGAAATTCGCGGTCCATTCGGACAAGGGACGCGCGCACATGACCTTCGCTAAGGCGAACACGCCCCACTCGCGCACATAGTCAGAAAGCCCCGTGATCCAATTCGCGAGAGACCGCGGTATTTCAGCGCCGAAAGGCGTTACCATCTGGGCGGCATTGTCGTAGAATACTATTACAGCGGCATGCTGAGCATCTTCATCTCCTCGTCGTATCGCGTGGTCTATTACGCTTGCAGCGACGCCTGGACCTAACTCTTCCTTGGAGAGCAGTTCACGAACAAGTTTGAGAGTCAGGTCGTGCTGACCAAAGGACATGAGCATAAACAATGCGCCGTCACGTTGGATGGCCGGTGAGAGACTTCCCGAACTAGTGCTGAAGAGTTGGAGAGCCTGGACCGCCGCTTCGAGCTTCAACCTTTGTTCCGCGTCCGATTGCAATGCTGCTGTTCGCGCAGATTCGGTTGCTTGCCGACTGTCTGTCTGCTGATCGATCGAAAACTTGAGAACGGCCCCAATGATTGAAACCATCGCTCCCACGAAAGCTCCCACTACAGCCAGCGCAGCCGCAATCACTTTGGTACCTTGATCGGTGCCTGTGATACTGAAAAATCCGAGCCGCCACATGACCACGGTGAAACCACCGAATAAGACGATCAAACTGCCCACTGTCACGGCGAACAGAAGACTTGATCGGTGGTTCATGCAGGTTCGCGAGCAAAGCCAGTTAAGCCAAGCGAGGTGACTGGAACAAGACAAAACCGGCTGATCATAGTCGATTTGGCGGATTCAATCCATCGACCGGCTGCGCCGAAAGTTGTAGCGCGACCCGACGACGTTCGTTATTCCTCTTCACCGACTGCAATGGCTACGAACGGCGACTTTGCGATTTATGTCCGCGGGCTGCGAAAGGCCTACGGGACGTTCGAGGCGGTCAAGGGGATCGACTTCGAGGTGCGGCCCGGGGAAGTGTTCGGTTTGCTTGGGCCAAATGGCGCGGGCAAGACGAGCACGGTCGAGATCCTGGAAGGATTGCGGCCGCGCACCAGCGGCGAGGTGAAGGTGCTCGACTTCGATCCGGATCGGCAAAAGCAGCGGCTCAAGGATCGGATCGGCGTTTGCCTTCAGGCGACGAATTTGCCGGACAAAATCACGGTGAGCGAAGCGCTCCAGCTTTTCGGAGCGTTCTACACCCGCAATGTGGATGGAGCGGCGTTGCTCCGAAGGTTGCAGCTCGACGAGAAAAAAGACGCCGCCTACGACACGCTTTCCGGCGGGCAGAAACAGCGGCTCGCGATTGCGCTCGCGCTCATCAACGAACCGCAGCTTCTTTTTCTCGATGAGCCCACGACTGGCCTTGATCCCCAGGTCCGCCTCGAGATTCGCGATCTGATCGAAGAACTGAAGGCGGAGAAACGCACGATCGTGATGACGACGCACTACATCGAGGAAGCCGAGCGGCTCTGCGATCGGGTAGCGATCATCGATTCCGGCCAGATCATCGCGAGCGGTTCGCCACGCGAGCTTCAGGCGAAAAGCGCGAACCAGGCGGCGATCGAGATCCAACTGGCTCAACCTTGGAGCGGAGAGCTGCCGTCGTGGCCGCACGCGGTTCGGAGCGCGTTGAGCAGCGACGGCCGGCATATCAACGTCACTTCCGAAAATCCGGCGCGGACCCTGGTGGAAATGGTCAAGTGGGTCGACACCCAGCACATCGATCTCGAAGACGTGCACCTAAAACGGCCCACGCTCGAAGATGTGTTCATCGAGCTGACGGGGAAGAAGCTGCGAGAATGAGAAGCGGCGCGTTGCCATGAAAGCCTTCCTCGCCCTCACCCGCATCGACCTGAAGCTGGCGCTCCGCAATCGCTCGGTCCTGTTCTTCAACTACTTCTTCCCGCTGATTTTCTTTTTCGTTTTCGGCTACTCGATGCATGCCGAACAGGGATCGCGAATCATCCAGGTCATAACGATGGTCACGGCCATCGGCGTTCTGGGGAACGGCCTTTTTGGCGCCGGGATGCGCGCTGTCCAGGACCGCGAAACGGACGTGCTCCGGCGTTATAAGGTTACGCCGATTACGCCGGTCCCGTTGCTCGCGGCCTCGATGGTGACCGGCGTGATTCTTTATCTGCCCGGTCTCATCGTCACGCTGATCCTGGCCAATCGCCTCTTCGGAATGGCGGTCCCGCCCAATATCGGATCGCTCTTTCTTTTCGCGATCATCGCCTGCGTCGCGTTCCGCTCCATCGGGCTGATCATCGCCTCGGTCGTAAATTCATCCCAGGAAAGCCTCATTCTCATTCAGCCCCTTTACATGGCGATGCTGTTCCTGAGCGGCGCGACGTTCCCGATCAATTTCTTTCCGGAATGGTTGCAGATCGTGACCCAGTTCATTCCCGCGACCTATCTCATGATCGGGCTCGGCGGGATCCTGCAGCACGGCGAATCCGTCATGCAGAACTGGCAATCGGTCGTCGCGCTCATTGTCACGGCCCTGATCGGATTGTTGATCGCCACCAAACTTTTTCGCTGGGAAAAAGAAGAGAAGCTGCGCAACTCGGCGAAGCTCTGGGTGCTGGCCGCACTCGCGCCTTTCCTCATCCTCGGCGTTTACCAGGCATGGAGCCGGCAGGACCTGGCCAAGGCGAAAATCCTGGCGAGAGACATGGAGCGCGGCAAGACGTGGCTCATTCAAAACGCCCGGGTGTTCGTCGGGAACGGCAAGGTGATTGAGTCGGCGTCGATCCTGATCAAGGGCGGGAAGATTGCGGAGATTTTTGAAGGGAACGCGCCCGACCCTAAAACGTTGAAGGCGGACGTCGTGGAGGCGGCGGGGAAGACCGTGATGCCGGGCTTGATCGACGTGCACGTTCACCTCGGAGCGACCGGCGGGTTCGTCGAGGACTGGACGAAGTTCGACTCGAAGAAGGCGATCGAGCGCCAAATGCAGGCGTATCTTTTTTGCGGGGTAACGTCGGTCCGCAGCGCCGGCGACGCGGTCGATGACACGCTCAAAGTCCGCAAGCTTTTCGGCAGCGGTGAGAAGCTCGGCACGGAATTGTTCATGTGCGGGCCGCTCTTTACGACCGAAGGCGGACACGGGACGGAATACGGGAAGTTCCTGCCGGAAGCGCTGCGGGCCGGGTTTACCGCGCAATTCGTCCGCACCCCGAAAACGGCGGAGGAAGCGCGGAAACAAGTGGACGCGCTCGCGGCTCAAAAAGTCGACGCGATCAAAGGCGTGCTTGATGCCGGCGCGCCCGGCTATGCCTTCAATCGGATGGACGTGAACATCCTGCGCGCGGTCACCGAGGAGGCGCACGCGAAAGGTTTGCCCGTCGCTGTTCATACTGGGAACGCCCAGGACGTCGGCGACGCGGTTTCGCTCCCGGCCGATTCAATCGAGCACGGGTCGCTGGCCGACGAAATTTCCGACGCGACCATTGCGGAGATGAAGGCGAAAGGAATCGCGTACGACCCGACGCTGTGCGTGGTCGAGGGGTTCACGAACTTCGCCAAGGGCGACGTGAACCTGATCAAGCGCTCGCTCGTCCAGCAGGTGACGCGCAAGGAGTTGCTCGACGGCACAGAACGCTCCGTCTCCAAACCCGAACTCGACGGAATGCGGGAAGGGATGAAGCATTACCCGATGTCCCTGCAAGTCGGAGGGAAGAACCTTCTCAAAGCCTGGCGCGCGGGCGTGACCTTGGTGACCGGCTCCGACGCCGGCAACTTCCTGGTGATGCACGGACCGACGGTTCAACATGAGATCGAGCTTTGGGTCGCTGCCGGGATCCCGATCGAGGTGGCTCTGCAGGCTGCAACGATGAACGCTGCCAAACTGCTCCGGGCCGATTCCCGGATCGGGACGGTGGAAAAAGGCAAGGAAGCGACCCTTTTGATGGTTGACGGCAACCCTCTTCAGGACGTTCACGCGCTCTCGGCGGTTTCGGCCGTGTTCATGAAAGGCGAACGCGTCAACCGGACCGCGCTCCTTCAGGAGAAATGACCTTATGACAATACCTCGAACCCTTTCCGTATCTTTTTCCGCTCTTCGCGGTTTCGTGTTCGTTGCCTTTTTCGCGGTGAATGTCGCCCTCGCTTACGGGCCGGTCGGTCACGAAATCGTCGGCGCGGTGGCGGACGAGAAGCTCGCGCGTTCCGCCGCCGGCGAGAAGATCAATGCGTTGCTGGACGGGCTCCCCCTGGAAAAGGTCGCGACGTATCCCGACGAGATTCGCGGCTGGGACAAGAACGGGCCCGACGATCCGAACACCGTCCATTTTTCGAATCATCCGAAGATCGACGCGGCCCTGCGCGATTACTGGCACGCGAATCCGCCGACGAAGGACCTCAACTCAGCGACCCCGTCCCACCATTGGTTTCATTACACGGACGTGCCGGTGTTGGGCGGCGAAAAATACGGCGACGGAAAGGTGGGCCGGTCAAAATGGGACATCGTCCACATGATCCCCTACTGCATCAGCGTCCTGAAAGGCGAGGTGCCGGAGGATAACCCGCGCAAGATCACGAAACCGATGGCGGTCATTTTAATCACGCATTTCGTCGGCGACATTCACCAGCCGCTTCACGTGGGCGCGGAGTTTTTCGACAAGGAAGGTCACCCGGCCAATCCCGACAAGACGGTCGACACGATCGAGGACCAGGGCGGGAATACGTTGACCTTGAACCTGACCAGCGGCGGGACCGAAGCGACGCGCCACGCGAAGTTCCACTCCTTTTGGGACAGCGAATCCGTGATGGCGAACCTGCCGCCGATGCCGGAATCGATTTCGAAGGAGGAGAAGCACGCCAGGATCGAGGCGGCGAAGAAGGAGCTGGTGAAGGAATTCGTGACGAACGAACCGAAAGCCTGGCGGCAGCCGTCCGATGTCGCCCTGAAAGACTACGCGGAAGCCTGGGCGAACGAGATCATGCCCATGGCGCGGGAAGCGCACGAGCGCCTCCAATTTCGCGACGTCGCCGCGAAACAGATGGAGGACGGCACCGTGGCCGCGGCCGGCTTTCTCGACGAAAAGAAGTCCGCGGACGGCGTCTCGTATTACGATTGGGCGGCGCGATCAGCGCGGGAACAACTGCGAAAGGCCGGCTGGCGCCTGGCGGACGTCCTCGAACAAGCGCTGCGCTAAAGGCAAAACGGCGATTCGGTTTCGCCGAATCGCCGTCTGAAAATTTGCCTGCGCGAAGGCTTAGGCCTTGGAGTCTTTCTTGTCGTGCGTCTTCGCGCACTCGGCTTTGAAGGTCGCCATCTGGTCCTTTGAAAGCACCCCTTCGGCCGACTTCATGAACGCCTCCATGCTCTCCTTCGTGCAGCCGTCCTTATTACATTTTTGGACGAGCGCATCCATTTTCGTTTTCTGCTCCGCCGAGAGATTGAGTTTCGAGTAGGCGGCTGAGTCCATCTTGGCGCCGGTGGCGCAGCAAGCGTGATCGTTCTTCTCCTTGTCGCCGGCGAAAGCGGGCGTAACCGCGAAGGCCAGCGCCGCCACTAAAGCTATGGGTGTAAATTTCTTCATATCGGAACTTAGCACAGCACCCCGGGGTAGGCGTTCAAATTTTCAGGGGTTGTGCTCGACTAATTCGGCAAGCTGTGAAGGATTCGGAGCGTGAAGACAAAATTGTGTGTGGCGGCGGCGCTCCTCATGAGCGGATGCGGGATGATGATGTTCGCGGCGACGACGGCGGATCCGTGCGCCGAAAAATACAAGAGTTGCACGGACTCGTGCGCTAACGCCCAGTCGCAGTCGTTTCGCCGGGGCGTCGACCGGGGCGAAGCCGAAAACGCCTTCAAAAGATGCGTGCAAGCCTGCGATAAGAAAAAAGCCGACTGCGACCCCAAAGCGAAGAAACCGTAAGCCGTTTTTCTCCGCTCGGCGACGACGTTACGCCGTATTGAACTCGAGCGCGTCGTTGGCCGCATCGACCCTGATCGTTTGGCCTTCGTGGATTTTCCCCTCGAGGATTTCCAGGCTGAGCGGGTCGAGGATGTACTTCTGGACGGCGCGTTTGAGCGGCCGGGCGCCGTAAACCGGATCGTACCCATGACGCGCGACGAACGCTTTCGCGGCATCCGACAATTCCAGGGTGATCTTCTGGTTCTCGAGCCGGCGAACCAGGCGGCGCAGTTGAATCTCAACGATCTTCTTCAGCTCCTCCTCGCTGAGCCGGTCAAAGATGATGATGTCGTCGATCCGGTTCAGGAACTCCGGCCGGAAATGCTGCCGCAACGCGTCCATCACCAGACGCTCGCGCGCGGCCGGCGACGACTCTTCCATGATGAATTGCGAACCGATGTTCGACGTCATGATGATCACGGTGTTTTTGAAATCCACCGTTCTCCCCTGCCCGTCCGTGATTCGGCCGTCGTCGAGGACCTGGAGCAGAACGTTGAACACGTCCTGGTGCGCCTTCTCGATCTCGTCGAAAAGGACGACTGAATACGGTTTGCGCCGGACGGCTTCGCTGAGCTGGCCGCCTTCCTCGTAACCGACATATCCCGGCGGCGCGCCGATGAGGCGCGAGACGGTGTGTTTCTCCATGTATTCGCTCATGTCGATGCGAACCATCGCCTGCTCGTCATCGAACAAAAATTCCGCCAGGGCGCGGGACAACTCCGTTTTGCCGACGCCCGTTGGCCCGAGAAAGATGAACGAACCGATCGGCCGATTTTCGTCCTGCAACCCGGCCCGCGCCCGGCGAATGGCGTTCGCCACGGCTTTGATCGCATTGTCCTGCCCGACCACGCGTTCGTGCAGGTGTTCCTCCAGGCGGACCAGCTTCTGGCGTTCACCTTCCTGCAAACGCGAGACCGGAATGTGCGTCCAGCTCGAAACGACCTGGGCGATGTCTTCTTCCGTCACTTCCTCGCGCAGAAGACGGTTGCCGCCTTCCTTGATCTTCTCCTCGACGTCGCGCAGTTTTTTCTCCAGCTCGGGAATCCGGCCGTATTGCAGCTCGCTGGCTTTCGCGAGTTCGCCCCGCCGTTGGGCGCGCTCCAGTTCCGTCCGGGCCTGGTCGAGTTCTTCCTTCAGTTTTCGCTGATCGTCGATGACCGACTTTTCCTTTTGCCATTCGGCCTTGAGCGCGGACGAGTTCTCCTTCAGCCCGGCGAGTTCCTTCTCCAACTTCTGGAGGCGCTCCTTGCTGGCCGCGTCCTTCTCTTTCTTCAACGCCTGCCGCTCCATCTCAAGCTGCATCACCTCGCGCTCGATCACGTCGATCTCGGTCGGCATCGAATCGAGCTCGATCTTCAAACGCGAGGCCGCTTCATCCACCAGATCGACCGCCTTGTCCGGCAGGAACCGGTCGCTGATGTAGCGATGCGACAACACCGCCGCCGCCACGAGCGCCGCGTCCCGAATCCTGACGCCGTGATGCACTTCGTAGCGCTCCTTTAATCCACGCAGAATGGCGATCGTATCCTCGACTGTCGGCTCATCCACCATGACGGGCTGGAACCGCCGTTCCAAGGCCGCGTCCTTCTCGATGTATTTGCGATATTCATCGAGCGTCGTCGCGCCGATGGTGCGCAGCTCGCCGCGCGCAAGTTGCGGCTTCAACAAATTCGACGCGTCCACCGATCCCTCGGCCGCGCCCGCGCCCACGATCGTGTGCAGCTCGTCGATGAAGAGAATGATTTCGCCCTGCGAATCGGTGACCTCCTTGAGGAACGCTTTCAGCCGGTCTTCGAATTCACCGCGGAACTTCGCGCCGGCCACCATCGACCCGATGTCCATCGCAATGATCCTTTTCTCCTTCAACGACTCCGGGACATCGCCGCTGATGATGCGGCGCGCCAGCCCTTCGACGATCGCCGTCTTTCCCACGCCTGGTTCGCCGATCAGCACCGGATTGTTTTTCGTCCGCCGCGACAGGACCTGCATCACCCGCCGGATTTCGTTATCGCGTCCAATGACGGGATCGATCTTCCCGCGTCGCGCTATCTCCGTCAGGTCGCGTCCATATTTCTCGAGCGTTTGATATTTCCCTTCCGGATTCTGGTCGGTCACGCGCTGCGAGCCGCGCACCTGCTGCAACGCTTGCATCAGCTTCGCGCGCGTCACGCCCGCGCCGCTCAGCAATGTGGCCGCGGCGCCTTTCGAATCCGGCAGCGCCAGGAGATAATGTTCGGCGCTGAGGAACTCATCCTTCAGCTTCGCCATCTCTTTCTCGGCGGCGTCGATCGTCGCGCGCAGTTCGTTCCCGATCCGCTGTTCGACATTTCCGCCCTGGATCCTGGGCCGGCTCTCCAGTTCGCGTGTCAGGCCGTTGCGCAAATCCGCGATCGGCACGCCCATCTTTTCCAGCAACGGGCGCGTCACCCCGTCGGTCTGATCGAGCAAGGCCAGCAGAAAATGCTCGTTCGTAATTTCCTGGTGCCCGAACTCGGAGGCGACAGTCTGCGAAGCCTGCAACGCCTCCTGCATCTTCTGGGTAAATTTATCCGGTCGCATGCTTCAGCCTAATAATCGGAGCGCAATCGGCAACCAGACTTAAGTCTCGCCTTCCGCTTCCGGTTCACGCCTAATCCCGGGAGCGATTAATCCATGCAACTGCACGGCATTTATCTCGCCGCCCTGCTCACAACCGGTATAGCCGCGGCGATCTTTGTTGCGTTGGTTCACCGATTACGCAAGCCGGCTAACGAGCGGCTGGTCTGGCTGGCGGCGGCCGTTGCATTGCCGATGCAGCCGCTGGCGTTTTACCTGGTTCGCATTCCGCTGGATCATTGGCTCGTGGGCCAACTCGGCTCGACCTCGACCGTCTATCAGTGGGTCACATCGTTTTACGCGCCGGTGACCGAAGAGCCGGCGAAACTCGTTCCGCTTCTGATTCCCGCCATCCGCCGGGACATCAGCGCCGCGAACTTTGTCCGTTACGCGCTCGCCATCGGGTTCGGATTCGCGATCGGCGAAATGTGGCTGGTCGCTCGTTTCGTCGCGGTGGCGCCGGCCTTCGCCGCGCTGCCGTTCTACCTGTTTGGCGGGTACGTCGCAGAACGCCTTGTGACCTGCCTGCTTCATGGCGCGTTTATCTCGGTGTCGCTTTGGCGTTTGCGTTCCCGTTTCCTGCTCGGGCTCGCGGGAGCCATGCTGTTGCACTGGCTCCTAAACTTTCCGATCCTGCTCCTGGCATGGAACGCGGGCGGGCTCGGCAAAATATTCTGGTCGACGGCGAATCAAGCCTGGCTGCTGCTCTTCGTGGTCGCGAGTCTCGGGCTCCTCTCCTATTTCACTTTCGGCAAGTTCAGCCCGGGCCGTTCCCTTTTCGGGCGCCGGCGTTGTCCGGAATGCGCGGCCGAATACGACGCCCCGATATTCGCCGCTAACTTCGGCACCAAACGCTACGAACGCTGTCCGCATTGCCGGCGCTGGCATTGGACCAGGGCCGTCACGGAATCATGAGCGAAAGCGCCCGCAGCATGATCCTCGGTCCGTCCGTGCTTTATGGCGTGGCCGCGATCGCGCTCGTCCTCACCATCGTGCGCCGGCCGGCAACGGATTCGGACCAGGCGATCGACGCCATCATCCGCCTCTACCTGATCGGCATCGCCTGCCAGTGTCTCCATTTCACCGAGGAATTCCTCACCGGTTTTTATGTCCGCGCGCCAGAGTTCCTCGGGTTCGTCGCGTGGTCGACGGAGTTCTTCGTGACCTTCAACCTGGTCTGGATCGCCGTCTGGCTTTTCGCCGCTGTCGGAATACAAAGGCGCGTCCGCATCGCGTTCTTCCCCGTTTGGTTTTTCGCGATCGCGATGATCGGCAACGCGATTTGGCACCCGCTCCTATGCCTCGCAACTCGGAGTTATTTTCCCGGCCTCTTCACTTCGCCCTTCGGCGGGATCGTCGGCGCGATCCTGCTTTCGCGGCTCTTCAAGTTGACCCAACCAACAACCTGAAATGGACTGCGCCCCAACCGACCCGCTCTGGAAAGAAGTTTTGGGTGATACGGAACCGTGGCGCCGCGGACGATTGTTTCTCGTTCTGGTCGGCTGCCTGTCGATCTTGGCCCAGGGGCTGGTCGTCGTAAGCGGCATCATCGCGGGCTTTATCGAATTCGCCGTCGTTCAGGCCATCGTCGCATTGGTTTTCTGGCTCCAGTTTTATTTCATCTGGATCGGCGTTCATTGGGTGCGCTGGTTCAATGGCGGGTTGAGTGCGCTTTACGGCTTCGCCCTCATCATCTGGGGCTTCCGCGATGGCAACGGCCTCAGCATCGCCGTGGGACTCTTTTCGTTCGTCATCGGGTGTTACATGGCGTTCGCGCCCTCGGTCTACTTCTTCGCCAAACGACAGCGCGAAAAGGTCCGCTGGTCCGAGTCGCTCCTGACTGCGCTTGGGTTCCTCGTTCTGTTTGGAGTGCTCGCCGCCGGTTTTCTCGGACTTCTCGGATATCGGGCCAGGATGGAGCGCGAAGCGCGCGAATTCGCCGACCACGCTTTCCGGCGAATCTTCACCGAGCACGACACGCAATTCCTGCTGGAGCATGCCAGCGACCGCCTCCAGCAGGCGGCGGGCGATCGCGCCCGGCTGACCGGTTTCCTTCAACAGGAATTCATGCAGGCTGGCGACGTCCACGAGATCGCGCCTCCCTCCGGTTCGCTTCGCTTCTGGTATTCGTTCCCGCTTCGTCTCTCCAGTGAAGGCGTGATGCGGTCCCACGGATTCGGCGAGCGGAGCGGAATCCAAATGCAGATGATCATCGGCGACGCCTCCGGCGAATGGCAGATCCACGCGATTCACTGGCACGCGGATTACTCGCTGGTCCCGCCGCCCCGATAATGGCCCGAGGCGCGTTGCGGGAGCGGCGCACCCCGCGTATGAGTCTCGGCGATGAGCGCGGAAACGAAATTAACGGCCCGGAGCGCGTTGGGCGTCCTGCGCATCCCCGCGTTCCGGCGTTACATTATCGGCTCCGCGATTTCCGATACCGGCACCTGGATGCAGGTCATGGCGCAGGGCTACGTCATGAGCACGCTGACGACGAAAGCGGTGTGGCTCGGGATGGCGAACCTTGCCGCCGGCCTTCCGATGCTGGCGCTGACCATGGTGGGCGGTTCCGCGGCGGACAAATACGACAAGCGCAAGATCCTGCTCGTTACGCAATTCGTCCAGATCGCGCTCGCCATCGGGATTGGATTGCTGGTCTGGAGCGGCCGGATCGAGATCTGGCACGTCCTCGCTTTCGCGGCCATTCTCGGCGTCTCGAATTCGTTTGAAATGCCGACGCTTTCCGCGCTGATCCCGGAACTGGTGAAACGCGAACACATTCCCAGCGGCATCGCGATCGACCGCTCGGTCTTCCACGGGTCGCGCGTCGTCGGCCCGACGATCGGCGGCATTCTCATCGGCGCCTGGGGAACGGCCTCGGCGTTTTTCACAAACGCGGTGTCGTTCGTCGCCCTGATCATCGCGCTGGTGTCGCTGCCGCCCCGCCAAAAAGGGACCGCGGAAGAGGAGGGCAAACGCGCCACCGGCTTCAAGGATGGTTTTCGTTTCGTGGCGAACGACCGGCCGAGCCTCGCCATGATCATGGTGATCGCCACACAGTCCGTCTGCATTTTTCCGATCATCACCGTCATGATGCCGCTCTACGTCCGGCTCGTTCTTAACTCCGGCCCGGATCGTCTCGGTTTTCTCATGGGCGCGTCGGCCATCGGTTCGCTGGTCGGCTCCATTTTTCTGATCGGCCTGGCGCGGGAAAAACGGGTGCCGCTGATGATTTTGTGCGCGCTCGGAGTGACGGCCGCAATCTGCGGCCTGTCGCTCGGCCCGAGTTTCTATGTCGCGACCGGCCTCCTGATCGTTAACTCGTTAGGCCTGGCCACCAACTTCGGCCTGGCCAGCACTGTCGTCCAGGAACGCGCGCCGGATCATTTGCGCGGGCGCGTTTCAGCGGTGTTCATGTTGAGCTTCGTCGGCCTGATGCCAATCGCCGGGCTGGGAGTGACGAGCTTGTCGGACTTCATCGGGATGAAGACCGCGCTGGCCGTCGCCGCGGTGGTTTACGGCGCCATTACCGTTTTGGTCTTGTGGCGGGTCCGCAAGGAATGCTCCGGCCCGGGCGAGTGCGAAGCCGAACTCGGTACCCCGGCGACGGTCACGGTGCCTTAGGCGAACGGCGAATGACGAATGACGAATGACGAATGACGAATGACGAATGACGAATGACGAATGCCGAATGCCGAATGACGAATGACGAAGGAATGCCGAAACACGAAACGGTGAATAGAAAGCGCCGACAACAGCTTCTTGGTTCGTCATTCGTCATTCGTCATTCGTCATTTAGCATCAAGCGCCTGGGGGCGCTGCGATGATCTCCTTTTCCACCTGCTGGAATTCCGGACGCCACACGGCCGGCGACGAAATGCTGCGCGAGATCAAGGATCTCGGGTTCAACCGCGTCGAGCTCGGCCACGGAATTCGCATCTCGCTGATGCCGGGAATTCAGAAAATGTTCGAGGCGGGCGAAGTCGAGTTCACCAGCCTGCACAACTTCTGTCCGTTGCCGGTCGAGATCATGCAGGCCTCGCCCGATTGCTACAAAATTTCCGCCGCGTGGTCGCAGGAACGGGAGCGGGCCATTCGCCACACCTTTCAAACCATCGATTTCGCCCAGCGGCTCGGCGCGCCCTTTGTGGTGCTGCACTGCGGCGAGGTCGAGATGAATCCCATTACCGACCAGCTCATTTCCCTGGCCAGGAACGGCGAGCATCTTTCCCGAAAATATGTGGACCTGAAAGTGAAGGCCGTGCAGACGCGTGAGTCCGCCGCGCCGCCTTACCTGGAGCGGGTGAAAGATTCGCTGAAACGCATTGCCGAATACGCCGCCAAAAAAAATATCCGGCTCGGCGTCGAAGGCCGGCGCGGCTACGAGGAAATCCCGACCGAGCGCGAGTTACCGGCGCTCCTCGACGAATTGAATTCGCCGCAGCTCGGTTACTGGCACGACATGGGGCACATTCAGATCAAGGAGAACCTCGGGTTCCTCAACCACGCCGAATGGCTCCGCCAAATCGGTCCGCGCGCCTTCGGCTGCCATCTCCAGGATTGCAAATGGCCGGGCCAGGATCACCAGGCGCCTTTCACCGGCATGGTCGATCTGGAGAATCTTGTTCCGCTGCTTCCGCCAACCTGTTTATTTGTCTGGGAAATGAGTCCCCGCCGGACCGCGGACGAAATCCGATTGTCCGTTACCCGTTGGAAAGAACGCTTCGGCGAATGAAAAAAACGCTTCTCACCATTCTTCAACTCCTGGTCACCGGAGCGTTGCTCTACTGGGTGTTTCACGATCCGAAAGTGCGCGAAGGAATGGCGGTCGCAATCCGCGAGGCGGACTATCGCTGGATCGGCGCGGCGATAATGGCCTACCTGTGCGTAGAGCTCGCGGCCGTCGTGCGCTGGCAGATCCTTCTAAGGGTCCAGGGAATCAACCTCGGCAAGGGGCGGGTCATCGCGCTGTTTCTCATCGGAATGTTTTACAATCAGTTTCTGCCGGGCGGCACTGGCGGCGATATCGTCAAGACCTACCTGCTTTGGAAGGAAACGCCGGACAAGAAATCGGGCGGGCTGCTCGCCGTCCTCTTTGACCGGATGATCGGATTGATTGCGCTGATCGTAATAACGGCGGTGCTGGTTTTCCTTCGTTACCGGTGGCTCACGAGCACGCCGGCGACTTCACCCTATGTCTGGCTGCTTCTGGCCATTTTTGGATCTTCGGCCCTGTTTGTGGTCACCACTTTCGTCATCAGCGGATTCGGCCTGATGCACAAGCTTCCCCATCGTTTCCCGGGCCGGGACCGGCTCATCGAGATCACAGCCGCGTATCATCTTTATGCCCGGCATTGGCGGGCGACCGCGGCCGCCTTCGGCGCGTCCATCGTCTGCCACCTCGCGACGTTCGCGACATTTCTCTGCGTGGCCTATGCCTTTCGGGCCGTCATCTCGCCCGTCGACTTCTTCGCCATCATGCCGATCGAACGCACGATCTCGTCGTTACCGATCAGTTTCGCCGGCGTCGGAACGCGCGAATACATCCTTCAAATCATGCTCTCGAATCTCTGCGCCGTGCCACCGGGCGCGGCGCCGGATTACTGGTTTGCTGTCGCCAGGCTCATCGGGCTGACGGGATTCACCGTGATCCTGGTCTGCTGCCTGCCGGGAGGAATCGTCTATTTCTTTTATCGGCCAAGTGGCGCCACCGGCCACGTGAAGATGCGCGACATGCAAAAGGAATTTGCGACGCTCGAGCATGAGATCACCGAGCGGGAAGAGTAAATCCAAAGTGCGCCGATCTGCGGCCGGCAGACCATTCGTCGCGGTGACGTTCGCCATGACGCTGGACGGCAAGATCACCACCAGGAATTTTTCGCCGGTCGATTTCACGTCGCGGGAAGACAAGACCCACCTGCTCCGCCAACGCGCCCTCGGCGATGCCGTTTTGATCGGCCACAGCACGCTAAAAAATGACAACGTGCGGCTCGGCCTGCCCGATCCGAAAATGCGCGAGGCCCGCGTCGCTCGCGGACAAACGCCATATCCGCTGCGGGTGATCGTTTCGAACGAAGGCCGGATCGACACTTCGCTGAAAATTTTCCAGGCGGACATTTCGCCGATCGTGATTTTCTCGACGGTTCGAATGCCGGCCCGGTATCAAAAGGCGTTGCGGGAAAAGGCCACCCTGCATTTGAGCCACGCTCGCGAAGTCGATCTCGGCTGGATGTTGCAACAGCTGAGGAAGGATTACGGCGTGCGCACCGTGGCCTGCGAAGGCGGCGCCACCCTTTTCCGCTCGCTGCTCGAACAGGGCCTGGTCGATCAGCTCAACCTGACGATTGCGCCCTATCTTTTCGGTGGCGCGGCGGCGCCCACGTTGACGGGGCTGAGCAAGGAATTCCTGCCGCGAAGCGTTCGGTGTTCGCTCACGGAAATGCGGGTCGTCGGCGAAGAATGTTTCCTGACGTACCGAATCAAACACCGGCGAGGATAGTACCTCAGCCCCAAGGAGCGGCGGTGTCTACACCGCCGAAATCGTCGCCGCTTATGTCGCTTCGACGGCAGTGTAGACACCGCCGCTCCTTGGGGCTCCGACTGCGATAACGGCAAGCGGCGCGCTTGCCCTACAATTTCTTCCTCGGTCGCCGCACCAGTTCCCCGCCGCAGTTCGGGCAGAGCGCGTTCATCGCCGCGGTGCATTCCTTGCAGAAGGTGCACTCGTAACTGCAGATGTATGCCTCATCCTGCGTCTCCAGCGTTCGCTCGCATTTCTCGCACTGGGATTTCATTTGTAACGCCATTGTTACTTTTCCTATCGTTGTCCGGATTTGCGCTGAGCTTAGCCTGAAGAACGGTCATGCATACGGCAAACTCCATAATGATTCGCGCCCCGAAAACCGGGATCTTCGAGACCGCCGCGAACCTTGAGTTGTGGCCGAAAATCCTGCCGCATTACCGTTACATTCGCTATCTCGAGCGCGGCGCGGATCGTAACGTCGTGGTCATGGCCGCCGTTCGTTCCGGCATTCCGGTCTCGTGGACTTCCGAGCAGATCATCGACCGCCAGAAAATGGAAATTCATTTCCATCATTTGAAGGCATGGACGAAAGGGATGCATGTGGTCTGGTCTTTCCGGGAAACCCCGGTCGGCGTTCTGGTCGAAATTGTGCATGATCTTCGATTTCGCGTCCGCCTCCTCGGACCGATCGTGGAGCCAATCATCGGCCAGGGGTTTATCCATCCGGTCGCGAGCCGGACGTTGCGCTGCATGAAGATGCATTTGGAGAGCCAGGCGAACCCCAGCCCTCGTCCGGCAGTCGAGCATGTCTAGGCGCCGCGCGGTCATCACCGGGATCGGCCCGATCACCTGCATCGGGACCGGGCGCGAAAATTTCTGGAGCGGGTTGCGCGCGGAAAAAAGCGGGGTCGGGACGATCGCGAGTTTCGACACGTCGCCCTTCAACGCGCATTGCGCCGGCGAGATTTTGGATTGGGTCCCGGAAGAACATTATCCGCCACATCGTCTCAAACGCCTTGATCGCTACGCCCAGTTCGCCGTCGCGTCGGCGAAAATGGCCCTCGATGACGCCGGGCTGCCTTACTCCCGCGAGACACCGCAGGCTCGTGTCGGGGTGAGTTTCGGGACCGCCCTCGGTGGAATTTCGAACGCAGAGCAGGACCACGCTCGTTTCCTCAAGAAAGGAACGCGCGGCGTAAATCCCACGCTTGCCGTCCAGGTCTTCGGCGGGTCCGGCCATTCCAACATCGCCATCGAGTTTGGCCTTCGCGGCGTGGGCACAACCAATTCCAACAGTTGCGCGAGCGGCACGGTCTCGATCGGCGAAGCCTTGCGCTACATCCGCGACGACATGGCGGACGTGATCGTCGCGGGCGCCGCCGAAGCGCCTTTGAGCCCGCTCACATTCGGCGCTTTCGCCATTATCAAATCGATGAGCCAATGGACGGGCGATCCCGCGCTGGCCTGTCGCCCGTTCGACCTGAAGCGCGACGGCTTCGTGATGGGCGAAGGCGCCGCGTCCCTGATCGTCGAGGAGCTGGAACACGCCCGACGCCGAGGCGCGCGCATCTACGCCGAAGTGCTTGGCTACAGTTTAAACAACGACGCTTTCCATATGACTTCGCCGCTGCCGGGCGCCGAGTCTTCGATCCGGGCCATGCGCGAATCGCTGGCCGATGCCGGCATTGCGCCCGACGAAATCGATTACATCAACGCGCACGCCAGTTCGACGCCGCTCAATGACAGCAACGAGACGACCGCGATCAAACAAGTGTTCGGTTCGCGGGCGAAGCAGATTCCGGTGAGCGGCACCAAGGCTTATACCGCGCATGCGCTCGGCGCGACCGGCGCCATGGAAGGGGCGATCTGCGCGCTGGCCATCGACCGGAACTGGATCCCGCCCACGTTGAACCGCACCAACCCAGATCCGGCCTGCGATCTCGACGTCGTCCCAGACCACGGGCGCGACGCCGAGCTGAATTACGTCATGAGTAATTCCTTCGGCTTCGGCGGCATCAACGCCTGCGTGATTTTCGGGCGCGTTTAAGTCGTCGGCGCACAAAAAATACGATGTCATCCCGAGGTCGCCGCGGCGACCGAGGGAGCTCCCAGTTGCAACATCGAGCGGCAAGCCAAGATCAGCGATCAAACGATCACAGCAAATCCGGCCGGTTCTTCTCCGTTCGTTGCCGCGCTTGTGCCTTCCGCCACCTCGCGATCTCGCCGTGATTCCCGGACAACAAAATATCCGGCACTTTCCAGCCGCGGAACTCCGCCGGCCTGGTGTACTGCGGCCCCTCCAGTAATCCGCTGCTGAAGCTATCGTCCGCCGCCGATTGCTCGTCTCCGAGCACGCCGGGAAGCAACCGGACGACCGCATCCACCACAACTGCCGCCGCGATCGCGCCGTTCGTCAGCACGTAATCGCCAATCGAAATCTCTTCATCGACCAGATGTTCAATGACGCGATGGTCCACGCCTTCGTAATGGCCGCAGAGGATGATGAGATGTGGATTAGCGGAAAGCTCCGTCGCCATTGCCTGGTCAAACTTCCGTCCGGCCGGGGACATCAGAAGAATTTTCGAATTTCGAATGCCAGTCTGGCTCAGACCGAATTTCGATTGAAGATCTTCGACCGCGGCAAAGATCGGCTCGGCCTTCATGACCATCCCCTGCCCGCCGCCGAAGGGCGCGTCGTCCACGACGTGATGCTTGTCGCTGGTCCAATCCCGCAGATTATGGATGTGCAGCTCGAGCGCGCCGTTTTCCTGGGCGCGCTTCATCATGCTGGCATCCAGTGGCGCGCGACAGATCTCCGGAAAGAGAGTCAGGATGTCGACACGCATCCGGGAGCCTAGCATAAAAAGCATTTTGCCTCGTGAGCCGGTTTTGTTAACAGCAGCATTGTGGAAGTGGCCCCAGCCCAATCTTCGTTCGCCCATATCCTGTTTATCGACGCAGTCGGTTATTCGAAGATGCCCTTGGACCAACAGGCGTTGGTCTTCCGGCGTCTCCAGGATTTCGTCACCGATTGCCGGACGGCCGACGACGCCGCCAAGGCGGATGAACTCGTGCGCTCGCCCAGCGGCGATGGCATGGCGCTGGTCTTTTTCGGCAATTGCACCCAACCGCTTCATTGTGCCCGCGAGCTGGCAGAGCAAATCGAGGCCGACGGCAGCTTCGCCGTGCGGATGGGGCTGCATTCGGGGAATGTCGTCAAGCAACTCGACGTAAACGGCCAGACGTGCGCGAGCGGCGACGGAGTGAACATCGCCCAGCGGGTAATGGACTTCGGCGATGGCGGCCACATTCTCATGTCTCTCGAATACGCCAGGGCGTTGCAGGAGGCCGGTGATCCGGCGGCCGATGATTGCCACGATATCGGCATCGCGGCGGCGAAACACGGCCGGCGTGTTCACCTTTACAACTACCATCGGCCCGCGGTCGGCACCCCGGATGTGCCGGTGAAAGTTCGCAAAGACGATGAGTGGGTGCGGCCGAAGCAGCTCCGGCTCGGCACTTCCGGACGCAATATTTTCATCGCGACGCTTCAGCTTCTCGGCTGGCTCCTGGTTGCGCCTAACAAATGGCGGGCTCACGTCAATTCCATCGATCCGCGGCTCTCGCCGAACTTCAGCATCATTGACCTCACGGGCCGCCAAATCCGCCGTAATCCGGACCTGCGAGAATTGCTCCTGCAGGCCTGCGTCGTTTGTCCGGCCATGCTCGCGTTGTTAATCTTCACCGCGCTCGCACCCTTCCGGCACACGCTCGGAAACGCATCGAGTGCGGCGGTGGCGATGATGCTGGGCATGGGCTGGCTGACGACAGTGGTTCTCGGGATCGGCGCCGGCTTCGTGGGCTTCCTCGTTCTCGGCTTTCAGGCTTTGGTCCAAAGCCTCACCATCGGATTCTTCGGCCCGGTCCATCTGGTAAATGTCCTCGCTCTCACTGCCGTGTGCGTCTGGGCATTTATCGCACTCTCCGCTGTGTTTCCGGAGCGGCGGCGACTCCCGGTTTGGCGCGATGTGTTGAGCGCGATATGCGGCGCGTTCCTCGCCTTCCTTGCGATGGTGATCAGGGAAATCTTCGCTTTCAAGCAATCGGCGCCGATTCAGGTGCTCGCCTCCGCGGCCACCGCATTCGTTCTTATTAACGTGGTCATCGGAATGCGCTGGCGGCGCTGGTCGCGCGGATTCATGTTTGGACAAATCATCAGCATCCTCGCGGCCGTGGCGTGGCTCGCGATTACGCGGACAAATGCGGCGCATTTCCCGGTTTGGCTCGCCGTGGCTGATGGTTTTACCGGCGGACTGATGAGTTGCGTTTATTGGGCAATCGCTTTCACGATCGCCGAGAGGCTTGGCGATTCCGCGGCGGCGATTTCCGCCGGCTTGATGGTCACGGTCATCTTGAACGCGGCGGGCGCGCTCTCGTTCATCCCGCTGGGAGTGATTTGGATTACCTACGCGGTAATTCGATCGCGCACGACCCGCCGGGAACAGGCGTAGCTATTCGACGATCTCGAGCGTCGCCCTTTGCCCATGCCGGGCAGCCGAGCTGGCCAGCAACGCGCGGATCGCATTGATCGTCTGGCCGTTGCGGCCAATGATCCGCCCGACGTCGCTCTGGCGCAGTTGCACCCGGAAGATCGTCGTTTTGCCGGAAGGAATCTCCGACAGCATCATCTCGTCGGGAAACTCGACCAGCTGGCGGATGACGAACTCGAGAAATTCTTTCACGACCCCGACTCTATTCGGGGTTCGCGGTTTGTCACTATTCGTTGAGATAGGTCGCCTCGAACGTCGAGGTGTCCTCGCCCACCGGCCCGACTTCTTTGCCGTCCGGGCGCAGGAGCCAAAACCAATCATACGTCCCGCCGCCGATGAAGTAACGGTGTTGCTGGACGAGCAGGCAATCCTTGTATTCACCCGCGGTCACCACCTTGATTTCGTTGCCCGGGAATAGATACCGCTCCTTTCGATTCGTCGTGTCGACGACGTGGACGGCGCCCGACGTCGCCCAGGCCGGGCTGGAAAAGTAGAGCAACTTTCCGTTGGCGGAGAATTGCAGGTTGTTGAACCCCCCGATTAGCGACTCGGGTTTCCCGGCATCGCGGCAACGCGCCAGGAGCGACGGTTCCTTGCCGTCGACGCGGACCTGCCAAAGCTCCGTCGGATCGACTTCGTCCGATCCGGTCGCGATTTTCTTTCCGTCGATCTTCCTGACGAACGCCACCCATTTGCCATCCGGGGCCAGGACTGGATCCGAGTCGCGGCCGGTGGAAGTAAGCGCGGTCGTTTTCCCAGATTTGTCTGTGAAGTGGATGTTGCCGTCTTTAACGGAGACGGTTTGGGCGAACGCGGGAATGGCAGCGGCCAGGGCCAGAATTGTTGCGAAGATCGTTTTCTTCATTTGCCTGTTGCGACGGACGCCAATACGCGAATTGAATGATTTTACGCGTCGCAGCAGACCAAGGAGCGGCGGTTTATAAACCGCCGTCGAAAGAAGGGTGGTTTGGAAAGCGCCCCTCCTTGGCTATTGCGCGGGCGTCTCTTCTGCTGCGGGAGCGGGCGCCTCTTCAGGCTGGGCCGCTTCTTCGGCCGGCGCACTCGCGGTCTGCTTCCGGTTCTTCTTAATCAAACTGCGAACGGTATCCGAAGGCTGCGCGCCCTTTGAAATCCAATGATCGATCCGATCCAGCTTCAACGTGCTGTTGTGCCCTGTCTTCTTGGGATCGTAGGTCCCGATGATCTCGATGAACTTCCCGTCCCGCGGGCTGCGGCTGTCGGCCACCACCACCTTGTAGTACGGGCGGTTGAGCGATCCTTCTCTGCGTAATCTGATTGAAACTGCCATGTTCTGTAGTTTTAAGTTTGAAGCTTTAAGTTTTAAGTCAATCGCGGCGAAATCTTCGCTTAAAGCTTAACACTTAAGGCTTAAAGCTCTTCATCTGCGCCATCATTCGTTTCATTTTCCCGGCGTTCTTCATCATTTTTCGCATCTGATTGAAACGCTGGAGCAGGTCGTTCACTTCCGTGACGGTGCTGCCGCTGCCGCGGGCGATACGTTGACGGCGGCGCGCGTTTAGAATGTCGGGCCGCGATCTCTCCTCGTGCGTCATCGAAAGCACAATGGCTTCCGTCCGCTTGAGCTGCTTCTCGTCCACGGAGAGGCCCTGCACGTTACTCATCCCGGGGATCATGCCAAGGATATTCTCCAGCGGCCCCATTTTCTTCATCATCTTGAACTGGGCCAGGAAATCGTTGAAATCGAAGGACGCCGTCCGCAGCTTGCGCTCCATCCGGCGCGCTTCATCTTCGTCCATCGCTTCGGCCGCCTTTTCAACCAGGCCAACGATGTCGCCCATTCCGAGAATCCGGCCCGCGAGCCGGTCGGGCACGAACACTTCGAATTGATCCAGCTTCTCGCCGACGCCGGCGAACTTGATCGGACGCTGCGTCACTTCGCGCATCGACAGCGCCGCACCACCGCGCGCGTCACCGTCCAGTTTCGTCAGCACGATCCCGGTGATGCCGAGCGCTTCGTGAAAATGGGTGGCGACGCTGACCGCCTGCTGCCCGGTCGCGGCATCGGCGACCAGCAACACCTCCTGCGGCTTGAGGAATTCCTTCAGCTCCTTGATTTCCTCGATGAGCGCCGTGTCGATTTCCTGGCGGCCCGCGGTGTCGAAAATCTGCACGTTACCGTTCTGTTCCGCCGCCCAGTCGAGGGCCGCAGCCGCGGATCGCCGGACGTTCTTCTCCTGCGCCGGCGGGGTGTAAACCGGCACGTCGACCTGCCGGCCGAGCGTCGCCAGTTGCTCGATCGCCGCCGGCCGGGCCAAATCGCACGCGATCAACAGCGGAGCGCGCCCCTGCTTTTTCAGGAACGCGGCGAGCTTGGCGGAGGAAGTCGTCTTCCCGGCGCCGTTTAACCCGACCATCAGAATGCGGGCCGGCTTATCGAGGGTGAGCGGCGCGGCATCGCCGCCGAGCAGCGCCGTCAGTTCGTCGTGAAAAATTTTAACGATCTGCTGGCCGGGCGTGACGCTGCGCAGCACCTCTTCACCCAGCGCCTTTTCTTTGACCCGGGCGATGAATCCCTTCGCGACCTGGAAATCGACATCGGCCTCGAGCAAGGCAAGGCGCACGTGCCGGAGGGCGTCGTTGATATTCGCCTCGCTGATCGTCCCATGACCGCGAAGATCCTTGAAGATGTCCTGGAGCTTGTCGCCGAGCTGCGAAAACATAACGAACTGGGAGCGGGCCCTGGTGCCGCTTACTTTTTCTTCTTCTTCGGCTTCTCGACCGGCTGAGCCGCGGGCGGCGGCGTCGAGGGCGCGGCCGAAGGAGCCGGGGCCGGGGGCGCGGCGGTCGTGCCGCCATCACTGATGTTAAACGTCCAATGTGTTTCGACTTTCTTGCCGCCGGACTTCGCGCTGACGATCACGGTGCAGGTTTTGTCCTTCAACCGCTGGGTGACCTGATAGGCGACGGTGGTGCTTTTCGGATCGAAGCTCGCGTCCACTTTCCCGAGGCCGCTCACGCGCATTTCCACCGAGCCGGGATCGATCGCGCCCAGCGACGCGATGTTGGCCTTGATCAGCGGCAGCGCGTTCTTGATCGTCTCGCCGTCCGCCGGCTGCGTCTGCATATTCGAGGACGCGACTTCCGCGACGGACGGCCCGACGGCCGTCGTGGCGATCGCGGCGACGGCATCCGTGAACGTCTTCGGCTTGTTGTTCTCCATCAGGTATCGGCCGACCGAACTGAGCGGCGTATGCATCGTGATCGGCTGTCCGTAAACCGTGAAGAGCGCCTCGTAGCCGGCCTTCATGCAGACATCGCGAATGTGATCGTTGTGGAAGCCGTAGGGAACGGCGAAGCAGTTCACCTTCACCCCGAGTTTTTGCTCAATCATTTGCTTCGAACCATTGATCTCCTTGTCGAGCCACTGCTCGTATTCCTCCGGGCTCAGCTTCTTTTTGGCGACCTTGTCGTACGGCTTGCGCAAATCCGAATGCGTCGCGGTGTGGTCCTGGATGTCCACGCCGGCATCGCGCATTTCGGCCAGCATTTCCCAGGTCATTGATTCACCGCCGCTGAAATGCCCAGGCCGGATGCCCTCGGTGTAAATGAAGAGGGTTAATGGGTAATTGTATTTCTTCAGGATCGGCCACGCGACTTCGTACTGCGACTTCCAGCCGTCATCGAACGTGATGATGGCGCTCTTCGGCGGAATCGCTTTCTCGCCTCGGCGCCACGCCAGGAAATCCTGCATCGGGATCACCGCGATACCCTTGTCCTTGAGCTCCTTCATTTGCTGCTCGAAGAGCGCCGGGGTGATCTCGGTGTCGGGGCGTTTAACGACGTTAACGAAACGGTGGTAACCGAAAATGACGACCTGCGCATTCTGGTCGACGGCTGGTTTCGTGATCACCGGCGCGGCGGACGGCGTTCCGGCGGCGGCCGAACTGGACGGGCCGGGCGTGGCGGAAGCGGCGGCCGTTTTAGTCTGGTCCGAAGTTTCCTTGGTGGCAGTTGTGAACTTCTTACAGCCGCCCAGGACCAGGGCGAAAGCGAGAGAAAGAATGGCGAATCGAGTAAGCATAAATGCGGTAAGGGGCTTTAGTTTGGGACGTAAAAATTACAAGCGGTTTTTGGGTTTCCTTCACTCCAGGGGCGCGCCGTGGCTGCGTCAATGCGGCCAAAAAAGCGGTGGCGAGCGTTGGTCTATGCGTTATGGAGAAGCGATGAATCTGCCCACTCGCGTCCTGCTCATCGTGGCCGGCTGCATTCTCCTTTCCAGCTGCGGAACGGGCCCGGAGGTCCGGGTCAAAGACACCACCCGCAGTTTTACGACCGTGGTGGTCGACGCCGGCCATGGCGGGAAAGACAACGGCGCCTTTCGCCGTTACGGCGGCGCCGAGAAAAGCGCGACCCTCGATGTCGCGACCCGGCTCGCCGCGAAATTGCGCGAATCGCAATTCCGCGTCGTCATGACCCGGTCCGACGATACGTTCATTCCGCTCGATGAGCGTGCCGCCATTTCCAATCGGCAGAAGAACGCGATCTTCGTCAGCGTCCATTTCAACGATTCCGGCCGGCGCGGGATCCGCGGGTTTGAGACTTACTACCGCTCGCCGGTCGCGCGTCCGCTCGCCTACCGGATTCAAGAGCGAATCATGACGTTGCCGGGCGCCGTCAACCGCGGGGTGAAAACGGCGAACTTTCGCGTCCTGCGAAAAGCGGCCTATCCCGCGGTGCTGGTCGAGTGCGGATTCCTGAGCAATCGAAGCGAAGGAGCGAACGCCCGGAGCGCGAGCCGCCGCGATAGTCTCGCGGACAAAATCGCGGAGGCGATCGTCGATCAGCGTTACGGAAAAGGGACCTACCGTGCACCGGCGGCGAGCGATGCGGCGGCGAGCAGTTCCGAGCACGGAAATTAAGTCCTCCGTCTTCCCTGTCATCCTTCGCTTTCGCCCAGGATGACAACCGAGAGAGGCTGAGCCTAAAACTCGATGCCGCGTTTTTCTTTCCCCACCGCGGCCAGGACGATGACCGCGACGAAGACCACGCATTGGATCAACGCCATCGTCATCGCGTAATTCGGCTCGCCGTTCGGTAACCGGAATTTCTCCGCGAGCCACGCTTGCTGCTGCGCCGCGTACGCCGCGGCGAAATTCCCCAGCTGATAGGCCAGGCCGGGAAACGTTCCGCGGAACTCTGCCGGCGACAGTTCGTTCAAATGGACCGGCACCACGCCCCACGCTCCCTGCACCATGAATTGAATGGAGAACCCTCCAATCATGAGCAGCGCGGTGTTCGGCGCGAAAATCCAGAGCGGGATCAAAAGCAGCCCGGCGATCGCGCACAGGATGATGACCCGGCGTCGCCCCCACGTTTGCGAAAGCGCGCCGACGATCGCGCCGCCGCAGATCGCGCCCATCGCGTAGACGATGCTGATGATGGACTTGGCGCTGACGCCGAAGCCCCGCTGTTTCTCGAGGTAGGTCGGGTAAAGATCCTGCGTCCCGTGCGACATGTAATTGAAGGCCGTCATGAGCAGCACCGCGTAAAGGAAGAGCGTGCCGTGTTGCCGGACGAAGACCGAGAGACGCGGCCTCGGCCGGCGCGCTTCCCGATGCTTTTCCCAGACCGGCGATTCCGGAACCGTGGCGCGGATGTAAATGACGAGGAACGCCGGCAGCGCCCCCGCAATGAAAAGGCCGCGCCATCCGAAGAGCGGAAACACGATCCAATAAACCAGCGCCGCGAGGAGATAACCTACGGCGTAACCTTGCTGCAGGATCCCCGAAAACAACCCGCGGGTTTTGGTCGGCAGTGATTCCATCGCGAGGGACGCGCCCAGGCCCCATTCGCCGCCCATGCCGATGCCGAAAAGCGCGCGCAGGATCAGGAAGACCGTGAAATTCGGGGCGAACGCCGTCGCGAGCTCCATGACCGAATAAAAAACGATGTCGATCATGAGCGGGATTCGGCGGCCGAACCTGTCGCCCAGCCAGCCGAAGATGAGCGCTCCGAGCGGGCGCATCATCAGCGTGAGCGTGATGGAGAAGGCGACGCGGGAAATGCTCTGCCCGAAATCCTGCGAAATTTGGGCGAGGACGAAAGTAACGAGGAAAAAATCCAGCGCGTCGAGCGCCCAGCCGAGGAAACAGGCGATGAACGTGTTCCGTTGCTCGCGCGTGAGCGATTTGAACAGGCGGAGCGTTTCCATCGGCCGCGATTCTAAACGCACGACGAGAAGGCATGTAACCAAAAAAAAGCGTGTCGTCATTCCGAGTCCCGCCACAGCGGGACGAGGGACCTCGCAAGCGCTCAATCGCTAGCGCGAAACAACAAGCGCACTCCGTTAGCGAATGCTCGATGTTTCGCGGCAGCGCTGACCGCAACCGCGAGGTCCCTCACCGTCTGCGCGGCTCGGGATGACAACGCGTCCAGTCGCGATAACTTTGACTGTGCGCTACCTCGTCAAAGCCCGGGTGAAACCGGGCCAGCACAAACCGCTGCTCGAAGCGATTGAGCAGGACACGCTCGGCAAAGGCTCCATCGCTGGGGACGAATACCAACACGATATGCATCACGCCCGCCTCGGTCCCGCGGGCGTCGCGACCTGGGTCGAGACCTGTTTCTGCGATCCGCCGCTGGCAGAAGAACGGCCGTATTGGGAAAAGTATTTCGAGTTGCTGACGGTGAAGGATGCGCACTCGCGCCGGAATTGCCGGCACGAGAACGGGACGGAACCGTGGGCGTGTTGCGATTGCGATTGCACGGTCAATCTGGAGGCGAAGCTGGCCGGTCAGGGCGAATCGTTTCTGACGAAGCTGCGTTTTTCGTAATCGTGCGTCCCAACACATCTACGCATCATGATGCGTCGATTTGTTCCTTGCCCGGCGGACGGAACTGCGGTTTAGTTCCGCCTCACCATGCGGCCCGACAATCTTCATCCTCTCGAAACGTTGATGCGCGAACGGATCGTCGTGCTCGACGGGGCCATGGGCACCATGGTCCAGCAGCACCGATTGTCGGAAGCCGAATACCGCGGCGGGCGTTTCCAGGATTGGAACGGCAAAGACCTCAAAGGTTGCCTTGAAATTCTGCTTCTCACCAAACCGGATGTCATCGAGGAAATCCATCGTCGTTACCTCGACGCGGGCGCCGACATCATCGAGACCAACACCTTCAGCGGCACGACCATTGGCCTGCACGATTTCCTGTTTAAAGACGAACCGGCGAGCGGCCGAAAAGATGCCGAGTTCTTTCAGCACGTCGTCGACGACCGTGAGCTCCGCGACCTCGTCACCGAGATTAATCTCACCGCGGCGCGGCTGGCTCGCCGGGCGGCTGACGCCCTTTCCGATCAATCGGGCCGGCGCCGTTTCGTGGGCGGCTCGCTCGGTCCCCTCCCCGTGACCGGCTCGCTTTCCCCGGACGTGAACGACCCGAGTTTTCGCGCCGTCACGTTCGACCAAATCCGCAAAGCGTACAGCGAACAGGCAGCCGCGCTGCTCGAGGGCGGCGTGGACCTGCTGATGGTCGAGACGATTTTCGATACCCTGAATGCGAAGGCCGCCATCGCTGCCATCACCGAGCTGTTCGAGAAAACCGGCCGTTCGGTTCCTCTCATTATCTCGGGAACGGTGACCGATCGTTCGGGCCGAATCCTGAGCGGCCAGACCGTGGAGGCGTTTCTGACTTCGATCGCGCACGCGGACCCGCTCGTGGTGGGATTGAACTGCGCGCTCGGCCCGGGAGAAATGGAACCGTACGTAGAAGAGCTCGCCCACGGCACCGACCGTTACGTGAGCGCGTACCCGAACGCCGGGCTTCCCGATCCGTTATCCCCGACCGGTTTTCCCGAAACCCCGGAAAGCCTCGCGCCCCAACTCGAAAAGTGGGCGCGCAACGGCTGGCTAAACATCGTCGGTGGCTGCTGCGGCACGACGCCCGACCATATTCGATTGATCGCCGAGAAGGTGCGCGACCTTCCGGCGAGGAAAATTCCCGACCGCCGAGCCTCGGAGGATTCCGGCGCTCATAGAGCGCCGCTACAATTATCCGGGCTCGAGCCGCTCAACATCACGGCGGAAATGGGATTCGTGGTCGTCGGCGAGCGGACGAACATCACTGGTTCGCCCAAGTTTTCGAAACTGATCCTGGCGGGCGATTTCGAGGCGGCGCTCGCCGTCGCGCGGCAACAGGTGGCCGGTGGCGCCAACATCCTCGACGTGAACATGGACGAAGGAATGATCGATTCCGAAGCGTCGATGACGAAGTTCCTCCACTTGATTGGGAGCGAACCGGAAATCGCGCGCGTCCCGATGATGATCGACAGCTCGAAATGGAGCGTGATCGAAGCGGGCCTCAAATGCGTCCAGGGCAAGCCCGTGGTGAATTCGATCAGCCTGAAGAACGGCGAAGAAGAATTTCTGCGGCAGGCGGCGCTGGTGAAACGCTATGGCGCCGCGGTCATCGTGATGGCGTTCGACGAGACCGGCCAGGCGGACAACTTCCAGCGGCGGATCGAGGTCTGCGAGCGGGCCTACCGGCTCCTGATCGGGCGCGCGGGCTTTGCGCCTAACGACATCATCTTCGATCCGAACATCCTGACCGTCGCCACGGGATTGGAAGAGCATCGCAATTACGCCGTCGACTTCATCAACGCGGTCCGCTGGATAAAGGCGAACCTGCCCGGGGCGCGGACCAGCGGCGGAGTGAGCAACATTTCGTTCTCGTTTCGCGGCAACAACACCGTGCGCGAAGCGATGCACGCCGCCTTTCTTTATCACGCCATCCAGGCCGGGCTCGACATGGCGATCGTCAATGCGGGCCAGCTCGCCGTGTATGAAGAGATCGAGCCGGAACTAAAAACGCGCGTCGAAGACGTGCTCCTCAATCGGCGGGATGACGCCACCGAACGGCTGGTGGAATTCGCCGAAGGCGTCAAGGCGATCGGGAAAACGGCGGCGGAAAAGGAAGCGTGGCGCGAGGCGCCCGTCGAGGAGCGCCTGTCGCATGCGCTGGTCAAAGGAATCGTCGATTTCATCGAAGCGGACACCGAGGAAGCGCGCCAGAAATTCAGCCGCCCGCTCCAGGTCATCGAGGGGCCGCTCATGGCCGGGATGAGCGTGGTCGGCGATTTGTTCGGCGCCGGAAAAATGTTTTTGCCGCAGGTTGTGAAAAGCGCGCGGGTGATGAAGAAAGCGGTCGCTTACCTGCTGCCCTTCATGGAGGCGGAGAAACGCGCGGACGCGAAACCGCAGGCGCGGATCGTGATGGCGACGGTGAAAGGCGACGTGCACGACATTGGGAAGAACATCGTCGGCGTCGTCCTGCAATGTAACAACTACGAGGTGATCGATCTCGGCGTGATGGTTCCGGCGCCAAAGATCCTGGAAAAAGCGCGCGAATTGAACGCGGATATCATCGGCTTGAGCGGACTGATCACGCCGTCCCTGGACGAAATGGTGCACGTCGCGCAGGAGATGGAGCGTGAAGGGTTCACCCTGCCGTTGCTGATCGGCGGGGCGACGACCAGCCGCGCGCATACCGCGGTGAAAATCGCTCAGCATTATCGCGCCAGCACCGTCCACGTCCTCGATGCTTCCCGCGCGGTCGGCGTCGTGAATGCGTTGCTGAGCGACGATCTGAAAGGCGCGTTCGACGAGAAGACTCGCGCGGATTACGCCCGGCTCCGCGAGGAACACGCGGCGAAATCGCGCGACAAGAAATTGATCGCGCTGGAGGCGGCGCGGGAGAAGCGGACGCCGATCGACTGGGCGAACTACACGCCGCCCAAACCGGAATTTCTCGGGACACGCGTCTGCGCAACTGATGCGGGAACAATCACGCTCGACGATCTCGTTCCCTACATCGATTGGTCGCCGTTCTTCCACACCTGGGAATTGCGCGGACGTTATCCTGCGATCTTCGACGATCCGGTAGTCGGCAAGCAGGCGCGCGAGTTGTTCGACGACGCGCAACAGTTACTGGAGCGAATTCGCGGCGAGAAACTGCTCACGGCCCGCGGCGTTCTCGCTTTTTGGCCGGCGAAACGCAACGGCGATGATGTCGAGGTCTATCGCGACGAAACGCGGACTGAGCCGCTGGCGACCTTCCATTTCCTCCGCCAGCAAATGCAGAAGCCGGTCGGCCAATTCAATCATTGTCTCGCGGATTACATCGCGCCGGAGAAGACCGATTACCTCGGCGGGTTCGCGGTCACCGCGGGGATCGGCACGGATGAACTCGCCGCGAAATTCGCCGCCGACCACGACGATTACAACGCCATCCTGGCCAAGGCGCTGGCCGATCGGCTGGCGGAAGCTTTCGCGGAATTTCTTCATCACGAAGCGCGCGTGGCGTGGGGGTTCGGAATGACGGAAAACCTATCGACCGATGAGCTGATTCGCGAAAAATATCGCGGCATCCGGCCGGCGGCCGGCTATCCGGCATCGCCCGATCACACCGAGAAGCGCACCCTGTTCGATTTGCTGGACGCGGAAAAGGCGACCGGCATCGCGCTCACGGAATCGTTCGCCATGCACCCGGGCGCGAGCGTGAGCGGCCTCTATTTTTCGCATCCCGATTCCAAGTATTTCGGCGTCGGAAAAATTGGCGACGACCAGGCGCGCGACTACGCGGCCCGGAAAGGCGAGAGCCTGGAATACGTTCGGAAATGGCTCGCGCCAAATTTGGATGGTTGAAGCTGGTAGCGCGTACGGGAATCGAACCCGTCTTTCGGCCTTGAGAGGGCCATGTCCTAACCGATAGACGAACGCGCCGTTGAGGGGCGGCAATCCTAGCGGGCAAAGTGCGGTTCGGCAAGCCGCGTTCCGCGCGGGCGAGTCGTTAGGCGAAGATCAGCGAGTGGATTTGGGGCGAGGCGTTGGTTCGGGCCGAAGGCGCGGCTGCGCCAGGCTGTTGAGCGCTTCTTTCTTTCGTTGCTCGACGTAGGCCTTCACGTCCGGCGCTTCCGCGAGCGCCTGGATGCGCCCGTAAAAGATCTTGTAGTAGGCCCGCCGAAGTTCGCGTTTCTCCGGGTCGGTCCGGGCCGAATTGATCGCTTTTTTCGCCGCGATCACATCCGCGTCCTGGCTGACCCGGTTCTGCAGCTTCCGCCATTCAAGATGCAGCCGTTGTTCTTCGACAGCCTGGATCAACGGCGAATGTTGGAACGCCGAATCGAGCTCGGTGATGGACGGAACATTTTTCTTCGGGGCCGGGGAAGTGTTGGGCACCAGCGGCGACGGCTCAACGTCGACCGGGATGTCGGGAATGTTCAGTTCCGGGCGAACGCTTGGGCTCGGCGCGGCGGTCGCGGAGGACGACGGCAACGGCGGTTCCTGCGCGAAAATCAGTCGCGCCAGGAAAGCGGTCGCCGTTAGCAGAAGTACTGGAAGCCTCATAGAAACGCGGAATTAAGTATCACAAAAACGGACAGGCTGCTCGCCGCCGATTTTTGAATTGTAGGGCAAGCGCTCCGCTTGCGGGGTATCGGCTCCGCTTGCCAAGTATTGGCGTTCTCCCTCGGCAAGCGGAGCGCTTGCCCTACAATTTAACATCGCGGAGCTCGCGATGGACGAGCTCTGGCTCCGCGGGGCTCAATTCGATCAACTGGTTGAGCGCAGCTCACCGCTTCGAAGTCCGAGGGAAATACTACTATCTCGGGGTGACAGGATTTGAACCTGCGACCTCCTGGTCCCAAACCAGGCGCTCTACCAAGCTAAGCTACACCCCGCTCCCAACCCACGCTTACCATGCGCGCTGGCTGCCTGCATGCGCAAAGTGCCTAATCGTCATCATTCCGCTGCTTGGTCAGCGAGGCGATTGAATTCACAATCGAGATTACGGCGTCGGTGTACTGTTTGTCGGCCTCGGGGGTTCCGGCCTGGAACAAGGCGAAGTAGGTCGTTTTGTCGAAACTGAACGCCACGATGGCGAGCGACCGGGGCGATCCCTTGTCTTTCGCCATCATGTCGGTCTCGAGCATCTTCACGCCGGTCTCGCTTTTGAATTCCACCGGGTCGTTCGCCTTGACGTTGGAAAAACGTTTATCGACTTCCTTCATCGTTTCTTCGATCGCGCCCTGAGCGGTGCTGGCTTGCACGGGAAAAATGCTGATCGCATAAGCGGCGCCTTTCGGTTGCGCGCTGATGATGCCGGCGCTGGTGATCTCGGCTTTCCAGTCGTTCGGGAACGTCACGCTGAATTCGGGATGCTTCTGCGGGAACTTCAGGGTCTTGGCCGCGAGGAGGCCGGGACCAAGAATGGCCAGCAGCACCACGAGCGCGATCGCTTTGAATTTCATGAGCGGGAGAGTAGCGGCGCGCCGCGGGTTACGGAAGGAGATTTGCGGCGGGAGTCTCGGTTCGAGCGCGGGACCGGATGAGGACCGCCCGGAGCCCGAAGTAAACCAGCAGTCCGGCCGGGACCGCGAAGTAAAGGGAACCGACGAGGATCGGCCGGCCGACGGTGAGGAACGTCGTCCATTCCATCCATTCCGAGAGGGCGACGCGCTTGAACCCCGCGCGTTGCGGAAGGCGATGGTAAAGCGTCCACATCCCGAGACGGTATTGCCAGAAGAACATCGCCGGGACGAGCGGCAGAAGCACATCATGCAATGTGACCGCGATCACGGCCGCCGTCTTGTTGGCCCGGCACAACCAGGTGATGAGAAACGCGAGCAGCGTCTTCATGGTGAAGAGCGGCGTGAACCCGAAGAACATTCCGATGGCGGCGCCGAGCGCGATGTTATGCGGCGTGTCCGGCAGCGTCATCAAGGTCATGTGATGCGCGCGCATCCAGCGGTGCAAACGCCGCCACGGGCCGAGACGCGGCGGTGGCTCGCTCCCGTCGCCTGGCTTCGGGGGCTGGTGCAAACCGGCCATGCCCTAGAATAGCTCGCTTTGCCGCGCCGTGGGCCGAATCATTTGACCGAGCGCTTTCCGCATTCGAAGGGCGGCGTGCGGCGCGTAATCGAGCGCGTTGTTGTTGAAAACGACGTGCACTTCCTTTGCGTCCCTGGTCAGTTCACGGGCGCGGTCCGCGACCTCTTCGATTTCCGCGTCGCTGTAATCGTAATTGAACCGGGCGGCGACAGTCTTGCCGGTGGTGTAGGCGTGGGCGTCGCGGCCGTGGAGTCGCAGATACGCGAGCTCAGGATTCGTGATCGCATTCAGCTCCGGCGGCATGATCGTGAAATGCTTTTCCGCGAGTGTATCCACCGACACCAGGGTCGCGGAATGTTTGCGGAAGAAATCGAGCGTCACCTGCACCTGGTCGCTTTCGACCCAGTTCCGGTTCCGCAGTTCGATCGCGATCCGGAAACCGGCGAGTTGGCCTAACAAGTCCTCCAGTTCGTCCAGCGAATGTTTCCGGGGCGAAAACCCGGGCGACAATTGGAGGAGCAACGCTCCGAGTTTCCCGTGGCCCCGCAGCACTTCAAGCGGCCGGCGAAACTCGTCGATCACGGCGCGTTCGATTTCCGGGGTCAGCGTCACCCGGCCTTTCGCGTCGACCTCCGCTTTTTTCTGTAACGTTGGCGGCAGCAGTTTCGCATTCGCCGAATGACGGGAGAGCAGCTGGTGCAGCTTGACGTCGAACACGAAACCGTCCGGCGTGCTCTGGCACCAGCGCTCGGTCAGGCGCGCGTCGGGCACCGAATAAAAACTCGAATTCACCTCGACCATGTCGAAGTGCTGCGCGTACCAGGCGAGCCGTTCGCCCGCCGGCATCTTCTTCGGATACCAATGCTCGACGAATCCCGGGTCCGACCAGCTCGCCGTGCCGACCAGAATTCGTGATTCCCCTTTTCCCTTCTTCCCCACGGCGCGATTCGATTCGTTTTCGGCGCGAAAGTAAATCGCGGAGCGACTTTGGATTTGCGTTCGCTGCTCGATGCGGCATAATTCGAACCTCAAGACGCGGGGTGGAGCAGCCTGGTAGCTCGTCAGGCTCATAACCTGAAGGCCGCGGGTTCAAATCCCGCCCCCGCAACCAAATCACTTGCCGCGCGCAGCCGCGTGCGCAATCTGTAAAGCCGCTCATCGAGCGCACGCCATTCCAGAGTAGCTCAGTGGTAGAGCGGTCGGCTGTTAACCGATTGGTCGTAGGTTCGAATCCTACCTCTGGAGCCAAATTGGCATCTTCGATCGACGGAGTTGGCTTTACGCCGCCTCTGGCCGATCGGACGTTCAAGTCCGGCGCGGAACCAATGCGCTACGGCGTCGAGCCGTCGGGCCGAGGGCTCGGCTGGTTGCCGGGGGGGCGATAATACCGAGACGGCACCGGCGTGTTGTAGGGACGATGACGCGAATTTTGCGCCTCCATCAGGCGCCATTTGTCTTCCGTACGGCGCAGCTGCTCACGTTCATGCGCTTCACGCTCGGCTCGCGCGCGCTCGGCCGCATACGCTGCCTCCCGGTTCAGATGTTCGCGGCGCGCAGTTTCCTGCTGTTCGGCCATCGACGCAGCCGAGATCTTGGAGGACTCGGCGCGCGCCAGCTGCTGCTGGCGGTTGGCATTGGCATTCGCTAGTTTCTCTTTCTCCCCGTTCCGCCTGTCCTTGGCTTCGTCGTAAGCGTCTTTCTGAGCGGGCGTGAGAATGTTCTGTGGGTTTTTCATGGCTGCCGTCAGTTCCGGTTTGGCAAAGGTCTTGAACTGGAGCTCTTCTTCTGCGCTCAACGGTTGCGGAATGTGTCTGCGAACGACAGCATCCAAGGCTTCCTTGGCAAAACCAGTGCGAGCGAGCAAAGAAACTTCATTAATCGCGATTGCCTGTCGGCCGATTCGAATATCTTCGGCTGTAGGCGGAGGACGATTGGCCACTTCGTTGGAAGATGGGCCGCAGCCACTGAACCCAAGCAGGACTGCTAACAAAACCGCAAGATTCGGGAAGAACATTGATTTCATGGGCGAGCTGCTAAAGCAAAAGCGGGGCAGCGACTTTGCCTGGACACCGCAAACCCCTAAAACCGCGGTATTCGGTGGCATTGACTGAACTGCACTCCGCCTCTACATGATCGCCGCATGGCCGACGTCGTGGAAGGCAAACACACAATCTCGCCGCTGACCGCGACTTGTATTGTCGTCGCCAACATGGTCGGCACCGGAATCTTCACCAGCCTCGGATTCCAAGTCACCGGGTTGCCGACCGGATTTTCGATCCTCGCGCTTTGGATCGCGGGCGGCATCTGCGCGCTGTGCGGCGCGCTCTCCTACGCGGAACTGGGAGCCGCGCTGCCGCGATCCGGCGGCGAATATAATTTTCTCAGCGTGATTTATCATCCATCGCTCGGATTTCTCGCCGGCTGGATTTCGGCGACGATCGGGTTCGCCGCGCCGGTGGCGATCGCCGCGATCGCGTTTGGAACTTATTTCGCTGACGTCTTTCCCGGACTCAATCCGCTGGTCCTTTCCCTGGCGATCGTCACGATTTGCACGGCCGTTCTGCTGCGCGATCTCCAGCTCGGCAGCGCCTTTCAGAACGGCTCCACGATGTTGAAAATCGCGCTGATCCTGGTTATCGTCGTGGCCGGTCTTTGCGTGAAGTCGTCGCAGCCGATTTCGTTTCTTCCGGCGAAAGGCGACGGCGCGTTGATCCTAAGCGCGCCCTTTGCGGTCAGTCTTTACTGGGTGATGTACGCCTACTCCGGCTGGAACGCCTCGACCTATATCGTCGGCGAGCTGCGCAACCCGGCGCGCACGGTGCCGTTGTCGGTTGGGCTCGGGACCGTTCTGGTGGTTCTCCTTTACGTCGCGACAAATGCGGCGTTCCTCCGCACCACGCCCGCCGCAGAAATGGCCGGCAAACAACAGATCGCGATCATTGCCGGCTCGCACATTTTTGGCGGCGCGGGCGCGAAGATCACCGGCCTTTTCATTTGCCTCGGCCTGATTTCAAGCGTGAGCGGAATGATGTGGATCGGTCCGCGCATCACCGCGGCGATGGGCGAAGACCTGCGGGCCTTGAGCTGGCTGGGCCGGCGCAATCCGCACGGCGTGCCGGTCAACGCGATCCTCACCCAGTTCGCCATCGTGATCGTGCTCCTGTTGACGGCGACTTTTGCGAGCGCGGTCAACTACGTCCAGTTCAGCCTCACCCTTTGTTCGACTCTCACCGTGCTGGGCGTTTTCGTCCTGCGCTGGAAACGCCCGGAGCTGCCGAGGCCTTATCGCGCCTGGGGTTATCCGATCACGCCGCTGGTCTTCCTCGCCATCAGCATCTGGATGCTGGAACATATGCTGGCCGATAGTTCCACCCGCGCGCCGTCCCTCTGGGGGCTTGCCACCATGGCGCTGGGGTTGATCGTCTATTTTCTTTCTCCGAAAACCAAAGTGGCACGCCCGTCTTAAGCGCATTCATGAAACGATTTCTGCTTTTATTTCTCGTGATCGGCTTATCGGCGGCGCCGATTCATGCGCAACTGGTCCGGCGACCATCACCGACCCCAGCAGTCCGGAACCGACCAAGCCCCACTCCGCCCCCTCAACAATCGCAGCAGCCGCCACCGCAGCCGCAGCAACCTTCGCAGCAACGCGCCTCCCTCGACCATACCGCCAAGTTTCTCGCTGGAATGCCGGTCGTCGGCCCGCTCGCTCCCCTCACCCACGATCCGGCCTGGCTCGATCATGCCCGGAATCTGGACAGCGCGTGGATGAAAAAAGATTTCTACCAGATCCGGCCGATCCGCGCCTGGATGCTGGCCAACGCCCCCGAGCCGTACAGCGCCACCAACACCTGCTACTACATGTTTGGCGGTCCCGATTTCCTCTACGCCAACGTCTTTTTCCCGGAGGCGAAAACCTACATCCTGGCCGGCCTCGAACCCGTCGGCCAAGTGCCCGACATCACCCGGATGGACCCGGCGACGCTGCGCACCGATCTCAACGCGTTACGCCAGTCGATGCACACCGTTCTCCAAACCCATTATTTCATCACCAAAGATATGCGGACCGATCTGAGCGGAACGAATTTCGGCGGCACGCTGCCGATCCTCTACGTTTTCCTGGCGCGGCTGAATTGCACCGTTCTCGACACGACCTACGTGAAGAGCCCGGCCGAAGGCGTGAAGATCACCTTCACCCGCGATGGCAGCCAGCAGACCCTCTATTATTTTAAGACCGATCTTTCCGGCGGACAGAGTCCGTTCCTGAAATGGTGCGCCGGGCAGGGACCGGGAGTGAGCCTGCTGAAAGCCGCGTCCTACCTGATGCACACCGAAGGCTTCGCCGGCGTTCGGAATTTCCTGCTGAACAACAGCCGCGTCATCATCCAGGACGATTCCGGAATTCCGCTCCGCGCGTTCCCGAAAAACTGGAAGGTGGATTTCTACGGGCGCTACGTGCCGCACGAGGAGATGTTTGCGAAATACGATCAGCCCGACCTGGCCGCGATTTATAACCGGCCGCCGGTACCGCCGGAGCTCGGTTTTGCTTTCGGTTATCATTGGCAAAGAGATCGCGGTCTCCTTATGCTCGCGACCCGAAAATAGGAACAGCTCTTCGTGCGCGTCCGACGACTTCTTTTTCTTGCCGCCTTCATCGCCTCCAGCCATGCGCGGGCCGGCGATCCAACCGTCGATGCCACCGCGAAATTTCTGGCGGGCTTGCCGGTCAACGGAACGCCGTTGGAAAACTACGCCAACGCCAGCGGCTCGAGGTCGCACGCGGCCGACCTGGATCGCGCCTGGAAGCAGTTCGACCAGCGGCAGCTCGCCCGGATTCGCGAATGGGCGCCGCAGGCTTTGGGCCCCGCCTACCAGGATACCGCGCCGATGTATTACATGTTTAGCGGGCCGGATTTTATCTACGCGAACGCGTTCTTTCCCAACGCCAGCACTTATATTCTTTGCGGCACCGAACCAGTCGGCGCGATCCCCGATGTCTCCAGAATTCCGGCGCACGCCCTGCCCTCCGCCCTGGCGAACCTGCGCAAGTCTCTCGACTCAATCCTGAGCCTCAGCTTCTTCATCACCAAAAACATGAAGGTCGATCTGCGCCAGCAACAACTCAGTGGCACGCTGCCGGTGCTCTACATGTTTCTCGCGCGGGCCGGATGCACCATCGATTCCGTTGAGCTCGTCGCGCTCGATAAGGAAGGCGCCTTCGTTCCGCAGGGCAAAGGGACCACGCCGGGAGTCCGGATCGCGTTCAAGGGCCCGGCCGGCCAATCGCAGACGCTTTACTATTTCACGACCGACCTCGCGGATTGGGCGGTCAAGGTTAACCCGAACTTTGGGAAATTCTGCGAGCAACAAGGCCAGGGGCTCACCCTGCTCAAAGCCGCCTCGTACCTGATGCACTCCGATAATTTCTCGAAGGTGCGCGGCTATCTCCTCGCGCACAGCAAGATCATCCTCCAGGACGACTCCGGCATTCCCTATCGCTTCTTTCCGAAAGACAAATGGAACGTTCGGTTCTTCGGACATTACGCCGGCCCGATTAACCGGTTCCTGAAAAACGCGCAGCCGGATTTGGCGAAAGACAACGCCGCCGCCGCGCCTCCGCCGTTGCCGTTCAGCTTCGGCTATCAGTGGCAGCCGAGCCGGTCGTCGCTCATCGTCGCGACGCCGAAGTAGCGTTGTAGCGGCGGTCTATGACCGCCGGCCTTCTGCATTCGGCGGTCATAGACCGCCGCTACAGTCACCTTGCGACTAATAACCGCAGGAATTGTGCGTCGGAAAATTTTCGGCCGGACCCGTGTCGGACAACGACCATGTTCATCGAAGGAATGACATAGAGCCGCTGGTAACCGGAGCCGATGCACGCGACGAGGTCGCTCGGTGCGTTTCGACAAAGCACCGTCCCGCCCCAGCTTTGCCGCTGCCATTTCGGAATCAGGGCCGCCTCAATATCGAACTCACGGCCGCCGGGCGCCTGGCGATTATTCCACCAGCCTAACGAGAAGGCGCGATTCGCGCCGGAGCCGCGCCAGCATTGGCCCAGCGATCCGGCAGTGACGACGGGCGCGCCGCCGTTCAACACGAGTTCGCCCAGCTTCCCCCATTGCCGCGCGCTCAACAGCCAGCCGGAAGCGAGCAACGGATTTCCCGCGCTATCGGCGAGGTAACGTTGCGAGCCGAGTCCGAGCCGCCCAAGAACGCGCCGCTCCAAATATTTCCTCGGTGATTCGCCCTGCAGTTTCTGTTTCAACACCGCGTGAAAAACCTGGAGCGCGCTCGGCCCATAAATGAACGCGCTGCCCGGGCTCGCCACCAACGGCGCGCGGATCGCGATCGCGTCCCGGTCCCCCGGGTTGTCGTTGTGCAGTCCGAAGACCGGATCGAGGCCGCACGAAAAATCGAGCAGCTGCCGGATCGTGACGCGTGACTTTCGCGCGTCGGAGTTCCAGGCCGGAATCGAATCGGCCACGCGCTCGTCGAGGCTCAGCAACCCGTCTTCCGCCGCCGCCAAAGCAGCCAGTCCCCAGAACGCTTTCGTCCCGCTATAAATCTTATGCGGCTCACCGGCGTTCTGTTCCAGCAACGTCTGGCCATTTTGCCACGCAAAAAAAGAAGTGCCGCCCGCGCTCCTCGAGTAGGCCGCGGCCGCCTGGAGCGCGCGCGGATTCACCGGCCCCGCCGGATTTCCCCACGCGACCCCAGCCGCGAGCAACCAAAGGATGAGCCCTTTCTTCATGCGCCTTCACTTTGCCCGTCGTCCGCCACAATGCCAGCAGTCCCGCGACGAAAATCCCTCGGCGGTCACCGCTCCTTCTGCCATCTTGCGCCATGCGAGTTTTGATTGCGGATGACCAGCGGGAAGTGGGGACATCCCTGGCCGAGCTCGTTCGCCGATGCCAGCACGAGGTCGTCGAAGTCGTTACTTCGGGCCTCGACGCCATTCAGGCTTACGGCCGCCATCATCCCGACGTCGTGCTCATGGATTATCAAATGCCGAAGCTCAACGGCGCCACCGCTTGCCGGAACATTGTCGCGAAATATCCCGATGCGCGGGTCATCCTGGTTTCCGGTTCGCCCAAGGAAATCGCCGGGTCCGGCGCGCTCGCCCTTTTGCTCAAGCCGATCCAGCTCGACCGGCTTTATGCCGCGCTTTACGACGCGACCCAGCCGCGTCCGACGGCCTGATCGCTACAGATATTTCTCCGGGATCGGATGGGCGGCGTTCTCGTGCTGCCAGTAAATATTGAGGATCCACCAGCGCTGGCCGTCGAAGAATAACTGAAAGCTGTTGATCCCGCGCATGAAGGGTTCCGGATCGTTCTGGGCATGGCGCGATTCGTACGTGCTCCACACGTGGGCGATGTGCCCGAACTGATCGGTGCGCCGCGCCAGTTCCGTTTCGTAAAATCCTTTCTCGCCGAAGAGCGGCTCCACTCGCGCGATATATTGTTCCACGTCGAGAATCTGCGGCGCGAGACCGCTCTCATTCTCTCCCGGCCGGACCGCGGTCGGGATCAGACGCGCCCCGGGAAAAAACAAGGCGCGTTCCCGATCCCAATCCCGCGGCTGCCCCGCCGGACCTGAAATAACGGCATAGGCCGCGTCAATGAGCGCCTCGATCGAAGAACCGTCAGCGGAATGGGTCATCCGCCATCATATCGCAGCCGCGGCGCGAGCAACAGGATCAGACGATCCAGCCTTTGCCCTGGTATTCCATGTAGGTCGCGGTCGTCTGGGCGGCTTCGCGGCCGAAGTAGCGCTCGACGACTCGCAACGCCAGGTCGGTCCCGGAAGTTAGCCCGCCGGCGGTCGAAATTTTCTC
This sequence comes from Chthoniobacterales bacterium, assembly GCA_035941675.1. Classification (GTDB taxonomy): domain Bacteria; phylum Verrucomicrobiota; class Verrucomicrobiia; order Chthoniobacterales; family UBA10450; genus AV80. The sequence continues at coordinate 96,566 of DASZDT010000014.1, forward strand.
GCCTTCGACGAAACGCACGCCGCGCTTCACCTGAATGTCGGGATATTCCTTCTCGAGTTTATCGAGGTAGTCGTGATGGGTCGTGGCCGCTTTGCCGGAAAGCAGGCCGGCTTTCGCCAACTTAAATGCGCCCGTGCAAACGGACATGGTGACGTCGGTCGTCGGAGTGACTTTGCGCAGCCAGTCGATCATCGCGTCGGATCCCTCTTGCGCCGGGACCACGACGACCCGCGCCGGCGGCACGTTCGCGAACGTGAAGTTCGGCACAATTTTCAGCCCGCCTGAGGTCACCACCTCGGTCTTGTCGGAAACCGTGATCAGATCGAACGGCGTCCGGTGCATCGAGCGATCGGCGCCGCCGCCCAGCATGACGCTCGAAAACACGCCCCACGGGCCGGAAAAGTCGATCACGTTAACGCCTTCCGAAATCACGAGCGCCACCTGAATGGTTCCCTCGGCCGGCGGCGTGAGTTTGGATTTTTCAGTGGGCAGGCCTTTCACGTCGGCGGTGTTCGACTCGTTAGGCGCGGAAAACGCGCGCGTGGCCGGCAGACCGGCCGCGGCGCCGAGGGTAGCCGTTGCCGTGAGGAATCTTCGTCTGTTCATAGGTTTATTTTTTATTCGTGGCTTGTTACTGGGAGACTCGGTCAGTTCGCGCGCAAAGCAGCGATCGGGTTCACCCTCGTTGCCCGGCGCGCCGGCATGAGGCAGGCAACGGCGGCCACGGCGACCAGGACTCCGGCGACAACCACAAATGTGTGCGGATCAGTCGGCGAAACGCCGTAAAGCACTTGCTTCATCAGCCGCACGAGGAAGAGCGCGGCAATTGTTCCTCCGGCCAGGCCGAGCAACACCAGGGTGAGGCCCTGCCGTAACACCATCGCCAGGACCGCGCCGCGGCTCGCGCCGAGTGCCATCCGGATGCCGATCTCCTGGGTGCGCTGGTTCACGGAAAAGGCCAGGACGCCACCGATGCCGGCCGCGGTGATCACGAGGGCGAGCAACGCGAACAATCCCAGGAGCGCGGCGATCAGCGTGGGGGAGGCGAGCGCGCGGGTGCGCACCTGCTCCAGCGTTTCGATGCGCGTCACCGGTTGTTGCGGATCGACCCGGCGAATCGCATCGCGCAGGTCCTGCCGCAAGGTGCCGGGTGCACCGTGAGTGCGGACCACGATCGCACCGGCGTTTAACGCGTTCCCTGCCCGCAGCGGAAAATGAATTTCGTCCTGCGGCGCGGCGTCGATCTGCTGCCGCGCATTCGCGACGATCCCGACAATCGTGGCCCAGGTCTGTCCGTTGTCGAAAGTGATCCGCTGGCCGACCGGGTCCTCGTTAGGCCAATAGCGGCTGGCGAGGGATTGATTAATGATCGCCACGGGCGGCGACGTCTGGATGTCGCCGGAATTGAAGATCCGTCCGCGGAGCAATGGCTCTCCGACCGTCTTGAAATAATCTTCGCTGCTGATGAGGACGAATGCCGCGGCCGAGGCGGAATTCGCCTGCACCTCGCGATGCTCGACGGCGAAGGTCGACGGATTATTCGCGAGCCCGTTCAGCGGTATGGTGCCGGAAACGGCGGCTGATTCGACCGCGGGCAAGCGGCGGATCTCGTTCAGGTTGCGGTCCCAAAAATCGAGGCGCTTGTCGAATGTGTTGTACTTCGTGAAATTCAGACTCAGGCTCGCGACGAGCACCCGGTTCGTGTCCACGCCGGAATCGACCCGGTGAAGCTGGACGAGGCTGCGCGCGGCGAGGGCCGCGCCAATCAGCAGTGGGACCGATATCGCGACCTGGCCGATGATGAGCAACCCGCGCAACCTGCTCCCCTGAATTCTGGCGCCGCGCGCGCCGTCCTTCAACGTTCCAAAAAGCGCTCCGCTCCCGGGCAAGCGCGGCCACGATCCAAAGAGAACTCCGGTGCCGAGCGAGATCGCGGCAGTGAAACACAAGACGGCCGGACTGATTCGAATCTCATCCGCGCGCGGGAGAAAAGCCGCCGCGTAAACTTTCAACGCATCGAGACCCCAGGCCGCAAAGGCCAGACCGGCCGCGCCGCCCAGCATCGCCAGCAGCACATTTTCGGTGATCAGTTGTTGTAGAATCCTTCCGCGGCCGGCACCGAGCGCGACTCGCATGGCGAGTTCATGGTCGCGCAAGACCAGGCGGGACAACGAAAGGTTCGCGACGTTTGCGCACGCGATCAGGAGCACGAACGCGGACGTGGCCAGCAGAATGAAGAGCGGGGCCCGCGATCGTCCCGTAAACGCTTCGCTAACGTTTCGAATCCGGACGGTGTAACCATCCCCGACCGGATAGTTCTGGGGATACGCCGCCGCCAGCTCAGCCCCCACACGTTGTGCGTCGTCTTCAGCCTGCGCCTGCGTCACCCCATCCTTCAAGCGCCCGAAGACGTGACTGATGATGCGGCCGTTGCGATTCGTCAGGACCCGATCCGCGCCGCGGAAGGGACAGGCGGCCGCCGGCATGAATACCTGGTCGAGACTGGGGAATGCCGGCAGCGGCGGCAGGACGCCCACCACGGTGTGCGGCTTGTCGTTCATCTGGAAGACCTGGCCGACCACGTTCGGGTCTGCGGCGAAACTTTTTTGCCAAAAATTGTAGCTGAGCAGGAGCACAGGCGGCGCCCCCTGCCTGTCTTCGCCAGGAAGAAAGGCGCGGCCGAGCAGCGGCTTTACTCCCAGCGTGTCGAAGAAATTATCGGAGACCACGCCGGTCTGGACGCGCTCGGGTTCCGGGCGCCCGAGCAGGATGAACCACATCGAGTGATATTCTGAGAGCGACGAGAACGCGCGGTTCTTGTCCCGGAAATCATTGAAGTCGGGCACCGAGAAACCGAAAGAGTCCTGGCCTATTTTTGGCGCCGCCTGGTTTAGAATCACGAGGCGCTCCGGCACTTTGTAAGGCAGCGGCCGCATCAACACGCCGTGCACGACCGAAAAAATGGCCGTGTTCGCGCCGATCCCGAGCGCCAGGGTTAAAACGACGACTCCGGCAAAGCCGGGATTTCGGCCAAGTCCGCGGAGGCCGTAAGCCAGATCATGGCGAAGATGTTCGAAGAAGCGAAGGAAGCGGCGGTTCATGGTCGTTTGTTTTTTGTCACGGTTTTGTTTCGGCGCGAGCGCGAGTCAGGCAGTGCGAAGTTGCGGCGAAATTTGCTGGGCGTTACCCGGAAGCGCCGGGTAAATGCGCGCCGAAACGAATCGACGCCGTTGAACCCGACCGACTCCGCCACGCTGTCGATCGTCGGCCCGCACGCCGAAAGCCGGCGTCGCGCTTCGTTGAGCCGGAGCGTTTCGACAAACAGGGCCGGTGACGAACCGAAGTGCTCCTTGAAGCGCCGGAAAAATTGGCGCGGCGAAAGCGCGGCGCGCCGGGCCAGCGTGTCGACGGACATCTCGGCCGTCGGATTGTTCGTCATCCACGCCACCAACTCCGCGAACCGATCGCTCGACTGCGTCTGAAATTGCAGCGGCTCGGAGTATTGCTCCTGTCCGCCGGAGCGCTTCAGGTAAACGACCATTTCGCGGGCGGCGGCGAGCGCGATCTTCGAACCGAAATCCTCCTCGATCATCGCCAGGGCGAGATCAATTCCAGCCGTCACCCCGGCGGAGGTATAGAACTGTCCGTCTTTGATGAAGAGCGCGTTCGGTTTCATCCTGAGCGCGGGAAAGCCGCGCGCGACATCGGCCGCGAAACGCCAGTGGGTCGTGACGTTCCGTCCATCGAGCAGTCCTGTGGCGGCCAAACCGTAGATGCCGGTGCAGACTGATGCGACGCGCCGCGTCGTCCGGGCGCGCGCGACGAGCCATTGCGCGACTTTGCGATTCACTTCCGGCCGACGCAGCCCGGAACCGCCCGGAACGATCACGGTATCGAGGCGCGGCGCTGCTTCCATGGTCGTACCCGGCTGGAACACGAGGCCCGACTCAGTCGCAAACGCGCGTCTCGTTAGGCCAATGATGACGACCTCATAACAGCGGACGAGTTTCCCGTTTCCGGCGTCTCGCATGGCCGAAGCGAATGCCTCGGCGGGCCCGGCCAGATCGAGCGCGTTGGCCTGTTCGTAACCGATAAACCCGATGCGAAGCGGCCCCATGGAACGGACCTTAGCCGAAAATGCGAAATGGCAGAATGACGAAGATACGACAAATCGTGCCACTTGATTGTCATCCTGAGCTTGCCGAGGGATCTCTGACTATTTCTTCGCGGGTTCGCTCTCGCAGGGGAATGAGCGCAGAAAAATTTTGAGATCCTTCGACAGGCTCAGGATGACAATTTAAGGGTTGTTTTGATCTTATGAAATTCCTGGTGACCAACGATGACGGCATCGACGCCGGCGGCCTCGAAGCCTTGCGCGTGGCAGCGCAAAACCTCGGCGAGCCGGTCGTCGTCGCGCCGGCCGGACCGCAATCCGGCGTGAGCCATCGGGTGACCTGGCAGGAAGGAGTGCGCATCGAACCGCGGGGCGAAAAGCGCTACGCGATTCACGGAACGCCGGCCGACTGCGTGCGGCTCGGCTTACTCAAATTGGTTCCGGACGCGAAATGGATCCTGAGCGGGATCAATCACGGCGCGAATCTCGGCGCGGACGTTCATTATTCCGGCACTGTCGCCGCGGTGCGCGAAGCGGTGCTGCACGGCTGGCCGGGGATCGCGGTCTCGCATTATCGCAAATCCAAAGTCGAATTCGACTGGGCCCGCGCCGCGCGATGGGTCACTCCGATCCTCACCGGCATCCTCGCCAAACCGATCGAGCGCGGCCTGTTTTACAACATCAACCTACCGAACCTGCCGGCCGGCGCAGAGACCCCGGAGGTCGTGTGGTGCCCGTTGGATCCGAATCCCCTGCCCCTGAATTATCGGCACGAGGAAGAGAGCGACCTCTATTTCGCGGGCGAGTATCAGCTCCGCCATCGCGCGCCGGATTGTGACGTCGACGTTTGCTTTGGCGGCAGAATTGCCGTGACGTCCGTGCGTTTGCTCTAGCGCACGTCAGCGCGCCTCGGCAAGCTGGGCCGGGCCTTTCCCGGCGAACATCTTCTCGAGATCGGCGAGCACCGCTTCCGGGCCGCGATAGTTTTTTCCGGCGTAGGTGTCGAACACAACTTTGCCGGTGTCATCCACGACGACCAGACATGGGATCGGGCCGCCGAAATATTTATTCAACGCGGCGTTGCCCGCGATCTTGTCGTAACTCACGGCCGGCCACGGCATCTGGTCGTTGCGCATGGAGCCCTCCATGGCCGCGGCGGATTTATCGTTGCTGACGAAAAGCACTTCGAACTCCGGATGGGCGGCGGCGACCTGATTGTAGTAGGCGACGAGTTTCGGCGTGAATTGCCGGCACGGCGCGCACCATTGCGCGGACCTGTAGAGCGCGATGAGTTTCTTCTTTTCGAACTCGGCGTCGAGGTAGGGATGGAGAACGCCGTTCCGCGAAGTGACCAGGTCGCCTTTGACCAGCGACGCGATGGCGCCCTGGAGCGCGGTGCTCGGCGGCGCGGCGCTGCGGGTCTGGGCGACGCGCGCCTGGTAGAGGGTATCGAGTTCGCGGGATTCCTCCAGGGCCGCGTTCCGCCGCTGCGCTTTGGCGGCGAGCTCTGCCTGGACCGCGGCGGCCTCGGCCGCCGGAACCGCGAACGCGCCGGATTTCAACTTGCCGATCAGTGTCGGCGAACCCCCCGCCTGCGCGAGGTTTTTTTCGGCAGTCGCGTCGACGGTGCCCATGAAATGTCGAGCAGCGACCTCGCGCTCCACGGCGTCGCTCGAGTATCCGCTGCGCAACATCAGGCTGATGTCCTTAACGGTGAGCGGCGGCAGATTCGCCGCGAAGACGACGGAAACGAACGCAGCCGCGACGACGGTCGAGAGCGAAAGGCGCATCGGTTTTTGTCAGCACATGATGCGCCAGCAGGGGTGCGTGGCGCGGGCTAAACCGGCGAGGTCGCCCTTTCTACTTTCGCCATTTTACTTTAGCGTTTCGCACTGTGCACATCAGCGACATCATGCGCGGCGATTCGCCGACCTTTTCCTTCGAGTTCTTTCCGCCGAAAACGCCGGCGGCCGCGGAGAGCCTCTACCAGACGATCCGCGAGCTGGAAGAATACATGCCGCACTTCGTGAGCGTGACTTATGGCGCCGGCGGTTCGACTCGCGACCTCACCCACGACTTGGTCGAGCGCATCCAGAACACGACCAAGCTCGATCCGATCCCGCATCTCACCTGCGTTTGCCATACTGAAGCAGAGATCGACTCGATCCTCCGGCGCTATGCGAAGTCGTGCATTGGAAATATCCTGGCGCTCGGCGGCGATCCGCCGCGCGGTTTGCCTTACGAGAAATCAAAGGACGCTTTCCAGAACGCCGCCGATCTCGTGAGATTCATTCGCCGCTTCAATGAAAGCGGCATTCATCCCGACCCGCGCGGTTTCGGTATCGGCGTGGCCGGTTTTCCCGAAGGCCACCCGGCCACGCCAAATCGCCTTGTCGAAATGGACCACCTCAAGGCCAAGGTGGACGCGGGCGCCAACTACATCGTTACCCAGCTTTTTTTCGATAATCGCGACTTCTACGATTTCCGGGAACGCTGCGAACTGGCTGGGATCCGCATCCCGATTATTGCGGGGATCATGCCGATCACCTCGATGACCGGCTGCAAACGGATCGCGGAGCTGGCCGGTGGCGCGCGTTTTCCGGCCAAGCTGCTCCGCGCCCTGCAGCGTTGCGAGGACGATCCGAAAATGGTGACGCGCGTTGGCGTCCACTTCGCCCTCGAGCAATGCCACGATCTGCTCGACAATCGCGTGGCCGGCATTCATTTCTACACCCTGAACAAATCGGACGCGACCCGGACGATCTTCGACAGCCTCGGCATCCCACGGCGCCGCGAACAAACCTCCGAGGTCGCACCTGTAACGCCATGAAACGAATTTTTCTTTTCGCGATCCTATCGATGTCGATCAGCGGTTTACTCCGCGGCCAAACCGCGCCCGACGCCCCCGAGTTGACGAAGCTGCTCCACGATTTCCTCGCTGGGGCGAGCAAGAACGACATCGCAATGCACGATCGCTTTTGGGCCGACGAACTCGTTTATACCTCCGCGCTCGGCCGCCGCAAAAGCAAAGCGGACATCATGCGCGAGCTGGGGGAAGAGACGAAAGCGACGCCGAAGCCGGAAGAAGGAACGGCCGTTTACAGCGCCGAGGACATTCGCATTCAGCAATACGGCGACACGGCGGTGGTCGCGTTTCGTTTGGTCGCGACGACAGACAAGGGCGGCGCCAAAACGGTCGCGAATTATTTCAACACCGGCACGTTCCTGAAACGAAACGGCAAGTGGCAGGTCATCGCCTGGCAGGCCACGGCGTTCCCGAAGGATTCACCCTCGCCTTCGCCGTCGAAGTAACGCGCCGCGGTGCCGGCTCGCCCAAAAATCCTCATCATTGGCGACGCGGTCGCGCCCTCGGGATTCGCGCGGGTCATCCGCAGCATCTTCGAACCGCTCCAGAACGACTACGAACTGCATCAGCTGGCGACGCGTTTCGACGGCGGCCCGCACGATTATCCGTGGCCCTTGTATCCAGCTTCGAAAGGCGCGAGCGGCTACGGGTTCGATCAGCTCGCCCGGCTGGTCGACGAGCTCCGGCCCGCAATCATATTCCTGCTCTACGACATCGTCTATCAGGTCCAGTATCTCGAGCATTTGCGGAAAGCGAAATGGCGGCCGCAGATTGTCTTTTACTCCCCGGTCGAATCCGGACCGATCGCTCCGGAGATCATGCAACGAATGGGCGGCGTCTCCCGCTACGTCGTGTTTACGAAGTATGGGCGAGAGGAAATCGAGACGTCGTTGCGAATCGTTCGCGAGTCTGACCCGGCCTTCCGGTTTCCAGAACTCGAAGTGATTCCTCACGGCGTCGCGACCGACAAATTTTTTCCACTGCCCGACAAGATGGAAGCGCGCCGGCGAATGAGGCTGGACGGGGCGGAGCATCGCGACGCGTTCATCGTCTTGAACGCGAACCGCAACATGCCGCGAAAACGGATCGATCTCACGATGCAGGGATTCGCGCTCTTTGCGAAAGACAAGCCCGCCAGCGTGAAGCTCTATCTTCACATGGCCACCGAAGACACCGGCTGGAACGTCCTGATCCTGGCGAAGCGCTACGGCATTTTCGACCGGCTGATCATGACCCAGGCGGATAATTCGCGCCCGGCGTTCTCGGACGAGCAACTCAACTTCCTCTACAACGCGTGCGACGTCGGCATTACGACCACCACGGGCGAAGGCTGGGGCATGCCGAGCTTCGAGCATGCAGCCACAAGGGCGGCGCAGATCGTGCCGCGCCACACCTCGCTTGCCGATTTGTGGAACGACGCGGCCGAATTCATCGATTCGGCGATGACGCTGACGTATCCCGGCAATCTCACCCACGCGCACATCGTCACCCCCGAAGGCGTGGCCGAGGCGCTCCAACACCTCTACGACGATCCCTCGCGCCGCGCAGCGCTCGCCGACGCTGCTTATCGAAACGCCACCCGGCTCGAGTTCAACTGGAACTCGATCGCCGGGCGATGGCGGCACTTGTTCGACGAAATGCTCGCCGATTGACCCGCTGTAGCCGGGATCGGCGATCCCGGCCGATGGGACGCCGTCGAATCGCGTCCGGGATCACCGATCCCGGCTACAACACCGGCGCCCTTATTCGAAATACAGCCCGATCGTTACCGTCGTTCCCGTCCCGCTTTGTGGGATCGTCACTGAGAACGGCGGATATTCGTTATTGGGCGACGTGGTATTAGACCGGATGCTTACCGAAACGTTGGTCTGGTTGTCGTAGCCAGGCCATTCGGCCGTTCCATTCGGATCCAGAGTTCCGCAGTCGCCCCCGTTGGAGCTGCTGATTCCATAAAAGGCGGGATTCGGGGTGTTGTTAAGAAGCGTCATAAAATTCTCCTTTATTTTGCGGCGGCGCTACCGCTTCCGAGCTCGACCACCAATGCCATTTCTACCTGTTGGCCGGTTGCGGTATTGCCGCAATTAATCCTAAACGGCACCTCGGTTCCCTGCGCGTTGAAGCCGACGTAAACGTTCGTCTGGTTATCGTAAGCCGGCAGGTCGATGAGGCCATCCACGTCGAGGGAGCCGCAATCCGCCTGGTTTCCGGCTTGAATCCAATAATCGACTGGCTGGCCGGTTTCGTTGACAAGAGTCATGTGTGTTTGCCTTTCAGATATGGGTGAATCGGGGTTGAGCCGCAGTTTCTAGCAACTGCGCTAACCGCTCCGCAAGCGAAATTTGCCAGCCGAGACTACCGGCGAAAACGTCCGCCGCTGTAGCTCGTTTCCTGCCGATAATAACCGGCGGTAATCGAAAACTTGTCGTTTCCTACGGTGCCGATGAGGTATCCGGCTTTGTCCTCCCGGCCAAACCCGCTGCCGCTCGACGTTCCGTAGAGAAAGCCGATCTCGCCGCCGAACCGGACGTCGCTGGCCTTGTGCATCTCGTAAATCCGCTCCACCGAACTCCTCTTGTTGTCCGGCGCCAGGTACGCGGCGCTCAACGGTTCTGACGGATTGAATTCCGGCAGATATTCCGGCGACGAGCGCATCGAGCCGAACGCGGTCGAGAAAGAGAAGCGTTGCTGGCTGTCGAGCAAGGCCCACGGCGAATTGATAGAAGGCTGATCGAACAGCCCGCTGCCGAAGAGGGTCTGCGCCGATAACGGCTGATGGAGGCAGAGCAAACCAGCGAGAACGAGGAAAGCGCGCTTCATGTTGGAGGGATAAAACCCCAGATTACGCCGGTTGGCACCTAAAATTTTTCGGACGCAAAAAACGCCTGGAGATCGCCGTGAGGCGCGGCGCCTGCGAAACCATCAAAGAGCCCGCGCTCGGCGAGCTCTTTCGCGGCGCGGATAAAGCCGCCCCAGGCCGACCGCTGCAGGGCGCCACCAACGCTGACCCGCCTCACCCCGAGCTCCTCCGCATCGTGAATCGTCAGGCCGCCGGGCGCGCTGATGAGAAGATTGACCGGTTTCGGCGCAACCGCCGACACGACCGCCTTGATCTCATCGCGCTCGCTAATCCCGGGCGCATAGAGACAATCCGCTCCGGCATTCGCGTACGCGACCAGCCGGCGAACCACCTCGTCGATCTCGTCTACGCCGACGAGGAAACATTCCGCGCGCCCGGTCAACAACACGCCACTGTCGGCGATCGCTGCTTTCGCCGCGCGAATCCGTTCCACCGCGTGTTCCAATTCGTAAAGCGGCCGGTCCTTTCGCCCGCTGTTGTCTTCGATCGATAACCCCGCCACGCCGGTTTCGACGCATCGCCTCACATTCTCTGCGACGCCTTCCGGTTCGTCCGCATATCCGTTTTCGAAATCCGCGTTCACCGGCAGATCGGTCGCTTCCACGATTTCGCGGAGATGCGCCAGCATCAAATCCAGTCCGACCGCGCCGTCGGCCAGCCCGCGCGAGAACGCAAACCCCGCCGACGTAGTCGCGAGCGCTTTGAACCCGAGGCGCCGGAGATATTTCGCAGTCCCGATGTTCCAAGGATTCGGCAGCACGAAACAACCGGACTGGTGAAGCTGGCGAAAACTGTGACGGCGTTCGGCGATCGAGCTCATTCGGCAACGTTAATCGCTGCCCGGGAATTTTCCTGTCTAAGGTTAGATCGGTTGGATAAAAGCAGCGTGGCCGGAGGGCCTTACCCATGGATTCCGGGAATTTCTTCGCCGAGCTGAAACGGCGCAACGTTTACAAGGTCGTGGTCGCGTATGCGGTCGTGGCGTGGCTGCTGATCCAGGCTGCGTCGATTCTTTTTCCGACCTTCGACATGCCGGCCGTGGCAATGAAACTCCTGGTATTCCTCTTGGCGGCAGGATTCATCGTTGCGCTCGTTGTTGCCTGGGCCTTCGAGATGACGCCGGAAGGAATGAAACGCACCGCGGAGGTTTCGAATGAGGAGCTCCAGACCCTTCCCTATTGGAGCAAACGGAAGTTCGCGGCGCTCATCATCACGCTCGCGCTAATCGCCGCCGGGCTGCTGGTGTTTCAATTAATTCGCGCAAGATCGAATTCTCGGATGGAGGGCGGAGCTCCTGCGCCGCCGCGGGCTGAAAGTCTCGCGGGAGCTCGACCCTCCATTTCCGAAAAATCCATTGCCGTCCTGCCGTTCGATAACCTGAGCCGCGATCCCGATAACGCGTTTTTCGCTGAAGGCGTCCAGGACGAAATCCTGACTCGTCTGGCCAAGGTCGCCGACCTGAAAGTCATTTCGCGAACGTCGACCCAGCGTTTCAAAAGCGCGCCGGACAATTTGCCGCAGATCGCGAAGCAGCTCGGCGTGATGCACATCCTCGAAGGGAGTGTGCAGAAGTCCAACGACCAGGTGCGCGTGAATGTGCAACTCATCAACGCCATGACGGATGCGCATCTCTGGGCCGATACCTATGACCGCAAGCTCACCGACATCTTTGCCGTCGAAAGCGAAATCGCCCACACGATCGCCGATCAATTGCAGGCGAAGCTGACCGCACCGGAAAAACAAATGATGGCGATGCAGCCGACGACCGACATGGCCGCCTACGAGCTCTACACCAAGGGCCGATCGCTGTGGGCTAAACGCACCGGCGACAATATTCCGAAAGCGATTGCCTTCTTCGAACAGGCGATCGCGCGCGATCCTAACTACGCGCTGGCCTACTCTGGTCTGGCGAGCGCTTACGTCATCCTTCCGTTTTGGACGAACGCCAACCGCCACGATGCCACCGCCAAGGCGAAGGAGGCAGCGCTGAAAGCTCTCGAGCTTAATCCTAACCTGGCGGAAGCACACCTCGCCCTCGGGAAAGTTCTCTTTTTTGGTGAAATCGATATCCCAGGAGCGACTCGCGAATACGAACGCGCCATCGAGCTGAAGCCAAACGAGGCCGCGGCCCATCACTGGTATGGGAACGATGCGCTCGCCGCCGTCGGACGATTTGAGGAGGCTATTGCCGAAGGTAAGCGCGCAGTCGCTTTGGACCCGTTGTCGTCGGTTATGAACATCGATCTTGGCGAGACCATGTATTACGCCCGCCGCTACGACGAAGCTGAGCAGCAAATGCGAAAGGGACAGGATCTCGATCCAACCTCCGTCTACGCGCACTACAATCTCGGCCTCGTTTTCCAGGCGAAGGGGGATCTCTCGACTGCGATCGCCGAGTACGAAAAGGCAAAGCAACAACCAGGCGACAATCCGCTTGTGTCCTCACTTAGCGCCGCGGCGAAAGCCCAGACCGGCGATAAGAATGCCGCCGTCCAAATGCTCGGCGACCTCGACAAGCTAAGTCAGCGCCGCGAGCCGGTCGGTTACTATCGCGCGCTGCTTTATCTCAGCTTGAACAGTAAAGCCGAAGCGCTCCGCGCGCTCGAACAGGGCTATGAGGAGCGCGACGGTTCCAACATGGGTTGGATCAAAGTCGATCCCCTACTCGATTCCTTACACGGCGAACCGCGTTTCGACGCATTGGTTCAGAAGGTCGTCGGCGGGATGTAGCGGCGGTCTCGCGACCGCCGGGCCTCTGACTGCCGCCTTACTTCCGCAGCCCGGCGATTAGCATTTCGGCTATTCCAGTGACCGTGGCTTCGACTTCGCGCCGTTTGCCCAGCTCCGCGGTGCTGAGGCTGAACGGGAGGAGCGAATTCGTCGCGGCGATAAGCAGACGCGCGGTCGCGGCCGCGTTGTGCGCGCGAAACTCGCCGCGGCGCTGACCTTCCCGCAGCATGGCCGTAAGTGCTTTCGCTTCCTGGACGAAGTGCCGTTCCCGGCGTTCGACGACGCCCGCGCGGAGGTCGCTCAGCACTTCGCTGAGGCTCACGGTGAACGGCGTGGCCGCATCGAAGCGCAACATGACGCGACGAATAAGCATGGCGCGCAGGCGGTCGGCGGCGGAGCGGTCCTGCGCGGCGATCGTGTCGAGCTCCGCAAAAAGCGGACGCACAATGCGGTCGACGTGCGAGAGCACCACTTCTTCTTTGCTGGCGAAGTGCAGGTAAACGGTGCCTTTGCCGATGCCGGCTTCCCTGGCGATGTCTTCGACCGTCATCTTCTTGTAGCCAAAATGGGCCAGCAACCGGTCGGCGGCATCGAGGATAAGCTCTTTCCGGTCCTCGCCTGCAGGAACGCGCGCGGCTCTCATTTTCCCAGTGGATGACTCGTGACTATATTTGACAATTGGTCACGCGATTGGCAGATTGGTTGTATCACCATATGCACAAGACAACATTAATTACCGCCGTCGTGGCAATCCTTTCGCTCGGCCATTTTGCGTCCGGAGCGACAACGGAAAAGCCGAATTTTACTGGAACCTGGGAACTGGACGCCAAAAAAAGCGAAGGCGTCCCGGGAGACATGAAACAGGTCCTTGTCATCAAACAGGTGGACGACCACATCGATGTCGAGATCAGGATGTCCGGGCCGCAGGGCGATCGCACCATGCCCGATGCTTACGTTATCGACGGCAAAGAAGCCGAGTTCAAACCGGCGATTGCGAGTGGTGGAACTGCCAAGGGAGGCAAGCGCGTGAGCACCTGGGCGAAAGACGGCGCCGGGTTCGATGTGCAGGAGCAGGCGGCCATCGACGGGCCGGAAGGCGCCGACGAAGTGAAGGGCACACGAACATGGCGGCTCTCACCGGACGGCAAGGTTTTGACGATTGAGCTGGACCTGACGGGCAAAGGCGGAGCGATCAAATCGAAGCGGGTGTTCAACCGCAAGTAGCCGCGGCCACTGCGCGACAGCGGCTCGAGTATCCGTCTGCAGCGTTGTAGCGTGCGCTGTCCTCAGCGCATTCTTCTGTAGCCGTCGCCCTGCGGGCGACGCGAGTGCAGTGGCGCCGCTGTCCTTCACCCTTCCCACAGGGAAGCGGCTACAGAAGACGGCTACGGAACGCTACTGCAGATTGTAAACTTCGACGAGCGCGACGCCGGTGTCGTTGTTTTTCCCGCGAACGATCGCGGTGCTGGGCCCGGGCGGAAGCGTCGCGACGATTGCGGCTTCCAAATCATTTGAAGGCGCAACGGTGCTCGATCGAATCAAGGCTTCCTGCGACTGCTGGGTCTGGTCGTTGATTTTCCAATTATCGTTCGTCGCGATCGTCGCTCCGTTCGCATCATGCAAGGCCAGCGTCGGATCCTGCAGCGGCGCCTGGACCCCGCTGCCGCTCAACGATGGCCCAATCGCGCGGATCAGGACCTGCGCGCCGGCACCGGTCTCGCCTTGTCCCGCGATCAACCCGGCGAACATCGCGTTGTCCCCGGTGTCGACGAAGCCGCGCGTGCTCATGTTGGCGAGGCGCGAATTCGCGGCCTGATCCAAATCGTAAACTTCGACGACGCCGATGCCGGTCCCATTCTTTCCCGAAAGCGTCGCGGTATAAGTGCCGGGACTGAGCGTCATGACGATGGCCGACTCCGCCTCGTTCGTCGGAGGAATAGTCGTCGCCTCGATCTCAGCCTGCTGGCTCGTGCCGTCCGATTTGGTCTTCCAATCGTCATCGCTCGCGAGCGTGGTGTTGCCTTGATGCAATTCCAAGGTCGGATCCGCCAGCTTCCCGCTGACGCCGGCAAGCGAAGGGCCGATGCCGCGAATGATCACCCGCTTCGGATCCGTCCCGGTGATGATGAAGCCGGCGATCAGGACCTGCTCTCCGCCAAGCACACGCGCGCGGGTAGATAGGTTCAGCAATTTAAGCGAAGGCGGTGCGACCCGAACGTAATAAACGTCCTCTTCGCCGTTGAACGTGGCGGTGTAAGCGACGTTCCCCCCGCTCAGGTCCGAGACGATGGTCATGTAATCACCCATCTTGTTCTGGTTCGGATATCCGAGGAACGGATTGAACGCCTGGCTCACGGCGACGTTCGCCGACCAGGTGTTGCCTCCGTCGCGGCTGTAGGAATAAAACAGCTGCGAGTCCGTATTGTTCGCGGCATTTCGGGTATCGAGCCAGATGGCGTCGAGCCGTCCATCGGGCGCGACCGAAAAGGTGCCGAACCAATGCCACTTGCTGGCGCTCGAGAACGGGTCGTCGTTGACCCGCTTGGGAGCGCTGAAGGTTTGCCCGCCATCGGTGCTGCGCACGAACATCACGTCTGTGCCGTTCGGGCTCGCGAACCCCTTCAAGCTCGCGAGCAGGTAGACGTTGTTATTCGTGCTGCCGCCCGAGCGATCGATCGCGAGATAGGTCTGACCGTTTGATCCCCCCGCATTTATTCCCTTAAACAGACTCTGGCTGCCACCCATGTTCACGAGACTCGTTAGGTCGAAGGTCGGGCTAACCGCGGCGAACTTCGCGTTGGTCGACCGGACGCACCAGATCTTCGAGGCGTCATTTATATCGATTCCGCTCATGAACAGGTCCCCGTTCGAGTTCACGTCGAGCGTGCCCGAGACGATTTGCTGGGGAATGCTGACGGGATTTTCCCAGCTCAGTCCGCCGTTGGTCGAGCGGCTGAATTGTTTTCCTGGGGATGGGTTGCTCGCCGGGCTCCAATATTCATACTGAAATCCGCGGCCCGGGCTGTTGGTCGTATCAATCGTAAACCATTGTTTGTCGCCTCCGAAGGCCTGGCTGAGCAGCGACCACGATTGCCCGCCCGTGAGTGAACGCCAGAGGTCGGTGAGCAGCTCGCCTCTTAGGCTGAGGTAAAAGAATTTCCCGTCGACATCGGAGGCGAGCACCGGGTCGCTGCGGAAAACGCCGTTTTCAAGCACACCGGGGAAGGTCCACGACACGCCGCCGTTGCTGCTGTAGCCATAACCCGCCTGCCGGAAATTGGAGCCGACGCTGTCGAACTGCCGCCAGCCGACGCTCATCTTGTTGCGGTTCGTCGGATCCACGACAATCGACGGCTCGTTCGCCGCGTCCCCCGTGATGTTCTGCCCGCCCGCACTCACATTGACCTGATAACTCGTAAACGCGCCGAACTGCGAAATCATCGGCGCCGACAACCCGGTGTCGAAAATATACATCGGCGCGTTGTCCGGTTTTTCGAGATGCTCCGCCTCGAGCTGCCCCGGAGACTCGACCTCCCCGGCCGTTACCGCGATCCCCGACAAGAGAATCAGCGCCGTGAAAAAGCCAGTCCTCAACGTTCTCCGCAAACTTACGCGATCTAAGTGCATTCCTGCATCATGCGCCCCGCATGACCGCACGTCAATATTAGTCACCAGTCAATCGGCGTTACCGATGCGGCCATTCGCCCTTTGTAGCGGCGGTCTATGACCGCCGATACCTTTGGCCGGAAAGCCCAGTCCGATCCAGCTCTAGAGGAGCCCCCAAGTCGCGACCTCCTGCGGCTCGCCTTCACGGGACGTCGCAGCGGCGGCGCGGGCGGCGAGGGAGCGCGGGGATAATGCGGCGCTTGGGGCCAACATGAGGAAGCTTCCTCCTACGCCGAGCCTACGGTGGGACTGGGGGAAACGGCAAGGCAACGGGCCGGAGATCCGCGCCGTCGATCGATTATTGTTTTTTCGGCGATGAATTGTTACACTGCGCGTTGTGAGTCTCGCTGAAATCAAAGATGCCGTGGAGGCGCTTTCTCCGGACGAATTGGCAGAGCTGGCGGGGTTCATCCGCGAGCGCGACAACCGAGCGTGGGATCGGCAAATTGATGCGGATCTTTCCGAAGGCGGCCGACTTGCCGCTGTAGTCGAGGAAGTTCGAGAGGACATCCGCGCTGGACGCCTTCAGGACCTGCCGTGATCGGCAGAACGCAGCGAAGGTTCTGGAAACATTTCGAAGCCCTCCCCGCACCCGTCCAGCAGCTAGCCCGCGACAAATACACTCTCTGGACGCGAGACCCTTATCATTCGTCGCTCCACTTCGAGGAACGACGCAATGGCATCTGCGTGGTTCGCATTGGTGATCATTATCGCTCCCTCGGCCTGCGCGAAGGCGATGTCGTCGCGTGGTTTTGGATCGGGACGCATGAGGAATACAATCGTTTTCGATTTTGAGGCCACAGCGTGGAGCGGATTGCGACCGGCTAGGCGCTCGGCGTGAACTGAATTAGCAACGGAAGGTTCTCGATGAAACAGAAGATCAATCTCGCTATGACGATGGCGGCGCTCGGGTGTGGCACATTAACCATTCTTTTTGCGACCGCGGTCCACGCTGATCTCGCGGAGTTCAATGCGATCAACGCGGCGGCGCGGGCGGCGAGGGAGCGCGGGGATAATGCGGCGCTGCTAGCGAACATGAGGAAGATGGCGGCGATGGTGCCGGGTCATCCGGCGGCCGAAATCGGTTTGGCGCGGGCACTGGCGGTCAACGGAGATGGTGCGGGAGCGGTGGCGCAGCTCAAACGGATCGCAGACCTCGGATTTTCTTTCAAGGCCTCGGACGATGCGGCGTTTCAGAAAATGAAGGACGATCCTGACTTCGTCGCGGTGGCGCAGCGCCTGGCGGCGAACGGCAAGGGCACCGGACGGGGCAAAGATATCATCAAGCTCGGCCTCACCGGCGGCAGCGAAGGAGTTGCCTTCTCTGAAACAACGAAGTCTTTCCTGATGGGCTCGAGCGGTTCCATCTACTCTTATAAGCTGGATGGGAAGGACCCGGCCAAACCGATCGCGAAGGCAGGCGGCGCGCAAATTCTCGGGATCCGGCCGGACCCGGCGAGCGGCAGTTTTCTGGTTTGTGTCGATGAGGCGGACGGCAGCAACGCGGCGGTCGTCAGGCATAACGAGTCGAGCGGCGAGATCGAGGAGAGCTACAAGCTGCCGACGAAGAACGCGTACTGTAACGACATCGCGCTGCTCAAGAACGGCAGCTTCGCTGTTACGGATAGTAACAACGGAATCGTTTTCCATTTGGTGGACGGCAAGCTTGAGCCGCTCGCCCTGGCGATGCCTCTCTATTACCCCAACGGGATCGCGTCGGATCTGGACAAGAACCGGCTCTATGTGTCCCACGCCGGCGGTCTGGTTGTCCACGACATGGCCACTGGCAAGTCGAGGGAGCTCGCAGTTACTGGGACGTTCATCGGCGCACTGGATGGAATGGTTTGGCACAAGGGGTCTTTGGTCGGTGTGCAGAATCCGCGCGACGCCGCCATCCGGCTGCTGCGAATAACGCCGGATGCCGATGCGCAGACCGCGAAGGTGGAGGTCCTGCTGGTTGGAACCGATTTTCCCGGGCACGCGAGCACCGTTGCTGTTGCCGGCGACGAAGCGTTCGTGATCGGGACGAGCGGAGAGCGCGAGGAGCCGGTGCTGATCCGCGTTTCGCTGTAGAGGTTGGTGGATCGGCCGCTCCGCGGGCGATGCCGCTCACATCGAGCGGCGGAGCGCTCGATCCACCCAGAGCGCCCTTGTATCCTCGTTCCCAAACTCTGTTTAGGAACGAGGGAGCTTTCCGACCTTTTGTGAGCCGGGTCAATCCGAAGATCTCGGCTGGAGACAGCCGACGCTACAGAACGGACCGTTTTCATGAAACAGCACCTCTGAATTCCCGCGGGGTTGGGGCTTTTAAAGTCCGGCGCTGACATTAAGATGCGCCCATTCCATGGCGCACCGGAACTTCGATCTGCACGGCGATCCGCGGTTCGACGCCCTCGTTCGCAAAGTTTTCAGCCCCAAAACAGAATCAAACTCATGAAAAATCCACGACTCATCTTCTTGTTAGGCGCCCTCGCCGCCTTGGCCCAGGCATCGGCTGCCGAGCGGACGGACAAAATTTTGATTCAAGGGAATCCGGCCGGCACCCAGACGGTAAAGGAGGAAGCGGGCGGCGCAGTGCGCGTTGAGTATTCCTACAACGATCGCGGGCGCGGCGATAACATCGCGGCAACCTGGAAATTGGATGCGGCGGGTGTCCCGACGGAATACGACGGCAAGGGCAACGATTACATGAAGGCGCCGGTCGAAGAACATTTCGAGATCAGGAACGGCAAGGCGAACTGGAAGAATCGGAGCGAGAAGGGCGAACAGGCGGTGACCGGCGAAGCGTTCTATTTGCCGATGAGCGCGCCGCCGGAATTCTTCGGAGTCCTCGCGCGCGCGCTGCTGAAAGCGCCGAACCATAAGTTGCCGCTGCTGCCGGCGGGCGAAGCGAGCATCGAGGCCGCCGGGAAAGTCACGACCGCGAAAGGCGAGCTGACCGAGTATCGCATCACCGGCCTCGGATTCTCCCCTGTCGCAATCTGGCTCGACGGCAACGGCGTCGCGTCATCGATTTCAGGTTGGTTCTCTGTCGTGCCGGACGGAACCGAAAGCGCGATCAAGGATTTGCAGGCGGCCCAGGACAAAACCGATGCCGCGTGGTCGGAGCGGATGGCGCGGTCGCTCGCGCACAAACCAAAGGCGGACCTTGTCATTCGCAACGCGCGCCTGTTCGACCCGCGCGACTTGAGCGTCACGCCCGGCACCAGCGTCGTTATTCGTGGCGATCGCATCGTGCGGGTGGGGCCGGACGCTGAAACGAAACCGGCCGCCGACGCCGAGATCATCGATGCGAAAGGCGGCTTCGTCATGCCCGGGCTCTGGGACAACCACCAGCATTTCAGCGACGACACCGGCGCGCTCGATCTCGCCAACGGCGTGACGAGTTCGCGAGACATGGCGAACGACCTGGAGAGTTTTCCGAAGCGCGTGGCCCGCTTTGATGATGGAAGCGAGTTGGGGCCGCGGGTCCTGAAGGCGGGAATCATCGACGGCAAAGGCGAGCTCGCAGGACCGACCACGATGCGGGTCGATACCGAGGAGGAAGCGATCAAGGACGTCGATTGGTACGCGGACCACGGTTACGTCCAGATCAAAATCTATTCTTCAATGAAACCCGAGCTGGTGCCGATCATCGCGGACCGCGCGCATGCTCGCGGAATGCGGGTGAGCGGCCACGTCCCGGCATTCATGTCGGCCCGGATGTTCGTCGACGGCGGCGCGGATGAAATTCAGCACATCAATTTCATCGAGCTGAATTTTCTGTTTCCGGAAGTGAAGGAAACGCGGAACCGCGACCGATTTATCAAGGTGGCGGAGCGCGCTCGCGAATTCACGCCGGACAAACCCGAAGTGCGGGAGTTCATCAGCTTTCTTAAGCGACACCACACCGTGCTCGATCCAACCATGGTGGCGTTCGAGGGTCTTTTCTGCGGCGATCCGACTGCGATCACGCCGGGGCTCGAAGAGATCATCCCGCGGTTCCCTCCCCAGATCCGGCGCGGGATGCTCAGCGGCGCGCTCGAGGCGCCGAAGGACAAAGAGGCCGCTTACCGGGAATCGTTCCCGGCCATGCTCCGCCTGCTGAAAGCGCTGCACGATGGCGGGATCACGATTATTCCGGGGACCGATGCTCTCGCCGGTTACATGCTCCACCACGAACTGGAGCTCTATGTTCGCGCTGGAATTCCCGCGCCGGAGGTCCTACGGATGGCAACACTGACCTCCGCCGAAGTCATGGGAGCAAACAAAGATCGCGGCGTCGTTGCGGCCGGAAAATTGGCGGACGTGATCCTGGTCGACGGCGACCCGACGACGAACATCCGCGATCTCGACAAGCTCGCGACGGTGATTAAAGCCGGGAACGTCTACGACCCGGCTGCGATCGAGAAAGCGCTCGGGATCGCGCCCCGGAAGTAACGCTCGCCCTTAGGGCGATGTTTCTGCATTGATCCCCACTCACGCTTCGTACAGCGAAGCCACGACAGGACAGTCGCCCTTATTTCGGCCCGATAGACGGCATCCGCTCCGTCCGGCTCATGCTGTAGCTGGGGTCAATGCTCGCACTCGGGCCCCGTTCCCTCGTTGATGTCGTGGTCGTCGACGTTTCCGTCGTGGTCGTGCAACCGACGAGCGCCATGATCCAAACACCCAGAACCAGCGGAATTACTTTCTTCATGCCGCCGGTCTACCAGAAGGGCGATCGTCTGTCACGCAATAGGAACGGTCGCTTAATCGCGCCGGCACCACGCCGTGCATCGGCTCGTTCATGACTTTGTCGATTGGCTGGACAGAGGTCCGAGTGGTCCTTGGCGCCGACCGAACCGGGACTTTCCCCGGCTCTTGCGGCGTAGAACCCGAACCAATGCCAGAACCATAATGACCGAAACCAATGCTCGAAGCGCGTCCATAAAATCCTCGCCTGATCTTCGCTTCCGACCGGTTCGTCAGCCGCACATTTTTCGACCGGAGGCCAGCGATGCCCGGCCACAGTCGCGATCCGTTTTTGGCATGAAAACTTCTGCAATTATTTCATGCGCATATTAATCGCCGACGACCAGAGAAGCGTTGGAACAACCCTGGCGGCGTTAGTCTCGCACTGCCAACACGAAGTCGTCCAAGTGGTTGGCTCCGGGCTCGAAGCGATCCAAGCTTACGACCAATACAAGCCCGACGTCGTCCTGATGGATTATTGGATGGCCAAGCTGAACGGCGCGACTGCTTGCCGGAATATTGTTTCGAAAGATCCCGCCGCCCGCGTGATCCTCGTTTCAGCCTGGTCGCCGGGTTACGACCTGCGCGAATCCGGGGCGATGGCCGTCCTTTCCAAACCCGTCGATCTCGAACGTCTCGAAAAGGCGCTGGACGAGGCGGCCCAAATGCTCCCGTTTCACTCCGATTCGCCCGCTGGCGAACCGACACTTCTTTGACCATTCCAGCCCCGCCGCACCCTTCTTTGCGGTAGCGGCGGCTGGGTCAGCAGGTTCCTGCCTTAGCGCAGATTGTAGATCTCGACCAACCCAACGCCGGGCGCACCGGTTTTGCTCGCAAGAATTGCGGTGTAAGACCCCGGCGACATTTGAAGAACGACGGCAGACTCCGCCGCAGCCTTTGGCGCGAATCCGTTGGAAGTGAGCGTCGCGGCATTCGCAGCGTCTTCCTGCCAATTGTCGTTGCTCGCCACGGTAGCTCCGTTTTGATTCGTGATCGTGAGTGTTGGATCGGAGATCGCGTCAAAAATTCCTGACGCCACAAGACTGGGTCCGAGACCGCGAATCACGATCTGCGGAGTTCCGGCCGTGCCGCCCAGGATAAAGCCGCCGATGAGAACGTCGTTCCCGTTACCGACAAAACCGCGCGTCGAGATGTTTGCCAGTACGCTCGGCGTCGCCGCTTCCAGATCGTAGGCTTCGATTACCGCGGTTCCTTTGCTTTGATTCGTGCCTTGGACGATGGCGGTGTGAGCGCCGGGCGGTAGCATGACGACGATCGCGCTTTCCTTGTCGTTCGCCGGGGCCAGAGTCGTCGCCTCGATCTCCAATCGTTGCGAATTTTTCCAATCATCATTGGTGATGATCGAGCCGTCGGCGAGATGAAGTTCGAGGATGGGATCGAGCAACGGACTCGCGATCTGGGCCGCCGCCAGACTGGGGCCGATCGCGCGGATCAAGACCTTCTTCGATTGTGTACCGCTCACGATCAGTCCACCGATCAACACGCTGTTTCCTCCCTCGACCTTGCCGCGCGTCGAGATATTGAGGCAGCGCGCCGGGGTGGGCGCCGGTGTGCCGACACCACCGCTCTCGAGCGCGCCGAGGTCCATCCTGGCCCCCACCTGCACCCGCTGCTTGAAGCTTTGCGGCGCCAAGTACTCGAGGACGTCATCGTAAGCTGGCAACACCGCTGACGACAGCGGGCCGGCCGCGTCCACGGTGTTGGCCCCGTTCGCGGCATGATAATCGTGGGCGTTCATGTCGACGAAATGCGCATTGTTGGCGCCGGTCCCGTCGCCGACGATCAAGTTGTTGACGCCGTTCAGCGCTCCGCCGTATCCGTGGAACGGCGCGTCTTTCTGGATCCCCGGCGAGACCCAGTTCACGCCGAGATTGATCGCGCCGCCGCCGTTCGTCGCACCACCCGTGAACCAGGTCAGCGCGTCGTAAGGATTGGTTTGTCCAGCGGGGTCGACGTAGAAAATATTGTTCCGGCAATCGACCACCTCCTGCACTGGCGCGCTCCCGACGTAATCGGTGCTTGGCAAAAAGAAAAGCGCCGCGCGGTAGTGATGAATGACCACGGTGTTGTTGTAAAAATAGAGCGTACCGCGGTGCTCGGCCGCATAAGAGCTCGCGCCGTTATAGGCGCCCCACCAGAACAGGCTGATCCCGCTCGCATAGTTCTCGATCGTAATCAGGTTCCCATAAACGTAGGAGTCGCGGTAATCCGGTTGCAGTTCGATGAACCCCGCGCCGCCCTGCGGATCGAGCAGAGCCAGGACATTCGATTGCTCCGCCATATCGAACTCGTTGTAGCGGATCACTTCGCCGCTCGAACGGTCCTTGATCGCAACGCCGTGCGCGTCCGGGAGGAGCGGGCCGAACTTGTTATACTGAATCGTGACGCCCACGCTCTCCGTATAGATGTGGTGCTCGTGGTATCCGTTGCTGATCGTCGCGCCGCTCACGGGATCGACCGTCGCTTTCAACGAATTGTCGTGGAAATAATTCTTCTCAATCAGGAGCCGCGCGCTGCTCTGGGCGTTGCCGTTCTTTGAATTCGCGAAGAGCCCGTTCCCGCAATGATGAATGTCGCAACCGCGCACGGTGAAGTCGCGCGCCCATTCAATGTAAATGCCGCACGAAAATCCGTCATAGCCGCGCACCTGGCCGAATTGGTCCGTGTAGGTGATCGACTTGTCCGTTGTGTAAATACAATTGCGAATCTCGAGACCCTCGATGTCAACGAAGCTCACATGCGTGCTGCCGTAAACGTAGTTCGCCTTCCTCGGCGACACCGTAATCATCCCGAAATCCGACAACACCGGACTGCGCCAGTCGGTCGACGGATCTTCGACCGCACCGTTTGCCTCGAGGACTGGCAACGCCCCTGTGCTCGGATCGGGAATCCCGCGAATCACAATGTGCTGCGCCGCCGTCCCGCTGCCCGAGATTTGGATCTTCTCTTTATACCCGCCCGGCTTCGGATAGATATTTACCACGTCACCCGGCTGCAGGGATTTCCAAGGGACGCCAAATAGACTTGTCAGTGCCTTCCCCGGCCCCACTTCGTAGACCGCGCCGAAACTGCTCGTTAGGCCGACGAGAAAAACCAGGACAATTAATCCAAAGCGTGCGCGCATAAGGCTCGCCAAAAGGAGCACTTCTCAAGCCGTTAGGCCGCCTCCTGCTCGCGCTTTTCCGTGCCTGCCGACGTGGAGCGAGCGATCCTATTTCGGCCCTAGGACCCATCTCCCGATGTCCTTCAGCGTTGTGCATCCGCAAAGCAGCATCGCCTCATCGAGTTCACGCCGCAGGATGTTCAGCACAGCGGTTGCGCCCTGCTCGCCGTCCAGCGTCAATCCCCACAGGATCGGTCGTCCGACCAGAACCGCGCGCGCCCCGAGCGCGAGCGCCTTTAGCACGTCGCTCCCGCGTCGCACGCCGCCATCGACGTACACCTCGCAGGCGTCGCCCACTGCCTCCACCACGTGCGGCAACACTTCACAAGTCGGCGGCGCCGTATCGAGCTGGCGCCCCCCGTGGTTCGACACCACCAGGGCTTTCGCTCCGTGTTCCGCCGCTCGCCGCGCATCATCGCCGCGACACACGCCCTTCACCACCACCGGCAATCGCGTGCATCCGCACAACCAATCCAGGTCAGCAAACCCCAGATCGCTTTTGAAATTCGTCCGGACATACTCAGCCAGGCCCGATCCACTGACTTCCGGCAGCGTCCCCTTCCCCAGCGGCGCCAGATTCGCGACCGCGAGGCCGGCAGGCAGCGTAAACCGATTCCGCATATCGCGCTCCCGCGTGCCCAGTCCCGGCGCATCCACCGTCAACACGATCGCCTCCGCGCCCGCGGCCTCCGCGCGTTGGACCAGCGCGCGCGTGACTTCTCGATCTCTGTAGACGTAAAGTTGGAACCAGCGTGGCGATCCGGCTTCGGTAAACACTTCCTCCATCGCCGTGTTCGACAGCGAACTGAGAATGAACAGCGTCGCCACGTTCTTCGCCGCCCGGGCCGTCGCGATTTCACCAGCGTCGCACGCCAGTTTATGAAACGCCGTCGGCGCCACCACGATCGGCATCGAAATTTTCTCTCCAAGAACCGTCGTGCTTAAATCCCGCTCTCCGACGCCGGCGAGAACGCGATAGTAAAGCTTCAGCCTCTCCCAGCCGGCCGTGTTCTCTCTCAGCGTGATCTCATCGAGCGCGGCGCCCTCAAAATAGCCGAGCACGTCCTTCGGCAGTTTCGCCGCCGCCGCGCGCGCATAAGCCGCGACGTTTAGCAAAGATTCCGAATCCATCCGGACGTCAGGCCGCTACGAACCACGCCGGCTTGAGGTGCGCCAGCGGCTCTCTCAGCTTGAGAAGTTCCGCCGCCGGGCCGTGCACCTCCAGGCGAATCAGGTCCGAAATTTTCAGCGCGTTCGCCAGCAGCGGCCCGACGTTGTCCAGGTGAGTGAGAAGGCCCTCCGCGTCGGCGTAACCTTCCCGGCAGAAGACTTCGTCGCCGTTCACCGTGAATTCGTAGAACAGATTTTTGTCCTCGCTTCTCGTCCTCGCGATAAATCCCGCAAAGCCATTGGTGAATTGCTCCATGTTTCCGGCATGCACTTTAAAGTAAGGATGCAGACTGACGAAATTCGAAAGCGTCTTCATGCGTCGACTTTGCCCGTCGAGCGAAAGACAGTCGAGAGAACTCCGTTGGGTGCGAACGGTTGATGAAGAGCGAGCCTTTCAGCGCACCGCTCTGAGCCGGCGAAGGACTTCGGGTTCTCCCAGCGTCCGGCTAATTGGATACAGTTCAGGGCTGGTCGTCCGCCCCGTGACCAGCACTCTGACTATGTTAGCGGCTTCTTTGATCGAGCCGGGGAGCTGGGGATTGTTCTTGTATTCACGAGCCGTCGCCGCAAATCCCAAGGCGACGGCGGCCTCGCGGATTTGCGCGAACCATTCGTCGGCCGGCACGTCGTGCCGATAGGAGTCTGCGAGGCGTTGCGCCAGCTGAGTGACAAGCTCCGCAGCAACGGGCGCGAAGCGCGGATCGGCGGCATCGCTGACGGTCTCGAACATGGCTGGGACCAGGAAGCCGGCTTTGTCACGGAACTCGCTCCACTTGGCGATTTCCTTGCGCGGCCCAGTGGGCGGGAGCTGATGAATCATCAAGGCATTTATGATCGCCTGCCGGTCTTGTCGGACGAGTTCAGCCAACGGCGGATCGAACTCTTCCGCCCACTTGAGAACTCGATCGGCAACTTCCTCGGGAGCCATCTCGGCGATGACCTCGCGGCAGACGTGATCGAGCTTCGCAATGTCGACCAATTGTCCGCCCCGCGAACAATCCTCGAGCAGGAGCGGCGCGCTCAACACCTCCTTGGGCGGACCGTCAAGCAGCCGGCTGTTGGCGAGGCCGCGCAGATACACCAGCACCCCTTCCGCGGGATAGCCCGCGCGAACGTAAAAATCGACGGCCGCTTCCGGATCGTTCCGCTTGCTCAGTTTGCGCCGGCTTTTCCCCTCCGATTTCAGCAGCGGCGCGATGTGCGCATAGCGCGGCATCGGAAAACCGAGCGCTTCAAAGAGCTGAAGGTGCAGAGGGATCGAAGACAACCACTCGTCCGCTCGAATCATGATCGTCACCCGCATCAGGTGATCGTCGACCGGGTGCGCGAAATGATAAGTCGGCAGTCCGGTCGTTTTGCGAATAACGACGTCGTTTCGATTGTCTTCCTTTTCGAGCGGGCCGCGGATCAGGTCGACGTAACGAATTCTCTTGTCGGTGAATTCCGGCGAACGGAAACGGATCACGTACGGTTCGCCCGCATCGAGTCGTTGAATGACGGTCGCTTCCGCCAGGTTCCGGCACCGGGCCCACTCGCCCCAATAGCCGGTCGCCACGCCTTGCGCAGACTGGGCTTTGCTCATCTCGGCGAGCTCTTCTTTCGTGCAGAAACAAGGGTAGGCCCGATCGCGTTTCAGGAAATCGACCACGTAGGAGTCGTAGATCGATTGGCGGTGCGATTGCTGATAAGGCCCGTACGAACCCTTTTCCCCAGCCTCATCCGGCCTGATCCCAAAAAATTCCAAGGCGCGCCCGATCTGATCGACGGCGTCTTCCACGAACCTATCTCTATCTGTGTCTTCAACTCGAAGAATGAAAACTCCGCCGGACTGGCGCGCGACGCTTTCCGAGATGAGCGACACCAGGATCCCGCCGATGTGGACGTAACCCGTCGGGCTCGGTGCGAACCGCGTCACCTCAGCCCCGGCTGGCAGCGGGCGCGGGGGAAATTTTCGTTCCCAATCCTCCGGCGTTAATTCCGAGGAAGGAATTAGCCGCTTGATGGTGTCGCTCGAGAGCATCCCATCATCTGCGCTTTTTTTATCCGGAAATCCATCGGTATTCTCGCCGCCGCGAGATCGGATTATCGACAGAACGACGCGAGCCGACTTTACTGGAGCCGTTGAAATCCAAAGCCGACATCGTTGCCAATTGGCTGCCCCGCTACACTGGCACCCCGACCAGGGATTTTTCCAAATACGTCCTGCTCGTGAACTTCAGTCAGTACGTCACGCTCTTCGCCAAATGGCACGGCGTCGAAGTGCGCGGCACCGATCGCCCGATGCCGAACGCGACCGCGAACGGAATCACGATCCTGAATTTCGGCATGGGCAGCGCCACTGCCGCGACCGTGATGGACTTGCTCAGCGCCGTGCGCCCGAAGGCCGTCCTCTTCCTCGGAAAATGCGGCGGCCTAAAACGCAAAAACAAACTCGGCGACCTCATTCTTCCCATCGCCGCCATCCGCGGAGAAGGCACCTCCACCGATTACTTTCCGGCCGAAGTCCCCGCCCTGCCCGCTTTCTCCCTCCAAAAAGCGATCTCCACCACCATACGCAACCACGACCTCGACTACTGGACCGGCACCGTTTACACGACCAACCGCCGCGTTTGGGAACACGACGACACCTTCAAAAAATATCTCGCCCGCATCCGCTGCATGGGGATCGACATGGAGACCGCCACCATCTTCATCACCGGTTTCCACAACGAAATCCCGACCGGCGCCCTCCTCCTCGTCTCCGATCAACCCATGGTCCCCGAAGGCGTAAAAACCGCCATGAGCGACGACATCGTCAACACCAAATTCATGGATCGCCACCTCCGCATCGGCATCGATTCCCTCACCGAACTCATCAACAACGGCTTGACTGTGAAACATCTTCGGTTTTAAGTCTTCATCCCGCCTGGGGGAGCTGGCGTTGCGCCGACACCGCTCTTCGGCAGCGTCTCACCTTGTCATCGTCACATGCTTGCCAAGCCGTAGCCTTGGGCGAAGGATGGTCACTCGTCACTTTCCCGATCTCAACGCTCCGTTCTTCCCTAATTCTCCGTTGGAAACTCGGCGCCGTTAAAAATCGATGGCGAATCGCCGACTCGTCGATGTGGGGGGCCGCTTTTTCGGGGTGTCGTCTCATTTCAGTACGGACACAATCCAATCTTTCGTTTCCGGTGAAATGTCTCGATAATTCAAGTGTTGAGCGATGAAGACTCGAAGAAAATAATCTGTTAAAATTGTGTCGCCGTTTTCGAATCGGAGGCCCGACACAATGCTCTGAACCGCGGCACCGAACCGGGTTGGGGCGGCCAAACACGAAGGCGGCAGTGTCGGAGGGCGGAGTTGTGGTAGCCGAATCAGCAGGTCGGCAGTCACGCGTGCAACATCGACAGCGATCGGGCCGACATTCGAACGTGCAAAATCAATCAGCAAATCTCGTTCACCTATCATTACATTGCCGAGGTGTAAATCGCCATGGATCAACGATTGCTGATACCCCACTGAGGGTGTCAGGATTTTGTCAATTCCCGGTTCCGCAATTTCAAGCAGTAGCTCAGCGACTTCGCCGACTGAAATTAACTTAGCAGCCTTCCGAAGTTCCTCGGCCGGAGGAGACCACTCTCGCAGTACATTACCAAGAATGTCACGTTGAACCGAGCCAGGGTTATACAACTGCGCCAAAATCTTGCTAAGCCTTTCACAAACATCATCCAGGCGAGAATCATCTTCTAGGAGGTATTTTGCTGCTTCAGAGGTGCCACGGGCAAACTGATACGCAATACCCGCCGTGGTATCCTCCACCAAAACAATAGGCCAAAGCAATTGCACACTTCGAGCGAACTCAAGACCGCCATGTATCATGCGGATGTGCGACTGCGCTTCCCTTTGCAGCTTCGACGGACTCTCCGACAGCTTCACTAACCAGTCACCTTCCCTTCCCCCAGTTTCATTGCGTTGATGCGCATAGACCTGAAGCACCGTCGCGCCTGACCATCCCCCTGCAAGCTTCGTCACAGTAGCAGTTTCACAGAAGCAAAACAATTGGGAGAATACCCGGCGCCACATCGGAAACTTTGCATCCAGTTCCTTTGCGAGACTGCCCGTTAACCGCAGGTCTAAGCCCAGGGGCAACGATAAATTCGCGGACTCTCCAACAGCCGCCGCGACACGTAAAATTTTGGCCAATTCGTATATATTGTCCCACAATGCTTGTGTCAGAGTCACACTGCTGAACAACCCTCGGGGGAGGTACCCATCGAAACCAAAACCACATGCAATTGGCAGAAATGGCACTACGATCTTCTCGAAATGCTGAGAATAGGCTATAACCGGAATCCACGGGGCCTCGCGACGGATGTACGGTAAGACTTCACTACCACCGCGTAGATCCTCCTTGTCAAGAAGCATTAAATTCTGGATGGGAAATAGCTCCAGATCGATAAGGGCTAGGTGAAATGCATCAAATTGCTTTCCTGCTGGCAATGTGCAACCACCAAACCTCTCGACCCGTCGCTTCGGACAATGCGCTTCGATGTCGGTCTTAATGCCGATCCTTTCTAAACCTTCCCGAACGGCTTCTTCAACGTTCGGAGTATCATCCACTAATAGTATCTTAAAAAAGCGTCTCTTGTCCATTAGGGTTATGCTGCGTCCATGAGGGTTGAGCGAATCGGCGTAAGACAAGTGCTATCGACTTCTGGCCCGCTTCGTCAGCAGGACTAACGCGCAGCGTAGCACAATACTTACGACAAAACTCCTTTGTAACCAATAATCCTCCAAAACTAGCTTCATTGAATGTTCCCCCGAAGCTGTCACCAAATTCGAGCACGACGTGATACGGTTCCTGAAATAGTCTAAACCAAGCCTCGCGTCGTTCAGCAGATCCCGCATGGACCTGCCAATTTGTGATCAGTTCGCTCGCTACAATGTTGAGGTCCTCTAAGTCGCAGAATGCAAGATCAACTTGGCGGTCGATTTCGCGCCTAGTCGAAATTGGCTTCCCGTGTACATCCGGAATGACACTAGGCAGCCCTACGGCTTTGCAATGCAGCACATTGACAAAACATTGCTGTATCCGTGATGCAATGTCGTTTGACAATACCTGAATCAGCTTAGCCAGGCCTCCGATTTTCGCGCGGAACGCTAAGGGGTCGCGGACGTTTCGCGCGTTCATTTTTGAAAGGCGCGCCACCTGAGACACGTAGGCTTCTAGGGGCTCAATGCGTAAGGGTCCGTCCCCCCGGTCCCGCTCCAAAGTATGCCAAACGCGCCCGGTTCGAACGCTGCTTAGTTGCACAACGATTTCGTCACGCCAATGATGAACAAGTTGCTTCGCGGTACGCAGTAACAAGTCCAAATTCATAAGGGGACGCGTCGTTTGATTGATGAGCTCTGTTAGGGAGTTCGCAAAGAAGCTGCTGCGCGACAGTTTGGCAAACAGATATGATAAATCCCGTACCTGTTTGTCGTCTTTCACTTCATCTGATCGATCCAGATATCGCAAGAACTCTACGGCTTCCGTGACTATCAACTCTGCCTCGACATGACTGCCTGCGTGTAGGGCTTCGATCGCGCCGGCAATGTTGGCCGGCAAGATGCCGAGACCGACCAGTTCTAAACAGATTTCCTCGACGTCTCCTAATGACTCCCCGAACCGAATAACGAGGTCCGCTGCGTGCTCTATAAAAGCTTCCTTTGACAGATGAACGCAGCCGCCAAGCACATGTGCAAGGCCAAATGGAGGCCGTTCTGCGGTAACAATAGTTCTGACCCTTGCGCCTAAAGCGTCATATGCTTTGAACGCTCGTCGAGCAATTTCAGCCGGTTCGAACGCCCTAGTGTACCTATGTTCGCCGACGAGCTCTAAGAACTCGTCTACTTGGTCTTGCTCGGCGAGGAGGGTGGTACTGAGCTGTTCGGCGTATAATGGTTCCAGACGCGCCTTGTTGTAGTCTGAAAGAAGCCTCGAACGTGTGACATCGCCGTCCGACAAAAGCAACGATGGTTCGTCCCCCTGAAGCGTTTCTAACCGAATAACCGCGCTCGTTCTGATCTTATCCTCAGCCGTTCGCAGCAGACTTGATAGTTTGCATCCTGAATCCGCCAGCCGAGATGCCAATCGTTCCAGGTCAGTCATACGCAAGCACGCAGGACATAGCCGCTCGGTTGCCGTATACACTGGCAACGAAAAATCGAAGCAAACTCCAAACCTCAAGCGCGCGTCCGCATATTTTTGTATGTGAAACATGAAGCCAAGTTGCTCTGCATCCATCCGCGCGACGATGCTAAGGAGCAGAATAGATTGAGGAGAGTACCGCGATATGAGTTCAACGGTACGCCTTGCTACTTCGCCGCTCGCAATAGCTGGAATGATGCATACGTAGTGACCGTGCCGTCTAGCGGTCGGCGGTGGTGGCGCTTCCAACTCTGCGCGAGTAATGAAACGGACTTTGGGTCGCTGTGGGAGCAGTTCCAAAACCGGTTTTAGCCACTCCAACGCGCCATCCGGATCATGTATTGCAACGAACCATTCCTTCTTCTCAGTCAACGGTAGCTCTAACTCAACTACCCCAATCTGGTGGCGTATCCATCCTTCAATCTCCCTCCGCAGCGCGTTAAAGAGGCGCGGGAAGTGTAAGCAATTCAGATAATGTTTGAACTCAAATTCTACGTGTCCACAAATGAGGGCCTTGGATTTGCGTAATTTCGTGGTGAAAAGCTGGACCAACGATGTTTGTGGTTTCGCATGCCGAACATAAAGCGCGGGCGAACGAGTTTGCCGGTCTATGACATATATTCGTTCTTCGTCAGACCCTGGGACGGCCGCAGCTGGCGGCTCATCGAATGATCGCGCGGGTTCGACAAGAATCGCGGACACTGCCATTGACACGGGTTCGGGAGTCTTGATTAATATGGGCTCCCCTCCGCCATCTACCCTCGCGTCTATCAGTGCTAGAACTACATCGACCGACATGCCGCTCATCCGAGAAAGCATTTTTTCAAGATCGCGGCCGCGGCACAAAATATCGGTGAGGACGACCGCGGTCCGGCCGTGGTAACCGATCAGGCTCTTGACGAGCCAAAGCGCCTCGCTGTCAGCAGGCCGACAAACAATAGCTGGAACGATACCCGTCGCGGCCCCAATAAGCGCCGCCAGGCGCTGAAGCACCGTTTCTAGTACGTGCGTTGTGCCTACAATTACGTCAGGACCCGTACCTGACGATATTCCTGGGATTTGCCGGAAGAGCCATTCGGCCGCATATTCGACATTGGTAGGATCGCGTAGGGCGCGCGGTATCTCATAGAAGATGTCGCGATAATACTTGCCTTCGATCAAGAATGGTCCCGGCGCACGACGCACGTCGTCTCCTTGAAATACCCCCCTAAGGATTTCCCTCACGGCTAACACGTACTTCTGTTGGATGGTAGCGAAGACCCCTTGTTCTAGGGAAAAACGATTGGTTTCGCCGGGTATAGCGATTAGGCCAGAACGATCGATTAAATTTGCCCCAAAGGGTAGGTAAAAGTCATTGCTTAGGAGATCGCCGATCAAAACCGGCTGACCGCCGCTCATTTGCACCCGTCGACGCCGCCCAGTTCCTTCGCCGTTAGGCGGTTTTGCGGTGGTCTTAGCTCGGGGCTCAAGCCAGAGCACGGTCCGCTGGCCGTGGGGGATAGCGCGAAGCACTCCCAGAAACGCTGCTAAGGCTCGGCTCGGAAAGGCAAGTGGTGCCGGCATCACCACTGTGATACCGGCGGACTGGCGGTGATGGCTAAAATGCCGGTCCACTTCGGAGCTAGCCTTATGGAGTACGTCCCCGGGGTTGTCAGTGTCGGTCACGTCACGAAATACCGATAGCACCGACACTTGAGACGTATATGAGACTCGGCTTTTCCTCTCCACCGGGCGACGGTGAATTGGAGCCTCGTGAAGATCGATTGGTAGTCGGATTAGAAAATGCGAGCCTACGAGTTGCCCGAGTTGCCTCACGCCAAGACCCGCATGCCCTTTGATTTTCGGCTTAAGTCTGTCGACGCTGAAATCAAGGCTAAGCATTGCTCTAGGTGTCCTCACCAACAGTTGGCCACCTCTCGCTTTCGCGACTTCGGATACACAGAATAAGCCAGAGGCGACATCGTCAGGATCCAGGTTGTCCAATGTGACGAGCTGGGCTAACCGCGTCCGCCGCCCTTCTCTATCCGACGTAGCGCTAAACTCGAACGCGTATGACAAAATTCTCTGCGCCCTCGTTGAGCGACGAGGAACGTATAGGGGGTGATAATCCCCGGGCAAGTGCGACTCTAATCGCCGATCAATACCGGGACCAAAGTCGCCGAGGCAGATTTCAAGATAACGAACTCCGGCTGGAAATATGCTCATTACCCCTGCGGTGTATGTACTAGTTGAAGATTCAGACACCGTTAATTGGAAATGAGGTCGCGACCCGCCTGTATGAAGAAAAGCGTTTTCGCCTAATTCGAACAGCACCACATCCAAGGCATCGAAAACGACATTCGAATCGCCAGATCCGGATGCCGCGATATTAAAGACTTTCGGCGAGATGCTTTCGATAAAAGTCCAAAGGCTACTTGCGTCAGGTAAAACGGTTAACGGGATTCCCGAACCGATTGGTGCCATCAACGCGTAATCGAGTTGAACGCCCTCATCCTTCAATGCGGCCAGTAGTCCGCATTGGACTAGCGCTTTGTGACATTGGGCCGTCAGGAGATCAAACGGAGGCAATAACAAATCCACGTTTTTCTGGTCATGCCGTAGCGATACACACCATGTGTACAGGAGCGTGGCAGGGAAATGGCCGATAAATGTCGTCTGCGTCAGGTCAAATGTGACGCTTTTCGCGGTTTCTGCCTTGTGAAAAAGCTGACTTATAGCCCTTTCGATTTCCTGCAGAGTTAGCCGACTTTTAAAGGAAATTAGGCAATGTTCAGACACGATTAAATTAGGTTTCCGGATCTATCCCTGTGCGGCGCAAGAAGACTAGCGGAATGAAAAACGGCTGTCTGGTGGGCGGCGTGGCTTGGATCTGGGGCTTTAAGTTGAGGCGAGGCGGTTTCTATCGTTTGGTACGAACGCTGCCAAGAAGAATTTTTTGGGTTCTCGGGGCGCTCGCCTAAGTCGGGAACCCATTCCCTTTGAGTGCGGCCGCGATGCGGTTCTGGAAGCCGAGTTTCTCGAGGATGTGGGCGACGTGTTTTTTTACGGGGGCGGTTGTCATGCGGAGGATCACGGCGATCTCGGCGTTGGTTTTGGCTTCGCGCAATCCAACGGCGGACGAGTTGCTCGGGCGGGGTTAACACGGCTTCCTCGATGATGTGTTCGTCCAGGAGCACGCCTAAGGCGCCTTTGCGGTTGCGATCGATCACCTGCACGGAAAGAAAGCGGCTGTCTTTGGCCTAGAAACGTGGGATTCGGCGGTCATAGACCGCCGCTACAGAAGAGGCGGCGGCAGGATTGAGGATGGCGAATGGCGGCGGAGCCGGCGCCGCGGGTGACAAAATTTTTTGTCGATTTGTGGGAAGCGGCTAGTAGCCTCGCGTCTCAAATACCCAAAATAAATGGACCCCGACGCCCCAGCCCCGGTGCCTCCGCCCCTTCCTCCGACACTACCGGATTTTCGGAAGGCTGGGTTCTGGCGACGGAGCGTTGCCTTTTTTCTCGACTGGATGCTTCTCGCGGTCGTGGGCTGCGTCCTGGGCCTTTTCCTGGCGGATTTTTTCATGGGTATGGGCGGGTGGGAACGGCTCATCGGGTTCGCGATCGCGCTGCTCTATTTCGTTCCGCTCAACAGCCGATTGGGCGGAGGCCAAACGCTCGGCAAGCGCGCGCTCGGAATCAGGGCGATCTCGAAAACAGGGGAGCCGCTTGGTCTGGGGAGATCATTTGTTCGTTCGTTCGTGCTGCTTCTGCCTTTCTTCGTTAACGGAGCGCCGATTCCGATGGCCCAGCTCCATCCGGCGGCGAGCATCCTGTTCGGCGAAATCGTTTTCGGGCTGGGAGGCGGCATTTGGTATCTGATCGTTTTCAATGCGAGAACGCGACAGTCGCTTCATGATTTGGTAGTCGGCTCGTATGTGGTCCGTGCCGGGAGCGAAGCGGCGGACAAACCGAAGATGTGGGGCGGTCATTATGTGGTGGTCGCGCTTATTTTCCTTCTGGTGGGAGTGGTTCCGATGCTTCTCGGGAACATGGTGAAGAACTGGCTGGGAAATGAAATATTCGCGGCCTACGGCGCGATCCAGCAGCAGCCAGAGGTGGCGATGACGTCCGTCGTCGCCGGGCAAACGGTTTTCTGGGACAGCAAGAGCGGGCAACGTTTCGCGACGGGAGTAACCGTCACTGCTCGCCTAAACCGGCGAGTGGAAAACCTCGACGCGGAAGCGAACAAGCTGGTCGGGATCCTGTTGCAAGAGTATCCGGAGGCGGGAAGGAAGGATTCGATCAGCGTCATGTTAAGCACGGGATTCAACCTGGGAATCTGGTCGTGGTCCCACAGCCAGGGATTCAGTTATCCCCCCGAGCAATGGCGGCAACGGCTGGAAACGAGGAAGTGATCTGCGCCAATGCGGCGCCACGCGGGAATGGCGTTTGCAATTTTGTGGTGCGCCGGTAAGCGCGAGTCATCTCTTAAACATTCTATCGCCTGTTTGCTGGCCGTGGTTGGAATCGCGCCCCCGGTTTTGCCGATACGCTCAAAATTCCCGCTGATCAACCCGTGGCGGCGATCACGTTTCCGGCTGGTTGGACTGCGAGCGCCAGCGGGGAAACGATCACGGCGAGCACGGAGGATGGGAGTGTGTTTGTCGATGTTATCGTGACGCGACCCGATATGCTGGGACCGTCGAACGACAAGGCCTGGGCGTTGCTCAAGGTGAAGCCGGATTTTGATTCCTATAAGGAGGCGAAATCGACGTTGAACGGGATGAACGTGGTGACGGTGACCGACGATGGCCGCACGAGCGACGGCAAGACGATGAAGATCACCTTGACCTCGCTAGAGGTGACGAAGGACCTGGGCGTGATGCTGATCCAACGGGGCGAAGGCATGTCGGAACACGCGGACGAGATCACGGAGATCCTGAAGAGCGTTTCGGCGGCGAAGTAAATCTGTCTGAACGAAGTGCGGCTAAGACAGCCGCCGCTACCAGCGGGGTTGCGAGCGACGCGGTTGCAGGCAAATGACCGGTATTCGCCCGACGTTCGCTCTTTGGAGTTACTTCGTCATTCGTCATTCGTCATTCGTCATTGGTCCACCGGTGCCCGATTGACGGTGATGAGGTGAGCGGTTGCGAATCTCCGTTTCGGGAGCGATGTGACAGAGACATGTCGCTCGCGTCAAAACTTGGACTGGCGTTTCTCGCTTCGGAGATTTTGCTCACGATCACGCGACGGTCGCGCACGAAGACGGGCGAGAAACAGGACAAGAGCACGCTCGGGATGCTTTGGGTGGTGATTACGGTCAGCGTCATGGCGGGAATATTCGTCGCGCAGTCGAGATCGCTGAGGGCCGGCTGGGTCGGGTTGTTCGATTTTCCGCAGAGCGATTGGATCCCGATTCTCGCCGTGCTGTTGTTTGCGGCGGGACTGGCGGTGCGGTGGTGGGCGATCGTGACTCTCGGACGGTTTTTCACGGTGGATGTGGTGGTCGAGAAGGATCATGAGGTGGTGCAGCGGGGGCCGTTCCGGTGGGTGCGGCATCCGTCGTACTCGGGGGTGCTGCTGGCGTTCCTCGGCTGGGCGATGACGCTTTGGAACTGGGTGGCGATGGCCGTGGTGCTGGTGCCGATCTTCGTCGCGTTTCTGCGGCGGATGAAGGTGGAAGAGGAGGCGCTGTCGCGAGCGCTGGGAGAGAAGTACCGGGATTATATGCGGCGAACCAAGCGACTAATCCCAGGCATTTATTGAGCGCTGAATGTGGATCCGCCTCCGCTCGAGGCTATGGCGGACAAGGGAGGATGCGTTGCGCGGCGCTCTCGGCGAGCGCTACGCGGATTACATGAACCGCACGAAGCGCTTGGTTCCAGGAATCTACTGATCAGCCGCGCAATGACCCGCCTTCGCCAAGGCTTTGGCGTCGCAGGCGAATGACGAATGACGAAGGGCCGACCGCACGTCACATGTCACTCGTCACTTCTTCGCCTAATTTCCGATCAGGCTGATTTTGTCGGCGACGTTGTCGCCGGCGATCTTCGTGTAGTGGACACGGACCTTTTGGTTCGTGGTCAGGCCAGCGGCTTCGATTGGTTTTCCGTCCTTGTCGGCGTAAGTGACGGTCTTGCTGAGCTTGAACTGGACGGGCTCGCTCGGGGCCAGGGTCTCGAGGACAAGGGCGGCGCCGGGTGTGTATTCCTTGATGGTGCCGGTCATCTCGACACCGGTTTTCGGATCGGGGCTGCCGCTCGTTGGTTGTGCGTGGGCGACGGCGATGAAGAGGAGACTGGCCGCGAAAGCGAGAAGTGATTTGATCATGTGGTTCGGGCAGCGTTTCGCGTGCCCTCCTTCGTCCGGCAGCCGCCGGACTACGGCGGGCAGGCCGGCGACGGATATACGTGAGTGGCACTGCGACGATGCCAGCGCCAGATCCGGCAACGGAAGGTTCGCCCGCGAATCGACGCGAATTTTCGCGAATGTTGAAGAGCCGAAGTCGAGGTTCTGCCGGCTTCTATTCGCGTTCATTCGCGTCGATTCGCGCGTAAAATCCTGGAGATTCGGTGGGCGCGTCTCGATTCTCGCAGTCGCGGGGTGCAAGTCTATTGCAACCTCCGGTGGCGGGTTTGCGGACGCCGCAGCGCGGCGTCCCTACCGCCTTTCGCCGGCGCGGGAACGCTGAGCTACCGGCATGAAAAAAATATGCAGATCAGCGCATATTTTGTGTTGATCCGCCTTCGTCCCGCGGTGGCGGGATTATGGCGGACAGGTGGGCCAAAAAATCTGCAAAAATGTGCAAAATCTTGTTTGACGGCGATCGCGGACGCAATATGTTGCTGTCCCGCTGAAACGCGGATCCCGGGTTCCCCGGGATGTTCTTCTCTTCGGGCTCATGGGCGAGCCGGTTTCAATCAGTCAGCTGATCGGATCGGATTTTGTCGTGTACTGAGGATGAAGCAACGGCGATCTTTG
>DASZDT010000015.1:0-8662 GCA_035941675.1 Chthoniobacterales bacterium
GGCCACAGCCACGGTCCGGTAAGGCGGTTCGATCATTTTGCGCGCATATCTTGCGGGCTTTGTCGGTCATCGGCAAGCGGGGTATGGGCCTCGCCTTGCGAACGCGGGTCGAACGTTCCACGTTGCCGGTCATGATCCGCCGCGCCATTTATCCCGGCAGCTTCGATCCGGTCACGAACGGTCACCTCGACGTCATCGATCGCGCGCGGAAACTTTTCGACGAAGTCGTTGTCGGCGTCGCTTACAACGACCAGAAGCATCCACTTTTTTCGCTCGAGGAACGGCTCGGCCTGCTCAAGGCCGCGCTTGGCAAAATCAAAAACGTGGAGGTCGCGCCGCTCGACGGATTACTGGTTAACTTCGCGATCAAGCGGAAGGCCACAGCTGTGATTCGCGGCCTCCGGGCCATCTCGGATTTCGAGTTCGAATTCCAGATGGCGCTGATGAATCGCAAGCTCGACTCCACCGTGGAGACAATTTTCCTGATGCCGAAGGAGGAATACACCTATCTTAGTTCGCGGATCGTGAAAGAGATCGCGCGCCTCGGCGGCGACGTGGCGGCGTTCGTGCCGAAACCGGTGGCGAAAGCCCTCGCAACAAAGCTAATGACGAAGCCCGAATGACGAATGTCGAAACAATGACGAAGCCCGAAATTCGAATGAACCACGGAGGCAGCGCTCGCCGTCGTTCGTCATTCGGGCTTCCTTCGTCATTCGTCATTCGTCATTCGTCATTTTCCCCCATTCGTCATTCGTCATTTTCCCCCTCCCGATGAAAGTCCATCTCCGCCAGATCCAGGCCGACGGCCTGCACCTCGAGGGTGAAGAGGAATGTTCCATTCCGGAGTTGGCGGCGGAAGGGGTGGTCTGCACCGGCCCGCTGCGTTACTCGCTCGATCTCGGGATTTCCGAAGGTTCGCTCTGGGTCACGGGAAATCTCGCCCAGCCGGTGGAACTGAAATGCGTCCGGTGCCTCGAACCGTTTCGGTTCGAGATCGAAGTGCCGGCGTTTTCCGTCCACCACGAGCTGACCGGACCCGAGCTGATCGATCTGACGCCCTACGTTCGGGAAGACCTCCTGCTGAACCTTCCCGCGCATCCGCATTGCGATCGGGAAGGCGGCCGGAAATGTCCCGCCGCCGATGTCGTCGCCCCGGTTAGCGAAGAGGACAGCAAGCGGGCGCCGGACTGGAGCGCGCTCGATAACTTGAAGTTGTAGCGGCCAGGATTTGTCTTTTCGCCAAACAGTGCTTTCATTCCCGCTCACCATGGGAGTCCCCAAACGTAAAACTTCGAAGATGCGCCTGCGCACGCGCAAGGCGTCGCATCGCTGGCAGGCCCCGCAGCTCAACAAGTGTGCGCAGTGCGGCAGCCCGGTGGCGTCGCATACCGCGTGTCCTTCCTGCGGGTATTACAAGGGGCGCCAGGTGTTGAGCGTCGGCACGTAAGAGGTTGAGATTTCTCTCAACGCCCGACCTCCCAACGCTTCCGCGTTTTTTGATTTTGCATTCGCGGCCTGATCGCCGCAAAATTCCGCTCCCATGAAAATCGCTCTGGATGCGATGGGCGGCGATTTCGGCCCGCCTAATATCGTCGGCGGCGCGGTAATGGCGCTCCAGGAATATTCCCATATCGGGAAGCTCTTCCTCGTTGGCGACACGCCCCAGATCGAGGCCGAATTGAAAAAGCACCGCTGCAACGACGGCCGGATCGAAATCGTCCACGCTACCCAGGTCGTCGAAATGAGCGATCGCGCGGTGGAAGCCGTTCGCCGGAAAAAAGATTCGTCCGTGAGCCGGGCGGTCGACCTGGTGAAGAAGGGCGACGCGGCGGCGGTGGTCAGCGCCGGCCATACGGGCGCCGCGGTGGCCGCGACGCAAATAAAATTACGGACGCTGCCGGGCGTCGACCGTCCGGGGATTGCAGCCGTCATTCCGTCGGAGACAAACGTGTTTGTCCTGATCGATGCCGGCGCGAACAGCGATCCGCGGCCGGAACACATGGCCCAATACGCAATCATGGGCTCGGTCTATTCCCGCCACGTCCTGGGTTACGAAAATCCCAGCGTCGGCCTGATGTCGATCGGCGACGAAGACATGAAAGGGAGCGATCTCACCAAGGAAGTCTTCAAGATGCTCAAGCAGAGCGACCTCAATTTCCGCGGCAACATCGAAGGGCACGATCTGTTCGCGGACCCGGTCGAGGTGGTGGTCTGCGATGGATTTGTTGGCAACGTGATCCTGAAAACCTGCGAGTCGATCGGCGACGCGATTTTCAAATGGCTCAAGCACGAGCTGACGAAGACCACGATGCGGAAGGCCGGCGCCTACCTGGCACGAAACGCCTTTCTGACGATCCGGAAGAAAGTGAACTACGAAGAGTATGGCGGGATGCCGCTCCTGGGCGTAAACGGCATTTGCATCATCGCCCACGGCGCCAGCACGCCGAAAGCGATCAAGAACGCATTGCGGGTGGCGGCCGAATCCATTGAACACCAGGTCAACCCGCATATCGTCGAGGAGGTCCGCCGCCACCATGAAAAAGCAACCACGCTCGAGCCCGCGCTCCGGTAAATCCAACCGGACTGTCTCGATCGTTGGCACCGGCAGTTACATGCCGGAGAAGCGCCTCACCAACGCCGACCTCATGAGCATCGTCGACACGAGCGACGAATGGATTACGACCCGGACGGGCATAAAAGAACGCCGGATTGCGGAGAAAGACGAGCAAACCAGCGACATGGCCACGAAGGCCGCGCTCAAGGCGCTCGAGCAGGCCCAGGTCGACCCGATAGACATCGATCTCATCCTCGTGGCCACCGCCACGCCCGACATGCTGTTCCCGGCGACGGCCTGTTTCGTCCAGAAAAAGATCGGGGCGAAGAACGCAGCCTGCCTCGATATTTCCGCGGCGTGCGCCGGCTTCCTCTTCGGGATCGAGATCGCGCAGCAGTTCATCACTTCGCACACCCACAACACCGTCCTCGTGATCGGCGCCGAAAAATTGAGCTCGATCACGAACTGGACGGATCGCAACACCTGCGTGCTTTTCGGAGACGGCGCCGGCGCCGCGGTGCTGCAACATCGCGGTCGCGCCCATGGCGTCATCAGCACCCACATCGGGAGCGACGGCCAGTTCACCGACATCCTCTTCATGCCGGGCGGCGGTTCGCGTTGCCCGATCACAAAAGAAAACGCGGACATGAACCTGGCTACGATCCACATGACGGGGAAGGAAGTTTACAAACAGGCCGTGATCTCGATGCTCAACGCCTCGAAGAAAGCGCTGGAACAAGCCGGCCTAACGACCGACGACATCGCCTGCGTCATTCCGCACCAGGCGAACCTGCGAATCATCGAAGCGATCGCGGACCGGCTGAAAATCCCGCTGGACCGTTTCTTCGTTAATCTCGACAAGTACGGCAACACTTCCGCCGCCGCCGTCGCGATGGCGCTCGACGAAGCGAACCGGAGCGGCCGGATCAAGCGCGGCGATTACGTGTTGATGGTCGTCTTCGGCGGCGGGCTGACCTGGGCCAGCACCGTGGTCGAATGGTGACCCGCGGGGCCGGCGGTTTCCCGTTCGATTAGCCGAAGTACAGCTGCGTTATTTCTCCGGTCTCGCTCCTGTTTGCCGGGTGCTGTTATTGCCTGCCGCGACAGAAGCAAACCAGTGCGGGCCTCGTCGAGGGCGATACTTACTTCGCCAGCTTTTCCGGCCAGGCCGAAAACACTCTCAACCATGCGACGCGCGATACCGTTTCCTTCACCATTCAATACACCGTGGCCAACGGCGTTGGCAGCGTCACCGGCGGCACATGGACGTTAACCGAACTGATCAAGGATCGGCCGCCATTCGCCGCCGTGGTTCTCGCTGCGGCGGCCGCGCAGTTGCGCTATGGTCCTCGATCATGCTGGTCGAGACCCATGCGCATTTAGATTATCCCGACTTTGCGCCCGATTTCGATGACGTGATGCGTCGCGCGACCGACGCCGGCGTCACGCGCATTATCACCATCGGCACTTCAATCGAGAGCAGCCGGCGAGCAGTGGCGCTGGCGGAGAAATATCCGAATGTGTTCGCCGTCATTGGGGTGCATCCGACCTACGTCGAAGAATCGGGCGAAGATGTAATCACGCCGCTCCGCGAGCTGGCGGCGAACCGTCGAGTTGTTGCTCTCGGCGAAACGGGCCTGGATTATCACCGGTTGCCAAGCAAGGAGCTGGAGGACGCAAAGGCGAACCGTTTTCCGCATCAGGCAATCACCCACGCGATTTCGAAGGCGCTCCAATATACGACGGAAGAAGAAATCGAAGCTGGCCTTCACGACGGCGCCTACAAATCGAAACAAGCCAGCTTGTTTGAACAGCAACTCGATCTCGCGGTCGAACTGGGACTGAATGTGGTCATTCATCAACGGGACGCCTGGCAGGACACGCTCGACATTCTGCGGCCGTACGCCGGCAAAGTGCGCGGGGTTTTCCATTGCTTCGGCGGCTCCCTGGAACAGGCGAACGAAGTCCTCGATCAGGATCATCTCGTTTCGTTCACCGGGATCGTGACGTTCAAGAACGGCGCGAACGTCCGCGAAGTGGCGGCTCAGGTTCCGCTTTGGAAATTTATGGTGGAAACCGATTGCCCGTACCTGGCTCCGGTTCCGTTTCGCGGGAAACGCTGCGAGCCGGCGCACACCCGCATCGTCGCGGAAACGATCGCCGCGGCGCGCGGGATTTCGCTGGAAGAAGTTGCCGCCGCCACGACCGAAACGGCCGAGAAATTTTTTCGATTCGATCGATGATCCGCAGATTTTTCGCGCTCGCCGCAGTAGCGGTCCTCGTCGTCTCCTGCGCCACGCCTGACACGCGCCACCGGATCGTGATCAGCATTCCCGAACAACGTCTTGCGGTGCTCGACAACGGCGTTCTCGTTGCAACCTATCCAGTTTCGACGTCGAAATTCGCCATCGGTGATGCGCCCGGCAGCCGCGCGACGCCGTTGGGCGAACTCCAAATCGAAAAGAAAATCGGCGATGCGGCGGCGCTCGGAACGGTCTTCAAAGATCGCCGGCCCACCGGGGAAATCCTCGTCCCCGACGCGCCCGGCCGGGACCCGATCGTGACCCGCATCCTCTGGCTGCGCGGCTTGGAACCGCAGAACGCGAACGCGTACGGACGCTACATTTACATTCACGGCACCGCCGAGGAACGGAACATCGGAAAGCGCGCAAGCTACGGCTGCATCCGCATGCGGTCCCGCGACGTAATCCAGCTTTACAACATCGTCGGTTGGCGCGCTCGCGTGACGATTTTGGATCAACCGCTCTCCGCGGCAGTGCCGTTGGCGCCGGGACCTGGAACGACGACTGCCGTGTCGTCGCAATAGCTACAAATTACGGCAGCTTCCCGAGCTGCTCCTGAGCGGAGCTGCGTGAGAGCAGCTTCAGGTCGGCATCGACCATGATCTCGACGAGTTCCTTGAACCGGACTTTCGGTTCCCAATTCAGCACTCGCTTCGCTTTGGAAGCGTCGCCGATCAACAGCTCGACCTCGGCGGGCCGCTCGTAGCGGCCGTCGTGCTTCACGAATTCCTTCCAGTCGAGATCGACCCGCGCGAACGCCGCCTCGACAAACTCGCGTACGGTGTGGGTCTCGTTGGTCGCCAGCACGAAATCGTCGCCGGCCGCTTCCTGCACCATCCGCCACATACCCTCCACGTATTCCGGCGCGTAACCCCAGTCGCGTTTCGCCTCGAGATTGCCCAGGAACAATTCCTTTTGCAGCCCGAGCTTGATC
Source organism: Chthoniobacterales bacterium (assembly GCA_035941675.1). GTDB lineage: Bacteria > Verrucomicrobiota > Verrucomicrobiia > Chthoniobacterales > UBA10450 > AV80. The sequence goes on from DASZDT010000015.1 coordinate 5,792, forward strand.
GCCGCCACCGCGCGCGTGATTTTTCGCGTCACGAAAGTCTCGCCGCGCCGCGGGCTTTCGTGGTTGAACAAAATGCCGTTGCTCGCCGCGAGGCCGTAACTTTCGCGGTAATTCACCGTCGCCCAATACGCGAAGACCTTGGCCACGCCGTAGGGGCTCCGCGGCCAGAACGGCGTCGTCTCGGTTTGTGGCACCTGCTGCACTTTGCCGAACATCTCGCTGCTCGACGCCTGGTAAAACTTCGAGCGGATCCCGGTCTCGCGAATCGCTTCCAGGATTCGAATCGTGCCGACGCCGGTAACGTCCGACGTGTATTCCGGGATGTCGAAGCTCACCCGAACGTGGCTTTGCGCGCCGAGATGGTAAATCTCATCCGGCTTCAGTTCGTAAAGCAGCTTCACCAGGTTCACCGAATCGGCCAGGTCGCCGTAATGGAGAAACAGGCGGACGCCGTTGATGTGCGGATCGGCGTAAAGATGATCGATCCGCGAAGTGTTGAACGTGCTCGCCCGCCGGATGATCCCGTGGACTTCATAATCTTTCTCGAGCAACAGATCCGCCAGATAACTGCCGTCCTGCCCTGTGATCCCGGTGATGAGCGCTTTTTTCATTTCGTTCCTACCATCAACGATGCCAGCACCGCGCGCTGGGCGGCAATTAATTTTACCACTCCCTGTCGCCCCAGGGCCAGCATCGCTTCGAGTTCGTCGCTCGAAAACGTCGCTTCTTCGCCCGAGCCCTGGACTTCCACGAACTCCCCGTCTTCGGTCGCGACAAGATTGAAATCCACCGTTACCGCCTTGTCCTCTTCGTAATTCAAATCGACCAGAGTGACGCCGGCCAGGACGCCCACGCTCACCGCCGCGACCAGCTTGCGGATCGGCGACGCGGCGATCTTCTTTTCGTCCGTCAGTTTGCGGCAGGCTATGGCGACGGCCAGGCTCGCACCGGTAATGGCGGCGGTGCGGGTTCCGCCGTCGGCCTGCAAGACATCGCAATCGACCCACATCGTGCGCGGTCCCAGCTTCTCCAGGTCGACAACGGCGCGCAGCGAGCGGCCGATGAGCCGCTGGATTTCCGTGCTCCGTCCGTCGAGCCGGCCCTTCGTAATGTCCCGCGGTTTCCGCGTGTTTGTCGAATACGGGAGCATCGAATATTCGGACGTCAGCCAGCCGCCCGTCACGCCTTGCTCCTTCATCCAGCGAGGCACCGTTTCTTCGATCATTACACCGCAAATTACCCGCGTGTTGCCCATCGCGACCAGGACCGACCCGGTCGCATTCGGTGCGATCCCCAGCTCGAACGAAATCGGCCGGATCTGATCCGGCGCACGGCCATCGGTGCGTTGCATCGGGCCATTGTAGGGCAGGCGCTCCGCCTGCCAACCGAAACTATCCGTTCACGACGCGCCCGCCATTCGGGTGCAGTACCTGGCCCGTCATGTAGGAAGAATCGTCCGACGCCAGAAAGACAAACGACGTGGCCACTTCCTCCGGCTCTCCCGCGCGGCCGAGCGGCGTGTCCGACCCAAAAGTCGCTACCTCGTTAGCCGGAAACGTCGAGGGAATGAGCGGCGTCCAGATTGGTCCCGGCGCGACGGCGTTCACCCGGATCTTCTTCTCGGCCAGCGCTTGCGACAGCGATCGGGTAAACGCCACGATCGCCCCTTTGGTCGCCGAATAATCCAACAGCTCCGGGCTGCCCTGGTAGGCGGTAACCGACGCGCAGTTGACTATTACGCCGCCGTTCTTGAAATGCGGCAGGACCGCCTTCGTGAGAAAGAACATCGAGAAAATGTTCGTCCGAAAAGTCCGCTCGAGCTGGCGTTCGGTGACCTTTGTGATGCTCTCCTGCGGATGTTGTTCCGCAGCGTTGTTCACCAGGATGTCGATTCTCCCGAGCTCGCGCTTCGTCTGCGTGACGGCCGCGCGACAAAACTTTTCCCGCCCGATGTCGCCCGCGATCAGGACGCATTTTCGACCCTGCGCTTCAACGAGCCGCTTCGTTTCCCGCGCGTCCTTGTGCTCGTTCAAATAGACGATGGCGATATCGGCGCCTTCCTTTGCGTAGAGCACCGCCACGGCCCGGCCGATCCCGCTGTCTCCGCCGGTGATCAACGCCACCCGATCCCGAAGTTTCCCCGAACCAACATAATCGCTCGCGCCGGACTTGGGCTGGGGCCGCATCCGGGACTGGTGGCCGGGTTGACGTTTTTGGTGCTGCGGCGGACGGACTTTTTTCTCTTTCGGCATGGCGGAAAAGAATCGATTCTGGGCCCGTTCCCAGATGCGTTTCGGTGCGGATCGCGTTCCCGCCGAAAAAATGTGAACTTTTTCAAAAAAAATGCCTTTTTGCCGTTGACGGTCGGACCCGACCGGCTACCTTGCTGACCCCGCCTGAAGCGGGCCCCGACTTGGTCGGGGTGGTTCTCGCCTATTTTGGGACTGCAAATTGGAACTCAATTTTGTCCCCGTTTATCCGCCGTAGCCTTGGCGAAGGTGGAACGACTGGGAGACACGATTGAGTTTTTTTGTGTCCGGAATAGGCAGAAACCGCCGGTTCTTTGATATCTACATACAGGGTAGTAAATACAACTTTAAGAGCTGAGTCTGAAAACAAGCGGCCGGAGGCGAAAGTCTTCGGTCCAGAGAGTTTCAGTTATCAAGTTTGAGCGTCGAACTGGAAACGGTTTGGCGTTCTACAGATTGATCAAGCTACAAAGAGCACATAATGGATGCCTTGGTGCCAATAGGCGATGAAGGACGTGGCTAACTGCGATAAGCCTCGGAGAGCGGTAAACACGCTGTGACCCGGGGATTTCCGAATGGGATAACCTGAGTGGGGTAACACCTGCTCGAGTTTGTGTGAATA
>DASZDT010000016.1:0-186393 GCA_035941675.1 Chthoniobacterales bacterium
AAGCTCGTATTGTGTTCTGATTAACGATGCGTAGCGTAGGTGGGAGACTTTGAAGCGAGTCCTTCGGGATTCGTGGAGTCGCAATGTGAAACACCACTCTTTGCTAATTAGGATTCTAACCCCGATTTCTGTGAAACCAGACGGGGGACAGTGCTAGCGGGTCAGTTTGACTGGGGCGGTTTCCTCCCAAAGAGTAACGGAGGAGCGCTAAGGTACTCTCAGCATGGTTGGCAACTATGCGTCGAGCGTATGGGTAGAAGAGTGCTTAACTGCGAGACCTACAAGTCGAGCAGGTACGAAAGTAGGTCCAAGTGATCCGGTGGTTGAATGTGGAATTGCCATCGCTCAACGGACAAAAGGTACGCTAGGGATAACAGGCTGATCCTGCCCAAGAGCTCATATCGACGGCAGGGTTTGGCACCTCGATGTCGGCTCATCACATCCTGGGGCTGGAGAAGGTCCCAAGGGTCCGGCTGTTCGCCGGTTAAAGTGGTACGCGAGCTGGGTTCAGAACGTCGCGAGACAGTTCGGTCCTTATCCACTGTGGGCGCAGGAGAATTGAGGGGTTCAGACTCTAGTACGAGAGGACCGAGTCTGACGAACCGCTGGTGTTCCAGTTGTCGTGTCAACGGCAGTGCTGGGTAGCTATGTTCGGAAAGGATAAGCGCTGAAAGCATCTAAGCGCCAAGCCTATCCCAAGATGAGTTCTCCCTGAAGGGTCGTGGTAGACCACCACGTTGATAGGTTACTGGTGTAAGCGTAGTAATACGTTCAGCTAAGTAATACTAATAACCCGTTCGGCTTGGTCATTTACTTTTCAATTAACCCGTCGCCTCGATCGCAAGAGCGAGGCGGCGGCAAATTGAGAGGAATGACTTCTAAAAGATTAAATAAAACGAAGCCTTCTAGTTGGAAAAACTTCCTGTATGTAGATATCAGAGAATCGGTTGTTCTTTGCAGAACGTTGTAGCGTGCGCTGTCCCCAGCGCACTTGATCCGCTGAGACAGCGGATGCTACACACCAGAGCCGAGCAGCGCACGCGCTGTTCGGCTCTGGTGATAATAGCGCAGTGGCACCACCCGTTCCCATTCCGAACACGGAAGTGAAACGCTGCAGCCCCGATGGTAGTGCGACGATAGGTTGTGCGAGAGTAGGACGTCGCCAGAACTAAAGGCCCGGTGAGGTAACTCATCGGGCCTTTTGCTTTTGATCCTACCCCCTTCGATCCATTTGCGGCTGGACTCGGGAGGGGCGACGTTCTCTTTTGCGCATGAAAACGTTCCGGACCCTGCAGATGCGCCTTGTTCACGGCGCCTCCGACGAAGTGAGCTATCACCTCACCCGGGTCCGCTTTGCCCCGGGCGCGGCCCATTCCTGGCGCCCCGCGATCAATGCCTATCGCTGCGAAACGTGCATCCGCCTTTGCGTTGACCTGGCCGGGGTGGATCGCGAGGAGATCGATCTCCAAATCATGCCATCCCGGCTGGTTTTGCGCGGCGTGCGGGAGGCGGCGGAACCCAGGGATGAGCAAGGGCGCGCGCTCCAGACCCTGGCGATGGAGATCGATTTCGGTGCGTTCGAACGCAGCCTGGACCTGCCGGCCGAGGTCGACACCGAACGGGCGACCGCTGAACAACAAAACGGGCTGCTCTGGATTTGCCTGCCCCTGAAGAATTGATGAGCGCGGAACCCCTTTTCACCTTGCAGGGCGCTGTCGATCCAGACGGCCCACGTAATCAGACCGGCGCGCCCCCTTCCCTGGACAACCAGCTTCCGCCAATTCCCGATACCTTATCCATTCTGCCCGTGCGCGGCCTTGTCGTTTTTCCCGGTGCCGTCATCCCTTTGAACGTGCGCCGGCCCGGTTCCGTTAAATTGCTGGATGAAACTCTGCCGCAGAGCAAAATCATCGGGCTCATCGCCCAGCGCGATCCCGACAAGGACGAGCCTGAGCCACAGGACCTCTACGGCGTCGGCACGGCTGCGATCATCCTCAAGCTCCTCCGCCAATCGGACGATCACGTCATCGCCCTCGCCCAGGGATTGCGGCGCTTTGCCCTGAGGAAGCTTATCCAAACCGACCCGTATCTCCGCGGGGAAATCCAAGTCCTCGATTCCATCGCCGCGCCGGCGAGCAACGAATTCGAAGCGGCTTTCCGGAATCTGCGCGACTCGGCCGCGCGCTTGTTCGAGTTAACGCCAAACGCTCCAGAAGGAATTGCGTCGATCGTCCGGTCGATCGACGACGCCGGACAGCTCACCGATTTCCTCGCGGTTAATCTCGAGCTGGACGCCGCCCAAAAGCAGGCGCTTCTGGAGGAGCTCGCCGTCGAGAAACGATTGCGCGCCGCCCAGACTCACATTTCGAGCCAGCTCGAGATCGCTCAGATCCAGGAGCGCCTTCAGAACGACGTGAAATCGCAGTTCTCCGATGCGCAACGCAAAGCGTACTTGCGTTCCCAGCTCAAGGCCATCCAGCAGGAGCTCGGAGAAGGAAACGCGAGCGGCGAAGACCAGGCGCAACAGTTGCGCGTCCGTCTCGAGGAAGCGAAACCCCCGGCCGAAGTCATGGCCGCGGCGGAGCGCGAACTCAAGCGCCTCGATTTCATCCCGCCAGCCAGTCCCGAGTATTCCGTGATCGTCAGTTACGTTGAAACCATCGCCGAACTGCCGTGGTCGAAGCTAAGCGAGGACAATCTCGATCTCGACAAGGCCCAGGAAATCCTCGACCGCGATCACTACGATCTGGAGAAGGTGAAGCGCCGCCTCATTGAGTATCTCGCGGTGCGAAAACTGAATCCAAACGGGCAGGGTCCGATTCTGTGTCTGCTTGGTCCGCCGGGGGTCGGCAAAACCAGCCTCGGTCAATCGATCGCCGACGCGCTCGGCCGGAAGTTCGTTCGAATGAGTCTCGGCGGGATTCGCGACGAAGCGGAAATTCGCGGCCATCGACGGACCTACATCGGTTCGATGCCGGGCCGGATCATCCAGGAATTGCGCCGGGCCGGCACTCGCAATCCAGTCATGATGCTCGATGAGATCGACAAGATCGGCGCCGATTTTCGCGGCGACCCCGCCAGCGCGTTGCTCGAGGTCCTCGATCCGCGCCAGAACAACGCCTTCGTCGATCGTTACCTCGACGTTCCGTTCGATCTTTCCCAGATCATCTTCATCGCTACTGCCAACTATATCGGCGGCATTCCCGGACCGATGCTCGACCGGATGGAAATGATTTCCCTTCCCGGCTACACGGAGCGCGAGAAAGTGGAGATCGCGAAAAAGTATTTGGTTCGGCGCCAGCTGGCCGAGAACGGCATTACGCCCGAGCAGGTGGAATGGAATGACGACAGCCTGCGGCTCATCATTAGCGCTTACACGCACGAGGCTGGCGTCCGCGATCTGGAACGTCAAATCGGCGCGCTCTGCCGAGCGGTCGCGGCCCGCGTGGCGCGCGGCACGGCCGAACGCGTCACGATCACGCCCCAGTTCGTCGCCGAAACGCTGGGCCCGCAAAAATACATTCACGAAGCAAAACTGAAGACGAGCGCGCCCGGGGTCGTCACCGGCCTGGCCTACACGCCAACCGGGGGCGAAATCCTTCACATCGAGGCGATTCGTTTTCCTGGCAAAGGCAACGTCACCCTCACCGGCCAGATCGGCGACGTGATGAAAGAATCCGCCCAGGCGGCGCTGAGCCTTGTGCGCAGCCGCGCCGGTTCGATCGGCGCCAAGCCCGAGGATTTTCGTGACAACGACATCCACATCCACGTTCCCGCGGGTGCCGTCCCGAAAGACGGCCCGTCCGCTGGGGCCGCCATGTTTACCGCCATCGCTTCGCTCTTCAGTGACATTCCCGTCCGCTCCGATGTCGCGATGACCGGCGAGATTACTCTTCGCGGTCTCGTCCTGCCGATCGGCGGCCTGAAAGAAAAAAGTCTCGCCGCGATGCGCGCCGGCATCACCACCGTCCTCATTCCCCAACTGAACGAGAAAGATCTCGCTGACGTCCCGGACGAAGCGAAGGAGAAGATGAAATTCATCCCCGTCGAGACGGTGGACGAAGTGCTCGAGATTGCTTTAGAGAAACGCGCCGACATTCCGGCAGCCGCGGCTTAAGCGGTCCAGGCCTGATTGCTTTCCGGAGTTCGTGGGCTAAAGAAAAACGAACAACGAAAGGTCCCCATGCTCACCAACCAAAAAATCATCGACGCGATCAACGAACAGATCGGGTACGAATTCAGCGCTTCGATGCAGTATTACGCGATTGCGGCGCATTTTGCGGCGGAGGCGTTGCCGCAATTGTCGGCTCATTTCTTTTCCCAGGCTGAAGAGGAGAAAGAGCATGCGTTGCGCTTCATGAAATATGTGGTCGACGCCGGCGGTTGCGTGGTGATCCCGGCGATTGAGGCGCCGCGGGGAAATTTTCAGAACCCGGAGGAGGCGGTGAAATTGTCCCTTGATCAGGAGGTGAAGGTGACGCACCAGATCAATGCCTTGGTGGAACTGGCCCGGAGCGAGAACGATTACATCACTATCAATTTCCTCCAATGGTTCCTGACCGAACAGCTCGAGGAAGTTTCGTCGATGGATAATCTGTTGAAGATCGTGCAGCGCGCGGGGACCAACGTGCTTCAGGCGGATGAATACCTGGCGCGAGTTGGGGTGCGGACGATGCCGGCGCCGAAGGGAGAGTGACCGTAATTTTCGATTTTCGGTTTTCCATTTTCGATTGAGTGACTTCAAGGACCACTTTTCTAAACAGGCAGCCGACTACGCGAAGTTTCGGCCGCGATATCCGAAGGAGTTGTTTCGGTGGTTGGCTTCGATCGCGCCGTCGAAAGACTTGGCGTGGGATTGCGCGACGGGGAATGGGCAGGCCGCCGTTGAGCTAGGGGAAGTGTTCGATCGGGTAATCGCGACGGACGCGAGTGAGAAGCAGGTCGCCAATGCGGAGCAGCATCCGCGCGTGGAGTATCGCGTTGCTGCGGCGGAGGCGAGCGGGCTGGAGGCGGGAACCGTCGACTTGATCACGGTCGCACAGGCGTTGCACTGGTTCGATCTGGAGAAGTTTTACGCGGAAGCGCGACGAGTCCTAAAGCCGCGACGCGTTCTGGCGGCGTGGGCCTACAAGCTGGCGACGGTGACGCCGGCGGTCGATGCGGTGGTGAATCACTACTACTCCGACGTCGTGGGACCTTTTTGGCCCCCGGAGCGGGTGCTGGTCGAGAAGTTCGAGGAGTTGCCGTTTCCGTTCCCGGCTGTGGACGCGCCTCCATTCGAGATGGTGGCAGAATGGAACGCGGAGAACGTGCTTGGTTATCTGCGAACCTGGTCGGCCACGCAGCGGTTCATGGCGGCGGAGAAACGCGATCCGCTGGAGGCAGTCCAAGGCGAACTGCGAAAAGCCTGGGGAGATCAACCCCGTCGCGTTGTTTGGCCACTGACGATGAAGGTGGCTCTTCTGTAGCCGCTTCGCTGTGCAAAGCGCCCCGGTTTCGGATCGGCGGCGTCGTCGTCTCGCGTCGCGCGTAACGCGACGGCTACAGAAGAGCGCTAGGGAGACTTCTTGCGTGCGAGCTTCTTGAGCGCGGCGTGGCGACGAGCGAACTCCGTGAAAGGAACCGCGGGTGAACCCATGACTTTCGTGTCATCAGGAACATCCTCCAGCACGGCGCTCTTGGCGGCGACCTGGACGCGGTTGCCGATTTTCAGGTGGCCGGAAAACCCGCTCTGGCCCGCGACCGCGACGTAGTCGCCCAGCTCGGTCGAGCCGGCGATGCCCACCTGCGAGACGAGCAGGCAATGCTTCCCGACCTTCACGTTGTGCCCGATCTGGACCAGGTTATCGATCTTGGTCCCCTCGCCGATGACGGTTTCGCCGAGCGCCGCGCGATCAATCGTGGTTCCCGCGCCGATCTCGACGTCGTCTTCGATCCGGACGATGCCGATTTGCGGGATTTTGTGGTGCTTGCCGCCGTGGGTTGCGAACCCGTAGCCGTCGGAGCCGATGACGACGCCGCTGTGAATGATGCAGCGATGACCGATGCGCGTCCCATCGTAAATAACGACGTTGGGATAAATGATGCAGTCGTCGCCTATGACCGAATCCGCTTCGATCGAGACGTTCTGGAAAATGGTGACGTTGCTCCCGATGACGACGTTCTCGCCGATGACTGCGAAATGGCCGAGAGCGACGTTTTCTCCAAGCTTCGCCGAGTCAGCCACGATTGCTTTCGCTGAAATGCCTTTGGGTCTCGGCCGATTCGAGAACCACCGGCCCATTATTTTCGCGAACGCAAAATAGGGATCGTCGACCCGAATCCAGCGGGAATCGCAACCGTCGAGTTTCGTCGGAACCAGAATCGCGCCGGCGGCCGTCGTCGCCAGTTCGGCTGCGTATTTGCGGTTGCTCAGGAAGCTGAGTTGATCATCTGCCGCCGAAGCGAGAGGCCCCACCGAATTGATCGTCCGGTTGCGGTCCCCCTCGAACTGGCCGCCGACCAGATCAACGATTTCACCGATGGAAATAGCGGGCATCGACGGAATTCTAGAGGGAACGGACGAAATGCAAAGTCTCTGGCGGCGAAAAGCTTGAATAGATCCGCGGTTCCACCGTTCTATAAAACCATGAAAAGAACACTACTCAGTTTGATTTCCGCCGGGAGCATTGCCCTGAGCGGCGCCATCTTTGCAGCCAGCCCTTCGACCTATCAGGTCACCGGGCCGGTCACGGCCGTGGATGACAGCATGATCACGGTGATGAAGGGCAAGGAAAAATTCGAGGTCGCGCGCGACTCCAGCACGAAAGTGACGGGCGATCTCAAGGTCGGCGACAAGGTGACGATCATGTACACCATGACGGCCAAGGAAATCGAAGTGAAGAGCGCGGGGAAGACGGATAAGGCCGCGGACAAATCGAAGAAGGACGACAAGGCTGCGACCAGCCCGAGTCCAGCGAAGAAGTAAGCGAGGGAACGCGGCGATCATCAGATCGCGGTTTGGAAGAGGGCGGTTTGGAAAGCGCCCCTCCTTGGGTTGGGGACGGCGCAGCGCGCCGGTCCTACCTTTTTCCGCCGAGAATGCTGCCGAGAATTCCGCGGACGATCTGCCGGCCGAGCTGGCTGCTGGCCGCGCGGGTCGCGCTCTTGAGCATGCTGGTCGCGAAAGAATCGTGAACGGCGCCGCGCGGACCGATGGTCGGCTTGAACGCGCCGCCGATGGTGTCGAAGATCGAAGGCGCGGTCGCGCTTTCGCCCCCTGCTGGCGCCGTCGCGGTTGGCGCAGGCGGGGCACCGGCCGTCGCGGCTTTATCATGGGCGCGGGCCTGCAGCTTTTCGTAGGCCGATTCGCGATCGACCACTTTTTCGTAATGGCCGGCAATGCTGGACGATTGAATAATTTGTTTCCGCTGCTCCGGCGTGATCGCGCCGAGCTGGCTCCGCGGTGGAACAATTTTCGCCCGGTCGACGATCGTCGGCGTGCCGTTCTCATCCAGCATCGAGACCAGCGCCTCGCCGACGCCCAGCTCGGTCAATATCTTTTCCACCTTTAGCTTCGGGTTTTGGCGGAACGTCTGCGCCGCGGCCGCCACCGCCTTTTGGTCGCGCGGCGTAAACGCGCGGAGCGCGTGCTGGACGCGGTTACCCAACTGCCCGAGCACGACGTCCGGGATATCGAGCGGGTTCTGGCTCACGAAATAAACGCCGACACCTTTCGAGCGAATCAACCGCACCATCTGTTCGATCTTTTGTTCCACGGCCGGCTCGATGTCCGTGAAGATCAGGTGCGCTTCGTCGAAAAAGAAAACGAGCTTCGGTTTCTCCGGGTCGCCAATTTCCGGAAGGCGCTCGAACAATTCCGAGAGCAGCCAGAGAAGAAAGGTCGCGTAAACCTTGGGCGACTGCTGCATGAGCTTTTCCGCCGCGAGAATATTGATTACGCCGCGCCCGGTCTGGGTTTGGATCAGGTCGTCGAGGTCGAGCGCGGGCTCGCCGAAGAATTTGTCGGCGCCCTGGGTTTCCAGCTCGAGCAAACTGCGCTGGATCGCGCCGGCGCTCGCGGCCGAAACGTTGCCATATTGCGTTTTGAAGTGATCGGCATTGTCCGCGACGAATTGCACCATCGACCGGAGATCCTTGAGGTCGAGCAACAGGAGGCCGTTCTCGTCCGCGATCCGGAAGACCATGTTGAGCACGCCTTCCTGGGTGTCGTTCAAACTCAGCAAGCGCCCGAGGAGCAGCGGCCCCATCTCGGAAACGGTCGCGCGCACGGGGTGGCCGTTCTCACCGAAGACGTCCCAGAAAACGACCGGTGACGCTTCGCCCTTGAAATCGGTGATCCCGAGTTCCTTGGCGCGCTCGATCACTTTGGGGTTGGTGCCGCCGGCCTGGCTCATTCCGGCGAGGTCGCCTTTCACGTCCGCCATGAAAACAGGAATGCCCCGCGCGCTGAAATTCTCGGCCAGGGTTTGCAACGTCACGGTTTTTCCCGTGCCCGTGGCGCCGGCGATGAGGCCATGGCGGTTCGCCATCTTCGGCAGGAGATAGATTGGCGCTTTGCCTTGCGCGATGAGGATTGGGTCGTTCATAACGAAGCGGAAACTTTGGCGAAACACAGTTTCGCAGACAAGTGCGTTCCCAAACAGAGTTTGGGAACGAGGATCGAGGCGACGCTATTCCGCGGCGACAGGTTCGGCGACGGTTTCTGTCACCGACGGATCGGGCGGCGTGACGTCAATGGGCGCGGGCTCGATCGAGATGATCGCGAACCGCCGAGTCTCCGCGTCGTCGGTCAGCGTGACGATCTCGCCAATCTTATGGCCAAGCAACGCCTGGCCAATCGCGGTCTGATACGAAATAATGCCGCGGTCCGGATCGCCATCCCAGGCGCCAAGGACGGTGTAAGTCTCTTCCTTGCCGGTATCGGAATCGCGGAGACCGACAACGGTGCCGATTGAGACCTGCGAAATGTCCGGGCTTTCGAAGGCGGTTCCGCGCGCGTTGTGCAGCGCGATCTCCAGTTCCGATTTGCGCCGCATCAGGACGGCCTGCATTTCCTTGGCCGCCTTGAATTCGAAATTTTCGCGCAGATCGCCGTAGGAACGGGCGATGCCGATCTCCTTGCTGTTCTCGGGAATCTTTTTGTTCACGAGCTCTTCGTATTCGGCTTTGCGTTTCTCGAGGCTGCTCCAGGAAACGACGAGCGCCTCGCTCTTCTCTTCCTTTTGCTCACCCGTGATGACGCTTTCGAGTTCCGGATAAAGCTTGATGATGCGCGCGAGGAGCGACCGCTTCGTCAGCTCATCGAAGACCGGGGTCAACATGAGCCGGCGCATGGCATCGCGGGCCACCGAAGCTTCCGCGCCCTCGAACATGTCGGGAATCAGCTCGCGATCGTCGAGCAACAAATCGCGCAGCTTGCTGCCGCGGCTGTTTTCGTTGTGCTGATCCCGCTCCAGCGCCGACAAAATTGTCCCGAGCAAGTCCGGCATGATGAGGCCGCGCCATTCGCCGTCGCGGTGCTTGCACAACCAGACGAGAATCTCGCTCGTCGCCGAATGGTCGCGGATCCCGCGTTCCAGGAACGTCCGCAGCTCGTCCTGTTTTCCTTCCGCCATGAAAACCGGCGGGATCTGTTGGACAGCCCGGGCGTGATTGCTTTGCATCAGCTGGAGGGCCCGCGTCGTCCACGTTTCCCCGAGCGCCGCGGGCAGCATCTGCAAAACTTTTTTTTCTTTGCCGGATGGCAACTTCGGCAGGATCGCGCCGAGTCTCGCCTGCTCATCGGCGATCAATTTCGGCAGGGTGAGCGAAAGGTTCGTCGTCTTTAAACCCGGGCAACGCTCCAGCAGCTCGTCACGCGCGATGACCAGCTCGAAGGCGAGCGGAGCGTTCAAGCGCTGGTTACGCGCGGCGGCGTTCTCGATCGCGGTCACGATCGGCTGCAGTTGCGCTTCCGGGTTGTCGAACTCGTTGTGGAATTTGATGATTTGCTCGAGGGCCGCCACCTGCTCCTTCGGTTGCCGCGCCTGGTTGAAAAACGCGATCAGCTCATCCGCTCGCGACACTTTTTCCCCGCGCAACTGCAGCGGCTCGGTCTTCTTGGCCGGGATATGGAAAAACCCGTCCTTCTTCAGCGCCTTGGTCGTCGAGGTCCACCAGCGTTTCCATTCCGTTTCGTTGAACAGGTCGCCGATCATCATCTGGCTGATCTGCTGGACGGTGGCCGAACCGCCGAGACTTTCGAGCACGTTGCGCACGACCGCGGCCGGGTCGCTCTTCAGTAACTCCCGGACGCCGGCGAGATTCGTTGCCTTGCGGGTGAGAAAATGGTCGGGGCTGAGCGGCGTCACGTTATCGGCCGCGTAGGCGAGTTGCATCGGGTGGCCCTTCTTGGCCGGGAAATCGATAACGATCTGGTTGAGCAGGAGATTCCACTCGGCGACGCGGCCGAAGCCCCAGCTTTTGTGCAGGCAAAAAGTTCCAGGCCGGAGTTGTTCGAACTGATCCGCCTGGCGGGCAGTCAGCTTTCCGGCTTCGACAAGTTTCTCTAGTTCGGCATCCATGCGACGGGTCGAACAAGCTACGAAAAATGAGCCGATGCGCGAACGGAAATCTGTAGTGGCGATCTATGACCGCCGGCCGCGAAAGATTCGGCGGCCATTAGCCCGCCGGTCCATCATTGGATTTCCGCTCGCCTTTGCCGTTGCGGGCTACTGGCGCGCATGGGACGGTCTGCGCCGTGTCCACGAGCATCTGGTTTTGGGTGGCTTTCCACGTGGGCGTTTTCATCGCGCTGGCCGTCGACCTGACCACCTTCAAACGGCGGGATCGCGAACTCAGCATGCGCGCGGCGGTTCAGCGCAGCCTGATCTGGATTGTCCTTTCGCTCGCGTTCAACCTCCTCGTTTGGAAGTCCAAAGGCGACGAAGCCGGCCTCGATTTTCTGACCGGCTACATCATCGAGTACTCGCTCAGCGTCGATAACATCTTCGTTTTTGTCCTGATCTTTGCCTACTTCCGGGTGCCGCCCCGTTCCCAACATCGGGTCCTGGTCTGGGGAATCCTCGGCGCGCTCGTCATGCGCGGCGTCATGATCTGGCTCGGCGTTACCCTGGTCGAGCGGTTCCACTTTGTTCTCTACATCTTCGGCGCCTTCCTGGTCCTGACTGGACTCCGCATGCTGTTCGATCGCGATGCCAAGATGGATTTCGAGAAGAATTTCTTCATGCGCTGGTGCCGCAAAATCCTCCCCGTCACCAAGGATTTCCATGGCCGCCGCTTCCACGTCGTGGTCGACGGCAAGGTCTGCTTCACTCCGCTGCTCCTGGTCCTGATCCTGGTCGACATCATGGACCTGGTTTTTGCGGTGGACTCCATCCCCGCCGTGTTCGCGATCACGACCGATCAATTTATCGTCTACACCTCAAACATCTGCGCAATCCTCGGCCTGCGTTCCCTCTACTTCCTGCTCGCCCGGATGATCGATCGCTTCATCTATCTCAAAACCGGACTCGCCCTCATCCTCTTTTTCGTCGGAACAAAAATGATCGTGGCGCGACGGTTCGAGATTCCGAACTGGATTTCGCTCCTCGTCATCCTGGTCGTCCTCGGTGCGACGATCACCATATCCCTGGCCGTGACCAAACGCCGCTCGTCGAATCCGCCCGAGTCATGATTTGCTGGTTGATTTCGGGACCCAAAGTGGATTGACTGAAGCTCCCCCATGAAGACCTTATTCGCCGCCGCGCTGATTCTTGGTTTCGCCCTTCCTTCCTTCGCCGATATCCAGGACCCGCCCGCGAACGATTACGGCCCGACCCGGAAACTGGGCCGCGGTTTGTCGAACGTGGTTTACGGACTCGCGGAACTCCCCGTTCAGATCGCGCGGGTGAACAGCCGCGAAGGAAACTCGGCCGCGCTAAGCTACGGAGTGGTGCGCGGCCTTGGCCGCAGCTACCTGCGTTTCCATACCGGCCTGTGGGAAATGTTCAGCTTCCCGTTCCCGTCAAATCGAGGGACCTACCGTCCGATTTTGCCCAGCCATTATCGCTACATTCACGGCGGCTACGAAGAATTCCCGCCCGAGCTCGGCAACGAATCGAAGTATCCCTACGTCCGCACTTATTGATTCGCTCGACCATGCGCCGCTGGCTTGTTCCCTTTTTTCTTAGCCTGCTGGCCTGCTCCGCTTCGCTCGCTCTTGCCGGAAAGGAATATTGTTTTCAGAACGACGGACTGAAACTGCAGCAGCGCGTTTCCTTCACCATCGAGGGGAACAAAATCGAAGGCACCTTCGAGTCCGGCGGTTACGATAAGAACACGTCGTCAGAAACATTCGAGTTCACCGGCACGCGCGCCGGGCAGCGTCTCACGATCAAGTTTGACGGCAAACCTCCGTATGAAATGCCGCCCAATACGAAAACGATCGTGTGGAAGCTCAAAAAAGATGAGGTGGAGATTCCCATGTTCGGAAAAAATTACGAGACGAACCGGTTCGCGGCCTACACCGCAAAATTTGAGCGCTGCAAAGAGAATTAAATCGGCGCGGACCTTTCGCGTGATGGTGAGTTAGTCCTGCTGTAGCCGCTTCGCTGTGCGAAGCGCGAGATGGTTCGTCGCTTCCATTGCGTCGCCCACAGGGCGACGGCTACAGTCCGGAATGCCGACAGCCGAACTCACGATCCACGACGTCGCCTTTGGTGGGAAAGGCGTGGCGCGCGATGGCGGGAAAGCGGTCTTCGTTCCGTTCACGATCGATGGCGAACGCGTTTCGGCGCAGATCACTCGTGAGAAAAAGCAATTCGCTGAAGCCGAATTGCTGGAGGTCCTCGACCCCTCGCCCCATCGCGTAACGGCGCCCTGCCCGTATTTCGGCCGGTGCGGCGGGTGCAGCTACCAGCACATCAGCTACGATCACCAACTCGAACTCAAAGCGCGGCAGGTCGAGCAGGCCATGCGCCGAATCGCGCGTCTCGCCGATCCGCCAATGCGGCCCATTGTCCCTTCGCCTTTGCCCTACGGTTATCGCAACCGCATCACCGTCCACGCCCAGGACGATGTCGTCGGTTTTTTCCGGCGCGACGTTCATCAGCTCATGGACATCGCGGCCTGTCCGATTTCGATGCCGGAAGTGAATGCCGCCCTCGCCCAATTGCGCGCCACGCGACCGGCGGATGGTCATTACTCTCTCCGCGCTCATTCCGGCCCGCGCGTCTTCGCCCAGACCAACGACGCCGTCGCCGATGCCATGGCCGATTTCATCGCCTCGCTCCTGACCGGCGATGAGGAGCTGCTCATCGACGCGTTTTGCGGCGCCGGATTTTTCGCGAAACGGCTCGCGCCGAAATTTCAACGCGTCATCGGGATCGATTGGGACCGGTTCGCGATCGAGGCCGCCCGGAAAGGCGCGCAGCCTAACGAGACGTACATCGCCGGCGATGTCGCGGTGGAGTTAATGAAAGCATCAAGGAGCGGCGGTTTTCCTACCGCCGAAGAAAAGCATCGGCGGTCTGGAGAGCGCCGCTCCTTGGTTCTAATTGTCGATCCGCCGGCGATGGGACTTTCCGCAGAACTACGGCGCAGCATCCTCGACTCCGGAGCACGAAAGATCATCTACGTCTCCTGCAATCCCCCCACCCTCGCGCGCGATCTGGCCGAATTGCAGTCGCGTTTCTCCATCGGCTCCATCACGCCTTTCGACATGTTTCCGCAGACGGCCGAGATCGAAGTCGTGGCGGAATTGACCTGTAGCGGCGGTCTATGACCGCCGACGATGGGGGAAAGAGACGGCGGTCATAGACCGCCCCTACAATCACTCCACGCGCAACGCTTCCACGGGATTCAGGTGGCTCGCTCTCCGCGCCGGAAACAGACAGGCGAGCACGGCGGCGAGCGCGAGGACGGCCACCGTGGTCGTCAGCAGAATCGGATTGTATGGCGACGTCTGATACAACTGCGCAGCGATCAATTTCCCGAGAGCGACCGCGGCCGCCAGCCCCACGACCAGACCGAACACCACCGGCATCATCCCCTGTTTCAGGACGAGCCGCAGCACATCCATCGTTTGCGCGCCCAGCGCCATCCGCACCCCGATCTCGCCCGTCCGTTGTTCGACCGTGTAAGCGACCGCGCCGTAAATCCCCACCGTCGCCAGCACGAGAGCAACTCCCGCGAACACGCCCAGCAGCGTCATCATCAGTTTCGCCTGGCCGAGCGCCTGCGCCATAATCTCGCTGACCGGCTGCGGTTGAATCAGCGCCAGGCCGGGATCGATTCCCTTCAGCGCCGCCTGCACCGACTTCGTCACCGTATCCGGCGGCAAAGGACTGCGCACCGTGATGGTGAGAAACGGGAAATTTTCCTGCGCGAACGGCCGGTAGAATTCCATGTCGTTCTGCTGATCGAGCCGGACGGAGCGCACGTCGCCGATAACGCCGACGATCTCGACGGGGACGCTGCCGCTGGTGATGAGCAGCGTCTTGCCGATTGGATTTTCATTGCCGAACACGGTCTTCGCGCCGGTCGCGCTGATCAGGATCACGTTCGGGTGGTCGGCGAGATCCTGTTCGTTGAAATCGCGGCCCGCGACCAGTGGAATTCCCAATGTCTTAAGATAGCCCGGAGTGATGTCGTTCGAGGGCGCGCCTTTGCGTTCCGCGACTGGAGGAACGTTCCCCTCCGAGCGAGTGTAGAGCGTCGCGCCGCCGCCGCCGAAGAGCGGGAAACCACCGCTGATCGATGCTTCCTGCACGCCAGGCGTGGCACGCAATGCACTGACCATTTGGTCGGCGAAACGGTTCCGCGCTCCGACATCGGGATATTGCGCCTGCGGCATCACCGTCAGGCCGACCCAGAGATTGTCCGGTTTGAAACCAGGGTTCTGATTGCTCAGCCGGGTGAAGCTCGCGATGAGAAGCGAAGCGCCCGCAAGCAACGTAACCGAAAGCGCGACCTGCGCCCCGACCAGCACCTTGCGGAAACGTTGTTGGCGGACGCTCCCGGAAGTTCCGCGACCGCCTTCCTTCAACGCGTCCACCATGTCCGAGCGCGAACTCTGCAGGGCCGGATACAATCCCATGACGAAACCGGTCAGCAGCGAAAGCCCCACCGTGAACGCCAGGACCGGGAACGAAATCGCCGACCCGGCTCCGGGTTCGATCGGCAGGAAGTTGGCCGCCAGTTTCGGGACGAGCGGGACCAGTTGCCACGCGAGCACCGCCCCGAGAAGTCCCGCGAGCAGACTGATCAGGACGCTTTCAAACACGAAGAGGCGCAGCACACTTCCGCGCGACGCTCCCAGCGCCATGCGCAGCGAAATCTCTCGGCGCCGGCCGCTGAACCGGACGAGGAGCAGGTTGGCGACGTTGCTGCAGGCGATGAGGAGGACAAAAGTCACCGCCGCCAGCAGGGTCGCGAAGCCCGGCCGCAGATTTTCCGTCACGACTTCCGGGAGCGGCTTCGCCAGCGTCCCGGATTTCGCGTCGATCTTCTCCGGATACTGGGTGCGATAGCTGTCGCCCAATACTTGCAAGGCGGCGCGCGCCTGCTCGAGCGAGAGGTTCGGTTTCAATCGGCCAACGGCGCGGAGGAACGCCGTCCCGCGCATCATCCGTTCGTGCGAAAATCCCGGAATGATAAACGGCTTCGTCGTCCAGATATCCGCGTTGGGGCCGCTCCAGGAAATCGGCAAGGTTTGAATCACGCCGACGATCGTGTGCGCCACGCCGTCGAGGGTTAACGATCGTCCGATCACGTTCGGATCGCTGCCCAGCCGCGCTTTCCAAAAACGTTCCGTGATCACGGCCACATCCGCGCCTTCCTCTTCCTCCGGCCGGAAAGTTCGGCCCTGGCTGGCGCGCAAACCGAGCACGTCGAAGTAATTCGCCGTCGTCTTGAAAAGCGGCACCTGGAAAGGATCGCCCAACCCCGTCACCGTTGTGCCGGCTCCGTTCTCGGCCGCGAATCCGTCGAAGACCTGTTGTCCATCGCGGAAATGGATGAACCGCGGCGCCGACAGCGGGAAATCAACCGTTTGTTCCCTGAAATGCGAGAAGACCTGGAGCAGACGCCCCGGCTCCTTGAATGGCAGCCCTTTGAGAAACAGATCGTTGATCAGCGAAAAGATCGCCGTGTTGAGCCCGATCCCGAGCGTGAGAGTGATCACCGCCAGGAGGGTGAACCCCGGCGATTTCCGTAGTTGGCGCAGCGCGAACCGTAAATCGGTCATCATAAGAAAACTCCTGTCCTGTCGTTACGGGGCCGCAAAGTTAGGATGTACCAAGTCTAACGTTTGGATTCAACTAAAGAAACGCCATCGACAGACAACCTTGTTCAGTCATCTAACGGATTTCCTCGACGTGGAAGGGTCTTGGTCAATGTTAATCAGAAGACACACGAACAATGCTGCCACGTTTCCCCAAAGCCCAGAAAATCACTGATGACGCATGGCAGAAAGCCATGTTTGCCGCGATGCACGAGATTTTACCTCTCGAAATCCATCCGCCGGTCCAGCCGATCATCGAAGGGAAAAGCAGCGATTTCCAGCGGGAGGATCGTCAGATCCGGCCTCTGCAACTAAAAAAGCAGCAAGCGACTACACATTTTGACACAAGCTCAGGAAAGGGCGCCACGTTGGAACTGCTGTACGAGAAAGCGCGGGAGCTTGGCGAATCAATTGCCAAACAACAGTGGGGTATGATTCAGGCCGCTGTCGATGAAGCTGTCGCTGAGACCGGTAACACAATAAAAATCAAAAAAGGAAACATCACCCAAGAAGACATTTATCGGATACTGGAGACTACGGAGGCGAACTTCGATGAAGCGGGGCAGCCGACACAACGGCTAGTTTGCGGCCCCGAGCTCGCACAAGAGTTCGCTCTTCGTGAAGAACAATGGAGGCACGATGCGGCGTTTCACTCCAAAGTCGCCGAAATAACCCAGCGAAAGCGCGCTGATTTCAATGAACGAGAGGCTCGTCGAAGATTGGTTGACTAAAGCTAGTGAGCGTTCGTTCGAGACGCCGTTTGCACAGTTGTTGTTAGCACAAGGAATGCGGGTCTTACGCGTCGGCCACAGTCCTCACGAGCATGGAAAGGACGTCATCGCGATTGACCGGAGCGGCAAAGTCCACGCCTATCAGCTAAAAGACGGCGATCTCGATCTAAACAGTTTCGACAAAGGGATTGGCCAATTGACGGCTCTCGTCGAAACACAGATCGAGCATCCTGCACTGACCGGTAATCCGCGCCACCAACCATGGCTTGTCTTAACGGGCCAGCCTTCCATACCCGTCGAGGACAGAATCCGCGTCCATAATATTCAATGGAAGAAACGGCGGTTTTCGCCCCTTAACCTTTTTGTTGGAAAAGACCTCTTAACAAAATTTGTCGAGATGGCCCGGGATTTCTGGCCACAAAAGCCTGAAGATTCACGAAGCCTTCTCAGCCTTTACCTTGCTGATGGAAAGGGCACGCTCGATCGGCGGGCGTTCGCCGATCTAATCGTCAGCGTTACAACTGCTGAGAAAAAACTGACTAGGGCTGAAGCTGCGCGAAGGATCGCGGCAGCCAATCTTTTTGCTAGTTACGCGCTTTCCCCATTCTACGTTGCAAAGAATCATTGGGAGTTACTACAGGGGTGGACTATAGCCGCCGCCCAAATTGCTTGGCTCGCGGATAAAACTCGCCTGGCGGTGGGTGTTTGGCGTCCAACTTTTCGTCTCGCCGTCGATGAAGCCCGCGCAGCACTATCCGCCTTGTGTGAAGAAGCATCCCAGCCGGACGCGCTTTATCCCGACGGCTTTGAGCTGGATCAGTTAACCAGATCACGTTGCACCATTTGCGCAGGCGCTCTTGGCGCTAACATCATCATCCATCGACAAAGAGGCGAATCGTGGAAGCGCGAGGGATTAGCAAAGAGCCTCATTGAGCAACTTTTCAATGACCAACGACTTTTTCTGTGGGGCGAGTCCGCCGTGCCGTTGTTCCTTGCCCAAATGTGGGCCCTCGACAAACTGAGGGCAGATCAGTTTTCCGACCGAATCCTCTTTGCCGTTGTTGCGGGCATTGCTCAGCAAAACAGCGGACTTCGCACTCCTAAACTCCCGACGCCTTATGAATCCGCGGACGAGGCTAACGCAAAAGCTTTTGGGCTAATCATCAGTGGCGAGCAGCAAATGGAGCTTCAGTCGTCCGCCTCATATACCCTGGAACCACTCGTAATGCTCATCGCCCGAAGACTGTGGCGAAACACTCTGTCCCCGCTGTGGTCGCGAATATCAAAGATTGATGTAATCCGCGTTGTACCTGACACACCGCGCGATATGCTCTTATGGAGCTGGGGACACGACCGAGGCAAGAATCAATCTCGGCGATTTGAATCGCCCCAAAGTTGGCGCGAGCTGTTGAGGATGTCGCGAACAGATGAACGCGATGCACTCCCTGCCGTGATCCAGACCGACTTCGATTTCGGTTTGATGTTCCTCTTAACGTTTCCGCATCGTCTGACGCGCCCGCTCGCAAAGCATTTCGAGCTAGTCATTTCCGCTCTCTAGGAAACGGATGATTGGACGACTAGACGACGGATGCGTTTGGCCGATAATTCCGATCTGGCTTCCGATTTCTAGCCCCCGTTTTTACCCGCCCACCGTCACGCTGACCGGGTTGCTCCATTGGCCGACGCGGGAGTCGCCGACGCGGTAGATGGCGCGGTAGGTCCATTTCACGGGGGCGGCGGGGAAGGGTTGGGTGTCGGTGTAGCCAGGGGTGGTGTCGAAGGCGAGGGCGACGAAGCCTGCGCCGGCGCCGCGGTCGACCTGGATTTCGCAGAGGTCGAGATAGTCGCGGTAGCCGCTCCAATCCAAACCGAGCAAAACCTGGGTGCCGCTGATCGAGACGTCGAGGTGCGGCTGGAGGGTGGCGTAATCGGGGCCGGTCTGCTGGGAGCCTTCGATGCCGAGGGACTGTCCGATCGTTGTTTGTCCCCAGGGCGCCAAGAGCGGCAGTTACAAAGCGCCGGCGAATTCCTCAGGTGTTAACCCGGCGGCGCGGATTAGACTTCGCAACGTGCCTCTCGCCACTTCTTTGTGGTCGGGGACGGAGAGGCTGGCGCGTGCCCCTTCTTTAACGAGAATGATATGGTTGCCGGGACGAGCGACCTGCCACCCTAATTTCTCGAACGCCCTGACCACTTCGCGTCCGCTCATAATCGGTAGACGTGGCATCAATTCCAGCGTTGGGCTTCGCGGAATAGAGGGCAAATACTATTTGTGGCAGTTTCGCTAAACTGGCACTTCTACGTCCGAGGTTTCGAAGGTCAGCGGCAGGCCGCGTTCGGCGCGAACTTCAAGACACGCGGCGATGGCGTCCTTGATATTTGCCATCGCTTCCTCGCGCGTCCGCCCCTGGCTCACACATCCGGGAATCGCCGGACATTCCACGACCCACATTCCGTCTTCGTCACGGTCAATTACGGTCGGGAATTTCATCTCCCAAAGTGTAAGACAAACCGCATCGATTGTATACTCTGCACCATATCAGCCGGACACCGGTTCGATTCCCGTACCATTCTGATCTTCGACTGCGAACGCGCCCGCCCCCTACCCGCCCACCGTCACGCTGACCGGATTGCTCCATTGGCCGACGCGGGAATCGCCGACGCGGTAGATGGCGCGGTAGGTCCATTTCACGGGGGCGGCGGGGAAGGGCTGGGTGTCGGTGTAGCCGGGAGTGGTGTCGAAGGCGAGGGCGACGAAGCCTGCGCCGGTGCCGCGGTCGACCTGGATTTCGCAGAGGTCGAGAAAGTCGCGGTAACCGCTCCAATCCCAGCCGACGGAAACCTGGGTGCCGTTGATCGAGACGGTGAGGGTCGGCTGGAGGATGGAGAAGTTCGGGCCGGTCTGCTCGGAGCCTTCGATGCCGAGGGCTGCGCCGATCGCGGGGTTGTAGGCGGGGCTGCCTTTGATTTGTTTCGCCAGGGCGCGGAACCGGGGTTCGACGCCGGGCGCAACCGGAGGAACCGCGGCCGGGAAAACGGGCGCGAGCGCAGCGCCGCTCGGTGGCGGATCGCCGCCGTCCCGCACGAGATCTTTCCAGAGCGTCCATTGGGTGCTGCCATTGCGCATGAGTTTCTGGCAGGCGAGCGCGTAATTGAAGTAATCGGCGTCGGCCGCCTGGGCGGTGACCTGGGCGGGAGTGACGCCGAGGGTGGCGGCATACGCGCCGATGGCGTTCTTGAAGGTGATGAGCTGGGCGGCGAAAGCGTCGTCGCTGGCGCTGAGGTAACTGGATTTAGGCATATTTGGATTGGAACGTGGGTTGAGGACCTGGAACTGCGGTTGGCGAGGAAAATTGCGGCCGTGGCAACGTTGGGCGCGTGCGTGGCAACGGCCGGCACGGACGCCGCGACGGCTGGCACGTGCGTGGCGACATTCGGCACGCGCGCCGCGAAGATCGCCGCGGCCGGGAAAAGGAGCGGGAAGGCCAGCTTTGACTATTGCGGCGTGCGCCGCTGGCATCGCGACGGACGGGCCGAGCTTCGCCACGCGCGCTGCAGCGGTCGGGACGGACGCGGCGGAAGTCGGCATGCACGGAAGAATGCCCGAGCGGTTTGCCTGGACGCTCGCGCAGGCCGCGCTCTGGCTGACCTGGGACGTGCGGGGAAGCACTCATGACGCCGCTCATGATGGGCGGGAAGCGTCAAATCTGTCGACGGGCAGGAATGCGTAGCGGAAATACGAGGGCCGGATCTAGGATCGGCCGCCGTTCGAACCGCGCTCCGCGGAAAGGGCGCGCTCGACCATGCGTTGGCGTTCATGCCACCAATTTGCCGCGGCGGTTCGCGTTTCGACGTGCAGCTTTTTCAAGATGAGCTGGACGTGTTTGTTCACCGTGCGTGGACTTAATCCAAGAATGGCGGCCACCTCACTATCGCGTTTCCCTGCGGTGACCCATTGCAAAACTTCGCCCTGGCGCGGGGTGAGCGGATAGAGGGCGGTCTCGAGGAGCGAAACCGACTCGGTCTTGGACGAACCGGTCGCGGGGCGAACAGCGCTGGGAGGCATGAGGGTGCCATTTCCTAACTGTAATCTGCGCGCGCCGCAATAAGCAGGAATACGTAGTCCTCATCCGACGGCCGAATCCGATTTTACGCTTGCGGAAAAGCGTTTTAGCGTCGGCATCAAATAACGGCAATTGGATGGGCGTTAAGGCGAGAATGATACCGCCGGGAATCGCGGACGCGGTAGATGGCGGCTAAGAAAATATGACGGCTGAAGGAGGAAGGATGAAGCGGGGCGACAGGCTATTTGCCACTCTTCGCTCTCGCGGCCAGATATTCTTCGAGCGGGCGATACTGTAGCTTCCGATGCGTCCGCTTCAGCAGCGGCAAAAGGATTTTGCGCCAGTTCTGGATCGAGGCGAGAACGCCTGCAATCTCCAAATCGTCGCCGTCTGGGCCATAATAAATCTCGAACTTGTTCGGACAGTCGCCGCATTTGATCAGCAGCCGCGCGGATTTTCTGCCTCGCGTTTTTCGATGATAGATCCGCGGGACCGGATAACCGTCGGCGCGCGTTCGACAACGCTGTCGCCTAGTCTTTTTCATTCAGAATGGTTATGGACCCGGCACGCGCCGTTTCGGCTGCCCTCCTGATGCGATCGAATGATTCTCGAGTGTTGGCCGATGATTCGTCCAGAGTTCGAGAATGGCGATGCGCCGATCCCTCATATTTTGTTGATACCGAAAATTCTTGTCGGCGATGATCAGCAGCCGAAAGCCATCGGCCTCGGCGTGATCCAGCAATTCGCCATTACCGACGCCTTGCCAACCCATCTCGACGACTGTCGAAACGTTATGTCCGGCAAATGCGCCAGAAACTTGAACAGGGACGGATTCGTCGAAAAGGATTCTCACGCGACTTCAAGTTCGATCCGCTCTTGACCGAGGCGGAGAACCTGTGTCGCCAGTTCTCGATTCACGGAGGGAAACGTTTCCAAAAAGTATTCCAAAGAGAGGCCGTCCGAGAGGTAGTCGAAGAGCGCCTTTACGGGGACGCGCGTGCCTTTAAAAACGGGCGTGCCGTCAGGATCTTCGGGTCCCGCGTAATGAGAGAATCGGCGATCATCATCCGATCAAATCTATCAGAAAAGTTCGCAATGGCGAGACGCCATCGGTCGAAACCGGAGTGGCATCAGCACGCGAGACGCGCGCGCCCGCAACCTCTGACCTCTAATTCAAGCGGGCTGCTTGACGATCTGCAAATAGGGCGTGAGATGTTCCAGCCGTCGGGGAAAAGCGTTTTCGCGTCGGAGCGAGAGCCGGCAGTCCTTGAGGAACGCATCCGACGAGCCGCTCTTCAGATCGAACGCCTCAGAAGGTGCGCTTGTCTGAGCCCAGCGTGAAACTTCCTCTCTTCTTTTTTGTCGCGGCGCCCACTTTCCTCTACGCGGATGGCCTGAGCGACGTGCGCGGCAATCTGCAAAAATTGCAGAGCGATGAATTGTTGCGCGCGCGGGTGGAAATCAAGAGCCGGCGTTCCGGCGGCGAAAGCGACAAGCAAAAACAATCGGAAAGCGTCAGCACTGTCCTGGTGGAGAACGGCGCAGAGGGTTTGAAGCTGAGCTGGTCCCCAGACCAAATCCGGCAATCGCGCAAGGCGGCCTGGAACGAAGTGGCGAACCCGGACGCGCCGCGGTCCGATCTCGCCACGCTCAAGGCGCTCGAGCCGGCGCAAGCGCTCAGCCTGCTCGATGCTGCCGATGGGCTTCGCCGCGCCTTGGAGAAGGCCGAACTGCGCGAAGACCGGCGCGAAAATTACCAGGGCAAACCGGCGCGAGTCCTGGTCTTTCGGATCGAGATTGGTTTGAACGAAGAAGAGCGGAAGGCGCTGAAAAGTTCGGAGACCTACCTGAAACTTTGGCTCGATGGTGACGGCGTGCCGCTGGCGATGGAGCGCGACGTCCAGGCAAAGTTCAGCCGATTCCTCGTCGGCTTCCGCATCCACGAGCACGACACGCGCACCTACCAGCGCGCCGGCGGCCGCCTCGTCGTCGCCCACTCCAGCCACGAAACGTCCGGCGCCGGCCTCGGCCACGCCGAAGAAGTGCACTCCACCATGAACGTGACTCTGTTGCCATGAGTGCTAAGCAATACGCCGGATGTTTGCGCGCCTTCGCTCCAGCCCGAGCCTCGTTGCAGGCGCGACCGCGATAGCGCTCGCCATTTGCGCGCCTTCGACCAAGGCAAGCTGGTTTCGCGGTGACGTGGTTCCCGCCACGTCCGAGCACGACCCGGCTTTGACGGCGAGCCTCGTCAAACTTTCGCCCAGTGTCAGTCCTGACGAAGCGCGGCGCGTCGCCTTCACGGCTTACACCACGGGGAGGCAGCTGGCGGAGGAATGGCGCATGGTGAAGCCGGCGACGGTCCAGAGTTTTCTTATTCACATCGGAGCACGAAAAGCCGGGCATTGTTTTCAATACGCCAACGAGCTCCTGCTGCGGTTGGATGCGCTGAAGCTGCGCACGCTCGAGTTACACTGGGCCGAATGTAATCCGAGAGAGTTCGACGAGCACAACGTCATCGTCGTCACGGCCCGCGGCCAGCCTTTTGACCAAGGCATTGTGCTGGATAATTGGCGGCAGTCGGGACGTTTGGTGTGGGGACCGGTAAAGGGCGATCCGCCGTTCCGGTGGCAGGAAAATCAATGGGAACTCAGCGACCGATTGCAACATCCGCGTCATTACTCGCAGATCATACCGCGCCCCGAGCCCGAGCGTTCATCAAAGTCGAAACAGAAAGAGAAGGCGGACTAACGCCGTAAGCGCGCCGCGGGCTGCGCTGAGACAGCGCACGCTACAGCACGGGTTGTGGAATCTCGCGGAGGAATCGTTGTAGCGTCCGCTGTCCTCAGCGGACTTACGGCGATGTTCGGCTACACGCTGCGATCGGGACTGGTCGCCCGCTTATGGAACAGCTTTTCGGCGAGGCGTTCCAAAGGCCGGCCAAAAAGTAGCGTGATCGTCGTGAGCGCAATGCTGATCCCGAGCACGACCCATTGGCCGAGTCCGCACACGAGTCCGAGCACCGCGCAGATCCAGATCGTTGCGGCTGTGGTTATGCCGCTGATATGACCGTTCGGATCGTGCAGAATGACGCCGGCGCCGAGAAAGCCGACGCCGGTCAGGATTCCCTGGACGACCCGGCTCATCGCGTTGTGATCGGTGCTCAAGGTGCCATCCGGCGCGCGGAGAACGACGATCGCCGCGACGGCCGCGCCGAGACTGACGAGCGCGTGCGTGCGCAAACCGGCTGGTTTGCCGTGCAGTTCCCGGTTCAATCCGAGAATGGTTCCCACGATCAGCGCGGCGCCCAGGCGCAGGGCGGTTTCTTCGTTTCCGCTTAACACGACACCAGAGATTGAGCCGGAATCCGGGGACCGGACGCAAGTCAATAAACGTCGAGATCGTGCGCGGAAACGACTTTGCCCGGGTAGCGGGCGCGGATTTCGTTGAGCATTCCTTCCTCGGTGTCTTTCTCGCCGCCGAAAAACATCTGGTGATAGAGGACGAGTAATTTCGGTTTGGCTTTTGCAGCCAACTCGGCCAGCTCCTTTGTGGAAGTGTGGAAGTTGGTGACGTATTCGCGCCAGTCAGCCGGGCTTTTGTCGTAACCGAGCTGCGTGTAGACCTCGTGGAGCAGCACGTCGCACCCGTCGCAGTTCTCGATCACGCCCGGGCTCGGCGCGCAATCGCCAGACAGGACGATGACTTTGCCCGGCGTTTCGAAGCGATACCCGTAGGCCTCTTTCCACGAACCGTGATGCACGGGGAACGCCTTCACCGTGACGTTCTCATCCTTGTAGATGACCCCGGGCTTGATCTCGTGCGTGTTCACTCTGTAACCGGTCCGGTTGCCGTGCTCGAGGCCGTTGGTGCGAATGTCGATGTCTTCGCTGTAAGCGGCGAGCAGGTGGTCGGTCATCGCTTTGAGGCCGGCCGGGCCGTAAATCTCGAGCGGATCTTTCCTCCTCATCACCCACGGCGTGAAGATGAGATCGGGAAGGCCGAGGGTGTGATCGGAATGCAAATGAGTGACGAAAGCGGTCTTGAGCTTCGGAAACTCGAAGGCCGTCATTCCTTTCCGAAATGCGGCGGACGCGCGGCGCACCACGCCCGGCCCGCAATCGATGATGTAAGGCGTGTTGTTGACGACAATGGCGACCGACGGCCCCGACCGCTCGGGATCGCCGGACGGATTTCCGGTGCCGAGCATCACGATCTGGGTGTGCGACGGAGATAAATTCGGCGCAGGCGTGGCGGTTTGGGCGCGACTCGGCGCAGCTGACAACAACAAGAGAAGCAGGGGCAAGAATGGATGCTGGCGCATATTTCGTTTGGCGATGCTGCAGAGAAATGGCTTGGCGAACAAGCCCGGCCAGCGCGCGCCCCGGCCTTTTATTCGTTCGGCAAGCGGAGCGCTTGCCCTACAATGCGTCTTCGAGATGCGACCCATCCCGTTACTCGATAACGTCGGCAGCCCGGTTCTCTGTGCGTTCTTCGCGCTGCTGCTTTTCCTGCAATGGAAATGGCCGTTGCGGCGCCCGCATTTTTCCGTGGTGCGCCGGCTGGTCCGCAACTTCGTCATGTCCGTTCCGGCGTTCGTATTCTTGCGGCTGCTCCTGGTGCCGATTCCCTTCGCGCACACTTTCTGGGCGCAACGAAACGGGATCGGATTGCTGAACTGGATCGCGCTGCCGCCGGTCGCCGCGGCGATCGTCGCGTTTCTGCTCATGGACTGGGCTTATTACTGGTGGCACTGGGCGATGCATCGGATCCCGTTCTTCTGGCGGTTTCACAACGTTCACCACACCGATCTCGACCTCGACGTGACCACGGCGGCGCGGTTCCATTTCGGCGAGATTCTCCTGTCGGTTCCGTTCCGGCTGATGGTCGTGGTTCTGCTGGGAATACCGCCGCTCGTTTACCTCGTGTTCGAGATCGTGTTCGAATCGGCCAGTGTCTTTCATCATTCGAACTGGCGCTTGTCGTTAGGCCTGGAGCGAATGCTGAATCACGTCATCGTCACGCCGCGGATGCATGGGATTCATCATTCCATTGTCGAGCGCGAGACCGATTCGAACTGGGGCACGATCTTCTGCTGGTGGGACAGGATCCATCGCAGTTTGCGCCGCGACATTCCGCAAACCGAGATCACGATCGGAGTGGCAGCGTTCCGCGATGACCACGAATTGACCGTGGGGAAATTGTTGACGTTGCCCTTCAAGGAACGGCGTCCCTGGAAATTGCCGAGCGGCGAAGTGCCGATGCGGGCGCCGCGGCCGGCGGATGAATTGCAGCCGTGACTGCTATTGCATGGTAGGGCCAGCGCTCCGCTTGCCGAGTATCGGCGTTCGCCCCCGGCAAGCAACCGCACCGCTTGCCGAGGGCAAATTCCGCAGCGCGCCGTCCCTACATTTTCGGTTCGGCAAGCGGAGCGCTTGCCCTACAATCGCGGCAATGGAAAGCGCGGACTGGACATCGTTGACGGACGAGCAATTGCTCGAGCGGCGCATTTCCAATCTTGGTTTGAAGCTCGAAGGCTCGGGGTTGGAGCCGCTCATCAAACAACTTTACGACGAGCTTTCGGGGAAGGGGCTCGCCTTTCATCCGCCCTGTCACATCGGCGACGAATGGTTCGTCCCGGTCGGGATCCCGGCGATCTTCATCCCTTTCTTTCTCGTCCATGAGCGGCTGCGCACGCTCGAGAAAACCATGATGCTCGAAGTCGAGGGCGGCACGCCGGAGTCGTTCATGAAATTGATCCGGCACGAGGCGGCGCACGCCTACAGCTACGCCTTCTATTTGCCGCGGAAGAAAAAATGGCAGGAGACGTTCGGCAAAACTTCGCGCGATCAAACGCCGGACGTTTATCATCCGCAACCGTTCAGCCGCAGTTACGTGGTCAATCTCGACGACTGGTATGCGCAGAGCCATCCCGACGAGGATTTCGCGGAGACGTTTGCCGTCTGGTTAACGCCGGAAGCGGAATGGCGGAGACGATACACCGGCTGGAAAGCGCTCCAGAAACTGGAATACGTCGACGAGCTGATGCGCTCGCTCGCCGGGAAACCGCCGCTCCACCTGCCGGAGTACCGCGCGTCGGAATACGATTGCCTGAACCAAAAGCTGAAAACCTATTACGCCCAAAAGCGAAAACTCTACGAGGACACCTATCCCGATTTTTACGACGCCGATCTGCGCCAGCTTTTTTCGACGACGCCGGGCCCGGGCCGCATCACCGCGGCGGTCTATCTGCGGCGGCGGCGCCGGCGGCTGTTGAATTCAGTCTGCCAGTGGACGAACGAAAGAAAATTCCGGGTGAACAAATTGCTCTCGCGCCTGATCGACCGCTGCGACCAGCTCGACCTCCTCGTGCTCAACGACGATCCGCAGCAGGATTTCCGGATCACTTCGTTCATCACGACCCTGGTCATGAATTATCTTTTCACCGGCAAATTCAAACGCACCAAGTGACGTGAAGAAAAAACTCAAAGTCCTCGCGCTCTTCGACGCCGTCCGGCCGACCAAAATCGACCAGGACCTGAGCAAGGAAATGAAGACCGACGACTGGAAAACGGAAGCGAACGTTCTCACCGCTCTCGGAACTCTCGGTCATCCGACCGAGCATCTCGCCATTTTCGATAATCTCGATCTGCTCCGGCAAAAGATGGAGAGCTTCGGGCCGGACGTGATTTTCAATCTGGCCGATCAGTTCAAGAACAACCGCGGGTTCGACCAGCACATCGCGTCGCTTCTCGAGATGCAGGGCATCCCCTTCACCGGCTGCGGCGCGACCGGCCTGGTCCTGTGCAAGCACAAGGGAACGTCCAAAAAAATCCTCGGGTATCACCACATCCACGTCCCGAATTTCGTGGTCATCCCCCGCGGACAACGCATCGCCCGGCTCAAGCGGCCGAAGTTCCCCCTGCTGGTGAAACCGGTGAAAGAAGAAGCGTCCTACGGCATTTCGCAGGCGTCCTTCGTCACGACGGACGAGCAGTTCAAGGAGCGGGTCGCGTTTCTGCACGAGAGCCACGACTGCGACGTGATCGCGGAGGAATACATCGAAGGCCGCGAGCTTTACTGCAGTGTGATGGGCAACGCCAAGCTGACGGTGTTTCCGATTCGCGAACTGGTTTTCCGGGAAGTTCCGCCTAACGAACCGAAGATCGCGACCTATCGCGCCAAGTGGGACGAGGAATACCGGAAGCGCTGGGGATTGAACAACCAGTTCGCCGAGGATCTCGCGCCCGCCCTCGTCGCCGAAATCGAGGACGTCTGTAAACGGATCTACCGGCTCCTGACGATCGAAGGCTACGCCCGAATCGACCTGCGGTTGACGCCCGACAACAAACTTTACTTCATCGAAGCCAACCCGAATCCGATCCTGGCCGAGGACGAAGATTTCGCCCAGGCCGCCGCCAAAGCGGGAGTGCCCTATCCGGAATTGATCGACCGGATCATCGGAATCGGGATGAAGACGGTGCGCGGCTAACCAAGGAGCGGTGGTTTACAAACCACCGCCTGAAGATGGGCGGTTTGGAAAGCGCCCTTCCTTGTTGCTCACCTCGTCCCCATCCTCGTTCCCAAACAGAGTTTGGGAACGAGGGAGACGAGGTACCAGGAGAGAAGGGTGCCCGAGGCCGAACTCAGTGAGACGGGCGAATACTAATCAGATACCAGATCATCACGCCACCAATCGGCAGGCCGATAAGTGTTCGCAGATCGCCGCGAAAGACGGCGTTAAACGTGTCGCCCACGAGATTCACCGCCAGGACTCCGACCGCAATCCGGCGTCCCCATTCCGCGCCTCGCGCGAGACCGAACGCAGCCAGACCGCACGCCGCGCCGACGGCCGCCATCAGCGCGATCGACCAGGTGCCGAACTCCTGAAACTCCGTCCGCGCGTCCGGGCGCAGCTTCCAGATCGTTTCGAGGACGCCGCCGGGAAAGGCGAGCGCCAGCATGACGAGACTGCAAATCAACGCGCCGGCCGCGAAAAAAATGACGAGGAGCCTGATTGCGATCGGACGGCGGTATCGCTCCACGACCCTGGCTTATCAGAAAGCCGTCAAACCTCAATGCCCGCGCGGGTTTTCGATGAACCAGGTCCAGAACGGTGGGACGGTCTGATCGCCGAAACGCGCAGGTTCCGGCGCCCGGCGGTAACGAAATGTCCAAAGCACGATCACGATCGCCTTCATGACGAAACGTCGCGCCCAGTCGAGGCCAACCGTTAATTAAAATGTCGCCGCAAAACGCTAAAAGTTCGTTAACGAGAAATTGGCAGGGATGACGTGCCGTCTTTTTTAACAAGGAGCGGCGGTGTCCACACCGCCGTTCTTCAGCGTTTCGGCGGTGCTACAAAACGCCGTGCAGTGGGCGGTTTGGAAAGCGCCCCTCCTTGGTTCGCCGCGGGCGCGGCGTCCCTACCCGGCCAGGCGATAACCGATGCCGACCTCGGTCTTGATGAGGCTTGGGGCGGTCGCGCTGGTTTGCAGCTTTTTCCGAAGGTGCGTCACGTAAACGCGAAGGTACTGCGCCTGGCTCTCCGCTTTCTCGCCCCACACGGTCCGCAGCAGCTGGCGATGCGTCACGACCTTCCCTGCGTTCTGGACCAGGACGCGCAAGAGCGAGTATTCCGTCGGCGTCAGCTTCACCTCAGCGCCGCCGAGCTTCACTTGTCGCGCCGAAAAATCGACGCAGAGCGGGCCGGAACTAAACACCGGCTCGCCCGATTCCGTGAGCGAACGGCGTTGGGCCACGCGGACTCGGGCCAGGAGTTCCGCGGTATCGAACGGTTTGGTTACGTAATCGTCCGCGCCGGCATCTAACGCCGCGACTTTTCCGTCCGCATCATCGCGGACGGAAAGAATCAGGACGGGAACGTCCGACCATTCGCGGAGGCGGCGGAGAACCTTCACGCCTTCCATGTCGGGCAGGCCGAGATCGAGGAGCACGATATCGGGGCGGCGCTGGACGATCTCCTTCAGTCCGGCCTGGCCTGTTTCCGCTTCGTAGACCTGGTGGTCGGCCCCTTCCAAGGCGAGGCGGAGCAGCCGGCGAATCTGTTTTTCGTCGTCGATGATGAGAGCGGTCCGCGCGGCTTTCATGCGTTTGTCTCCAACGCGTTTTGATCGGTGACGCGCACCGGCACATTAATGGTGAAGCGCGCGCCGCCGCCGTCCCGGTTCTCCGCGGTAATCTTGCCGCCGTGCGCTTCGACAAAACCACGGGCGATGGCCAACCCGAGGCCCAGACCGCCGGCCCGCCGCCCGTCGCTCCGGTAAAATTTCTCGAAAACGCGTTCCGACAATTCCGCCGAGAACCCAGGACCACGATCGCTGACGGAAATCATCAAGCGGCCGCTGGAACATTCCGCATCGATCTCGATCGGCAGCCTCGCGGGCGTATGGCTGCCCGCGTTGGCGAGAAGTTTCGCGACGGCCTGCTCCATCAGGAGATGATCGACGAGGGCCAGCGGAGTGTTCTCGGGCACGTCCAGCCGAACGTCGCGGCCGTCGATCGAATCGCGCTCGCTCTCGACCGCGGATTGGAGCAGCTCGCGCACATCGCACCATTCCCGGTTCGGCTGGACCACGCCGCTCTCGAGGCGGTTCATGTCGAGCAGATTGTTCACGACGCGATTCAGGCGGTGCGATCCGTCGTGGATTTCCGCGGCCAGTTCCTGGAGCACTCGGTCGGTCTGCGCGGCCGGGAGCAACCGGAGCAGTTCCTGGCTCGCCGCTCCGATCGCGGCGAGCGGCGTTTTCAACTCGTGCGACACGCAATCGAGCAGCGTTTTGCGCAACCGCTCAGAGTCCTTCGCCAATTGCACCTGGGCGGCGAGATGTTCCCTCGCTTTCAATTGCGCCGTTAAGCCGCCCATCGTCAGGGCCACGATGAAGTAGGTGATGAAAGTGAGCGCGTCTTCCACTTTGTCGATGTGGAACGTGAAGCGCGGCGGGATGAAGAGGAAATTCCAGGAAAGCGCGCTCAGAGTTGCGACCAGCAAAACCGGCCCGCGACCGAGAACCATTCCGGCCAGCAAAACCCCGAGCAGGTAGATGAGCGAAATGGCCGCGTAGCCGGTCAGCGGTGTGAGCGCCCAGCAGGCGACAGTCAGCGCTGCCACGCCCGCGACCGCAGCGAGATACTGTTTTACCGGCGTAAAATAAGCGGGCTCCTCGACGCCGTCCGGACTGGATTTTCCCAGCACGCCATCAATGTAGCGTATCTGGCTCGCCGCGAAATCCGGGGCGCCGGATTTTAGTACCGTTTTAATTATTTCTCCGCCGCTCCGCTGTTTAACATCCGGGAGACAGGTGAATTCCGCACCGCCAACCCTGGCTGCCGCTCCTCCGACCGCGGCAACGCCACCCATTCCGCCGGCTCCATCAACCGCCTCCCGGAGCCGGCTGCTGCTCCTTTGCCTCGCCAGCCTCGGCATCGTTTACGGCGACATCGGAACGAGCCCGCTTTACGCGCTCCGCGAATGCTTCTACGGCCAGCACGCCATTCCCCCCACCCACGCAAACGTCGCCGGCGTTCTCTCCCTCATCCTCTGGTCGCTCATCCTGATCATTTCCGTCAAATACCTGATCCTGATTCTGCGCGCCGATAATCGGGGCGAAGGCGGAATCCTCGCGCTCGCCACGCTCGTGAGCGACGTCATCCGGCGCGGAAAAATTTTCTTCCTCCTTGGCTTGTTCGGCGCCGCGTTGCTCTATGCCGACGGGATGATCACGCCCGCCATCTCGGTCCTGAGCGCGGTGGAGGGCTTGCACGTCGCGACGCCGTTTTTCGATCGCTACGTCGAACCGATCGCGATCGTGATCCTGATCGGGCTATTCCTTTTCCAATCCCGCGGAACGACCGGCGTGGGCCGGGTATTCGGACCGGTCACGCTGTTGTGGTTTGCGGTGATCGCATTTCTCGGCATCCAGCAAATCCTTCGCGTCCCGGAAGTGCTCCAGGCGATCAACCCTCTCCAGGCCATCCAATTCTTCATTAACAATGGAGTCCGCGGCTTCGTGGTTCTCGGCGCGGTTTTCCTCACCATCACCGGCGGGGAAGCGCTCTATGCCGACATCGGCCACTTCGGGACGAAGCCGATCCGCCTGACCTGGTTCGTGATCGTGCTCCCGGCGTTGACGCTCAATTATTTCGGCCAGGGCGCGCTTCTGTTGTCCGACCCGGAAGCCGTAGAAAATCCGTTTTTCAAAATGACGCCGTCCTGGGCCTTGTTTCCGATGGTGATCCTGGCGACGGCCGCGGCGGTGATTGCATCGCAGGCGATCATCAGCGGCGCGTTCTCGCTGACCATGCAGGCGATCCAGCTCGGTTACATCCCGCGGTTGAAAGTGAATTACACCTCCGCGCGCATCATCGGGCAGATCTACGTCCCGATGGTTAATTGGGCGCTGATGCTGTCATGCATCGGATTGGTCCTGGGCTTCGGATCATCGAGCAATCTCGCGGCCGCTTACGGCGTCGCCATCACCACCACCATGCTGATCACGACGATCCTGTTTTATGTCGTGGCGCGGCGGCGATGGCATTGGCCGGCTTTCGCCGCGTTCCCGGTCGCGCTCTTTTTTGTCGTGATCGACCTCGCCTTTTTCGGCGCGAACATGCTCAAGGTCGCGCACGGCGGCTGGTTCCCGCTCCTCGTCTCCGCCGGCATTCTGTTTCTGATGCTGACCTGGAGAAAAGGCCGGCGCGTCCTGCGCGGCCGCCTCGGCGAAATGTGCCTGCCGCTCGACCTGTTCCTGTCGGATTTAAGCCAGCAGCGCATCACTCGCGTCCCGGGCACCGGCGTTTACATGTCCGGGAATCGTCAGGGCACGCCGCTCGCGCTGCTTCACAATCTCAAGCACAACAAAGTCCTTCACGAACAGGTCGTCCTCCTCACCGTGCGGACGGAGGAGGTGCCGTATCTGGCCAACGCCAACGACCGGGTCGCGCTCGAAAAACTCGAGGGCGGATTCTGCCGGGTCCAGGTGCATTTCGGTTTCATGGAAAAACCGGATGTGCCGTCGGCGCTCGCGAGCGCGAAAGGACTGCACGTGCGCTTCGACGCGATGCGCACGACCTACTTCATCGGACGCGAAACGATCCTGGCCACGCGCAAACTCGGCCTGTCCGCCTGGCGCGGCTCGCTCTTTGCCTGGATGACCCGGAACGCCGGAGACGTCACTTCCTATTTCTGTTTGCCGCCCAACGGCGTGGTCGAGCTCGGCGCGCGGGTGGAAGTGTGACCTGTAGCGGCGGTCTTCCCTCGTCCTCGTTTCCCTCGTTCCCAAACTCTGTTTGGGAATGCCATTGTCCCGGCAACTCTGTTGCCCGCTGCGAAACAGAGTTTCGAAGACAAGTGCGTTCCCGAACAGAGTTTGGGAACGAGGAGAACGGACGAGGAACAATGTCCGTTGGGCGAAGGGCGAATGGCCGGTCAGCCCTGCCGCGATTTAGATTGAACTGGCCAATTCCCGGCGGGATGGTGCAACCTTCGCCGCGTTTCCCATGCTGAATTCCTGATGGCTACCATTCTCGATCCGACGGCGGTGCACCGGCCGCGCAATGTGGATTGGAAACGGGCCGCGGCCCTCCTTTATGGCGATTGGGGGACGAGCAAAGCCTACGTCATCGGCCTCGCGTTCGTCGCGGCCGGCTTCGCTTCCCTGCCGATCATCCTCGCGGTCTGCCTGCTGACTGGCATCGTCGCCTACAACTACATCATCGTCTGCGCGCATTTCCCGGACGGCGGCGGCGTTTATTCCGCGGCGCGACAACAAAGCCGGTTCCTGGCTTCGACGGGCGCACTTCTCCTGGTGGCTAACTTCATCGTCACGGCGGCGCTCAGCGGCTGGGCCGCGGTCAGTTATCTCGGCGTCTCGAGCCGCTACGCTCCGGTCGCCACCATGGGACTTATTCTCGTCGTTGGCGTCGTCAATTTCTTCGGACCGAAACACAGCGGCAGCTTCTCGATCTGGCTCGCGATTCCAGCGGTCATCGTCGTTCTCCTTATCGTGCTTTTGAGTGCTCCCCATTTGAACGTGCTTTACCTGGAGCCGCCCCACGAAAACTTCGGGCACACCTGGATCGCGTTCGTCGGCGTGATCCTCGCCCTCAGCGGCGTGGAAGCAGTGGCCAACATCACCGGCGTGATGAAGCTCGACCCGGATTCGACGCCGGAGCATCCGAAGGTCACGCGGACCGCGACGAGAGCCATCGTCCCGGTGGCGATCGAAGTCGTTCTCGGGACGGCGTTGCTCGGATGGGCCATGCTTTCGCTGCCACGGAATCTCCTCCCGCAGCTGACCGCGCACAAAGAAGACATGTTGCGCTTCCTCGCCGAAGTCTACGGCGCCATGGCCGGCGGTCTGGTCGCCGGGCATGTGCTTAGCGTTGTCGTTGGAGTTGTGTTCGGCCTGCTTCTGCTGAGCGCGGTGAACACCGCGGTCGTCGCTCTCATCGGCGTAGTTTACATGATGGCGCAGGACGGCGAGATGCCGCGGCCGATGGCCAAGCTCAATTCCCACGGCGTCCCGAAAATTCCGCTCATCGTCGCGGTGGCCATTCCGATTCTTGTCCTCGCCGTGACGAAAGAATTCGAAGCGCTCGCCGGCCTCTACGCGATCGGCGTTGTCGGCGCCATCGCCGTGAACCTCGGCTCGTGCACGTTCAACAAAAGGCTCGGGCTTCCCTGGTACCAGCGCCTGATCATGGGCGGCACCTTCGCGATCCTGGCCGCCGTGGAATTGACGATCGCGAAGACGAAACCGGAGGCGCTCTTCTTCGCCCTGTGCGTTCTCGGCGCCGGCTACGCCTTGCGGGCCTATTCGCACAAAGTCTCCGGCCTGAAAACGATGACCGTGGCGCGCCAGGTCGCCGACATGGTGACGCCGGATCTCGCCGCCACGATGGTCCCGCGATTATCCGAAGGCCAAAAGATCATGGTCGCCGCCCGCGGCGTCACTCCCGCTCTCGCGTTCGCGCTGGAGGAGGCGCAACTGCGAAAGGCGACCCTCTGTGTCCTCTACGTGAAGGAAATTTCGGTCTATTTCACGGGCGCGCCCACGAACCTCGGGCGCGCGAAATGGCAGGAGGACCCGGCGGCGAACGCCATCATGTCGTTGGCGATGAAACTCGGGGCCGAGCGCGATATTCCCGTGCAACCAGTTTACGCCGTCAGTGAAGACGCGGCCGCGACGATCCTGGACCTGTCCGCGACGCTGGGAGTCGATTACCTGATCATCGGGGCGTCGCAACGGACGGCGATGGCGAAACTGCTCGGCGGCAGCGTGGTCACGAACGTGGCCCAGCAGCTGCCGGAATCGATCCGGCTGGTGATTTACGGTTAGGCGGCTGATGGATTTCCGCGCACAGACAGCGGAGTGCTTCGAGTTGATGCAGCGGCTCATCGAATACCGCTACGACAAGCCGTTGCATCATCAGCTCATGAAGGCGGCCGATTATTCGATGCTCGATATCGATGTCCTCATTCTCGTCTATCACATGGCGAAAATTTGTGACGGCCACATTTTGGAAATCGGGTCGTTCCTCGGGGCTTCCACCGTCGCCGCGGGATTGGGCGCGCGCGCTTCCGGCCGGGAAAAGAAATTCGTCAGCATCGAGCCCGGCGGCCAACTGAAAGATCACCGGCTCGCGACCAGGAACATCTTCAGAGACCTGAGCAAGCACGTCGCCCGTGCCGGCCTAACGAACAGTGTGACACTCCTGAACGGTTCTTCTTTCGACCCGAACATAATCGCCGCCGTGAAATCGACCTTCGCGCCCGGGGACATAGGGCTCTTCATTTTTGACGCGGACGCGAACGTTCGGCGGGACATCGATTGTTACGAGGACCGGTTCGCCGACGGCTGCTGGATGGTGATCGACGATTACATCAGCGCGACGCCCAAAGCCGGGCCGACCCGGACCCAGGTCGACGAATTGGTTGAGGATGGACGGCTCCGGCCGCTCGGATTTTACGGCTGGGGCACCTGGGTTGGCCGCTGGTCCACAGTTTGAAGAAATTTTTTCGAGCGGCAACGAGCTGCCACACAGCAGCTTAACGAGGGGCCTGATGGATGACAATTTTGACATCCAGCCCGATGATGGAATCCTTAAGGGCGTTAAGTATCTCGGGCCAGCTTCGACTAAAGGCGCCCGACGTATCGACCGCAGTTAAAAGCCTATCGTTTAGTTAAGAAAGTATTCCGGCAATCTCGCCGAATCGGAAAGCTCTCCGAGGAGCTTCCCTCAGTACAACCCGCTGCCCCGCATGGCATCCATGCTGCAGCCATTCTTTTCGCAGTGCTCGAACACTGCACCAGCAAATATGAAATCTCAGTCACAAATCTCCCATCAATCCCGATCGCTCCACGGCGAACCCCGGCCCTCGCACCCGGCCGCGAGTCTTCCAGTTACCGATTATCACTACCTCAGGACGACCGCGGAATTTCCCGGACGTGCCTCGGACCTTAAAGGCGCGACGCCGGGACGAATTCCTTCCTTCCATCGATTAAGCCACGACTTCATCGGCTCGGAACTGAAGCGGGATTACTTTTCGGAAGCGACGCTCTTTGCGATCATCGTCGGCATATCGGCCTGGCCGATCGTGTCGATGATGCACGCAATGGCGGCCCTCGTTAAATAATCGCGGGGCTCCCGTCCAAAACGAACGCTTCCCAATGAGCGGCCCGCAAATTAGTTTGCGCGCATGCATCATCGATTGCTTTCCATCTCGCTTCTGCTCGTCGGCGGCGCGGTCATCTCGGTGGCCGCGCCGTCCCCCATCCAGGAACGCGCGGATCGATTCCTGAAACTCGCGAACGCGGGCTACCAGGCCCTTTACCGGACCAATTCCGAGGCTCAATGGCTCGCGGTCACCGACGTTACTCCCGAGCACGACGCCGCGGTCGAAGCGACAGGCAAAGCCTACGCCGCTTTCAACGGCAACCCCGCGCTGATCACGGAAGCGCGCGAGCTCCTGACCCACGAGAAAGAACTCACCGACCTCAGCATTCGGCAGCTGAAACAATTGCTGCTCAACGCCGCCGAAGGACCGATGACCAACCCCGATCTGGTCACGAGACGCGTCGAAGCCGAAACGAAACAGCAATCGATCCTGAACAGCTTTGAGTTCAAGTTGAACGGGCAAAAGGTCACGGCTAACGACATCGACAATAAGCTCGAGAAAAGCGTCGACCTGGCGGAGCGCAAAGCAGTCTGGGAAGCTTCCAAGCAGTCCGGCCCGGCCTTGAAGCCCAACCTCGTTCTCCTCCGCGATCTCCGAAATGGCGTGGCCAAGGAAATGGCTTATCCGGACTACTTCGCGCTTCAGGTCTCCAACTACGGGATGAGCACCGACGAAATGCTCAAGATGCTGGAGGACTGGATGACGACTCTGCGGCCGCTTTACCTCCAGCTCCACACCTGGACCAAATATAAACTGGCCGAGAAATATCACCAGCCGGTGCCGAAGAAGATTCCGGCGCATTGGATCAACAACCGTTGGGCGCAGGAGTGGGAAGGCCTGGTCGAGGCCGCGAACGTCGACAAATACTTCGAGGGCCGGCAGCCGGAATGGATCATCAAGACGGCCGAACAATTCTATACCGGCCTGGGGTTCTCATCGTTACCCGAAAGCTTTTGGAAGAAGTCGGATTTGTTCCCGGTCCCGGCGGGAGACAAGCGCAAGAAAAATACCCATGCTTCCTGTTGGCACATCGATCTGGAAAACGATATCCGTTCGCTTCAGAGCATCGAGCCAAACTCGCGCTGGTTCTTCACCGCGCATCATGAGCTGGGCCATGGTTACTACTTCAAGGCTTACACTCGTCCTGAGGTTCCTCCTTTGCTCCGGCTGGGCGCCGCCCCCGGCTTTCATGAAGGTGTCGGCGAACTCATTTCGCTCGCCTCGAGCCAGGTGCCTTACTTGCAATCGCGCGGGATTCTACCGAAGGATTTCAAGGCGGACACGAACGCGCTCCTGCTTAACACCGCCCTCTCCCAGGCGATCCCGTTTATTTATTTTTCGTGCGGGACGATGCCCCACTGGGAGGCGGATGTTTACGCGAAAGGCTTGCCGGCCGAACAATGGAACGCCCGTTGGTGGAAATACGTTTCCGATTTCCAAGGCGTAGAACCGCCCTCGGCCCGCGGCGAGGAGTTTTGCGATGCCGCCACCAAGACCCATATCAACGATAACCCGGCCTACTATTACAACTACGCGTTCGCGACCGTGTTTAAGTTCCAGCTCCACGACTACATCGCGCGCAAGATCCTAAAGCAGCCGCCGCAGTCGTGTAACTACGCCGATAACAAGGAAGTGGGCGCCTGGTTGAACAACATCCTGAAAAAAGGCGGCACCGAGGATTGGCGAAAGGTGTTGAAAGACGCGACCGGCGAAGACATTTCGACTCGCGCCATGGCTGAATACTTCAAGCCTCTCCAGGCCTGGCTGGAAGAACAAAACAAAGGCCGGCAGATTGGCTGGGATTGATTCGCCGCCGTTCGCGCCATCCGTTTCCAATAAGGCAATGAGTCGTTACCTCGTCACTTCGGCTCTGCCTTACATCAATGGGATCAAACACCTTGGTAACCTGGTCGGTTCGATGTTGCCGGCGGACGCCTACGCCCGCTTTCAACGCGCCCGCGGCCATGAAGTCTTGTTCATTTGCGCGACGGACGAGCATGGCACCCCGGCTGAGCTGGCCGCGCATGAGGCCGGGCTGCCTATCGAAGAATATTGCGCCGGGATGCATTCGGTCCAGAAAGAGCTGGGCGATCGGTTCGGCCTTTCGTTCGATCACTTCGGTCGTTCTCATTCCACGCAAAACCACCACATCACCCAGCATTTCTACCATCAACTGGACCAGAACGGCTTGCTGGAAGAACGCACAACCACCCAGGTGTATTCGGCCGACGATAAACGCTTTCTCCCGGACCGCTATGTAGTAGGAACGTGCCCCCACTGCGGCTACGAACGCGCGCGCGGCGATCAATGCGAGAACTGCACCCGCGTTCTTGATCCGGCGGACCTGATCAAACCGCGTTCGGCTGTCTCGGGCTCGACAAACATCGAGCTGCGTGATTCAAAGCACCTGTTTCTGAAGCAGTCCGAAATGGTAGGTCGCCTGCGGGATTGGATCGATTCGAAGACCGACTGGCCGGTGCTGGTTAGCTCCATCGCGCGGAAATGGCTCGATGAAGGACTGAAGGATCGCAGCATCACGCGCGACCTTACCTGGGGTATTCCGGTGGCGTATGAAGGCAAAGTCCGGCCTGGCTTTGAAGGAAAGGTTTTCTACGTCTGGTTCGACGCGCCGATCGAATACGTCGGCGCCACCATGGAGTGGGCGGATGCGACCGAGAGCAATTGGAAGCGCTGGTGGCGTAACGATGAAGGAGCTACCGACGTTCGTTATCTCCAGTTCATGGGCAAGGACAACGTGCCTTTCCACACGGTAGGTTTTCCGGTAACGCTCTTCGGTTCGAAAGAGCCCTGGAAGGTGGTCGACTACATTAAGGGGCTGAACTGGATGAATTACTACGGTGGTAAATTTTCCACTTCTGGTAACCGCGGCATCTTCATGGACCAGGCGCTGGAGTTATTGCCGGCCGATTACTGGCGCTGGTATCTCCTGGCGAATGCCCCCGAATCCGATGACTCCAATTTCACCTGGGAACATTTCCAGGCAACGGTGAACCACGAACTCGCGGATGTGTTCGGTAACTTCATCAACCGCATCGCTAAATTTTGCCACGCACGGCTCGGCGGAGTCGTGCCGGCCGAGGGTGATTATGGCGCGCTGGAAGCGGAGACAACCGAATCGCTCGAGCAACGCCTTGCCAACCTCACGGCCCTTATGGAAGCGATGGAGTTCCGTAAGTCGGCCATCGAGCTGAGATCGATGTGGGTAATTGGAAATGAATATCTCCAGAAGGCCCAGCCCTGGATGAAAATAAAGACGGAGCCGATCGCGGCCGGCGTTTCCATTCGTTACGCGCTTAACCTCGCGATGCTATTCGCCGCGCTCGCCCAACCATTCATTCCACACGCTACCGCGACAGTAGCAAAGGCCATCGCCGGCCAGACAGATCCCCTGCCGTGGCCCGACAAGATAAGCGATTCGCTCGATGCGGGGGCACCCATTGCGGTGCCCGATGTTTTGTTCGCCAAGATCGAGCCTGAACAATTATCGGCATGGATAGCTCGCTTCGGGGGCGCGGCCTAACACCTCGCCTGAAGCAACTCAACCATCGATGGGTTTGACCGGTGCGTTTCGCGATTGTTTCTGCCGTTCTCTTTCTTTCCGGAACTAGCGCTCTTCTTTTTCAAACCCTTTGGCTTCGGCTGAGTGGTTTGGCGTTCGGGAACTCGGTCTGGTCGGCCGCCTTGATTCTTTCGAGCTTCATGGCGGGCCTGGCCCTGGGCAGTGCGGCCGCCGCCTCCAGCGTGCTTGGCCGGCTGCGGCCCTTGCGTCTCTATGCCGGGCTCGAATTCGTAGTCGCGATCTTCGGTTGCACCCTGGTGTTTGCGCTTCCGCTGCTGGGAGAATGGCTGCGCCCGGTTTTCCAACTCTGCTGGAATCACCAGCAGTTCCTCAACCTTATCCGGGTGCTCATTTCCTTTTTGATTTTGCTCGTTCCGACGACCGCGATGGGATTAACGCTTCCGGTGCTACTGGAAGATCCGCTTTTGAAACAGAAGGAGTTCGGCCGGGGCCTCGGTCTTCTTTACGGCGCCAATACTTTGGGCGCAATGGTTGGCGCGCTGCTCGGCGAGACCTATCTCGTCCGAACCTGCGGACTGGTGGGAACAGGATTAACGGCTGCCGGCCTGAGTTGCGTGGCGGCTGCCACGGCCTGGATATCCACGGGCCGCGCCTCCTCGCCGCGCCGGCAAGCTTCACCGCGATTTCA
This sequence comes from Chthoniobacterales bacterium, assembly GCA_035941675.1. GTDB lineage: Bacteria > Verrucomicrobiota > Verrucomicrobiia > Chthoniobacterales > UBA10450 > AV80. The sequence goes on from DASZDT010000016.1 coordinate 40,989, forward strand.
ATTACGGCTCTCGTTAGGTAAACAGCAGCCGTGGAGACTCCTTGCGGCAAGCATGGGGGCCGGCGCTGTTCTTCTCGGCCTTGAAGTGATCTGGGTCCGATTCCTCCGGCTCTACGTCGCTTCGACGGCCCTCGCCTACTCGGTGATGCTGGCGGTCGTCCTCGCTGGAATCGCGCTCGGCGGAATTACCTCGAGCCTTATTACCACGCGGAGCGATACCCGGCGGCAACTCTTACCCGGCCTCCTCCTCCTGGCGGCGAGCGCGACCCTTCTCTCCTATTGGTTCTTTCCCGTGCCGTCTTCCCCCCCAAATGTCCCCATGTCGGAGCCGAGGTTCCTGCAGCAAATCGGGCTACTCTCGTTCGCCTTGATGTTCCCGGTGGCGCTTCTCTCCGGCATGCTGCTACCGCTCGTGGTGACCTGTGTCCAAGCCAACGTCCAGGGCCGGATGAACAGCGCGGGACTGACGATCTTGTTCAACACCATCGGCGCCGCCTGCGGTCCATTGCTCGCGGGCTTCGTCCTTCTGCCCTGGCTAGGATTTCAGTCGAGTTTAATTTGTTGTGCAGTGGCTTATGCAGGCCTCGCCCTGTTGATAAGCCAGAGGCAAAGCTGGTCGCTCCGCCGATCTACCGGAATCCTGACGGTGTCGCTCGCCGCCCTCCTTGTCCTTATCGTAGCTCTCTTTCCTTATCGTCGTGACGAGCTTCATTTTGCGAATGCCCGCCGCCTTTACGAAAGGGATGGTTCAGTCCTAATCAAGAAAGTCGAAGGCACGGCGGACACCTTTCAGTTGCTCCGCCGCGATCTCTTCGGCAAACCGTACTACTATCGACTCGTCACAAACTCGTATTCGATGTCGGGAACGGTGCCGCGGACCCAACGCTACATGCGCCTGTTTGCCTACCTCCCTCTGGCGCTTCGCCCGGAAAGCGAAAACGCCCTCCAGATTTGTTACGGCGTGGGTGTGACAGCCGACGCCTTCACCCACGATGCCTCCCTGAAACATCTCGACATTGTCGATATCTCCAGGGAGGTCTTCGACCTCGCCCCCTTGTATTCTGGTCCCGGTTACTCGAATCCGCTGCAAGATCCGCGGGTCACTATCTATGTCCAGGACGGCCGATTTTTTCTCCAGGCCAGTCCGAATCGTTACGACATCATCACGGGCGAACCTCCGCCGTTAAAGGTCGCGGGAACGGTTAACCTTTATACCGAACAATTTTTTTCCTTGATGAAGGGCCGTCTGAAAGATGGCGGGATCGCCAGCTTCTGGCTGCCGATCTATCAGGTCACCACGGACGACACGAAAGCCATTCTCCGCGCGTTCCACAACGTTTTCCCAAACGCGTCTCTTTGGGCTACCTCCGACCTGGAATGGATCATGATTGGAATCAGACCGCCCGTTACCCCGGCCAACGAAGAGCTCACGCGCCGGCTGTGGACGGATAGCACTTCGGGACCCGACCTGGCCCGCATCGGCCTTGAGCTTCCGGAGCAATTGTCCGCCACCTTCGTGATGGACGCCGAAGAAATCGGCCGGCTAACCAAAGACGTCGAACCGTTGACCGATTTCTATCCCAAGCGGCTGAGTGACGCAGAGCCTCGTGTCCAGGCCGCCTCCGAATTGGGCTTCCGTTATTTCGAGCCGTCCGCGGCCCTGGAACGCTTCGTCGCTTCCCCGCTCCTTCGCGAAGTTTGGCCTAACGAACGAAACAAAGCCTCCGACCTCGAGCCGTTTTTTGCCTTTCGGGAGATACGCTTTCGAGCGGAGACAAGCGGAAGCAACTGGCTGGCGGAGCTCGATCTTTATCTGCGCAACTCGCGGCTGCGAGGTCCGGTTCTCGCCGTCCAGAACACCGACGAGTTTCGGGTCGCGCTCGCCAAACGATTGGCCGGCGACTTTCCTTCCGCGCCCGCGGAAGCGGTTCACGATCTCATCGCGGACGCGCTGGCCCGGCGAGACCTCGCGGCGGCAATCGAACTGCTCGAAGCCGAGAACGATCGTGGCTTCACGAACAAGAATGACTTCTTTCTCCTGACCTATCTTTACTGCCTGAATGGGAGCGTCGAGAAAGCCGAAGCGCTGGTCACGCCTCGCGCGGGATCAATCCAGAAAGATTGGTTTGTCGATTGGCTCTGGGCCGAGTTACAAGCCCAATTCGGGTTTCGCCCGCCCCGCTGAGGGATACTAAAATTTCTTCGTCAGGCGCACGTAATAGAACCGGCCGGTCGCATCGTAGGTGAAGCCCGGATAGCCGACCGAGTTTCCACCCTGGCCCGACGCAAATGGCGGATCGGTGTCGAAGACATTGTTGACGCCGACCGTGAAGGTAGTGCCCTTCAAGAGGTGATCCCAGAAGCTCATCCTGTAGGAAGCTGAGGTGGAAACGGTCGCCTTGCTGTCTTTTGAGGTATTGGGGCTTTCCGAAGTCTCGTGAACCAGGGCGCTGAAATCGTAGGACGCCTGGAGATCGAACAGCCAGCGCCGATCTACGTTTCGGGTATTCAGATCGGGATCCTGTTCGATAAAGCCACTGATCAAGCGAACCCTTCCGAGGAGATCGAACCCTTTGTAGGCCCAGTCGACGCTGGTATTGCCTCTCCACCGGTAATAGCCCTCCTGGGATTGTCCCGGGTCGGTCGTCACTCCGGCCAGTTGTTCCGTCACTCCGCCTTCGACCCGCTGAACCTCAAAGGAGTTGAGATAGGTGAGTTGGGTTATCGAGGTAAAGGTGCCAAAACTCGAGGGGTATTGATATTGCATCCCGAAATCGATGCCGTTGGCTTTCTGGGACGCTTCGTTCCGATTGGAAACGACGATTCGCGTAATCGTGCCGTCGGGCAGGCGTTCCACCCGTTCCCCCGGCAGCAACGTGCCGGCCAGTTCGCGCGCCAAAACCGCATCGAGGAACGCGGACTGGACCACGCCGGTGCGCTCGATCTGCCAAAGATCGGTCGAAATCGTCAGCCCCGGAACAAACTTCGGCGTCCAGACAATGCCACCGCTGAAGGTCTCTGAATCCTCCGGCTGCAAGTCCGGGCTGCTTTGGATGAGAGTGGTTGTTTCCGGCTCGAACGCGCCCCCATTCTGCGGATCGTGCGACGGCTGGATATCGGAAATGGGAGCGGAATAGAGTTCCTCCAACGATGGCTCCCGGAACCCGAGGCCCCAGGTAAACCTCACCGTGAGCGTGTCGTCCACCGGTTGCCAGCGCACCCCTATTTTCGGGACTGCGACGTCGGTATTGTTATTGAGGAAGGCTTCGTAACGCCCGGCGGCGTTGATATCGAGAGCGTGAAATCCGGTCACCGCGTTTTTCTCGCTGAAAATCGGGATGCTCGTCTCGACGAAGATGGCGTAGGATTTCCGTCCGCCGTGCGCGGGGGCGATCGCCGAATTGCCGGCGATATCGCCGCTGATATTGAGCTGGTCGGGATTTTCGTCCAGCGTCTCACGGCGGAACTGGCCGCCGAGGGCAAAACCGATTCCGCCGGCCGGCAAGTCGAACAGCGCGGTGGTGTAGATGGTCGCATCGATCGTAGCGAGCTTCGACGTATCCAAGTCTGTCGGATGGACGCGCGCAAACTCGACCGAAGCGGCGTTGGAGGGAATGGGAACCCGGAAATCCCCAAACGGGTTGAAGGCCGTCGTTGTCCCGATGTATTCCGACGATCCGGGGGTAAAGATCGGATCGGCCTGGTTCAGGATGCGGTTAAATCGCGAGATCGAGACCTGCGTCCCGGTCGTGGTATTTTTTATCTGGCTATAACGAAAGCCGGTGTCGTAACCCCAGGTGCCGTTGAATAGCTTGTCGCCTCGAAAGCCGAGCGTGGCGAGCCAGGCCTCGCTTTCGTTGTCGAAGAGGCGGTTGCCGAATTCCGCCAGGCGCGCCCGGGTCCCGCCGGAAATGATTTGGTTGAATGGATTAAAGGGATTGAAGGCGCCGGGAGTCACTCCGGTCGCGGCATACGTCGGCCCGCCGAACGGAGTCGTTCCCGCAGGATTGGCCACCCGTGGGGGGATGGCGATCGTGACAAAACCGGGAGTCTGGAAGTTCCCGGTGGCCGGGGCGGCCAGCTCGTTGTGCGTTTTCACGTCCTGATACATCCCGTCGGCGTAAACGACGAGTTGGTCGCCGAAGATTTTGTGATCCATCGCGACATAACCGCCGTAGCGCTCGGACGACGGAAACGAGAGGGAGAATTCATTGAAGTTAAAGCCGTTCGGGCCCGACCTGGGCCGGCCGGCGCCGTAGAGATAAGTGCTGGCGGGCGCCAAACCGTTCGTGCCGTTGGGCGCGCTCGCGAACTGGTTTCCACCCGAGCTCGGGATCACCGTGCCGCCCGCTTCCGCCACGGCGGCATTCGTCACCTGCAAATTATACGGGCTCGCATTGCTGCTCAGAAACGGCGGCACCGCGGAATAGTCGCGGTCGTGATTGAAGATCGAATTCCGATGGTAGTAGTTGAGCGTCCCGGAGACGTTGGTTTTTCCGTCGCCGACCCCAAAGGTCAGCGCGGTGTTGATCGAGCCCGAATCTTTGTCGGTCGTGTTACCGTATTCGAACTTCGCCTCCGCGCCGCGATAGTCCTTCCAGCGCTTGATGTTTACCACGCCCGCCACCGCATCCGCGCCGTAGGTGGTGGACGCGCCATCTTTCAAGATCTCAATGCTCGAGATGGCTGACTCCGGAATCGTATTCAAGTCGACGAAGACGACGCGCCGGTTGCCGGTGGGATAAGGCGCGACCCGGCGGCCATCGAGCAGGATGAGCGTCGCTCGCGCATCGAATCCGCGTAACGCAATCGTGGCCGCGCCCACCGCGGTGTTCGACCCGTTCTCGTTATTGGAAACCGGCACGCCATTCGCGTTCGACACGGTCAGGTTGCGGAGAAGCTCCTCCGTATTGCGTTCGCCGGACTTGTTGATCAGGTCGCGCGTCACGTTCAAAACCGGATTGGGCCCCACTTCCGCCGCAGTCGGAATGGCCGACCCGGTGACGAACACGCGTTCCGTGGTGGCTTCCTCCGTGCCGTTTTCATTGAAAGACCTGACTTGCGCCGTGGGCGACGCGGAGGGTTCCTGCGCCAACACGCTGGAGGCCAGGAAAAGGGGGAGACCTACTGCGAGGGGAGCCCGGAAAAACCCGAACTTCGCGAATCCTATTTTGATCATAATGTTCCTTCCGTTTCGGCAGGATTAACAGAAGGCGTCTTGAGCCTTCAAGACATTTTCGAAAAATACCTAACGACCAGGAAATTATCCGCGCGGTGCCATGGCCGGCGCTACTTTACGATCGTGACTCGCACCGTCTCCTCGAGCTCGTCGTTCACGTAGAACTCGACGCGATACTTGCCTTCCGCCCAGCCATCGGGCGGACGGCCCAGGGTAAAGCGTGCGCTCGCGTCCGGCGCCGGCGCGACGCTTTCGGTTTCGTCGACGACGAAGTTTGGTTCCACGAGATCACCGACGTCTTCCGCGATCCAGGCCACGCGGACCTTCGCGCCTTCCGGCAATCCGTGGCCATGCCAGCGCACATAAATATTCTCGACGCCCGATTTGAATTCCGTCTTCGAGCCGCCGGCCGGATCGGTCGAGACTTCGACCGTCAATTTTTTGCCGGCCTGCGCCGGGTCGGTTTCGATGGAAGGCCCGCGAATTTGCGGCGTAGCACTCGTTGCCGCTGTGGGCGCCGGTATTGGCGTTGACGTCGGCTCCGGCCTGGCGATTACTTCGGGGCGCTTTTGCAATTCGAGATTCGAGCGCTGGAGCAGGCCACCGGTCGGCCCGCGGACCACCGTCGTCTCTTTCACAAAGCCCACCCCGGGGAAAAACCACCGGTCGAGTTTGGCCGACATGATCGATGAATCTTCGCAATGAATCCGGAACGCTCGAAACGTCCCGGCGGCGACCCTGACGCTCTCTTCATTCGCCACCACGAAATGCTGTCGCATTTCCATTCCGGCCAGTTCCCCATCGCTGTCCCACGAATCGCCGACTTTTATCGTGGCCGGAATGATGGTCTGGGGCGGATCCAGTTTTGCCATCCTGCCGTCTTTCCCGGCGCGGAAATGGCAGACCCACCCGTGCTCGTCGAGCGTCATCAGCTCGGTCCGGGTAACGACGTCGTCCACGGTCCTTTCCAGCTTGATAAAATCTTTCCCGGCGAAATTCTGGCGGCCGATTCGCACGGCCACGGATGTCGTGCTCGGCGCCGCCGCGGCGGGACCGCCCAGTTCCTCCACGGATTCGTACTGCCAGGTCGTGCCTTCGGCGACCGGCAGAAGCCCGTCGGCCCGCGCCAGGGCGGCGGGCAGCATGACGAGGCTGAGGAGACAGGCAACTTTCATGAGCCGGCACTGTTCACCAAGGGATTTGGCTTGGCGAATTCCGAGGCGCCCTTTGCCGGAAAAGTTTTTTCTCGCGCCCCCGTTTCCAACACATGTATCCTGTTGTCACATCTGTAACAATCACCCTTCGCTCATGCGCGTTCTCCTGATCAGCAATTCCACCCTCCACGGCCGCGGCTACCTCGATCACGCCGAGGACGAGATTCGAAAATTCCTCGGCGCGGCCAGGACCGTTCTCTTCTTTCCCTTCGCGCTGCATGACCGGGATGGTTACGCCGCCAAGGCCAGCGCGCGCTTCGCCGCGATGGGTTACGCGATGAGCTCTGCCCATTCCGCCCGCGACCCGATCAAGGCCGTGGCCGAGACCGACGCTCTTTTTATCGGCGGCGGCAACACTTTCCGGCTGCTGAAATCCCTCCAGGACCTAGAACTCATCGACCCCATTCGGCGCCGGGTCCGCGCCGGCGCGCCTTACATTGGGAGCAGCGCCGGCTCGAACGTCGCCGGGCCGACCATCAGGACGACCAAGGACATGCCGATCGTCCAGCCGCGTTCGTTCGACTCGTTAGGCCTGGTTCCGTTCCAGATCAGCCCGCATTTTCAGGACCCGGATCCCGATTCCACTCACATGGGCGAGACCCAGGAGGAACGCATTATCCAGTTCCTCGAGGAGAACGAAACGCCCGTGCTCGGAATGCGCGAAGGCGCCTGGGTCCGCGCGGAGAACCAGGCCGTCGTCCTCGGCGGCTCCCGCGGCGCGCGCATTTTTCGTCGCGGCGAAGTCCCGGTGGAAAAAACGACCGGCGACGAGATTTCCAGCCTGGTTGGCGCCGCGGAATGAGATCAGAACCCGCGCGCCTTCTCTCCCGGAGTGAAGTGGCGTGTTTGCTCACGATGCCGGAATGCATCGGGGCGGTGGAAAATATGTTTCGACTTCTGGGCGAGGGAAAACTGCCGGCGCCCGGAATTCTTGGAATCAAAACGGAAAACGGCGGCCTCCACATCAAGGCCGGACTTCTCCCCGGCGTCCGCGATTACATCGTCGCGAAGCTCAACACGAACTTTCCCCAGAACCGCGCGGCGCACGATCTGCCGACGATCCAGGGATTGATCCTGGTGTGCGATGGCGCGAATGGCCGGCCTCTCGCGGTCATGGATTCGATCGACATCACCATCAAGCGCACGGCGGCCGCGACTGCCGTGGCCGCAAAATATCTGGCGCGCGCGGATTCGTCCATCGCCACGATCTGCGGCTGCGGCCAACAGGCAGCCGCGCAGCTCCTGGCGATCTCGGCAGTGCTGCCGTTGCAGAAAGTTTACGCCTTCGATCTGGAGCACGCGGCCGCGGAGAACTTCGCGGATCGATTTGCGAAACAACTCGACGTGGCGATCGAGGCCACGAGCGATCTTCGGTTCGCGCTCAAAGCCAGCGACGTCTGCGTCACCTGCACGCCCGCGACCAAATTTTTCGTGCGCCAGGAAGATGTCCCCGACGGCCTCTTCATCGCCGCGGTCGGCGCGGACGACAGTCACAAACAGGAGATCGATCCGGCGCTAATGGCTTCAGCCAAAGTCGTCGCCGACAGCCTGGAGCAATCGTGCACGATCGGCGACACGCATCACGCGATCGCCGCCGGCTTGATGCGAAGGGAAGACGTGTTCGCCGAGCTGTCCGAGATCGTCGCCGGACTGAAAGCAGGACGGACAGACGACGATGGGATCATCGTCTTTGACAGCACCGGCATCGCGCTCGAAGACGCGGTCGCCGCGGTCGCGGTTTATGAAAAGGCGTGCGACAACAGAACCGCGAACCAATTCGATTTCGCGGCGTAGCCGTCAGGGCAGGGCGACGAACTGCTTCAGGAACGATCGCGTCGAGGTGGTGTCCAGGCGATAAGCGGTATTCGTGGAGCGACAGATGGCGTCGCCGGTAATCGTAGTCGCAGCGATCGTATTCGTGCCGGCGAGGAAATTGGGGCCACCCGAATCGCCGTAGCAAGCTCCGGCATTTCCGGTCGCAGGGTTCTCCGAAATGCGGAGCCAGGCAGGACTGACCGAGTTGAGGGTCCCGGTCGCCACCCCGCGGACATCGTTATACAAATAGTGATGGCCGCCGGGCTGGTTCGTTACTTCGTACGCTCCATAACCGACAGCGGTGATTTGCTGCGTGTTGGATAACTTCGAAAGCGAGTCGGCGGCCGGCAGGAGGGCGGGCGCGATACCTTTGATCGGTTTGTCGAACACGACGACAGCGAGGTCATGCGGGTCGCTTTCATCGTGGCCGTAAAGGGGATCGGCGTGCCACGTTCCGACGAACGTTTTGTCACCATCCTGATATGCGGAATCGAAAGTGACCGTCACGCGGGACGAGCCGATGTCGCAGTGGGCCGCAGTCAGAAACACCGTCGGCGAGATGAGCGTCCCCGAGCAATAAAGCCAGGTGCCATCGGAAAAGACTTGCGGATAAACGAGACCGCCGACATTCGGATGGGCGTTGCCGTCCGGGACGCTGTAAGTGACGGCGTCTGCCGAAACGATAATCAGGAGCAAACTGCCCACGCAAAGAAGGGCAGCGGCGAGGCTGCGACGGAGGAGGTAATACATTGCGCCGTTGTATCGTGGGCCGTTCCGGCTGACAAGCCCCGTGATTTGGCGCCGCGGATCGGTCCAGCACTTAGCGCTTGTTAAACCTTTCACCTTCTGAGCAGGGTAATTCCACCCTATGACCCCTGCCCCTACCCGGCAGTTTCTCCGCCCGCGCGCGAAGACCATTTCTGCCGTCGTGCATTTTTCCCCTGATAAACCCGAAGCCCGAAATATGATCCCTATGCGCTCCAATCCTGCACCCCTCGGCCCTGGCCGTCGTCTCCGCTCCTTTCAAATCATCGTCTGCTTATTCCTGGTCGTTTTTTCCCCGACGCTTTTCGCCGGGGAAAATCCATTCGCCAACAGCCAGACAACGCCGCCTCCCAGCTACAAAGGACCGTTATTTCAACTCAGTTACGCGTATCCGAAAACTCCTTCGCCACCGCCGATGCCGTGGCGCAGTACGCTGAACGGCGCGGCAATTTCGCAGACCACCGCGGGCGCCTACGCCAACGCGCTCCGTGATGCGGTCGCAAAAGACATGCAGGTGCTCATCGGAGATTACCCGCATTGGAATGCAGCGAAGCAGGGTTGGTACAATCAGCCGTGGCTCTCCTCCATCCGCGAGCCGATTCACGGAATGTTCCAGGCTACCACTACGGATGCGAGTCTCTTCAAGGACCCCAAGGACCCCACGTACCCGGCCCCCAAGGTGGGGTCGGTGAACAATTTCGGCGCCGTCTATTACAACACCACCGCGGCCGCGACTCTCGGCAACTTCTGGGGCCCCGGCGCGACATCGCCCAACGTGACTAATACGGCAGCGGCCCAGTTCGCGGAAGGCTCGCTCATCGTAAAACTCGCCTTTACCGAGGTGACCGCGGCGAATTGGCCAGTGATGGACGGGTCTCCATCCTGGACGATTTATGCACCATTCGTCGATCAATCCAATCCGAGCGCGCCTCTCCCGCCGCCCACCCTGTTCAGTGTCCAGCTCATGCAAATGGACATCATCGTGAAGGACACGCAGGCGTCGCCGAAGACCGGCTGGGTCTTTACCACTCTGGTCTATGACCACCGGGTCCAGGGAAATTTTTGGGATCGAATGATCCCGCTCGGCGCGATGTGGGGCAACGACCCCGGGGTTAATTCGTCGGACGAGCCCTGGGTTCGCGCTGCCTTGAAAGAAACCTGGATTAACGACGCCTCGCCTCGTTATGCCCTGGCCACGCTCGGCTGGGGCGGCCGCCTCTCCGGGCCTAACGACGGGTCGGTGATGGCCCCTGGGGAGTACATCGATCCAGCTACGGGTAATCCCGGAAAGGTTCCGGTGGCTAACTCTTCCTGCATGAGTTGCCACAGCCCATCCCAATGGCCGATGCAGTCGAATCTCCAGCCGGGCTACTCCACGGGGAATCTCTATTACATGTTTTCGCCAGGCTCAGCGTATGGGTTTCGCTGGTTTCAGGACCGGCCTGGCACAGAGCCGATGGACGCAGGCAGCGTCGCGTTGGATTACGACATGATGTTTACCTTGCAGGCTCTCCCGGCGTGGGCGAGCGCGAACGGCCAGCAGCTCAATAACCTTCAGCTCTTCATCCGTCCCGGCGATCTCATGAAAAAGAAACAGCCGGCGATCAAACTCATTCAACGGAGCTATAACGGACTGCCGTTTAAATACGACCGGCCGAAGTAACTCCCGGCGACTCTGGCTTCAGGCGGTTTCGACAGTGGCCTGCGCTTGTTGCACCATGGCGACCGCGGCGATCAGGATGATCGCGGCCACGATCTGGTGAGGACGAAGGGCCGCGTGGAAGAAGCCCCAGGTTATGCAGACCGCGGCGAGGGTTTGCATCATTTCAAAGTAGCCGGCGGTCGAGGCGCGGGTCAGCCGCAAGCCTTCGAAATAAATCAGCAACGGAATCGCGCCGGAGATTGAAGCGAGAAGAAGGAGCGCGACGATCGCCGTGCCGGGATGGGCTTGGGCGGCGGCGGGCCAGAGCGAAGCGCCCCGCAATTTCCCGGTCGCCGCGACGATCCCGGTCATGCAAACGAGCCCGACCACGATGCGCAGGCTGGCCGCGAGCCGCAGCGGCATGCCGACCATCACTCCGCGCCCGGCCACGGTGGAAAGTCCCCAGAAGAGCGCGCAAATCAACGCGTAGCCAGTTCCGAGATTAAGCCCGGCCTGCGAAAAGGAAACGCCAATGAGCGCCGGGTGTTCCACGGACAGGAAAATTCCGGCGACGATCGCGGTCCCCGCAAAAAGAAAAAACTTCGGGGTAAGGCGATCGCCGAAAAGGAGGAACGCGCCGATCGTGGAAATCACCGGCTGGATATTCAAGATCACGTTGACCACGGTCGGGTTGCCGTTCTTCAAAGCGAGCGTGAAGAAGATCGTGCCGACGGCGGAGCCGGCGAACCCCGAGAAGATCAGGTAACCCCAGCTGCGTTTGTCGATTTTGCGGACCTCGCCGAGCTGCGAGAAGAGGATCGGCAAAAACATGAACAGGATTAGGACGTGTTCCCAAAACACGATTACGTCCGCGTCGAAGAGATCGTTGAGGGGAATGCGCCACGCGCTTTCTGTGCCCCAAAGGGCGGCCCCCAGTCCGACAAGCCAGGGGCCGTAACGGGAACGGCGCGCTCCCTCTTGTTTCACCCGCCTGTCTTATCGGGCAGGCGGGTTACTTCCCAGAATTCTTTTCCGCCTTGCCGGCCTCCCTGATCAGGTCGTCCAAGCCGGGACCGAAATCCTGGCCGCTGAATTCTTTGATGATCGCGATGCGCCGGCGAAGCTCTCGCTGGTAATCCGGGTCGAGATAAATCCTCGGGTTCGGGTAAACAAAAGTCTGCTCGCCGACGAAGAGCACCCCGTCCACGACCTCACCGAAGGGCGGCCATTTCTTGTGCGGATTCATGGTCGCGATCATCGAAAAGTCAGCGCGTTCGAAGCCGCTTCCGGAAACCGTTTTGAAACTGGGAGCAGGCGCGAGCTGCAGCGCGGCGGCCGCGGCGGGCGGCGCCGGAACGATGGTGAACAGGGCGCCGGGATGTTTGCGTTCGATGATTTCAGCGGCGCGCGGTTCGTCATCATCCCCTTCCGGCCGGTGTTTCACTACGTGGTACTGGCCCGCGAGGAGGAAGGCGTGGCGGTGTTTCGCGAGCACTTCGCGCTCAACCACGTCGGCAAAACTGGCATCGCGATCGATCCACCGGGCATAGTCCTGGACGTTTTTGATCTTCGCCCAATCCAGGGGCGGATCGCCCAACACAATCCTGATCTTGTGATCGCAAAGCTTCTTTTCGTTGAGGTCCCGGATCGTCTCGAGCAATTGCCGGTAGACAGGCGAGTTCCATCCAAACGGCACCGCGGTTTCTCGCCACACGCTTTCCAACTGAGCGTCGGTGACGCTTCGGCCAAAAGCGTAATCGTCCGCGATGTTTTGCAGACGAGAGTTCCCAAATTCAATGACGACGTCATCCGCGCGGCATATGAATTCGCGATCGCGAAGCATCTCGCGGATAAAAGCGTGCAACTGCTCCCAGCGATGCAATTCCCCCAGCATGATGAGCGGGTGCCGGTCGAACTGTTTCGCAATTTCAGCGATGACCGTCGCCGATGGTGGCGCTTGAGCGCTGGCACTCAGACCGAGCGCGATGAACGCCGCCAGAAAATAATTCAGCTGCCGGTTTCTTGCCACAAATGACGTTTAGAGACTTTCTTCTCAACTCGTCCACCACCATTCTTGATCATGGCAGCGACCGTAAATGTAAACGGGCGGATTACCGGAGACCGCGAGGCAGTTGTCCCCGTCTTCGACCATGGGTTTCTCTACGGTGAAGGAATCTATGAGACGTTGCGGACCTACAACGGGCGTCTGTTTCTCTACGACCGTCACCTGAGGCGGCTCCGCCAGTCGGCGCAATTGATCGAGCTCCCGATTCCGTTCTCGAACGACGAGCTGGAGGCGCACATCAAGGACACAATCGCAGCGACACAGCTCGACGGCGCGGATGCTTACGTTCGCGTCCTGGTCACGCGCGGAGTCGGCGAGTTGACCTACGATTTGAAGGCCACGCCGAAACCTTCCTGGGTAATCATCGTGAAACCGCTCCCTTCCCCGCCCCCGGAAATTTACCAGAAGGGCGTCAAGGTCGCGCTCGTGGACGTCGTCCGGAACCATCCGCAATCGGTGAACCCGAGGATCAAGAGCAACAATCTGATGAACTCCGCGCTGGCCGCGCAGCAGGCCGCCAAACGCGGTGCGTTCGAAGCCGTGATGCGAAATTACCGGGGCGAGCTGACCGAGTGCACCCAGTCGAACCTGTTCATCGTCAAGAGCGGCGTCGCGCTCACGCCGCCGCTCGAGTCGGGGTTGCTGCCGGGCATTACCCGTGAATTCGTTTTCGAAATTGGCCGCGCGGCGGGCATCGACGTTCGCGAAGAGGTGCTGCGCGACGAGGATCTGTTCGCCGCCGACGAAGCATTCCTCACCAGCACGACGCGCGAAATTTTGCCCATCGTGACGGTCGACGATCGGAGTATCGGCCGTGGCGCGCCGGGTCCGGTGACCTTGCAACTGTTGCAAGCATTTCGCGCGGCGGTCACGACGGTTCCCCTTCGCGCAAACCCGTGATTGATGATTGACTGCGGGCCGGCTGGTCCGTCAGAATCATCGCCGCGGTATGGACTTGAAGCGGTGGACACCCTATGCGCTTTCCGCGTTGCGCTTTTTCGCCGGGCTGACGTTTTTCCAGCACGGGACCCACAAGTATTTCAATTTCCCGCCCGGGCAGAGCTACCAGGGAATCAATCTGGCGACGATGCAAGGCTGGGCGGGAACGATCGAACTGGTCGCCGGCGCGCTGATTCTCCTGGGACTATTGACGAGGCCGGCGGCGTTCGTGGCCGCGGGAGAAATGGCTGTCGGCTATTTCATGGTGCACGCGCCGCAAAGCTTCTTCACCGCGAGGAACGGCGGCGAGAACGCCTACCTTTTCTGCTTCGTTTTTCTCTTCCTCGTTTTCGCCGGGCCGGGGCCGATCAGTCTTGATCGCTGGATCTGGGGCCGGCGCGGAAGTCGCGGCGACTGATTCCGGGTGCGCGGGGTTTCGCGATTGCACCATTCGCAAACAGCGGCGAAATCACTCTACCATGGGAAGCAACACGATCCGCCTGCACCGCGTCCTGCGCGCCGAAGCCGAAACCATTTACCGCGCGTTTCTCGATGCTGACGCGATGGCGAAATGGCTGCCGCCTAACGGATTCACCGGCAAGGTCAGCGAGATGAGCGCGAAAGCCGGCGGCGGCTACAAAATGTCGTTCACGAATTTCACGACGGGCAAAAGCCATTCTTTCGGCGGCGCCTATGTTGAGCTGAAGCCTAACGAGTTGATCCGTTACACGAACAAATTCGACGACCCGAATCTGCCGGGAGAAATGCAGGTCACGGTGACCTTGAAGAAGGTCCTGTGCGGAACGGAAATGAACGTCGTCCAGGAAGGCGTGCCTGACGTCATCCCGGCCGAGATGTGTTACCTCGGCTGGCAGGAGTCGCTCGTCCTTCTCGCGAAACTGGTCGAGGCCGAAATTCCGGATTGAGGCGAACCGTGAATGGAGTCTGACGCTACAACCCGGCCGGCCAGGCGGCCCGCGGCGCGAACGATCGCCCGGTGGTCCGCGGAACTGCTCCTGGTGTTCGCGGGCGCCTACTCCGCGTTTTGGCTCAACAGTTATCAGGAACGTCAGCGGGACGCGCAACGCCGCGATGTCATCCTGGCGTCGCTCGAGGACGATGTGCGCGATTCAATCGGCAAAGTCCATGCCCAGGCGGAGAAGCTAGGGGAGGACGCGGCCGCGTTCCGGGCGGCGGTCGACGCCGGAGAGATGCCGACGTTATATCCATTCGTCTTTATTACCGATTACAGTCCGACGGACATGGCCACGCTGCTCCAGGCCGGCGGCGTCGAATTGCTCGACCCGAAAACCCTCCGCGCCTTGCGCAAACTGGAATCGAACGTGCGCGCCTGGCTCGCCCGGATGGCGCGCTACCAGAAACTGAGCGACGAGCTCATCGTCCCAAACCTGGACCAGGGACCGGAGTTTTTTTACGACCCGGCCACGAAGAAATTGCGGAAGCGGTTCGAGAAATATCCGCAAAGCCTGCAGGACGCGTCGGATTTTTTCGCCGACCTGGAAAAGTTGGAAGCCGAGTTACTAAAACAGATCCAACTGGAGCGGCAGAAGCATAAGTAACGGACTCGGCGGGCAACTTAGTCGGCGCCCGCGACGCGGCGATCGACGTTCGTCAGCCGTTCGTAAAAACGGAGCGCCTCGATGTTGCTGCCGAGCTCCCGCAACGGATACAGCCCTTTGGCTGCGCCTGCGCCCGGATCGCGGATGAGGTAATCGAATCCCTCCTTGCCCGCGATCACCACGAAATGGGTGATACCGCTCGGGAACCTGACCCGGACGATGACCGGATTGCCGCAGTCGAGATTCGAGTCGATGAGCTGATAGGACGGCAAATCTTCATAGACGTGGCGAACCTGCTCCGGCGCCCACCAGCAAGCGCGCTCCCAATACAGCCAGCCCTGTTCGGTGTAGCCGCCGGTGTCGGTCAGGAACCAGTTCAGCTGCTGCGGATCCACCTTGATTCCGTAGGATTGGAACACCATCGCCACCGCTGCGACCGCGCAACCGGCGCTGCCCATCGTGCCGTTGTCTTCGACGCCGCCCAGCGCGTCGTCGCCCCACTTTTCGTCGCCTTGTCGAAACGAAGGGACGGCCAGCTCGAGCCGATGAAAAAAGTAACGTCCGCCGCGGGGCGAGAGCGGCCGTTTCCAAGTCCAATCGATGTAAACGCCCGTCGCCGCAGCCAGGACGAACAGGACAAGTATCAAGAAAAAGCGCTTCAGAGTATCAAGTATAGACGCAGGCGCGACGGACTTTCAACGCGCGCCTCGCTTCGCATTTCCGGCAAGCGGAGCGCGCTGTTGATCAGGAACGTGCAATGTTGAAGCACAACGATGCGCGCCACGCCGGCGATCAGGAATGCGCCGAGCGCGCCCGGCCAACCATTCCAGAAAAACCCGAGAAGCGCAGGCAAGCCGAAGCTGAGCAGGACGGCAATGGTTTGCACAGACCGATGCTGCCAGACGATCTTGTCTCTGAAATGTCCGGGGCGTTATCGGAGGGCGGAACAGGATTCATTTTGAACAGGAGCCAGCCGTTGTGGGCGTGAAAGAATCCTTTGGAAATGCAATACGGGTCATCGTCGTGATCGACGTGTTTGTGATGCCGGCGATGTTCGCTCGCCCACATCAGGGCTGAGTTCTCGAAGGCTCCTGCGCCGAAGACCCGGGTGAAGAGCCAGACAACCCAACTCGCCTGGAAGGTCCGGTGGGAGAAATGGCGGTGAGGGCCAGCAGCACCGTACCGCAAAGGAACAAACTGGTCGTCCAAATTGATGCGGTTAATCGGGAAATGCCAACTCGACGTTCGCATGCTTATTGGGCAGGCAGATGGAGATTTAGCTTGGTCCAGAGAAAGAGGACAAGAAGGGCTCCGAGGATCGAAAAGATGATGCCTGCCGGATGAAATGAAGCCCCTGGCCTTGGGCGCGAAAACAGGTGAGACACGAACCCGCCGATGAGCGAACCGACGATCCCGAGACCTATTGTCCAAAGCAGGGACAGATGGACGTGCATGACCGACTTCGCCACGTACCCCGCGATGAGGCCGACGATTATGTACCAAATTAGATGAAGCATAGTTTCTCCGTTTCAGGTTGATCAGCTGTGGTGATTTTCACGCCCAGCCGGGGAGGTGGGATTTTCTCGCGGGCGTGCACTCCGTTAGTTCGCCCCTCGTGGGGTTGTTGGATTGATCTCCGATGCTGAAGAGCGTAGAGCGCTCCGTTTTGCGTGATCGTCCGTTCCATGGTTAGACCCTCCTGTTTGCCGGGAGCGGTCGGGTGCTGTTTTTCACGATGGGCCGCTCCTCCTCGTCCATCTTGAGACGTCCTTCCCCGGTGAGATCGGCCAGTTCATTGAAGAACCCAACGAGGCGTTCGAAATTCCGGCGCAAATGTTTAAAAGCGGCCTCGTCGAATTCTGACGGCGTTTGGTGAAGAGGACGAACGAGCGCGAGCTGGTGCGCCAGGTCCATCAGCCCGAGCATGGAACCCATCGAGCTCATTGGTTCGCGCAGGCTTTGCGACTGCGCGATCAGCCACGCGTCCTTCGTGCGATTGGCCAGTTGCAGCGCAGACAGCTGTCTCTCGAAGTCCCTGCGGTCTTCCTCCGCGGTGTCGCGCCAGACGCTCCAGTCCTCGCCGGTTTTTCGATCCGGGGTTTCGTCATTCACGGAAATCCTTCGGTGATGGTTATCAGTTTTCATAGGTTGATCGGTGTGGATTCGTTCAGTCTGAAACAGGCGATAAACGTGGCCCCTTGATCGACGCCGAGGCTCTCCGCCCTGAGAGTGCCGCCCTGGGCTTCCGTCAGGGTACAGGCAATCGACAGCCCGAGGCCGAGGCCCCCGAAGCGCGGGTGAATGGAAGAATTAGCCTGCTCGAACGGCGCAAAGATTCTTTCGAGGGCGTCCGGTGAAATACCGATCCCGGTGTCGCTTACCCGGATAACGACGCTGTCGTCCTCGTTGGTCGTCGTTACGCTCACTGCCCCGCGCCGCGGCGTGAACTTAAGAGCGTTGCCGATGAGATTGGATATCACCCGCTCCAGCTTGTCCCAGTCCCCCAGGATTTGGCTGCGCTGCGCCTCGAGCCGAACCACAATCTCGACTCCGCTCGATCTCTGCGGTCCTTCGAGATTCTCGACCGCGAACTGGATCACTTCGTGCACGTCAATCGTTTCGCGCTTCAGCTCTAATGTGCCCTTGGCGATCTGGGTTAAATCGAGCAGCTCGCTAATCATTCGCGACAGCGACCCAACATTGCGGCGAATCAGGCCGATGGCCGATTGGTCGGCGTGTGGCGGCGGCACGCCCTTTTGGGTCAGGACGTCAGTCCCATTGTAACCCAGCTCCAAAAACTCCGTGGCGTAGGAAATGGCCGCGAGCGGAGTGCGAAACTCATGGGAAAGCAGCGCCAGGACGTGGTCGCGAGCCTTACCAGCAAGCTCCAGGGTTGCGACATTGGCCCGGCAATCGTCGAACGCTTTTACCCGTTCGCTGATGTCGCGGATGTTGCATTGAATTACCTTCTCGGCGCCGACGAAGTAGACGTTGCTGACGAACTCGACTTGAATCCGTTTCCCGCTTTGCGTGCGGAGCGGATGGTTGTCGTAGCGGATGTACTCTTCGTTTTGCAGCTTTTCGAAAGCGATCTGGTTCGCGGCGATGTCCTCGAACAGGCCAATCTGCCAGAGCTGAAGCCCGATGATGCTTTCAAACGGATAATCGAGGAGATCGAGGAGAAACGGATTTACATCGATGATCGACCCGGTCCCGGCGTCGAGAATCAGAATGCCATCCTGCGCCGTTTCAAATAAGCGGCGGTAACGAAGCTCCGAAACTTCGAGGGCCAGCTTTGCCGAGCTCCTTTCCGCGCCTGGGAGTGTTTCCCTGGCACTGGTCCAAGTGGTGGTACTCACAGGTCGAGCGTGGCGCTCATTGAGATGTTGGTTTTCAACACCCGGCCGATCGGACAGTTCGTCCTCGCTGCCATCGCGGCATCCATGAACCGGGCCTGGGTGGCGTCGGGAACGCTCGCGCGGACGTCCAACTGCATCCGGGTAATCGTCCAGCCCGCGGCCAGGTCTTCCAGCGTCGCCGTCGCGGTCGTCTCGATTCTTTCGGGATGGAAACCGCCCAGCCCAAGCTCCCGGGAAAGGGCCATGCTGAAACACCCGCTCAATGAGGCGGCAATCAGTTCGTCGGGATTGGTCCCAATTCCTTCGACGAATTCGGTGCCGTGGGAATACTGGGTCTTGGAGAGGACTCCACTTTCAGTCGTGAGAGTTCCTTCTCCGCCTTTCAGGTTTCCTTTCCACGTCGCGGAAGCATTTCTGTTCATGATAATGGCCTATCTGCACTCGGGGAGTGCGTCAGTAAGTACAATCAAGGCAGCGGACGGGCCAATATCTTCTCGGCAGAACGTAATACCTGAAAGGTATTGCGCCTTGCCTCAACCCCGCGGTCTGCGATGTAATCAGGGCTCGATGGAACTTCGGCACCTACGCTATTTCGTCTGTGTCGCCGAGGCGCTCAGCTTCACCAAGGCCGCCGAAAAATTGCATACGGCGCAGCCGTCACTAACCCGCCAGATCAAGAATCTGGAAGACGAGCTCGGGGTCCGGTTACTCCATCGAACCAAACAAAAAGTTACGCTCACTGACGAGGGCCTTTCGTTCTTGGCCGACGCGAAACGTCTGCTCGCTCTGGCCGCGGAGACGGTGAAATCGGTCCGGCGACTCCACACGGGCGAGGTCCGCGCGCTGAACATCGGGTACGTCAGCAATCTCTTTTACGATCTGTTGCCGAAAACCCTCGATTCGTTTCATCGAGCTTTTCCCACGATTGCGGTCAACCTCTTCGATCTCTCGATCGGCGAGCAATTTCGTGCCGTTGAGGAAGGAAAACTCGATCTCGGGTTTGTCGGCCTGCATGAGCCGATCGCCCGCCGTGGTTTGGAATTCCGGACGATCGCCGCCTATAAAAGCGTCGTCGCGTTGCCGAAGCAGAATGCTCTCACGGCCAAGGCCACGGTCAGCCTGAAAGCGCTCGCCCCGTTGTTTTTCATCGGCATGTCCGAAACGAGTTATCCCGGCTACCGTGATTGGTTACTCCGGACGTGTGACCGCTGCGACTTCATTCCGAAAGTCCTGCAAGACGTCGACCTGGAACGAAAGATGATCCACGCCGTCGCGGCCGGACTCGGAGTTGCGATCGTGCCCGAGCAACTCAAGCGACTGGAGCACGAGGGCGTGGTGTTTCGGCCTCTCGATCCCGTCATTATGACGGAAGGCTGCGTGGCCTGGCGAAACCAGAATCCATCGTCGGCGTTGCAGGTCTATATCCGAATCGTCGAACACGCCAGCAGCAGCCTTCGTTAAGGCAAACGCGCACAGAAGGGAGCGTGGTGGCAGGTTCGAGATATCGCTAGGTAAGTTACGTTAGCGGCTGTGCCCTCGTCTAGGATGTCTCTCGATTCCTGGGTGGCGTGCGGCCACGCCCTCGCCACTGCGGACCGATCGGGGTGTTGTTAACGGCGGATTGCGGGTGAGGTACCCGCCGCTAGACCGAGATGGTCGCTCGCGGCGTTCCACTTTCCCGGAACGACGAAGTTGCACCGGCTTGAGGAAAACATCAGCGCAGGTAAGATCGAGCTTACGACACACGATCTTGCGGAGATCGAGCGCGCGGCCGCCCGGCATCCAAATCGACGGCGAGCGTTATCCCGAGCACTCATGAAGACGGTGGGTCGCTGAATAGTCACTCGGCATGATCGGAAAACCAGCTCCAATCGCGCGGCGTTTGCTTCTCCCGGTGATCCTCGCCGCGGTGATTACCGGCTGCGGGCAAAAGGCGCCGCCGCCCCCGCCCCCGCCAGACGTGCTGGTCACCGAGGTAAAGCAACAGGACGTGCCGATCTACAACGAGTACGTCGGCCAGCTCGATGCCTCGGTGAACGCGACCATTCAGGCGCGGGTCCAGGGTTATCTCGTGTCCCAGAATTACAAGGAAGGTCAGCTCGTTAAAAAGGACGACGTCCTTTTCGAGATCGATCGCCGGCCGTTCGAAGCGGCGCTGGCCCAGGCAAAGGCGGCGTTTTTGCAGGCGGACGCCTCCGCGAAACAGGCGGAGATGAACGCGCAACGGGCCACCGATTTGTTTCAGCGAAAAGTCTCGAGTGAACAGGAGCGCGACAACGCCATCCAGAGCGCCGCGGCCGCGCGGGCCCAGGCGGAAGCGCAGCGGGCCGCGGTCGAGCAAGCTCAGCTGAATCTGGATTACACCACGATTCACGCGCCGGTGGATGGGATCGCAGGATTAGTCCGGGTCCAGGTCGGCGACCTGATCAGCGCGGGCACGACCCTGACGACCGTGACGAAGGTCGATCCGGTCAAGGCTTACTTCACCGTGAGCGAGCAGCGGTTCTCCGAGTATTCGAGACGCTACGCCGATCCGCAGCAGCGGCTCGCGCACGAGAAGGAGCTCAAATTCGAGCTGATCCTGGCCGATGGTTCCACTTACCCGCACACCGGGGAATGGTTCGCCGCCGACAATCAGGTCGATGTTCGCACCGGCTCGCTCCGGGTGGCGGCGTTGTTTCCGAATCCCGGAAATATTTTGCGACCCGGGCAGTTCGCCCGGATCCGAGTGCTTTCCGAAGTGAAGCCGGGAGCGCTCCTGGTGCCGCAACGCGCGGTGACGGAACTGCAGGGAACGAACCAGGTCGCTGTCGTGGGTCCCGACAACAAGGTGCACATTCAGCCGGTCAAGATGGGCCGGCGGATCGACCACGAGTGGATCGTGGAAGAGGGCTTAAAGGCCGGAGACAAGATCGTGGTCGAAGGCGTTCAGAAAGCGCGCGAAGGCGGGATTGTGAACCCGAAGCCGTGGACGCCACCTTCGCCGGCGCCTTCGCCGGCGACTCGTTAGGCCGCGGTTATGTCCAAGTTCTTCATCAGGCGGCCGATTGTCGCGATCGTCATTGCGATCCTGATGACGCTCATCGGGGCGGTGGCCATGCTGCAGCTGCCGATCTCGCAGTACCCAAACATTGTCCCGCCGGAAATCCAGGTGCGCGCCAATTACACCGGCGCCGACGCCCAGACCATCGAGCAATCGGTCGCGGCTCCGATCGAACAGCAGATGAGCGGCGTCGACAAAAGCAACTACATCCAGTCCGTCAACGCGAACGGATCGATCCGGATGACGATCAACTTCGACGTCGCGACCGACCCGAACGTCGACCACATCCTGACCCAGATGCGGGTGAATCAGGCGAGCTCGCAGTTGCCGCAGGACGTCGTGAACGCCGGCGTGACCGTCCAAAAATCGACCACCGCCCCGCTGCTCCTGATCGCGCTCAATTCGCCGAAAGGCACCTACAATAACGTCTTCCTCGCCAACTACGCGAACATCAATCTGATCGACCAGATCACGCGCGTGCCCGGCATTTCCAACGTGCAGGTGTTCGGCGCCGGCCAGTACGCGATGCGTTTGTGGGTGAAGCCCGACCAGCTGGCGAAGTTGAGCGTGACCGTCACGGACATCATCAACGCGTTGCGCGCCCAGAACACGGTCAACCCGGCCGGCCAGATCGGCGGTGAACCCGCGCCGCCCGGCCAGGAGTTCACCTACACGGTGCGCTCGCCCGGCCGGCTGACGAGCGCGGAAGAGTTTGGCGAAATCGTCATTCGCGCGAATTCCGACGGATCGCTCCTGCGCTTGAAGGAAGTGGCGCGGATCGAACTCGGCGCGCAGGTCTATACGTTGAACGGCCGGCTCGATGGAAAACCGTCCGCGATTCTTGCCTGTTACCAGCTCCCGGGCACGAACGCGCTCGAGGCCGCAAACGGCGTGAAGGATTTGATGGCGCGCGTCTCGCAACAATTTCCCGCGGACATGTCGTACGTGGTCAGCCTCGACACGACCCGCGCCGTCACGGCCGGCATGCACGAGATCGTCAAGACGCTTCTGGAAGCGCTGGCCCTCGTCATTCTCGTCGTGTTCGTTTTCCTCCAGGGGTGGCGCGCGACCCTGATCCCGCTCTGCGCCGTGCCGGTGTCGCTCATCGGCACCTTCATGCTCTTCCCGCTTTTCGGATTCACGATCAACACCCTGGCGCTCTTTGGCCTCGTGCTCGCGATTGGGCTCGTGGTCGATGACGCGATCGTCGTCGTTGAAGCCGTCGAGCATCATATCGAGGAAGGAATGACGCCGCGCGACGCAACCCTGCGCGCGATGACCGAAGTTTCCGGGCCGGTCATCGGAATCGCGCTGGTTCTCTCTGCCGTCTTTATCCCGACTGCGTTCATCCCGGGAATAACGGGGCGCCTCTATCAGCAGTTCGCGCTCACGATTGCGATCTCGGTTCTGTTCTCGGCCTTTAACGCGCTTACGCTGAGCCCGGCGCTTTCCGCGTTGTTGTTGCGGCCGCGAAAACCCGCGCGCGGTCCGCTGGGCTGGTTCTTCGAGCGATTCAATCGCATTTTCAAGCGCTCGACCGACCGCTACGTGAGCCTGTCGCGCGTCGCGATTCGCAAAGGCGCGCTCAGCATGGCGTTGCTGGTCGTGTTTGCATTGCTCGCCGCCTTTTTTGGTTCGCGGTTATCCTCCGGGTTTTTGCCGGAGGAAGACCAGGGGTATCTCTATGGCTCGCTCGCGTTGCCCTACGCCGCGTCGATGGAGCGGACCGGCGAAGCGGCCCACAAGGTCGAGCAGGCGTTGCTCAGCACGCCGGGCGTCGCCCACGTCACCAGCGTGATCGGGTTCAATCTCCTCAGCACCGTCCAGACAACCTTCAACGCGTTTTTCTTCATCACCCTCAAACCCTGGGATGAGCGGACCGCGCCTAACGAGCAGTATGCCGCGCTCAAGCAAACCATTAACCGGAAGCTCGCCGCCATTCCCGAAGGCGTCGGTTTTTCCTTCCCGCCGCCGGCCATTCCCGGCATTGGCACGTCCGGCGGCGTCACTTTCATGCTCGAAGATCGCGCCGGGCGCGACCCGGCGTTCCTCGGCGAAAACCTGAATCGCTTTCTGGAAGCGATCCGGAAACGGCCGGAGATCGCGTCCGCCACCAGCACCTTCCTGCCTTCCGTGCCGCAGGTCTTCATCGACGTGGATCGCGACAAAGTCCTGAAGCAGGGCGTCGACCTTACCCAGGTCAGCCAGACGTTGCAGACGTTCATGGGCGGTTACTTCGTGAACTACTTCAACCGGTTCGGCCGGCAATGGCAGGTCTTTGTCCAGGCGGAAGGCGAGTTCCGGACCAAGGCCGAAAACGTCGGCCTGTTTCACGTTCGCAATTCCAACAACGAGATGGTCCCGCTCAGCACCGTGACCAGCGTGCAGACGCGGGCCGGGCCGGAGTTCACGATCCGGTTCAATCTCTATCGCGCCGCGCAGATCAACGCCGCCGCCGCGCCGGGGTTCAGCTCACGCGACGCCATGAAGGCGCTCGAGCAAACCTTCGCTGAGACGATGCCGAGCGAGATGGGCTACGACTATTCCGCGATGTCGTTCCAGGAAAAGAAAGCGCAGGAAGGCGTGCCGCCGAGCGTGATCTTCGGGATCTCGTTGCTCTTCGTCTTTCTCATTCTGGCCGCGCTCTATGAAAGCTGGACGTTGCCGTTCAGCGTGTTGCTCGGAACACCGATCGCGGTCTTCGGGGCGTTTGCGGCGCTCTGGGCCCGCGGGATGGAGAACAACGTTTACGCGCAGATCGGTCTGGTCATGCTGATCGGCCTCGCGGCCAAGAACGCGATCCTCATCGTGGAGTTTGCGAAACTCTCCTACGAACGCGGCACGCCCTTGCTCGAAGCGGCGCTGGAAGGCGCGCGCCTTCGTCTGCGCCCGATCATCATGACGTCGTTCGCTTTCATCCTCGGCTGTCTTCCGCTTGGGCGCGCGTCGGGAGCCGGGGCGGTCGGCCGGAGGGTCATGGGCACGACCGTCATTGGCGGGATGCTCGCGGCCACCTTGATCGCGATCTTTCTGATTCCGGTGACTTTTCATATTATCGAACGTTTCGCATCGCGACCCCAGGCAGCCGGCGACTTGTAGCGGCGGTCTATGACCGCCGAACGTTTTAATGCTGCTGTAGCGTCCGCTGTCCTCAGCGGATTTCCGGCCTTTTCTGGGTGCGCTGAGGACAGCGCACGCTACAGCCCGAAGGATTTCTCTGCATGCGCGCCGAACGCGCTCTGCTAGATTTCGCGAATGCGAAAGTTACTTACTGTGGTTGTTCTGGCGCTGGCCTCCTCCGGCTTCGCGCAGGTGGCGCCGGTGGCCGATCGGGTGGCGAAACAGAATGCCCTTTTCGATGAGTTCTATGAGACCGGGCTGAAGAATGCGCCGGAGCGCGCCACGTCCTTCGGCGATTACCGTTACAACTCGCAGCTCAGCCAGGTCTCGCTGGCCGAGATCGCGCGCCAGCATGCCGAGGCGGATGATTTTCTGAAGCGCCTCAAAGCGATCCCGACGGACGGGATGAGCGACAAGGATCTTTTGAGCCATCAGCTTTTGGAGCGGCAACTCGAGCGGGAGGACGTCAATTTCGAGCTGAAAAATTACGAGATGCCGGTCAACCAGCAGCGCGGAGTGCACACCGGGCTGGCCGATTTGCCGCTCAGCGTGCCGTTCGATTCCGTCCAGCATTATCAGGATTACATCTCGCGATTGCACCAGGTTCCGCGCGTCCTGGATCAGACCATCGAAGTTCTGCGCCAGGGGATGAAAGACAATTTGATGCCGCCGAAGCTCGTGCTCGAGAAGCTGCCCGGCCAATGCGAGGGCATCGTCGAAGCGAACCCTTTCATCCTGCCGACGAAGAAATTTCCGAAGGAATTTTCCGACGCCGACAAGAAGCGGCTCACCGATGAGATGACCAAGGCGATCAACGACGACGTGATCCCGGCCTACAAGAAGTTCGCCGAGTTCCTGAAGAACGATTACGACGCCAAGGGGCGCCCGGAGATTTCCGTGGAAACCTTGCCCGACGGCAAGCGCCGCTACGCCGAAGCGGTCAAGATGATGACGACCACGAACACCCCGCCCGCCGAGGTCCATGAGATCGGGCTGAAGGAAGTGGAACGGATCACGGCCGAAATGACGAAGCTCGCGAAGGAGCAGGGATTCAAAGATCTCGCGAGCTTCCGGGAGAAGATCAATGCCGACGCGAAGTGGAAGCCGCAAAGCGAACAACAGATCGTGGACGACTTTAAGAAATACATCGACCAGATGCAGCCGAAGTTACCCGAGCTTTTTGGACTGCTGCCGAAATCGCCGGTGACCGTGGAACCCATCCCCGGTTTCGCGAAGGCCGAGGCGACGCACTACGTCGCCGGCACGCCGGATGGCAAACGCCCGGGACGGGTGGTCGTCGCGGTGGCCGATCCGACGAAGCGGACGCTGGTTCTGGACGAAGCGGTCGCCTATCATGAAGGCGTTCCCGGGCATCACATGCAGATCAGCATCGCGCAGACCTTGCCCGATCTGCCCAAGTTCCGGCTCCGCGGCTTTTACTCCGCATACGCGGAAGGCTGGGCGCTTTATTCCGAGGAGCTCGGCAAGGAAATCGGTTTCTACAAGGACCCGGTGTCCGACTACGGCCGTCTTAACTCGGAGCTGTTTCGCGCGGTCCGCCTAGTCGTCGATACCGGGATTCACGACAAAAATTGGAGCCGCGAAAAGGTGATCGAGTTCATGCACGCCAACGACGTGAACGACGCGGTCGCGCAGACGGAAGCCGATCGTTACATCGCGTGGCCGGGCCAGGCGCTCGCCTACAAAATGGGGCAGCTCACCATCCGCAAATTGCGCGAGGAAGCGAAGACCCGGCTCGGCGCGAAGTTCGACATCAAGGCGTTCCACGACGTGGTCCTCAATGGCGGCGCCATGCCGCTCGACCTGCTCCAGGAACGCGTGGAACGCTGGATAAAAGACCAGGGCCCGAAGACCGCGAGCGCTCCCTAGCGCGCCGTCGTTACCGCGGGGCTGTAGCGTCCGCTGTCCCCAGCGGATCGCGCCGCCGGGCTGTAGCGTCCGCTGTCCTCAGCGGATCACGATGCGTCCCCGATTTGTCTTGAGCCTTGCCTCGTGACTTCCCTACCGTTTGCCCTTGCTGCGCCGACATTCAGCGCCGCTTCACCCGGGAAAAACCTATGCATGCTGCCTTATCTCTCGTCTGCCGCCTTGGTTCGTTGTCACTGCTACTCGCCGCGCCGGTCGCGATCGCCGAGACCGCACCCGCTGCGCCGACGCTGAAGTCTGTTCTCCTCGAGCAACTTCGAAGCACCCATAACCAGGAAGACTGGTTCGTTCCGGTCAAAATCGCGATCGAAGGTCTCAGCCCCGAACAGGCGGCCTGGAAAGATCCGAACGAAAATCATTCCATCGCCCAGTTGGTCAACCACCTGATCTTCTGGAACCAGCAGCAGCTCACGAAATTCAAGGGCGAAAAGCCCGCCCCCTTCAGCGGCGACAACAAGGAGACCTTTGCCGGCCTCGACAAAGCCAGTTGGGAAACAAGCGTGAAGCAAATCGACGAAGTCCTCCTCGCGTGGGAGAAAGCCATCGAAGAAGCCGACGACGCCAAGCTGTCGAAATGGTATTCAACCATCGCGAAGATCAGCACTCACAACGCCTATCACACCGGCCAGATTATCTACATCCGGAAGATGAAAGGAAACTGGGACCCGGCCAAAGGCGTGAAGTAGCCCCTCCGCCTTCCGTCCTCCGCCCTTCCGTCCCCTGCCTTTAGTGCCCGGGCAAGGGAAGCGGCTTCTGCAAATTACAGTTCCAGCAGGCGAACCACGACCAGTTGGGATCGACGTAATTCACCGTGCCGCAGGCAACGCAGGTGTAGGCGGTTTGCGCCCCTCTGCCCCCGGCTTCGCTGGCATCCGATCCGTTCTCCGTCCCGCGCCCGCCGTTGCCGCTCGTTTTCGTTTCCATTTGGTGGCGCCATTCTGTTCCCGTCACCGCGATAAAGGCAAGTCGAACCCAATCGTCCAGAACCGGACCGGCCCCGGTCTGCGATGTTACTGTGTTGCACTCCACTTCTTTGCTGGCCGTATCCGACGCCCTCCTCCCCATCCGGATCGTCGCCTCGATCGCCCTGATCGCCGTGATCGCGGCCTTCATTTATGTCCTGCGCCACCTGCGCAAGATCGAACAGGCCGTCCTCTCCGATAATCTCGTTCCGCCCCGCCGCGGCCCGCGCAACAACGTCGTCCTGATCATTTGCGCGGTCCCGATCATCGTCGTCACCTTGCTTTTGTTTCTCATCATCAAGGCATGATGCGCCCGTTCTGCCGGGAATGATTGACATGACCGCGCGGTTCTGAGATTCAACCGTTCATGAAGCTCGCTCGCCGCACACTCGCAATCAGCACTCTCGGCATCATCCTGATCATTCTTTTGATCCTCGCCCTTGGTGGCGGGTTTTACGGCGGCGGTGGCTATTACTACGGCCCCGGTGGATTGCTCCTCGTCATCCTGATCATCCTGCTGGTGATGGGTAAGCTGTAGGCGAACAGGCGAAAGAATATCGTGCAGGGCAAGCGCATCGCTTGCTTTGCGTAAATGTCGTCGTCGCGACGTTCAATCATCGCGTTGCTGCCGCGGCTAATTTCTGCTCGTCGCGGCTATGGGCTCATATGTTCACGCAGGCCAACAATCCATGAATGACTTCATCGACGCTGCTGTGGAGCAATTCGCCCGCGATCATACTGGGCCGGAAAGCGATCTCCACGCCCGTCTCCGCGAGGAAACGTATCGCGACATGGACCGGCCGCAGATGCAGGTCGATGTCATCGAAGGTCGCTTTCTCAAGATGCTGGTTCGGCTCACCGGCGCCCGCACCATCCTCGAAATTGGAATGTTCACCGGCTACAGCGCGCTCATGATGGCCGAAGGTTTGCCGGAGGACGGCCGGCTCATTACCTGTGAGGTAGATCCAAAAGCGGAAGCGATCGCACGACGTTACTTTTCCGAGAGCCCGCACGGCCGTAAGATTTCGGTTCGGATGGGACCCGCATTGGAAACGATCAAGACGCTCTCCAGCCCGCTCGATCTGGTTTTCATCGACGCGGACAAGGCGAACTACTCCAACTATTACGAAGCTTCCCTGCCGCTTCTCAAACCGGGCGGCCTCCTCATCGCCGACAACGTCCTCTGGAGCGGTAGAGTCCTCGATCCGACGGCGCCCGACGATCATGCGATCGTGGCGTTCGATCGGATGGTCCAGTCTGATCCGCGCGTTGAGAATGTCTGCCTGACTGTGCGCGACGGGATGATGCTCGCCCGGAAACGAGAATAAGACGGCCACTTAGTTGGCGTGACCGCGAAACAGAGTTTGGGAACGAGGAAACTGCCTTGGGAATGCCAATTCAAAACCAGTGGCTCCTCTCGGCGGCGAAGCGCGACAGAAGCCGCCCCGGCGAACCGGGGCGGCTTCATTGCGTGGTCAGGATTTGGTTTGGGGTCAGTTATTCGCCGGACGTCCGGTGAGCCGCAGGCTTTCGAAGTTTTGCAGGAAAAACGGCTCGAGGGGGGAGCCGTCGGGCTTCCGGGTGTAGGTCAGGAACTGGTCGGGCGCGATACCGCCATCCCGGGGGTCGTTTATGACCGGGCAGAAGGCGTAACGGACCGGGTCATTCTCCGGCCGGAGCGTTTTCGTGATGTAACCCTTTGAGTAAAGGTTATCGATGTCGCTCACGGTGCGAATGATCGCGGTCCCGTCGAGGTCACGGCCGTTCTTCGAGGCGAGGTCGTTCATCATCTTGATACCGTCTTTGGTGTTCAGCGCCTTGTCGGTGTAACTGACCCAGACGTGAATCCAGGCCCCGAGACGGTTGTTGCTGAAGTAGCCGTTGCGCATGTCGAGGATGACCGATTGCCGCGCGGCCCCGAGACCGACCGGGTTGGTGCCGCGGCGTGGGAACACGTATTCCGGGCTCGAGTCGGCAAGCTGCCGTTCGCGCTGCCCGGCGGCATCCGCGGTGAAGGTAGCGACGCTGGCGCCGCCCATCACGCTGAAGTACCAGATATTGCCGCTGTGATCGTAAGCGGCCGACGTGCTGAGCGCCCGGACATTGCGCTGATACCAGAAGATCGGCGTGTCTTCGGCCGCGGAGGGACCGGGTTGCCGGCGGCCAGAGATGGCCGCGGGGTTGACGCCGTTCTCCAGGTAGTAGGCATCCGTGAAATCGTAAAGACGATCCTCGACGCCAGCCTGAGTTAGAGTGGGAATCGCGAGGAGCGCGAGCGCGCCTAACGACAGGTTTTTAAGAATGAGTTTTGGTTGCATGGGCAGGACGAATACGTGTCCGCAACCAGGCTGGCTACCCGCGAAAGGTAACCCGTCCGTTACCTCATGCGTGCGCCCACGGCGGAGAACCGAAGACAACGGTACCGCGCGGCCGCTCGCGAAAGCATTCCGATCTCCGGCTGCGACGCCGTTGTTCCCATTGACGGCGCGATGTTCGACTTCTCGACTTTCCTACGTGGCCGCCGGTCGTCTCCTCGCCGGCTTTTCCCGTTCGCGATACCAATCCTTCTTCTCGGCTTTGGTCATTTGCGTTGCGCCGGTCGATGACTCGGGAATGGCGAGGAGCGGACAGGGCGCCTGTCTCAAGACGCGCTCGCTATGGCTTCCTCGCAACGCGTCGAGGAAACCGTTTCGTCCATCGGTCGACATTACGATCAGGTCGGTTTCCTCCGACTGCGCGGTCTGCAGGATGACGTCGATCACGTTCCCGCTCTTGCGCACGGGGCGCCAACCCCAGCCGGTTACTGTCGGCGTCTCGACCTCCGGCTCTTTCTCTCCGACGTGCAAGAGAGTGACATGCCCCCGCTCGCACTTGAGCTGGCGGACCACTCGCGCCGTGGCCAGGATAGCCGGATAGGACGACGGCGATTCCGCGACGGGAATCAGAATGCGGCGCAGCGAGACTGTCCCGTCCTCCTCCGAAATGAAGCTCCGCCCGGTCGCGGGAACAAACAGAGTCATCTCCCCGGATTTCCGCGCGACTGGTTCGGCCACGGACCGGCGAAGCCAATCGAAACCGTGATGTTGCGTCGCGAGCACAATGAGATCGGCGCCGTGCTCGTGCAGATAGCTTAGCACCCCTGCGACCGGATCCGAACCGCTGCCGATGATCTTCGCGACCTCGATCCCGAGGTGCTCGAGCGCGTCGGGTGGGCTATCGGCGGGCAGAATTCCCCACCGCGCCAGGGTCTCGCGCACGCCGGGAAAATCGGACCAGTCGCGTTGTTCATCTTTGGTTTCGTGGATGAGCGAAAGCTGCCCTTTCGCGATGAGGGCCGTCTTCAAAGCGTAGGCAAACGCTTTGCGACTGGCCTCCGAGAAATCCGAAGGATGAACTACGTGGCGAATGACCGGTACGATCTCGGCGCTGTCCGGCGGGGTTGTGATCATGCGGCGAGATTAGCGGGAGAGAGTTTGGACGCCATAGGACAAAAGTCCCATGGTGATGGAGCCTGAGGGAGCCGCGGTGCCCTACGTGGCACCCTCGTTGTTTGGGCAGCTCGGTCGCACCCCTCGTTCCCAAACAGCGTTTGGGAACGAGGGAGGGAGACGGCGGTTTGGAAAGCGCCGCTCCTTGGCGCGCGGACGCCATAGCGCGGCGTTTAACCGCGCGGGCGCCATAGCGCGGCGTTCGACCGCGCGGGGCCATAGCGCGGCATCGACCGCGAGGACGCCGGCAGCGCGGCGTCCCTACCAGATCTTCACGCGGACATCGTCGGCGCGATACATCTTGTCGCCGGGCTTAACGCCGAAGGCGTCGTAGAACGGGACCATGTTCGTGACCGGGCCCGTCACGCGGAGGAAGCTGGGCGCGTGGACGTCGGTCTTCACGCGGACGGCGAGATTCTCGGGACGGATCTGGTTCATCCAGCCTAACGCCCAGCCGATGAAGTAGCGTTGCGCGGGCGTGAACCCGCCGATGGTTTTGCCACTCTTGTATTGCTCCGTCTTCTTGAACGCATCCCAGGCGATCGTGATGCCGCCGAGATCCGCGATGTTTTCGCCCTGGGTGGCGCTGCCGTTCACATGGATTGTGCCGGTCGCGACGTAATCGTTGAACTGTTTCACGATACCTTCGGCGCGCTTCTTGAACTCAGCGGCGTCCTCCGGCGTCCACCATTCCTTTAAGTTGCCGCGCTCGTCGAACTGCCGGCCCTGGTCGTCGAACCCGTGAGTCAGCTCGTGCCCGATGGTGGTGCCGGCGGCGTAACCATAGACGATGGCGTCGTCGATCTGGGAGTCGTCGATGCCGGGCAGAATGAAGATGGCAGCGGGCAGGACGATCTCGTTGTTAGCCGGGTTGTAGTAGGCGTTATAGGTCTGCGGAGTCATTTCCCACTCGGTCCGGTCGACCGGTTTGTGGAGCTTGGCGATATCGTATTCGATGTGCCAGATGTTGCCCCGGACGCAGTTCATCAAAAAGGAAGTGCGATCGACCGGGTAGGTCGAGTAGTCGCGCCAATGATCGGCGTAACCCACTTTCTTCACGACGGCGGCCAGCTTGCGCAAGGCGCGCTCCTTTGTCTGGTCGCTCATCCAATCGAGCGCCCGAATGTGCTCGCCCATGGTGGCAAAGACTTCGTCGGTCAGCTTTGCGTAACGCTCTTTCGTCGCGGGAGTGAAGTAATGCTGGACGTAAAGCTGCCCAAGCGCGTCGCCGAGGTTAGCTTCTTCCGCGTCGAGCACGCGCTTGAAACGTTCCCGCTGTTTCGGCGTGCCGTTCAGGATCGTGCCGAAGAAGGCGAAGTTCTCGGCTTCGAACTTGCCACCGGCTTTGTCGGCCAAGGTGTGCGCGAGCAGCCAGCGCAAATAAGTTTTCCAAGCGTCGAGCGGCTCGCTGCCGAGCGATGCTTCGACCTGCTTGAAAAACTCCGGCTGGCCCACGATGACGCTGTCGATCCCGGTGACGTGGCCTACCTCCAGAAATTCGCGCCACTTAATCGACGGGGTGATCGCCGTGATCTCATCGAGCGACATGAGGTTGTAGTTCTTTTGCGGGTCGCGCAGGTCTTCGAGCTTGCGGGAGGCGCCGGCCAGCTCCGTTTCGAGGCGCATGACGGTGGCGGCGTTCTCCGCGGCGTGGGCGGCGTCATCGCCAAGGAGGGCGAACATCCGGCCGACATGTTTCACATACTCGGCGCGCAAGGTCGTCGCGCGGCTGTCGTTGTCGAAGTAGTAGTCGCGGTTCGGCAACCCAAGGCCGCCCTGGTAGAGATGGAGCGCGTATTTGTCACTGTTCTTTTCGTCCTGGGCGATGAAGGGCGCGAACATCGCGTTGACCCCGATGTATTGGAGGTGCGCGATCGTCTCGAGCAGGCCGCGCTGGTCTTTGATCGCGGCGATGCGCTCGAACTCCGGCGCGAGCGGCGTGAATCCCTGCTTCGCGTTCGCGGCTTCGTCCATCCCGGCCGACCAGAAGTCGCCGATCTTCTGCTGGTTCGAACCCGGCGCCGCTGCTTTATCCGCCGCCGCCGCGCGATTCAGGGTAACCAGTCGATTGTAAGTCTCCTCCTGCACCACGTGGGAAACTCCCCACGATTTTTCCGACGGCGGAATCGGGTGCGCCTTCAACCATTTGCCGACGGCGAAATGGAAGAAATCGTCGCGCGGTGAAACGGAGCGATCGACAAATTGATCGAGGTAATTCTCGGCGTTGACCGCGTTCGGCGCTGTCTTGGGATCGGCAGGCGGCGCTGGCGGTTTGCCGTGACACGGAATCGAAGTGAGCGCGATTGCCGCGATCGTCAGAAAAATATTTCGCATAGAGTCGGGGGACAACGTCGACGCGAGACTCGATTTCGCAACGCGCATTGCGGTTCAAGTTCTCGTCGCAACGCGGACTTTTTTAGGCTGTGCGTCGAACCGTCCCCAGATTCGGCAACAACGCCGTCAACAATCCCATCAGCGGGAGGTACGAGCAGACGTGGAAGACGAATTGAATGCCGTGCTGATCGGCCATCGCGCCGAGCACGGCCGAGCCGATGCCGCCCAGTCCAAACGCGAGGCCGAAGAATAGCCCGGACATTGTGCCCACTTTGCCGGGCACGAGTTCCTGCGCGTAAACCAGGATCGCCGAGAAGGCCGACGCCAGGATAACGCCGATGACCGCGCTCAACACCGCGCACCAGAAAAGATTGGCGTAAGGAAGCGCGAGCGCGAAGGGCGCGACGCCAAGAATTGAGACCCAGATGACAGCTTTGCGTCCGATGCGGTCGCCGACTGGACCGCCGAGGAACGTGCCGGCGGCAATCGCGGCCAGGAAGATGAAGAGATAGAGCTGCGAGTCGTGGACGGAGACGCCGAATTTCTGGATAAGGAAAAACGTGTAGTAGCTGCTCATGCTCGCGAGATAGAAATACTTCGAGAAGACGAGGATGATCAGGACGCCTAACGAGAAGATGACGCGCTTTCGGGAAAGCCCAATCTCGCGATGCAAGGTCGCGTGCCGTTTCGCGGCCTGATGATGGGCCAGGATGTTACGATACCAGACGCCGATCCGTGACAGCACGATGATGCCGACCAGCGCGAGCAACGAAAACCAGATCACCGATTTCTGGCCGCGATAAACAACGATCGCCGCGGCGAGAAGCGGGCCGAGCGAGCTGCCGGCGTTCCCGCCGACCTGGAAGACGGATTGCGCGAACCCAAAGCGCCCGCCGGAACTGAGGTGCGCGACACGCGACGCTTCCGGATGGAAAACTGAGGACCCGATGCCGACGAACGCGACCGCCACCAGGACGAGCGTCAGGTTTGGTGCAATCGAAAGCAGGACGAGGCCGGCGAGCGTCGAACTCATGCCGAGCGCGAGCGAGAACGGCTGCGGATATTTGTCTGTGAACGCCCCGACGAACGGTTGAAGCAAAGACGCGGTGAGCTGGTTCGTGAGCGTGATCAGGCCGATGTGGGTGTAGTCGAGCCGCAGCTCCGTTTTCAGGATCGGATAAATCGCCGGGATCAACGATTGGAGGGTGTCGTTGACCAGATGGGCGAAGCTGAGCGCGAAGAGAACGCCGAAGACCGGGGCGGCCGGGCTGGCATCCGGTTCGACCTCGTCGACGCAGGCGGGCGGACTGTTCGCAGGCGCTTCACTCGTTGGGCGCATCGCGAAACTGTGAACGCGCTTGGCCGGTTCGTCGCCTGGATTCCGGCGTGAGACGCTAATCGCATTCGCTGTCTTACGGAGACGGCCTACAATTCGTCGCGGAAGGAATTCAGAAAATGGAAATCAAAAGAGTTGGTTCGCAATCTTCCAGAGAAGGACCGGCGGATTGGTTTACCGGCACGGTTCGAATCGATGCGTTGTTTTCCGCGCCGAAACCCGCGCGGGTCGCGGGAGCGAGTGTAACGTTCGAGCCGGGCGCGCGAACGGCGTGGCATACCCATCCGCTGGGCCAGACGTTGATCGTGACCAGCGGCCTCGGACGGGCCCAGGCGGAAGGCGGGCCGATGGAAGAGATCCGGCCCGGCGACGTGATTTGGTTCGGACCGAACGAGAAACATTGGCATGGCGCGTCGCCGACCACCGCGATGACGCATATCGCGATTCAGGAAGCGCTCGGCGAGCGACTCGTCGATTGGATGGAACAGGTCAGCGACGAG
Organism: Chthoniobacterales bacterium; assembly: GCA_035941675.1. GTDB lineage: Bacteria > Verrucomicrobiota > Verrucomicrobiia > Chthoniobacterales > UBA10450 > AV80. The sequence continues at coordinate 76,277 of DASZDT010000016.1, forward strand.
CAGTACGACGGTTGATCCCGGGTTGGCTCAGGAATTCAACTCGGCTGTCCGCAGAAATTTCGGCGCGCGGCGGAACTTCGTCAGCTGTTCGAAGGCGTAGGCCAGCGAGATCAGTTTCGCTTCGGACCAGGCAGGGCCGAAAAACGAAATGCCGACGGGCAATCCATGCACGTAACCCATCGGAAGCGTGATGTGGGGATAACCGGCGACGGCCGGCAAGCCGGAGCAACTGTGGCTGGAGCTGTCGCCGTTCACGAGGTCGGTCAGCCACGCTGGCGTGCGACTTGGGGCGATGAACGCGTCGAGTTTCCATTTCTTCGTGACCGCATCAATGCCCTGCGCCCGCGCGAGCTTGTGATTTTTTGCCAGCGCCTCCAGATAAACTTTCGTGGTCAAAGGCCCCTTCGTCTCCGCGTCGACAAAACGGTCCTGGCCGAAGTACGGCATTTCGGTTGCACGATTTGCCTCGTTAAACCTGATCACTTCAGCCAGCGTCCGCGGGCCGTCCTTCATGGCGCGCTCGGCCAGGTAACGATTCAGCCCGTCCTTCAGTTCGAAAAGGAGGACAATTTTCTCCGCCGGGCCGAGCTGCGAGGCCGTGGGAACGTCAGCGGGATCGATCACGATCGCGCCCGCCTGCTTCATCGCGTCGATCGCCGCTGCCATCATTTTATCGACTGCTTCGCTGTAGCCGAAATAATTTCGGGCGACTCCGATCCGGGCGCCGCGCAACGCGTCCGGATTGAAAAAACGGGTGTAATCGGCAACGTCCTTGCCGCGGCTGCCGTTAGTGACGGGATCGCGCGGGTCGATTCCAATCAATGCGCCGAGAAGGACCGCGGCGTCGGCGACAGTCCGCGCCATCGGGCCCGGCGTGTCCTGGCTGTGCGAGATCGGGATGATGCCGGAGCGGCTGAGCAGACCGACCGTCGGTTTGATCCCGACCAGTCCGCAGGCCGCGGCGGGTGAAATGATCGACCCATCCGTCTCGGTTCCGATTGCCGCCGCGCAAAGGTTGGCGGAGGCCGCCGCGCCGGAACCAGCGCTCGAGCCCGACGGGTTGCGATCCAGCGCAAATGGATTTCGGGTCAAACCGCCGCGTCCGCTCCAGCCGCTGGTGGAATTCGTGGAGCGAATGTTCGCCCATTCGCTCAGATTCGTTTTCCCGAGAACGACCGCGCCGCTTTCCCGCAGCTTCTCGATTATATAAGCGTCGCGCGGGGCCGGCTGACCGATGAGCGCCAGCGAGCCCGCCGTCGTGAGCATGCGATCGCCGGTATCGATGTTGTCCTTGATCAGGATCGGAATTCCGTGGAGCGGACCGCGAACGCGGCCGGCTTTTCGCTCGTTGTCGAGGTTCTCGGCCATCGCGAGCGCGTCCGGGTTCAACTCGATGACCGAGTTAAGCGCCGGGCCTTGTTTGTCCACATCCTGGATGCGCGCGAGGTACGACTCCGTAATGCTGCGCGCTGTATGCTTTCCGGTCCGCATCGCTTCCTGCAGCTCAGCGATGGTTTTCTCTTCGAACTCGAACGGACTGACCGGCGCAGCGGTGCTAGCCGCATCTTTGTCCGTCTGTTCCATCGCGTGTCCGCCCCGTGCGGGCGAAAGTGCCAGGGCCGTGCTCGCTAGCCCTGTGCGCAAGAATGTTCGCCGTTTCATCAAACCTGGACAAAAACCCCGGAGTCTACGGGGCTCGAACCCGCAACCTCCGCCGTGACAGGGCGGCGCTCTAACCAATTGAGCTAAGACTCCTCGCGAGGGTCAGATTGTAGAGGCGGGTGTCGGCTGCCGCAACTGGGAGGCCGAGGAAAATTCTCGAGGGCGCAGCTCTGCGACGCCGCGGCCTCGCCGAGCTCGGCCCTCCACTTTGAGCCGCCACATTTGCCGGACTTCTCGGCGCGTCTTATAATCGCGGCGATGGACGATGAGGTGAAGTTCCCGAATCCGGAAGACGAAGCGGGCCCGCGCGAAATGACCATGCTGGAAGCGTTCGATCTCCTGGTCGCTTCGATCCCTCCCGAGAACCGGCGTCGCCGCGAGCTTTATGTCCTGCGGTCGCAGATCGCGGCGCAGGAAGAAACCATCGGCGAAGCCAAACAGATGATCGAGAAGCTGGAGGAAGTCATCAAGAAGGTGACGTCGCCGGCGAACCGGATCGGAACTTACCTCAGTAATCCGTCGCGGGACACCGCGCACATCGTGGTCGGCGGCGCGGATTATTACTGCAACGTCGATCCGCGGATCAAGCTGGCGAAGTTGCAAAAAGGCACGCGCGTCCTCGTGAACGAAGCCTACGTCATCGTGGGCGATCTCGGTTTCGAAACGGCCGGGCCGGTGACGAAAATTACCGAGGTGCTCGGTGAAGACCGGCTCCGCGTCGGGTCCGACCACGGATTGCAATCGGTCGTGCTGCAGCGCTCGGCCGCGTTGATGAAAGCGGCGCTGAAATCCGGCGACGAAGTCCGGGTCGATCCGAATTACCGGGTGGCGCTCGAAGTTCTCACCCACCCGGAATCGCGCGAGCATTACCTGGACGAAGTTCCGGAGCTGCCTTGGAACAAAGTCGGCGGCCAGGAAAGCGCGCTGGAGGCGATCAAGGACGCGATCGAGCTGCCGCTGATCCACGAAGAGCTCTTCGCGAGATTCCACCACACCACGCCGAAAGGGTTCCTTCTTTACGGGCCGCCCGGCTGCGGCAAAACGCTCATCGGCAAGGCGACCGCCTACAATTTGACGAAACAGCTCCGCGAAAAAAGCGGCGAGGACATGCGCGAATATTTCATGCACGTCAAAGGCCCCGAGATCCTCAACATGTGGCTCGGCGAATCGGAGCGGATCGTGCGCGACATTTTTGCGACGGCCCGCGAGAAACGGCGGGAAGGTTTCCTTCCTTTTCTCTTCATCGACGAAGCGGAAAGCATCCTGGGAACGCGGCGGGCTTCGCGTAACTCGAACATTCTCTCGACGCTCGTCCCGATGTTTTGTTCGGAGATGGACGGGATCGACTCGCTGCACGACGTCGTGATCATTCTGGCATCGAACCGCGCCGACCTGATCGATCCGGCGATTTTGCGCCCCGGCCGCATCGACCGGAAAATTAAGGTGAACCGGCCGAATCGCGAAGGCGCGCGCGACATTTACCGGATCTACCTGACGGACGATCTTCCCTACGAGGGCGCGCTGGCCAAGGAAGCCGGTAACATCGGCGCGGCGATCGACCAGTTGATCGAGCGCGTGCTCGAAGTGCAGTTCGCTCGCCGGGAGGAAAACAAGTTTCTCGAAATCACGCTGCGGAGTGGGCGCAAGGAAACGCTGTACCGGAGCGACCTGTTCAGCGGTGCTATCATCGCTTCAATCGTCGAGCGGGCGAAAGGGATGGCGATCAAGCGGTCGATCGCGACGCAGATCGACCAGGGAATCGGCGAAGCGGACCTGCAACAGGCGTTCGTGGCCGAGTTCAACGAGAACGACATTTTCCCGCCGACGGACATTACCGAAGATTGGTTCAAGCTGATCGACTTCGATCCAGAAAACGTGGTCAAGATTTCGCCGGTCCGGCGGGACCGCCAGCTGCGGCCGGCTCTCCGCGGCGTGGTGATTTAGCGCATCGCTTCTTCTGTAGCCGCTTCGCTGTGCGAAGCGCTGGGCGCGACGTCTTGTTCCGGAAGATGGCGGTTTGTAACCCGCCGGCCCAAACGGCGGTTTGTAAACCGCCGCTCCTTGTCTCCCCCTCGTTCCCAAACTCTGTTTGGGAACGCCCGTGTCTTCGAAACTCTGTTTCGACAGGGGGGAGGCAACAGAGTTGCCGGGACATTGCCATTCCCAAACAGAGTTTGGGAACGAGGAAGCTTCTTCTGTAGCCGCTTCGCTGTGCGAAGCGCTGGCCGCACAGACTGCAACTCTGCGTTCCGGAAAACGGCGGTTTGTAAACGGCGGCTCCTTGTTGTTAGCATCGCCGGCATGAGATTGATCATCGCGCTGGTTGCATTCGCCGCCGTCCCCCTTCTCGCCCAGCCCACGCCGGAACCGAGGAGCGACGTCTCGAACAAGGCGCTGCTGACCCGGATCACACCGCCGGTTTCGAAAACGGGCAATGACGCGGCCGCTCTTCGCAAAATGGCGGACGAGTTCTACGCCTGGCGGAACGAGAATTTCCCGGTGTTCAGCAGCGATTCGGGCCTGCATACCTGGGACAATCGCCTCACCGATTTTTCGCCGGCGAAAATCAACGAGCGCAACCAGCACGTCCGCAAGTTGCTCGATCAAGTCCGCGCCATGCCCGGCGTCAAATGGCCGAAGGAGGATCGGATCGACTGGCTGCTCTTCCGTTCTCAGCTCGAGAATTCCGACTTCGGCAGCCGCGTCCTTCAATCGGAGAACAGGGACCCGCAGGTTTACGTCGGTGAATGTTCGACCGGCATTTTTTCCCTGCTGAAAAAGGAATACGACACGCCCCAGAAACGGGCGGTGGCGGCGACCGAACGGCTCAAGGCCATGCCGGCGATGCTGGCGCACGGCGAAAAGAATTTGCAGAAGCCGGTGAAACTTTTCGCGAAACTCGCCATCGAATCGGCCCGCTCGATCGATCCCCTTTTCAACGAAAGCCTGATGACGCTCGCGCGCGATCTCTCGCCAGCCGATCGCGACGCGCTGGTGAAAGCGCGCGATGCCGCGCTCGTCGCGATCCACGGTTTCGCCGATCGCCTGGAAAAGCGCGTTCCCACGATGGTGGATTTCGCGCCGATGGGGACGGCGAACTATAACTATTACCTCAAGCATGTGCTGCTGCTGCCGCTCGACGCCGAGCAGGTCGCCATGCTGGGGCGCGCGGAGCTGGCGCGTTATCGCGCGCTCGAATCGCTTCTGCCTGATCCGTCGCTGGCCGACCCGAATCCGGCCCGGAGCAAAAATATTCCGCCGGACCAGGCGTCGTTCCTAGCCGCCTACGAAAGCCGCGAGCAGGAAATGATCAGTTTCATCAAGGAACACAAGCTCGTTACGATTCCGGATTACCTTGGACGCTTCGAGATCCGGCAGCTGCCGGAAGCGTTCAAGCCGACGAGCCCCGGCGGCTTCATGAATCCTCCCGGCGTCTATGACAAGGACCCGGCCGGATTCTTTTTCATCCCGACCTACAATCCGGAGTCGAAGAATTTCTACATTCGCGCCGCCATCGAGGACCCGCGGCCGATCCTGGGGCATGAAGGCATTCCGGGCCATTTCATGCAGCTCTCGATCGCGAATCACCTGACGAACGAAATTCGGCGGCAGCACGGCGACGGCGTTTTCGTGGAGGGCTGGGCGCTCTACGGCGAGGAAATGCTGATGCGCACCGGGCTTTACCCGGAGAACTCCGCGGCGCAGGGACAGATCCTGCGGCTGTCGCGGTACCGCTCGGCGCGGATTGGCGTGGACGTAAATCTGCACACCGGCAAATGGACGTTCGAACAGGCGGTCCAATATTTCATGGAAGCGGGCGGCCTCGACCGGGAAGCGGCCGAAGGCGAAGCGGCCGGCGCGGCTTCGAGTCCGACGCAGAAGATTAGTTACATCGTCGGCAAATGGCAGATCATGAACTTGCTCGGCCGATATCGCGACAAGGCCGGCGCCAATTTTCAGCTCGGCCAGTTCCACGACGATTTGATCAGGAATGGCAGCCTGCCTCTGTCGATCGTCGAGTGGATTCTGTTGGATGACGCAACGTCGATCGATCAGGTGACGCGGTAACCGTGCGGTCCGTTCTCATTGTTGGCGGCGGCCCCGCTGGCTTGCATGCTGCCGATATGGCGAACGCGGCCGGCGCGCGCGTCATCCTCTGCGACGCGCAACGCTCGGTCGGACGAAAATTTCTCGTGGCGGGCCGGGGCGGGCTCAATCTCACTCATGGCGAGCCGGTCGGGAATTTTCCGGCGCGTTATGGGGACGAACCGGAACGATGGCGTGATCTGTTGCGCGCTTTCGGCCCGGCGGAGTTGCGCGCGTGGGCTGCCAACCTCGGCGTCGAGACGTATGTTGGAACGAGCGGACGCGTCTTTCCGCGGGGACAAAAAGCGGCTGGGCTTTTACGCGCCTGGGTGCGGCGATTGCGGGCCAGCGGCGTTGAATTCCGAACGGGCGCCCGGTTGCTGAATTTTGTGGGCCAGGAAAACAAATGGCGCGCCGACTTCCAAACGGAAGGCGAGACGTTCTCCCTTCTGGGGGACGCCATCGTCCTCGCGCTCGGCGGTGCTTCGTGGCCGGAGACAGGATCCGATGGCGCGTGGCCGCAAATCCTTGAGGCGCACGGCGTCGAGATCACCGCATGGCAACCGGCGAACTGCGGTTGGAACGTGGATTGGTCCCCGGAGTTACTCGCGCGCGCGGAAGGATTGCCGCTGAAGAATCTGACCGTGCGCGCCGGCGACGAATCGGTTTCCGGCGAATTACTGATCACGCGTCACGGCCTGGAAGGCGGCGCGATTTACCGTCTCGGCCGCCCCTTGCGTTCGATGCCCGAACCACGCCTGATGCTCGATTTCAAACCGCAGCTCACGATCGACGCGCTGCGGAAACGCGTTGAAAACCTTGCTTCGAAGGAATGGTTTCGCGCCTGGAAACTCAGCGATTCCGCGGTCGCGTTGCTCGAAACAACGTCGCCGGGCGATCTTAATGACGCCGGGAAAACGATCGCTCTCATAAAAAACTTCCCGATCACCCTGCGCGGCCCGCGCCCGATCGAAGAAGCGATTTCATCCGCGGGCGGCGTGCCCTGGCGTGAACTCGATGAGAACCTCATGCTCCGCAAGCTGCCGGGCATTTTCGTCGCCGGCGAAATGATCGACTGGGAAGCGCCAACGGGCGGCTATCTCCTCCAGGGCTGTTTTGCGACCGCGACCCGCGCCGGGCGGTCCGCCGCAAATTCTCCTTTACGAGAGGAGAAGATTGCCTAGAGGTGTGGACAATCCCCGGGACAATGGCGCAATACAAATACGTTCACTACCTCGCGAATCTCTCCGACCAGAAATTCGATCCCGCCCATCCGCCCGGAACGACAACACCGCACAGCGGGATTTACAAATGCCAGGGGTGCGGCGCCGAAGTGATCTCGAGCGCCGGTGATCCCTTGCCGCCATCGACGCATCATCAGCACTCGCTCGCCCAGGGTGGAATGGCGTGGCGCTTGATCGTGGCGGTCGGGTAGCGCCGGCTGAACCGCGTCAACTCTAACCGGACCGCTCCGGATGACAGCGGGCGGTTCCCGGGATTATCTTCGACATGATGAAGCGCGTGTTCGGCCTGGAGACAGAGTACGGCATTACCGTTCGAGGCGCGGCTTCGGTGGATGTCGTCGCCGAATCGATCGAGCTGGTGCGTTCCTACACCGAGCACGGCGCACACATGAAGTGGGATTACCGGCTCGAAGATCCGCACCGGGACGCCCGCGGTTTCCGCGCCACTGCCCTGCTCCAGGACACCGACGAATCCGCCTATTACGAAATCGACCGGAAACGGCCACTGAGTTTCGAAGAAATCAAAAGCGACCTCGTCCTTTCGAACGGCGCGCGTTTTTACAACGACCACGCGCATCCGGAATATTCCACGCCGGAATGCACCACGCTCCGGCAGATCGTCGCGCACGAAAAAGCGGGCGAACGGATCATGGCCGAATGTGCCCGGCGCCGAAACCTGAAGCTTACGGACGACACCGAGGTGCGGCTCTTCAAGAACAACACCGATTTCTCCGGGCACAGCTACGGTTGCCACGATAATTATCTGATTCGGCGCGACCTGCCCTGGGACGAACTCGTGGCCGGCGTGTTGCCGTTCCTGATCACTCGCCAGATTTTCGGGGGCGCGGGCAAGCTGGGGATCGAAGCGGAAAGCGCCGGGATGGAGCCGGGCGTATTCCAGATTTCGCAACGCGCAGATTTTTTCCAGACGCTGGTGAGCATCGACACGATGAACAAGCGGCCGCTCGTGAACACGCGCGATGAGCCGCACGCGGACCCCAGCCGCTACCGGCGCTTCCACGTGATCGTCGGCGACTCGAACATGAGCGAATGGGCTACCGCGCTGAAGATCGGGACGACGGCGCTCGTCCTCGGCCTGATCGAGCGCGGGGAAGCGCCGCCGCTGGAAATTGCGCAGCCGGTGAACGCGACCAAATCGATCAGTCGCGACCAGGATTACGCTTGGATCATCGAGCTAAGCGATGGCCGAAAAATATCGGCGATCGATGTTCAGCGGCTTTACCTCGAAGCGGCCCAACGCCAGCAGAGCGGCGACGCGGAGAATTCATGGCTGCTGGGCGAATGGGAAAACGTTCTGAACGATCTCGAGCGCGACGTTTCGTCAACCGCCGATCGCCTGGATTGGGCGGCGAAGAAATTTCTCCTCGCCTCTTTTCGGGAAGAGGAAAAGCTGTCGTGGAACGATCCGTGGTTGCAATCGATCGACCTGGAATATCACAACATTCAGCCGGACCAGGGATTGTTTCATGAGCTGCAACGGAGCGGTTCGATGCGCAGCCTGGTGAGCGAAAAGGAAATCAAAGACGCGATTTTTTCGCCGCCGGAAACGACCCGCGCCTGGTTTCGCGGACGGGCGGTGGCGAGATTCAATCACGCCATCAGCGCGATTCAATGGGACGAGATCGCGTTCTCAAACCGCGGAAAATCCCGCGTGGTCACGCTCCCCGAACCCGCCGGCGACGAGCGTTTGGACAAACTAAACGAACTCGTAAGCGCCGAGAACGAGGTCGCGGATTTCTTTGATGGAATCGCTCCGCGCAGCTGAATCGTTACTGCTGTAAGTTGTAAACTTCGATCAGGCCGATCCCGGCCGCGCTGTCTTTCCCGCGAAGGATGGCGGTGTAAGCGCCCGGTGTCATCGACGCCACAATCGCCGCCTCGGCTTTGTCTTTGGGCGCCAGGCCGGTCATTTGGAGTTCGGTGGGCTGTGTATCGCCCCAATCATCGTTCTCCGCGCAGCGCGCTCCGTTCCCGTCATACAATTCAAGCATTGGATCGAGCAAAGCCCCCGACACTCCTGCCCGCACCAGAGATGGACCTATGCCGCGGACCACAATCCGGGTGCTGGATGGTGCGCTCCCGCCAAGAATAAAGCCGGCGATCATCACATTATCATCGATCTCAACGCGGCCGCGGGTCGAGATATTGGCGAGACGCGAATTGGAAAAGGGACTGAGATCGTACGCCTCCACAATTCCGATACCGGTTCCCGCAGCGGCGCCTCGAAGCACGACGGTGTAAGAACCTGGCGGAAGGGTTACGACTAACGCCGCTTCGCGCTCTTCGCTGGGCGGAATCCCGGTCGCGAGCACACCTTGCCGATTCGAGTTCCAATTGTCGTTTTCGGCAAACAGCGTCCCGTCCGCGCGACGGAGCTCAAGAACGGGGTCGGCGAGTTTGCCAGGGAGGGCCAGTGAGGTCCCAATTCCTCGAACGATCACCTTCTTCGCTTCAGTCCCGTCGACGATAAAGCCGCCGATCAACACGTTGTCGCCGTTCTGCGTAAGCAGCCGCGTCGAAATATTGAGCAAGCTTTTTGGCGGCGTTTGGGCCGGAGGCGGTGGGGTGAGGTCGTACTGTCGCAGGTTCTGGGGATACAGATTTGTAACGGCTACCAGGCTCGAGCCGCTGGGATCGATCACGGCGCCTGGAATGTTCACGGTCGCACCGCCGCCGATAGACTTGACACTGCCGACGACGATGGAGCGTTTAAGCTGGAAACTTTGCCCATCGAACAGATCGAGAATGCCCGTCATCCACTGACCACCGTCGGTGAGCTCCACCGCTTGAATGATTGTTCGGCCATCTGACGTCAGGGTGAGCCCGGCAAACGTGCCCTGGTAGGAAAGCGCTCCTCGAACCACGCTCAGGTCATGGGCCGACACACACCAGGTTTGATGCGTGGCAGCGCTGCCAGTGCCGTCGAAATTTCCCATACCGAAGTAGACCCAATCCCCGGAAGGATCCGGCGTGATCGAATAGATGGTAGGCGCCGGGATTTCGACACGCTGGAGCAGGACAGGGACGGCGGACGCAATGTCGTAGCGCGACAAAGCCGTATGAGTCACCAATGAATCGCCCACGTAAAAGAGATCGGCCACGAAGAGCGTCTTACGATCGGGACTGATCGCGAGTGTCGGATAGCTGATATGCCGTAACTGCTCGCCGGGGGTGAAACGCTGTTCGATCACGCCGGTCCTGGCGTTCAGTTGCAGAATTTCCTGGTTGCCGCCGGCCACATAGAGCCGGTCGTCCAATCCTTCCCGTGGCTCGAACACCCTCCCGGGGGTCGGGATCTCCACGACCTGGTCGAGCGAATCAAGATCGAGTCGTGCCACCGAGTTATTTAGACTGGTGCGCGAAATCCACATGGTGCGAGCGTCGGACGACAGGATTAGTTGGACCGTCGCTGGGCCAACCACGACCGACTTTATCTCCTGGAGGGTGTTTGGGTCGATAACGGCCAGCCTGGCATCGGTCGACGTTGAAGGATTCGACAGCCCATAGAAGCGCGGGCGCTTCGGATCGGCAATGAGCTGCGAGTACTGAGCCGGCATCGTGAAAGCAACCGGGTCGGCGTTGGGGACTGCACGATAGATAATGGTTGAGCAGGTTGCTTGAGCGTCGCCCGTTGGGCTGTGCGCTACGAGCTGGGCAAGGTAAGCACCCCCGCTGATCGTGGGTATTCCGCTAATCAAACCGGTCGCACGATCGCAGGTCAGCCCGGGAGGCAGGTTAGTCGCGTCGAACGAGGTCGGCTGGTTGTCGGCAGTTATCTGGTAGGTAAGCGGGGTGCCCAGGGTCCCCACAATTATGGAATAACTCGTGATCTGCGCGGCAACGGATGTCGCAGCGGTCGCGAGAAGCGCAGCAATGGTGAGCTTGGTCATGAGGGAAGAGGCGACAAAGGGGCGTTTATATCGTTGATCGACGTAAATTGTCAACGCCTTCGGACGTCGCGCAAACTCACGGCGGCCATCGACCGCCGCTACAATTACGACCAGGTGATCAAGCGCAGCTCGTGCGCTTGCATGAGATGCGGATGCACCGGAACGACGCGGACGCTGAATCCGTAGGTGCCGCTGTCGGACGCGGGCACTGATCCTCGATAGGTGTAGTTCCCCTCGCCTTCCGCCGGCGCGCTCTCCTCGAGAACGGTGACCGTGGGATTCTTGATTCCGCCGTTGTCGGCTTCGCCATGATAGGCCTCGACCCGGACGTGATCGCGGCTCACCGCACCGAGATGGACGCGCGCTGAAATCTGGAGCGCTTCGCCGACCTGGATGTTTTGGCGATCCGCGTTGCCGACCTGAATATCGAGGATCGTAACCTGCGGCCAATCCCGGCGCATAACGGCTTTCCATTGGCTGAGGCCGGTCGCGGCCGCGCAGTTATCGCGACTGAATTCCTGATGCGCTTTTGCGGCCGGAGTGTAAAGCCGCTCCGCGTATTCCTTCACCATCCGATGGGTATTGAACGCCGGCGTCACCGTCCGGATCGATTCGCGCATCAACTGCAGCCAGGCGAGCGGGAGTTTGCCGTCCGGCTTCGCGTAATAGAGCGGGATGATCTGGTTTTCGAGAAGCTGATAAAGACTGCTGGCGTCGACTTCACTTTGGAAATCGACCGTGCCGCCCTTGATCTCGCCGCCGATGGCCCAGCCGTTGTTGCCGTTGAAACTCTCGCACCACCAGCCGTCGAGCACGCTCAAATTCAGTCCGCCGTTCGGCGGCAATTTCATTCCGCTGGTGCCGCTGGCCTCGAGCGGACGCAGCGGATTGTTGAGCCAAAGATCGACGCCCTGCACCAGACGCCGCGCGATGTAAGTGTCGTAGTCCTCGACGAACACCATCCGGTTTTCGAACCCGTGCTGGCGGCTGAATTTGTAAACCTGCTGGATCAGCGCCTTCCCGCCTTCGTCCTGCGGATGCGATTTCCCGGCGAAGATGAATTGGACCGGACGCGTCTCGTCATTGAGCAAACGCTTGAGCCGTTCCTGGTCGCTGAACAAGAGGGCGCCGCGTTTATAGGTCGCAAACCGCCGCGCAAATCCGACGGTCAGGATCTCCGGGTCGAGGATTCGATTGACGGCGCGAATGGCTTCGGGCGATTCGCCGGAGCGTTCCCGCGCGGCGCGAACCCGGTCGCGCACGAACTCGATCAGCCGGAGCTTCAACTTTTGATGCGTGTCCCAAAGTTGCGCGCCCGGGATGTCGGACACGCGCCGCCAAAAATCCGGGTCGGTAAGATGTTCTTCCCAGTCGCCCAGATACTTTTCGTAAAGGGCGGAGAACTCCGGCGCCATCCAGGTTTTGGTGTGGACGCCGTTGGTGATGCTGGTGATCGGGACTTCGTGGCCGGGCACATTGGCCCAGACGTCTTTCCAAATCGAACGGCTGACTTCGCCATGCAATTTGCTCACGCCGTTCGCATGCCGGCTCGCGCGCAAGGCGAGCACGGTCATGCTGAATGCATCCTGCGGGTTCACGCTGGTCTGGCCGAACCGCATCAGTTCGTCGAATGACAATCCGAGCTGGCCGGCGAATTCGCCGAAGTAGCGCTTCATCATTTCGCGCGGGAAGGCGTCGTTCCCGGCGGGCACGGGCGTGTGGGTGGTGAAAACGTTCGCCGAGGCGACGAGCTGGAGCGCCGCATAAAAATCCAGCTTCTTCTCCGCGACGCACAAGCGAATCCGTTCCAGGGCGAGAAAGGCGGAGTGGCCTTCGTTCATGTGAAACACTTCCGCGTCGATCCCGAGCGCGGTCAGCACTTTCACGCCGCCAATCCCAAGGACGATCTCCTGGCGCATTCGCATTTCGAGGTCGCCGCCATAAAGCTCGGCGGTGATGCGGCGATCCTCGGCGTTGTTCTCGGCAATGTCGGTATCGAGCAGGTAGAGATTCACGCGCCCGACGTGGAGCTGCCAGACTTTGGCCCGCACTTCGCGATCGAGAAGCTGGACGGAGATCAGCAGATTGGCGTCGCCCTGGCGGACTTCGCGGATCGGGAGGTGATGAAAATTCTGGTTGAGACTGATCGCGTGCTGGACGCCCTCGCGGTCGATCTCCTGTTTGAAATAGCCATGGCGATAGAGCAATCCGATCGCGACGAAATTGAGGTCGAGGTCGCTCGCCGATTTGCAATGGTCGCCGGCGAGAATGCCGAGGCCGCCGGAATAATTCGGAATCGATTCGTGAAAGCCGAACTCGGCCGAGAAATAGGCCACCGGTTTCTCGATCGCGCGGCCGGCGCCGGTTTTACCGTAGGTGTCTTTGCGCACGAGATAATCGCGGTAGCTGTCGTGCACTTCCTTCAGCTCGCGGAGGAAATTTTTGTCCTGCGCGACCTCGACCAGCCGGGCCTGGCGGGAAAGCTGGAGCATCCGGACGGGGTTGTGGTTCGTCCGGTTCCAGAGATCGGGATCGAGATGGCGAAAAAGACGGCGGGCGGAAGGCTCCCAGGTCCACCAGAGGTTGAAGACCATTTCCCGCAACGGCTCGAGCGGAGCCGGGAGGGTCGGGATCACGTTATAGGTGTGATAGGTCGGCATGGAGAAGCCTCATGAAAGGGAGCGTGAGTCTGGCAGCAAAAATTTTAGCATCAAGTATTCCATCGGTCTCCCTGGAGCGGCGGTCTATGACCGCCGAATCTCCTCGCGACGGGCCCGGCTGTCATAGGCCGCCGCTCCAGGGCGCACCATCAGCCCGAGCAAGACTCCGGTCGCCAGTCCGCTCAGGTGCGCCGCCATGCTGATCTGCGGCGTCGAGAGATCGAACGCGGTTTGGATGGCGACGATTACCGCGATATTTTTCAAACGGCGGCCGGCGAACGGTTCGTGCCGGTGCCGAACCAGGTAGCCGGCCCAGACGCCCACGATTCCCATCACGCATCCAGACGCGCCCACCAGTTGCTCGAAGCGGCCGTCCGACCATTTCAAGATCAGGACCCCCGCGCTCGATCCCAGCCCGCTCAGAAGATAAAGCAGCGCGAACCGCGCGGAGCCGATGATGCGCTCCAGACCCGGGCCGATAACGAAGAGCGCGTACAGGTTGAAGATCAGATGGAGCGGACCGAAGTGGAGAAACAGCGACGTGAGCATCCGCCAATACTGGCCACCGTGCCGGATAGCCCACGGCTCCATCGCGCCAAGCCGATGCAAGGTGAGCGGACTGGTTGACCCACCCAGTTTCACTTCCGCCAGGAACATCACCAGGTTCAGCACGATGAAAATGACGACGGCGACTGTGGGCCGGCTGGAGTCGGAACCGAACGCACTCGCGACGGGGCGCTCGCTTTGCTCGATGCGGTGGAGCAAGGCGAAACCCGGAGCGGAAAGCGGCGTCCTCAGGATCAACTCCGCGGTGTCGAGGCGGTGCGCGATTTCGGACCGCAGAAGTTGGTCGGCGGTGGAGCGCCCGAGCTTTTCGAGGCGGGCGCGGCCGGCTGAAATTTCTCCGGCCGCGAGTTGGTCCGTCGCCAGCCAGAATTCCCGCAGATGTTCGGGCAAGCCGCGCAGCGCCGCGCGATCCGAGCGCGCACCCAGCCGGGCACAGAAGGCGAGCACGATTCGCAGACTGGCGTGGTAACTCCAGGCCGGTTGGTGCGAGGGCGAAATGGCGGCGAGCATCGTCCCGAATTCGAGGACGAGCTCATCGCGCATCCCTTCTTCGCCAAGGGCGCGCAGATACAGCGGCATCAGCGCGAAATCCTGGCGCCGAACCGCGGCCGGCACTTCACTCCGGATCCAGCCAACGAGCTGGCTCCATTCGCCCCGCAAACGAAACGATTGCGCGATCGCCTGGCGGCCGACGTTCGTCTGGCTGTCTCGAAGCCGATCGAGAATCGCGAGCGCCGAAGAAATATTGCCGGCCTGGGCCAACTCCAATCCGCGCAACAGTTCGGCTTGCAGCCGCAAGGCCGCGGAGGGATGCAGGAAACGCAGCGGCCGCGTGATTCGCCGGGCCAAACGGTAACGCTGTTCGATCGCCAGCTCCGAAATTTTTCGGATCGCCACGGAAGGAATGAGCATGAGCGTCACCCACGCGCCGCCGCCCACAAACCCGGCGGTCTCCCGATTCACCAGCCACGCCACCGCGGTGACGACCAGGACCGCGAACGACGCGAGGCGCCAGGGCCGGTACAAGCCGCCGCGCCGCAACGTTTGCGCCAGCATGACGAGCGACGAGAGGCAGGCGATGAAGAGCAGGATATGATTGAGATCGATCACACTGTGAAATGACGAAATCCGAATGACGAATGACGAATGAATGGGCGAATGAGGAATTGACGCTCTCGCTTGGGGAGCTTCGTCATTGCTTCGTCATTCGTCATTCGTCATTTGCTTTGCAACATCGGCCGGGTCTCGTACATCAAAAGCCGATGAAACTCAAAGTCACCATCTACATCGACGTTATT
Organism: Chthoniobacterales bacterium; assembly: GCA_035941675.1. Taxonomy (GTDB): domain Bacteria; phylum Verrucomicrobiota; class Verrucomicrobiia; order Chthoniobacterales; family UBA10450; genus AV80. Next base: position 91,705 of record DASZDT010000016.1, read on the forward strand.
TCCTCGTGGTGCTTTTGGGCGCAGCCGGCGTGGGAAGAATTGAAGAAACGTTATGGCGACCGGGTCGATTTCGAATGGAAGATCGCGCTGATGGACGCGTCCGGCTTCCCGAAATCCATCGAACAAGCGGAATGGTATTATCGGCGGAGCGGAATGATGATGCGCTCGCCGTTCATGCTCAAGCCCGGGTGGTTCGAGCCGAATCTGCAGGAATGCCTGGCGCCGAATCTCGTCGCCGAGGCGGCGCGCGATCTCGGGGTTGCCGGCGATCGGGTGCGAATGGCGCTGGCCAACGCGACCGAGCGCGACGGACAACACACCAATGACTGGGATCTCTCGGCCGCGATCGGGGCAAAAGCGTCGGGGCTGGACAAGGCGGCGCTGCTGGAGCGAGCGCGTTCTCCCGAGATCGAAGCGCGCGCGCGGGCGAGCACCGCCGAGTTTCACGCCCTCCAGGTCACGCAGCGCCCGACGTTCGTCCTCGACAGCGAAATCGGCGACCGCGCCATCTTCTCCGGGTTCGCAAAGCTGGAGCCAATCGCCGCCACGATCGACGCGATGCTCGACGACCTCGAGGCTTACGCCGCGCATGCCGCTCACTTCGGCGAAGTGCCGCCCGCGTGATCCGGCAGATTCACCTTGCTACCGCCCGATTGTTGCCTACTACTTCCAGTCGGTTCGCGAAAAGCGGGCTCGTCGTTGCGCGTCCGCAGGCGCGACGAGGCAGAAGTGCCGGGACAGAAATGGCCCGGAGGAGATGCGGAAAATAAATACGGCGCCACAGTTCACTTCCCGCGTCGCCGGTCCGGAGCTTTGACTTAATCTGCAACAACAAATTCGTGTAAACGGTCGGATTCGCGCCCGCGAGGTGCGGGTGATCATGGGATCCACCGGCGAGCAACTCGGCGTCATGAAACTTTCTGACGCGTTGCGCAAAGCCCAGAGTATCGGCCTCGATCTCGTCGAGGTGGCGCCTACGGCGAACCCCCCTGTCTGCAAAATCGTCGATTTCGGCAAGTTCCGTTACGACATTTCCAAGCAGGAGAAGGACAAGAAAACTTCGGGAACGAAGCTGAAGGAAATCAAGTTCCGGGTGAACATCGACGACCACGATTACTTCACCAAAATCCGGCACGGCGAAGAGTTTCTCGATAAGGGAAACAAGGTCCGGGTGCAATTGCAATTTCGCGGCCGGGAAATGGCGCACCAGGAGTTTGGGATGCAGCTGATGGAGAAAGTGAAGGGCGATCTCGCGGGCATGTCGCAGGTCGAGATGGAACCGAAGATCGCGGGACGCAACGTGACCATGACGTTGTCTCCCCTGCCGGCAGCGCGCCGCAAGCGCCGCTTTTCCGTCGAGGGCGAGGACACGCCGGAAGCCGAGACCGACAACGGCACCGAAGCCGACGAGTAACGCCAGTCGTCCCTAAGCTGGGGTGGGCGCTTGTTCCGAGATCAGTTCGTTGATCCGGGTGATGCTGAGAGCGCGTCCCGTCGTTTCATCGATCGAAACCACCGCGCCGCAGAGCCGGACCGGGCCCCTCGCCACGGGGAAGAGCGCGGGCAGGTTCGAAATGAAGCGGTTCACGATCGGCTCGACCGCGCGACCCAGGATCGAATTCGCCGGGCCGCACATTCCGGCGTCGCAAAGAAACGCGGTGCCGCCGGGGAAAATTTGTTCGTCGGCAGTCTGGACGTGCGTATGCGTGCCGATCACGGCCGACGCTTTCCGGTCCAGGAATCGGCCGATCGCAATTTTTTCGCTCGTCGTTTCCCCATGCGCGTCCACGAAGATGACCGGCGTCTCGCGCCGCATCGCGGCGACGGCCGCGTCGATCGCGGGGAAAGGATTTTCCAGGATCGGTTGCATGAACGTCCGCATCTGGACGTTGATCACGCCCACTTTTCCCTTCGCCGTTTCGAGCACGATCGCGCCATTGCCCGGTGCGCCCGCCGGATAATTCACCGGCCGCAACAGACGCGGTTCCGTATCGATAAAAGAAAGAACCTCCTTCTGGTCCCAGACGTGGTCGCCAGTCGTGATCACGGAGACGCCGGCCCGCAACAGGTCGATCGTAATCTTCGGCGTAATTCCCCGCCCGCCCGCGGCGTTCTCCCCGTTCACCACCACGAAATCGACCGCGTGCGATTCCTTCAGGCGAGCAAGATTGGCGATGACGGCGCTCCGGCCCGGCTCGCCCACCACGTCGCCCAGAAAAAGAATCGTCAGCATCGCGCGAGCATCGTATTGAACAGCCGGAAATCCAACCTGTGATCTTTCGCCCGCAGATCTTCCTTTCCATCCTGCTTGTCGCCGGCGTTTCGGTCCGGGCCGCGGATCACCTGAGCAATCCACTGGCGGAGCCGCCCAATTGGAAATCGTTGGAAAGATTCCAGAAGACGATCAGCCACGAGGAGTTCGAACGGCTGCTGCGCGGCGTCTATTGCACGCACGGACTGGGCGAGAATTTGATCCGAGTCGATCCCGACGCTGTGTGTATCCTGATGGACCGCGACGCCCAAAGCTGGCTCCGTCTGCGGTTCGCCGCGTCCGACGCGAAGACTGCGACCGTTCCTCGTTGGTGGCGCCCAGCCCGCGCGCTGCCGAAATCGAAAAAGGGCGGTCCGTTGGCGGGCGTGAAGATCGCGCTGGACCCGGGGCATATCGGCGGCAGTTGGGCGAGGATGGAAGAGCGCTGGTACAAGTCCGGCGAGGGCGAGCCGGTGGAAGAGGGCGAGATGACGTTGCGCGTGGCGAAGATGCTCGCCGAAAGATTGCGAGCGCTCGGTGCCCGGGTTTCGTTCGTTCGCGATAAAGCGGAACCAGTCACGCCGTATCGCCCGGAAAATTTCCGGGAAACCGCGCGCGGACTCCTGCAGGCGAATGGCGTCGCAAATCCCCCGGAAGATTTTCAGGGACCGGACGATCCGTTGAAGGAACAGACGGTCCGCTGGGAGAGCGAGATTCTGTTTTATCGGACGAGCGAAATTCGGGAACGCGCCCGGCGGGTAAATTTAATTCTGCGGCCGGATGTGGTGCTCTGTCTGCATTTCAACGCCGAAGCGTGGGGCGACGAACGCAACCCGACCCTGACCGACAAAAACCATTTTCACCTCCTGGTGAACGGATCGTATCTGCCGGACGAATTGGAGTCGGACGACATCCGCTTCGAGATGTTGCGCCGCCTGCTCAGCCGCAACTTCGACGAAGAGATCAAGATCGCGGACGCGGCGGCGGTTGCCCTGGCGAAGAAGAGCGGGCTGCCGCCCTACGAATACACCAAGGACATCGTCACGAAGCTCGGCACGAGCGGGTATGTTTATGCGCGCAACCTCGGCGCGACGCGGCTCTTCCAATGCCCGGTCGTTTACTTCGAGCCCTACGTGATGAACAGCGTGGACGTATTCGCGCGGGTCCAGGCGGGCGATTACGAAGGAACCCGGATCGTCAACGGCATCGAGCGCCCCAGCATTTATCGCGAGTACGTCGACGGCGTCGTCGATGGGCTGGTCGAATATTACAAGACCGCGCGGAAATAATTCCTGTAGCGGCGGTCTATGACCCCCGAGGCCCGGCGCAAAACATCGGCGGTCATAGACCGCCGCTACAATGCAGACACTGCCGCTTCGATATCTCCAATTGTCACGTCGGTCACCAATCGCGCCGAACCGATTCTCGGCACGACGACAAAACGAACCGCGCCGCCGACAAACTTCTTGTCGAACCGAATTCCATCGCAGATTTTCCCTTTCGGAAAATTCGGGGGCAAACGCGTCGGCAACTCGAACGCTTCGAGGGTGCGCACAATCCGGTCGCGCTCCATCTCGGGCAGTCCCGCTTTGCGGATCGAAATTTCGCAGGCGGCCGCGATTCCAAGACTGACCGCTTCGCCATGAAGAAAATCGCGATACTCGCCCGCGCGCTCGATCGCGTGCCCGATGGTGTGGCCGAAATTCAAGAGAGCGCGTTCGCCGGTCGTCTCCCGCTCGTCCGCGGCGACGATGGCCGCTTTGATTTCGACGTTGCGGCGAATGAGCGCTGCCAGCTCGCCGCCCGGCGACGTTCCCAGCGCGGCGAACATTTCCGCATCGCGGATGACGGCGTGCTTGATGATCTCGGCGTAACCCTGGCGCAACTCGCGCGGCGGCAAGGTGGCCAGGGTGTCGACATCGGAAATGACGAGCGCGGGCTGGTGCCAGGCACCGATCAGGTTTTTACCCGCGGTGGTGTTGACCGCGTTTTTTCCGCCGATGGAGCTGTCGACTTGCGCGAGCAAAGTCGTCGGGACCTGGACGCACGGAATTCCGCGATGGTAAATCGCCGCCACGAATCCGGCGAGATCGCCGACCATTCCGCCGCCGAGCGCGACGACGAACGAGGAGCGATCCAGGCCAGCTTCGATCATGCGATCGCAAATCGCCTCGGCGCGCGGCATCGTCTTCGAGACTTCGCCCGGGGTGACTGCGATCAATGTCGGCTTGCAGCCCGCCGCTCGCAGGCTTTCGACGACACCGCCGGCAAAATGCCCGGCCACGTTATCATCCGAGATCACCGCGCAACTGCCGGGCGCGATCCGCTCCGCGATCAGCGCTCCAATTTTCTCGACCAACTGGTGACCAACAATAACCTCGTAGGTTTTTCCGCCGGCGCGGACTTCGATCGGGTTCGGCACAATTCGAATCGTACCGGCGCAAGTTAGCGCGCGAAAGCGAAAAGGGACCGGACTCGTCTTGACAACACCCGGTCGCGATCCGCAAAATGAGGCATGTCAGATCCAGTCAACCCGACCCCGGGAAACACCACCACCACGACGGGATTGCCTTCGAACGTCGCGGCCGCGCTCGCCTGCATTCCGCTCATCGGCGGCCTTGTTTTTTATATTCTCGAGAAGCACGACCAGTTCGTCCGCTTCTACGCCATGCAGTCGATCATTTTTGGCGGCGTCTGGTTTCTCTTCAACCTCGCCTCGTGGATTCTGCGGGTGATTTTCATCGCGCTCCCGTTTGCCGGCTGGGCCCTGGCCGCGCTCTGGCTTTTCGTGGCGGCGCTGGTCCATCTCGGGTTCTTTGTCGTGATGATCATCGCGATGGTGAAAGCGTTCAGCGGCGTTCGCTGGGACATTCCCTACATCGGGCCGATGGCGCGCAAGCAGACGGGCGAAGCCTGAGGCGAATCAGCAGGCGAGCAGCTTCACGACGATTTCCGTCAGGATCAGTTCGTGATCGAGCTGGGTGCTCACGAGCCGGAGGTTCGCTTCCAGGCAGGCCTCGAGTCCGGCGATGAGCTTTTTGGTATCGAACCGGTGCGCCTGCTGCGCGGCCAGGCCAAGAGCGTAGCCGTTGATGCTGCCGTCCTTCTTTCGCGGCAAATGCTCGGTCGCTTCGGCCGGCAACCGGTTCAGCGCCGAGATAAAACTGAACGGCGCGTGCGGACGAGGCACCCGATAGCGGTCCATCAGATCTTTGGCGAGCAGGAGATTTCGGACCGTCGGCAGAATCGCGACCAATAAAATGCCGATTGCCGTTTCGCCCTGGTCGAGCAGCCGCTTCACCAGCATCAGGGCCCGCTCGAGATCGCAGGCCGCGAGAGCGTTTCCCAACTCGAAAATAACTCCGGCGCGGGAAAGCGGGACCAGATCGCGCACCTGTTCGACCGCCACGCGGCGTTCGCGGCCCTGGTGCAGGTCGATCTTCTCCAGTTCGTTGTCGATCTGCCGGGTATCGCCGCCGGTCAGCAGGACAAAGAGATCGAGCGCGTCCTCGTCGAACTGCAGTTTCTTCGCGTTCGCTTTTCGCCGGACGATCTCGGTCGCTTCCTCTTCCCACCCGGCCCGGGAAGAATCCAGCCGATCGATCACCTGGACGTCCGCGCTTTTGGAAAGCGTCTTGTAAAAAGAACGGCGCTTGTCCGTGTCCGTGGCGGAGATCAACAGCGTCACGTCCTGGCCGAGTCCCGCTTCGAACACTTCCGCCAGTTCCTCGAGCGCGCCCTGCACTGCGGCCGACCGCCCGATGACGGTGTCCGCCAGGCAGTTCGCGTTCTTGAACCAGACCAGTTTCGCGCCGCCAAAAAACGGGAGCGTCTGCAACGCCTCGATCGTCGACCGGATTCGCGAGACGGCCTGGTCGACGTTGTCCGCGCAGGCATCGATCACTTCGACCCCGAATTCTCCCGCTTCCGGCGGCGCCAATTGCGCCGCTAATTCCGCCGCGACCCGTTTCACCTCGCTTTCGTCCGAGCCGACGACAGCGTGGATTTGGGATTGAGCAGTTTTCGTTTTCGCCTTCGGCACCCTGCGACTTTCGCGATCTTGCCGTTGTAGGGCAAGCGCATCGCTTGCCTGGCGATTCGCGGCAGGTTGTAGGGCAAGCGCGTCGCTTGCCTGGCGATTTCGCGGCAGGCGGAGCGCCTGCCCTACAATGTTGGCGCGTGACGCGCAGCCTAAACGCGTGAGCGCCGCCGGCCGTTGTTGCGCGAATATTTCACTGGGCGTCGCTTCGGCTCGATTTTCGTCAGGCCAGTCCCGCTCTTCACTTCCATGATCTGGTCGCGGAGCAACGCCGCCCGTTCGAACTCGAGGTTCGCGGACGCGGACTGCATTTCGTCCTCCAGTTCCCGCAACAACTCGGTGAGATTGAAGTCTCCGCCGCCTTCCTGGATCACGGAGGCCGCGATCTCCCGGCCGCGCAGGATCGTGTGCAAACTTTCCTGGACCGCCCGCCGCACAGTCTGCGGCGTGATCCCGTGCTTCTCGTTGTATTCCATCTGCTTCGTCCGCCGGTAATCGGAGATCGACATCAGGGCCTGCATGCTTTGCGTCACGGTGTCGGCAAAAAGAACGACCTCGCCGTTGATGTGGCGCGCCGCGCGTCCCGCTGTCTGGATCAACGAGGTCTGGCTCCGCAAAAATCCTTCCTTGTCGGCATCGAGGATGCAAACCAGTGAAACTTCCGGCAGGTCGAGTCCTTCCCGGAGCAGATTGATGCCGACCAGAATGTCGAAGTCGGCGGCGCGCAGGCCGCGCAGGATTTCAACGCGCTCGATCGTGTCGATATCGCTGTGGAGATAGCGCACCTTCAATCCGACGTCGCGCAGGTAATCGGACAAATCTTCCGCGGTGCGTTTGGTCAGCGTCGTCACCAGCACGCGCTCCTGTTTCTCGACTCGCTGCCGGCAAAGCTCGATCGTTTCGTCGATCTGGTTCTTCAATGGCTTGAGCGTGATCTTCGGATCGAGCAACCCGGTCGGGCGGATGATCTGTTCCACCACGAGCGGCGAACCCGGGGTGTGAACATCAAATTCCGCGGAAGGTTGGTCGGTGCGCGAGATCGGGTTGGCCAGTTTCACGGCGTTGCTGCCGCCGCCCGCGACCAAAAACGGCACGGGCTCATCCTCACCGATCCGTTCCCGTTTATGCGGAAAGTATCCCTTGTTCCCGACGATGCTGTTCGTGATCTCGAACTCGGCCGGCGTCGCGCTGACATACGCGATCTGGTTTGTCATGCCCATGAATTCCTTGAAATTGAGCGGCCGATTATCGAGCGCGCTCGGCAACCGGAACCCGTACTCGACCAGCACCGTCTTGCGCGATCGATCCCCCTCATACATCCCGCCGATCTGCGGAATCGTGGCGTGCGATTCATCGATCACCAGCAGGTAATCCTTCGGGAAAAAATCCAGGAGGGTGAACGGCTTCGAGCCCGGCATCCGGCCCGAAAGATGGCGGGAATAATTCTCGATCCCGTTGCAGAACCCCATCTCCTGCAACATCTCGAGATCGTACTCCGTCCGCATTTTGAGCCGCTGCGCCTCGAGCAGTTTGCCGACTGATTCCAGCTCGACGATGCGATGGTCGAGCTCGTTCCGGATCGAGGCCAGCGCGCGATTCAATTTGTCCGCCGGCGTAACGAATTGTTTCGCGGGATAAAACGTGATCATGCTCAGGGCCTGCCGGGCGTGCCCCGTTAGCGGATCGAACCGAGTGATCGCCTCGATCTCGTCGCCGAAAAATTCGAGCCGGATCGCTTCCTCATCCGCGGTCGCCGGATAGACTTCGACCACGTCACCGCGCACCCGGAATTTGCCCCGGGAAAAATTAATGTCGTTCCGCTCGTAAAGCATGTCCACGAGCCGGCCGAGGACGGCTTCGCGACTGATCTGCTGCCCTTTTTTTACCGTCAACAGCATGCGCAAATAATCTTCCGGCGACGTCACGCCATAGATGCACGAGACGCTGGCGACCACGATCGTGTCCCGGCGCGAGAGCAGGGCGCTGGTGGCCGAAAGCCGCAACCGCTCGATCTCTTCATTGATCGACGAGTCCTTCTCAATGTAGGTGTCGGACCGCGGGATGTAGGCCTCCGGCTGGTAGTAATCGAAATAGCTGACGAAATATTCGACGGCGTTGCGCGGGAAGAATTGCTTGAACTCGGAGTAAAGCTGGGCCGCGAGGGTCTTGTTATGCGAGATGATCAGGGCCGGCCGGTCGAGATTGCGAATGACGTTCGCCATTGTGAAAGTCTTGCCGGAACCCGTCACGCCGAGGAGCGTTTGGTGGCGGTTTCCGGCCTCGATCGACTTCGTCAGTTTGGCGATCGCCTGCCCCTGGTCGCCGCGCGGTTTGTAGTTCGATTCGAGCTCAAACGCCATCCGGGAAGATAGCACGCTTTTGACTCGCTATGCGGTTGGAGCGCGCTACTAATTCCGGCTTAAGATCGGATGAATCCCAAAACTTTCTTCGCTGAGCTCCGCCGGCGCAACGTCTACCGCGTTGCCGTCGCCTACGCGATTGTCTCATGGCTCATCATCCAGGTTGCCTCCTCGACCTTTCCAGTCCTCGAAATTCCGAGCTGGTGCGTGCGGCTCGTCATTGTCCTGCTTGTCCTCGGCTTTCCCGTGGCCCTGATCATGGCCTGGGCTTACGAACTGACCCCGGAAGGTTTGAAGCGGACCGAAGACCAGCCGCCGACCTCATCGCGGAAATTGGGGGCGCAGACCCTGAACCGGTTGATCATCGCCGTCCTGCTTTGCGCGGTCGGATTTCTGGTTTACCAGCGGTTCCATCCCAACCAGTCGGCCGCCGGTGTGCGCGAGAAAAGCATCGCCGTGTTGCCCTTCGAAAACTTCAGCGACGACAAGGAGAACGCGTTCTTCGCCGACGGCATCCAGGACGACATTCTCACGAGCCTCGCGAAGATTCGCGATTTGAAGGTCATCAGCCGGACGTCGGTCATGCCGTATCGCGGCGCGACCAAAAACAATCTGCCGCAAATCGCGCAGGCGCTCGGCGTCGTGAACGTGCTCGAAGGCAGCGTCCGCCGCGGCGGAAACCGCGTCGTGGTCAGTGTCCAGCTGATAGATGCGGTGAACGACCGGCATCTCTGGGCGAAACGCTACGACCGGCCGCTGGCGGACTCGTTAGGCCTGCAGGGCGAACTGGCTTCCGAAATCGCGGCTGAGCTTCGCGCAACCTTGAGCCCGGAAGAGAAAGATCGCGTCGAGACCAAGCCCACGGAAAATCCGGACGCCTACGTGCTTTACCTGAAAGCGCGCCCCTACGAATCGAATCCCGACCGGTTGTTTGAAGACTTCCGGCTGGCGGAACGGCTTTATCGCGAAGCGATCGAGCACGATCCCGCGTTCGCGCTCGCCCACGCCCGGCTCTCCGCCACCCTGGCCCGGATTTATCATTGGTTCGATCCGACGGACGAACGCAAGGCGGAGATCAAAGAGACCGCCGAGCAAGCGCTGAGGTTAAAGCCCGACCTCGGTGAAGGGCACCTCGCCCTCGGGCTCTACTATTATTGGACCGAGAAAGATTACGACAAGGCGCTGGAGGAATTTCGGATCGCGTCGGCGGCCTTGCCTAACGACAGCGAGATCGGATACGTAGCGGCGGCGATCCGGCGGCGGCAGGGAAACTGGAAGGAGAACCTCGAACTGCTCAAGAAAAGCCAGGCGGTCGATCCGGGGAACGCCAACGTCGCCTCGGAGATCGCCTTCACCTACGCTTTCGTCCACGATTGGCCGCAGGCGGCGGAAATGTATGACCGGGTCGTCGCGCTGGCGCCCACGCCGAATTTCAAGATTGCGCGCGCTTATATCGACGTTTACGCGAACGGCCAAACGGACCGGCTAAAAACGACGCTCGCCGCGATCCCCGCGGGCACCGACCCGTCGGGACTGGTCACGCGGGCGCGCTGGGACCTGGCCATGCTCGAGCGGGATTACGCAGCTGCCGAAAACGCCATGGCGTCGTATCCGCTCGAGGTGTTTCAGTCGGACGGAATGCCGATGCCGAAGAGTTTCTTCCGCGGCTGCACCGCGCTGGCGCGCGGGGATGCGGCGACCGCCCAGGCGCAATTCGCCTTGGCCCTGCCGACTTTTGAATTGGCCGTCAAAGAAGCGCCGACGCGCGGCCTGCGTCACGCCAACCTTGGCCTGCTGTATTCCTTCATGGGCCGGAAGGAAGACGCGGTCCGGGAAGGCCGGCGCGCTGTGGAACTGGAGCCGGAATCGAAAGACGCGCTGGTCGCTCCCTGGATGCACGGATTTCTCGCCATGATTTATGTGCGGAACGGCGATCTCAATTCGGCCCTGCCGATTTTGGAACGGTTGGTCGCTGCGCCGTTTCCGGTGGACAATACGAACTGCTGCATCACGGCGAACGATCTGCGGAAACGCTGGCAATGGGATCCGGCGCGGAACGACCCGCGTTTTCAGAAATTGCTCAAGGACGCTAACTGGTAGCGCCGGCCCTACAACAGCTCCTTGAACGCGGCGCCCAGATTCGCGAGAACATCGCGCGGCAGAACGGACTGCTCGCTTTCCTCCTTCTCGAAGACCGCGATCTCCGCGGCGCGGCCGCAACTCCAGGCCCCAACGCGTGCCGCGTCGTAAAGCGAAAGCCCCTGCCCGATTAGCGCGGCACAGACACCGGTGAGGACATCGCCCATGCCGCCGGCCGCCATGCCCGGATTTCCCGTCGAATTGTAACTCAGCGGCCGTTCCCGTTCGGCCACAATCGTCCGCGCGCCTTTGTAAAGCACCGTAACCGAAAACGTTTCCGCGAAATTTTTCGCCGTGCCGGCGCGCGACATTTTTCCGGAATCGAAAAGCCGTTTCATTTCGCGGGGATGCGGCGTGAGGAGGCGCGGACCCGCGGAGCGTTTCAAAGTCGCGGCGTCCGCGGAGAGAATGTTCAAGCCATCCGCGTCGAGAACCATGGGCGAGGGAGCGCGCTCGATCACTTTCAAGAGGTCTTTGGCTTCTCCCTTTCCCAAACCCGGCCCGAGCGCCCAGACATCGATTTTCTCCTCGAGCAAGTCGCGATAGGAACGGACCGGCTTTACCATCGCTTCGGCCGGCGCGGCCGCGGCGACAATCGGATAAATTTCTTTCGGAACAAAAAGCTCCACCAACCCGGCGCCTCCGCGGAGCGCTCCCTCGGTGGTCATCAACCCCGCGCCGACAAATCCCTGCGAACCGGCAACGACGCCGATGCGCCCGAAATTATTTTTGTAAACGTTGAATTTCCGGCGCGGCAGCACCCCGGCCAGCGAAGCCGCCGTTGCCATCAGGTCATTGGCGGGCGACGGCGCTATGGCCAGCTCGCTGAGGCCGATGATCTCGAGCCGGCCGACGTAGTCGATTGAAGTATCAACCACCAGCCCGTGCTTGGCGTTCCCAATCGTCACCGTGCAATCGGCCATCACGCAATCGGGGTCGTGATCGCCGTTATCGCTGTCGAGTCCGGTCGGAATATCGATCGCGAAGACAAACGCGTTCTGCTCGCGACGAAGGCGATTGATCTCCTGCGCCGCGGTGCGGATCGGTTCGCGGAGCAGCCGTTTCGCGCCCAGGCCGAGCAGCCCATCGAGCACGATCAAAGGCGAACCGCCAGCCGGCGCGCTGGGACCGGTCCGAAATTGCTCCAGCTTCCTGCGCGTCAGCTCGGCCAGATCGCCCTCCGGGAAAGTCAGTCGCAACTCAATTTCCCAGCCGGCTTCCTTCAACTGCGCTGCCGCGACGAGGGCGTCCCCGCCATTGTGGCCCTTGCCGGCAAAGACGATCGCGCGACCGGGCTGCGGGAAAAATTTCCGGACAGCCGAGGCGATGCCCGCGCCGGCGCGGTCCATCAACGCTTCGGGTTCGACCCCGCTGGCAAACGCGGCCTCTTCCGCGGCCCGCATCATCGCGGCGCTCACGATCGGCGAGTCCAATCAGTCCTCCGAACTTTTCTTTCGCTTTTTCGACTTGCTGCTCTCGCTCTTCTTGCTCTTGCTGCTCTTGGTGGTCCGGTGGGAGCGCGAGGATTTTGACGATCGTTTCCGGTTAAAACTTTCGGCCGGGACGCGCACGAAATCGTTTCCGAGCGAGACACTCCGCAGGCTGGCCGTGAGCGGTTTCGAAGATGCGGCTGGTTGCCGGTTGATGCCGCGCGCGATTTGTTCCGCCAATCTTTGCCGGTAATCCCCGCTCAACGCGAGCCGGCCTTCGGTCGGGTTCGTCAGGAAACCGCATTCGACGAGGACCGACGGAATCGCCGTTTTCCGCAGAACGTAAAAGCCGCGCCGGCGAATCCCGCGATTCTCGGAGGGCGAAATGGAAACGACGTTGCGATGGATGCTTTGGGCCAGAGAAGCACTGTCGCTCCGATAATAATAAGTCTCGATCCCGTTGGCCCCGACGCGCGACGCGCAGTTGAAATGGATGGAAACGAAGGAAGCGCCGCGGTAGGCATTTGCGATTGCGCACCGGTTTCCCAAGGTAACAAAGACGTCGCTGTCCCGCGTCATGATCACGCGATAGCCCTGGCCCTGCAGAATCCGCTTCAGGCGCTGGGCGACATCCAGGGTCTTGTCTTTTTCGCTGATGCGCTGGCCGGGCACGCCGCCCCGATCGAACCCGCCGTGGCCGGCGTCGATGACAATGGTGCGCGATTGGCCGAAGGCGGAGGCGCTGAGCGCGAGCAACCCGGCGAGAGCTGGAAGAATGGTGCGATTGAGATTCATCAGGAAAAAAGCGGGCCGCGCCTAGTCGTCCCTGGAGTTCGACGGCGGCCGGTCGGACAACTTGGGCGCGGGCGAGCGTTTGGATTCGGGGACGGGAACGTCGAGCATTCCGCCGCTGACGGCGATGGCGCCGTCGGCCGCGTGCCGCAAACGCGGCCGCGTTTTCGTTTCCAGAAAAGTCGAGTGCGCCAGAAGTTCCCCGTTCAACCCCACGTGAGAATAAGCCCACGTTCGAGGCGCCGCGCAATGGAGAACATGCAACTGGTTGGCCCGATCGATCTCGGCCTGGGGTTCGTCGCCCGAGATGATCCGGCCTAACGAGTAGGTCGTGAAGACGGCGCCGCTGTCCCGGTTTTCCACCCGCACGTAAAGCGACGTGTGGTCGACCAGCCGATTCGAGAGGAGCGAATAGGCCCGCACTTCACCGGCCCCCGGCATTCCTTCCGGGACGCCGACGGTTTTCTGCCAGATCGCGCGGGCGTCGCTGACCTGCACGACCTTGGTCGCGGAATAATAAAACTTGTTCAGGTCCGGGAAAAAGACGTTGGCCCGGACGTGATAGGCGCCGAAATCGTGGACCGGATAGAGCGACGTGAGGTTGATTTTTCGGGTAACGCTCTTGCCCGCCTCGATGTGCAAGGGCGCCTCGGCGACCCGCTGCGGAAGCGGGGCGAGGAGCCGGCCTTCGTTCGCGGTGATCTCGAACCCGAACCAGTGCTGGCCGCTGTCGTCGTGCAAATCGATGGCGCGTCCGGAATTGTTGGCGATCCGGATAGTCGCGAGAATCGGCTCGTGGGCGATGTACTGGAGCCGGTTGAAATTCAGTTCGACCTGGATCTGGGCGCGAGCTGTCGCCGCGACAAAGGCAAATGCGGCCGCCAGAATTCTGAACATCATCGGCACGAAGGATAACGCATCTCGAGGAGCGAGAGAAGATCGAGCATCAAGGAGCGGCGCTTTCCAAACCGCCGTCTGGGAACGAAGCTAAAGAAAACGGGCAGTTTGGAAAGCGCCCCTCCTTGGTGGCAGCATCGCTTGGCCTCGTCGCTACTGAGGCGCGGTCAGTGGCGGCGGAAACAGATTCAGCAATTTCGAAGGATCGGCGCGGACGGCCTGCAACTGTTCGTTGTAATAGATGCGAACGATGTAGCCGAGGTATTTCCGGTGGCCGGCGTCGGCCGTGCTGGCGGGCGGCTTCGTCGCCGGAGATTTTTTCTTGCTGCTGCTGGGCGGCGTAACCGAGGCCGCCGCCGCCGCCAGGTCTGCGTCGGACGAGCTCTTGTTTTTCCCGCGCAAATAAGTCACCGCGAGGACTTCGGGATTGGTCGCCTTCCAATCGTGATTCGGCGTGAGCCATTCGTAACTGACATCCGCGTCGGTCAGCACCACTTCCTTGTTGTCGACGGTGTCGTAGAAAAACACCTGGATCTTGACCTTGGTATGATCGATCGGCGTGTTCGGCCGCGCTTTGACGCTGATCTTCAACTTCATGTTGGTGTCCGCATCCGGATCGGGCGTGTCGGTCGCGGTCACTTCGGTGATGCCAAAACTCGAGCCGTCGGGAATGCCGTCGGCGTCGTTGCGGGTCGTGCCGGCGTCGAGCGGCGACGTCCCGGCCAGCCCCGGCCCGGTGGTCGAGGTGGTGGGAGCAGCCGGCGGGTTCGCGCCGGTCTTCAATTTCATGTCAGCCAGTTCGTAGAGCGGACCAGCCGACGGGCCGATCTCCACGATCTTTTTCCAGGTCTCGTTCGAGCGATCGTAAAGCTGGATCGATTCGTAAATCATCGCCATCTCGGCGAGCGCCTTGGCATTTTTCGGATCGCGCTGCACAGCGTCCTGGAGCCGGGCGAGCGCACTGGTCGTGTCCCCCTTGTTCTTAAGCTCGACCGCTTCCTTCAGCATTTGCTCGGCCGTGGAAAGGGCCACGGCGCTGGGAGTCGATTGCGTGGTCGTGGTTGTCGTAGTGGCCGCGGTCGAAGCCGGCGCGGGCGTTGTCTTTTGCGTGACAGCGGGCGCGCTGGGCGCCGGAGTCGCCGCGGGTGCGATCGGCTTGGGATGAGCCGCCACGTATTCGGCGCGCCATTTCCCGGTGTAAAAAACCCCAAGGCCGGCCAGCTCGGCGGCACCGAATATGGCCACGAGCCAGACCGCGATCCGGAACAGCTTGTCCGGAGGCGGCGTCGGCGAAATTAGTTCTTGTCCATCCATGGCTTGCGGGAATTAAGCTTGGATTCCCGTGCGCGCAAAAGCGTTCAAATTAAACCTTGGTGCGCCGGGCGGAGCGACGTCGCTCCGACTCACGCCGATTACCGCGAAATATCCGCCTGGCTGAGCAGCTGGAACCCTTCGCCCTGCAAAACGGAAGCGGCGCAATCCGTGTCGTCCACGTGCAGGGCCAGGGCGGCGAACCCGCGCGGGTGAGTGAGCAGCGGATAGGTGAAATGCACATTCACCTCCGCCATCAGCAGCGCGGCCAGCAGCTTCGCCAGCTGGGTCGCCACCTCGCGGAGCTCGACCACCACCATCGAACAAACGCCGAAGGGTACGTTGTGCTCGCGGAAGAGGTGTTCCACCCCCTCCGGATCGCTTACCATGATTCGGGCAATGGCGGAATCGGTCGATTCCGAAATGCTCAGCGCCACCACGTGCGTGCTGTGGGTATGAAGCAACTTCACCACGTCCATCATCGCCCCGACTTTGTTCGGCAAAAAAATGGAGAACTGTTTGACGAGAGGGCCGTCAATTTTCGAAGCAGTCTTCGGCAGGTCGACATCCATGTGGCGAGGTGCGCCGCGAGCCGGTTCGCCGGGCTGAGACGCGTGGGAGTATGGCATCGCTCGGGATTTCTTTGCAAACGAATAGTGGATCGGTCCTATGAGACCTATGGGTCCTATGCTACACAATCGCTGATCATGGACGACGAGAACCAACTGATCGCGCAACGCCGCGAGAAACTGGCGGCGCTCCAGAGCAGCGGCGCGAACCCGTTCGGCCGCGCGTTCGAAACTTCCGGGACCATCGCCGAGGTGCGAGAGAAATTCGCCGAGGGCACAGTGTTGCGAGCGGCCGGCAGGATCACGGCCCATCGCGACATGGGCAAAAGCCACTTCGTCGATCTGCGCGATTCGACGGGCCGAATCCAGGTTTACATTCATGCCAAAGAAATCGGCCAGGAAGTGATCGATCTCTTCAAGCTGGTCGATCTCGGCGACTTCATCGGGGTCGAAGGCGATTGCTTCCTGACCAGGACGGGCGAGCCGACGTTGAAAGTTCACAAGCTCGAATTGCTTTCGAAGTCGCTCCGGCCGCTTCCGGAAAAATGGCATGGCCTCCAGGACGTCGAAACGCGTTACCGGCAGCGCTATCTCGATCTGGTCACCAACGAACATTCCCGCGGCGTCTTCGAAAAACGGATCACGATCATGCGCGAGATTCGGCGGTTCATGGAGGGGAAAGGCTTCCTGGAAGTCGAAACGCCGATGTTGCAGGCGGTCGCGGGCGGCGCGGCAGCGGAACCGTTCCGCACTCAGCACAAGGCGCTCGGGCTCGAGTTGTATCTGCGGATCGCGCCGGAGCTTTACCTCAAGCGGCTGCTGGTGGGCGGCTTCAACAAGGTCTTCGAGCTCAATCGCAATTTCCGGAACGAGGGTATTTCGCGGAAGCACAACCCCGAGTTCACCATGCTCGAAGCGTATTGGGCCTACGCCGATTTCGAGAAGATCGCGGACCTGGTGGAAGAAATGATCTGCCAACTGGCGGCAACAGTTTCGTCCAATGGAACGCACATCGAACATCAGGACGCGGAAGGAAACGTGACTCGGACGATCAATCTCACTCGCCCGTGGCGGCGGGCGCGGTATCGCGATTTGATCCGCGAGATCGATCCGGAGTGGTTCAATTACACGACGGAAAAACGGCGGGAACGCTGCGGCGAACTGGGCGTGGAAGTTAATCCCCGGATGGCCGATTACGAAGTCACCCAGCAGGTCTTCGAAAAGCTGGTGGAAGAAAAAACGTTCGACCCGCTGTTCGTGACGCATTGTCCGAAGGAACTGGTGCCGCTGGCGAAACAGAACGTCGACGACCCGTCGCTCGTCGATGTTTACGAGCTGATCATCAACGGCCAGGAAATTTCGCCCGGTTATTCGGAGCTCAACGATCCGATCGTGCAGCGCCAGCGCCTGCTGGAACAAGCGGGCGAAGAAACCCAGAAGCTCGATGAAGAATTTCTCCTCGCGCTCGAACACGGAATGCCGCCAGCGGGCGGGTTCGGGGTGGGAATCGATCGTCTCGTCATGCTGCTGACCGGCGCCGAATCGATTCGCGACGTGATCCTGTTTCCCCAGTTGAAACCGAAACGGTCGTGAAGCGGCTGGCGTTTTTGCTCGGGATCGTCGCCCTGACGGCGCAGGCCGCGCCGTTCGTCGTTTACGTGACCAACGAACGCTCGGGCGACCTCACGGTGATCGATGGAGCGACGGACGCCGTCCTCGGCTCTTATCCGGTGGGAAAACGGCCAAGGGGGATCCAGACCGCGCGGGATGGAGGCCGGATTTACATTGCGCTGAGCGGCTCGCCGCGAATGGCGCCCGGAGTCGATACCGGGCGGGCGCCGGCCGACAAAACGGCGGACGGCCTCGGCGTGTTCGACACGAAGCTGCGCAAAGTGATCGAGCGCTGGCACGCCGGCTCGGATCCGGAACAATTCGCGATCAGTAAGGACGGCAAGTTCGCGCTCATCGCCAACGAAGACGAGGCCAGCATGTCGATGGTCGATCTTGAATCCGGGCAGCTCCGCGGAAAGGTCAAAGTATCGGAGGAACCGGAGGGCGTCGGGGTTAATCCGGCGAACGGCGAAGTCTACGTAACCTGCGAGGAACATGGCGACGTGTTCGTGATCGATCCGACCCAGCAGCACGTGCTGGCGAGACTCGAAGTCGGCGCGCGGCCGCGCTCGGTCGCTTTCACGCCGGACGGTAGCCGCGTTTACGTCGCGTGCGAAGCCGGAGGATCGGTCGCCGTCATCGACGCGAAGGCGCACTCGCTTTTGCCGAAGATCGACCTGGAAAAAGGGGCGCTACCGATGGGAACGGCGATCTCATCGGACGGCGCCGAGCTTTTCGTCAGCACCGGCCGCGGCAATTCGATCGTCGTCATCGACACAAAAAAGAGCGCGGTCGTGGCTACGATACCGGTCGGCGGCCGGGTTTGGGGGATCGCGTTGAGTCCCGACGGCACGAAGCTTTACACCGCGAACGGCGCGACGAACGACGTCTCGATTGTGGACGTAAAGGCGCGGAAAGAATTGAAGCGGGTCAAAGTGGGCGATGGACCGTGGGGCATCGCGATCGGCCCGGCGCTGTAACGTCCGGGGATCCGTTAGGCCTTACTTGTAGCTGTAGAGATACGCGGCGATATCGCGCGCTTCCTCGTCGGTCAGTCCCATTTCGGGCATGGCGGTGTCGTTATGCACGGCGCGCGGATGTTGAATGAAGCGGATCAGGTTCGCGGCGGTGTTCTGCATGTTTCCGGCGAGATAAGTGCGCGCGGCCATCCGCGTGAGCGGCGGACCCACCATCGCTTCGGACGAAATGCCGTCGATCGTATGGCACGCCGCACAGCCGTGTCTTCCGATCGCATCTTTCCCGTGCTCGGGGTTTCCGCCGGTGGTTTCGGAGGCCCAGAGCTTGGTGGCGCCGCTCGGTTCGCAGGCGGTGAGCGTCATGAACAGGACCGCAATGAGGAGGCGCGCCGCGTTCATCTTGATGCTGTAGCGTGCGCTGTCCCCAGCGCACTTCCGCTCCGCGCCTCGAAATTCGTCGCGCGAGCGCCGGATTCGCGGAGCCAGCCCGCGAAAAGGGCGAGCGCCCCGACAATGTAAACCACACCCGCCGGGACCCACATAATCAGCCCGCCGAGTTGCTGGTCTTCAAGCGGACTGAGCCCCCAGGAGAGAGTGGTGCCGTGGTAAATGGGATACCAAACCGTTCCCGCGAATGTCAGGAGCGCGCCAAGCAAGCTGCTGTGGAGCGCGGTCGTGAAGAGGTAAAGCACCGCGGCGCCGGAGCCGGCGGCGCGTTCGCGCCCGTGCAGGATTGACCACCAAAAGAGCAGCGCGAAACCGAAAAAACTGGCGTGTTGCGCGGCGTGCACCCACTCGCTTTCAAGGGTCGCCTGGAAAAGAAACGGCACATGCCAGCCCCATAATACGATCGCGTGAATCAACCAGGCGACGAAGGGCGCGCTGATTGCCCGCCAGAATCGTTGCCACGCTGTTGCCTTCGTCCACGTGCTCAGACGCCGCGCCGTGGTTTTCGGAAATGCCCAGAGGAACGGGATCATCGGACGCCCGAGCACGAGCAGCGGAGCGGCGACCAGCATGAGCAGTTCGTGCTGCGTCATGTGCGCGGAGAAGAGAACGCTGCCCCACGGATGCAACGGCGAAACCAGCGCGATGATTAACACGAGCCAGCCGGCGAAGAAGCATGCGACTTCAAGCCCGCCCATGACCTGTTTGTTTACCCGGCGCAGACGCACGACTCCGATCGCGTAAAGAATCCCGGAAAGGAGGATCGGAATTACGATGCCCGGATCGAAGGCCCACCAGTACCGCAACTCATTGAAATCCGCCGGCCCGGCTTCGTGCGCGGAGGCAGTCGCCACTGAAATCAGGAACCCCGACACCGCGAGAATCATCGTTCTCACCGAAACGCGATTCAGCGCTGTAGCGTCCGCTGTCTCAGCGGACCTCCCCGCGGGTTCGCGCAAGCCGGTGCGCTGGGGACAGCGCACGCTACAGCCCTGGTAGTCGTTTTTCATCACGTGGAGCAGGGATCCATGAGCAGCATCGCGATGATCTGAGCGATCGTGACCAGGGCAAAAAGCGACGCTGACATCACCCCGACCTGCGCCATGAAACGTCGGGTCTTGTTTTCCCCGGTGCTCCCTAATTCGCGGACCGCCAGAAAGCCGCAGCCCGCGATCAGGACCAGGCAAATCAGCGAGGAGATGATGAGCCAGATGTTGCTCTTGATGGCGCAGGAGGGAAGCACCCGCGCATAGATGATTTCGAAATTCGTGAGCCAGATCGCCGGCGGGCCCAGCATCCCGAGCCAGGCGTGGAAATCTTCTCTGGTATCGCCGGATTTGGTTATCTCAAGCATGGCTTTCAAATCAGGCGCGGGCCGAAGTAGACGATGACGTAGAGCGGGATCCAGATGGCCGCGATCCAGTACCAGTAGACGGCGCCAACGCGCACATCGCGCGCATGTTTATCGTCCATGCCCTTGATCCAGAGCCAGAGGCACAGGATAAAATTCTCAGCCGTCGCGGTGACCAGGTGCAGGAGATGCATGCCGACCGTGGTCCAAACGATCCCCGCGTAGGCGTTGTCGTCCCAGCGGAATTGCAGGCAGCCAAATTCCAGGAAACGGAGCGCAATGGTCACGAGGCCAATGATCACCATCGCCGTCATGCAAATTTTCACCGTGCCGGCGTCGCGGCGCAGACAGGCGCGATCGGCGATGAACATCGGCACGACGCTCGCCAGGATAAGGAGCAGGTTAATCGTCGGGTAACCGAGCGCCGGGTTGGTCTGATAATTGGAGTTCGTCGCGCGCGGCGGGGGCCACGCGGCGTAGTTCATGTGAATGTAAAAGTAAGTCGCGACGAGAAGGGCGAACATCGTCGTCTCGATACAGAGCAGGAGAAGGTTGCCCCACCAGATCGGAGACCGCGCGTCCATCACGTGCGGCTCGAGATGGGAAACGTCGATGGTTTTCGCGGGCGTGCTCATTACGCTGTGGCTGGCTCCTCCGGCACATCTTCGGGCGCTGGCTCGCCTTCCGCGGCCTCGATCAAATGTTTCGGCTCGGTTCCCCGCCAGAACCAGGCGAAGAGGACGAGCATTGAGGCGAACGCGCCGCCGGGTATGGCCCACGGGCTGAAAATGAACCAGGTCATGGTCAGCCCAACGACGATCGCAAGAAGCAGAGGCCAGATGGAATCGACCGCCAGCTCGTAGCGATGTTCGGGTTGCGCGTCCATGATCGTGGTGTTCAAGACCTCGCGCTTCTCGGTGCTTAACCCGACCACAATCGGCTGTTCCTCGGGATTTTCCCAGAGCGCGTGTCCGCCGCGAACACTCGGCAGGAAGTAGTAATTGTAGGCGGGGGGCGGCGACGGGATCGCCCACTCGAGAGAAGGCGCAAACCACGGATTGGCTTGGGCGATTTCGCCGCGCTTCCGGCTCACGAATACATTGACGAGAAAGAGGAGGATACTGATTCCGATGATGCCGGCGCCGATGGTCGCGAGGAGGTTCAGGTTCCCCCACCCTGTCTCCGCCACGTAGGTGTAAATCCGGCGCGTCATCCCTTTCAATCCCAGGATGTGCATCGGGAAAAACGCGATGTTGAAGCCGAAGAACAGCGTCCAGAAATTCCATCTACCTAACGACTGGTTAAGCATCCGGCCGGTCCATTTCGGGAACCAATAATAGAAGGCGCCAAAGAGCGGGAAGACCGCGCCGCCGATGAGGACGTAATGAAAATGCGCCACGACGAAGTAGGTGTCGTGCACCTGAATATCGAGCGGGATGGAAGCGAGGATGATCCCAGTCAGGCCGCCCATCATGAAAATGAAGACAAAGCCGAGCACGAACCACAGGGGCGTTGGGATGCGTGCTGTAGGGTGCGCTGTCCCCGGCGCACGGGCCCGTGACGTAGCGCGGTCCTGCGTCTTGTCCGCTGAGACAGCGGACGCTACAGCCCGGCGCAAACGCGGCCCGCTCCATAGGGTCGCGATCCAGCAGAACATTTGAACGCCGTTCGGGATCGCGATCATCATGCTCGAGGCCGTGAAGAAGCTGCGGCCCAGATTGGGCAGCGGGGTCGCAAACATATGGTGCACCCAAAGGCCGAACCCAATGAAAGCGGTCGCGATCAGGGAAAGGACGAGCGCGGTGTAACCAAAGATGCGCCGTCCCGAAAATGTCTCGATCATGGTCGAAACGAACCCGGTCGCGGGAATAAAGATGATGTAGACCTCCGGGTGGCCGAAGAACCAGAAGAGATGCTGGTAGAGAAGCGCGTCGCCTCCTTCGGCGGGATTGAAGAAGTGGGTATTGACGTGCGTCAGCCGATCCATCGCGAGAAAGCCGCTCGCGATCATGACCGACGGCATGGCGAAGATGACCATGAACGACGCGACCACCTGCGCCCACACGAAGATCGGCAGCCGGTTGAGCGACATCCCGGGAGCGCGCTGTTTGAATACCGTCGTGATGACCTGGACCGCGCCGACGAGGGCGGAAATTTCGGTCAACGTGATCATGTCCGCCCAGACGTCCACCCGATGACCGGGCGAAAATTGCGGCCCCGATAACGGGACATAAGCGAACCAGCCGACGTCCGCGCCGGTGTTGGTCAGGAGCCCGCCCCAGAGCAGCAAACCTCCGGCGACATAGGCGAAGTAGCCGAACGCGTTCAGGCGCGGGAACGCAACATTCCGCGTCCCGACCATCAAAGGAACGAAATAGATCGCGATGCCTTCCATCACCGGCACCGCGAAAAGGAACATCATCGTCGAGCCATGGACGGTGAAGATCTGGTTGTAGAGATCCGGCCCGAGGAAATGCATCTCGGGAAACGCGAGCTGAATGCGCATGAGCAACGCCAGGATTCCGGCCAGCCCAAAAAATGTGAACGCCGTCACGATGTAACGCAGGCCGATGTCCTTGTGATTCGTGCTGCAAAGCCACCCGATAAATCCCGGCGCGCGCGACCAAAGCCGATCTAAGGAGTGATGCGAGGCCGCATCCGGCGCGTTGATGCTGGGAACAGGCGTGCGCGCGACGACGTTCATGCGAACCTCCAAAACTCGCGAGCAAGCCTCGAAGGGCTGTAGCGTCCGCTGTCCTCAGCGGACCTCGCCGCGCGCCGCCAGCCGCGAGAGCTTGTGCGCTGGGGACAGCGCACGCTACAACATTTCCTGTGCGGCGAGTGATCAAACGAAAGCCACCGCGGCTCGAGTTGATCTTCCAACGATTCGACGCGCCGGTTTTCTTCGTGACCTTCAACACCCATCGGCGACAGCGCATCCTTGCCAGCGTCGCGGTGCATGATGCGTTTATCGTTTATTGTAAACGAGCGACGCAGTTCGGTATAGGTGTCGGTCGCTACGTGACCATGCCCGATCACGTCCATCTTTTCGTCTGCTTCGGGGCCGCGTGCGCGGTCACTTTGAGCGAGTGGATCAAAGGACTGAAGCGACACTTGGATCGTGCCCTCCTCGCTGCCGGTGCCGACCGCGTGCGAGTGGCTGGTCAAAGGTTCTCTTCGTTCTGGCAACCAGGATTTCACGATCACCTCCTGCGTAGCGACGAGAGCTACGCCGACAAATGGGACTACGTGTTCCAGAATCCCGTGCGCGCCGGTCTCGTCGTTCGCGCAGAAGACTGGCCATTCGCCGGAGAAATCGTCCGCATCGATCGAACGTGATGCGCTAAAAGAAAGCGCTGTAGCGTCCGCTGTCCCAGCGGACTCCCCGGGAGACAACGCCGCTGCCAAACCAGTGCGCTGAGGACAGCGCACGCTACAGCGCTTCTGCTGGGATGGGCGTCTTTGGTAATTCCGCATCCTCATTTCAACGACTCCAAATAATCCAGCAGCGCGTTGAGATCGTCGGACGGCAACGTGTTCGGCGGCATGCGGACCCCGGGCTTTATGTTCTGCGGATTCGCAATCCAGCCGGCGAGATAACCGCGCGTATTAGGAATGGCTCCCGCTGCGAGCATCGGCCGGCTGGCGATGTGAGTGAGGTCGGGACCGACCGTGGCGCGCGCGTTGGTGCCGTTGATGGTGTGGCACATCATGCATTGGTTCGACATGAAGACGTCGCGGCCGCGCGCCAGGGTGTCGGTCGGCGGCGGCGCGTCCGTGGACGATGACTGCATCCATTTTTCAAATTGCTCCGGCGTGTCCGCGACGAAGATGAGCCGCATGTGAGCGTGCTGGAGTCCGCAGAACTCCGCGCATTGTCCGCGGAACGTTCCCGCCCGCGTCGCGGTGAGCCACATCTCCGTGGGGTGGCCGGGGACGAGATCTTTTTTGCCGTGCATGTTCGGCACCCAAAAGCTGTGGATCACGTCGCTGGATTGGAGAGTGAGCTTCACCGGCCGCCCCACCGGGACATGGAGTTCGTTCGCCGTCGTCATCATTTTGCTCGGCTCGGCTTTGTTCTCGTAATCGACCTGCCACCACCATTGATGGCCGGTGATTTTGATCGTGAGCGCATTGGCGTCGCCCGTGTTCTGGTCGTTGAGCGCGTAGATTGAGCGCCCGGCGAAAAAATCGACGAACAGGAGCACGAACAAAACGACGATGCTCGCGATGACGGCCCCGATAACGACCTTTGCGAGGCTGCGCTCTTGCGGTGCGGGGGGTTGCTCGATCGCGCCCGGTCCTGCTTCGACCGGGCCTTTCCGTCGCGGCAGCATGGCCAAAAAAAGGAAGATCGCGACCAGGATAAATATCGCCGTCAGCACCCAGAAGTAGATCCACCAAAGGCGGGTGATGCTGGCGCCCTGTTCGCCAGCCGGACTCAGAGCCGACTGGATGTCGCTAATCGCCAGGACCAAGGAAGCAGTCCGGGAAAACAAGATCATGGTCGTTCCGCGGATTTAGGCAGCGACGAATTCTGCGGCGTCTGGGCCGGGCCAGAGTTCGGCGGTTTCGGTCCCTGCAATTCATCGCCGCGTCCGGGAGCCGTGCCGCTCGGCGCGAGGCCACCCAGACAGCGAACGTAGGCGGCAATTTGCCAGACCTGGTAATCCGTAATTTTACCACGGAATGACGGCATCCCATTGGGCCGGCCTTCAACGATCGACGCGAAGATCTGCTGCGGATCGCTCCCGTAAATCCACTCGTTATCCATCAACGGCGGCCCGATCCCGCCGCCGCCGTGGAAATGGCAACCGACGCAATTCATGGTCGTGTAGAGTTTTTGGCCTTCGCTAATCGCGTAAGCACTTTCCTCGTAGCCATTCTTCGAGGCGGCCGGAGTCGGTCCCCCACCCGGGTGGAGATCGCTCATCGATGCGACCGTCAGCTTGTCGGCCGCTGGAGGCTGAACGCGAAAGCCGCGCTCCTCGCGCTTGCAGCTCGCGAAAGCAAAAGCGAAGGGCAGACAGAGAATCAGGAAAGCAGGAACGCAGGAACGCAGGAACTCAAGCGTTCCAACTTCAATCCCTTTCCTGTTTTCCTGCTTTCCTGATTCATTTCGAGCTGGCTACTTGCTTCGGCGGATCGGCGACCCGCGGCACGCCGTATTCATCGAGGATCGCGTCGATCTCCTTGTGTTTTCGGTGCACAACCGCGTCGATCTCGTCCCGCAACGGCTTGTCCGCTTTCCGCACTCCCATCGCGATGCTGAACGTGAACGGCAGGTTCGGATCGGCCGCGGGCGAGACCGGGACGACTTCGAGCGGCGCGGAAGCGTGCTTTGCGAAATAACCGGCCAACGGTCCCCAAACCACCGCCACATCAATCTCCCCTTTCACGACCGCGTCGACGATGCGCGCGGGCGGGTTCGGGTCGCGGTAATCTCCGTAAAGCGTGTAGCCGACGACGTTGTCGACGATGCCGCGATGGGCCAACGCGTGCGCGGGAGGCGTGTTCGTTTCGTCGTTCCCGATCATCTGCACGCCGATCTTCAGCTTGTGAAGGGCGGGATCGTCCAGCGACTGGAGGTGAAGGTTGCGATCCCTGCGGTAAACAAAGACGTAGCTCGATCGGTAGTACGGCGCGGTCGTCAGCGCCAGGTCGAAATGCGCGGGCACACCGAGCACGAGATCGGCGCGGTCTTCTTTTAAGGTCTCGCGAAAGAATCCGCGGCGTTGTGCGCGCCAGGAATATTGCAATTCAGCGTTGAGCTCTTTCGCGATGAGCTCCGCGATTTTATTTTCGAAGCCTTCCCGTTTTTCGTTCGAGAACGGGAGGTTGTTTGGATCGGACGTAACGCGGAGGACGCGTCTGGTTCCCGTTTCCGCGGCCTGCGGCTCTTCCTTCGGCGCGCAACAGTCGTCCTGCGCGAAAGCTGCGGTCGCGAACAAGCAAACCATTACCGGCTGGAGTGTGCGCTGTCTCAGCGCACCGGCGCAGCGCGCCGCCACGCCGAGAAGTCCGTCGGCGACAGCGGACGCTACAGCGCGTCGGGGACTCGCGTCACGGCAGCGCGAAGACATAGAGCATTCCCCCCTTGGTTGTCTTGTCGGGCAGATCCTTCATCGCATTCACAAAACCGAGCGCGCCGGTTGGATCTTTCGGGTCGAGCCCGCCCGCAACGATCGCGCCCGACCAGCCGCCCACGCCGGAAAGAATCGCGACGTATTGTTTGCCGTCGGGTCCCTTGTAGGTGACCGGCTGGCCGATGATCCCGGAGCCGCACTTAAACTTCCACAGCACCTCGCCGCTCTTCGCGTTCACGCATTTGAACCAGCCGTCCATCGTTCCGTAAAACGTCACGTCACCGGCCGTCGCGACCGTGCCGCTCCAGACCGGCAGGTCTTCCGGAATCGCCCACACCTTTTTCCGGGCGATCGGATCCCAGGCGCAATACTCCCCGCGATTTTCGCCGCCGTTCGCGTACATCTTCACGTTCATGCCGACGTAGGGCGTGCCTTCGATGTAGTTCGCGTCCGTGCCTTCGTAATCCATGGCGAGATTTTGGTGCGGGATGTAGAGAAGGTTCGTCCGCGGCGACCAGGCGCACGGCTGCCAGTCTTTTCCGCCCGGCGCGGCCGGCGAGATGTCGCGGATCGTGACGCCGGTGTGCGGCTCTTTCTCCGGGTTCTCCTTTAATTTCCCCGTCTTGAGATCGACGCCGAACGTCGCGGTGATGCGGATGAACGGATCGGCGGAAAGCACTTCGCCATTGGTGCGATCCCAGATGTAAACCATGCCGTTGCGCTGTGCGGCGAGGAGGACCTTACGCAGTGGCACGTTCGAAGCGGGAGATGCTGTAGCGTGCGCTGTCGCCAGCGCACTCGCTGTAGATGTAGCGGCGCTTTGCGGTTTATCCGCTGAGACAGCGGACGCTGCAGCACTGCCAATCGGCAGATCGAGAACGAGATTTTCGTTCACCGCGTCGTGATCGAAGAGATCGTGCGGGTTGAGCTGGTAATACCAGCGCGCCTGCCCGGTATCGAGGTCGCGCGCGAAAACCCCGCAGCTCCATTTGTTATCGCCCGGGCGCAACTCAGGATTCCAAACGCCCGGGTTCCCGGTCCCGTAGAAAAGGAGATTCGATTCCGGATCGTAGGTGACCCAACCCCAGACCGTGCCGCCGCCAATCTGCCAGCGATTGGGCGGCCAGGTCGAGACGCCGAGATCTTTTCCTTTTTCCTTGTCGTAAAACGGCTTGAAGTCCGGCCCGATTAAGACATCCGAATCGGGCCCGGTGCTCCACGCCGTCCAGACTACTTTCCCGCTGTTGGCATCGAGCGCCTTCAGCCAGCCGCGCACACCGAATTCGCCGCCGGAGTTTCCGACCAGCACTTTATCTTTCACGACCAACGGCGCCATCGTGATCGACTCGCCGTGGTTGATCTCGCCGACCTTGGTTTTCCAAACTTCCTTACCGGTGGCGGCGTCAACGCAGATGGTGTGGTCGTCGAGCGTGTTGAAGTAGAGCTTCCCGTTCGAAAAAACGCAGCCGCGGTTGACCGTGTCGCAACAGGCTACGCCCTGCGCGGCTGAGGCCGGCTGGGGCTTGTACATCCACTTCAGCTTTCCGTTCTCCTTGAGGTCGAGCGCGTAAAGAATGTTCGGGAACGGCGTAACGACATACATCGTGTCGCCCACCACGATCGGCGCGGCTTCATGCCCGCGGTTTACGCCGGTCGAGAAAGTCCACGCGACTTTCAGGTCCTTCGCGTTCGTCGCATTGATTTGATCCAGGCCGCTGTATCGCGTGGCTTGGAAATTTTTCGCGGGCATCGTCCATTGCCCGTCTTCCTTTTCCGCGCCGAACGAGTTCGGGAGCGCTGCCGAAGGCGTGGACGTTTGCGCCTCGCTGGAAAGCAGCGCGACGCCAACGAGTAGGGTTGGAAGACCGAAGCGACACTTGGCCATCTGACGAAGAAACGCAGACCGAGAATCGGCCACGCGTAAGAAAATCGTATAATCGCGGCTCAGAAAAATCCTGATCGTGAACGGATGCGATCGCGACGCCGAATAAAAGCAAACCGTCGTCTCAACCAGCCGCGTTCAAGACTGGCGGCGCGGAAAATTCGCGACGCAATCAGGATTTAACAAAGGAAGCGCATGCGAGCATTACGTTGGTACGGAAAAGAAGACGTTCGGGTAGAACAGGTGCCCGATCCCACGATTGAAGATCCGCGAGACGCGATCGTGAAAGTCACGAGCTGCGCGATCTGCGGCAGCGACCTGCATCTTTACGATCATTTCATGGTCGGGCTCGAGAAGGGCGACATTCTCGGCCACGAGTTCATGGGCGAAGTGGTGGAAGTCGGCAAAGGAGTGAATGGCAAACTCAAGGTCGGCGAGCGCGTGGTCGTTCCGTTCACAATTTTCTGCGGCGAATGCGATCAGTGCCGCAAAGGCAATTATTCCGTGTGCGAGCGGACCAACCGGAAGAAGGAAAATGCCGACAAGATGTTCGGGCATTCCACCGCGGGGTTGTTCGGCTACACGCATTTGACCGGCGGTTATTCCGGCGGCCAGGCGGAATACGTGCGCGTGCCGTTCGCCGATTGCACCCACATCAAAGTTCCCGAGAGCCTGACCGACGAACAGGTCCTTTTCCTGGGCGACATTTTCCCGACCGGCTGGCAGGCAGCGGCGCAGTGCGACATCGAGCCGACCGACACGGTGGCGATCTGGGGATGCGGGCCGGTTGGCCAGTTCACGATTCGGAGCGCGATTCTTATGAACGCGAAACAGGTCATCGCGATCGATCGCGTCCCGGAGCGCCTGGCGATGGCGCAGGCGGCGGGCGCGACGACGATCAACTTCGAAACCCAGAGTGTCGTCGAGATCCTCAACGACCTGACCCAGGGCAAAGGCCCGGAGAAATGCATCGACGCCGTCGGCATGGAAGCGCACGTCAGCAGCACGCTCGACTCGGTCGTTGATCGCGCGAAACAAGCGATGATGATGGAGACCGATCGGCCCCACGTCTTGCGCGAGATGATGTATGTGTGCCGGCCGGCCGGGACGCTTTCCATCCCCGGCGTTTACGGCGGGCTCATGGACAAGATTCCGTTCGGCGCCGCGATGAACAAGGGCCTCACGTTCCGGATGGGCCAGACCCACGTGAACCGTTGGACCGACGACCTCCTGCGCCGGATCGAGGAAGGGCAGATCGATCCGTCGTTCGTCATCACGCATCGGATGAATCTCAACGACGCGCCGAAGATGTACGAAACCTTCCGCGACAAGAAAGACGGCTGCATCAAGGTCGTGCTCACGCCCTAACGAGGAGAAAAAAATATGCGTTACAAAACAAACGAATCACAGCGCGGGCAGGCGGATTCCGCGACCTTCCGGCTCGCGCAATTTCTGGGCGTGTTCAGCATCATGCTCGGCGTCGGCGAATTGATCTGGGGCGGCGTCATCGCGCGGCACACCGGGCTGGAAGGTTACGAATGGCTGGTGCGCGTCTACGGCGCGCGCGAGATCGGCAACGGCCTGTTGATCCTGTTTTCGAAAGATCCGACGTCGTGGATTTGGCCGCGGGTAATCGGCGACGTGCTGGATGCGGCGACGTTGATCTGGGGTTACACGCGGGATCCGAGCCACGTCATGGGCGTGGTGATAGCGTTCGTTGCCGTGACGCCGGTGGTGATCGCGGATATTTATTGCGCGATGAAGCTGAGCGGCGAATCGACGAAGCCGCTCGAGCCGGTGAAAGATTACGGCGACCGAAGCGGGATTTGAGTGCCCGACGCGCATCTGCAACGTCACCAGACGTGGCGCGCCGATCGAGATGAGGCCGTCCGCGGAGCGGCTGGTCTCGATCTGCGTGTCGAAAACGTTTTCAACGCGAAGCGCGGCGGAATGCCATTGTCCCCGCAACTCCGTTGCCCACCCGCCTCGAAACAGAGTTTCGACCACAAGTGCGTTCCCAAACAGAGTTTGGGAACGAGGGGTTTCGCGTGCCCTCTCGGGCTGTAGCGTCCGCTGTCTCAGCGGACAAGTCGGCATGCGCTGAGACAGCGCACGCTACAGCCCGACGCGCATCTGCAACGTCACCAGACGTGGCGCGCCGATCGAGATGAGGCCGTCGGCGGAGCGGCCGGTTTCGATTTGCGTGTCGAAAACGTTTTCGACGCGAAGCGCGGCGGAAACGTGATCGTTGAACTCGTAGCCGGCCATAAGATCGCAGACGGTGAACGGCGCCAGGCTGCGCGAATTCTGATCGTCCTCAAACTGGCGCGAACTATGACGCGCCTGAATTCCGAATCTCCATTTCGGCGTCGGATCCCATTCCAGACCTGCGGTCACGACATGCTCGGGCGTCTGCGCCAATAAATTTCCGACGAGTGTGTGGTCCGCGGCGCGCTCGATCGTCGGGCGGGTAAACAAATACGCCGCCTTCGCGCGCAGCGCCGGAACGATCTGCCATTCCGCATTCGCTTCCACGCCGGGCGCGACGACGAGGTCGATGTTCCGCCGCTGCCGCAACACGCCGCCGGCTGGAATGAACCCGCCCGGATCAAACGTCCCCGGGCCGAACCCAATCGTCACGTTGCTGACCGCGTCTTCGAGCCGGTTGACGAATCCGGTCGCCGAAACTCGAAACGTTTTCGTCGCCTCCCATTCGAAGCCTGCTTCAGCCCCGAGCAAATGTTCGGGGTTGAGCGCGGGGTTCGCTTCGGTCACATCGTTGCCGACGCGGAACGGCCGGTACAATTCGTTGAGCGTCGGCACGCGAAAACCGCTGAAGAATGCGCCCCGCAGCGCGAGGTTGTCCGATGGTTTCACGCGAAGACCGATCCGGCCGTTGATCTCCTCGCCGTCGCGATTTTCGAAATGCGAGTTGACTCGCACCGCGCCGGTCGCGCGGTCGATCTCGCGGCGAAAGCCGTCGTTCAATTCCCAATGATCGAGGCGCACACCGGCCACGAGCGTCGCGGCGTTCGAGAGCGACCAGGTGTCCTCGCCGAAAATTCCCGCGAAGAATTGTTCGCCGCCCGCCTCGCGCAGACGCGTGAAGGTCGTCCCGTTCCAGGAAAAGTTTTCGTTCGTTTCACCGTCGACCCAGCGTGCGTCGGCGCCGAACACAAAATGATGTGGGCCGGCGACGCCGCCATAAACGACGCTGCCGCCCCCGGCGTCAGCCGGCACATCGAACTGATCTAGCGCCGGCGTCTCCGCGGTACGCGTCGCGTTGACCGAGCTGAACGTGCTGCTGAATTTTCGCCGTTGCCCGTAGGCGCTGACCTGGAGTTCGGCGGATTCGGCCGGCAATTTCTTCGCGAAGCTCGCACTGAAATCAGCACCCTCCGTTCGATTTTTCGTGAACGGCGTGCCGTTACCGCGGTCGTCTTCAAACCAGCGGGCGCGCGCGCTCAAGGAAGTTTCGGCGTCGGCCTGCCATGTCGCGCGCAGATCGAAGAGAGTCGAATCGGCGCTGGCGTTCACGTCAACGGGACCGCGCTGGTTCGGGGCAATCACGGGGTAACCCACGGTCGAAAATCGATCGACCAACAATGCGAAGCCGAGCGGCCCACGTTTCAGCGCGCCATCGACTGCTGCCTCGTAAGTGTCGGCGTTGCCAGCGAGGCCAAGAATAGAAATTGACGACGTTTCGATCGGCTTCGATCCCAGAAAGATCGTTCCGGCCAGAGCGCTGTTTCCGAAAAGTCCCGCGCCGCTCCCCGGTTGCACGATCACCGAACCAATTCCCGCCGCGGGCACCTGACTCCAGAGAACGTAACCGGCGAACGGATCGTTCAGCGGAATGCCATCGAGCAACACGAGGGTGCGCCCCGCGCCGCTCGGGCCGAAGTTTCGCAAGGTCACACCTTGCGTCGTCGGGTTCGCGGTCCGGCTCGAGTTGCGGCGAAAAAGGCTGAAACCGGGCGCTTCGTTGCGAAGAATATCATCGAGGCGAAGCTGCGGCGCGCGGCGCAGTTCCTCGGCGTCGAGCGCCGTGACGCGGAAGGGCGCCGCCGATTCAGCGTCAGGCAGGCGCGCGGCGGAAACGACAACGCGCTCCGAAGCAGCGTCCTGGGCACGCGCGAAAGGCGAAAAGCCCGACATCAACCAGAGCGCGGCGGCCAGTTTCACGTCGCAGGACCGATGCATGCGTTACCGAGTATACGCAGGTCGATGCGTGACCGGCGCTGTAACGTTCGCTGTAGACGTTCGCCTGCGGCGAACGCGAGAGCGGGGCGGACGTCACCCTCGCGTCGGCCGCAGGCCGACGGCTACAACGACGGCCGACGGCCACAATCTTGCGACCGCCCCCAGGTCTTCCCGCGAGTTACTGGTGCATCCATGAGCGACGCGCAACAGGACCAGGACACGGACAAGGCGGAGGAAAAAACGTCACCGACGGCACACGTCGTTTACGAAGCGATCCGAATCGAAGGACGGCACGAGCTGGAACGGAAAGTGTCGTCGCTGGCGTGGTCGGGACTGGCCGCCGGAATGTCGATGGGCTTTTCTTTTCTCGTCCAGGCGCTCCTTCGCCAGCATTTGCCGGACTCCGCCTGGGCGCCGCTCATTACCAAGCTCGGTTACGCGGCAGGATTCCTGATCGTGATTCTCGGCCGCCAACAGCTGTTCACCGAAAACACGCTGACCGTTATCCTCCCGCTCCTGCTTCACAAAACGAAGAGCGATTTTGTTAAGGTCGCGCGCCTGTGGACCGTCGTTCTCGCCGCGAATCTCGTCGGCGCGTTCGCGTTTGCCTTGGTCGCGGCGAAGACCGGCGCGTTCGAACCGGAAGTCCGGACGATGCTCGATGCGATCGCGGGCGAGAGCACCGCCCAGACTTTTGGAATCAATTTCCTCCGCGGCATCTTCGCCGGCTGGCTGATCGCGCTCATGGTTTGGTTGTTGCCGGCGGCCGAGTCCGCTCGGATCTGGGTGATCATCATCATCACTTACGTGATCGGGCTCGGCCATTTTCCGCACATCATCGCTGGATCGGTCGAGGCGTTTTATGCCGGGATGAACGGCATGCGAACGTGGGGCGAGCTGATCGTCGGTTACGGGTTACCGACGCTGATTGGGAACACGCTGGGCGGCGTTGCGCTCGTCGCTGTCCTGGCGCACGCCCAGATCGTCGGAGACAAACGCGCTTCGCGCGAAAGTTCCAAATCCCAAGCTCCAAACTTCAAAAGTCCGCGCTAAGATAATGCGCGAGACGGCTCGGCGCTCTGCGGAGCGCGGACGCTTAACGGCGGCTTGGAAGGCGCCGCTCCTTTGGACGCCCGTGCATTCACCGTTCCCGTTGAAATTTGGAGCTTGGGATTTCCTTGGAGCTTGGGATTTGGGATTTGGAGCTTCCGCGCCCTTGGCGCGGTTACACGCTTCGCTCGGCGACCCACTGAATGGCAAAGCGCGCCACCTGCCGCGCGTTCTGCAAATTGAGCTTTTCCTTGATGTGGGTGCGGTGCGTCTCAACCGTCTTTGGACTTAGGTTCAATGCTTTTGCGATCGCCTTGATCTCTTTCCCGGCCCCGATGGCTTCGAGCACTTCCAGTTCGCGGTCGCTTAGCCGGTCGGTGATTTCTTCATCGGGCGCGACGCGATTCACGACGACCTTCGAAATGACCTGGCTCGCCATCTTCGGGCTCAGGTAAGTGCGGCCGTCCATCACTTCGCGCACGGCTTCGAGGACGCTCCCGAGCGCTTCCTGTTTCGTGACGTAACCGCGCGCCCCGGCCCGGAGCGAGCGCACCGCGTAAAGCGATTCGTCGTGCATCGACAAAATCAAAACCGGCAAGGTGGGAAACTCGGCCAGGATCATTTTCGTCAGCTCGATCCCGTTGGTTCCTTTCAATCCGAGGTCGGCGATGACGAGGTTCGGCTTCACCTGGCGGAGAACCTCCATCGCTTCGCCCGCGCTGTTTGCTTCCCCGCAAACCGCAAAGCCGTCGTCCGAATTCAAAAGCTGAATCAGGCCGTGGCGGAAAAGCGGATGATCGTCCACCACGACGATTCGGATAGATTCCGGTAACGCGCATTTGGGATTCGCGACCGGACCCGCGCCCAGGCCGGCGGTCGATTTGACGTCGGGTTCGATCGCCTGACGCCGCGCTTCTTTCGCGTCGGGCCCGGACGTAGCTTTCTTTTGCGCGGCGGCTTTCGGCGTTTTCAGCTTCGGTTCAGTTGGCATTCCGGAATTCCTTTAAGACTGACGCCGTGACGGGTCGCGACGCAGTTATATTGACATCGCGCGCGGGAGTTGTCGCGCTCGCATGAAATTGCTGCGGCCACAACCCGTGCTGTAGCGTGCGCTGTCTCAGCGCACTCCGCGGCGCGCTTACCCAGTCCGCTGGAGACAGCGGACGCTACAACAATTCGGCGCAGTCCGCGGCGGGCGGACCGATCTAATTCTTGACCGGGATCACGCAGGTAATGTCCGTCCCGCCGGATTTCCGCCGCTCGATTTTCAGCTCGCCGCCAAGCGCGTTGGCCCGGTAGCGCATCATGTGAAGGCCGAGGCCTTTTCCGCGCTTCCGCAAGGTGAACCCTTTGCCATCGTCCTGAACGCTCACACAAACATGCTGCGGATTGCGGTCGAGATGGATCAAAATGTTCTTCGCGCCCGAATGTTTGACGGCATTCGTGACGGCTTCCTGGGCGACACGATACAAATGGAGGGCGGCCGCGTCGTCCGGCACGCGAACCCCGCGGGCGCATTTGAAATGACACTTGATCCCCGTGTTTTCGCAGGCGCGAGCTGCCAGGTCGCGCAAGGCGTTCTTCAACCCGGACGCGGTTAACTCGATCGCCTGCAGGCCGCCGGCCAGCTCCCGCGCGATAACGACGTTGCGATTCACGGTCTGGGCCGATTCCGCCAGCGTCTTCGCCGCAGCCGGGTGTTCCTTGGCCATCCGTTTGGAGCTGGATTGGAGGAACAACGCCGTTGCGGTTAGTTCCTGGCAAACCATGTCGTGCAGGTCCTCGCCGATCCGGCGTTTCTCGCGCTCGCTGATCTCGAGCAGCTCGCGCTCGAGTTGCTGCCGCTGGGCCATGGTGCGCTCGAGCTCCGTGTTGGTCGCAAGGACGTCCTGCGTTCGATCGATCACGCGCTGCTCCATCTCATCCCTGGCATGGCGAAGCTCGTCCTCGGCTTCGCGCAGGTCCGTGGCATTGCGCGCGATCTTGGCGAAGCCGCGCGGCGCTCCGTCCGCGTCGTCCAGCCGCGTCATCACGCCGTCCACCCAGATGCGGGTTCCGTCTTTCCGGAGGTGCCACCGGCGGTCGGGCGCCCGCCCTTCGTTCATCGCGATTACAATCTCGTTCTGCACCGCGCCTTTCTTGATGTCTTCCGGAACAAAAATAAGAGCTCCGGTTTGACCGACCGCTTCCGCTTCGCTCCAGCCAAAGACGCGTTCCGCTCCGTTGCTCCAGAACGTGATCCGGTTGTCCAAATCGAGGAGGAACATTGCGTAATCCTTGGCGCCTTCGACCAGGAGGCGAAATCGCTCCTCGCTTTCGCGCTGGGCCGCTTCAGCGTTTTTCAGATCGTCGATGTCGGTGGCCGAACCGAACCAGCTAAAGATGCCGGCGTCGCCATTGTTGATTGGGACGTTCCGGCCGATGAACCAGCGATACTCGCCGTCCTTACCGCGGAGCCGGTACTCCGCGTCGAACACCTCGCCTTTCGCGAGCGCCCGCTCCCACCGCTCAACTGAACTCGATTCGTCCTCCGGATGGACAATCGCCTGCCAACCCAGCCCGTGTGACTCGTCGTAGCTCAGCCCGCTGTATTCGAACCAGCGTTTGTTAAAATAATTCGCGGTTCCCTCGGCGTCGTTCGTCCAAATCAGTTGCGGGATACTATCGGCCACGGTGCGGAAGCGCTCTTCGCTCTCACGCAAGGCTTGCTCGATTTGCTTCCGGCCGCTGATGTCGTGCATGCAATTGATCGCGCCGACGATCCTGCCGCTGGCATCGCTGATCGCGCGCGGCGCGACGAGGACATTGCGCCGCTTCCCGTTCTCCTGTTCGACCAGGATCTCGAGCTCTGCCGGCTCCGGCTGTTCACCATGCAACACGCGCGCCATCGGACATTGGTCGTGCGGCATCGGCCGGCCGTCGGGATGGAAGATCTTGAACGAGCCGCAGAACTTCTCCTCCGCCTTCGGCTTGCGGCCCCAGAGTTCGACGGCATGATCGTTGAATTCCTCGATCACACCTTCCGCGTCGGTCGTGTAGACCGCCACCGGCACGAGCTCGAACAAGGTGCGATAACGCTCCGTGCCCGCGCGCACTTCGGCTTGGGCGCGTTTGATCTGGGAGATGTCGATCAGCGTCAGGACGACGCCGCTGATTTTGTCGTCGAGCGTGCGATAGGGCGCGATTCGAGAAAGGAAGGTGCGCTCTTCTTCTGTCTCGACCTCGCGTTCGATCGAGGCGAGCCGGTCCAGCACCCGGGCCGCGTCCTCGATGAGCGAGTCGTAACTCAGCTTGTGGGTAATGTCCGCGATGGGCCGGCCCATATCGCCCGGAAGCAGACTGAAGATATCCTGCATGCGAGGGGTGAAACGCACCACCCGCAGCTGGCGATCGAGGAACATGGTCGCCAGGTCGGTCGAGGTCATCAGGTTGTTGAGGTCGCTGTTGGCGCGGCTCAGCTCCTCGACTTTCTCCTTTAGCTCCTGGTTTACGGTGGTCAGCTCTTCGTTGACCGACTGCAGCTCCTCCTTGCTCGTCTCCAACTCTTCTGCGGCGGAGCGCAGCTCCTCGTTCATCGCCTGCAGCTCTTCGTTCGAGGCCTTGAGCTCTTCGCTCGACACTTCGAATTGCTCGACCGTCGCGTTGAGCTGCTCCTTCAGTGACTGCAGCTCGTCGCCGACCTGGCGGCTTATCGTCTCACGTTCGACCACCCGCTCAGCCTTGGTGAGCGGCTCGATTTTCTTCTCGAAGAGAATGAGAAAGAAGCCTTGCGCGGAATCGCCGGGGCGTATCGGCCGCACGTGCACCTCCAGAGTCTCGGTCTTGCCCCCTATCGGAACGCGTTGCGCGGGGACGATTACGTTTTCACTCGACTGCCCGGCGCGGAAGAGCGCGGTGCGGAGCTCAACGCGCAAGACAGGATTCACCACCGTCATCAGATTGGTCGACGGTTCGCCGGCCCGGAAAGTGAGGTAGTGCGCCGCGCTCTCGGATAAATGGACGATGTCGTAGGCCTCGTTCACTACCACCGATGGCGGACCGTACTCCTCGAGCAACTTCAGGTGCAGCTCGCCGAAGAGGACCGAGCGGCGCTGCTGTCCTTCGTAAGTCGAGGTCTGGCTGGCCTCGGCTGAGTCTTCGACCGCGCCGGACGTCATCCCCGGCAATATCGGCCGGGCGGTTTCGCCGCGTCGGCGAGCTGGCGCTGCGACGCGTGCCGGCAGCGTCGGAATCTTCCACGCCGGCCGCGGAAGAGAACGGCGCACGTAAATTCGATGGTGATTGTCCAGGGGCGAGAAAAGGGAGTGCGAACTGTCCGCGCTTTCCGCGCCGCCGATGAAGAGCAGACCGCCTGACCGCAATGCGAAGTGGAAAACATCGAAGACCCGTCCCTGGGCCTCGCGATTGAGATAGATGAGGAGGTTCCGGCAGGTAACCAGATCGACCCGCGAGAACGCGGGGTCGCTCAGGACGTTGTGGGTTGCGAAGAGCACCTTGTCGCGAATGTGTTTCTTCACGCGATAACGCCCGTTATCGCGCACAAAAAATTCCCGCAACCGCTCCGGTGAGACATCCGCTTCGATCGTGCTCGGATAAAGGCCCTCGCGCGCCTCGTGGATCGACTGCTCGTCGACGTCCGTGGCGAAGATCTGCAAGTTCGGCGGGTCGCTCAGCTTCTCGGCCTGTTCGCAAAGCAGCATCGCGATCGAGTAAGCTTCTTCCCCCGTCGCGCAGCCTGTCACCCAGACGCGCAGTTCGTCCGTATGCTTCTTGCCCGCGAAAAGCTGCGGGACGTTTGCTTCCAGCGCTGCAAACGATCCCTGGTCTCGGAAGAAATGCGTCACGCCGATGAGCAGATCGTTGAGCAGCGCCCGCGCTTCGGTCGCGTGCCCACGCAAGAATGCCAGATACCGCGGAATGGAATCGAGCGAGTTCACCTGTAATCGCCGCGCGATTCGGCGCAGCACCGTCGCCCGTTTGTAGTGGCTGAAATCGTGGCCCGTCTGTGCGCGCACGTGCTTGAGCACCAGGAGCAGCGCTTCCTCGTCATCCGGCTCGCGCGTTTCGTCGGAGACCGTTTCGCCGCCGGGCGCGTCCTTCACCTTCACATCCGGCCTCGGCTCGTCTTCGATCTCGGGCGGCAACTGCATTGTATTTTCGTTCCGGACGAACTCCAGCAAACGCCGCGGCATCTCCGCCACCGGCAAAATCCAGTCGACCATTCCAGTGTTAATCGCGTTCAGCGGCATACTGTTGAACGCCGCTTCCTCCGGCTCCTGCGCCATCGTCACCCCGCCCTGCGCGCGCACATGCTTAAGCCCGATCACTCCATCCGAGTCGGTCCCGGACATGATGATCGAGACAGCGCGCTGCCCATACGCGTGCGCCAGGGTGCGGAAGAAAAGATCGATCGTCACCCGACGTCCCAGCGCCTGCTGCGGTGGCAGGAGCCGCAACATCTTGTCTTCAAAGGTAAGCTGATGACTTGGCGGAATGACGTAGACGTGATTCGGCCGCACTTTCACCGCCTCCGTTACCTGCAGGACCGGCATTTTGGTCTTCTGCTGCAACACCTCCGCGAGCTGGCTCTCGAAATCGGGCGAAAGATGCATCACCACCACGAAGGCCAGCCCCGTGTCCGGCTTCATCTCTTCGAAGAACTGTTGCAACGGCGCGATCCCGCCGGCCGAGGCCCCAATTCCTACGACCGCCGCCGGCTCGCCCGGGTCACGCCGCTTGCGCGCGCCGTTGCGCGCATTCTCGGTCGTGACCTCGTCCGCCGCCGGGTCCAGGTTCCTCGCTTCCGGGTTATCGCCCATCTTCTCTAGTATGATTCGCAATTGGGGCCGGAGCGAGACTTCATATTCGGCCGCGCCGGTCACCGCGGCGCTGGTTCCACCAAATCTCTTCGCGCCACCCCTCGTTGCGCGCCCACGCCTCGTTCCCAAACTCTGTTTGGGAACGAGGGGAGAGGGGAATCGGTGGGGACACCCGCCGCTACACGCTGCGGTAATGCAACACCTTTACCTTTTCCAACGTGACCAGCCCGCCGCCCATCATCGTTTCCAAGTCGGGCAGGAACCCATTGATCTTCTCTTCGCTGTCGACGATCTCGATCACAATTGGGAGGTCGGTCGAGAGCCGCAGAATTTTCGCCGTATGGACGGTGCTGGCGGCGCCAAACCCCATCGGCCCGCGGAGCACGGTGGCGCCGGCGAGCTGACGTTCTCGCGCTTTCATCACGATCGCTTCGTAAAGCGCCTGGTGCTCCCACCGGTCGCTTTCGCCGATGAAAATCCGCAGCAAGATCGCGTCGTTCGGTATTTGCATGTCAGGCTTTGTTGGTAAACGAAATCAGCAGATACCCCAGCCACACCGCGACCAGGCAGAGCACGAAGGACAGAATGCTGTTCGCGGCGGCCCGGAGCCACTCGCCTTCCTGGGCCAGAGCCAGCGTCTGCAGGCCGAAAGAGGAGAACGTCGTGTAACCGCCACACAACCCGATCATCAAAAATTCCCGCGCGCCGGGCGTCAGCATCCAGCGGCCTTCCGGAATGCTCATCCCGGCGAGAACACCGACCAGCAGACAGCCGCTCACATTCACGGCCAGGGTGCCGAAGGGAAACGTCTGGCCGACTCGCTCC
Source organism: Chthoniobacterales bacterium (assembly GCA_035941675.1). Taxonomy (GTDB): domain Bacteria; phylum Verrucomicrobiota; class Verrucomicrobiia; order Chthoniobacterales; family UBA10450; genus AV80. Next base: position 131,744 of record DASZDT010000016.1, read on the forward strand.
GCGACCAGGCCCGAAATCCAGAACCGCGCGCCGCTGCCGATGGCACCTCCCAAACAAACCCAAAAATAACTGAGCATAAAAAATCTCCTGCCGCGCCCGAGCGCGCCGACAGGAGGTATCAGGCCTGAAAACGGTCAGGCGGTTTTCCTTTGCGGAAGGCAAACTCCATTGCCCGGGCAACAATAGGATCGCGGACGCTGCGGTCAACTGAAGCGCGACTGCCAATCCCGTTGACGCGTCCGCCATCGTCGCGAAGGCTAACCGCGTGATTTTCGCGCGCGCCCGTCCCACGCGAAGCACGCAGTCCTTTTCCCGAGGAACGCTCGTGCCCAAATCGATTCGTTATCTCCTCCTCGTCCTGGCGGCTCTGACGATGAAGACCGCGCGGGCCTGCGATCTCTGCGGATGCTACACGCCCCAGATCGAGGCCATGTCGCGAGCGGAGATGTCAGCTGGCGGGCCGATGGCGGCGACCCCGTTTTATTTTGCGGTGGCGGAACAGTTCACTCATCTCGGGACGCTCCAGTTCGACGGGGAGGAAGTTGCCAATCCGACCGGACAATATCTCGACAGCTCGATCACACAGCTGGTCGCCGGTTACAGTTTTAATTCGCGCTTCGCTCTCCAGGTCAACCTGCCGCTGATTTATCGGTCGTTCGAACGGCCGGAAGGATTCGAGATCGATCGCGGAACGGAATCGGGCGTGGGCGATATTTCGCTCCTGGGAAAATTCGTCCTGTTACGTCACGAGAGCGGCGGACGCGCTTCCCTCAAATTCGACGATCCGAAGAATCCGCACTTCGAAACGCAGGAAGCCGACCTCACGGTTTCAGCGCTGCTCCTCGGCGGCGTGAAATTTCCGACGGGCGACTCGAGCCGGCTCGAGGAAGAATTCAACGAAGTCGAAGTGCCCGGCGCGCCGGCGAGCGGCATTCACGGGCACGACCTCACCCTCGGCTCGGGCTCGTACGACGGCATCGTCGGCGCCCAGTTTTCGCTTCGCTACAAATATTTCTTCTTCCAGGCCGACACTCAATTCACGGTCCGAAGCGAAGGCGCGCACCAATACGAATTCGCGAACGACATTTCCTGGAGCGGCGGGCCCGGCGTTTATTTCGTGCGGAGCAAAGAGACAATCGTCGGTCTCCAGTTCGTCGTTTCGGGCGAACACAAAGGCGTCGACCATTTTCGGGGGGAACCGGCGGAGGACACAGGGATCACGTCGGTGTTCGTCGGGCCGCGGGTGGTCGCGTCGCACGGGAAACTTAGCTTCGAGGTCGCGGCGGAGCTGCCGGTGTCCGTCGACAACACCGCGCTCCAGGTCGTGCCCGATTACCGGCTGCGGGGCAGCTTCGCGTTTCGGTTTTGAGCGCTCGCGCGATGCGCGACGCCCTGTGGCCGTTCGCCTGTGGCGAACGCGAGAGCGGCCCGGCAGCTATTGGATGTCGCTCTCACGTCGGCCGCAGACCGACGTCTACATCGTGTGTAGCCGTTCGCCTGTGGCGAACGTGAGCGCGGCCCGGCAGCTATTGGATGTCGCTCTCACGTCGGCCACAGGCCGACGGCTACATCGCCGCGGGCCGACGGCTACAAGGAATCGCTGCGCGGGCGCCCGTGGCACATTCTTTGGAATCACCCACCGTGATCACCCGCGCAGCTTCCCCTAAGACCCTTCGTTGAGTAAACGGGTCGGACGCGAACCGGCGGCGCATTTTTCCTCCGCCGCCCTACAGATCGGAGTTCCACCGATGAATCCAGCGGGCCGCGGCCCGATTGTGCAACGCGCGGCGGTTGCGAACATCATGGATGAGCGTGTCCACACCCCTGCACCTGCCGCCGCCGGACAAACTCGATCTCCTCGGGTACCTCGACGAGTTCCATTACTGGCGTTCGCTCGATGACGAACGCATCTGCAAACGCTGTGGACGCACGATCACGGGGCGCCAGATCGTGGTCATCGAGCTGCAGGGCACCCGCGGAAAACTGCGGCTGCAATGTCCGACGGCCGGCTGCGCCTCGACGCCGGGCGACTGGGCCTACGCAAATCCTGTGGAGGCGGCAAAACGCATGACCTCGTCACCGGAGAGCCTCGAAAAACAGGACATCGCAGCAGTTGCGAATCAGCAAATTCATCATGGCGAGCGGGCTGGGAAACGAAAAGTGTCCGCGGCGGTCAAACGCGCTTCGCTCTTCGCGCCCGCTCCTTCGTTTCGTGCCGCGCTCGCACGGTTGGTCCTGGTTCGGCCGATCGCGACCGCGCTGCATGCTTTTCGCCCCGTCGCCTGACGCGCGGTCAAAAGCTCTCGCGGGGGCGGCCGGCCGCTGCATTTGCCACGAAAATGATAAGTCCTGGGTTTTTCACGTCCGCACCGAGGCGAGCACACGAATCACCCGAACCCGAGCGATGACTGAAAATCCCAAACCTATCCAGCGAACACCGCTTCTCGCCACGCCGCCCCATCCGATGACCGCGTTGCGGCAACGTCGCAAGCTTCGCCGGCGCTGGTTCCTGCTCGCTGAGCTGCTGAGCATCGCGGTCCTCGTCGCATCCGTCATTGCCGGAATCTCGGAGCGATTCAGCGCCGAAGCGCTCACCCCGCTGTTCCGCGTCCTGCCGATCGCGGCCGCTCTCGTGGCCGGCCTTCTGCCGATTGTTTACTTCAGCAAGCCGACTCGCGGACTGCGGTAACGCATCGGATCGAGGCTTCGAAGCCTTCCGCGGCCGGGGTCGGAAGGCATGAAAGGGTCCTCGAGCTTTCGTGTTTGGCGCTCCGAATTCAACTGATACAGAGTTCGGCGCATGATCAGAATTGAAGTGGGATTCGAGCCCCATCTATTCGAGAAACCGATGATCGAGCAAACGAAGGAAGACATCGAAAACCGATTGCAGGGCCACGAGTTCGGCCGCCTCAAAATCGTTTTGAAAAAACCGCCGCAGAGCCAGCAGATCGCCATCCAATTTCTCGGCGAGCCCGAGAGCTGCGAGAAAGCAAAACGCCTGCTGGGTATTTACTGATCGCCGGCGGCGACGATTACGCGCCCGACTTGCGCACCAGGGTCAGGAGGGTGCGTAATTCGTGGAAGTCGAACGGCTTCGTCAGGTAATGATCGAACCCGGCTTTTTTGCCGAGCTCGTGATCCTTTTCCGAACCGCGCGCGGTCAGCGCGATCGTTTTTATTTTCGGTTGAATCGCCTTCGCTTTCGCCACGAGCTCGAGGCCGTCGCCGTCCGGCAGCCCAAGGTCGCTCAGAAGAACATTCACCCGCATGTGCCCCAGCACCTGGAGCGCGTCGCTCACGCTGCTGGCCGTCAGGATTTCATGACCCGAGCGCCCGAGGAGCGCGGAAAGCACCCGGCGCGTGTCACTGTGGTCCTCGACGAGCAGAATATTCACGTGTTCTGCAATCGTTTCCCGGCGCGGCTTTGAGCGCATGGCGCGGAGGCGCGCTGGATGGCGCCAAAAAAAAGTGCCGCCCCCCTCACTTCGAAGAAGCGCGAAGGGCGGCTGTTCCCCCCAGAACAGTTCAAGTAATCCCTCAGCTTTCGCTTTCCGCAACCGCAAAAAAATATATTTATTTCGCGTGCTCGCGACGGCCTGTTTCGCCCCCGCTCAATCGCGCGAATCCTTCGAATCGCCGGCCGCCTTGGACAACGTTTGTTCGATGTGATCGAGGGTTTTTGAAAGGTCGCTGACTTTCTCGTGCAGTCTTTCCGCGCGCTTGCGAATGTCGGCCGGCGGCTCACTGGAATCGGGACGCGGCGAGTCAGAATGTGATGGCGACGAATTAGTTTTCATCCCGTGGAAGCAATCGGTTTGCGGTGCGATCCGTTACGCCGCCGAAGCCGCGGCCGGCGCTTCCTGCAGCAGATAGTCGCGCACGACCGCCGAGACGTTGCCATCGAGCCAGGCGGCCATCGCTTCGTCTTCCTTCAGGTTTTTTTCCAGCAACGGCACGATTTCCTCGGCCCCGGCGACGGCCGCGCCGGCGATGAGCGCCTTGTAACTGGCGACCTCAAAATATTCCGCGCCGTAAGCGCAAAGGAAATCCTTCACTCGTTCGTCCGTCGCCATCCTGCTCATGGTCCCCTTGGCGAATTCCATGACCTGCCCGGCCACGCTCTTGATCGTCGATGGAGTTTCCCCCAGCATCTCCAGGCATTGTTCGATGCGCTCGGCGTGCACTTCGGTTTCGTCCAAATGAATTCGCGCGCGCTCGCGGACCGCACGATGGGAGTCCTGATTCTCGGCCTGCTTGCGCAGCATCACTTCGAGACTGCGTTCCATCGCATATGCGTCGTTGAGCCAGCTGATCACATCACTGCGTCTTCCACTCGTGTTCATAAATTTCTCCGGTTGGTTTTCCTGGCGGGGGTCCGAAGAGAAATCGATTCAGGGCGCGTGAGGTGTCGTCGGGCATCGCCATGCGCGTGTTATCGGCCAAACTCGCAACGCGCCTTAAGTTCGTTGGAATTGCGACCATGAGGACGGCGTAGGTGATCGTCGGACTTTCCCCTATCCTTCGTTAGGCGCGCGTTCGCGAATCCGCGGTGCTATTATCTAACGTAGTAACGGAACAATGAGTGCGAAGTTTCTCGATTCGATCGCAGCCCGACACCGGGCCGAGTTGTATTGCGAATCGCACCCCGGCAGCCCGTCGGCGATTCGAGCGCCCAGGATTTTCCTCAAGTCCGGTGTCTGGATCGCGCTTCTCGGAAAAAGCGTTCGGCAAGGCATCGCCGGGTTCGGTCCAACCGTCGAAGCTGCGCTCGGCGCTTTCGATCGCGAATACCTGAATTACCTGCATCATCCACGCGATAGGGCGGCGCTGGATCAGGCGGCCTGACCGCGGCCGGCGAGAATGATGGTGGGCGGAACCGGGGAACGTCCGCAATCCCCGCCATAGATCGTTAGGCCGCCGCGCGGTTTTCGGCCAGCGGGCACCACACAGGTGAGGCGCAAAACGTTACCGCCATTGTTCGCGACGACGTGCCGCAGCAAATCGCCCTCGACAGTGGCGTGCGCCAGATAACCATAGGCGCCGCGGCCATTGCGCAAATAACTGAGGGCGCCGGCCGCGTCGTGAGGATGGTTCGGCAGAATCCCGCTGTAAACCCGCACGCCGTTCAAGAGCATCCGGAACTGCGTGGGCCACGCGAACGAATCGGTTTGCGGGGTGCCTTCGCGATGAGAAGAGGCTTCACAGAGAAGGCCGATCCTGGTCGCGTGCCGCAGCTCGTCCCGGTCGACCGGAAACTCCCATTCGAACGAGCCCGATCCCATTCCGAAACAGGCGCCCGCCATTTCGGCCTGGGCATGGTCGCTCATCGCGCCGCTCCATTTCGCCGCGCTCCAGGAATGGGTCGCGGCCCGGATGATCGTGGTGTCCGGGGTTTGTTCGCGCGCCGGAAAACCGGCGTCGACAAAGAACTGCACATAGTTGCGCGCGATGAGCGTTCCGTCGGGCGCGACCGCGCGGACCCACAGGGTGCAGAGCATCGTTTTCTCCGGGAGCCGGAACCGGATCCGGTCGGCGAGGACGACGCGGTAATGAGGAAACGCGATCTTCTTTCCGCCCTGGAGCAACCGGTCGTTCGCCCAGCCTAACGAGTCGATGCCGCTCAACGTCCAATAGAGCGTGACGTCGTCGCGCTGCTTCCGTGCGAAGTGCGACGAATAAACCTCGATCTCCAATTGTTCCGCCGGACGATGCCGCGCGATCGGCGGCGCGTCGATCGGGAGCACGTCTCCCTGGTTCACGATCGTCGAATCGTACCCGAACGTTTTCGGCGTCCGATCGTAATTGAGGAAGCCGTTCCGCTCCCACTCGACGTCGTGCAGCTCCGTGAAGATGTAAGCCGAAAGATTCCCGTGCCGCCGCAGTTCGTTCGTCAAAAACTTGAAGCTCCAGCTAATATCGATGTCGCCATCGAGCGCGCCGACGCCTCCGTATTCGCTGTTGATCAGCGGCTGCGAGCCTTGCTCGAACCCCGGCGTGTAATTGAAGTTCGAACCGGCGTAGGTCTTCTCCACCACTTCCGCGATGTGCTTCTTCGCCTTCTCGTAATTGTCCGTGTAAAAATGCCACGAATTCACATCGGTCCGGCCGTGCCCGAAATTTTCAATGTGATCCCAGGCGACGACGCTCATGTCTTCCACGAGCCGGGTGGGATCGAGCGTTTTGGCCAGCGCCCACATTTGGTCGACCCAGACAAAAGAGAGCTGGTTGTCGAACTTCGCATCCGCTGAAACCCCGGGCGCATCGCTCATCGCGGGCGGCTTCGGGTTGATCAACTTCACAAATTGCGCCTGGCCGCCGAACCCCCAGGTCTCGTTGAAGAGACACCAGCCGATGATCGACGGATGATTGAAGTCGCGCGCCATTGCTCCGCGCATCGTCTCCTCGAAACGGCGCCGGCCGGTTTCGGTGTCGCCGCCTTCGCCGAAATTTGGGAAGTCGGCCAGCAGCAGGATGCCGATCGTGTCCGCGTAGTGAAGCAGGAGCGGATCGTCGATCTTGATGTGGATCCGGAGGAGATCGAACCCGGCGCGTTTCGCGAACGCGATATCGTCCTTGAGCGTCTGGACATCGCCCGCGGTGTAGATGCCGTCGGGATGATACGATTGGTAAAGCGCGCCCCGGACGTAGATCGCTTCGCCATTCAACGACAGCGCGGCCGGCGCGCCGATGTCTTCGGCAAGCTTCGTCTCGATGCTACGCATCCCAAAGTAACCGTGGACGACGTCGGTCTCCTGCCCCGGACCGCTGAGGGTGAGCTTCAACTTGTAGAGTTGCGGATCGCTCGGGTCCCAAGGAATCGGGTTCGGCAACGAGATGGGGCCGGCCGCAATCCCATCGTGGACGGCGAGGTTGTTTTCGAAAACACGACCGTCCGGCGCAATGACCATGACCGCGCAGTCGCTTCCGCCGCGGGTGAAGATTTTGAAAAGGGCATCGCTCCGCGGGAGATCGGCGGCGACTTGAAATCGCTCCACGAACACTCGCGCGCGCGGTTCGAGAAACACCGTCTGCCAGATACCGCTGACGCTGCTGTACCAGCCCCACTGTTTACCGACGGGTTGCTCGCGATTGTCGGTCGGATCTTCCACCCGCAAAACGATCGTCGCGCACAGCTCGCCGTCTTCGTTGGTGCGCAACGCGTCGGTCAGATCGAATTCGAACGGAACGTAGCCGCCTTCATGGTGGCCGACGTGCACGCCATTGCACCAGCAGTCGGTGAAAAAATCCGCGGCGCCGACAGTGAGAATTGTCCGCTTCCCTTTCCAGGGTTCAGTCGCCGGGATCGTAACCGTGCGCCGATACCAGCCGATTTCGTAGCGCGCCGCGTCGCGATAGTTGAAGCGATCCACCTGCAGGGGATTCCGGAAAACGCGGCGGGAAAAATAATTGTCGTTATTGGCCGCGTCCGCTTCGCCCCAGGCCGCGAGCGATTGCCAGCAAAACGGAACGGTGATCTGCTCGGTCCACTGCTTTTGATCCGCGCGGAACCATTGCTGGTCGATTCCGCGACGATCCGGATCGAACCGGAATTCCCAGGCGCCATTCAGGTTCAACCAGTCGACGCCGTGAACGAAACCTCGTTGCCGGTCGGGTCGCGGATACTCGGGGCGCGGCAGGAAAGTGTTCGTAGCCATTCGCGCTATCGACACCGAACGCGCAACACGGCGCAAGCCTAATTACCGCGGCCAACTCACGGCGGCGCCGTCCGCGGCGCGACAAACAAACACCGCCTCGGCGTGCGAACTCAAATGCGCGACGAGATCGGACGCATGCGCCGCGTCGACCAGCGTGACGGTCGCGCCACCGAAACCGCCGCCGGTCAGCCGCGAGCCTAAAACTCCAGGACGCGATCGCGCGATCTCCACGAGCCGATCCAGGTCGGCCGTGGAATTTTCAAAATTGGTCCGCGAACTTTCGTGCGACGCATTCATCAGCGCGCCGAACTCGGCCGGATCTGCGCCTGACTGCAGAATTTCCACGGCCCGCCACACGCGCTGATTTTCGCCGACGATATGAGCGGCGCGACGGCGAAGCAGCGGATCGAGCTCCGGCCCGGCGCGCTCGAGTTGGGCGGGGGTGACTTCGCGCAGGCTGGCAACGTGAAGCGCGCGCGCGGCCGCGGCGCATTCCTCGCGCCTTCTATTATAGAGGCTCGCCAGCAGGTCGTGCTTGCCGCGCGATTGCGCGATCACGAGCACGAGGCCGGCCGGGAATGGGATGGTCGAGATCTCTTCGCTCCGGCAATCGAGAAACACGGCGTGATCGGCGCGCCCGAAAACGGAAGTGGCCTGGTCGAGCAGACCGGATTGGACGCCAACGAAATCGTTTTCGGCCCGCCGGCAAAGACGCGCGACCTCGATCGGATCGAGCCGCAAATCGTGGAGGGCCATGAGAAAACCGGCCGTGGCTACTTCGAGCGCGGCCGAACTGGAAAGGCCCGCGCCCGCCGGCAGGTCGCCGGATACTTCCGCGGCGAATCCGCCAATCGGGTGGCTGACCGCGCGAAATTGCGCGACCACGCCGAGAAGGTAGTTCGCCCAACGATGCATCGTTCGCGGACGGAGATCGGACAGCGAAGTTGCGACCGGTTCGTCGATCAGTTGCGAGGTGAGCTGGATGATGTCGTCGCTTCGCCGCGTGCCGGTCACCGTCAGTCCGCGATCGATGGCCGCGCCCAGAACCACGCCCAGGTTGTAGTCCGTGTGGTTGCCGAGCAATTCGACGCGGCCGGGCGCATAACCAGAAGCGGAAGTCACCGGCGCAAGATTGCGCGTTCCGGTGGCGCTGTCATGCCGCTGGGTTTACGCGACCTGCTCGAGCCGCTCCTCGCGCTCCCACCAGCCGGGCGTCGCCAAGCAGGGATGATCAAACGTGCCGCGCGCGGTCAGCTCCCGCATCATTTTTCCAAGCAGAGTCTCACGCGGCTCGCCATCGTAAACATCGAACACTCCCGCTTCGTAATGGCCTTCGTCGCGCGTGACGAGACTGTCCCAATCGAACGAGCCGAGCAGCGACCAGATCGTGACCGCGCGAATGTCCGCGCCGGCCGAGCGCGCCTCATTGGCGGCGTCCCAGATTTGCATGAACCAGCGCAACTGCTCGTCCGCGGTGCAACCCAGGTGCGCCTCCGTGATGGCGATCGGCGTTCCATAGCGTTCCCACACTTCCATCAACAAATTCTTCGGGCCGGCGATCTCGCTGAACTCCGAACGCACCGCGGCGATATCGGCGTAAACGTCGCGGCCGTTGCCGCCACGGCATTGGGCCGGATGCGCCGAGAAGTTGTCGTCCAGGAAACGTTCGCTCGTGACGTAGTAATTGGCGCCGATGACGTCAGGCGGACACGGCTCGCGCAAAAACGTCTCGAGTTCGGAATCCGAAACACCAGTCCACTTAAAATAACTCCAGAGCGGATGCGCGCGGTCGACGACGCCCGACAAGAGATCCCAGGCGATCCACCTGCGCTCGTTCTCGAACGCAGCCTGATACGAGAGCGACGGCGAACTGAACGTCTTCGCGAGGTCGTCGGTCTGGATCAGTTGCGCCTCCGGATTGACCTGGCGGATCGCGCGCATCGCCAGGACGGTGGCCCGGCCCTGGTTCAGAAGCGCCCGCGCGAAACTGCCGTCATCCTGGGCGTGCGGATACCAATGGCCGTAGAGAGCGCTGAAGCGCGCGGTCGTGAGCGGCTCGTTGACCGGCGTGTAACCGTCGATCCACGGATAACGCCGCGCGATTGCGCCCGCGTAGCGCGCGAACTTTTCCGGGAACTTCGGATCGAGCAGGTTCGTGCCAACTGGCCCGCTCCCGTGATGCAGCAAACCGGCAATCGGCCGGATGCCGAGAGCGCGGGCGCGCGCCAGCCGGTCGTCCGGCCACGACCAATCGATTTCATCGACAGAATCCGGCGCGAGCGTTTCCCAGAGCAACGGGAACCGCAACGTGCGGAGACCGAGCGCGGCGAAACGGTCGAGATCGCCCGCGCGATCCCAATGGCCGTTGCGTTCGAGCTGGTTGAAGAACCGGTCGCCGACGCGATTAACGGTGCACTCAACCCCGCCCCAGAGCTGGAGCGATTTCTCCATTTCGGTGTCCATTCCTCAGTTCCCGAACGCCGGCTTCCTCGGCCGCGATCTTTTTGTAAACGGTCAGCGCCTGCGCGATCACCTGATCCATGTTGTAATAGCGATAGGTCGCGAGCCGTCCGACGAAGCGCACCCCCGGCGTGGCTTCCGCCAGTTCGCGATACTGTTTGTAGATCGCCGCGTTGGCCGCCTGCGGAATCGGATAATACGGGTCGCCTTCCGCTCTCGGAAATTCGTAGACGATGCTCGTCCGGCGATGTTCCTGGCCGGTCAGGTATTTGAATTCCGTGATGCGGGTGTAGTCGTGGTCGTTCGGATAATTGACAACCGCGGCGGGTTGGAAGCGCTCGCGCTCGTGGGTCTCGTGCCGAAATTGGAGCGACCGATAAGGCAGCTTCCCAAAACGCAGATCGAAGAATTCATCGATCGGTCCGGTGTAGATCATTTTCCGATACGGAATTTCGTCGGCGATCTCGCGGTAATCGGTATTGAGCAGGATCGAGATGTTGGGATGATCGAGCAGGTTCTCGAAGAGGCGGGTGAACCCGCGCCGCGGCATGGCCTGGTATTCGTCGGTGAAATAGCGATCGTCGCGATTCGTGCGCACCGGGATTCGCGCCGCCACCTGGGCGTCGAGCTCGGAAGGATCGAGGCCCCACTGTTTGCGGGTGTAATTCCGGAAAAACTTCTCGTAGAGATCGCGCCCGACGCCGTTGAGGACGACGTCTTCCGACGTCCGGATGACCGCGCGCCTCTCCGCGACGGACGCGAGATAACGTTCGACGCCGCTCGAATCGAGATTCAAACCGTAGAGCCGGTTGATCGTGTCGAGATTGATCGGCATCGGGAGCAGCTGGCCCTCCACGCTGGCCAGGACGCGATGCTCGTAGCTGCGCCAATCCGTGAAGCGCGAGAGGTAATTGAAAACGTCGGCCGAATTCGTGTGGAAAATGTGCGGACCGTAGCGATGGACCAGAACGCCGGCCGCATCGTATTCATCGTAGGCGTTGCCGCCGATGTGCGGCCGCTGATCGCAAATGAGAACACGCTTCCCGGAGCCACGGGCCAGCCGCTCGGCCAGGACACTGCCGGCAAAACCGGCTCCAACTACCAGGTAATCGAACATCGCGTCAGGCGGCGTCGGTCGCGATCGACCGTCCGCGGTTGATGATTTCGAGAACGTGGCCTTCGAGCTTCTCGACGATCGATTCCCAGGAATTTCGCGACGCGAGTTTCAAACCGCGGCGCACTCCCACCCGGTTCGGGCATTCGGCCGCGCGGCGGCAGGCCGCCACGAATTCGTCGGCCGTCGCCACGACTTTCACGACGTCTTCGAATTGCCGGACGACATCTTCGATCGGCGTCGAAACGATCGGGCGTCCGGTCGCCATGTATTCGAGGGCTTTGGTGGGATTGATGAATTCGGTCGCCTCGTTCAACGCGAACGGCATCAGGCAAACGTCGAAGCGTTTGGCGTAGGCGGGGAGCTCGCTGTAATCGCGCGCGCCGAGCCAGTGCAGGTTCGCGCGTTCCGGAAAGGCCGACCGGTCGACCTTGGTCCACGGACCGACCATGACCACGCTGCCCTCGCGATTTCCGTCGGCGATCTTCGCGATCAGTTCGTAATCAAGACGCTCATCGATCACGCCGATGTAGCCAAAAACCGGGCCCGGCAAATTGGCGACATCGCGCGGGATCGAAGTACCCGGGTCGTTCGCCCTGGCGAAGTGGGCCGCGTCGACGCCGCAGCCGATCGAATAACAATTCGCGTTCTGGGCGCGTTTCTCTTCCCAGATTTTCGGACCGCCCGCGAAAACCACGTCCGCGATGGCCAGCAGTTCGCGCTCGCGGCGGACGAGCTCGCTGGGCGCGCCCTTGAACTGGGACAACTGGTCCATGCAATCGTAAACGATCGCCCTCTCGTTGAGATGACCGGCAAACGCGGTCACGGCCATGGGATCGTAAAACCATTGGACCGGCTCGGCGAAATCGGAGCCGAGCGGGCCGTTGAGAACGGATTGGACGAGGCGGCGCCGTTCCCTGTCCACCCACGCGCCGTCGTTCCAACGCTGCTCCGGCATCGCCATCTGCAAGACAACGAGGTTCGGGTAATCGGCGACTTCGCGCAGGGAGATCCGCGCCGCTTCGATGCCCGGCTGGGGCGTTGGCCCTTCCACAAAAAGAATGCGATGGCGCTTCGAGAGACGGGAATGAAATTGCTGCGGCCGCTGCCAGACCCAGTCCCATCCGAGGTGCGAATGCACGATGATCGGGAAGTCCGGTGCGGTAGCTATTGGAATAGTGGTGGGGTCGAACGTCATACGTGTGCAGCAGAAACGTAACCCGCGTGGAATCCGGCTGTGCGGAAAGAGCTGAAGAGAAACTCGGATTTTTCCCGACGAATTACGCCAGCGAATCGGTTCCGCGACGCGATTTATGACGTGAAGCTTTGGCCCGGAACGGCGCGCAGCGTCCAACTAGCGCTTGAGTTTTGCCCGGGATGAGCGAGACTGGCGGCCATTGGATTAAGTCTGTTCTGTTTCTTTGCTTGGTAGATCGTCAGTTGAGTTTGGCTCTTTGGTGATTTGAAACCCGATTCTCGGGAACGGCTCGTGGCTGGCAGCGAATTGCTCCAAAACTCAAATACATGAAACTCTACGTAGGAAATCTTTCCTTCGATACTACCGAGAACGATCTCCAGGATCTTTTCGAACAACACGGCGCCGTCAGTGAAGTGGCCCTCGTCATGGATCGCGTCACCGGCCGCTCGCGCGGCTTCGCTTTCGTTACGATGAATGACGCTACCGCGGCCACCGCCGCCATCAACGCCCTCAACGGCAAGCAAGTGCAGGGACGTGCCCTGACCGTGAACGAAGCGCGTGCTCGCGAAGAGCGCCCGCGTAATTTCGCCGGTTCCCGCCGCTAACGACGGCTATTTCCCGGCCGGCGCTTCGTAACCCGGAGCGCCGGCCTGCAAATCCGAATGCCTCTCGAAAAACAATTACAACTGGAAGGACTGATTACCTCTGTCCTCGCGGGCACCATGTTCCGCGTCCGTCTCCCCAACGACCACATCGTTCTCGCCCACATCTCGGGCAAGATGCGCAAACGCTTCATTCGTCTCACCATTGGCGACCGGGTGAAGCTGGAAATGTCCCCTTACGATATCGATAAGGCGCGGATCGTATATCGACTCGGTTAATCCTGCCGGCCTAACGAAACCTTCCTAAGACCATGACAAAACGAATCCTCGTCCGGTGTCCCACCACCGCCAAGCTCACTCCTACCGGCCAGGTGGTCGAAGAAGAACTCTGGGCGGACAAGAAAGTGAAGCCGCACAAGCTGACCTGCGCGCATTGCGACAAGGTGCACGCCTGGACGAAGAAAGACGTTGTCCTGGCTCGTTAACGGCTAGTCCAATTTTCGCTTCGTTTTAACTCCGCGCGCTTCAGGCGCGATTTTCACTTTATGTTTTCTCGCATTCCTTTCGATCGCATCAACTGGACGACCAGCTCGTTTTTGATCGGCACCTTTATCCTCTCGATCACGGCAGTCCCCCTTTACTTCTTTTACTTTGGTTTCGATTGGTTCCACCTCGCGCTTTTCGCGGTCCTCCTCAGCGCCAGCGGGTTCAGCATTACCCTGGGCTATCACCGCCTTTTCTCGCACATCTCTTTCCAGGCCAAGTGGCCGATCCGCCTCCTGGTTTTGGTGTTTGGCTCGGGCGCGTTCGAGAATTCAGTCGTGATGTGGGCCAGCGAACACCGGCGCCACCACAAGCACGTCGATCACGACGAAGATCCCTACGACATCAGCAAAGGATTTTTCCACGCCCATATCGGCTGGCTCTTGTTCAAGCTTCTGCCGCAACCGCCCTTCGATAACGTGAACGACCTGAAGAAAGACGCGCTCGTCATGTGGCAACATCGCCACGTCCATCTCCTGGCGGTCCTCACCAGTTTCGTCCTTCCGACCTTGATCGGCGCCGCCTGGGATGGCTGGGTCGGCGCGCTCGGTGGTTTCCTGATCGGCGGCGTGGCCAAGGTCGTCGTGCTGCAGCACTGCACATTTTTCATCAACTCCGCCTGCCACACCGTGGGCCGCCAGCCTTACTCGACCCGTTGCAGCGCCCGCGACTCCATGCTCATGGCGCTTCTCACCTTCGGCGAGGGCTACCACAATTATCACCACGAGTTCCAGCACGACTACCGCAACGGCGTTCGCCCATGGCATTTCGATCCGACGAAGTGGATGATTTGGACGTTGTCAAAAATCGGGCTCGCGAAGTCGCTCCGCCGGGTGCCGGCAGAAACCATCGCCGCCGCCAGGCAAAGTACCAGGAATTTACGAAACGACGGTGCCCAGGTTGCCAGTGACTGGGACCGCGGCGCCGAAGCGTTGTCGATGAAAGCGCCGGTAAATTCGGTGTAACACCGAAACCGGCACGCGCGCGACGTAGAGCAACAGGATCAGGAAATAGACGGCCGTCGTTCGGTAACGGCCGCAGCTCTCAAACGTCCGCGGATCGCTCACGATTTCTTCGCGGAGCTGCGTCATCCGGCCAGCGCGAGCGAGGCGCCGGTACAGCTCCGCATCTTCCAGAATCGGCACCATCGGATAACTGCCGGCATCATTAAAACAATCGCGCCGGCAAAAGATGCCGTGATCGCCCAGCGCGAATCCAAACACCTTCACCCCGACATTACCAAGCGAATCGCTGACGCGATAAATCCATTCGCGGCGCGGATAGCGGAGAGAAAAGCAGCCGCCGGCGATCCTCGAATCGCGGAACGCAATTCGTATTCGCGCCACCGAATCCGGCGGCGGCTGCAAGTCGGCGTGGAGAAACCACAGGACGTCTCCGCGCGCGATCGCGGCGCCGGCATTCATTTGGGAGGCGCGGCCGCGACGCGCGTTGATCACGCGGTCCGCGAGCGGACGCGCGATCGCGACGGTTTCGTCGGAGCTGCCGCCGTCGACGACGATGATTTCGAGCGTCGCGTCAAGCGTTCGGACACGCTTGAGAAAGTCTCGGATCAAAGCCGTTTCGTTCAAGACGGGGACGACGATCGAGATAGAAAGCGGGCGGACTTCCATCGGCGTCGTCTAGGATAAGGCGCGCAGCCGATCGCGCCGAACCAATAATCACGCGGCGTCGCTGCTCGCGCTGCCGTTGGCCACGTCGCAAGGCACGCGTTCCAGCGCGTGACGGAGCGCTCTCAGGTCCACCGGTTTGGCAAAGAACATGTTGAAGCCAGCATCGTTTCCGCGGCGTTGATCGGCCGCCGTGAAGTATGCGCTCACCGCGATCGCCGTCAGTCCCGGCGTCCGCTCCCGTGCTTCCGCGATGAAATCGTAGCCGTTGCGGTCCGGCAATCCGATGTCGCTGACGACGACGTCCACCTTGTTATCTTCGAGGAAACGCAGCCCGCTGGCCACGCAGTCACCGGTCCCGACCTGATGGCCCCAGCTCCGAAGAATCGCCGCGAACGCCTGCCGGGTATCGTAGTGATCTTCGACAAGCAGAATGGCGCACATTGATCGCGGATCCAAACGCTGGACTCCCCCTTATTTCAATTCGAAGCGGGAGTCGGCCCCGGTCGGGTCTTTGCCGATAATACTCTAAGGATTTTCCTTAGCGAGCGCGATTGATCAACGGCAGACAGCCGGCCCGCACGCGTCCATCGTATCATAAGAGAGAACCCATCATGAGCGAGCCGAAGCCAGACCCCGCGAAGCAGCTCGCTACGCCACACATCAGCGGGGAAAAAGCGCATGCGGCGCTGGTGGCGCGCCTCACTCAGCTTTATCGCAAACCGGTCCGGCCGCCGAAGTCGTTGCAGCCGACTCCCGAAGCAGGGAAGAGCAAGATCAGGCGCCTCCGGCGCAAGCGGCAGCTTCTCGCCCAGCGATCGAAGCGCGCGTCGTTTTCCGAGGATTGAGGGCGCTCTATTCGCGCACGATCTCGCGCGGCTTCTTGTCATCACGCAATCCTTCAAACGTGGCGTGCCGGAGCAGGCCCTGGTTGGTCCACTCCGTAAAACTGATCTGCGCCACTAGCTTCGGTTTCAGCCAGCAGAGCTCCGCCATTTCGTCAACCGTGATCCCTTCGCCGAAATGACTCTTGCGGCTCGTGGGCAGGTTGGCGAAGGGACATTCCTTCGTTAGCCACGGCGTCAGCTCCTTCAGTAATCGCGCCCGGCCGACGGGATTAAAGCCCTGTCGCACTTTGCCGGCGAAAATCAGCTTCTTCGCCTCGTAAAAGCCGACGAGAATGGACTGAAAACTTCCCGCGTCCGGTTTGTAACCGCCGATGACGAATTCCTGTCCTTTGTTCAGCTTCAATTTCAGCCACGTGGTCACGCGCGTGCCGGCGCGATAAAGGGAATCGCGTTGCTTGGCGATCACGCCTTCCAGCCCCGCCGCCGCGACTGTTCGAATGACGGCCGCCGCTTTTCCCGTGAGCTCCGCGCTGTAGCGAAGAGCGGGCAAACCGGTCGCGGCCAGGAGCGTTTTCAGTTTCGCTTTGCGCACGTGCAGCGGCAGCTGTTGCAAATCCTGGCCGTCGAGTTGGAGCAGATCGAACGCGTAATAGACCACGCTCCATCCGGCTCCGAGCGCCTTGCGATTTTGCAGAACCTGGAACGACGGGCGCCCCTGGGCGTCGACCGCGACGATCTCGCCGTCCACCACCGCGGTCTCCGCGGCCAGGCCGCTCATCGCTTCGGCCACGCCCGGAAAATCGCTCGTCAGGTTTTTCTCTTTCAACGACAACAGCCGGACGCTCTCGCCGCGCTTCAGACCCAGCGCGCGATAACCGTCCCATTTGATTTCGTAGATCCAATCGCCTTCCGCCGGCAGTTCGGTGACCGCCGTCGCTTTCATCGGCCTGACGAACTCCGGCGTTTTCGCCTTCCTGGCAGGATGAGATTCCGTTGAGACGGTTCCCCGGTCACTCCGCCAGACCGCCGACTTTTCCCCAGCGATCTGTTCCATCGTTCGTCCCGTAATTGCCGAAACCGCCTCGCGCTTCTTCGGGATCGCCCGCGCTTTGCCGGCGGTCTTGTTCACGAACCATTTCGGCTTTCCGTCGTCCGCCGCGGCCCGTTTCAGGGTCCATTCCCCTTTCAATTTCTTCCCGGACAGAAACACGGTGAGCGATCCTTTCCAGTAGTTGCCCTCCAGTATTTCGTAGGTGCCGATGTCCCACACCATTACCGTCCCGCCCCCGTATTCGCCCTCGGGAATAATCCCTTCGAACTCCAGGTAATCGATCGGATGATCTTCGGTCTCGAACGCGGTTCGCGTCTCGCCCTCCACCACCGAAAGATTTTTCGGGACCGCCCACGACTTCAGGACGTCGTTCATCTCCAGCCGAAAATCGTAGTGCAGATGGCTGGCCGCGTGTTTCTGGATCACGAAACGCCGCCGGCTTCCCTGCCTGCTCCGGCGCGGCGCCGTGGGGCCGGGCTCGTCGGTGCGCGAGAAATTCCGTTTCCCGGCGTAAGCTTCCAGCGCGCGCGGCCGCTTGCGCGGCGCTTTCACCCCGGCCGCGAACGGGCGCGGCAACTTTTGTTTCAACTTCAAAACCGGCGCGAAAAGGTCGCCGAGTTTTTTCAATCGCTGGAGAGCCACGGCCGGTTCGAACTGAAGCGCCTCGACCTTCGGCTTCTGGAGCTCGCTCCATTTTACCGGCATCGAGACGAACGGCCGATCGCGTTTCGCTCGGAGCGAGTAAACGCCCACCGTCGTCTTGTGGTCCGCGTTCTGGCTCCAATCGATGAAGACCTTTTTGTGCCGGAGATTTTTCGCCATGTCCGCGACGACGAGCGCGGGATGTTCGCGTTCGAGCAGCTCGGCGATCGTTTTCGCGAAAAGCTGGGCCGGGTCGTAGGAAGCCGGAGTGTTCAGCGGCACGTAAAGCTGGAGTCCTTTCGACCCGGAGACTTTCGGGAACGATTGCAGGCGCAGTTTCGTCAGCACGTCGCGGAGGAGGAAAGCGACCTCGATGCATTCGGCCAGGCCGGCGCCTTCGCCCGGATCGAGATCGAAGACGACGTGGGTCGGCCGGTCAGGACGCGGCGCGCGATGCAAAAACGGATGCAGCTCGAGCGCCGCGATGTTCGCCGTCCACGCCAGGGTGGCGCGGTCGTTGATCAGAATATAATTGATGTCCGGTCCGCCTTCCCGGCGCGGCACCGGAAACGTTTTCACCCAGTTCGGGGTAAACGACGGCGCATCCTTCTCGTAAAAAACTTCACCGTGGATGCCGTTCGGATAACGCTTGAGCGTGACCGGCCGTCCCCGAAAATGGGGCAGCAGCCAGGGCGCAACCCGCAGGTAATAGTTAATCACGTCGAGCTTCGTGAACTTGCCCGCGTTGTAGAAAACCTTGTCCGGATTCGAGATTGGCACCCGCCGGGAACCAATGTTCAGCACGACTGGCTCAGGCATTTTTAATGATACGCGGCAGACGCGCGAGCTGCGTGGTAAATGACGAAGCACGAATGACGAATTACGAAACAAGGTCGAAGCACCAATGACGAGTGAGCCGAACCGCGTTTCGGGGTTCGTCATTCCTTCGTGCTTCGTCATCCGTCATTCGTCATTCCACACACCCGCCTGTCCCTCGGCGCGCGATGACTAACGAGCGCCACCTCGCGGTGGCGTTTCCTGTCATGCAACGAATCTGGAAACGGAAATGGTTTTGGCCCCTCATCGTGGTCCTCGTCGCGGTGGCCATCGTCCGCCTGATGCTCGCCATCTGGGTGCGCGATTACGTGAACCGCAAACTCAACGAAATGGAGGATTACCGCGGCCACGTCGCGGCGGTCGACCTCCACCTGTGGCGCGGCGCCTACACCATCCACGAAGTCAAAATCGAAAAGACGACCGGAAAAATCCCAGTCCCCTTCTTCTCGGCGCCGGCGGTCGATCTTTCCGTGGAATGGGGCGCACTCTGGCACGGCGCCGTCGTCGGCGAGATCGAATTCTACCGGCCGAAAATGAACTTCGTGAACGCGGCCAGCAAAGCCAGCAGCCAATTCGGCGTCGACAAACCGTGGGTCCAGAAGATCAAGGAACTGTTCCCGACGAAAATAAACCGGTTCGCGGTCCACGACGGCGAAATCCATTACCGGGATTTCAGCCACAATCCCGACGTCGATGTTGTCTTCGACCGCGTCCAGATGGTCGGCACGAATTTCACGAACAGCAAAAAGCTTTCGAAAACATTGATCGCGGAAATCGACATGGAAGCTCGGCCGTTGCGGACCGGGGAAGCGCGTTGCGAGGTGAAGCTCGATCCCTACGCGGCGAAGCCGACCTTTGACCTGAAGCTCGAGATGCAGGAGTTGCCGCTCACCAGGCTGAACGATTTCGCCAAGGCGTACGGGAAATTCACTTTCGAAGGCGGCACCCTGAAGCTCGCGTCCGAGCTCAATTCAAAAAAGGGCGCGTTCACCGGGTACGTCGAGCCGGTCTTCGACAAGATGTCGATCTTCGATCCGGCGCACGACAACGACAACCCGATCGATTTTATCTGGCAGGGTATCGTGGGCGGGTTAACCCGGATCATTCGCAATCATCCCAAGGACCGTTTCGGCACCCGGGTTCCGCTCTCGGGCAATTTCGACGATCCCTCGCCGGACGTCATGTCGACGGTCATCAACGTTTTCAAGAACGCTTTCATCAAGGCGTTCGAAGGCAAACTCGAGAACGAGAACATCGAGCTGCCGAAGGTCGACAAGGAAAAGCACTGATCGATCCGGCGTGACAAAATTCAGGGATTAACTGAGACCGGAATCGGGCTGGACTCCGATTGGTCGACGGCCCGCGCCCTGTCACCTTCCAGCGGTGGAAACGTCAACGCTGCCTCCTGAGCAAAAACTGAAGCTCCTCCAACGGCTCGATCGCGTTCGGCCCTGGCAGAGTACGCACGAGCGCAGGCTCTGTCTGGGTTGTGGAAAGATAATCAGCGGCGGCCAGATCCGCCTTTATCGCGGTCTGTGGGGCCTCGGTCTCCTGCGGCTTCGCTGTCCGACGGAAGATTGCACCGCCGGCCCAATGGAATGGGTGGACCCGGACGGACGAAAGTAACGGTCCCGCTTTTCGTCAGTCGCTGGAGTGCGTTCTCATCGGACCCGGCGGCGGCATCGACCCCCAGTCGTATTGCCGATCGAGGTTCGGGACTGGCTTCCGCCGCACGGATTGACGTGAGTCGTTCGCGTTCGGGGGCTGAGCTGCGCAACTCACCAGCGCAAGCGAAAAAAGAACTACGCTGCTGGCTCGCCAGACGATGAAGGCTTTCTTCATGGCCGCCGGCTCACGTTTGTTCGCCTAACGTTTGACGTCGCCCCGGTCGCCCTGCCCTTTTTTCACTTTCGTTTTCGCCGTGCGTTTCCGATTGGCGGCGAGCGAGCGGCCTACTTTCACTTCCTTTT
Organism: Chthoniobacterales bacterium; assembly: GCA_035941675.1. GTDB lineage: Bacteria > Verrucomicrobiota > Verrucomicrobiia > Chthoniobacterales > UBA10450 > AV80. The sequence goes on from DASZDT010000016.1 coordinate 152,292, forward strand.
TGAACTCGCCTTTCTTGTTGCGGCGGACGTAACGGCGATCGCCTTTCTTCGGCTCAATAACGGTGCGTTTGCTTGTTTTGCTTTTTTTCTTGGTAGCCATTTTTCTTTCTCCAGTTTTTTCCGCTAGATCGCGCGAAACGGGATTCCCGGTCGTGTCGTTTTTCGCGCGGCGATCAGGCGACGCCCGCGTGTTTCAGGAGTTCCAGATACTCGCTTCCCGCGTCCGGCCGTGGACGGGTCGCGAGCCGGAGCATGAATTGCCCTGGTAAAACCAATCGCTCGGCACGGAAGGACAGTCGTGCGTCGGACAATGAACCGAAAGCGTCCCGTTCGGATCGCGCCTCACCTCAACCTCGCGGCCCGTGATGATCCGGTCGCACAAAACGCAGACGCGCTGGTCGTCGAGCGAATGCCATTTGCGCCGCAGATCGTTGGCCTGAAGGACGGCAAGTTTGTCTTCGGGAGGAAGTGTCGGGGGCGGTTGCACAGGAGCGCCATTCAAGCGGAATGACGAGTCAGGTGGAATCCGCCCCAGGTCTGAACTGGTCATCGGCAAAAACCTTACCGGCGATTTCAGCATTGACCGCGAGGGGACACGCGCTCCAGACTTGGCGCCATGGACTACGGCTCTCACTCGATCATTTGGATGTTACTCGTCGGTCTCGTGATTGGTTTCATCGCGAAACTGCTGATGCCCGGGAAAGACCCGGGAGGCTGCATCATTACGATGCTGCTCGGTATTGCCGGCGCCTTTGTCGGGACGTGGATTGGCAAGCTGGTGAGCGGAAACGAGAATTATACCGCGCACTGGATCATGTCGATCGTCGGCGCGATGCTCCTCCTGTTCCTCTACCGGATGATCGCCGGGAAACGCAGTTAAGTTTTTGGCGGTCCTGTGCCAGAGTGCCGGCGCATGCCGGGACCGAGCAAAGCCGCCATTCTTTCCGCGTTCGCCGCGCTCTACCTCATCTGGGGTTCGACCTATCTCGCCATCCTTTTCGCGATCGAAACCATCCCGCCGTTGCTCATGGCCGGGACGCGGTTTCTTCTCGCGGGCTTCATTCTCTACGCGATCGCACGCTGGCGCGGCGGACCACCAGGATCGTTCGCGAACTGGCGCACGGCGCTGATCATTGGCGGTTGCCTGCTGCTCGGTGGCAACGGCGGGGTCACGCTCGCCGAGCAATACGTTTCCTCCGGACTCGCCTCCGTGATTGTCGCGACGGTCCCGATCTACATCGCTCTTTTTGCGTGGTGGAGTGGAATCGCGCCGCGACCGACGCCCCTCGTCGCGCTGGGGCTGGCCGGAGGCCTGGGGGGTGTCGCGATTCTTCTCGCGCCGGCGTTCCATTTTTCGCCTGACAAACACAGCCATGCGGGACGAGGAATTATTATCCTGCTTTGCTCGTCGCTGCTCTGGTCGGCCGGATCGATCTATTCGCGAAAAGCCAAGAGCGCCTCCGCGCCGCTCCTGCTGGCCGGTCAGCAGATGATTTGTGGCGGCGCGCTCCTGACGTTGGCCGGGTTGCTCATGGGCGAACATCGTCGCTTCGACGCCAGCCGGATCAGCCTGCTTTCGATTGGCTCGTTCGCGTATCTTGTTATCATCGGCGCGCTCGTGGGCTACACCGCTTACATTTTCCTGCTCCGCCATTGCCCGCCCGCGAAGGTCGCGACGTATGCCTACGTGAACCCGATCGTGGCGGTGATTCTCGGCGCGCTGTTCGCCCACGAAACGCTTTCCGCGCGTTCCATTTTGGCCGCCGGCCTGATCATTGGCTCGGTCGCGACCGTGATTACCGTGCAGCAAACGAAGTCGAAACTGGGGACGCCGGAAGTCGTTTGCGCACCAGCTGATTGATTATGCCTAACGACCCGAAATCCATCGAGGCCTTGAAAGAGAACTGGCGGGCGGAAGTGCAAACCGCCCGGGTTTACCGCGAACTGGCCGGGCGCGAAAAGGACCAGAAGCGGAAAGACATCCTGGTGCGGATGGCCGAGGCGGAGGAACGCCACGCCGCGCGCTGGGCCCAAAAACTTTCCGAGCTGGGCGAAGCGCCGCCTGAATTGAAGGATTCGTTAGGCCAACGCCTCAACCGCTGGTGGAACCGCGTCGCCGGCATCGACGTCGCCATTCGCCGAATGGAAGCGGCCGAGGACCGGCACGAGGCGCGTTATCGCGCTCAAAGCGAGCGCGCGCTCGCCGACGACCCCGACGCGCTGAAATTTCTGCACGAAGCCGCTCTCGAGGAGAAAGCGCACGCGCGGGTTCTCAACGCCATGGCGCCGGCGCCGCCGGCCGGGCCGAGGGCCGCGCTCGACACGATCCTGAAACGCGAACGCTGGCACGGTCGCGGCGGCAGCTGGGTTGCGGACGCGATCTACGGCGTGAACGACGGGCTCGGCGCCGTCTTCGGGATTGTCTCCGGTGTCGCCGGGGCGACCAACAACCAGCAGCATTACGTTCTCATCTCCGGGCTCGCCGGCATGCTCGCCTCTTCGCTTTCCATGGGCGCCGGCGCGTATCTCGCCGCCAAGAGCGAGGCCGAAGTCTACGAAGCCGAGATCGCGCGGGAAAAACGCGAGGTCGAAGAAAATCCCGAGGAAGAGATCGAGGAGATGTCGCTCTTCTATCAGCTCCAGGGATTCAACCCCGAAGAATCCCAGCGCATGGCCGAGCGCCTCGCCGAGCAGCCCGACCAGATGGTCCAGGCCATGGCGCAACACGAGCTCGGCCTTTCCGAGCATCGTTTTCCGAACCACTGGAAGTCCGCGACCTCCGCGGCAATTTCCACCGCGATCGGCGCCTTCATTCCGATCATCCCGTTCTTTTTCATGAGCGGCATCGAAGCCGTGATCGCTTCGTTCGCCGTCAGCATCCTCGCCCACTTCGCCGTCGGCGCCGTGAAATCCCTGATCACGATCCGCTCCTGGTGGGCCTCGGGCCTCGAAATGACGATGGTCGGCGTTATCGAAGCCGTCGTCACTTACGGACTCGGTCTGGCCTTCGGTGCGATGGCCTAGAGCGCGCAACGACAACGCTCTACAGATGTTTCTTCTGAAAAGCGCGTCCCGAAGCCGATTTCAAATACCGTTCGAAGCGTCGCGCTCTGTCCTCATCGGGAAGTGCGATGTACGTCTTGATCCGCCAGGGCTTCCATTTCGAAGTGTGCGGCACGTCACCGCGATTGTGGCGCGCTAATCGCGCTCGCAAATCGCCAGTGCAGCCAGTGTAGAAGCGATTTGGTTCGGCCTCACTTTGCAACACATACACGTAAGTGAAACGTCCCATCTTTCTACCCTGGCATGCCGAGTCGTAGCTCGCAGCAACGATTACCCGGTCGGCGCCCGCCTCCGCGAGGCTACGGCGCGGCAGTCTCCGCCTCGCAACAGTTGCGAGCGAAGACTGGTGGAGGTAAGGGGATTCGAACCCCTGACCTTCTCATTGCGAACGAGACGCTCCAGAATTTTGCGTCCGCTCGGAACTCGCACTTTCGCAAACGGATAGGTTTCAGATTCGGCTTGGACGCTCGATCAGGGTCCACCCGTTCTGCCCCCCTGATGACTCGCGATGTGTCCATTGGTGTCCACAAGAGTCGGGGATGAACGATTTCTGCGAATCCATCTGCCGCGGAGAGCTTGCCAATTGCGACGTCGAGCTGTTGCCGGTAGCGTCGAAAGGAGAGTGAGTTATGGAATACCCAATACGGGCGGCGACACACGAAATTGAATCGGAAAGCTGGAAGGTATTAATCACGAAGACCCCGTCGGCCTGGGTTGTTCGGCAGGTTTCCGAACGGGACTATGGAGTCGATTTTTACGCAGAAATTGCTAACGAAGAGAGGCAAATTACCGGTGAGGTTTTCTCGGGCCAACTTAAGGGCACCACCGGCTTGTCGCAGAATGCGGATGGCACGGCAACTTGGTCGGGCATCAAACACTCCACGATCAACTACTGGATGGGGCTTCCCATGCCTGTGTTTCTCTTCGTCACGGACTTAACAACGTCAGAGGTCTGGTACAGCCCGGTGAAACAACATGTTCGACGCAATTACAGCGCGTTTAAGGCCCAAAAAACCCTCGGCTTTTCTCTGACTCGCGTGGATCTAAGAACGCAAAATGATCAGGGCAGTTTCCTGGCCCACTACTTTCGTGAAAAGCACTTTGATCACTTCCACAATTATCTGCGCGAACTGTTGATGAGGTGGCAGGAGCTTTGGGATTTTATTCAGGCCAATCAGATGCGCGATGTCTTTTTGTGCGTGGAAGATGAAATACAACTGCAGTTCATTCAGCTTTATCGTTCGCTGGAGTTTCTTGCATCAGCCTTTGAGATCGGATGGTCCGTGCAAGATTTATCCAGAGCTTTTGAGGGCGATCGAAGGACATGGAAGGAAGACTGGTGTGATCTGCACGAGGAGACCCTCGATCGAGTTCTCAAGCAGATTGAGCCGATTTTTATTTCTGTTTTCGAGGCTGCTGTTGGATTCGTTTATCAGGATGAGGGTGCTTACTGGGCGATCAAAGAGCCTACATTGTGGCGACTCACACAACAGTTGCGTCACACTGCCAAAAGTCTTCGCGATCGACTTGCTTAGGTTTCGACGGCGAAATCCGCAAAAAACTGTGCAGTCTGAGAATATATTTTCACGGTCGATGAGTCCGCATCGGTTCAGTGAAGTCCCGATCCGGCAGGACGTGTCCTAATCCCGGCGATCCACTGGAGGTTCGTGGCCGTTTGCACTCGCAAATTCTTGTCCAATAGTTGCGCCCCGGATGGTGAAGAAGTGGTCATTTCCCCGGCCCGGGAGACTGCGAGAACCCTGTGTTTAACGATACAACAACGGCCGAAAGCACTTCGGCGTACATCAAGATTCCTGGCATTCCCGGCCTGTACCGCCATACGAAAAGCGGGCGTTATTACGCGGCAAAGAAGATCAACGGGAAGCGGCGCGAACGGTCTCTGCGCACAACTGATCGACAGATTGCGGAGCGTCGGCAGCGCGATTGGGAGGCCAGCTTGCGAATTATTGATCGCGAGGTGGAGCGCACGGGTTTCGGACAACTGATAACCTCGTTCCTGGCCGCAGGCCGAGGGAAGTCAGCCCAAACGCAGACCACCGTAAATTCATTTATCAAACGACTCCGCGAAACCTGGCCCTTCGGCTTGGACATGGAAGTGCGGCACATTCGTCCCTCGCATCTGGACGAATGGTTGGCGATCCACGAGGCGCGGCTGAAAAACACCAGCTATAATCGCTACGCGGGATGTTTGAAACAAATGTTCGACATCGCGGTCAACGATCGAATTATTGCCGTCTCTCCCTTCGCGAACGTCAGAACTCGCTGGAAACGCCCACAAATCCCACGTCGACTCATTCCCACCGAGGAGCAGTTTCGCGCCATCGTAGATTCTATTCGTACCCAGCGGTTCACCGATCACGCAGACGACAGCGCTGACTTCGTGGAGTTTCTTGGCCTCGCTGGACTGGGACAGGCCGAAGCGTCTTCGCTGGTATGGAGCGACATCGATTGGGCCAGGAGATGCCTCCATGTTCGTCGCTGCAAGACGGGAGCACTTTTTGACGTTCCGATCTATCCCGAATTGCTTCCGTTGCTTGAGCGGCTGAAAGCCAAAGCAGGCCGCGTATCGTCGAACCGTCGGGTGTTCGCAATCAAGGATGCCAAGAAGGCGCTGTCGGCAGCGTGTGAGCGCTTGGGTTATCCCAAGTTTTCGCAACGATCAATGCCCCAATTCCTGATTGGCCGGCTGTGGAAAGCGGGTGTTGATCGGAAGTTGATTGCCAAATGGCAGGGCCACCGGGACGGCGGGAAATTAATCATCGACACGTACACCGAAGTTTTTGGTGACGATGATTCCGCGTACGAACAGCAGCAATTGGCGAAGCTCACGCGTGCGGCGTAGCAAGAACAAATCTTGAGTTCCAGAAGCATCGATTCATGGCATCTTCCCCATGCCGAAGGCAAAATCGAAAGCTGAGTCGATGAAAGGGAAACGCGCAGCCGAGCAGGCTGAACTGGATCAAGCAATTTTGGCATTTCGCTCGTTCTGCGGCCCTGACCTAACTGACACTCTCGCACGAGCGGAAGCCGCAGCTCGCGGCCTCACAGCGGAGCGGTTTGAGGACGCTCTTTATGCTTTCGGAGCTTCGCACGACGCCCTTTCTGGTGCGGGCCATCTCAAAAGAATTGTCGGGCAGATAAATGTTGTTGTTCACGCTTTGGGTATTCTCCTGTGCTTACCGAAGATTTTGGAAGCCGGGGAAATCGTGCAAGACGTGTCGCTCGGTGCTGGAAACACAGGCAGGCCATTCGATCTCGAGACAGATCGACGCATCGCAGAATTCAAGTTCATACAGTGGAGGGGAGGCGCGGAATCGATTCGGCAGAATGTTCTCTTCAAAGACTTTTTTCGTCTGGCTGAACACGACACTCACAAGAAAAAGTGCCTGTATGTGCTCGGCACCGAGCACCCTCTCAAGTTCCTGAACGGCAGACGGGCTCTTGCGAGCGTCTTCAGCAGGGATTTGCGTCTGTCTCAGCTGTTTTTGGCAAAATATGGGACGCAATACCAAACGGTCCGGGAGTACTATCAACCTCGGCAGGCTGACGTCACGATTCAGGACGTGTCGCCATGGCTCGGTGGCTTGGGATTACCAAGTTTCGAAGCGGCGGAGTCTGCGTGAGGCGCCGCGGCAGAAATTGCGTGTTCGCTGGTTCTTGAAAACGGCTCGGTCGCGGTTAACATGACGCCCACAAAGTCGGGGGTATAGCTCAGTTGGTAGAGCGCGTCGTTCGCAATGACGAGGCCTGGGGTTCGAATCCCCATACCTCCACAATCGTGTGGAAGTTTCTGCCGTTTGCGGAGACAAAGCCCGGCAGTCCCCGCGCGGGTTTATCAAATTCTGCGCTATGCAGAATCCATTTAAGACCGGCGACACGGTGCTGACGAAGTTGAAGGGAAAAGAGGTTCAGGCTGCCGTGAGCGCGATTTGGAAGAATGAAGTGCAGGTAAAGACCACGGACGGCGAGCTTCTCTGGCGCACCATGTACACGGTGTGGCGTGCCGGCGAAGCACCGCTGACGCGTGAGCCGAAGAGCCAAAAGTCAGCCGCGAACAACGCCAGCGCCAACACAGCGCCGAAGACTCCTGCGCCAACACCCGGCAAGCGTGGCAACAACAAGAAAGCATCGGCAAAACCTTCCAAGAAGCGCCGCTGAGAGTGAGCGTCGATCCCAGGCAGACAGCGCTTCGGTATTACGAACGGCACGCCTGCATCATATTTTGGAATCCTCGTGACATTACGGACGATAACTTGCGGACAGATACACCGGACATTGAGGCGCTGGTAATTAAGCCGGGAACAATTATCAGCTGTGAAACTCCAGAGGGGCAATATTTGCTCAAGAATGGCGAGCTTCAGCAATACGAGAGGTACCCGGGCCACAGCGGAGTCGACAAAGTCTTTGCTTTGATTCAACGCTTCCGCGGAGACTTGAGAACTGTAGTCGCGATCGCTCAATGCGTAGACATGGGGTGGGAAATCATAGAGTCGGCCGATCCAAAAACCGGGGTGTTCGCCAAGATATACGTGCCCGATAAAAAGACATTGGGTCGGTGAGGGCGGATCATTGGGCCGACCAACCGCTAACGTCGCGCCAGCTTGTCGTTAGCCAGCTCACCCAGTCCCGCCGACGTGATTTGGTCTCCGTTCCTTACATTCGGTTGTCGGGGCTGTGGTTAAAGCGCGCAGGATTTCCCATTGGCGCCCGTATCGAAGTTCGGATTCGGCAGGGCAAGCTGCTGCTCATCCGCTCTGATCCGGGCAATGTCACATACACAGGTTTAGAAACCGCCAAACCATCAAATCTGAACTTAGAATAAGTTCAGTTGATTAATTTACCCACACTGCCAGCCATTTCATCAACGCGGGCGCTGAGCGCGTCGGAGCAACTCGACGGCCTCCACTTTCAGAGCTGCACAAATCCGCAGAAGCGTATCAACGGTTGGAACGCGCAGACCTCGCTCGACGTAACTGACCATCTGGCGGGATAGCGCGGACATTTCTGCGACTCGCGTCAACGACAGCCCCTGGCGAGTCCGTTCGCGCTTTAGGATCGAGGCCAGCTTGCCGCATGTATTTTGAATCGACTGCGTGGTCCGCACGCTCGAACAAATAGTGGGTTCGGCGGTTGACCGTAGACGTAACTATAGTTACACAATTGCGATTCCATTTTCGCCCAACCAGATACTGGAACGTATGGCCCGGATATTTGAGATCACCTACCGCCTGCCAGGGGGCTCGCACGACCGAGGCACGCGCATCATTGCTCCTGATCCCGACGCGGTACGCGAGATTTTCGCACGACAGAGTCCCGGCTGTGAATTCAAGCTAATGCGGGACCCCTCAATTGACCCAGATGATCCCGTTCTGCACGGAGAGATCGAGTGGTGAGCGTTCGACGGCAAATCCTACCCCCTGTGAACCAAACGATTCGATGCGCAATCTTCGTCGCAGTCGTTGGCATAATCGGGTGCTCCAGTAGAGCAGAGGAACGCGTCCCCGAAGACCAGATTGTGAACGCCGTCCGAACGTACTACACGAAACACACAGTTCGCGCTCTTAGGAGGACCGTCAGCGAGGATTTACCAGCAGCGATGATCGGGTCATTCCAGAAAGTCCTGCGCTACGAAGTGAAGAACTCGTATCTCAGGACAATTGAGGGTGAACGTTGGCAGTTTTACGATGTCGCAGTCGAGACGAAGGGTTCCGCAGGCGAGGTGATCGAGTTGTTGCCGCTCAAGTTCGTAAAACGCGGCAATGCTTGGTACTGGGCGGTCAACAGTGAAAGCCAGGTCGAACAACTGCCGAAGGGTAGCCTGACGGACCAGTCAGTTGCCTTAGCGACAATGTCGCCTTCAGCGACGCCTCACATGACTGCATTGAACACAACCCCGTCACCGTCCATTGCGGCTACATTGCGAGAAGCAAATTCGAGCGTTCATCCGCCCGAATTTATGAACGATCAGCAACTCTTTGAGGAGGCGGTCCGAGCGCGAGCCCAAAAGGCGGCGGTTCCCGGGGAAGTGATGATGGATTCCCGAAGAAGCGCAATTCGAGAAGAAGTTAGACGCGAATGGGCGCGTAAACCGCAAGAGACCATTATCGCATACAGCAATGCCCCGACAGAGCCGTATCGCTTGGTCCCCGAGGGCCGCGCGACGACAGGTGCAAAGGTTCTGTTGGTACCTCCTCGAGGCAATTCTCGCGCTGTTGCGTTGGTATCAATCGACGGAGTTGAGACACGTTTCGAATTGCCCGAGACCGTCGGAAATGACTACCCGCTGACGAAGACGGCCTATAGGATTGGAATAATGGACTACTGGCCTGACTTTGCGTTTGAAGGAGGCAAAATGATATCCCGCAGCCAAAAGCCCAACAATCCAGCGGTCATGGTGATTTTCTTCCGCGACCCCGGTGCTCGCTGAAAATCTAAAGTTTATCAGCGACTGAAACTCGGTGGCTCCTTCGAATGGCCGCCACACGCGAAGATCGGGGATGATTTTCAGCGATTCTAAATTCCATATGGAACCTAGAGTTGTCTGCTATCTCCGCGTCAGTACTGAGGAACAAAGTCACGACAGCCAGCGAGCGCAGTTGGAGCAATATTGTGAGCGCCGGGGCTGGCGGAATCGGGTGGGCTGGTTTTCAGACGTGGGATCGGGTGCGAAGCATGATCGAGGCGCACTCAAGATCATGATGGACGAGGTACGCGAAGGCGCCGTTGACGTCGTTCTGACGTGGAAAATCGACCGACTTGCCCGTTCCTTGAGTCACCTGGCTCAGATCATTGCGGAATTGCAAACGCACAAGGTTGCGTTGGTCTGTCCGAGCCAAGGCATCGATACGACCGATGGGAATCCTTGTGCCCAGTTTCAGCTGAATATTCTGGCGGCGGTCGCGCAGTTTGAGCGCGAACTGATTGTGGAACGAGTCAAGGTGGGGATCGCTGCCGCTCGACAAAAGGGAGTGCAACTTGGACGGCCGTCGGCACACCTGCGGCATCGAAGTCGCGTAGCCGAATTGATGGGCGCTGGCCTTAATGCAGCGGAAATCGCTAGACGCCTGAATATCCCGTCCTCCACATCTCGAGAAATCGTCCGAGGTCTTCGCCGTCAACCGCCGACTGGCTCAATCGAATAGGCGTTCCTCGTCGGCGGTCGGGGGCAGGCTGACCCTTGCGCCGTGTGAAACAGGGTAGGACAAGGTGTGGGAAGCCACTTTCGGTAACACGTCAGGCTTGGTAATGCGACCAATTAGCCACCGCTGTCGCCAATACTCTGCTAACAGCTCCGTCTGTTGTTCTGCGGCCTCATCGCCCAGAAGATACTTCGGTTTGCTTTCGAAACCCAAAAGCACTTCTCTTAGATTGTAGGCCAGTCGAAGGACGTAAACTACGCGTGGGTTTCCGTGTGTTAACAGATCGTCACTCGGTAGCCCCACTCCGTCCAATCCATCTCGTATTTTGCGCATTAGCGGATTTACGCCTTCGCCAAAGATGCTGTTTACCCGTCGCCACTGACCGAAACGCCCTAACAACGCCTCAAGATACTCAATTGTCGACTGGCTAAAGTGGTAAGAACCATATCCTTTACTCATTCCCAATTCCCGATATTCGATTGGTGGGCCGTCCTTGCCCAGGCGTTCAAGTGGCACGCGAATGCGATTGTACTGGCTGGCGTTAACCCCATATAAACTTGTGGTCGCAAGCAGAACTAGGTTTGGGGATCGTCTAACAGGCCGGCCAGCCATCGAGGAAGCGATTACGCTTTCCTTGGCTCCATAACGGGCACGGTAAAATTGAACAGTCTGCGGACTAGCAAGCAGTAGTGCGACAAGTTTACCCCCGAGAAGGTGATTATACGGGGACACGGAGCCGCACACGATTATGTCCATCATGTCGACCCCGACGTGCTCAGCCTTTACGAACCGTACCAGTTGTCGCAGGGCACTCTTGCCGCCTGTGTCGGCAAGGACTCTTCGAAGGTTGGATACTGTCGGTCCAACAAATCCAGAAAGTTGAAGCCCTGCTCGAATAGTCAGCAGCGCGGCGAGTGTTTTCGATCTCTTCGAACGGAACAGTGGTGTAAGGGCTTGCCCTTTCCAATCGATTTGCCGGCTTGAGAACTTGTGGTCGGACTTACGACCGCTACGCCTGTGCTCATCCGCATAAATCTTCGCGTCCGCCTGCAAACGCTGAATGCACGCAGCCGCGGGATTGATGAGATCTGATTCATTGACGATCTTATCAGTGATCAAATCCTCGACGAAAAGACTCTTGATGAGGCGATCTACCGAATTATGCACCCACTTTGCTACTTGGAGGGACGGCGCTTTCTCGACATCTCTCAAGAAAGTGTCTGGCTCCCAACCAATCCACTGATCACGCACAGTCTGCTGCGCCATCGAACTGCCGAGCGCCGCGATACCGACAATGGGATGATGCTGATGCGCAGCGTCTCGGATCAAAAGCATCATGTTTCGCCCCGGCAACGGTTTGTAGGCGCTAACCCATGTGTGGCGAAAATAACGCCAAATGTCGGTCAGTTTGATTCCGGTGTACTGGCAAGAGACCTCCGGCTCTACGAGTTGGAGATAAGGGCTCACCGTCTTTCGGAGCAGTTGCACTCGATCAATGCCCGCCGGTGCTTCAGCAATACAACCCAGTTGGCGCGCCAGTTCGCGGCCATCACGCATTAACGAATAGATAGAAGTCCAACCACCTGGACCGAAGCGCCGTTGTTCCATACCGGCGATGAACTCTCGAACAGGGTTCTCACGTAACTGCGCGTTGCGTTCTATCAGGTGGCCTTGGCGAACTCGGTCTTTAAGTTCATCTCGCGTTATTCCTTGTGTACTTGGCGATCGCAGCTCGATCCGGTCTCGTTTCAGCGCGATATCCCAGCCCTGCGCAACCACATCGAGCACTACGCTGCACGCAAATTGAAAAGCGACGTCAGTGTCAGTGGGCAATGATCGTCCCCAGTTTGCAACTTCGGCCCGGGCCTTCCGGATCGCCTCTGAACGCTCCAAATGGCCCACCTTGCGAAGTCCCCGTCGCAGGCGATCACAAAATGACCGAAATGGTTGCTCGTTGCCGATCAGCGTCGGATTAATCGGAATGACTCTGCTTGCTAGTTTAGAAATGTCCGTAGGATGCAGCTCCATGAGCGACAGAATTGTTCAATTGTTGCTCTATCACGCTTCCGCTTAGCATAAAGGGATTCTGATCGAGCCGCTGCCAGAAGGAGCAGTTCGAGGTTGGCAAGCTCGGGTATGGTTCCGTTTTCGTGTGACCAACAGTCACGCACAAACGGATGACGAGTGTTCAATGTCACGGTCAGCAAGTCGTCTTTCAGTTTCTTTTCATATACGACATCCCGGTTAATGTCTGCAAACATAAGCCGATAGCGGATTCCGCGGACGGCGGGCAATAGGCGAGTTGCAGGCCCTCGACCCACTTTGATCCGGGTTTTGCGGGCCGGTGCCGCGATGAACTTGTCATATTGTTCGGCCGTAACTTCAGATCGCCGAGGAATGTTCGCCCTCTTTTGGCCTGCGAATACCTTCCTGGCTCGACCATTTAGTTCGCGCGCAATTCGCTCAATTTCCGGGGTAAGGATTTGCTCCAAATAATCGGTCGGCCGGATTGTTTGCTTCGTGTTTGTCACTCCAAAAAGCTCATCCAAGTCCGGCTGGAAACGGATCTCGCAGCGCCACCAATCATCATAATTTTCCTTACGCTTTTGGCCCATAAAGTGCCAGCCGCGATCGATTTCGCGACCTGCCCTGACGACAGAGACGCCGGCATGTTTGGCGATTCTGTGCCTGTTTTTGTCCTCATTTGAGAGTGAATGCCATTTGGCGACCGGCAATTCGCTAAAGCGAACGAAGATTCGCGACGTCTGCCTATTGTTTGGCAATTTAACCTCGTAGGAGAGGTCGGTGCCAAAACGGACAGCCCCCCGAAGATTCGCGCCTCGCCGCAGAAACAGTGGATCGAAGGGTTCGATCCGCTTTGCATTCACACAAATTCGCTTCCCTGACCATATTTGATAACGGAAGATGCAGCCCAGTTCCGATGTCAGTTGCGCTGCCAACGCGGCAATGTTTCGTGATGACAGACGGTCGCACTTCTTCCAAAATACGACAGTGCCTCGTCGATGACGCGAGGCCTGGCGCCATGAATGCGGCGACAACTCCTTGATTGATGGAATGCTGGTAGCCTGTTGGGTGACGGTATCATCGACATCGAGATGTGCATAATAGGCCTTTTTCCCATCATGGCACGTAAGCACCTCAACCCGGCGCGCATGACTAAAAGATGCATTTGGCAGGCCCATCCCAAATCTGCCGTGCGACGCGCGACTATCGAAATGTGAACTCCAGCCAAACTGGAGAGCACGGTTCAGAACATGCCTGCTCATTCCACTTCCGTTATCGCTGACTGCAATTACGATCTCGCCTGCCGGTTCGCCGTTATTCAGTGCAATATTGACCTCCTCCGCATTCGCTTCTAAAGCGTTGTCGACCAGTTCGGCGATCGCCGAGGCGAAATTCTTGTAACCCGAATCGCGAGTGGACTGGATAAACTGGTCCGCTCGGACAATAGGAGTGCCGATTTGGGATGCCATTCATAACTATTATTCGGGATAGCAAAAAGGGAGGTGGTTTTTTCCACCTCCCTTCTCACTATTTGCGGCCTGACCTTAAGCGGCACTCTGCGTCAGGATGTCATCAGAAGCTGTTGAGGCGTCCTCGACAGAATCTCTCCGATCAAGCAATTGCAATCGGAGTTCGAGCTGGTCAGACCACTGCTTTCGCTCATGGGCGTACCAAATTTCGCGATCGCCCGCTGCGTCCAACTCACACGTGCCGAGTACGAGAAGCAGAAGTTCCAGCGCGGTTCTCAAACGTGGAGTCGACTCCGGACCTGAGTAAATATCCGTGAAGAAGCGATGCCGGCGATTGATGTAGATTCGCTTTTGCGGGCCATAAAGTTCGACGCGATAAAAAGGTGCGCCTTCTAACGATTCGAAGAACAGTAGGTGCGACTGAGTTTGGAGGGCCGCAATGCTTTCCTCTGCCGCCTGATCAGCGGGGACATTCCGTTCCTTCGCGATCTTCTCCGCGTCACGCACAACTTTTTCCCGTGCCTTCTTAACCTTCTCTTCGGTTACAGCGGGTCGTGCTGTCTCGAACTTCTCGGCCTCGTGCATGATATCTGTCGATTGGCGTGACTCTTTTGAGCCTGACTTTGATTCAGTGTCAGGCTTCGTCTCATCTTTCGCGTCTCGGAACCGCTTTTTGAAGTCCTTTTTAATGATCTGCGGCAGACCTTGATTAGCGAGGATCTCCCACATGCGATCGCTAATACTCACCTGTTGTTTGTTGACCGTAATCCCGAATTCCTCGTCAAGGAGTGGATCGAAATCCAATTCTATCGCCCAGTTTCGATCATAGTTTTGCAGAGCGATCCGATTGTCGTCATCCTTTGGAAACTCTGGTCGTGTTACCAGGTCAATCTGCCGGCCTGCCCGCGTTACTATGAAGAGGGCGTTGTTAGCTTTCATAATCGGCATCCGCTCGTTCTCCTTTACATCGGGACCGTTCTGGAAGTTAGGTGGCATATAGGACATCCGAACCCGAACCCCACCTTCGTTGTCGTCACGAGTTTTCACAGCAAAGGCGAGGGGTTCGCGCCCCTCCGCGATCACGCCGTTGCCAACATCATAGAACAAAGCGTTCGGATCCAGAAAGAGCGGGTCTACCGCAACTACCCGTTGATTGTTCACAAACATGCTGGTGCGGTTGAGAAGCCCCCTGTAGACGAGACCGATATGCTTCGCTAGATGCTTGTGGAAGTTCTGTGGCTTCCGGAAACCGGTGCTGAGTCTGTCAGGAGCAGCAAGCACGATGACGGTACCGTGATCCAAACTGCGCTGCCCTAAATATGCCTTCACAAACTCCGGAAGTTGGGTCGGCTCCGCCTTTGGCGCGATTACCATACCTTGGCGATCGGTCAGTTGGCCGGACACAATGCTGCGAAGGTCAACGGCAACACGGTGCCACTGTCTGCCCTCAAGTTTTGAGTAGATCTCGTAGTGTTCGGTGATGCTGACGGCCGCAGAGGGTAGACCGAACCCGAATCTGCCGAAACCGGACCGATCACCTCGGCGATGGGTGCCGCCCCAAAGGACGGCGGCACGGATCATTGCGGGCTCCATCCCGTGGCCATCGTCAATCACCGCAATGTCGCCGATGTCCTGCTGCTTTCCCTGGGGATTATCGGAGCGAACGGCGACGTCAATTCTAGTGGCTTGGGCCTGGATCGAGTTGTCAATGAACTCGTCGATCGCAGTGGCGGTTGACTTATAGCCACTGTCACGCATTCCCTCCACGAATGCAGAGGTTGCGATGAGTTGAAATCCCTTCTCCCCTTGGTCTTCGAGATTGCTCACATACGCATGCTGAGCCTCCAGGTCGGTCTTCAACGATGCTTTTGGTTTTGCTTGGTTTGTTGATTTGTTGGTTTTCATGTTTCCGTGCTCTATTAGAGCCTCCGTTTGTGTTTGGCCTTGGTTTGCGAGTTCAGTGTGCCGTGGCCAATGGCATTCTGAAGCGGTGAAATCAATTTACTCCGAGTGCGAGTTGAAGCTTCAATCGAACGTCGTGAAGGATGGCGACGACCCTCGGAGGGGTAATGCTTAATTCGTCTGCCAATTCGGAACAGGTCAATTGTTCCAGGAAATAGCCCTCAAAAACCTGCCTCTGGCGTGTTGTCATGAGTGCTATCGCCCGGCGCAACGTCGGCCTAACGAAGTGCCATTCTTGATGCGCCTGAAACCGTTCATCGGCACGGATGTCCGGAAGCGTCTCACTTTCCGATACAAGTTCCTTCGTCCCTTCGACCGTGCGAACAAGCACGTCCTCGATGGTGGTGTGGCGGCTGGTATATCTAACCTCGCCCCTAAGATAATTAAGAATGCGACCCCGAATATGTCGGTTTGCAAAGGTAGTAAATGAGGCGCCGCCGTTGGACCGGAAGTTTTGATAAGCGTTAAGTAGTCCAAGGCAGCCCTCCTGAAAGAGGTCCTTCGCCAACTCGGGGTTGTCTCCCGAATACAGGTGCGAGAGCCATGATATCCTCGGGCTCAACTTGTGAAACGCCGCCTCTTCGGAGGCCGGGCGGAGCTTAACCGGTTTATTGTCGGCCAGCGCAGAGGTGCACGAGCCGTAAAATGACGAATCTGTATCCTGAATCATAAGTGAGACCTTTCATCTGATGTGCGTTATCAGTTTAGGTTCTCACTCAAGCTATTCGCCCTTACGGAGCCATATTGGGCCCTCATGTGCGAACCACCACTGCGATTCTGATTATACCGGATTTTGGTCCCAGACCAAGCAAAATCGCTGTCTGTTCGAAAAAACGTAAATCATCCTCACCATATACATACCAGTTGAGGGGCATTCTTTAACCCCTGTGGAGTGTTTATTTTCGGCAGCGGACGAAAAAGATTGCGGTATTCATGGGTTGAATTGCCCAGGTCCGATTCGACTCCGGGAAGCCCGATGGGCGAGGCCGGGACGAAGGGTACGCCTATTGGCCTCCGAGGGTGCGGAGTTCAACCGACCCATTCACCTGCTCCTGCCGAATCCCTTCCGCTCCAAAACTCTTGGTTCGGTGTGGAGCATCCTCGAGGGGACGCCTCCGCCGGTTGCCGCGGCAATGCTTTTGAACCGTCGGACGGCGGTGGCCAAGGGAACCGAATCGCCATTCAGGAAGCCTACGGAAGCGCAGAATTAGGTCTCCTCCGCGTCCGGGAGGTGATCGCTGGGTCGCGTGCTGGCCCGTTACCCACTTCCGAGTTCAAAGGACCAACCTAGTTTTCTCTTACGAAAAGGGGGGGGCAGAGGGGCAGGTTTTTGGGTTAAAGGGCGAGAGAGAAGGGACAACGCTCGGCCCTAAACCGCGCGCCAGGGGAGCCCCGCTTAGCGGAGTTTCCGCCCATGTTTGCTAGCCCCTTCGTCTTTAAGCTTGTCCATGATCTGCTTTAGGTGCCGGCTTGGCCCGGGCCGCAAGGGGTTGTCAGCGAGAGCGCTGGCCTCGTCAGCAGCGCGTCGGATGATCCAAATTGTTTGCCCGGTGCGTTCCTTCGACGTTACGCGTTCGGGCATATCTTTGGCGAGGCGACCCAAATACCTGCCGGTGGTCTGAGACGAGGTCAGGAGCTTGGTCGCCTGCACACGGCAACAGCTGTCTTGGCCCTGAAGGAGCCCTTCCAATTCCATCGCCGAGCCGGTCCAGAGTGCGCGATCAGAACGTCCAAAGAGTTCAACATTGATCATTTCCAAAAGACTGAGCTCTGGCAACGATTTCGCCAACTGTTTCGCCAGTTCCGGATTATGATAGTGGGTCACGCCGTAGCGATCGGAGCGCAAATCGGCTGGGACATTCCAGGAGGTAATGAAATGAACAAGCATCGGCAACTCCTTTTCGATGGCCGCCCAGAACGCTGCTCTTTCCGACGGCGAGCTCGTTGACATAGGCATTCGGTGCTTAGTCACCTTGAAGAGCATAATTTTGTCGGCCACATCATCGTCGAGCGGAGGCATAACCAGAAGGCGCTCGGGATCATCGTTCCCGCTAATAATCATTCGCCAGAGGGGGACGAGCATACCAGCGTCGCAGTGTTTCGCTTCGCACCGTTGATCTTGATTTACGGCTATGTCTTTGATGCGCTGCGCGAACTCTCTTCGCGAGCGAATATCGGTTTTTCCTTGCTCGTCTTCGATGGCAAGAGTCTCGGCACCGAAGACGTCGAGATTAAACGCCGTTCGACCGGACATGAAATTATGCGGCCGCGCCACGCGGCCTCCAAGAATTGCGGTGATAATTTGCCGCAACAAGTTCTTGCCCGCTCCGACCGGGCCAAAAAGAGCGAGGACTTGATGAGGCTGCCAGTGGCCGGAGCTAAACGTATCGAGGGCCACCTTTAACCAGCTGTACAGATAAAGGAGCTGTTCATTTCCGAGGAGGTTCGTGAGGACGGCAAGAAGCAGCGGAAAGTCACCCGGTTGCGGCTTAACGAACTTGGGAGAATCGGTGACCAGGATTTGCCGGCCGTTCATTACACGCAGTCCCGCATGGTACCCAGCCAGAGCTCCGACATATGCGACGTGATGTTCGGTCTGAATGCGCACCAACAACGCATCTGCCACGGCTTGGCCCTTGCCTTCACCACGACGACCGCTGAAGCCTAAGCTGATCAGGTAATCGCGCGTTCCGCGACGGTCGGTTGGCACGAAGCCGCCGTCGCGCTTCGGGATGTGAAAACGGTGGCCGTCGTAATACACCTGCGGCAATTCGAGGTCGCCCGTATCGGGGACGGGCACGGACGGGGCGAGGGCTTCTTCAATTTTTCCGAGAATGGGTTGATTGTTCATGGGCATAGGTCAGCGATTGATGAAAATGAGGCGCTGATAGCGGTCGCCGCGCTTTGCGCCTGGCAAGCGACACGGCTGGGCAGGATTGAAAAGTGCCGGATCGCAGCCGAGCGCCGGCAGGCACTTCTTAAGCTTTGAGAGCACGGCCTGGTCGGGACTTTCGAACCACCCGTGGAGGCTCTTTCCGCCAGTGTCTACGACCGCGCGGAGATGGAGACCCACCTCAGTTTGCAGCCAACGAAAAAGCGCTCCGATGTCATCGGCGCTCAGCGTATCGGATTCGATCACCAAGAACTTACGCGCGAGCACGTTTGCTTCGCGTCGCGAGTAGGTACCTGGCTTGAACGTGCTAGGACAGGTGAACGGGCCAGGGCATTCGCGACAGCCGAGCCAGTCGCTTACTGGACGGAAGCGGCATGAATGCATTTCGCTACCCGAATCGCGCACGTCCCGCCCCACCCAAACGATGTCGTCGTCATCGAACATCCCGAGGATCTGGTAAAAGTGTTCGTCGGGAGCCTCAGCAATTCGGGTCGCTGACTCGTCGCTCATCTGGGTGACGCTCCACGGATACCGCGCGATAATTTCCTTCAGCAGCTCCGCGACGCGGACAGCTGCCGCACAAGCGGAACTGGCTCCCGATGACGGTGGCTGGTCCGTCGCCTTACGTGTCGCACAGGCAGCTGCGCGAACTCCGCGATATCCGAGGGCATGAATCGAAAGCTTCGAACTCGCCCAGTCGATTAGATCGCGGCAGCTCTGATGCTGGCAATGGAACCGCCAGGTCCCGTCGGGGTTGTGGTAGAGCTTGCAGTCGCGAGGCGAAGTGGGCGTCGTGTGCAGGTGCGCGCCGACGCACTCGAAAAATCCTTTGTCGAGGTCGATTGGTTCAATACCAAGTTCACGCAGCGGATAACAGAGCGTTTGCAGTTCCTCCTCGGTCATTACGAGCCCCCTTCGCTTTCGCTGGTCGGGACCGCAGATTGAGACTCGACGTTGTTCGCTCGACCGATCTCCGCGGCCGTAGCGGCGTCGGTTACTGCCAGCGTATTCTTTTTGGCATTTTCGCGTTCCTCGATATGCTTGCGAAGACGCTCGCCGTACTCGCGGGCCGCCTTCTTCGCTCCGTACCGGCTGCCGTAATCATTGCGAGGCATTAGATCGTCGCCTCCATGAAGTTGTCGACCGAGCGGGCCGGGATAAGGAGCTTGCGCGACGCTTTGCTCGTGGGAAGAAGACCTCGACCAATCCAGCGATAAACCGTTTTGGTCGACACGCCATGCATTGCCGCTACTTCTTCGACGGTGTAGCTCAACCGGCTGCCTTGGGTTCGTTGCGGCGGCAGCCCCCGCTTTTCTTTCTGTTGCACGCCGTAGTATTTGTTTGCGGCGGCAGCGCGGATGGAGATTGCCGCGATCAAAAACTCCACCCTGCCTTCAACAGCGAATCGACCGTCGCGGCAATGAAGTGGGGGACAACAGGCGTTTTGCCGGAGAAAGCGAACCTCTAATTAGGCCGATTGACTTACAAAGCTTCCGAAGCGCATCTTTTTCTTGCGCCTTCCGGCCAATATTCTTGCCGATATCAGAAGCGTGCTCCCGAAGGCGTTGCGCCCAATCCAGCTTGCGCTGCTCCCAATCATCCCAGCGAGCTAAAATCGCCCAGGCTTTCCGCCACTTCTGCGCGGTTCTGCCGATTGTGATATGACGCGGGTGCCACAACGTCGATTTGGAAACTCGGTGCACCAAGTCAGCGACAGATTCGCTCAAACGGGGACCTTCCCCTGTGCGCCCGTTGCGCAATCGCGAAGCCTCAAGGGCAGCAAATATGTTTTGGCGTATCGCGCTCACGGCGGCGCAGGTAAAAGGAGCGTCGTTTGGCGTTTTTGCCGACCACCTCGTCACTTGGCGATCCGCCGACAGGCGTCTGATGTCTGCGAGATATTCTCGGCCAATTAGATCGAGATAAGCAGCATAAACGGGGTCTGTCTGTAGGACACGAAGCACCGAGGATGGCAGAACGATGAGCGTGTCAATCAGGCTCACGCTGCCGTCGAGGTTCTGCCTCTCGATGAGACAGGCCTGAACCCCTGGACGTACTGGCGCTGATACGAAGTGGGCGTGCGCCTCCTCGAACTCAGTGGAGAAGGCATTTTCCAACCGGGCTACTTTGCGAAACGCCACGCGGAAAGATCGCGAAGCGAAGTCCAAAAGCCAGCGCCGGAGTCGGAGGGCCTTTCCTGCCGATCAAGACCAGCCCTCCTCCGTGTGGGAACAGAGTCAACTGGGCATCGAGGTGCGTCGGAGCGCCGGTCGATTCTCACCGCTTCGGCACAGCACCGAGCAGGCGCGCCCAGTCGCCAAGACTTCCGCGGAACCCGAGTTCACACGCTCGCTCCCAAGATAACCGAGCGGAAGTTTCACGTCGCTTCCCGCCCGGGTGTGATTTGTCTTTTCACCTGACCCTGATCTCGGGATCCTGCGGTTGTTCCGGACAGCGGGCGGGGCTGGAAACGGTCCTCGCCCGTATCACGTACGGGAGAGGCGAACAGGCAAGAGCTGGCGCTAAAGAAGCGCAAGACCAGCCCTCCTACGCGTCGAGAGCGTTCAGGATGGGTCTCGCGTTGGGGTTGCGCGCGATTCGGTCTGAGCGACCTGTTTCAGGTAATTGACAACCTCGCGGGCGGTGTAGACCGGTGTTCCGCTGCCCTTGGTCAATTTCAGGAGACCGCGCTGTTCCAATTGTTTCACCATTTTCGGCGTGATTGCCAGCAACTTGGCAACCTGCTCAGCGGTGTATTCCAGCCGGAGAAACTGTGCCGGTGAAATCCACCAGGGCTCCTTTTCCGGATAGACGTTGACACTAAGGAGAATCTGAGTGCTCAGTGATTCCCGCGTGATGTAACAGGAAACAAACTAGTTGTGAGAAACGTCCCTGACCGGAGCTGGTACTCCTAGCTGACGTTGAATCTCGCGAACTGTAAAGGTGATATGGTGATTGATTCCGGCGGACAGCCACTCCTTCGGCCCGCCGGTCTTAACCCGCTCGTGACTTTTCTCGGAAATAAACCCATCGCCCCAAGAGAAGGGACCGCCACAAAATTCAGGGCGCTCGCTCAGAAGCTGCGCCTCCGCAAGATACTGTTGATAGCCAGGGCTTCCATCATTGCGTACACCCTCGCCCCGAAAAACGAGATAGCCGCCTGGAACCGTGTAACGAATGCTCGCGCTAAAGTTGAATCCCTTTCCTTCGTTGTCTCGAAAATATGGATGCTGAATTGTGTAGTCACCGAACGCGACCGGAACGCTGACCGCGTTTGCCAGTTCGCACCATGAGGGCCATTCGCCACGCTCAAGTAGGTGCTCCTCGTTCGCGGCAAGCTGTCCCAAGTCCTTTGGAAACGTTCCAGCCAAAACCGTAACGCTGCGCCAATCAGTGAGGGTGGGGAGATTGCGCAACCACGGAATGTAATCCATGCCGGACGAGTCGATGTAACCGAAGTCCAAAAGCAAATGTGTCGTGTCGCGATGCGTTGCGAGGCGCGCGAGCACCTCATCAATGATCGCGGTTATGCCGGCTTGGCGAAACTCTACAGAACTGACTCGCAAGACCAGGTCGGCTGGACTGCGAGACAGGATGCTTGACACCTCTTCTTGATACCGCGCCGATTTGTTCACTCCGGTGACAATTCCAATAGCCGGGTTGTAACGCATTGCCTCGTTACAAACTGCCGCAATACAACTGGCCGCCACCCCGTCCCCGAGAAGACTCGCATCAACAATGAACGAATAATTCCAACCGCAACTATTGATAAGATTCTTTGCCAGCTTTCTCAATGATCCCTCCTTCACGTCGGCAGCGAAGTCCTGTGGAACGAACTCGATGATCGGCACGACCGACGACCGCACATCTGCGGTCAAGCGCTGCAATGCCATTTTTTCTGCGCCCTTCCAGCGGAGAACCGGGACATACGAGTCAGTGTTTATTTTCATGTCGAATTACCAGATGACTTCCGGGAAACAGGTCCGGACCTGATGATGCCCGACAAGGTTATTCAGAAGCCGAAACGCTTTCCAATGATGCCTCATTTTTCCAGCAACGATCGCTGGATGAATCCCTAAATTGGCAGCAAGGTGTGTTGCCGCGGTAGCGGATCGTTGGCGACTTGCCGGACTGTCTCTCCAAACCTTCGAGGGAACCAATACCTCACCCGCAAATGCGTCGGCTTCCCTTTCGACCGTGTCGTTTTGCGCACCTACGTCTAAGTCGTCGATGAACAGCGATCGCTCACCGCTACTATGCAGGATGATGTGCGCAACTTCGTGCAGTAACGTGAACCAAAAGTTATCGAGCCGGTCGTAGCGAACGGTCATGCCGATGACGGGACGCGAGTTCATAATCAACACTGCAGCTCCATCAAGGTATGTTTGGGGGAGGTGCGATTCGACAATCATCGCGATGCCGTATTGCCGAAGAAACTCTTGTGCTGCTTTTGGACCGTCTTGCCTCACACTCAAGTGCACGAGGTTTTTCAACGCTTGATTGTCGAGCGATCCAATATCAAATGCCGGCATGTCTTGCGCAGACGCTTTCTCGGCGATACGCGCAACCCAAGCGCGCAAAGCATAGGTGTTCATCTGCCGCGCTGATCGAATGTGTTGGCCTTTTCGAAGTGCAACAGTAGCCGGGCCGAGTCGCTCAAAAAATGTGGCAACTTCCTGCTGGTCGCTAATCCAACCGCGCCGGATCATCTCGGTAATTACCCCGCGACTCGCTGGAGAACCTTCGTCGTCCGGCGTCGCCGATGTCGTCGTGCGCAAAAGCAGTGATGCTGGAATGCCGAGTGAGTCTTGGAGCGCGCGCATCATGCTGACCGTCAATGGCCGTTTGCGCGCCAGCACTTCCGAAACTTTGCTACGACCCCCTAGGAGAGGAGCAAGATCGCGCGGCGCCAAGTCCTCTTGCTCCATTCGAAACTGGATTGCGTCAACTGCGTCCGCTGCGCTGATCGGAAAGGTCTTGGCTTCGTAAGCCTCCACCAACGTACTGAGAACGTCGAGGCGCGACGCCTCGGCGGATTCCGCCGAAGGGTCAAGAGCGATCAGGCGGCCGATCTCCGCGATCGCTTCCGCGTGGTCTCTCTCCGTATTGATTGGTGAAATATTCATCCTACAAGCTCCAACGAGAATACTCGGCGTGAGTGCCGATACGATCTACGAGCACGACGCCCGTCGTGTAGTGGAGCGACGTAACAATGCGATATCGATTGCCCTTCAAATTGAACACGACGCGATTGTTCGAAAGGATACTTGCACTCGTGTACCTCTGTTTGACATCTCCTGGCGTTTTCCATCTGGCTTCGCTCACTTCAGAGATCCAAGCGTCGACATGTGCAGATGCGTCCGCATGCTTTTGAGCAAACTCGTGTAGCAAATTCCGGCCGACCAGTCGCATTCACGCTTCTCCAGATCTAGCTATTGTTCCCAATCTGGGAACAGTGTGCGACAATCATCAAAGGGACGCAAACAAAAAGATTTGCCACCCCATCGTAATTGCCGGTCATAGGACTATCCGATTGTCAACATGCATGTTTCATGCATGAAACATAATTGTTGACACTTGCTCGGCTGTGGTTCAAGATCGTGGGATGGATACAACACCGCCCACTGTAACTAGAGCCGAAAACTCCACGGGATCAGATCTGGCTCGCCTGCGCGAGAACGCCAAAATGAAGCAATCTCAGATCGCCGAATCTCTACACGTCGATGCCAGTCGGATTTCGCGCATCGAAACCGGCCAGCTGTTACCTGACTTGAGCGAGACAGCCCGAATTTTGGATTCAATCGGGACCGAAGAGGCGAAGGATTACGCGTCGTACTGCCAGGAAAATTGGGGTTGTTTCGAGAAGCCCTCCTTCTGGCACCCCTCTCGGCGCGACCTGGCCAGGGCTTCTGCGTACGCAGTTAAACTTGAGGAGTTTGTTTCGAGACCCCAGACGACGGAAGCCGCGAAAGCTCAAGCCGACTTGCATCGGCAATCCTTGACGTCCTCGGCAGAGTTTCTTCGCACGGTCGACCACGCCGTCGCATTCGTTGGGGACATCGGGGTCGGAAAGTCTACGGCTATCTGCGGGCTTACAGGGCTCTTGCTCCCTCCGGACCCCAAAGCCCCCTCGGCACTATCCAAGCGCGTGGTTTTGGAGACCGGATCGGGGCGCACCACTCTCTGCGAGGTTCGAGTTCGGTCAGAAGGAAAAACAACCTTCGCTCTCGTTGTTCAGCCGCATTCCGAAGAGGAAGTCTTTCGCAGCGTTAGCGATTTCTCTGCTTCGATAACCGACGCACTGAACAGAGAGTCGATCGCTGACAGCAAGGAAAGTGACCTCCGCGGCGTTTCAGAGGAACTCAACAAAGCTTTGCGAAATATGGCGGGTCTTGCTCGTAAGACCGTGAAAAACGCAGAGGGAAAAATGATCAGGCATGACCCTGCTTTCGATCTCGCGCGGCAATACAATAACACTGCAACGGAGTTAACCGCCGAGATTCTCAAACGAATGCGCCTCGACAAGCGGAACAAGACCGAATTCCGATTTGAGGCTGCAGACCTCCCCACCGGCCTTTCGCAACTGCGGCAACTGTTTGCTAATGTAAATAAAGGGCTATCTCCCGATGTCTCATTGCCTCGCCGAATCGACTTGGTAGTTCCGCTTCCCTTGCTAGGCGAGAATTCCCTCGATTTCCAAGTTATTGACACAAAGGGTGTAGATGACACGGCAATCCGTCCCGACATCCGCGCTTATTTAGACGACGCTCGAACAGTTACGGTGTTGTGTTCCCGTTTTGACAACGCGCCTGGGCCAACCCTGCGGATTCTGATGGAGAATCTCGTTAGTACTGGCGCGGAACGGGTGTTTGCGGAGCGGATGTTGCTCTTGGTGCTGGCGCGATCTGCCGAGGTCCTCGAAACCCAAGATGACGAGGGCAATCGAGCTGAGACCGCAGAAGAAGCTTATCGAATTAAGGGGGACCAGATCCGGTGGGAACTCTCAAAGGTTGGGGGCGCCGCAGACGTCCCCATAATGTTCCTCGATGTCCTGAACGATGACCACCATCCAATAGCGGATCAGTTAGTGTCGGCCGCATCCAAACTTAGAGACCTGCAGTCGCAAAGAATATCCGAGGTCGGCCAGGCGATCGACGAGCTAATCAAGAGGCACGGTGAGGTGCAAACGAAGGAAGCTCAAGAAAAGGTTCGCCGCCGACTGCGAATTTTCATCGAGCAGCATTTGGCGATTAATCCCGCGATTCGAAAGCCATATCGGGAGCTACTCTCGACAGTTCAAAATACACATCCGCGAACGGTTTGGGCCAGCACCCGCCGAAATGGATCATGGACTGGCTTGGACGCATACCATTTAATTGGAGTGGGTACCGTGATCGACGCACAATCAAGATCTCAGTCCAGCTTCGCTGGGTTGGATGAATTGCTCAACAACATGTTGGGCGATCAGGAACTGGAGCCAGCTCGGGATTACTTAAATGAACTTCGACGAATCGGGCCGGAGTGGAGACAACACTTCCTCAATGAGTGCACCACGTCCGGTCGAGAGATTTATCGAGCGGCACTGTTCCCGGACGACCAAATCTGGGATCAATGTATCGATCTTTGGGGGACCGGAAGCGGATACCGTAACCGTGTCGCAGAGCAGCTCGAAACTTGGTGTGATTCCCACCCCCATCTGTCAGAAAGCGTGGAGAAGCGAATTCAATTGGCATGGCAGAACTCATTTCTTAAGCCGCTCGCAATATTGTGCGATTCAACGGAATTGCTAGACTGAAGCAGCTACGATAAGCGGAGCAATTGGGACACTACCCTTTCCGAATTCGAGCCGGTTGCCGGGTTCTCGTTCGTGCTCAGAGCTCTGCGCGTCGCAGGACCGAAGATGGTTCCTGTTACACCCGCCCGTCAACGAGCGGTTGGTCAGGAGGACGCCTGCGTCGACGGTTGTGCAAATAGCTTATCATCAGTATCGGCCAACCGAACTTCTTCACGGTAACGTAAAATCTCGTTTTGCCCTTGTGGAATCACCTTCCAGGCAGCCTCTAGAAGGGCGTCCACGAGGATTTGCGCTTCGCCTTGATCGCCAAAATATCCGATAACGCGCAGGCTGTGGTTCCACTCGTAGGCCCAGGACCAACAGATTGCATTCGGATGACGACGGATTGCCACCTTAAAGAATCCTTTGGCCGCCACCCCAAGTAATCTCACTTCCCAATCAAGAACCGCGTTCATAAAAGCGCGGTCAGTTGCATTGCCCCAGTCGGACCTCACAGATGTACTGACAGGGAAGAAGCTTCCCGGCCAGTATCCTCCTTTTCCGGATGCCTTATTAAAGGTAAGCCAGTAGAAGAAACCTTGAGTTTGGAGCTGAGCGAGTCGAAACGCGCGATGCGGGTCAATTTGGGGTGCTGAATGGAGGCCAAATGTCATTTTCACACTCGGACCAAACGGCATGTCCACGCTTAGCTGTTCAGTGCTTTCCTTTACTGGCTTTCGTGTTCGTCGGCTTTTGCTGCTTGCACCTTTGCGACCTGCTTCGGCAATGAGAACCGGATCATCGACGGCGTGCTCACCCCAGGCGTCTGGCTGCATGGTGATGGCAGAAATATCATCTTCCAGATCGGCTTTTTCGCCATTGCACTTCTTACAAGCGTAGAGAATCAGATTCCATTCTCCCGCGAGCTTCCCCTTGGGCACAAATCGCCTTCCGATGACGTGCTCTTTCGCCCGGTTCTGGCGATGGAGCGCAACCCCGCAGTATGGGCACGTAGCATTCTTCAGGACGATTGGCACGTGCGCCGGATGTTCGTTAAGGCCCATGTCTCTGTTAGCGAACGTGGCAGACAACGCTGCCGGCGATTACTCCTCAGCGGTTAGAACCTTGTAAAAGATTTCAGCATGGTGCAGTTCCAAGTCGGCGAACGATTGGGCCTGACTTGGCGACAGTTGGCCTCGCAGTTTCGCCGCTGACAATGCCCTAATTAGCGGCTCGGCCAGTGCAGAATTCACGTGTCGGCGCATCTCAGCTGAGATCGAAGTTTGATTTCCGCAGTCTCGGCCGAGGTCAGCCAGACTCTTCTGAAGTTGCTTGAGCGCCTCATCAAGTTGCTGTGGTTCCTTCATTGAGCGGAATTTCTTCATCGTAAGGTTCTGCATTATCCCGAAGTCAAAGAAACACGCTGGACTTGTGAAAGGTCCAAGCCGGCAGGCGACATCCGACATGAACTTTCCCATGGCTTCATGTTTCCCCCTGTTAATCGTAAGGTGACCCAAATCTCGCCGATCGGCATCTCGCGAAAGGGTATGGTCACGACCGGCACTCTTTCGTCAGGGTGTATGTCCTTAGTGCATTCAAGGTTCCAAGGGTTAAGGCTGGGCGCGGTCATTTTCCACCATCCTTCATCAAAGCCTCCCGCCCTCGTGTGGGTGTCGCAGTGTTCCAGCCGGACCCGCACGCCGCCCGCGCTCTTGTCACCGACATTGTGCAGCCATACGTTGACCACCAACTGAAACTGTGGTGGATCGGAAATTAACCGGACCCACGCACAGAACTCAGGACGAGTGCGCGGGAGACTCTCGCCGCCACGTTCGAGTTGTTCACGCGCCCGTAATTCAGCTTGCCGTCGCCACTCATGCAAGAGCACCGCTGGAAATCGGATTTCATCGGTGTCGATCAATTTCGCGCACTTTTGGCATAACCAGATACCGTTTGAGATTGACCGCCGTTCGTTCGACGACATCGTGGAGTCGTACCGGCGGGCACCCGTTCCTGGCGCGGCCGCAGCAATATGAGCGGCGACCCCGATCCTGCTTCGGGCGTTTGGAGATTCGTCGCTCGGGCCGACGGTAACCTGACCGCAATCCGGCCGCGAACATCTGTGGCCGACGCGTTCCGCGAGTGCAATCTTGGTCGCCGCATCAAAGTCGTCGCGCGTTTTTATTGTGCGTTTTGCCACAGTTACCTAGAGTCCTACCACGAACCACCGCATTGTTCACGAGCGGGTTCGACTCGATGCGCCGCATGCCACTGGCAAAATTGTTGATTCCAGGCATCACCCGGATCAAGCGTGCGCGTTACCCCAATGCTGTCGGAACCACTTGTGCAACCGTTCCAGCGCCGCGATTCCGACAGCGACATCGGGAAGCTGTTCTTCGAATTGGCGAGCCACGTTAACAGGCGGCACCTTTATACGGATAACGCCTGATTTAGAAGCACGATCAATCAACATGTCGCTGTCAAGCACACTGCGAAAACGATGGTGCAGCTCATCGAGCCGTGAAGCGTAATTGCTGAACTGCAGATCAGCGTGGCCGGTGCTTAATTTGTGGAGCAGATTGATCCCGGGTGGCAGATCGGATGGGTGGAGTTGAATGAAAGTTGACCCGGCTGGTTTGGCCGCGGGCTTTGGCATAAGCCATTCAGGATGGTGCTGGGAAACGTGCGCCCAATATTGCAGCCAGAACTGCGTTACCGCGTCATCCTCGTCCGAAAGCACGGTTCTCACTCCTTTTTCGATTGCGGCTGTGAGCAGTGCGACCTTATACGCTGCGCGCACACCGAGATCGGACGCCTCAAACCAATTTCTTATTTCCTCATAGGCTAACGCGGCATGGAAGCCTCTCGACGACAGCGAAGTGCCAAAATACAGCCGCGGTGCAACAAGCACCGTTCGGAAACCGCTGCACAGATTCCGCGCTAGGTATGTTTCGCCCCGCGATTTATATCGCTCGGCTTGTTGCGATTGGAGGTTGGCATTGACCTTATTCTCGATGAGGATGCGTAGGTCTCGCCCGGTTTCGAGTCGGAGAGTGATTTCGAGGTCTGACTCTCCGTCAGACTGCGTTACCGAGCGACGCGCATCGATTACCTTAGCTACGTCGTCCGATACCCCGGTCGAGTGAAGGAACCAACGTGCGAAACTCGGCGTAGCGACGAATTCTTCAAGGAGAAGAAGATCGATGTCTCGCTCGGATACGCCTGCGATCCGGCGAAGTTCAAACTTCCCGCCTTGCATAGGATTAAAATCATCCCGCATTTATCTGAAGCTGACAGTCTCCATCGAGAGCCCGCGCCGAATCAAGCATTTGGTTAACGGAGTCCACCCGCTTTGCCACCCTCAGGCTGGAAATTCGGTCTACTGCCGTCCACAGATGTCCGCGCGTTTGTGCAGGTCTGATGCACATCGGCTTCTTTTAGCGTCCACACCTGTTAAGCAGCGTCCACACTGTCGGGACAGGTCACAAAAGCGCAAAAAATCTTTGCGAACGAGACGCCCTGGTCCGGACTTTTCCGGACATGGTCAGTCTGAAGCGGTCTGCTCCGCGTCAGAATTAGCGCTCCCGCGTGTCGAGACTGATCAGGATGGGGCTCGTGTTGGGTCTGTCGGGATTAACGCGTGATTCGTTTGAGGAATGCCTCCACCTGGCGTGCGGTGAAGACGTGGCGCCCGGCCGGACCTACCCCGCCACAGCCGCTTTTCTGCCAGGCAGTTCGTAGCAGACGGATTCGCACTCCACGTAATGCCCCGAGGAGTCGGTATGCCGGTCGATGATTTCGGAGACCTTCCGCCGCAAATCGTCCGGGACATCCGAGAGCATGTTCCGGTAGCAAAGAATGCTTAACAGCCAATCTGAGAGTTCGTGACTCGACAACAAATCTTTTGGAATGCGGGATCGAAATCGAGATTTCGTAGGAATCTCATCAAGACCCAGCTCCGCTTGCAGAAGTTCGTGAGCACGCTTTGCGCGTCGAAAATATTTGTCGGCCGTCCAGCGCCAGAGCTGTGTAAAAACTGAGGTCGGAGCGTCAAGCACCACGTACAGCGGTCGGTCTGCCGGACGGGCCGCCAAGAGATGACCGAGTTCCTCGTCATCCAGGAGATAAACTAGGTGAACGGCGAGAATGACGTCGGATTCGCCAGCGCAGCGCGGCCAACCGTCTCCAACGGAGTTTAGCAGCGCCAAAATGTTCGTGGTTGGAAACTGCTGTTCGATCAGCGTTTCTGCTTCTTCCAGCAACTCTGGGTCCGGATCTACCAATCGAACTCGCTGAACGTAGCCGCATCTTCTTAAAACCTCCGCCAAGAGCCTGCCATCGCCGCAACCCAAATCACATATCTCGCGGATCGGGTGCGTTGGCCAAGCGGGCTGAGTCAAAAGGAATTTCGCGGTTGCTTGGTTCTCATCTGAGTTGGATCGAAACAGCTTCCAAGCCTGCAGATATTCAGGCATTGGCCACTGTCCCCTCGGTGTGGTGGACATCAGCCTGATTAAATTGGGGAGTATTTGATTCCTCGATCGTACGTGTCGATTCCCTCAGCGCGCTTTAGCCATGCGACTACGAAGTAAGTCAGCGGTAATGCGACTACCTCATATGCCGTTTTCAAGACGAACCCCGACAATGCAATATAAGCAACGGTACCGGTTGGGAAAACCCCTCCAAACGCGGTGAAATTGAAAATCAGGGAGTCAGCTCCTTCTCCGATAACGGTTGACCCGATCGCACGCAGCCAGAGATGGCGACCGTTCGTCGCAACCTTCAGACGGGACATCACGACGGAGTTCAGGAATTCGCCGATCAAATACGCAATCAAACTGGCCAGAACAATCCGCGGAACGAACCCGAAAAATTTCGTGAATGCCGCGTTATCCGAAATCCAAAATGCAGCTGGTTGCAGAAGAGTTGAGAGCCAATAGAACAAACTCACTAAGCCAAGGCAAAAGAATCCGCTCCAAATCAATGGGCGAGTCCGGCGAAATCCATAGACCTCCGTCAAGACGTCCCCGGCAAGATAAGCGAGCGGAAAGGTTATGATGCCCGCTGGCAATGTGAAGCCCCATAACGAAATGACCTTCACCGCTATCGTGTTTGAGATTATTAAAGTTGTCACGAACAGCATCGCCACTACGTGGAAATGCCTCCATCCCGGTAACGCGCGTTGATCTTCGGGTTTCATTTCGATTCTCCATTTCTGTCATTCGCGACTGCTTTAAATCGGTGTCGGTAGCCAAAAAACTGTTGGACTTTGGAAGGGTGTTCCAGCTGCTCGAGTTCTTTGCGGTGTGCGACGCTCTTACTTCCCACCCGCTCGAAAAGTTCGTACACGATCTTCTCCCATTGGACAATTGAGCGATCGTCCCATTGAATTGTATCGATGACGTTATTGCTGTGGTAGCCGAACGAAAATGCGGTCGAGGACCGTTTGCCCGGCTCGAAAACGACTATAGGGCATCCGCAGGCAAAACTTGGCACAACGTAGACCGCCAAAAAGTTCTCTTTGTCTAGCCTCTCTAAGTTCTGATTGACCACGGAGCGCAGATCATCGGCTTGCTTTGCTGCTTTTTCAGCTAGGCGCTGCCAGAACTGGGTGGCGGTATGTTCATTCGGAAGCAAGAACTCGTATTTTGTGTCAGGTACATAGTCGCCCCTCTCGGTGACATGAAGGCGCTCTATTAGGAGTTTGTTCAACTCGTCGGCTCGTTGACTGTCAGCCTCCTGTTCGGCCGTGGCCGGCGTAATGATGAAGTGATGCTCGGCTTTTCGTGCGATGGCAAGAAGACTGTCGAACTGTACTTCGTCAGGAGGAGACTGCCGTTTATCGCTATCCGCGAGCGAAGCGTTAAACGCGTCTACTGCTCGGCCAACTCTGTGAATCCATTCATCCTGAACCGGCTTTGGCTGCTTCGAAAGTCGACGACGGGATGCAGCCAGCAGCGCAGAACGCAGCTGAGCTGAACACGCACGCTCGCCCCGCAACACGAAACTCAGTAAAGACAACGCGGTTTTCGGATTCTTGTATTGCCGCGACGATCCTGCGGCGATGGAGTGAGCCAATTCAGTTGCGGTAGCAAAAAGTGGTTGCCCGTCGGGCAGAAGATCAGATGTGAGCAACCGTTTTAGAGGCGTCATGACACGTAAAGTAGCAAATATCGATCCATTTCAAACTCGATAATTAGCAGTTGACAGACTTGAGGTGTGACACGTAAACTGCGCAGAGATGGAAGCGGCCCTGAAAAAGAAGGGGCAAAAGCCCCGCAGGCGCGCTGGACGACCGAAGCGCATGTCCCCTCCCAAAGCGAGGCGGGAGCAGGCAGGTTTTCTGCGGCGGTACCCGCGCTGGGTCGAAGTGAGCGGTCTCATTGTAGGGTTCGTAACGCTTCTCGCGACTCTCTTCGGAGTATGGGACGTCGCGGTGTATCACTGGCACAGCGAAGCTAGCGCGGCGCAACATGAACTTCGGACCGAAGAACGACATGCCGAGATGATCGCGGCGCTACCCAGGCCAACCATTTCGATTGGGCCGTTGGGACCACCCCTGCTGGATTTCGCCACGCCCACACCGACAATCCAACCGACCGCGTCGCCCCCTCCTGCGACTGCGAACAAGAAGGACGGCGCGAGCAAAAATTCTCACCGCCAGAAGCCGAAAACCGAAACAAAATCGCGTGCGGCGTATGCGGAGAAAAAGTGTTGTTGCAACAAAGACAAAAACCAGCAAGCCGTCTCGTCCAAAAGAGTATTCGGGAAGGCTGTAAAGATTGCTGGGCAGGTTCCAGTCGTCGATGGCGGTCGGCTCCGGTAAGGGGCCCCCCGTTTGCCCCCCTGGCGCTGGAAATTCGGTTCACTCCTGTCCAGAAATGTCCACACGATTGTGAGGGTCGGATGGAGTGCGGCTTTTTTAGCGTCCACCCCGTTCCATCAGTGTCCATCACGGTCGGGACGGGTCACAAGAGCGACAAAAATCTTTGCGAACGAGACGCTCTACCAACTGAGCTATACCCCCCAAAACGCGGGCGTCATGTTAACCGCAACGCCGTGCATTTCAAGACGCGCCGACGCCACAGAGCACGGCTGTAGAGTCCGCTGTCCCAGCGGATCCCACTCCGCGCCCCGCAAACACGCTGCACCGGCGTCCTAGTTATCCAGCTTGTAAGCTTCGGACAACGCAATCCCCGTGGTCCGGCTCACGCCGCGAAGAATTGTCGTGTAGTTCCCGGACGTGAGGCTCATCAGGATCGCGGATTCCTTTGGGTCGGTTGGCGCCAGGCCCGTCGCCTGGATGTCGGACGCGTTGGTGGCCTTCTGCCAGTCGTCGTTTGATTCCAATTGCGCGCCGTTCGCGTCCCGCAATTCCAGGATGGGATCTTGCAACGTCCCCGGCACCGGAACCCCGTTCGATTTCACGGACGGGCCCAGGGCGCGGAACAGGACGCGTTTCGCGGCGCCGCCGCGTAAAATAATCCCGTCGATCAAGACGTTGTCGTCGGTCTGGACGTCGGCGCGGACGGAAAGATTACCCAGCTCGATCGTAGCCGCAGGCGCGTCGGGTTCGCGTTCGATCCGTTCCTCTTTTTCGGCGAACGCCACCGTCCCGAGATCGTAAACTTCAATCAGTCCAATCCCGGTGCTGTTGTCGGCGGCCCGAATGACCGCGGTGAAATTCCCCGCCCGCACGGTGCGTATGATGGCGGCTTCATGCTCGTCAGCCGGCGCCAAGCCGCTCTGCTGAATC
>DASZDT010000017.1:0-132552 GCA_035941675.1 Chthoniobacterales bacterium
AGCGCGGACTGCATCGTGTCGCGGATTTCCTGGAGCGTGGGCCAGAGATCGCGCAGGAAAATCTCGCCGCCATCTGAACCCTTGCCCATCGGCTCCTTCGAAAGGTCGATATCGACCCGGCCGGCGAGCGCAAAAGCGACGACCAGCGGCGGCGACATGAGGAAATTAGCTTTGATGTTCTGATGGACGCGCGCTTCGAAATTGCGGTTGCCCGAAAGCACGGAGGCCGCGACGAGATCGAATTCGCTGATCGCCTTCTCGATCTTCGGATGGAGCGGCCCGGAATTGCCGATGCAGGTCGTGCAACCGTAACCGACCACGTTGAACCCCAGTCGATCGAGATATTGCTGCAATCCTGTTTTGTTGAGGTAATCGGAGACAACCCGCGACCCCGGCGCCAGTGAAGTCTTCACCGCGGGATCGATCGTCAGGCCGCGCTCGACCGCCTTCTTGGCGAGCAAGCCGGCTGCGAGCATCACGCTGGGATTGCTCGTGTTTGTGCAACTGGTGATGGCCGCGATCAGGACGCTCCCATGCCCAACGCGACTCTGGCCATGCGCAAACGTGTCGCCCGGTTTCGCTTCGATTTCTTTGACGGAATCGGGCGTGGGGCGGTTCGCCACCATCTCGACTTTGTTCCGCTCGTCACCGGGCTCGATGCCCTGATCCTGTTTGTCGGTCGAAACCATTTCGCCCTGGTCCGGAGGCGTGCCGTTCAGGTTGACGAAGTGCAGCTTGCCGAGTTCGCCGGTCTGTTTGCCGTAACCCCCATCCTTGACCGGTTTCTCGAGCAGCGAACGAAAGACGCTGCCGAGCTCCGGAAGATTTACCCGGTCCTGCGGTCGCTTTGGGCCCGCCACGCTCGGTTGCACGTCGGCGAGATCAAGATCGAGATCGACGCTGTAATCGATTTCGCCCTTCTTCGGCATCCCGAACATCTTTTGCGCTCGGAAATAATTCTCGAACGCCGTGCATTGCTCTTCGGTGCGCCCGGTCGCACGCAAATAATTAACCGACTCGATGTCGACTGGAAAATATCCCATGGTCGCGCCGTACTCGGGCGCCATGTTGCCGACCGTCGCGCGATCGGGCAGGGGCAGCGAGGCCGCGCCCGCGCCGTAGAATTCGACGAACTTGCCCACGACTTTCTGCGCGCGCAGCATCTGGGTGATGTGGAGCGCGAGGTCCGTAGCCGTTACGCCTTCGCGCAATTGTCCGGTCATGTGGACGCCCACCACTTCCGGCGTGAGAAAATAAACGGGCTGCCCGAGCATACCCGCTTCCGCCTCGATCCCGCCCACACCCCAGCCGACGACGCCGAGTCCGTTGATCATCGTCGTATGCGAATCCGTTCCCACCAATGTGTCCGGGTAAAAGATCCCTGACTGGCTCAAGACGCCTTTCGCCAAGAATTCCAGGTTTACCTGATGCACGATACCGATGCCGGGCGGGACGAGTCCGAAAGTTTTGAAGGCTTGCTGGCCCCATTTGAGGAATTGGTAACGTTCGCGATTGCGTTTGAATTCCATCTCCATGTTCAAGCGCAACGCTTCCGCCGAGCCGGCGAAATCCACCTGGACCGAATGGTCCACCACCAAATCAACCGGCACGAGCGGCTCGATGATTTTCGGATCGCCGCCAAGTTCCTTGACCGCGCTCCGCATCGCCGCGAGGTCGACGACCAGCGGGACGCCCGTGAAATCCTGGAGAACGATCCGCGCGACTACGAAAGGGATTTCCTCGTTGGCCGGCGACTTCGCCTTCCAGTTCGCCAGCGTCTCGACATCCTTGCGCCGGACTTTTTTCCCGTCGCAATTTCGCAGGACCGATTCGAGCACGATCCGAATGCTGACCGGCAACCGGGAGATGGGCCCGATGCCCTGTTCTTCGAGGGCCGGCAATGAGAACAGCGAACCTTCGCGGCCGTTCCCGGCGTCGAATTTCCGCAGCGTCTCGAATTCGTCGCTCACTTCAACTCCGCCAGCTTCGCTTTGATCTTTTCAAAATCCGGGAGCTGCTTCGCATCGTCGTTGCTCTCCGCGTATTGGATGACGCCGTTGCGATCGACGACAAAGGCCGAGCGCTTGGGAACGCCGCCCATGCCGAGATTGATCTGCGGTAAAAACGAGTCGTAGGCGACGCCGTATTCCTTCGCGATTTTGTGTTCGTAATCGCTCAGCAGGGTCACGGAAATGTTTTCCTTTTTCGCCCACGCCTCCTGCGCGAACGGGTTATCGCCGCTGATGCCGTAGACCGCGGCATTCATGTCGGCATAACCGGTCAGCTCCGAGCTCTGGCTGCACATCTCGGTCGTGCAAACGCCGGTGAAAGCCATCGGGAAAAACAACAGGAGTGTGTTCTGTTTCCCGAAGTTATCGCTCAGCTTCACCTGCTTCGGCCCTTCGGCCGCTTTGGTCGGAAGTGAAAAATCGGGGGCCTTGGTGCCAACTGCGAGTGCCATAAAAACGTCTCCGGTTCAGGTTGATCGGGGGAATTCACTATAGAAACAGCGAGGAGATGGTCAAAAGGTTTAGGCGCATGGCGGACATAACGGAAATCCGAGCCGGCTTCGGAAATCAAAGTTCCGGCGGCGCTTTCATTTGGATGCGACGGAACGGCAGTATTTGGAACGCAAAGGGATGAGCGCCGTGCTGGAGCATGCCGCTGATTTTTTGGCGAAGCGGCTCGCGCCTGCCCAGCCGGCGAACGACGGGAAACAAACGCCGTGGCGCGGCCATCCGGTTTTCGTGGCCCAGCATGCCACCGCGACGTGCTGCCGTGGGTGCCTGGAGAAATGGCATGGCATTGCGAAGGGTCGCGAGATGACGGGACCCGAAACGGATTATGTCGTGGCGGTCATCGGCGCGTGGCTCAGCGCGCAGGCGAACGAACCCGAGGTCGCGCCAAGACCGCAAAGCGAGACGGAGGATCTGTTCGGCTCGGGTGGCTAAGCTTTCGGTTGGCGAAACGATGTGTTAATATCCGCCCGATGGCAGATGATCGCTGGTGATTCCGCAAGGATTCGCCAGAGGAAAGTCCGAACACCATACGGCAGCATGCCGCGTAAAACACGCGGGCAGCGTTCGCCCAAGCGAGCGTTGACGGAAAGTGTCACAGAAAAGACACCGCCGGTTCTTTGGCAACGAAGGTCAGGCAAGGTTGAAAAGGCGAGGTAAGAGCTCACCGCTCGCGGAGCAATCCGCGAGGCACGAAAAACCCCATGCGGTGCAAGACAAAACAGAGGGAGGACAGCCGGTCCGCCGATCCTCGGGTATCGTCGCATCATGCGTTCTGTAGCGGCGGTCTATGACCGCCGAAATGGTCCGCGGGCGTTGCGAGAAATCGCAGCGAGATAAATGATCATCAGGTTGAGCAATCAGCCGGACAGAATTCGGCTTATCGCCATCGAAATGAAGGGCGCTTTCGGAAACGAAGGCGCCCTTCCGCTTTTTAGCCGATAGCCGATCTACCCGAGAACATCGTCGAGACAGGCTAGCAAATGCGAAACAGTCTCTTCGGTCTCGTCGCCCATGTTCGACAGGCGGAAGGTGTGGCCTTTGATTTTGCCGTAGCCGGGGTCGATGACGAGGTGATGTTTTTCGCGGAGGTCGCGAGCCAGTTTGGCAACGTCGATGCCGCGAGTGTTCTTTACGCAGGTGAGGGTCTTGGAGCCGTAGCCCTCCTCAGCGAAGAAACCGAAGCCGCGGCTGCGGACCCAATCGTGCACGAGCGCGTTGGTGCGGGCGTGGCGCGCGTAACGGTTCGTCAGGCCTTCGGCGAAAATGTCGTCGAGCTTCGATTCGAGGGCGTGGATGTGGGCAATGCTCGGCGTCGTCGGCGTCATGTCGTCGGCCTGGTTTTTTTTGAACTCGAGGAAGTCGAAGTAGTAGCCGCGATCTTTTTGCCGTTCCGCGCGAGCGAATGCTTTTTCGGAAGCGGAGAAAAGTGAGAAGCCCGGCGGCAGGGCGAGCGCTTTCTGGCTCCCGGTCAGGAGAACGTCGATCCCGAGATTGTCCATCGGAATCGGGACGGCGGAGAACGAGGAGACGGTGTCGACGATCAGCGCGACCTCCGGATATTTTCGGACGACGGCGCAGATCTCCTCGAGCGGGTTCATGACGCCGGTCGACGTTTCGTTGTGGATCAACGTGACGGTATCGAACTCGCCGGTCGCCAGTTTTTCGTCGAGCGCGGCCGGATCGATGTGCCGGCCCCAATCGACCTGCAGCGCGTCGGCCTGTTTCCCGCAACGGCGGCTGACGTCGAGCCATTTGTCGGAGAAGGCGCCGCACATGCAGTTGAGGACGCGGCCGGACACGAGATTGCGGATCGCGGCCTCCATCACGCCCCACGCGGACGAGGTGGAAAGAAAGACGGGCTGCGCCGTGCCGAACAAAGTTTGGAGACGCGGATGAATCGCGCGGTAAAGGACGCGGAACGCTTCGCTGCGATGCCCGATCATCGGCTTGGAGAAAGCGGCCCAGGTTTTGGCCGAGACCTCGACCGGGCCCGGGATGAAAAGTTTGTCGTGCGGCATTCGGGGAAACCCTCCTTCGCTACGCTACGGCGGGCAAGCGTCGATCAGTCCGCGCGGGGCGGTGACTAACTCTTCTTGATGAAACTGATGTCGCCGCTGCACTCGAGGCGGGCCACCTTCACCTTGGCCAGCTCTTCTTCGCCGTCCAGGCGCAGGTCTTCGCGCACATCTTCTTCGGCAACGTGATCGCGCGCCATGTTTTCGTGAACGAATGCGCCCTCGCGGACCAGCTCGCTTGGCGTTCCCTTGATCAGGCGCCGAAAACCGTCGGATTTGTAGGACAAATAGGCCATGAGCCGGTGAAGCCCGACGACGACGGCGCTGCCGCCAAGGGTGGGGAAAAACGCCGCGCTGCCGTTGATGGCGCGGGCCAGGACGGACGCGAGAATGATGAGCAGAGCGGCGTCGAACGCGCTCTTTTTTGAGAGCGAGCGCTTATCGCCCAGCCGCATGATGACGAGCGTGAAGACCATCACGATCACGCCGCGCAACGAGATTTGGGCGAAGGTCAGGTACCTCGGCTCCGCTCCGAGACCGAGCAACGGGCCGATGAAGTTCCAGAACGCGTCCATTCATTAATGTTTCGCGGAGCGGCGGCGGGATGGGCGTATCGCAGGTGCGAACATCCGGCCGGCCAGCGCAATGCGTAGTTTTAGGAAAACCGAAACGAAAGGACCTAAACCATGGCTCAAGGGGACAAATCGAAATACACCTCGAAACAAAAACGGAAAGCCGAGCACATCGAGGAAGGCTACGAGAAGCGCGGCGTTTCGAAGAAGGAAGCGGAGAAGCGCGCCTGGGCGACCGTTAACAAATCCGACAAGGGCGGCAAGAAATCCGGCTCGGGGCGCGGAAAGAAGAGCAGCAAGGCGCCCTCGCGCAAAGGCGGAAAAAAGGGCGGCCAGAAATCCGGCGGAAAAAAGAAGCGCTGATCCGGCCGCAGCTTGTCGCGGCGAGCCTCCGCGTATTTCGTGACCGATGCCCGTGAAGAACAGCGATCTGCATGGCAGCGCGCCGGACAAATCGGAGACGGCGCTGCTCCTGATCGACGTCATTAACGACCTCGATTTTCCGGAGGCGAACCAGCTGCTGCGCTACGCCCGGCCGATGGCGCGGAAGCTTTTGCGATTAAAGCAACGGGCGAAGAAAGCGGGCGTGCCGGTGATTTACGTGAACGACAACTTCGGCCGCTGGCAGTCGGACTTCCGCCGGCAGGTGGAACATTGCCTGCGCGAAAATTCCCGCGGCCACGAAATCGTCTCGCTGCTCCAGCCGGACGAGGAGGATTACTTTGTGCTGAAGCCGAAGCACTCGGGCTTCTTTTCGACGACGCTGGACACGCTCCTCCGTTACCTCGGCGCGAAGAAGCTGATCCTGACCGGCGTTGCCGGAAATTTCTGCGTCCTATTCACGGCGAACGATGCCTACATGCGCGACTACGATCTGCTCATCCCGTCGGACTGCACGGCCTCGAACACGGCGGAGGAAAATCGGCAGGCCCTCGCGCTCATGCGGAAGTTCCTCAAGGCGGATACGAAGCCTTCGACGAAGCTGCGCCTGCCGCGCGGGAAGAAACGCCGCGCTTAATTTTTCCCGCGGCCGGTTTTGGCCTGGAGCTCGTCGATTCGTTTTGAGGCCTCGGCCTTGGTCAGGCTCTCGTCGAATTCTTCCTTCGCCTCCCGGCACAAGGTTTGGAGGTAGGAACGCTGCGGGCCGGTCATGGGCTCGTCGCCGGTCGTCCAATCTTCCGGGTCCTTCTCCGGATTTTGCATCGCGGGTTTGTCATCGGGTTCGCTCATCAAACGAAAATCGCCGTTGGCGGGCCGGGTGGACTTACGGCCTGGCGCTTGCGCGGCAAACTATCGCGTGGCATAAGACCAACTCGCGCGCCGCCCTCGGCGGGCGACGTTTTACCTCTGCAACCCATGTCCACATTGACCTCGTCCGAAATCGCGCCTGACCGCGAAGTTTTCTGGGACCGCTACAAAAAGGAAGTCATGGCCGTGCTGGTCTTCGCCCTTCTGGCCGTGGCGGCCTACGGCGGATACCGATTCTATAACGACCGGCAGGCAAACGCCGCCGCCACCCAGCTGGCCGGCGCCAAGACGCCGGCTGATTTCCAGAAAGTCATCACGGATTACCCAAACACTTCTGCCGGCGGCTCCGCCTACCTGCTGCTGGCGGACGCGCAGCGGAACGAAAAGAAATTCGACGAGGCGAACAAGACGCTGCAGACGTTCGTCGACAAGTTCCCGAAACACGAGCTGGTCAGCACGGCCCGGCTCGCGATGGCCGGCAATCTCGAGGCGCTCGGCAAAAAGGACGAAGCCCTGGCCGCCTATCAGCGTCTCGTGGCGGGCGATCCGAAGGGGTTCATTGCATCGGTCGCGTTATATTCTCAAATTCATCTGCTGAAGGAAAAGAAGCAGATCGACGAAGCGCGAAAGGTTTGCGAAACGCTCATGACGCAATACCGCGAAAGCCGTCTCGCGGGTGATGCGGCGTATCAGCTTCGCCTGCTTAAACCGGAAACGCCGCCCGCAGCTCCGACATCGGCCACGGTTGCCCCCGCTCCACCTGCGGCGCC
The DNA here is from genome assembly GCA_035941675.1 of Chthoniobacterales bacterium. Lineage (GTDB taxonomy): Bacteria > Verrucomicrobiota > Verrucomicrobiia > Chthoniobacterales > UBA10450 > AV80. The sequence goes on from DASZDT010000017.1 coordinate 7,125, forward strand.
CTCAGCTCCGCCGGCTGCGCAATCCGTCGCGCCCGCTGCTCCGCCGGCGCCGAAGAAGCCGTAAAAGAAATTACCGCTTCGAGAACTGGAAGCGTTTGCGCGCGCCCGGCTGCCCGGACTTCTTGCGCTCCTTCATCCGCGGGTCGCGGCGAAGAAGACCTTCCGCTTTCAAAGTTCCCCGAAGATTCGCGTCGACGAGCAAGAGCGCCCGGGCGATCGCGAGCCGCGCCGCACCGGCCTGTCCGGTAGCGCCGCCGCCTGTCGTGTTGATGGAGAGATCGTACGAGTTCGCCAGCTTCACCACGTGCAACGGCTGCAGCACCGTGTTCTGGAGCGGGATCGTCGGAAAATAATCCTCAAAGCTTTTGCCGTTGATGTCGATCTTGCCGTTGCCCGGCGTCATCCGGATCCGTGCGACCGAAGTCTTGCGGCGGCCCGTGGCGATGAATTCCTGAGTCTCTGCCATACGAAAATCCTAGAATGAAACCGCGGCCGGCTGTTGGGCCGAGTGCGGATGGAGGTCGCCGCGGTAAACCTTCAGCTTCCGGTAAACCGCGCGTCCGAGTTTGTTGTGCGGGATCATGCCGCGAATCGCGCGCTCGACGAGCAACTCCGGATGGCGCGCCCGCCGCGCTTTGGCGTTCTCGGTCTTGTGGCCGCCCACGAAACCCGAAAAACTCATGAACGTTTTCTGGTCTTCCTTTTTGCCGGTGAGCCGCACTTTTTCGGCGTTGATCACGACAACGAAATCGCCGGTGTCGACGTGCGGCGTGTAGATCGCCTTTTCTTTTCCGCGCAACAGGTTGGCAGCCTTCACGGCCACGGCGCCGAGGACCTGGTCCTTGGCGTCAATGATCCACCACTTGCGCGGCACTTCGTTGGCTTTTGCAGAAAACGTCTTCATCGGGAGCGGGAGGGCACGGAAAGTATGAGCGGAGGCGCAGGGTGTCAACAGGATGTTCGAGGGCAATTTGCGTCCGGAACGGCGGAGGCGCGGCCGCCATCGTGGCACCCCCCCTGCTTATAATTGCCATAAATGCGCCTCTCGCTTCCTTTCCTCTTTTCGCTCCTGGTTTGTTCCGCTGTTCCGGCTTTCGCGGCCGACAAAAATGACGACTCGGCTTCCGGCCGCGCCGTGATCCGCGAACTCAATCTCGCCCGGCAAAATCCTGCGCTCTACGCCACATTCGTTCAGGAACTGCGGGCCCGCATGGAGGGCAACCTGTTGGTCCTACCCGGTCGCACTCGGGTTCACACCAAAGAAGGAACGCGAGCGGTCGACGAAGCCATTCGCTTTCTCCAAACCACCCAGCCGCTCCCGCCGCTCACTCTCTCCCGCGGAATGAGCCGCGCCGCGGCCGATCATTGCGCCGATCAGGCTGGTGGCGGGTTCGGTCATGAAGGCCGCGATCGCAGCCATGCCGGACAGCGGATCGCGCGTTACGGAAACTTCAGCGGAAGCTGGGGCGAGAACGTTTCCTACGGCAAGTCGTCCGCGCGCGACGTTGTCCTGGCGCTGATCATCGACGATGGATTGCCCGAGCGGAAACATCGGAAGAACATTTTCAATCCTAATTTCAACTTTGCCGGCGCCGCTTTCGGTTCGCACGCGCGGTTCGGCACCATGTGCAACATGGATTTCGCGGGCGGCTATGCCGAACGCGGCGAGCCGGTGACCGACACGCTGGTCGCGCGGAACTTCTAGCCAGGCCTGACCGCCTGCGCTCTCTATTGGTGCTCGGAACGCTCCGGCCGTTCGGCCTTCAGCTTATCCAGAATCGGCTGGATCGACGGGTCGGCTTTTAACAACGCCGGGCGCATGATCTCGCGAAACTCCCGGCGCGCCTGCCGCAGTTTTTCGCGCGCGGCCTGAACCGCCGGATCGGTCATCGCCTTCTGATGCGCGGCGCGGAGCCGGGCCCGTTCATCCTCCGTCAGGTTCGCGAGCATTCGCGCGCGACGCTCCGTTTGGAATTGGCGAACGGGGCGGTCGGGGTGATCCGGCGGCTGCGCAAACAGACCGGGCGCCAGCTGCGAGACGCAAACTAGCGCGGGGACGAGGAGGAAAGGCCGGTTCAGTTTCATCTGTTCGTATTGTAACCCGGGATAGCTTTAAAGTTGCGAGCCCGCTTCGAAAAGGTCGCTGGTCATTTCATTTCGCCAAGCGTAATTTTGCCGCTTTCTCATGGCTCAACAAACTGCTCCCGCCGCCGCCAAAACCGCCATCAGTCCGCGGCGCGACGAAGATTTTCCGGAATGGTACCAGCAGGTCATTCGCTCCGCGGAACTGGCCGAAGCGTCGGAAGTGCGCGGCTGCATGGTGATTCGCCCGTGGGGCTACGGCATCTGGGAAAACATGCAGGCGCAGCTCGACGCGATGTTCAAGGCGACCGGGCATCGCAACGCTTACTTCCCGCTCTTTATTCCGCTGAGCTACTTCGAAAAAGAGGCGGCCCACGTGGAAGGCTTCGCCAAGGAATGCGCGGTCGTCACGCATACGCGGCTCGAGGTGAATGCCGACGGCAAAATGGTGCCGGCCAGCCCGCTGACCGAGCCTCTGGTCGTTAGGCCGACCTCGGAAACGATCATCGGCGCGACCTACGCGAAGTGGGTCCAGAGCTATCGCGACCTGCCCATTCTCCTCAACCAGTGGGCCAACGTCGTTCGCTGGGAAATGCGCCCGCGAATTTTTCTGCGCACGACGGAGTTCCTCTGGCAGGAAGGCCACACCGTTCACGAGACCGAAGCCGAAGCGCGCGAGGAAACCAGGCGGATGCTCGAGGTTTACGAGACGTTCGCGCGCGATCACGTCGCGTTGCCGGTCTTTCACGGAGAGAAGTCCGAGAGCGAGCGGTTCCCCGGCGCCGTCCAGACACTTTGCATCGAGGCGATGGTCCAGGACCGGAAAGCAATCCAGGCGGGCACGTCGCACTTCCTCGGGCAAAATTTTTCGCGCGCGTCCGGCATTCAATTCCAAACGCGCGACGGCAAACAGGAGTTTGGCTGGACGACGAGCTGGGGCATGACCACTCGCATGATCGGGACGCTGATTATGACCCATGCCGATGACGACGGACTGGTCCTTCCACCGCGGATCGCGCCGACGCACGTCGTCATCCTGCCCATCACGCCGAAGGAAGAGACGCGGGCCGCGGTTCTCGAAGCGGCCGACAAACTGGCGGCGCAGCTCCGCGCCGAGCAATACGCCGGCGCGCCGGTCATCGTCGAAGTCGATCGCCGCGACCTGGGCGGTGGCGTTAAGAATTGGGAATGGATCAAGAAGGGCGTGCCGCTGCGGGTCGAACTCGGACCGCGAGATCTCGAATCCGGCAAAGTTGCGGTCAGCCGCCGCGATCAGCCCGTGAAAGCGAAAGAGTTCCTGGCAACGGAGGAATTTGTGGGACGCGTCGCCGAGATGCTCGATTCGATCCAGAAAACCCTGCTCCAGCGGGCCACCGATTTTCGCGACGCGAACACGCGCACGATCGATTCGAAGGAAGAGTTCTACGCCTTCTTCACTCCGAAGGATGCTGCAAAACCGGAGATCCACGGCGGCTTCGCGCTGACCCATTGGGACGGGTCGCGGGGGGTCGAAGAACAGATCAAGAACGACCTCAAAGTCACGATTCGTTGCGTCCCGCTCGACGACCCCGCCAACCCGCCCGAAGCCGGCATCTGCCCCTTCACCGGCCATCCAAGCGCACGCCGCGTGATTTGGGCGAAGGCGTATTGAGCCGCCGAAGTACGGTTGACGCGGAGAAACGCGTCGGGTTTATTCCGATGCCGTGAGCGACATTACTCTCTACAGCCGGGCGTGGTGCTCCTGGTGCATCGACGCGAAAGAATATTTGACCGAGCGCGGCTACCAGTTCACCGAGATCGATGTCGGCCGGGACCGCGAAGCCTACGAAGAAATGCGCGAGCTTTCCCAGCAAACCTACGTGCCGACCCTCGTCGCGGATGACGAAGTCCTCGCTAATTTCGATACCGACCAGCTGGAAAAATTTCTGACCAAGCACGGGATCGAGCCGTAATGTTGTTTGGGCTTTTTCTTACGCTCGGCGTCGCTGTGCTCAGCGTCGCCCTGCGGAGCTACCAGACCGCTTTCGCGCAGAAAGCCGGCGCCATCGGGATCCTGGCCTCCACTTTTCTCGCGGTCTATTTTGTTTCCGGGAACTGGATGCTGGGCGTGGCCGCGGCCCTGGCCTGGTTCTTCCTGCCCTGGCTCGAAATTCTCACCCGCATCCGCGCCCTGCGCTTGCCGAAAGAAAAAGCGCTCCGCCCAAAAAGCCCGCCTTCTCCCGACGTTTTCCCGACGCTGGAAGAAATCAGCGCCGAGATCCAAAACGAAGGATTCGCCCACGTGAACGACGCCGGGTGGGACTGGGAGGATTACCGGCAATTCTTCCGCCTCTTTTACAAGGAAGAAGATCGCGCCCAGGCCACGATTTGTCTGAACGAGCAGAACGATCTCTCGTTTTATTACCTGCGGATTTCGTCCCGGGCGAACGACGGCATCATCTGGACGACGTGGAATTATCCCCTCTCCTACGGCCTGAAATTGACGCCGCAATTTCGGATCAATCGCCAGCGGCCGGACCAATCGTTCTGGCAACTCTACCAGAGCCACAAGGAATTCCTCCGCCAGAACCACGTGGAGACCAGCGTGATCGATTCGATGGACGAAGACCGGATCCAGCTCGAGGTCGAAAACGATTTGCGCGACCAGATCGCGCACAACATCCGGAAAGGGGTGTTAAAGCCTACCCCGGATGGCGAGGTGAAATATTCCTGGCGCGGGATGGTCTATTTGTGGTGCCAGTTTTTACTGGATTTGGTTCGGCTTTAAATGACGAATGACGAATGACGAATGACGAATGACGAATGACGAATGACGAAACCGCGACTTAGCTATTCGGGCTTAATTCGTCATTCGTCATTCGAGCTTCGTCATTGACGGCGGCGAAGCCGCCGTCACACCTTCATGACCTCGGCTTCCTTGCGGTCGAGGTGTTCGTCGATCTGTTTGACGGATTTGTCGGTCAACTTTTGAACGTCGATCTCGATGTCGTTCAGCCCATCCTCGGTCAAGTCCCCGGCCGCCTTTAATTTCTTGGCGTCGTCCAGGGCCGTTCGGCGATTGGCCCGGACGCGGACCCGCGCTTCCTCCGCCATCTGGCGCAGCGACTTCACCAAATCCTTCCGCCGTTCCTCCGAAAGCTCCGGAATCGGGAGCCGGATAATTTTCCCGTCCACCAGCGGCTGAATTCCGATCTTGGAATCCTTGAGCGCTTTCTCGATGTCGCGCACCGTCGCCGCGTCGAAGGGCTGGACGACGAGGAGACGCGGCTCCGGCGTGGTGATGAGGGCGAGCTGCTTCAATTTCATGGCCGACCCGTACGCCTCCACGTCGACGTTCTCGACCAGCGCCGGCGACGCCTTCCCGGTCCGGACCGAGGAAAATTCGTGGACCATGTAATCCACGCTTTTCTCCATCGACATCTCGGCTTCGAACAAAATTTCTTCAGCGGTCATATTCTACTCCGATACCATCGTGCCGATCTTTTTGCCCAGCACGATGTCGGTAAAATTACTCGGCGTGTTCATGTCGAACACTACGATGGGAATTCGATTGTCCATGCAAAGACTAAAAGCGGTCGAATCCATGACCTGGAGGCGTTTGGTGAGCGCGTCGGAAAACGTCAGTTTGTCGAAACGTTTCGCCGTCGGATCGACCGCCGGGTCGCGGTCGTAAACGCCGTCTACCTTCGTGGCTTTCAGGATCACATCGGCGCGAATTTCACTCGCGCGCAACGCCGCCGTGGTGTCCGTGGAAAAATAAGGGTTGCCGGTGCCGGCGACGAAGATCACGACGCGGCCCAGCTCGAGATGGCGAATGGCGCGGCCGAGAATGAAAGGTTCCGCGACGTTTTTCATTTCGATCGCGGTCTGGACCCGCGTCTCGATGCCGATCTGGCTCAGCGCGCTCTTCAAGGCGAGACCATTGATCACGGTCGCCAGCATTCCCATGTAATCAGCGGTGGTCCGGTCCATTCCCCGGTGCGCGGCCGCGAGACCACGCCAGATATTTCCGCCGCCAATCACGACCGAAGTCTGGACTCCGAGCGCTTTCACTTCACTGATGCGCTCGGCGATTTCCCGCACGATCTGCGGCGAAATATTTTCCTTCGCGCCGCGTTCGCGCAACGCCTCGCCGCTCAGTTTGAGCACGATTCGTTTGTAGGCTGGCGCTGGCGCGTCGTCGGGCATGGGCCGGTAATGATCAACAGAACGTGGAAGCGTTGGGAAGCAAAGAATGCGGGCCGCTCTACTCGACGCGCACCGGCCCCTTCTGACCGCGGAGAAACTCGGCGGCGGTCATCCGGCGTTTTCCCTCGAGCTGAACTTCTGCCAGTCGCAGGGCGCCAGACTTGGTCGGGACCACGAGGTTGGCCGGATCGGCGCTGCACGAATCGGTGACGGCCGCGCGGAAGACCTTTAACTTTCGTTCGCGATCGTCCGGGCCGCGAAGAAGCGCGAACGCGCCCGGCCATGGATCGAACGCGCGAATCTTTCTTTCGATTAACGCCGCCGGCTCGTTCCAATCGATCCGCCCGTGATCACGTTCCAGCTTGGGCGCGTAAGTGGCCGCGGCGGAATCCTGCGGCCGGCGCGGCGCCGTGCCGCGAGCGAGTTGATCGAGCGCGTCCTTCAAGGCCGGGGGCGCGATTTCCGCCAGTCGATCGTGGAGCGTGCCGCCGGTCTCGGTTTCGGAAATCTCAATGCGCTTTTCCAGCAACACATCGCCGGTATCCAGCCCTTCATCCATATACATGACGCTGATCCCGGTCTCGCGATCGCCGGCCACGATCGCTGCCTGGATTGGCGCCGCGCCGCGATGACGCGGCAGCAGCGAGGCGTGGAGATTCAGGCAGGCGATCGGCGGAATTTCCAGGACCGCGCGCGGCAGAATCTGCCCGTAGGCCATCACGACAATAACCTCCGGCGCGAGCGCGCGGATTTCAGAGATCGCCTGCTCCGCCTTGATTCGTTTCGGCTGCAGAATCGCCGCGGCAATTCCGGCCGCTGCCACCTTGATCGGCGGCGCCTCGATCCGCTGCTCGCGCCCGACGGGTTTATCCGGCTGGGTCACGATACCGACGAGCTCGTGTTCGCCAGACTCGACGAGCCAGCGCAGGACTGGCACGCCGATTTCGCCCGTCCCGATGAACAGCACGCGCATCGCGCGATCAGAGCTGGATGCGTTGAACCGGGGCGCGGCGGCGGGGACGGCGCGGCGCCGTCGCCTGGGCCATCATTTTTTCGCCGGCGGTGATTTCGCGTTGTCCAACGGACGAGGCACAGCCGGTGCAAAGATAATCGTAGATTTCCTTGTCGGGCAGGACCAGGAGAAGGCGTTCGCGCACCGGCATCGCGGCCTTGCACTTCTCGCAATAAAGGCTCGAGGCGGTGAAATTCTCAAACTGCGGCTGGCTCATGCGCCCCGTTCACTCCTTCGTTCACGCTTTCCAGGATGTGAAACAAAACCTTAGAAGGCGGCTCGGTCGCGTCGATACACGTGATCCGCTCGGGCCCATAATAACCGAGGACCGGTTTGGACTCCGTTTCATAGAGCGCCAGGCGCCGCTGGATCACTTCTTCGTTTGCGTCGTCGAGCCGGTTGTCTTTCAGGGCACGCTTTTTCAGCCGGGCAAAAAGCGCGTCGCGATTCGGGCAGGAAAGATGGAAGACTTTCCGCACATCGATCAGCTCATCCATGATCTTGGCCTGACCGAGATTTCTCGGAATGCCGTCCAAGATCAGGGTATCGATGTCCGGCTTGAATTTATGGGCCTCGACGGCCGCGTCGATGGCGGCTTTCCAGAGCTCGACCGTGATGTCGTCGGGCACGAGCTGGCCTTTGCTCGAGTATTCGAGGAAGGCCTTGCCGACCTTGGTGCGCGTGTCCATGGAACGAAAAACGTCGCCGCAAGGGCAATGATAGAACCGGGGGATGCTTCCCAGGGTGCGGCCCTGGGTTCCCTTGCCGCTGCCGGGCGCGCCAAAAAGAAGATAGGTCTGGTATTTCATGAACGGGGTCGGGTTCTAGCAGAAACGGCGCGGAACTCCCAGCGGTTTTACCGCCCTGAACTCGAATCGGGAAAAACCTTAGTCGGCGGCGAGCGGCTCGACGTTCACCCGCCGGCCGGCGCGATCGAATCGCACCTGTCCGTCGACCAGCGCGAAGATCGTGTAATCGCGGCCCAGCCCGACGTTTTTGCCCGGGACAAACTTCGTCCCGCGCTGGCGAATGATGATGTTGCCGGCGACCACCGATTCGCTGCCAAATTTTTTCACGCCCAGCCGTTTGCTGACGCTGTCCCGACCGTTCTTGACGCTGCCCTGTCCTTTTTTATGAGCCATGAGATTACTCTTTCTCCTCGGTCTTCGACTTCTTCTCTTTCGTGGCCTGCCCGCCCAGGCTGATGCCCGTGATCTTGACGCGGGTCAGCTTCCGCCGGTGTCCCACCGTGCGGTGATAACCTTTCCGGCGGCGATACTTGAACGCGATCACCTTCTTGTCCTTGCGCTGCTCGACGATTTCGCCGGTAACCGTCGCGCCTTCGATGAGCGGGCTGCCGTGGGTGGACTTGTCGCCGTCGCTGTGAAAAAGCACGTCGGCAAACACGCCTTCCTTGCCGGGTTCCTCGTTGAGGAAATCGACATCGATGATGTCGCCTTCCGCGACGCGATGTTGTCTGCCGCCAGTTTTAATAATTGCGTAAGCCATACGAAGAGCCGGGTGAATGCGCCTGGGGGAAAAGCCGCGCAAAGTTCCACAGCTGCGCCGCTTTGACAAGCGGAAATCCGGACGAATTCAAGCTCAGGTCAACGGATTCCGCCAATCACCAGCGTGATCTCGCCTTTCGCGGGATGCGCCTCGTAATGGGCGTGGAGCTCGGCCGCAGTCCCCCGCCGGAATTCCTCGAATTTCTTCGTCAGCTCACGCGCCACGCAAAGTTGCCGATCGGGCATCAGCTCCGCGCAGGCCGCCAGCGTTTTCAGGATCCGATAAGGGGACTCGAAAAACACCGAGGTCTCCGTGCTTTCCGCCGCCGCGCGCAGCTCGCGTTCACGCTGGCCGCTCTTCACCGGCAGAAACCCCCGATAACAAAACTTCTCGAGGGAAAAACCGGAACCGACCAGACCGGTCAGGATCGATGACGCTCCGGGAAGAACGGTGAACGGAATGTCCTGGTCGATGCAACGTTTGATCAGGCGCGCGCCCGGGTCGGAGAGCCCCGGCATCCCCGCATCGGTGATCAACGCGACGTTCTCGCCGGCCGCCAGGCGTTCCGCCAATTCCTGCGAACGCATCGCTTCATTGTGTTCGTGATAACTGACCAGCGGCTTCCGGATTTCGAAATGGCGGAGCAAATTCCCCGAGTGCCGCGTGTCTTCGGCCGCGATAACGTCGACGGCTTTCAGGACTTCGAGCGCCCGCAGCGTGATGTCGTCCAGATTCCCGATGGGCGTCGCGACCAGGTACAGCATCCGGGAATCATTGGAGCCCGGGCGTCGAACTGCAAGTCTGCCGCGCCTTACGGCACGCGATACAATTCCACCACCCCAATGCCAGTCGCGCCGGATTTGCCGCGCATGATGGCGGTGTAGGCCCCAGGCCCAAGCCGCGTCACGATCGCTGACTCCGCGTTGTCTTTCGGCGCCAATCCGGTGGATTGGATGGCGGTTTGCTGGCTGTCTTTCCAGTCGTCGTTGAAGGCGACCAGAATGCCGTCGCTATCGCGCAATTCGAGGGTGGGATCCGGCAAGGGATTGGCAATGCCGGCAGTCGAGAGCGATGGCCCGATGGCCCGCGCGACCACCCGCTGGGGCAGTTCGCCGCGGCCTATCGTTATCCCACCGATCAAGGCGTCATCCCCGGTCTGGACAAAAGCGCGGGTGCTGATATTCGGCAGATTGTTGGCGGGACCGCCTGTGTGGAGATCCGACAGCTCATAGACTTCGACGACGGCAGCGCCGGTGCCGTTATCCTTCCCTCGCACGACCACCGTGTAGACGCCGGCGAACAGGGTCGTGTCGATGGCTGATTCCGCGGGATAATTGAGCGCCAGGCCGTCGTTGCGCAGAGCAGCGGCGGAAGTCGCGTCATCGCCCCAGTTGTCATTGCGCGCGACCAGCTGGTTTCCGCGGTACAATTCCAAAACGGGATCGATCAACGGATTGGGAACAAACTGGCTGATCAACGAGGGACCGAGCGCGCGGACCGCGATGTGCCCGTCGCTCGGCAACACAAACCCGGCAATGAGCACCTTCTCGCCAGTCTCCACCCGGGCCCGCGACGAGATGTTCAGCAAGTGCCCGGGGTTCAGGAAAAATTCCGAGGTATCGCCGGCGGAGTTGGTGGCCGTCGCATTGATGCGCACATCGGGACCGGGCACCGGGAGCTGGGCCGTGAAGGTGGCGTCGCCGCTCCCGTTCGTCGTCGTACTGGTGCTTCCGAGGTAGGTCTGTTTCGAATCGGTCAGGCTCTGCGATTCGGCAAAAAACTGGATCGTGAATTGGGTGTTCGGGTTCGAGTTAAGGTTGCCTTTGATCGACGCCACATTATTCGCGATCACGGCTGAGTCGATCGACGGGAAATTCTGGAGGTTATTAGGCCCTTGGTCGCCGTCGCCAATGTCATTGGGAATGAACCGACCGGCGGGCCCGAGCGAGAGGTTGATCGGGGTATTCGCGTAGATCGAGTTGGACAGAATGCTGTTGCCGGTGCCGTCTCGAACCGCAACGCCGTTGTAAGTGTTGTACGCTACAACGTTACCCGCGCTTCCCGTCGGACCGCCGACGACGTTACGCGAACCGTTGATCACAATCCCTTGAAAATTGCCCAGCGGGCTGACCCCGTTCGCGGCGGTGCCGACCAGGTTGCCCTGGACCCGGACGCCGTCGCTGATCCCGGCAATCAACGGATTCGTGGACACGCCGAGGCCGATGCCGATCTGGTTGCCGGAGACGAGATTCCCCGCGCCGGAACCGGTTCCGCCGATGAGCGAAGTCGTGAATGAACCGCCGACCTGGATCCCGGTCGGGTTGGGCACGGCTTGCGTGCCGCTGGCGTCGGTGCCGACGTAATTCCCGTTGATCAGCGCTCCATCGGCAGTCATCAGCATTCCAATAAGCAGGTTGCCTGAGACAACATTCCTCTTTGCGGGCGTCGTTCCGCCAACCAGCGTGTTAGTGCTACTGATGCTAATGCCGATGCCGTTCCCCCGCGCGGTCGTTCCGTCCGGCTTAAGCCCAAGATAACAACCTTCAACCTTGTTGCCGTTGCCGCCGCGCACCGCTATCGCGCTGCCGCCCGTCACAAAAATCGGATTTTGAGCGATGAAATTCGTAATCGAGAGACCGCGGATCGTGCAGTTCGGAGCGTTGATCGTCAGGCCATCAGGGCCGTTCTGCGTGCCGTCGAGCTGAATCAGGATCACGGCATCGCTTCCAGTGGCCAGCGTGTTCGGCTTCGCTCCCGGCTGGGTGTAACCGTCAATGTCCAGCGTCTCGGTGATCTGCGGCAGCGCGCTCAGGACTGAAATCACTTGAGGGCCCGATCCGGCAATACTGAAAATGATGCGGTCGGCGCCCGGATTCAGGTTCGCAGCGGCAATCGCGTCGCGAAGGGAACCTGGGCCGCTGTCATTCGTCGTGACGACTGGAAAATCCGCGGCCGTGGCGAGATTTCCGAGAGAAAAAAGACCGATAGCCAGAAGGAGTCGAAGCAGGGCGGTTCGCATAGGGCGCCGAGGATATCATTCTCAACGCGGCGCGTAAAATGTTTTTTACCGGGCCTTTGTCGCCCCGTTTTCCGCGGTGCCCGCGCCGAATGGCGCCCGGAATTCCGGCGTCGTATCCGGCGCAAAACCGTGGCGCATGATGTTTTCCGTGACCACCCGCGGCACCATGAACTGGAGAAGATAATCGCCGCCGCCGGCTTTGGTTCCGCCCCCGGACATTCTGAAACCCCCAAACGGATGGCGGCCCACGACCGCGCCGGTGCAGGAGCGATTGATGTAAACATTGCCGGCCACGAGCTCCGCTTTCACGCGCTCGATGTTCGCCGGACTGCGGGAGAAAAATCCCGCCGTCAGCGCGTAATCCGTGTCGTTCGCGATCCGAATCGCATCGTCGAGGTCGCGCGCCTTCAACACGCTCAGGACCGGCCCGAAGATTTCTTCGCAGGAAAGAACCATGTGCGGTTTGACGTCGGTAAAAATAGTCGGCGGAACGAAGAACCCTTCGGCCGGCGTCTTCCCTTGGAAAGCCAGGGTCGCTTCCTTCTTTCCGACCTCGATCGTCTCGAGCATGCGCCGGTAGGCGGTCTCATCAATCACCGGACCGACCGTGATCCCGGGTTCTTCCGGGTTCCCCACCCGTAAGCTGGCCGCGGCTTCGACCAGGCGTTTGACGACTCGATCGTAATTTTCCTCGAGCACGATCAGGCGGGAGCACGCCGAACATTTCTGTCCCTGGTAACCGAACGCCGAGTAAATCGTATCGACAATCGCCTCATCGAGGTCGGCGTCCGAGTCGACGATGACGGCGTTCTTGCCGCCCATCTCGCAAACGACGCGTTTCAATTCCAGCTGACCTTCCCGGGTTTCGCCGGCACTCTTCCAGATTCGCAGCCCGACTTCGCGCGATCCCGTGAACGCGACCATGTGCACGTCCTTGTGGTCGACGAGGTGCTGGCCAATGACGCGGCCTTTGCCCGGCAGGAAATTCAACACGCCAGGCGGGATGCCGGCTTCTTCGAAGATCTCCATCAACATCGCGCCGCACACGGCCGATTGTTCGGCCGGCTTCATGATCACGGTGTTGCCGGTAACCAGCGCGGCCGACACCATGCCCGTCAGGATCGCCACCGGGAAATTCCAGGGCGCGATCACGAGCGCGACGCCCCGCGGCCAGTAATGCTGGTAGCTTTCTTCGCCCGGCACGTGTTGCGTCAGCCGCGGAAGACCGCGCAAGCGCATTTGCTGCGCGTAAAAGAGAAGGAAATCGATCGCCTCGCGAATGTCGCCATCCGCTTCCGCCCACGGTTTGCCGACTTCGAAAACTTCCAGCGCTGAAAGCTCGAAGCGCCGGCGGTCCATGATCGTGGCGACGCGTTCCAGCAACTGCGCGCGATGCTCGACGCTCACCCGGCACCAATGCTCGAACGCTTTCTTCGCCGCCGTCACGGCCTGCTCGGCATGTTCGACTTTCGCTTCCGCAACCGCGCCCACGACTTGCGTCGGCGAACTTGGGTTGATCGAATCGATCAGACTGTCGGTCCAGATTTTCTGACCGTTAATCACGAGCGGATATTTCTGGCCGAGCCGCGGTCGCATTTCGCGCAACGCGCTCCGCATCCGTTCGCGGCTCTTTTCGTGGACGAAATTAACCAGCGGCGAATTCTCGTAGGTATCGCCCGGCGGCGTGTCGAGCGATTGCCCGTTGCGGCCCGTTGTCGCCGGGATCGCCGATCCCGGCCGGGGTTTCAGGAGCGAACGCGGATCGCGCAGCAACTGTTCCGGGCCGGCCTTGTCGGAAAACTTCGCCTTGAGGAATCCTTCGTTCGAGGTGTTCTCGAGTAATCGCCGGACGAGATACGACATTCCCGGGAGCAACTCGCCCACCGGACAATATTCCCGGACGCGATACCCCATCTCGACGAGCGCCCGCTTGATCGGCCCCGCCATTCCGTAAAGGAGCTGGAATTCGAGCCGGCTTTTATCGATCCCGAGCTGTTCCGCATACGCCTGCGCGTGCGCGATGCTGCGGACATTGTGCGAACCAAACGCGGACGTGACGAGCGCTTCGTTCTCCAGCAGGATCCGCGTGCAGACTTCGAAGTTCGCGTCGCTCTCCGGCTTTTGCAGAAACACCGGGACCCGCCAGCCATTCTGGGCCGCCTTGATCTTTTCGTAATCCCAATACGCGCCCTTCACCAGCCGCACCGTGAAACGCGTCCCGCGTTGCCGGCCCCACTCGATCAAGTTCTTCAGATCGTGCTCGGCGTCGCGCAGGTAGGCCTGGATTACGATGCCGGCGTGCGGCCATTCCCGGAATTCTTTCTCCATGAACAGCGTCCGGAAAAGTTCCAGCGTCGTGTTCTTATGGGCGTAACTTTCCATGTCGAAGTTGATGAACGCCCCAAGCTCCCGCGCGCGGCGAAGGATCGGCCGCAACTTCGGCGCGAGATGCGCGATCGCATCTTCCGGATCGGCCGGGTTCATCTGCGAATAGAGCGCGGAGATTTTCACCGAAACGTTCACGACTGGAAACAGCTTAGTGTTCTTGCCCAGCGGATCGCTCCAGTCCGCGGTTTGCGCGGCGAGACCTTCCACCAGAGCCAGGCAGCGCGCCGCATATTCGTCGGTCTCCGGTTCGCTCACCACCGCTTCGCCCAGGAGGTCCACGGTAAATCCGATCTTTTCCCCGCGCCGTTTCCGCAGCGTTTTCATGACGTCGTCCGGGTCGCGGCCCGCGATGAATTGCCGGGCCATCCCGGAAACGTTCCAGCGCAGGATCGGCGCGGTTAGCCACGGAAAAATGCGCGCGGCCTTGATGCCGGTCTGGAGAAACGGCACCGAGCCGTTCTGCATGTCGGCAAAATATTCGTTCAGATGCCGGACGATGTCGGTGGGACGGCGAAGCGACGCGAGCACGTCGACGAACCTGAACATCTGCACCTTGAAATGCTCGTCGCGCATCGAGAACGCCATCATGCGCTGGTAGAACCCGGCCTTGCTGAAGATCGATTCCGGGTTTTGATCGACCAGGTCGAACATTTGCAACCCGCGCCGCTCGATTTGCTCCTGCAAAGGACTCATGGTGGGAGTGTAGAGCTACGCGCCGCCTTCGGCAAAGGGGGGATTAATGACGAATGACGAATGACGAATGACGAATGACGAATGACGAATGACGAATGACGAATGACGAAGGAATGACGAAGCCCGAATTAAGAGGGCGGGTCTAACATTCGATCATTCGGGCTTCCTTCGTCATTCGTCATTCGTCATTCGTCATTTAATCGTAATATCCCGCTCGCCCCGCCAGACTCCATCGGCTCCGCGCTTCACTTCGACGACCACCGGATGCCCGCCTTCCCTGGCCTGCTTCGCTTTTTCCTCGTCGTTGATTCGCGGATCGTCGGCGAACCAGTAATCGTCGATCGACCGCTCCGAATATCCCGGGCCGTAAACATGCGCATGAATATGCGCCGGCGTAGTCCGATGCGGATACGCGCCGGGCCGGATGGTGCGGAATTCGTATTTCCCGTCCGCGCCAAGCTTCATCCAGCCCTTCAGCCGCGGGTGGCTCGCGTCATCCTTCTCGTTGTAATACCCGGTCCGATCGGTGTGATAAACCCAGAGCACCATTCCTTGCGCCGGCGTTTTTCCGTCGGGCCGGAAAACTTTTCCAGTGATGATCAACGGCTCGCCCGGCTCGTTCTCCGGCGGGATCACGGTTTTCCACGACAGGTTTTCGGGCGCGTCGCACGAACCGCACGGCGCCCCGCCGCTTAGCGTGGGCGGGTAGTTGGGATGCTCATCCGATTGCGCGGCTGCGGCCGCCGCGATCAGGAGAAGGGCGATGAGACGGATGATTCTGTTGGGTTGAGCATTCACTTTCAGGGTGGTTCCGTGAAGCTTCGCCGCGCCATTCCTCACGAGAACGCAGGTTA
Organism: Chthoniobacterales bacterium; assembly: GCA_035941675.1. Taxonomy (GTDB): domain Bacteria; phylum Verrucomicrobiota; class Verrucomicrobiia; order Chthoniobacterales; family UBA10450; genus AV80. The sequence continues at coordinate 22,870 of DASZDT010000017.1, forward strand.
GGGCGCGAGTCGATTCCGTTCAGGCCGTTTTTTGAGTTCCCTCTTTGTCATCGTCGGCTGGAGGTGCTTCATCATCGGTCTTCCGCGGGCTGGCCACTTTGAAGCCGATATAAGCGCCGGAACTGATTCCCATGAGAAGGAGCAGGTTGGAATCGAACTGCGGCATGGTCCGGTCGGTAAAAACCTTGAAGACGAAGACGGCGCCCAGGACCAGCGTCCAGGCCAGCATTTGGAAGCGATGAAAATCGTAGGTGCCGGCTTGCTCGGTCAGGAGATCCTCGAAGACCGTCTCCAACCGGTAGCGCCAGTAATAAAGCTGGAGCGGGCACCATTTGGGCCGCCGCTTGAAGAAGCGCTCGAGTTTCTCTTCGTATGTTTTCAGGATGGCGGTGGTTTCGGCCAACTCTTCCGGCGCCATCGTGCTGGCGCCGGTTTCTTCCAGCTCTTTCTTCCGGGCGGCGATCTCGTTCCTCACTTCGGCCGGTTTGAGTTTGAGCATTTCATGCGGGGTTTTTTGCAAAACGTCGGACAGATCCTTGCGGCCGCTGCGGTTGCCTTGAACCGCCATGGTGGTGAGCGCCGTCGTGGTCCCGATCGCGAGCAGGGTGAGGCAAGTGCCGTTGATGGTGTCGATGTTGCCGGTGGTGACCCAAAGAAAGGCGAAGGCTGCCGCGATGACCACAAACCAAAACGCCATCTGGCTGCGGGCGAGACTGACCGGCTCCACGCCCTCAGGCCGGCGGCGGCAGGGATCGCGCAGGATGTCCGTGCTGGCGGCGAAGAAAACAAGCGACCCGAGAATCAGGACGAAAATGAAAACCATCGGCCAGAATTTGAACTTCTCGATCCCGATCAGGTTGAAGCGGGAGCGAATGTCCTGCGCATCCTTATTTACCGCCGTGGGCAGAATCAACGTGTCCGCCCCGGACCTAAGGGTGAGCGCCACCTTGCTCGGCATGGTGAAAGTCGGGTGAGCCATGAGACGCTTGAAGGGATCGTCGCCGGATTTTCCATCTTCGGTCGTGGCGGCGGCGGGTTTTGGTCGAAGAGAAAAGTGGAGCCAGTAGTAGATGTCGTCCTGGGGATCCCCGGCCGGGCGGCGTGCTTTTGGCACCGGGGCATAATCGGAGTTGTCCGGCGTAATCCCGAGCGGGATGTCGTTAACAGTAAGAACCAACGTGCGCAGTTTGGCCGCCTTCAACTCCTCGCGGAGGGAATAGGCCGCCTGGAAAGGAGCGAGAAAAGTTTGGGCCTCCTGGTCGTCTTTGGTTTTCGACGCCTTTTTCTGGGCGGAGAGTTCCTTGTTGCGAACGGCGTCTTTTCTTGCACCTGCCAGCTCCGGGACCGGCGTCGGCGTTGCCTGGGAGTTCACCGGAAGATGCGGGCTCTCCGGGGGCGCTGGCTTCTCGCTCCGCTCAGACGCCAGTTGGGGAAAAGTGATCGCCGCCAGGTCCGGATCGTTTTTTGCCTCGCGTTTCAGTCTTTCCACAATGTCCGCGGCTTTTATTTGGGGCGCGTTGTCGAGAATGCGTTGAATTGTTTTCCCCACTCTGGAGGCCTCGGCAAAGCGTTTTGCCTTGATCAAATCATCGAGCGCCTTCGAAGCTTGGGACGCCTTCACAATCAACGGCTCATCCTGGAGAAACCCGTTATCGATTTGCCGGGCCAGCCAGCGGCCGAAGTTCCGCACTTCCACCACCAGCGTATCGCCGATTCTGGCCTGGGGGATTTCATCTTTTTGCGCATCCTCCCAGGCGGTGATGGCCTCCTCGTTGCCGTTCCAAACCCTTAAAACTCCCGAAATAATCAGGTCGGGTGGCAGCCGCGCCAGCTCGGTTCCGGCATATCGTCGCGTCCCACCTCGTTCTTCGAAATGGACGAGATAGGGAGCGTCGGAATGCAGGTCCGGGTCTTCGACAATTCTCCCTTTGAGGACATGGTTTTCGAGGTCGCGCTCGTCCAGCGGATAGACCGCGTCTCCTTTGCGGAAGTGTTGTTGACCGGGCGACGGCGTCGGCGCCAGGACCGCGAGTAAATTGAAGCGACAGCGGAGGTCTGCCGCGGCCGGAGTGACATTTGTCGGGAGAGGTTTCTTTTCGCCGGGCAACGATAAGGCGACCTTGCTTGGATTCGAAAAATGCGTTCCGGCCGACTGCAGGAGGTGAGACCAGGTTTTTGCAAAGTCGGAGTTATGCGGTCCCTGCAGCCGGAATTGGTACCAGGCGTAGGTCGGGCGTTTCAGTTCCAGCTCCGTGTTGTCTTCAGGACGCCAGCCCGCTTCGCCTTCCCGCCTCTGGACTGTCAGGCCCGGGAGCGGAATATCATTTATTATCAGAACGAGTTTCGCGGTTTGCTGTTCGCGAAAATCCCGGACGAACTGGAGCGCCTTGCCGCAATGTTCGATGGCCGGCAAGACCTGGGCCGAATTGGAAACGTCGAGCGCCGCGCCGTTTTCATCCTTGGGGCGGTAATCGCCCCAGACGACGTACCCAAGCTGTTCCATGAGGTCGGGGCTCGAGGTGAGCGCGGTCATTTCGGCCTTCGCCGTGGGCGGCTGCTTTCGGTCGTCGAAGAGGCTGTTCGCCCTGGCCAGTTCTTCGAGCTGTTCGCCCACTTTGATGGCCGGGGTCAGCTGGTGATCTTTTATCATTGCCTTCACCACGGGGTCGGCGTCTTTCACCGCGGCATCGTCCTGCCACGCGCCCGCCTCAATGTTCTCGGCCAGCCATTGGTCGTTGTTCTTCAACTCGACGACGATCGCGTCACCCAGTTGGGCTTCCGGGATGTGATCGCGCTCTAACGGCGGCTCGCCCTTTTCATTCCAAACCCGAACAAGCCCGGTCTCAAACTCCGCTTCCGGCGATGCATCGAGGTCCGGCGGGCTGTTGGGGGAACGCACCACCGCCCAGGCGAGGCCGGCGCTGAGAAGAAACGCTGCGATGCTTCGAAGCGGGGATATTTTCGACACGAGGAATTTGTCGCCGGGGATTATTGCCTCGACGACCGCCGCGTTTTTAAACAGGAAGCCTTCGCCGTTTCAAGAAGGGATTTGCGAGGATTCGGGACCCCCGAGCCGCTGCGTGGGGTCAATCGCGGAACAGTTGCCCGCGGGAGCGTTGTTGCGTATCATGGCGGCTCTCGCTACAAAGCGGGCAGGACAAAATGCAAAAGATAGGATTCGCCGAAGCGCTCGATTCGATTGTGGCCAGCGATCCGCGTTACCAGCGCGACGCCTACATTTTCCTGCGCGACGCGCTCGACTACACGACCAAGCAGCAAAAGAAAACGAAGGGCGCGTCGGTCCGCCACGTCGCGGGGCCAGAGCTGCTGGAAGGCGTGCGCCAATACGCCCTCAAGGAATTTGGCCCAATGGTCGTGACGGTGCTTTCCTACTGGGGAATCCGGTCGTGCGAAGATATCGGCCACATGGTTTTCAACCTGATCGGCGCCGGGATTTTCGGAAAGACAGAGGAAGATTCGATCGACGATTTCAAGAACGTCTTCGATTTTCACGAAGCCTTCGTGAAGCCGTTCGAGCCGGAGAAGCGCTCGCATCCGGATGTGCCGGTCCGGGTTCCGACGTCGACGCCGAAATTGTCCTGAGTTGAATTGCGGCCCCTTCGGCCCTTTGGTTGGCGCGTATGTTGAGCGCTCATCTTAAAGCCACCACGGCCGAGAACGGCGCGGGGATCACGTTCCCGCCCAGCACCGCGCAGAAGCGCGTCCTGCCGAACGGGCTGACGATTATCGTGCAGGAAGACCGGAGCGCGCCGGTCGCCAGCGTCCAGGCCTGGTGCGGCACCGGCAGCGTGGATGAGAACGCCCACCTGGGCGCGGGGCTTTCGCACATCCTCGAGCACATGCTTTTCAAGGGAACGAAAACCAACCCGGCGAACGCGATCGCCCAGAAAGTCCAGAACGTCGGCGGCTACATCAACGCCTACACGTCGTTCGATCGCACGGTTTACTGGATCGATGTCCCGAAAGATGGCGTCGCGGTCGCCCTCGAAGTTCTGGCGGACGCGATGATGAATTCGACTCTGCCCGCCGAGGAATACGCCAAGGAACAGGAAGTCATTCGGCGCGAATTCGCCATGGGCATGGACGACCCGGATCGCATGGCGGGCCAGCTCCTTTTCGCCACCGCTTTCCAACGCCACCCCTACCGCCTGCCGGTCATCGGCCTGCTCGACGTCTTCAACCAACTGACGCGCGACCAGGTCCTGGAATATTACCGGGCGCGTTATGTCCCGAACAATTTCACCTTCATCGTCGTCGGCGATGTGAACGCGGACGCGATCTACCAGCAGCTCGCCGAGTTCTTCAAAAGTTATCCCGCGAAATCGCTCACGCCGGTCTTCATTCCGCCCGAGCCGCCCCAGCTCGGCCGGCGGGAGATGCACGAGGAATTTGTGACCGAGCTGACGCGGCTCTCGCTCGCCTGGCACATCCCCGAGATCACCCACCCGGATGTCCCGGCGCTCGATATTCTCTCGACGATTCTCGGCGACGGGCGCAGCTCGCGGCTCTACCGGCAGTTGCGCGACGAAACGGGATTGGCCTATGGCGTCTCGGCATTTTCCTATACGCCGGGCGACCCGGGGTTGCTCGGCATCGATGCGACGGTGGAAATGGAGAACCGCGAGGCGGCTCGTGATTTGATCCTGAAGATCGTCGGACAAATCATCAGCAACGGCGTTACGCCCGAGGAACTGGCGAAAGCGAAAAAGATTTCGCTCAGCCATCATCTCGGCGCGTTGACCACGATGCGCGGCCAGGCCTCCGACCTTGGCTCCAATTGGTTCCTGACCCGGAACCTGAACTTCACCCGCGATTACCTCGACACCATTCAAAAACTTACGTCGGACGACATTCGCCGCGTCGCGGCCACCTATCTGGTCGACGACAATCTCACCATCACCTCCCTCAACCCGAAGACAGCGGGAGCGGCGAAGAGCGACACTCGCGCCGCGATTTCGGCCGGCGAAATCCAGAAGATCGAGCTCTCCAACGGGCTCCGGCTTCTCGTCCGCGAAGATCCGCGCCTGCCCCTCGTCTCGATGGCGGCGGTTTTCCGCGGCGGACTTCTGGCGGAAACGCGCGCGACGAATGGCATCACCCGCCTGCTGGCCAAGACGCTGTTGAAAGGGACCACGACGCGCACGGCCGAGCAGATTGCCGACACGATCGAGGCCGTGGGCGGCAGTATCGGAAGCGACGCCGGGAATAACAGCTTTAGCGTCGCGGTCGACGTGACGCAGCCCGATCTGCGGCTCGGCGTGGAGCTTCTCGCCGACGTTTTGCTGAACGCCACGCTCCCCGACGGCGCGCTCGAACGCGAACGCGAAGTGCAGCTCGCCGGCATCAAGGAAGACGAAGAACAGCTCACGACGGTCGCGCGCAACATTTTGCGGGAAGCGCTCTTTCGCGATCATCCCTACGCGCTGCGCGGAAAGGGATCGGCCGAATCGGTCGCGAACTTGACGCGTCAGCAGCTGCTCGCTTTTCGCGACAGGTATCTCGTCGCGCGCAACGGCGTGATCTCCGTTTTCGGGAACGTGAAAGCGAACGAAGCCCGCGAACTTTTTGAAAACGCGCTGGGCAAAATGAAAGCGGGCGAGCTGGCTCTCACGGCCGCTCCCCAACCCGCGCCGCTCCCGGGCACCGTGACCGTCGAGCGTTTGAAGGAGAAAGCACAGGGCGTTTTGATGGTCGGGTTCCGCGGCGCCGACCTGTTCAGCGAAGATCGGTCCGCGCTCGAATTGATCGACGAAGCGAGCAGCGACCTGGGCTCCCGATTCTTCGTTCGGATCCGCGAAGAAATGGGACTCGCCTATTTCGTGGGCGCCAGCCAGATGCAGGGACTGGTCCCGGGATTGTTCCTGTTTTATCTCGGGACCGATCCGCAAAAGATCGAGCCGGTGAAAGCCGCGCTCATGGAAGAGATCGGCAAACTGGCGACGGAAGGATTGAGCGAAGTCGAGCTGGCGCGCGCGAAAAAGAAAGTGATTGGGCAACAACAAATCGGCAACCAGAGCAACGATTCATTCGGCTACACGGCCGCGCTCGATGAGCTCTACGGGCTCGGGTTCGACCATTACAAGGCGTTGGAGCGCGACGTGGAGCGGGTCACCTCCGAAGAGGTCCGGCGCGTGGCCGCGAAATATTTTTTGAACCAGCCGTACGTCCTGGCCCTTGTGCGACCGCCAGAAAACCGTAAAGAGAAATAGCCATGGCCGAAGTTCAAACCAACACCCAAACCCTGGGCGAGCTGTCGCAACGCTTCATCGAGTTCGTCATGATGCAGGCCCAAAACGCGGCGCTCTTTCTCGGGCAAATCCCGAATCCGCAAACCGGCAAGGGCGAAGTGAACCTGGAGCTGGCCAAAATGTTCATCGACCAGCTCGGCATGATCCAGGAAAAGACCCGCGGCAATCTGACCAGCGAAGAAACGGCTGTGCTCCGCAACACGCTCTCGAATTTGCAGATGGCGTTCGTGGAGGTCTCGAAGGAGATGCGCGAAGGTAAAACGCAATCGGCCGAGGCGCCGGCCCCGGAACCGCAAACCGAGCCGGAGCCAGTCGCCGAACAACCGCCAGCGCCTCCAGCTCCGTCATCCGAGGCCGAGTCGCGCAAAAAATTCACGAAGAGTTACGGCGCGTAATTGTGTTGTAGCGCTGTCGCTACAACCTGCAGGCAGCTCCGGCACGTATTGGTTGGATGCCTGCGAAGACACTCCGCGCCGAAAAAAAGAAAATCGACCAGATCGAGATCGCGCCCGATCCGGTTGAGGTCGCGGAAGAGGCGGGGCTTCGTTACGTCAGCGACGATCAACCGGGGTATTCGCGCAAAGCCAAAGGCGACGACTTCGAATACTTCGACGCGGAAGGGAAACGCATCCGGGACGAGACCCGTTTGCTCCGGATCAGGCGGCTCGCCGTTCCGCCGGCCTACCAAGACGTCTGGATTTGTCCTTCGCCGAACGGCCACATCCAGGCGACCGGCCGCGACGCGCGCGGCCGCAAACAGTATCGCTACCACGAGCGCTGGCGCGAGGTGCGCGACGAGAACAAATACGATCGCATGCTCGTCTTCGGCAAAGCGCTCCCCAAGATCCGCCGCCGGGTCAATCGCGACCTGAAACGCCGCGGTCTGCCGCGCGAGAAAGTCCTGGCCACGGTGGTGCAACTGCTCGAGCGGACGTTCATTCGCATCGGCAACGAAGAATACGCGAAGGAAAATAATTCCTTTGGCCTGACGACCATGCGGAACCGGCACGTCGACGTGACCGCGACGAAATTGAAGTTCAGCTTCCGCGGAAAGAGCGGCGTGAAGCACGAGGTGGACGTGAGCGATCGCCGGCTGGCGAAGATCATCTGCCAACTCCAGGATCTTCCGGGACAGGAAGTGTTTCAATATCTCGATGAGGCCGGCGAACCGCGAAAGGTGACCTCCGATGACGTGAACGAATACCTGCGCGAAATCACGGGGCAGGAGTTCACGGCAAAAGATTTCCGGACCTGGGCCGGGACCGTCCTGGCGGCGATGGCGTTGAATGCGCAGGAGGCCTTCGAGAATAAGACCCAGGCGAAGAAAAACATCAAAGACGCGATCTCAGCCGTCGCGAAAATTCTGGGCAACACCCCGGCCGTTTGCCGGAAATGTTACGTCCATCCCGCCGTCCTCGAAACCTACCTCGACGGCGCGATGATCGAGGGGTTGAAGGAAAAGACCGAGGAAACGCTGGAACGGAAGCTGGGCGACTTGAAATCGCAGGAAGCCGCCGTGATGACCTTCCTCCACGCGCGATTGGAGAAGAAAAAGTAGCACAGCCATCCTGGCTGTGGGGCCAGTGGGCATCTTGCCCGCTGTCTTCAATCGCCGAAAAACAGGCAAGATGCCTGTTTGCCCCCACAGCCAGGATGGCTGTGCTACCGCGTGCGCGGTGGCGGCGTGGCCGTGGTTCGCGGACGCGGCTTCGTGGTCTTCTTTGCCGGGGCCGTCTCAGCCGCGGCGGGTTGTTCGTCCTCGGGATATTTTTTGGTGCTCGGCCAGATCAGGCGCCAGGGCTGCCGCTTCACCGTTTCCGTCAGCTCCTTGATATTGTTGCCGCTCGCCTTCAGCTCAGGCCCGAGATTGCTGACGTCGTCCATCACACCCTTCAGCTTCTCGGACGACTCGCGGAAATTCTGGAGCGTGATCTTGATGTTGTCGTTGCTCGACAGGTCGGTGCTGATCTTCTCGATGTTGGCGAGCGCGATGGAGAGCGAGCTGTCGCGCGCCGTCAGGCTGGTGAGGTTTTCGACAAAGGTCCGGAACTGCGCCAGCCCCATGTTGAGCTGCGAGTTTTCGTCCGTGATTCGGCTCAGGTTTTGCGCAGTCGTCTGCAGTTCCTTCAACGTATTGGTCGCTTCCGCCGCCACCGGCTTGACGATGTCCAGCATCTTCGAAATCGATTCGCCGAAATCCGGGACCCGTTCCCCGGCGAAAATCTCGCCGTCATTTGCGCGGCCCGAACTGTCGTTGCCCTGGGTAATGTCGATCGCCACTTCGCCGAGCAACCCGAGCGTGATGAGCCGCGCCCTTGCGTCCTTGTAGACCAGCGCGTTCCGGTCGACCCGGACGTCGATGCGCGCCTCGTATTTCGGACCCACGGACGGACTCGGGGTCGGGCTCGGATCGCCGCTGTGCAACGCCGCGGCCGCCGCTTCGGCCCGGGCCGCGTCCTCCTTCGAAACGGGCGAATACAATTTATCGACCTGCCCGATCTTGCGGCCCGCCAGCAGGACCGGCGCGCCCTGCTTGATGCCAGCCGCGTTGTCCATGTAAATCCGGTACGTCACCAGCGGCCGGAACAATCCCGGCGCGCCCAGCAGAACCAGGATGCCGGTCAGCACCGCGATCGTCGCCAGCACGAGGAGGCCGGTCAGAATTTCATTTCGTTGCAACTGCATCTTTGCTTCCTTCCAGAATCGGCCCTTCGGTGCTCCCGCTCAAGAACTGGGCGACCACGGGATTGGTTGAGTTTTTGAACGCCTCGGCCTCTCCCTGTTCAATAATTTTGCCCTGGTAAAGCATGGCCATTTTCGTTCCCACCCGAAAGGCGCTGTCCATTTCATGCGTGACGATGATCGACGTGACCTGGGAGCGTTCCGTCAGACTAATGATTAATTCGTCGATCACGGTCGCGATGACCGGGTCGAGGCCGGCGGAAGGTTCGTCGAACAGGATCAGCTCCGGTTCCATCACCAGGGCCCGCGCCAGGCTGACGCGTTTCCGCATCCCGCCGCTCAACTCCGAGGGCGCTTCGTTTTTCGAATCCAGCATTCCCACCAGCTCCAGTTTTTCATCGACGATCCGATCGATCTCGGCGCGGCTTTTCTTCGTCAATTCCTCCAGGGGCAACGCCACGTTATCGCGCACATTTCGGGAGCTCAGCAGCGCCGAATATTGGTAGACCATTCCGATCTGGGTCCGCACCTGCTGGAGCTTGCGCCGGTTCAGCCGCGAAATCTCGAATTGCTTGAAGAACACGGAGCCGCGGTTCGGTTGCAGGATTCCGAGAATCAAACGCAGGATCGTGCTCTTGCCGCTGCCGCTCTGGCCCATGACGACGAGGCGATCGAGCGGCTCGACCCGGAGCGACACGCCGTCGAGCACCAGCTTTTCGTCGAAGGCGAGATGGACATCACGCAGCTCGACCACATCAGGAGTCGGCGCGCTCATGTCGGAAAGAAAACCGTGTAAACGATATTAAACAGGGTATCGAACCCGATCACCGTCGTGATCGCCGTGACCACGCTCGACGTGGTGGCGTTGCCGACGCCCGACGCGCCTCCGGTCACGTTGAGGCCGCGATAGCAGGCGATCGATGCGATCAGGACGCCGAACAGAAAACTTTTCGCGATCCCGGTGATGATATCGCGAATGAGGAGCGACGTGATGACCAGCTCGTTGAAATAGGCCAGCGCGATGTTGAAGTAGGCGTAGGAAATGAAGCAGGTGGCGATGATGGCCGCCACGCTCGAAACCACCGACAGGCATGGCATCAACGCGAACAGCGCCAGGACCCGCGGCGCGACCAGGAAACGCAACGGACTGATCCCCATCGCTTCGATCGCTTCCACTTCCTCGTTCACTTCCATCGTTCCGAGTTCCGCGGTGAAAGCCGCACCGATTCGCGCCGCCAGCATGATGCCGGTCAATAGCGGGCCGAGCTCGCGAGTGAACGCGATCGAGACGAGGCCGGGCACCAGCCGCTCCGTTCCGAAGCGTTGCAGTTGGTACCCGGTCAAGAGCGCCATCGTCAGCCCCAGGAAAAACGAGACCATCGCGACGAGCGGAACGGAACCGACGCCGGCGCGTTCCGTGTGCCGGAAAAAACTCGAAGCCCGGAAAGGCGCCCGGCCCCGGCGCATGTTCTCGAGCGTTTCTGTGAAGGTGTGGACGATGAACCAAAACATCCCGCCCACTTCGCGGAGAAAGCCCTGGCTTTTGTGACCAACGCCGGCGACGACGACCACGGGGTTGGTCTCGATCTTCTTGCTGCTCTCTAAATCGCCATTCGCCTCGGCCATGCTGACGGGAAGTTGCCTTAGTTCCGAGAGCTGCCAAAGCGGAAAATCCCCGAAGGCGTCGTTACAACAACATTTTGCAGCCGATGCCTTCTGAGATGAAACCAAAGCCATGCCCGCCAAAAAATATGCGCTCGCGATCCATGGCGGCGCGGGAACAATGTTGCCCGAGCAAATTACGCCGGAGATCGAGCGCGAGCTCCGTGCGGCGTTGCAGCGGTCACTCGACGCAGGCCGCCAGGTGCTGGAGAACGGCGGCTCGAGTCTGGACGCAGTCGCCGCCGCGGTTCAGGTGCTCGAGGACGATCCGCTTTTCAACGCCGGCCGCGGCGCCGTTTTCACAAGCGCCGGCACCCACGAAATGGACGCCGCCATCATGGACGGCAGGACGCTCATGGCCGGCGCCGTCGCGGCGGTCAAGAGAGTAAAGAACCCAATCCTTCTGGCCCGGGCAATGATGGAAAAATCGCCGCACGTCCTGTTGGCTGGCGCCGGCGCCGAGGAGTTCGCTCGCGAGCTGGGCCACGAAATCGTCGACGAAAAATACTTCTTCACGGAACAACGCTGGCAGGCGCTGGAGCGCGTTCGCGCGACTGCCAGGTTGTCCGATCAGGATCGCCACGGAACCGTGGGCGCCGTTGCCCTCGATCAGGCAGGCAACCTCGCCGCCGCGACTTCGACGGGAGGAAACACGAACAAGCGGCCGGGCCGGATTGGCGACACGCCGGTCATCGGCGCCGGCACTTACGCGGATAACGCGACCTGCGCCGTGTCCGCCACCGGTGACGGCGAATTTTTCATCCGCGCTGTCGCCGCCCACGATCTCGCGGCGCTCCTGGAATATCGCGGGATGCCTCTTGCCCAAGCGGCTCAGACCGTGATCGACAAAATCGGCCGGCTCGGCGGGACCGGAGGATTGATCGCCATCGACCGAGCGGGAAATATCGCCCTGCCCTTCAACACGACCGGCATGTATCGCGCGTTCCTGGACGGGGCCGGCGCCAGTTTCGTCGGCATCTACCGGTAATTCTTCGGGTTGCGCGGAGCGGGACGGGCCTCTACAACTGCCGACGATGTTGCCGGCCTTTTCCCTGGTCATTCCCGCGTTCAACGAAGCGGACCGGATCGCGAAAACTTTGCGCGAGTGCCTCGCCTACCTCGAAACGATCAGCCCAGACAGCGAACTCATCGTGGTGAACGACGGCTCGACGGACGCAACTTCTTCCATCGTGGCGGAAGTCTTCGCCGCCGCGACCCCCGTGGCCACGCGCTTGATCGAGCACTCGCCGAATCGGGGGAAAGGCGCTGCCGTGCGCGACGGTTTGCTCGCCGCCACGAAACCGATTGGCCTTTTTTCCGACGCCGACCTGTCGACGCCCATCGCAGAAGCTCCGAAGTTGATCGATCCCATCGCCGCGGGCGAACTGGAGGTCGCTTTCGGATCGCGCGCCCTCAACCGCAGCCTGATCGGCCAGCGTCAGCCATGGCGGCGCGAACAAGGCGGCCGGGTTTTCAATCTCATCGTCCGCCTCGCCACCGGCCTCCCGTTCTGGGACACGCAATGCGGCTTCAAGGCGTTTCGTCTCGACGCTTTTCGCCCGATCCTGGAGTCCGCGAAGACTGCCGGCTTTGGATTCGATGTCGAGCTCCTCTACCTCGCGCGCCAGGCCGGCCTGCGGATGCGGGAAATCCCGGTGCGCTGGAATCACTACGAAGGCAGCAAGGTTAGCTTCGCGCGTGATAGCATCCGGATGCTGCGCGAGATCGCCGAGTTGCGGAGAACGTGACGTGGCCCGCTAGTTATTTCCCTTTCTCGATCAGCTCCGCGAATTGCGAGAAGAAATAGCTGGCGTCGTGCGGGCCGGGCGCGGCCTCGGGATGGTATTGGACGCTGAAGACCGGCAGCTCGCGATGCCGCATTCCTTCGACGGTGCCGTCGTTCAAATTGATGTGCGTCACTTCCATCTCTTTCGGCAACGAATCCGCGTCCACCGCGAACCCGTGATTCTGCGAGGTGATGGCGACCCGGCCGCTTCGCAAATCTTTCACCGGCTGATTCCCGCCCCGATGGCCAAACTTCAGTTTGAACGTCCCTCCCCCAACCGCGAACCCGAGAATCTGGTGGCCGAGGCAAATCCCGAAGATCGGCTTTTTGCCAATCAACCCGCGAAGCGCCTCGTGCGCGTACGGGAGCGCCGATGGATCGCCGGGTCCGTTCGAAAGAAAAACTCCGTCCGGATTAAGCGCGAGAACTTCGTCGGCCGTTGTTGTCGCCGGCACGACCGTGATTCCAAAACCGTTTTGGCGGAGTTGCCGCAAAATATTTTCTTTGATCCCGAAATCGTAAGCGACCACGCGATGCCGCACCGGCGGCAACGGCCGCCGCGCTACTTCTTCGGCGGTGCCGCTCGCGACCGACCAGATGGCGCTCAACTTGTCCTCCGGATCCCATTCATACGGCGCCGCGGTCGTCACTTCGCGGACGTAATCCATCCCGATCACGCCCTCGCCTTTGTTCGCCTGCGCGACCGCGTCGTTATCCGAAAGCGCGTCCGTCGTCAGGCAGGCCTTCATCGCGCCGCGCTCGCGCAAATGCCGCGTGAGCGCCCGGGTGTCGATTCCCTGCACCCCCGGAATTCCCCAGCGCGCGAGATAATCCTCGAGCGACGATTCCGAACGCCAGCTGCTCGGGATTTGGCTCAGCTCCTCGATGACGAAACCGCGGACATGCGGCTCGCGGCTTTCCTGGTCGAGCGCGTTTGTTCCGTAATTCCCGATAAGCGGATAAGTCATCGCCACGATTTGCCCGCGATACGACGGATCGGTCAGCACCTCCTGGTAACCGGTCATCGAGGTGTTGAAACAGGCTTCGCCGACGCGGGTTCCGGTGGCGCCAAACGATTCGCCTTCGAAAATCCGTCCATCTTCCAGGGCGAGAATTGCGCGCATGCTCGCGCAGTGTGCCGTCTACCGCTGAAATTTCAAATCTCTTCGGGTCGACTGGTCCCCGCAGAGGCTACAAGCCCGTTTTCCGCTTCGACACAAGAAAGCCCGGGCCGCATTGCAGCCCGGGCTTAAATTATTACCCCGCAAATGCCGTTTAGGCGGAACTCCCGTTCCCTTTCGGTAACGGGCGGACGACCGGCGCGAGCGCGTCTGACTTCCAATTAAGGCATGTCATCTTCGACAGCGCGCCTCAGCCTCCTTAGCTATGAAATATCGGTTCGGGATTCACACCTGTAATCTCGAACACCGCAGGGTAAATTGGTCGAAAGTTCTCGGTTGAGAGTTGAGCGAAAATCTCTGGTTTCCATCCCAACCCTCAATGGAAAACTCCCGGCCATCTATCAAAGAACTACTCCCTGAGTTCCACGCCCAACTCCCGTTGCAACCGCTCGCGAATCTTCGCGTGGACCACGGTGATCTCTTCGTTCGTGAGTGTCCGGGTTTTGTCGCGATATGTCAACGCATATGCCATCGACTTTTTTCCCGCGCCGAAATTTTTGTCATCTTTCCCGCTGAAAACGTCGAACAACTCGACGCTCGCCAGGAGCGGCTCGTTCGCGCTCGCGATCGCCGCCACGATTTTATCGTGCGCCAGGTTCTCCGGGACAATCATCGCGATGTCGCGCGTGATCGCCGGAAACTTTTCGATCTCGCGATACGTCGGACCGGTCGCGGTCTGAGCTTCGAGATTTAGTTCGGCGAACCAGACCGGATAGGTCGAGCCGAGCGCCTTCGTCTTCTCGGATGAAATTTGTCCCGCGAATCCGATCGGCTGTTCCTTCGCGAAAATTTCCACCGCCAGGACCAGGTCGGGCCGCTCGGTCCGCCGAAAACTCGCGGGGCCAATGACCGACTCGATCACCCCTTTCAGGTCGAAATAATCGACAAGGCGGTCCGGCGAACGCCAGTGAACCGAAGGCGCCAGTTTTCCCGACAGGACAATTCCCAGATGGCGTTCCTCCCTGGCGTCCGGCGGCAGGAAGACGCGCCCCAGTTCGAAGATCGCAACGCGCTGGGCGCCGGCCAGGACGTTGCGCTCCAAAACATTCAGGAGCGGCGAGAGAAAACTTTTGCGGAGCGCGGCGTGATCTTCGTTGAGCGGATTGCGCAGTTCGACCGCGCCCTCGAACGCGCCGGTTTTTCTGGGAATCAGTTTCGACGTCCGGACTTCGTTGAGCCCGCGTCCCACCAAATGCGCGCGCACCGTTGCTTCGAAGTCGTGGCCTCGATCGGCTTCCGATTCCGGCGCCGGCCGGCTGCGATTGTGTCCCGGCACCTTCTGGCTTCCAAAACCGCGCACGACTTCCTCGATCAAATCCACGTTGCGCTGGAGATCGAAACGGAAGCTGGGAATGCGCCACGAACTTTCTTGTTCCCCCGCCCTGGCTTTCTCCAGGCCGAACCGCTCCAGGATTTCGTCCACCCGTTCCCGCGGCACGGTCACGCCCACCAGTTCATCGACATGCTGGTAGCGCAACGAAACATCGGCTGGCGACGGCGGCAGTTCCCCGGCCGTCGCGATCTCCGGTGCGGGCTGCGCGCCGGCAAGCTCACGCATTAATTCAGCGGCCCGATTTGAGGCTGCCAGAACCATTCCGGGATCCACGCGCCGCTCGAAACGATAACTGGCGTCGCTCGGCAGATTCAGAGTCCGCGCCGTGCGCCGAACGCTGGCCGGACTGAACCAGGCCGCCTCCAACAAAATGTTGGTGGTCGAATCGCTCACGCCAGTTTCTTCGCCGCCCATCACACCGGCGATGCCGACCGCTCGATCTTCATCCGCGATCACGAGGTCGCGCTCGCTCAGCGAGTAGGTTTTTCCATCGAGCGCCAGAAACTTTTCGCCGTCGCGCGCCAGCCGGACGTGGAGCGCGCCTTTCAGTTTGTCGGCGTCGAAGGCGTGCGTTGGCTGCCCGAGCTCGACCATCACGAAGTTCGAGATGTCGACGATATTGTTGATCGATCGAATCCCGACGCTTTCGATTTTCGCCCGCAGCCAATCCGGGCTCGGGCCAACCTTTACGTTCTCGATTTTGCGGAACGAGATGAACGGGCATTCGTTAGGCGCGGCGATCTTAACATTTTCTTGCCGGGCCACCGCTCCGGTTGCCTTGATCGCGCTCGGCAACCGGAGCGGTCGCCCTACAAGCGCCGAAATCTCGCGCGCCAAACCGAAATGGCTCAGGAGATCGCCGCGGTTCGGCGTGATCTCGACGTCGAGGATTGTGTCTTCCGGGAAGAGCGATCCGATCGGCGCGCCGATTTTTGCGTCGGGCGACAGAATCAGGAGACCGTCGCTGTCCTCGGACAAACCGAGCTCGCTCGGGCTGCAAAGCATTCCCTGGGATTCCACGCCGCGGAGCTTGCTCGGTTTGATCTTGAGATCGTTGACCAGCACCGCGCCTGGCAGGGCCAGCGGGACTTTGTCGCCGGCTTTGTAATTCTTCGCGCCACAGACGATCTGGCGCGGCTGCCCGCTCCTGTCATCAACCTGGCAGACACTGAGACGGTCCGCGTTCGGATGCTGCGCCGATGCCTTGATCTGCGCGACCACGACGTGGTCGAAATTCGCGCCGCGTTTTTCGATGTCCTCGATCTCGACGCCGCCCATCGTCAGCAGTTCCGCGAGTTCGTCGACGCTTGCCGGCAGCTCAACGAATTCCCGGAGCCAATTAACAGAAAATTTCATGGTGCGATCGCCGTCATCCCGAGTCGCGCAGACGACGAGGGACCTCCCAGTTGCAACTCGAAGCACGCAAAAGAGCGCGAGAATCCACAGTGACGTCGATGCATGGCGATTCGCGGAAGCGCCTGAGCGCCTGCGAGGTCCCTCGGCGCGCTCCGCCAGCCTCGGGATGCCACGCATGTGATTCTGCCGGTTCCTACGCTCATGCGAATTGCCTCAGGAATCGCAGGTCGTTCGCGGCGAAATAACGCAGGTCCGGAATGCCGAACAAAATCATGGCCAGCCGATCCATCCCAAGCCCGAAGGCGAACCCGCTCCACTTCTCCGGATCGTAGGCGTTATCGCCGCGTGCAGAATTGACCTGCTCGTAGACCGCCGGGTGCACCATGCCGCACCCGCACATCTCCAGCCATTTCTCGCCGCGCCGGAGCGCCTTCGATTTCACATCGATCTCGAAGCTCGGTTCGGTGAATGGAAAATAATGCGGACGAAATCGGATCCGGGTGTCCGCGCCGAAAAGTTCGTGGAGGAAAAACTCCAGCGTTCCCTTGAGGTCGGCGACGCTCACTTTCTCGTCGATGTAGAGCCCTTCGATCTGATGAAACTGCGCGCTATGGGTCGCGTCCACTTCGTCCCGGCGATAGGCCGCGCCCGGGGCAATCACGCGGATCGGCGGCGGCGCTTTCTCCATGGTGCGGATCTGGACCGTGGACGTGTGGGTGCGGAGCAATCGGCCGTCGGCCAGATAAAAAGTGTCCTGTTCGTTTCGCGCGGGATGATCGGGCGCGGTGTTGAGCGCATCGAAGCAATGCCATTCCGTTTCGACGTCCGGTCCTTCCGCGAGCGCGAATCCCATCCGCCGAAAAATGCCGATGCTGCGCTCGAGCATCTGGGTGAGCGGATGGAGGCTGCCGATTTCGGCCGCCGTGCCCGGCAGCGAGATGTCGATGTTCGCCAGCTCGCGCGCCTCTTTTTCGCTGCGCAATGCCTCCGCTCTTTGTGTGATCGCGGCCGTGACCGACGTCCGCGCTTCGTTTAACAATTTTCCGACAACCGGCTTCTCTTCCTTGCTGAGCCGTTTCATCCGCTCCGCCCACGCCGAAATGCTCCCGGCCCGCCCGAGATAACGGACGCGCGCCGCCTCGAGCGCCTGCTCGTCGGTCGCAGCCGTGACGTCGGCCAGGGCCGCGTCGCGCAATTGTTCCAGC
Source organism: Chthoniobacterales bacterium (assembly GCA_035941675.1). Classification (GTDB taxonomy): domain Bacteria; phylum Verrucomicrobiota; class Verrucomicrobiia; order Chthoniobacterales; family UBA10450; genus AV80. Next base: position 40,344 of record DASZDT010000017.1, read on the forward strand.
TCGTGAGACATGGAGAAACTGTAGCGGCGGTCTGTGACCGCCGAAAGATTTCTCGCGGGGCATTCGGCAACTACGCCGCTTTTTTCTTCGTCTTCGCCTTTTCGCCGAGCGCGGTTTTCACCTGTTCGACGATTCCCTTGAACGCGGCTTCGTCGGTGATCGCGAGGTCGGAAAGGATCTTCCGATCGAGCCCGATGTTCGCGGCCTTCAGGCCTTCGGCGAAACGGCTGTAAGTAAGACCCTGGGCGCGAACGGCGGCGTTGAGCCGCTGGATCCAGAGATAACGGAAAGTGCGCTTCCGGGTTTTGCGATCGCGATACGACCAATACTTGGCCTTCATCGTCGCGTCTTTCGCGTAACGGAAAAGTTTGGAACGGCGGCCGCGGAAACCTTTGGCCCGATCGAGGACGCGTTTGCGTCGCTCCCGGCTGGCGGGAGCATTAGTTGCTCTTGGCATTTTGTTTTACCCCGAAATTTAATTTCGGGGTCCTTCTTTCAGCGAACTGTTCTTATATTAATGATCTGCGCGACCTCATTCGCTGATTCGGTTCCGCGGTGCAGAACCAGGTGAGCAGATCGACGCGACGCATCTGGCGTTCGCGGGCCGGAAAGTAACATGATCTTTGGTCATGACAACAAATTGTCTCCGGTCCTAAACTCCTGCGATGCACTGGCTCGGACGTCATCGGCGCGTGGCGCTGGCGCTTATTTGCGCGCTTTGTACTGGCGCGATCGTCGCGGCCGCGCTGCTTCAGCACGTGCTTTTCGCGGACAGCATCTGGGCGAACGAGACCAGCTTCCGCGACGCGCTCGAGCGCAAGGCGCGCCGGACCCGGGTGCATGACGAATTCGTCTTTCTCGGGATCGATGAAGCGTCGAAGCAATTGGACCAGGTAACGCCGGAAGAACTCCAGGGTTCGGTTGCGTTGCAAAAAATCAAACAAGGCTACCCCTGGGACCGCGCCGTTTACGCGGAGCTGGTGGACCGTCTTTGCGAGGCCGGCGCGCGTTTGATCGTGTTCGATCTCGCCTTCGGGCCCGACCGCGCCGGCACGGCGGAATTCGGCGCGGCCCTGGATCGTCATCGGGACCGGGTCGTCATCGGCGCCGATATCGAGACGAACGGGAATGCGGCCAGCGATTCGACCGGCGTCATCCTGGTTCCGCCTAACAAGGCGCTGATTGCCGGCGGCTTGATGGACGATCGCGTCGGCTACGTGAGCATTTTTCCCGACCCGGACACGCTCGTGCGCCGGGTCCATTATGCGTTGACCGATTTGCAGATCGACCGGCTGATGAACGGCCTCGATCCCATCCCAGCTCGCCCTTGGGAAACGATCTACGAATCTCTCGACGCGCGCGCGCTCCGGAAACTTGGATCCACCGATCGCGTTCCGGCCGCGGGCCGGTCCGGGATGATCCGGTTCGGGCCTAACGAGGCGTATCAGCCTCACTCTCTTTACGAGATTTTTGTGCCGGCTTACTGGGAGCACAACTACCGCAACGGCGCTTTCTTCAAGGACAAGATCGTCCTCGTCGGGACCGCGTCCGCGATCGAGCACGACGTTCACCCCACGCCCATCAGCGGCGCGACGTCCGGGCCGCTCATCCATTTTCACGCGATCGCGGCCGCGCTCGACGGGGAATTTCTGAGCGAGACGTCGCCCTTCGCCAACCTCCTGCTGTTACTCGGCGCGGGACTGGCCGCGTGGACCGTCGTCACCTTTGTTCGCCAAACGCTGGTCGCGATCCTCCTTCTTTTCGCACTCAGCGCGGCTTACCTCGGGGTCGTCGTGTTCTATTACAACACTCATAATCTCTTCCTGCTCACGGTTCCGGTCCTCGGCGCCTTCAACCTCAGCGGCTTGTTCTCGCTCGGATACGATTTCACCCTCGAACGAATGGAAAAACTCCGGACCCGCCGCACTCTCGAGCGATACGTTTCCAAGAACCTCGTCAAAGAGATCCTGGACAATCCGGACAGCTTTTACAGCAGCCTGCGCGGCGTCCGCCTCCCAGCCACCGTCCTGTTCTCGGACATCGTCGGGTTCACCAGCCTCACCGAAAGCGCGGACCCGGAAAAACTGGTCGCGCAGCTCAACGAATACCTCAGCCGGATGACGGCCGCCGTCTTCGAGAACAATGGAACGCTCGACAAGTTCATCGGCGACGCCGTGATGGCCGTTTGGGGGAACGTGAGCAGCCGCGGCCTGGTGGAAGACGCGAAATCGTGCGCGCGGACCGCTCTCGCCATGCGGCGGGAATTGCGCGCGCTCAACGAAAAATGGAAAGCGCAAGGAATCGCGCCGTTCCAGATCGGGATCGGGATCAATCACGGCGACGTGCTCGTCGGCAATATCGGATCGCAGGAGAAAGCCGATCCCACCGTGATCGGCGACGCCGTGAATCTTGCGTCACGGTTGGAAGCGCTTACCCGGACTTATCCCGTGGATATTCTGGTCGGCGCACGCGCGGCGGAATTGATTCGCGACGAGTTCGATCTTCGAAGCGTGGCGCTCGTCCAGGTGAAAGGGAAAACCCAGCCGGTCGAGATCTTCACTATGATCGGCGCAACGAAGGACCGCGCCGACTCGGAAGGCCGGGAACGCCTCCAGACCTACGAAGCGGCTTTTCGCAAATTTCGCGAACGCGATTTCACCCAGGCCAAGATCTTTTTCTCGCAGTTCCTCGAGTTCTACCCGGACGACGCGCTGGCAAAGATGTACCTCGAGCGGGCCCTCGAATACGAGGAGCAACCACCTGATGCGGCCTGGAACGCCGTGGAGGTATTCAAAAAGAAGTGAGCGCACCTCCCACTGCCGCCCCGCCGGCCCGGCCGGCCCTGGAACATCCGGCGTGCCCACTTTGTCACCATGCCGACCGCGAATTCCCCTACGAGTTCTCCGAGGGTTTTCGCGTGGCCCGTTGCCAAAACTGCGGCACGCATTACCTCTATCCGCGACTTACCGAGCAAGCGATGCAACTGGTCTACCAAGATCCGACCTACTATCAGGGCGGCCACTCCGGCTACGCGGACACCAGTTACTTCGACCAGGAAGCGGCGTTGCGTGCCACTTTCAAATGCCTGCTGCGCAACCTGGAAAAGCGCGGGATGACTGGCGGCGATCTCCTCGAAGTCGGCTGCGGTTACGGGTATTTCCTCGATGAAGCGCGGCCCCGCTTCGGTCGCCGGACAGGCACCGAGTTTTCTCCGGCAGCGGCCGCCCGCGCCCGCGAAACCGGCGCCGATGTTTTTGTGGGAGGTATCGAACAGCTGCCCGATCAGCTGACATTCGACTGCGCCGTAGCTATCCAGGTCATCGAGCACATCTACGATCCGCCTACCTTCATGCGCGACCTTGTCCGGCGCATAAAGCCTGGCGGCTATGTTCTTCTCGCGACGCCGGACATTGGAGGAGCGTTGCGAAAAGTGATGGGCCGAAGCTGGCCCTCCTTCAAAGTTCCAGAGCATGTGGTCTACTTCGATTTCAATACTTTGCGCCAGCTCATGACCGGGGCCGGACTGACGAACATTACCAGGCTGCCCTACCCGCATGCCTTTCCCTTGGGTTTAATCGCCGCGAAATTCGGGTTATCGCTCCCAAGCGCGCTTTCCCGGCTTAGCTTATGGGTGCCGGCTACTACTATCGCTACCTATGGCAAGGTCTCTCATGATTGATCCTTCCGCTCCGCTGGTTTCGGTTGTCATCCCTGTCTTTCAGGAAGCGGATGCCTTGCCTACCTTTCTCGCCGCCGTCCGCCACGTGCTCGATCAATCCGCGATCCCTTACGAGCTCGTTGTCGTGGATGATGGTTCGTCGGACAGCTCGTGGCCCCTCATTTCCCGGGAAGCCGGCGCATCAGCATCAGTCCGCGGTTTGCGACTTAGCCGGAATTTTGGAAAGGAAGCGGCGTTGTGCGCTGGACTGGAAAAGGCGCGGGGCGCCGCTGTCATTGTCATCGACGGCGATGGCCAGCATCCGGCATCGCTGCTGCCGGAGATGATTCGGATGTGGCAGGCGACCGGCGCCGATGTTGTCCAGGCGGTAAAACGCAGCCGCGGCCGTGAATCGTTCTCGAACAAGGCCAGTGCGCTCCTTTTCTACCTGCTCTTCAAAACCTTCTCCGGCTTCGACCTGCGGGCCGCGTCCGACTTCAAGCTCATGAGCCGGAAGGCCGTGGATGCCTGGCTCAAAATGGGAGAGCGAAACGTTTTCTTTCGCGGCATGACGGCCTGGATGGGCTTCACGACCGTGCAAATTCCTTTTGAAGTAGCGGAACGTTCCGTCGGCCATTCCACCTGGTCCTATCTGAAACGCCTTAAGCTGGCGATCACCGGAATAACCGCGTTCTCTTCCGTGCCGCTTCAACTCGTGACTTTCGCCGGCGCGCTCTTCCTCATTTTCTCGATTGTCGTCGGCGCGCAAACGCTCTACTTGAAACTAAGCGGCCAGGCCGTGAGCGGCTTTGCCACTGTTATCCTGCTCGAGCTTATCATTGGCAGCTTTCTCATGATCAGTCTTGGGATCATTGGAGAATACCTGGCGCGAATCTATCGGGAAGTAAAAGGCCGGCCGCGATACCTTGTCAGCGAATCGACCGAGGCGGGAGAGCCTGCAGCCGAGACGCGTCTCTAGCGTGCTACAAGGAATTCGGCAAGGCGCGAACGCGCTCCTGCAAAGTGCGGACGTTGTTTGCCGGGATGCTTAGGATAAAGAACGTTCTTCGGCGCCCCATAAACGAATAGGAGGCGGACGTCTGCATGCCAAGGTCGCCGGCCGACCGCAACCTGTTAATGATCCTTTCCGTTTTTGGATCGACTTCCCAGACCAGCTTCAGGTCCTTACCGCGAAATACATAACCGGCAATGGCGTTTCGGTTATGAGTCCAAAGCTCCTGCTCGGGCATGAGCGTGAAGGGCAAACCGTTGGACGGCGAAAGAACTTTGGCGTCGTCATAATCATGCAGGAAAAGATGGATGATCGAGTAAGCCTGGCTTTGGCAAACCAACGTATCGTAGGCGGGATCGATCCCAGCCCGGTTGAACTCGTCGCGCTCCAGCCGAGGCGGATCGGCGAGTTCCTTTCCCGCCACGATCGATCTTACGAATCGGGACACGGCTACCTGTTCCTGGGCGAAATGATAAATGGAGAGAGGATATTTCGACTTCTTGTTGATGTATTTTAGAGAAGGCACCAATCCCGATACCAGGATGACTGTCGCCAATCCCCAAAAGACAAACTTGAAAGCCGGGCGCAGCCGCACCTGCAATAACGCCGCGAAAGAAAACGCCATCAAAACCATCCAAAAGGGTATGGCGAGAAGTAAACGGTTCTCGAACGCAGCCGCGATGAAAGCTCCCGCGATGGGTACCGTCCCCAGCATCGCGACATCAAAACGTTTTCGCCAGAGCGCCAGTCCCACGCCGGGCACCAGGAAACAGAAGTAGGGCAATGGAATCGGCACGAAATCCGGAATGAAGAATCGGTCGCCGGGAACTTTGAAAAAGCAGCCCCAAAGCTTCGTGGTGTAGTAACTCAGACTGTTCGGATCGGGATGGCCGCGCACCGCCTGCCAGAAACTGTGCACGAAGCTGCTCTCATAAAGCGTGTAATCGTGCCGGTTAAACGCGATATAACAAAGTATCGGCATGGCGGCTACGAGACCCCCATAGGTTACAATACCCACCGCACGCCAGTGGCCGCTCCAACCCTTTCGATTGAAGACCGGGTAGACCAAGGCGCACAACAGAAGCACCACGAGGTATTGTTTGCCCGATATGGAACTGGCGAGGCAAAGGCCGGCCGCCATCCCGCCTAACGCAAGATCCAGGTTGGAACCGCGCCGAAATCCGCGATGCAAAAAATAGAGCGAGACGACACACAAGGCGGTCGCCATCGGATAGCGGTAGCCCGCGAACGTATAAATGAAGGCAAAAGGCAGGTAATTAAAAATGACAGCCGTTATGCTGGTAACGATCTTCGAGCGAAACAGCTCGTGGACCAAGAGCAGCGTAAAGAGGAACGTCACGGCCCAGATGACGAAGAGACCTACCTCGTAGGAAAGAATGTTGTAGCCGAAAGCGCTGAAGAAGGGCCAGAGATAGTAGTGAAACAAAGTCTCTCTCGAGATTGGAGAGTGAAACCAGGCCGGTTGAAACGGATGACCGACGACGTAGTCCTTGAAAAACCACAGGTCCCAGCCCGATTCATCAAAAAGACCGTTCCCATTCCAGGGCGCGGTCTTGAAATGGCGCAAGCGTGAAACGGTAAAGACAACCAGCCACGCGGCAAAAAAGGCGGTCCGCGAGTTTATCGAAGACTTGAGGCGAGCCGCGAGCTGCCGTGGCTCGGGCACGAAAGCGAGGAAAAGAAAAAGCATGCCGAGTAGCCAGCCAAGCGGGTGGGCAAGATTTCCCCAGGCCCATTTCTGGTAATGAAAGACGGCGCCCGCGGCGCAAGCGATCGTGCTCGCCGCTGACAACGCAAAGAACCAAAGCCTCGTCTTCGGAGACTTCACGTCGTTCGGGGTTGTATCCATAGGCTCTGTTCCTGATCAGAGATCGATTTTCATCACGCGGCTGTTCGCGGCGCTGAGGAGGTAGAGTCTTCCAGGAAGCAGGACGAGCGCGGTGACGCCTTCGAGTTTAAGCGGAGGGTTGGGCTTCACTGACGCAACCCTGGCTCCTTCGGGATCAAACACGAGCACGGAATCCAGGTGCGCGCTCGATGCGTAAACGCGTCCGGATTGCGGATCCAACACCAGGTCTTCAAAACCGCCGGGCTGCTGCCATTCTTTTACCGGCCACTGGGTGATGTATTTTCCCATGCTATCGAATACCTGGATGCGGCGATTGCGCGGGTCGGCGACGTAGACCCTGTTACGCGCAGGATCAAAGGCGACTGACGTTGGGTCGTCGAACTGTCCCTCGCCGTTACCTTTCGAGCCCCAGTTCGCCACGACCTGGCCATCGTAGTTAAACCGGACAATTCGCGTCCGTCCCTGATCGACAACATACAGGGAGTTATCCGGGCCCAGGGTGATCTTGCGGGGACCATAGAACCCCGCGTCCGGACCTTTCCATTCCGCCAAAAAAGTTCCATCCGCGGCCAGCTTCTGGACGCGATGATTAGACGCTTCGGTCACGTACATGTTGCCGGCGGGATCGACCGCGACCGCATTCGGTTCTCCCAGTTCTCCGTGGCCTCTCCCCTGGGTTCCGAAGCTGCCGACGAATGTGCCATCGGAAGAAAACTTTTCGATCCGTCCGTTATTCGTGTCCGCGATAAGAAAATTACCTGATCGATCCACCGTCATGCCCCGCGGGAAATCGAACTGCCCTCTTCCGTCTCCCTTGCCGCCTTGAAACATGGTAACCGGGGGAGCGTTTGTTTGCAGGGCACGCAACGGCGCGAGCGCGGGGCGCTTGAGTTCCGCGGGAGTTTTATCGGGGACCTTGTAGATGACGAGACTGGCGTACTGATTGTTCTTATCTTCCCAGACCTTGGGCAGGTTGAGCGAGTAAAGTTGTTCGTTACTGCGCTTGATGAAGTCGTTATGGCGCACCCCTTCATCGAACGCCACGTAAGCAATGTTATGCTTTCGAAGGAGACGAAACACCGCGTAAGGGTCCACGGTTTCGAAGAACTCCCGGTATTCGCTATCGCGTTTGGTCGTGTCGTAGCCGGCGCTCCACGGGAAGGAAGGCCAACCGTAGAATATGCGGCGTCCTGCCAGCAGGATGGGATGGTTTACGAAACGGTCGCTGAGAAAGATATCGTGCGGTTTCGTATTTTCCTTCACCCACTTGACCAAAGGATCCCTGGCGTAATTCATCTGAATCCAATAGCTGTTGTGGATCGGGAATAAATCGATAAGGCCGCCGATCACGATTGCTCCGGTGACGGCGACAACCGCGGGACGCGAGACAAAGCGCAGCCACCACGGACGCAGCAGCCAAAGGCGCCAGATGCCATAAGCCACAAAGAGATTGCTGATGATCAGCCAGATGTTGAGATACTTGTGGTTGGCCAGGAGCTCGATGCTGAGTTCGAGACAGAAGGTCATGACGAAAAGGGTGCAGAGCGTGATGAACACGCGGATCTGGAACCAGCTCGCAAAAAGCAGCGACACGGCGACGAGGCCAAGTTTAAGCCCGAAGGAAAACCCGATGTAGGCAATGACTTTGGCCATGGTCGGCTGGTCGATTACGTAGCCCCAGTGCAGGAAAGGATGAGTCGAGGTTTTTGCTCCACCAGAGTTTAGGAGAAGCAGCTGGGGGATCGCTATCAGTGCCGTCATCAGTCCCAGGGCGACCATCTGCCGGCGACAAGGAAAGAGGAGAAAGAAGCCGGCCAGGATCGCGAAAGCGGCCACGAAGAAAAGCGCGTTCCAAAAAGGAAGAAAGCCGAGAAGCAAGCCTGCGAAAAGAAAGCTCTTGTCGAAGACGACAACCTTCCGGATGAGGCCGCCTATTCGGGTCGAAACAGAAATCTCAGGGACCGGCTCGGGGTCCGACGGAGTTTCGGCAAACTCTCCGTCGAACAGGTAGCTGTCATGGGAGTTAGCTGGGGCGGGCACGGCTTTCTGGGCCATGGCTTTGGCCGCATAATGCTGCCGATACCGATCGAGAAGGAAGAGCAGGACTATTAGCAGAATGCCAAGGCCGCTGGCGAAGTGGCGTTGGTTGAGGTAAACCACCTGCGTCCAAATTCCCCACAACTCGCCGCGGTAAGGATAGCCGGAAGGCAGGAAGTCCTTGAGCCCGACGATCGCGTGGAAGGCGGCCCCGAGGGATGGCTGGGAACGAAGGAAGGCGAGGAAGCTAAAGGTGCCGTGAAAGAAGAAGAGCGCGGCTCCGATGCGTCCGACGGCGCGGGAGTTAAACAGGGATTGGCCCAGGGCCATTACCAGGGCCAGCATGGAGACGAGGGTTACGATACTGAGAAGATTGAGGCTCCACGCCAGGTTGAGTCCGAGAAATGAAAGATTGCCGGCCTGGAAGTAGAACAGGAAATGGTAGCGGATCGGTTCGCCGGAGAAGTGAGGATATTGGGTCGGAAAATTATGCCCGACGGCGAAGCTTTGAATGATCGCAGTGTTGGGACCGAAGTCGCTCCATTCATTGTTGCCGATCAGCAACGTCCCGTCCTTGTAGTCGAGGGTCGCGAACATCATCCAACACGCGAAGACGAAGAAGGCAATCAACGTGACCCAATCGCAGAGGGCGGAACCAGGCACTCGCGGCAGGACGAATTGCGCATCCGTGTAAATGCCACGTTTGGCGCGGCGTCGCCGGATCCAGATCCACGCGGCGGCGGCCAGAAAGAAGCAGAGGTTGCTCCAGAACAGCGGAGTTGCGGTCCGCCGGAAAAGCCAGCCTGCAAGGTAACTAAACCACGAGCTAAGAAAGAGCCCTACCAGGACAGCGGTGGCGCAGCGTTGCGCGACTGATACGTAACGGAAGAACCGCCGGCTAAACTGGTCGCCGAGGTAGATCGCGAGGATAAGATAAAGCAGCGCGAGCATCGTTAATTTTACGAAGCCGAACGATCGGTGCCAGTCTCGGCCAGCACTTCGGAGTAGTCGTGATGCAGAGGTCGAAACATCCGGGAGGTGAGAAGGCGGGCGCGATTCAAAACAAAAATGACGAGCAGGCGCAACACTCCCAATCCGTAGCGGACCGATCGGCCGAAACCGATGGTGCTGGCTTCGGCGAAGTAACGGTGCGGCACCGAGATTTCCTTGAGGCGCGCCCCGAACCATACGGCCTGCGCCACGATTTCCTGGTCGAAGATGAAGTCGTTGGAGTTGAGCAAAAACGGAGTCCTCTCGAGGAGGCTGCGCCGAAAGGCGCGAAAGCCGGTGTGATACTCCGAGAGGTCGAGCTTAAAAACCTTGTTCTCGCACCAGGTCAGAAAACGATTCGAAAGGCGCTTATAAAAAGGCATGCCGCCCGCGACGGCGTAAGCCATCCGCGAGCCGAGGACAAGGTCCGCCTCGTTGTCGACGATCGGCCGAACAAGATCGGGGATCTTCTGGGGATCGTACTGGTAATCGGGATGGAGCATCACCACGATGTCGGCGCCGGTCTTGAGCGCTTCGACGTAGCAGGTCTTCTGGTTTCCGCCGTAACCCTGGTTCTCGCGATGAAGAAAAACGCGGAGCCCGAGTTTCCGCGCGACCTCGACCGTGGAATCCGCGGAAAGATCGTCAACCACGATGCATTCGGCGACCGTGTCGCGAGGGATTTCGCGAAAGGTTTGCTCGATGGTCCTGCTGGCGTTGTAAGCCGGCATGATCACCACGATTTTCGGCTGGGTCGTCGTCGGTTCCACCGTGGGTCATCGCTACCCTTTTTTCGGAGCGCTGTTAAGGGCAATCATCGTTCGCGCTGATGAACCTGAATCGCCGAGCCCTCCGCGATGAACCCCGAGACCGCCGGCGCGTTGAGCGGGTCGACGAATTGCGGGCCGTAAAGGGTGGCTGCATCCGCCTCGAACTTGGTGGTCGCCGCCTTCCACAATCGCCACCGCGGATGCTCGACCCGGTACTCGCTGCAAGTCCCGCCGCGGGCGGTGTAGCCCCAGTAATGTTCCGTGATAAATTCTTCGTGCGACCCGGGCCCGGCCCTTTGCGGCTCGCCGGTCGCGGTCATGGCGAGCGTTTCCCAGCGGCGTGCGCGACGCCATTGATACTCGACGAAAAGCCGGCCGTCTTTGTGTTCCAGCGCGTGGCGCATGGGTAACGCGAGATACGGTTCGCCGTAGAAGGTCCGCGCGACCAGGGCGATGGCGCGCCGGGGCACCAGCTCGCGAACGAACACGACGCCGCGCCGCCATTCGTCGCCGCTTTTCCGGCGGACATAGAACCGGAGATTCACTTCCTCGAAATCGCGATGGAGCGGGATCGGTAGCCCGAGCACTCGCGTGTCGAGAAAGAGAAAACCAACGACGCTGACGAACGTCTGGCCGTCGTGAAAATCCAACTCAGTCCCGACCGGGAGAAGCGGCTGGAGGATTCCCGGGTCGATGGCGAAATTCAACATCGCCAGGTAACGCCAATTCGCGGTGAGAAAAGGTCGCATGGTTGATTCGAGTCCCGCAGGCGCGGGCGCTCGATCGTTAAGATAGTCAGCGCGCGATCCCGCGCATGCGGGACGCGATCCAGCTAGCGCAAAAGTTTTTCCAGCGCGGGGTCGGGCTCGGCCCCCAGCGAAGTCGCCTTCACGTAATGCAACTTCGCCTGTTCCTTCGAGGGGGGCTGGCCGGTCGCGTAGACCACGGCAAGATTGAAGTGCGCGTCGGCGTAATCGGGATTCACCGCGATCGCGTCGAGCATTTCCTTTTCCGCCGCTTCCTTCCAACCCTTCTGGCTCGCGGTGATGCCGAGATAATTGTGGGCGGTGGCGCTCTTGGAATTGATGCCGAGCGCGGTCGTCAGCTCGGTGATCGCCTCATCGAATTTGCTTTGGCGATAATAAACGATGCCGAGGGTCGTGTGCGCGAACTCGTCCTTGGGCGAGAGCGCGACGGCTTTCTTCAGCGTCAACTCGGCCGCTTTCCATTTGCCGGTCCGGAAATAAACGACTCCGAGATTGCAGAGCGAATAAAGGTTGTTCGGCGCTTTGGTCAGGATGTCCTGATACTGTTTCTCCGCGGCGCGATATTTACCTTTCTCGAAATTCTCCTTGGCGTCGCGGGCCAGTGGCGCCAGCTCGTCGGGCACCGCGGGGGCGGTTGTCTGCACGGTCGGACCGGTCGGTTTGGTCGCCCCGTTCTTCGCCATCGCGAACGTCCCCTGAGACGAGGCCGGGTTCACGTCGGAGACCGCGACGACCGGCTGGCGGAGCAAGGCCAGCTCCGCTTCGGTCAACTTCGTCACCGGCTGGGCGAGCAACTCAATCTGTTGGTTCAAGGTGTCGGACTTGATCTGGAGTTTTTCGAATTCAGCCAGCATCAGTTTCTTGGCCTGTTCCCGCCGCGCTTCCTCCTGGCGTTCGCGCAGGACGATCTTGCGCAGCATGTCGTTCTCGCGGGTCAGGCGCGCGGTCTCCTCCGGGTTCGCACCGGTCAGCTTCGCCTTCTCCAGTTCGGTGCTGGCGTCCTGCAATTGCGTCCGCAGATCGGCGACCGTGACTTCGAATTCCTTGTTTTGTTTCTGGCTGGCCGCCAGCTGTTGCCGCAACTGCTCCACCTGCCGTTTCACCTCGGCGATTTCCTGTTCCTTTTTTGGTTTGTCCGCGCTGATCTCCCGAACGGTCTTTTCAGCGAGCGCGAGCTTCGTCTTCAAGTCGCTGTTCTCGGTGACGAGAACCTGAACGCGTTCCTGCGCCTGCTTCGATGTCTTCAGTTCGGCCAGCAACTGATTGCGCTCCTTCGTAACGGCGGTGACCTTCGCGCTCTCCGCGTCCTTTTCTTTCTCGGCCGCGGCCCGTCCTTTTTCCGCCGAAGCGAGCGCCTTCTTCAACTGCGTTATTTCCGCGCGGAGCGCTTCCTGTTTCTTCGAATCCTGTTTGTCGCTGCCCGCGATTTTCTTCAGCGAATCCTCCGCCTGGGCGAGCTGGCCGCGCGCTTCCTTTTCGGCGCCTTTGGTTTTCTCCAGATCGTTTTGCGCCTGCTCGAGCTTCGTGTTCGTCTCCTGCAGTTTTCCGTTCAACGTCTCTTTTTCTTTCGCGACGGCGTCATACTGGTTCCGCGATTTCTCCAGCTCGGCCTGCAATTGGTCCACCTTGTCCTGCAATTTCTTCGTGGCCTCTTTGATGACCGCATCGGTCGCGACGGACGCGCTCGGCTCGCTCGCGGGGGGCGCGGGCGCGGGCGCACGATTCTGGACGACGGGCGACTGGTTGACGTCGACGCTCGAATCCGGAGGACCTGGCTTGGTCGGCAAAGTCGGCGGGTTCGATGGCGCCGGCGGGGGCGGCTTCGAGACAGCGGCGAGGTCCTGTTGGTTCCCGAGTTTGCCCTGCACGCGGACGATGTGCTCGCTGATCTTTCGGCTCCGGTAATCGACAATCGCGGTCTGCCAATTGCCGTGCGTTTTCTTCAATTCCTCGAGCAAACTGCCGGCGAACCGGAACTTGGCGAGCGCGGCCGGGAGCTGGCCGTCGTGTTCCAGTTTTTCGCCCTGTTGCGAAGTCATGTAAGCCTTCAAAAAAACCTCGCTCGGGTCGTCAGTTTGCGCGGCGAGCCGGGCGGGAACGAGGGCAAGACAGAAACCGGCGAGCAAAATCAGCCCGATTCTTTTCATGACTTGGAGAAGCCCGAGATTACTCATGTGTGTGGTTGAGTTGCAACGCCCGAGAGCGCGGCGAATCACGTAGAGCGGACGGCGTGCCAATCGGAACCGGGTTTCCCGTTTGCAAAGGGCCCTCGAAAAACTAGAATCAGAACCTCTTTGGTGACCGTAGCTCAATGGTAGAGCTCCAGATTGTGGTTCTGGCTGTTGCGGGTTCGAGTCCCGTCGGTCACCCCGCCGCGCCGCAATGGCACGTGCGTTGCTTAAGAAGTTCGCATGCTCAACCCTGCGATCCTCGAATCGGCAAAGATGAACCGCGTGCCCTCCGATTTCTGGCTGCGGCTCTTCAACAACGAAGCGTTGAGCGATTGCGACGATCTCGAGAAGCTCCTGGTGGGATGCGAACTCATCGCGGCGCTCGACGCCGTCGATCTGCTCGCTGCCTAAGTAACAATCGCGTTACCTTTACCGGGTCGCGGAAATTTCCGCCGCTCCGTACCTTTCTGTCCTACGCGGCCGTCCCAAATGACTTGGATGCCGGCCAACCTGCTCTTAGCGTCCCTTGAATCTTTATGCGCATTCTGGTCGTCGATGATGAAGTCCGGCTCGCGAGGCATGTCGCTTCCGCGCTGACCGAGGCCGGCCACGATCCGGTGGTGATTCATGATGGCGAGACGGCGCTCGGCGAAGCCGAAAACGCGTTCGATCTGGTCGTGCTCGACGTCGGTTTGCCAGGAATGGATGGGTTCGAGGTTTTGAAACGAATGCGGGCGAAGAACATTTCGCACCGCGTCCTCATGCTCACCGCTCGCGGCGAACTCAACGACCGCGTGACGGGCCTGCAACTCGGCGCGGACGATTATCTCGCCAAACCATTCGCCATGCAGGAGCTGGTCGCGCGCGTGCGCGCGCTCGGCCGCCGTTACGCCGAGGAACCCGAACTCGTCGTGCGCGTGGCCGACCTCTCTTTGCATCTGGCCAACCAGCAGGTGCACCGCGGCGATCGCGAGATCGAGCTGTCCACCCGCGAGCTGACGCTGTTAAAAGTCCTCATGCGCGAACCAGGGCGCGTCTTCACGCGGACAGAACTCTGCGAGCGCGTCTGGGAACGCGAACACGAATACGACATGAAGCTCGTCGAAGTGTTCATCGGCCGGTTACGCAAGAAAATCGGCAACCCGCCCCTGATCCACACCGTTCGGCACGTCGGCTACACGATTCGCGAACCGGATTCGGAATGAAACGCTGGCCATTGCGGTGGAAGCTCGCTGTGTATGCCGCGGCCCTGGCCGTCGTGGCCACGCTCGCCGGCGCGGCCACCACCTGGACAATCATTCTCGCGACGGACGCCGAGATGCGGCACGTCAGCCACATCGAATGGGACATCGTCCTGGGAATGCTCGGCGCCATCCCGACGGTGCTGCTCGTTATCGCCATCGGCGGCCGCTGGGTCGCGAAGCAGGCGCTCGCTCCGGTTGAAGCGATCGCTCACGCGGCATCGCGCGTTTCCGTCCATAACCTCGACCAGCGGCTGCCGGTCCCGCCCACGGCCGATGAGATCGCCGAGCTGATCACGGTCCTGAATGCGACCCTTGATCGCTTGCAGCGCAGCTTCGAACAATCGGTCCGCTTCTCCGCGGAAGCGTCCCATCATTTGAAGACGCCGATTTCCGTTCTTCGCGCCGGCATTGAGGAGATCCTCACCGATCCCGACACGCCGGCGAAACAACAGACGCGCGCGGACGCGTTGCTGCATCAGGTCCATCAGCTTACTTCCATCGCCGAGAACCTGCTTCTGCTGGCGCGCGCGGATGCCGGCCGGCTCGAGTTGCATCGCGAACCGTTCGACCTGAGCGAAGTGCTCCGCGGAATGTGCGAAGACGCCAGCGTCATGGCCGAAGCCGAAGGATTGGACGTCGAAGCGAAGCTGCCGGCGGAGCTGCCGGTGGTCGGCGATCGCCGGATGATTTCGCTGATCGTGCAGAACCTGCTCGAGAACGCGATCAAGTTTAACCAGCCCGAGGGCTGCGTCTGCATCTACGCGAAGGCTATCGACGGCCAGGCGGAAGTGATCGTCCGGAATAACGGCGAACCGATTCCGCCGGAGCGCGCCCCGCATATTTTCGAGCGTTTCTACCGCGGCCGAACCGACGCGCGCATCCTCGGGCAAGGCCTCGGGTTGTCGCTCGCCTGCGAATTGGCGAAGGCCCACACCGGCACCTTGGAATTGGTCCGGTCGGATCGGGAATGGACTGAATTCCGGTTGCGCCTTCCCGCGCAGGCGGTCGAAGTTTCGCGACCTGAAGCAGCCGTCGCCTAACGCGGCGCCCACCTCCCGGCGCTTTGCGCATTGTGCCGGCGAATGGAAACCTGCATTGCTTCTTGCCATGGGACGACCCAGACATCCGAAGAATTTGCCCGGCCGAATTCTCGACGCCGCGGACCGGCTGCTGGCGCGCTCCGGCTACCAAAAGATGACGATCGACGACCTCGCGCAAGAGGTCGGGATCGGCAAAGGCACGGTGTATCTGCACTTCCGGAGCAAGGAAGAAATTGTCCTTTCCCGGGTCGACCGCGTGGTGAGCCGGTTAGTTAAAAAGCTGGTCGGGATTGCCAAAAGCAACGCGACGCCCGAGGCGAAGATCCGGAGCATGTTGCTCCTTCGGGTGATGTTTCGCTTCGACAGCGTGCAACATTATACCGAAAGCATCAGCGAAGTTCTGCGGACGCTGCGGTCCGGTTTGCTCGAGCGACACCAGAAACATTTCGAACAGGAAGCCCGGGTTTTCGCGAAGGTGCTGAAGGAAGGCCAGGATGCCGGCGTTTTCCAAAAAGCTCCCGCCCTCGGAACCGCTCGGGTCCTGCTCGTCGCGACGAACTCCCTTCTCCCCTTCAGCCTGAGCACGCAAGAACTCGGCAGCCGGCGTGAAGTTGAAAACAACTGCAAACGAGTCGCCGATCTGCTCGTCCCCGGGCTCCTCAGAGGCCCCAAGAGAAGGAAAACCGAGGGCTAACCTCGGTGGTTCCTCGTTTCCCTCGTTCCCAAACTCTGTTTGGGAACGCACTTGTCTTCGAAACTTCGTTTCGCCGGGTGGGCAACAGAGTTGCCGGGACATTGTCATTCCCAAACAGAGTTTGGGAACGAGGAGATTTTCCGACGTCGCTAAGTATTGCTCCGCTCGCTCCCTCGGTCCCCTCGCTCCCGCTCGTTAGGTTGGCGCGCCGGCGGCCAGGAGCGGTTCTTCCGGATGCGGCTCCTGCGATTGCAGATACGTCCGCTCCTTATAATGGCGCGAGACGTAAACGTAGATGATCGAGGTGGCGAGCATCAGGTAGGTGAAGAACCGGAAGTAATTCGCGCCTTCCAAATTCATGCCCATCGATTTGAGCTTGGGAATGAGGAAGCTGATGATCGACGGGATCTGGTTCCCGAGCGAGATCGACAACAGCCACATCGCCATGAGCAGGCTCTTCATTCGGTTCGGCGCCTGGGTGTAGGCAAACTCGAGGCCGGTGATCGACACCATCACTTCGCCGGCCGACAGGATGATGTAAGCGAGGAATTGCCAGCCTACATTGGGACGCCCCCCGTGATCGATGCTGAGCTGGATCATCCAGATCACCACGAAGGAAAGCGCAGTGAGAAAAAGGCCGATCCCGATTTTGCGCACCGGGGTGATCGGAAACACGCGGTCGATCGCCGGATAAAGCCAGTAATTGAACAACGGAATCATCGCCAGGATGAAGAGGCCGTTTACGACGTTGACCTGCTCCGGCAGAAAATTAATCCCGAAAAAGTGCAGGTCCATATGCTGGCATTGGACGGTCCATTCGCCGCCGCTGCTCTGGTCCCAGAGCGCCCAGAAAATCATGGTGAAGGCGAAGATGATCCAGACGCGCGCGAGCACGCTCCGACCTTCCTTGCTCACCAGGTCGCGGAGAAACCCGAGCCCACCCGGCGGCACATGCACCATCTTTTTGCGACCCAGCCAGAAGATGACCGTGGCGATAAACATCAGTATCCCCGGCAATCCGAACGCCCAACGCGGGCCCCAATTCGGATCGCGGAGAAGAATCGGACAGAGCCAGATGGAAAAAGACGACCCGAGATTAATGGAAAAATAGAACCAGCCGAAGACGCGATCCAACAGGTGCCGGTTCGACTCGCCAAACTGATCGCCGACATTCGCCGACACGCACGGTTTGATCCCGCCGGCGCCGGCAGCGATCAGGATCAATCCGATGGCGAGCACCCATTTTTGCCCGAAAGCGATACCGAACGAGGTGTCCATCATGGCCAGGGTGAAATGGCCGAGGCAGTAAACGATCGAGAGATAGAAGATGGTGCGGTATTTGCCGAGCCAGCCGTCAGAAAGGACGGCCCCGATCAATGGCATCCAGTAGACCGACGAAACGAACTGGTGGAACCAGCCGTTGGCTTCGTTTTCCGGCATGCCCGCCAGCACCCCGGATTTGTTGACCAGGAACTGGGTCATGAATCCGACCAGGATGGTCCGCATCCCGTAGAAGCTGAACCGCTCGGCGCCCTCGTTGCCGATGATATACGGCACACCGGGCGGCATGCCCTTGAGGTTGGGCGGCGACGTCGCGTACTCGTATCTGGCCATGCGGCGTCCGGGGTCTTCCTTACGGCTTCGGTTTGTCGGGGAAGAAGTTCGCGGGCGAATTGCGCGGCTCCGCGGTTTGGGACGTGTGGGAAGCGTTGGTCGTCGAGGCCGGCTGGTCGGATTTCGTATCGTGCTGGTGCGGCGGGTCTCCGTCGGTGTGGCCTTCCAGTTCGCCGACGTGATGACGCTCGCAGGACAAAAAGAAAACCAGGGAGCCGGTTGCGAGCACAAGGCCGGCTTTGCGAAGGAATGATCGCATAAGGTCCGGCACACTAAGCGCCGGTGCTCGGCCTGCGCAAGGACGAAGCACGATTACGAATTGAAAGGGAACCTCGCCGGATTACTATGTGCGCCAGTGGCCCGCTCGGTAAAAAGCAATGCATGGAATGAAGTCTTCGCTCTGATTCTCGTCTTCGCCGGCACGTTGCTTTTCCTCGCGCTGATTTCCTACACGCCGAAGGATGTCCCGTCCTGGATCTGGTTCAGCCAGGTCTCGTCGCCCAACAAACCGGCGCAGAATTTTATTGGGCCGTTCGGCGCGATCGTCGCCGGATTTTCCTACATGATGATGGGAGCCGCCTCCTATTTGCTCGCCGTGGTGCTGCTCGGGTTCGGCGGCGCGAAGCTGTTCAATCCAAGGTTGCGGATCACACCGCGGATCGGATGGATCGCGCTTTTTGTGGTGTCGGGCGCGTGCCTGCTCCAGTTGCAAACGTCGCATCTCCAGGGATGGCGCACGTTGTTCAACATTCCCGGCGCCGGCGGCTGGATCGGATATGTCATTGGCAAAAAATTGCTGCTGACATGGATGGGCGGCGTGGGCTCGATGATCCTGCTCACCGGTCTCTACGTCGCGAGTTTAATCCTGATGACCGGGCTGCGGCCGATCCACCTGGTTCGGCAGAGCGTGGCCGGGAGCCGCCAGGCGATGGTGGCCTTCGGCCAGTGGCGGTTGAAGCGGCGGCTGCGGAAATCGGACCTGAAGGAGAGGATTGAAATCAGCCAGCAGGAATTGGCCAAGCAACAGCGCGTCATCGAGAAGCAGCTGAAGAAAAAGGGCGCGCCCGTCCCCGAACCGGCAGCGGCGGTGATTCCCGAAGAACTGGCGAACCGTCCGAAACCGAAGGTCGTCGACACGACGGCGCTCCCGAGCGAGCCCGCGAAGAAAAAACCGTCGCTGGCGGAATTGCGCGGCACCGAGACGAAAGCCAAAACCCCGGCCGGCCTAACGAGCAATACCTGGGACGCGGAAAACTACACGCTGCCCGGGATCGATCTGCTGGACGTGCACGACACGGAAGGCCGCACTGCGGCCGACCCGGCAGAGCTGGAACAAATCCAGCAGGTCCTCATCGAAACGCTCGGCCAGTTCGGTATTCAGGTAGCCGCCGGCGACATCACGAAAGGTCCGACGATCACACGCTTTGAAGTTTATCCGGCCAAAGGCGTCCGGGTGGACAAGATCGTTTCCCTGGAACGCGACCTGGCGCGGGCCACGCGGGCGGAGCGGATCAATATTCTCGCGCCGATTCCGGGCAAAGACACGGTCGGCATCGAGCTGGCGAACACGCGCAAGGTCAAGGTGACGTTGCGCGAGCTGCTGCAATCGAGCGATTGGGAAGAAGCGCGGGCGAAGGCGAAAATTCCGCTGGCGCTGGGCAAGGACGTCTACGGCAAAACGATCATCGCCGATCTGGCGCAGATGCCGCACCTCCTCGTGGCCGGGACCACCGGCAGCGGCAAGAGCGTCTGCATCAACGCGCTGGTCGCCAGCATGATCATCCGGTTCACGCCCCAGGAGCTGCGCTTCATCATGATCGATCCCAAGGTCGTCGAGATGCAGATGTTCAATGCCCTGCCCCACCTGGCATTTCCGGTGGTGACCGATCCGAAGAAGGTACTGCTGGCGTTGCGCTGGGTGATCGATGAGATGGAAAAGCGCTACAAGATTTTCGCCCAGGCCGGCGTGCGCAATATCACCAGCTTTAACGCCCGGCCGCCGAAGAAGACGCAGAAAGAATTGGACGCTGTAGCCGGGATCGATGATCCCGGCGAGGGAACGCGTGGATCCGGGCCGGGATCATCGATCCCGGCTACAATCAAAGTGCCGCGGGAAGATGAGCTGGTGATCCCGGACCGCATGCCCTACGTCGTCATCATCATCGACGAGCTCGCGGACCTGATGCAGACCGCCCCGGCCGACGTCGAAAGCGCGATCGCGCGCATCACCCAGATGGCGCGCGCCGCCGGGATTCATCTCATTGTCGCAACCCAAACGCCGCGGGCCGATGTCATCACCGGCGTGATCAAGGCGAACATCCCGAGCCGGATCGCGTTCCAGGTCGCGTCAAAGATCGACAGCCGGGTGATCCTGGATGAGAACGGCGCCGACCGTTTGTTAGGCCAGGGCGACATGCTTTATCTTCCGCCGAGCACTTCGCGCCTCATCCGGGCGCAGGGGGTCCTGGTCACGGACGATGAGATTCATCGCCTGGTCGAATTCGTCTCCGCCCAAAGCCCGCCGACATTCGACGCTTCCATGCAGGACAAGCTGCAGCTGTCGAGCGCTTCCACGGACGAGGACGTGACGGAAGAGGACGAGGAACTGGTCGAGAAGTGCCTCGAAATTATCCGGCAGGAAAAGCGCGCCTCGACGTCGCTTCTCCAGCGCCGGCTCCGGCTCGGTTATACGCGGGCGGCGCGGATCGTTGATATTCTGGAGCAGCGCGGCATATTGGGTCCCGGCGAGGGCGCGAAGCCGCGCGAGATCCTCGTCGACCTCGACGCCGCGGTTTAGCCGGCGCAAATTTTCAATTTTTCATGGAAGGCCTTGGCAAAAAATTAATGGAAGCCCGCCTCGGGCGCGGTCTCACCCTCGAGGAAGCGGGGCGGATGACGAAGATCAGGCCAGCGCAGCTGGCCGAGATCGAGAACGAAGATTTCTCGCAGTTCGCCAGCCTGGCCTATGCGAAAGGATTCCTCCTCATTTACGGCAAGTTCCTCGACGTGGATGTCTCGCCGTATCTCGAGGCGTTCGAAACATCCGAGACTCTGACGACCGACGGATATTCGTATCTGCAGGAAGCGCAGGAACCGGAGCCGGCCCGGCCGGTCACCGTGCGCCGGCGAAGCGTGGCGCCGAGCAGTGGCGGCGGTCGCAGCTCGTTCATGCCGCTGATCATCGGGATCCTCGTTCTCGTGATCGGATTCACCGTAATGAAATGGATGCTCCAGATGCAGCGGCTGAAACCGCGGCCGAACGCAGGGCCCGGCACTTCGCCGATCGCCACCGCCACTTTGTCGGACAAGATCATCGCGCCGCGCGCGCAGCCGCTGGAATCCACGGCACCGCCGCCCACTTCCGTCGCCCCGGCTTTACCTACCGCGACCGCGACAATCGCGGAAACCACTCCCGCCGCGACGGCGCCTTCGCCAGCCGCGGAGCCGGAAGTTCGCCGCGCGGAGCCGGTTCATCCCGAAGATTCTGCCGCCATTCCGTCTCCGACGCCGACGGTGAAACGCTCGCCGCGCCCGCCGCGTCCCACCCCATCGCCCCGCGCCACTTCGACCGCCAGCCCGCGGCCGCGTTAATCCCATGGTCATCGCAGATACCGCCTCGCCGCCGAAGGTCGGCATGATCAGCCTCGGCTGCGCCAAGAACCTGGTCGATGCCGAGATCATGCTGGGCAGCGTTTTGCAGAGCGGCATGGAGATTACCGCGAACGCGGACGACGCCGATGTGCTGGTCGTGAATACCTGCGCCTTCATTGATTCGGCGAAGGAAGAATCGATCGAGGCCATCCTCGACGCCCATCAACAACGCGGCCTCGGCAAAAAGCCCGGGCAGCGCTTGATCGTGAGCGGCTGCATGTCGCAACGTTTTTCGCGCGACCTGCGCGACGCGCTTCCGGAAGTCGACGCGTTCGTCGGCCTGGACCAGGTCGGACAGTTGGGCCCCATCGTGAAACGCGTCCTCAGCGCGGAGAACGATCGCGGTCACTCTTTCGTGACCGAGCGCCCCGTTTACATTCCGAATTACGATACGCCGCGGTTTCGCTTAACGCCGGCCCACAGCGCCTATCTGAAAATCGCGGAGGGCTGCAATCACCCGTGCAGCTTCTGTGTTATCCCGCAGATGCGCGGCCGCCATCGCAGCCGCCAGCCCACCTCCGTGTTGTCGGAAATCCGCGCGCTCGTGGCCGAAGGGGTGAAGGAAATCAACCTGATCAGCCAGGACACAACCTATTACGGAATGGATTTGTGGGCGGAGAAAGCCGGGCCGCGCCAGCAGGTCGATTCGTCGCGTGGCCCCACGCTGGCCGCGTTGCTTCGCGAGATCCAAAACGTGGACGGCGATTTTTGGGTGCGGCTGCTCTACACGCATCCGGCCCATTGGAGCGATGAGCTTATCGAAACGATCGCGGCTTGCGACAAAGTCGCCCGCTACATCGACATGCCGCTGCAGCACATCGAAGAAGGCATGCTCGGACGAATGCGGCGGGAGACGAGCCGGGCGCATATCGAAGATTTGATTGTTCGTTTGCGCGCGGGAATTCCGGGGGTCGCGTTGCGGACCACGTTCATTGTCGGGTTTCCCGGGGAGACGGAGCAAGCGTTCGCGTCGCTGCTGGATTTCATCGAACGGGCGCGGTTCGAACGGCTGGGCGTCTTCAAATATTCGCAGGAGGAAGGCTCGCGCGCGGCCAAAATGCCTGAACAGGTTCCGGCGCGCATCAAGAACGAGCGTTATCGCCGGGCGATGACGGTGCAGCAACGAATCGCGCGCGAAATTGCCGCCGAGAAAATCGGCCGCGAAATGCGTTTGCTGGTCGACCAGCCATTGATCGCGCGGACCGAGGCCGACGCGCCCGATGTCGATGCGCGCGTCATTCTTTCCGAACCGGCTCCCGTGGGCGAATTCGTCCAGCGCCGCATCACCGGCAGCCGCGGTTACGATCTCCTGGCGTAGCTGTAGCCGGGATCGTTGATCCCTGCTTTAACTAAATAAGCAGTGACAGGCGCCCCGCGTTTGTGCGATCTTCCGCACGAGTTGGTCCCCCCATGACTGAACCGAAGAAGGAAACTGTCTCTGCCCCCAGCACCGAGAAACGCGACACCACTCGTATTGTGCTCCCGACCCGCGCTCCAGCGCCGCGGTTGCCGCCAAGAATAATGCCGGCGTCGGCAGCTGAATCCCCGCTCCTCCAGCCGTTGCCGAAACCTCCGGGCATCGAGCCGAACAAGGAGACGGCCCGAATTAGCATTTTGCCACGGCCTGTGCCGGCCCCGGCTCCCGCGATCGCCATGACGAAAACGCAGCCGCTGCTGGTCCATCCCGCGGGAAGCGCACCCGCGGCGCCGGTCATCATTACCACGAAGCCGCTGCCGCGAGTCGATGCGATCCCGCGCTCGCTCTGCTGGGGTTTGTTCGCGATCTCGACCGTGATTTTTCTGATTCAAATTTGGAATTACGTCGTATCTTAAGGGATGGAAAATTCTGCCGCTGTCACTCTCGACGATTCAAATTTTGACAAGGAAGTAAACCAAAGCACCCAGCCGGTCCTGGTGGATTTCTGGGCGGAATGGTGCGGGCCATGCAAAATGATCGCGCCGTTGATCGACGAGATCGCGAAGGAAAAAGCCGGCTCAGTGAAGGTCGCCAAAGTCAACGTCGACGACAACCAGAGCCTCTCGATGAAGTACAACGTCCGCGCGATCCCGGCCCTTCTCTTTTTCAAGAACGGCCAGCTCCGCGACCAGGTCATCGGAATGACGAGCAAGAAGGATTTGCTCGGACGACTGGACGCCCTCGCGTAGCCGCGCTAACGCGCGGAAATCCCAAATCCCAAATCCCAAGCACCAAAGAAATCTCAAGCTCCAAATTTCAAAAAGGCGGCCGTTCGCTTGTTTGGAATTTGGTTATTGGAACTTCTTGGGGATTTGGAGCTTGGGATTTGGGATTTTTTAAGAAATGCGCCCGGCGCGGCTCGAACGCGCAACCTACAGCTTCGGAGGCTGTCACTCTATCCAGTTGAGCTACGGGCGCAGTGCGTCGGGACTATAGTGAGCGGAACCGAAATCACAACCAACGCCGCGCCGGCCCGCGCGTAAATCGAGCTCGAGAGCAACTTGCATTTTGCCCTGTCCCGACTAAAGGTGTCCGCCCCGCCACTGCCCCCCGGGAGGATTTATTATGAACAGGATCATCGACGCTATTGAGAAGGAACAGTTCAAGACCGACGCCACGAAGTTCAAGATCGGCGACGGCGTTCGCGTCCATACCCGCGTCGTCGAAGGCGACAAGGAGCGGATCCAGATTTTTGCCGGCATCGTCATCGGCCGCAAAGGCCGCGGCTTGAACGAGACTTTCACCGTTCGCCGGATTTCGTACGGCGAAGGAGTCGAGCGCGTGTTCCCGATTCATTCCCCGCGCATCGCCAAGGTGGAAATCGAAAAGGCGGGCCGCGCGCGCCGCGCGAAGCTAAATTACCTGCGGGACCGCAAGGGCAAGGAAGCGACCGCCGTCCGGGAATAAGAAAACGCTGAAAAGCTAAAATCCTGAGACGCTGAAATTTTTTCAGCGTTTCAGTTTCTCAGCTTTTCAGTATTTTCCCCCGATGTATCGGCGCTGTGGCTTCCGGCATGAACGCAAACTGCGCGCGCTCGGGATTTCCACGATTGCCGGGATCGATGAAGCCGGCCGCGGCGCCCTGGCGGGTCCGGTTGTCGCCGCTGCGGTTATTCTTCCGGAAAAGTTCAAGCACCGGAAGCTGAACGATTCGAAGCAGCTTTTGCCGGAGAAGCGCGAGGAAATTTACCGCGATCTCCTGGCCAACAGTGCGATCGCGTGGGCGGTCGGCATCATCGATTCCGTCGAGATCGACGCGATCAACATTTTGCGCGCGACCCACAAGGCGATGCACGCCGCCCTCGCCGGCCTCGCCTCTCAACCGGAGCACGTCCTCATCGACGGTTTGCCGGTGTTCCCCTTCCCGCTCCCGCAAACCGCGATCGTCGACGGCGATTGCTACAGCCTTACGATCGCGGCCGCCAGC
This sequence comes from Chthoniobacterales bacterium, assembly GCA_035941675.1. Classification (GTDB taxonomy): domain Bacteria; phylum Verrucomicrobiota; class Verrucomicrobiia; order Chthoniobacterales; family UBA10450; genus AV80. Next base: position 65,266 of record DASZDT010000017.1, read on the forward strand.
GTCATCGCCAAGGTCACGCGCGACGCGATTATGCGCGACTTCTGCGCGCGTTTCCCGGAATATTGCTTCAGCCAGCACAAAGGTTACGGCACGGAACTGCACCTGATAAAACTGCATGAGCACGGGCCTTGTCCGATACATCGCCGATCTTTCGAGCCGGTGGCGCAGCCGGTCTTCGAGTTCGCCGCCCCAGCATCTTCGGCTTGGCCAGCGGGGCGAGAACCTGGCCTGCCGGTTCCTGCGGAGGAACGGTTACAAAATCCTGTACCGTAATTTCCGCGGCCGCACCGGCGGCGAGATCGACGTCGTCTGCCGCGACGGCGACACTCTCGTGTTCGTCGAAGTCAAAACGCGGACCCGCGAAGATTTCGGCCGGCCCTTCGACGCCGTAAATCGCGATAAGCGCCACCGGATTTCGCGCGGCGGCCTGGCCTGGCTGCGCTTACTCGATAATCCCGACATTCTGTTTCGGTTCGACGTCGTCGAAGTCATCATGGCGGAAGGGGAAAAGCCGCGGGTCGAGATTTTGCGCGACGCGTTTTCGCTGCCGGAAACGTATAGGTACTGAAAATGACGAAGCACGAATGACGAAGGACGAAGGAATGACCGAACCCGATGCCTACGACGCCGCGGCGCGATTCGTCATTCGTCATTGGCTCATTCGTTCGTCATTCGTCATTCGGGTTTCGTCATTCTTTTTCGCCGCCTCCATCTTTGCAGAATCGCCAACCGCGCCCACCAATGCCGATTGGACCGCGGACGCGCCGGGAACCCGCCACAAGTTTACCGTCGCCGATTTGCCGCCGCCCTACGCGACGAAGTCTGTCGACAATGGTCCGCGCGAAGTCCGGCGCCCGTCCGGCGCCGAGCCGCGGGTCCCGGCTGGTTTCAAGATCGAGCAGTACGCGGCCGGCTTTTCCTATCCGCGCTATCTCGTGACCGCGCCGAACGGCGACATCTTCGTGACCGAAAGTTACCAGAACAGCATCAAAGTCCTCCGCGATTCCAACGGCGACGGAAAGCCCGACCTGACCGAGACCTTCGCCGATCGCGGAATGACGAAGCCGTTCGGGATCGCGTTTTATCCACCCGGGCCGGACCCGCAATTTCTCTATGTCGCCAACACGAACGGCGTCATCCGATTTCCGTATCGCAACGGCGATACGAAGGCGCGCGGCCCCGCGGAGAAATTAAGCGCCGAGCTTTCCGGTGGCGGCCTGCTCCGGGGCGGCGGCCATTGGACGCGCGACATCGCTTTCTCGGCCGACGGCAAAAAGATGTACGTTTCGATCGGCTCGCTCTCGAATGTTTCCGATAACGCGGCCGAAGCGGACCGGGCCCGGATCTTCGAATTCAATCCGGACGGAACCGGACAGAACGTTTTCGCGTGGGGAATCCGAAACGCGGTTGGAATCAAATTTCGGCCGGGAACGGACGAGCTTTGGATGAGCACGAACGAGCGGGACGAACTCGGCGAAGACCTGGTGCCGGATTACATCAGCCGCGTGCAGCGAAGCGGATTTTACGGCTGGCCGTGGTTCTACATCGGGAATCACCAGGACCCGCGGCACAAAGGAAAACACCCGGAGCTGGCCGGTAAAGTTCTCGTGCCCGACGTTCTCGTCCAAAGTCATTCGGCGACTTTGAATCTTTGCTTCTACGATGGCGCGCAGTTTCCGGCCGAATACAAAGGCGACATCTTCGCGGGGTTCCATGGTTCCTGGAACCGCGACCGCCGGACCGGCTACAAGATCGTCCGGGTGCCGTTCGACAAAGCGACGGGCAAACCGCGCGGCGATTACGAGGATTTCGTGACTGGGTTTGTGACGCCGGAAGGAGACGTCTGGGGCCGGCCGGTGGGAATCACGGTGGCGAAAGATGGCAGCCTCCTTTTCAGCGAGGACGCCAACAAAACGATCTGGCGAGTGAGCTACGTGGGGAAATAGAACGGCGTTTCGTAGCACAGCCATCCTGGCTGTGGGGCTAGTGGGCATCTTGCCCGCTGTTCTTTTCCAACAAGAGACAGGCAAGATGCCTGTCTGCCCCACAGGCGAGACGCCTGTGCTACACAAGCAACTCGTACGAGAGAACGCTCAGGCAGTAGATCGACGCGGTTTCGACTCGGAGGACGATCGGTCCGAGCGTGATCGGGCGGCAGCCGTGGCTCCGCGCCAGCGAAAGCTCGGCCGGCGTAAAGTCGCCCTCCGGCCCGACGAGCATGAGCACGCTCGACGGACGATCGCCATGTTCGGTCGAATATTCGGCCAAGATTTTCTTGAGATGGACGGCATCCGACTGGAGCGAGCCGATTAGCTGAAGATCGAACTCGCGGCGCTCGCCGAAGAACTGGGCCATCGTTTGCGGCACGTGAACGGCCGGCAGCCAGTTCTGGCCGCACTGCTTTGCCGCTTCGATCGCGACCGTCTGCCATTTCGATTGCTTGGCGGCCGAGCTCTCCTCATCGAGCCGAACGACCGTGCGATCGGAAAGAATGGGCGCGATTTCGGCCGCCCCGATCTCGACGGCTTTCTGCACGATCAGATCCATGTTTTTCCCTTTCGGGATGGCCTGAGCGAGGGTGATCTGGCAGCGCAACGGAGAACTTTTCGCTTCATGAAGTTTCCGGAGCCGAATCTCCGAAGACTCCACCGAATCAACCTCGGCCGTCGCCTCGCGCCCGCGACCATCGAACAAAACGACTTTGTCGCCCGCCTCGAGCCGCAACACGTTTCGGCCATGATGCGCTTCCGTCCCGGTCAGGGTGAGCGCGTCCGGATTCCAAGCGTCCGGGGCGAGGTAGAAGCGGTGCATCAACGAAAGAACTCGCGGGCGCGATCGAAGAAACTCTTGTGAAGAGGCGTGTTTTCCTCGCCGCAAAGTGAAGCGAACTCCTCGAGCTTCTGGCGCTGCTCGCCGTTTAGCCGCGTCGGCACCTCGACTAACAAGCGCGCGAAAAGATCGCCCTGATCCCGCGCGTTCACGTTGGCCACGCCTTTCCCGCGCAGTTTGAAGACCTGGCCGCTCTGCGTTCCGGCGGGCACTTTCAGGTTCGCCTTGCCCTGGAGAGTTGGCACCGGGATTTCCCCGCCGAGGGCCGCGAGGGTGAACGAGATCGGCACTTCGCAGTAGAGATTGTCGTCCTCGCGTTGGAAGATCGGATGCTCCTTGATGTGGATGACGACGTAGAGATCGCCCGCCGGCCCACCGCGAATTCCCGCTTCGCCGTTGCCGGACGATCGCAGACGCGAACCATCGGCGATCCCGGCCGGGATTTTTAATTTGATGCGGCTCGTGTTCTCCGCGCGTCCTTCGCCCTCGCAGGCACGGCACGGTTTCTCGATGATCTGGCCGACTCCGCGACAACGCGGGCAAGTCTGCGACACTTGAAAAAATCCGCGCGAGCTGATGACCTGGCCACGGCCGCCGCACGCTGGGCAATTGATGGTGCGTGAACCTGGCTCCGCGCCGCGACCGTCGCACTTCGCGCACGTGTCGAGCTTGCGAACCTCGATCTCCTTGTCGACGCCGAAGGCCGCTTCCTCGAGCGTGATCTGCATATCGTAACGCAGGTCCGAACCGCGCTGCCGGCCTTCGCGGTCCGTCGTGGCGCCGCCGCCGAAAAACGTTTCGAAAATTCCGCCGCCGCCGCCGCCCCCGCCGAAAACTTCGCGAAAGATATCGAACGGATCGTGGAAACCCCCGCCCCGTCCCATGCCCTGGCTGAAAGCCGCGTGGCCAAAACGATCGTAGGCCGCGCGCTTGTCGGCATCCATCAGGACGTCGTAGGCCTCGGCCAGCTCCTTGAATTTCTCTTCGGCGTGCGGATCGTCGGGATTTTTGTCGGGGTGATACTTCACCGCGAGCTTGCGGTAGGAGCGTTTTACTTCGTCGTCGGTCGCGGTGCGCGAGACGGCCAGCACTTCGTAGTAATCGCGCTTCTCGGTCGGCATGGGTCGTACAGGTCGTTTAGGACCTATTTTGACGCGCCGCTAGACACGACAACGCTCGACGGCCGCAACAGCCGATCCTTCATTTTGTAACCGCGGCGGGTCTGGCGAATGACTGTGCCTTCGGGGAATTCATGGCTCGGCTCGTGCGCGATCGCCTCATGCAGGTTCGGATCGAATTTCTCGCCGGTGGCGTTGATGGGCTGCAAACCGCTGTCGGCCAGGAAATCCATGAGCTGCTTGAAGACCATGCTCATGCCGGAAAAGATGGGCGACTTTTCGCCCTCGGCGCGAGCGGCTTCGAGGCCGAGCTCGAAATTATCGACGATCGCGATCAGCTTCTCGAGCAGGGAACTGTTGGCGTATTTGATCGCCTCCTCTTTCTCGCGGGCCGCGCGTTTCTTGTAGTTCTCGAAGTCCGCCTGGCTGCGCAGGGCGAGATCGCGGAAGCGATCGAGGTCCGCCTGGAGACCGTCGGCGTCGTCTTCCGGCGCGGTGTTCTCAGCGGTCGGCGCGGCACTCTCTTCGTTCTGGGCAGCGGCGGGTTTTTGTTCCTCCGCCGCAGGGTCGGTTACGGGAATTTTTCTCATGTCTTACGAATGGCAATCAAAGTGATGTCGTCGTTTTGCGGCTGCGCTCCCACGAAGCTTCGAAGCTCATCAATGAGCCGCGCGATAATCGCGGGCGCTCCTTCCGGCGCGCTGGCGCGAATGCATTCCATCATTCGCTCGGGCCCAAATTCATCTCCATTTGCGTCGAGCGCTTCGGTCACACCGTCGGTGTAGAGAAGCAGGCAATCGCCCGGGTTGAGCGAGAGCGCGAAGTCGCCCGTTATCCTATCGAACACGCTTCCACTGTCAATTCCGACGACCATTCCCGGGGGCTTCACCGGCGTGACCGTGCCGGTCTCGTGCTCGTAAATAATCGGCGCGTCGTGCCCCGCGCGGCAGAGCGTCACCTTCCCCTCGACGTGATCCAAAATCACGTAAGCCATGCTGATGAACATGTCTTCCTTGATGTCGGGATAGAGCTGGCGATTCACTTTTTGCAACACATCCGCGGGCGAGGGATTCCCGGTCGCCTGGCTGCGCAGGACGCTGCGGCAGATCGCCATGATGATCGAGGCCGGCACGCCTTTCCCGGAAACGTCGGCGATGGCCACCCCGAGTTTCGTGGCGTCGACTTCCACGTAATCGAAATAATCGCCGCTGACATGCCGCGCCGGGATATTGAGCCCGGCGATCTCAAACCCGGCAATGACCGGCGCTTCGCTCGGCAGGAGGATCCGCTGAATGTCGCGCGCGATTTCCAGATCGTGATCGAGCCGTTTCTTTTCGTTCGCCTCCGAATAGATGATCGCGTTGTAAAGGGCGAAGGCCGACTGCTCCGCGATCGATTTGAAGACGACGAAATCGCTCTGGGTAAACGACGGACTCGAAGGCCCGTTGCCCAGGGCGAGCACGCCCATGTTTTGTTTTCCGTAAAGCAACGGCGTTACCATGACCGAGGCCGCGCCTAACGACGTCCCGCGCAAACCCGCCAGCTCCGGCGCGTTCGAGAGATCGGTGAGCAGGACCGGCTCCCGCGTCTGCCAGACGCGCCCGATGATTCCTTCGCCCGGTGGAATGGCGTGCTGCCGCAGATAATTCTCCAGGGCCGCGGGATCCGAAGCGGCCTGCTGCAGGATTTCGGTCGGCACATCAATGAAGGGCGGGCAGCCCTTGGAAATAAACGCCGGCGCCAGTTTCCCGCCGGCCCGTTCCATCATGTAAAGAGCGCCGCCCTGCGCATCGAGGACCCGCCCGGCTCCTTCCACGATCAACCGGTGGAGATCGGTCGCGCGGATCGTCTCGGTAAACGCTTCACCGAGGCCGTGAAGAAAATCGAAGACGAGCGTCTCTTCAATCTGGATTTCTTCCTTGGAGCGCTCCAGCTGGCGGATGCGCAGGCGTTGCTGCCACCAGGATAAACCCCAGCCGGCAAGCGACGCGATGAGCAGGCCGAGTAAAACGATAGGCCACATGCGCCGCGGAAGGGATCAGTTCGACGGCGTCTCGTGGTGGAGGTCTTGCTTCAGATAATCAAGAACGTCTTTGAACCGCGAAAAATTCTGCGGGACCGCATCGCAGAGCGCCTGGTGGGCGTCGAGCATATCAACGTTGATCTGCTTTTTTTCTTCGGTCGAACCATTGCCCGGGTCGCCCTTGAGCAATTCGCAGGCGGGCGCGGCGTTGCCGTTGCTGTGAATATCGAAGATCTGGTCGAGCCCGAGCCCCATCAGGAGATTTCGGCTGCGCTCGCCGCAATGGACGACATGGAGGTGCCCGTGCCCGAGTTCCTTTAAACGCAGGGCGACTCCGGCCATCGTGCCCATGAAGGTCGAATCCATCATGGCGCAGTTCTCCAGGTCCACCACGAATTCGCGGTAGCCGCGGTTCACCATCTCACGGGTAAATTCCTTGAGGTTGCCGCTGTTGAGGAAGCTGCCCTTGCCCTCGACCTTCACCCAAACGGCATCGCCGTTTACCCCGACCTGGATTGACGACTGCACTGCGAGGGAAAATTACAGGGTCGCAGGGGGTAATGTCAAACCGGAGGCGCGGCTATTCCCAGAGATAGGAGCGGGTTTCCGCCACGATCTTCCCGTTCTCCACCAGCAAACAGCGCCAGGCCGTGACCCGGCCGTCCTGGAAATAATCGTCGCCGATGATCGCAAACTCACTCTTGTTTGTGCCGGTCGCGTTCGGGTAGGTCATCTCGCGCGCCTGCACGAAGGAACGCAATTTCTCCTGTCGATACTCGAGCCGCACCGTCACATTCGCGGGCCGCTTCACCCGCCAGAAAAAGTCGAAGTAATTGCCGTAGCGCTGGCTCCGGTCGGCGTTTGAGATGGCCCCGTAAAGCCGGTAGGTCCGCTCGAAGCTCAACGGCGCTTCCGCGATTCCCGTGGTCGGATTGTTCGGGTCGGCGTTGCGCGAAAGCGACTGGGAAAGCGATTTCTTTGTCTTGGGCGGAGTCTCGCTCAGGTAAAACAATTTCGTTTTGCGGAACTGGAAGTCGTCATTCAGCGCCACCGGAAGCTTGTCGACCTTGGACAGGATTTTGATCGGATGCCCCGCCCAGAGATTTCCCGCGCCGACCAATGCGAGAATCGAAATCACCAACCTTTTCACGGCGTAATGAAACGGGAACAGCAGGGAGATGTCAAAGAGCGCCTGGCCGAGTAAATTCTGCCCGTGATAGAAGTGCGATACGATCGCGGCGTTTATTTGCCCAAGGAAGACATCTGGCTCGACCCCTGGGACGCGAAGCCGTTCGCGTTCGTGTCGCACGCCCATAGCGATCACATCGCGCCGCACGACGAAATCATCGTCTCGGAACGCACCGCGCGTTTGATGCAGGCGCGGATGCCGGGCGAACGGCACGAGCACATCCTGAACTTCGGCGAGAAGAAAACGGTTCGCGGGCTCGGCGTCACCCTCATTCCGGCCGGACACATTTTCGGCTCGGCCCAGTTTTTTTTGGAAACGGAGGACGGCTCGCTTCTCTACACCGGCGATTTCAAACTCCGGCCGGGCCGTTCGGCCGAGCCGGCGGAATGGCGCCAGGCGCAAACGTTGATCATGGAGACGACGTTCGGCATTCCGCGCTACCGTTTCCCGCCCACCGAAGAAATTGTCGGGCAGATCGTCGCTTTTAGCCGGGACGCCCTGGAGACGGGCGCGGTGCCGGTCCTGCTCGGTTACTCGTTAGGCAAGGCCCAGGAAATTTTGTGCGCGCTCTCGGATGCCGGGCTGAAGCCGATGCTCCACGGTTCGGTCCACCAGATGACGCGGATCTACGAGCAGTTCGGGCAATCGTTTTGCGAATACGAACGGTACCACGGCGACCGGGTCGCCGGGAAAGTCCTGATCTGTCCGCCGAGTGTCGTCCGCTCGCGGATGCTGGAGAAAATTAAGGACAAACGGATCGCGATGATCAGCGGCTGGGCGGTCGATCCGAACGCGATTTATCGGTACCAGGTCGACGCCGCGTTCCCGCTCTCCGATCACGCGGATTACACGGACCTGATTCGCTACGTCGAGCTGGTCCAACCGGAGCGCGTCCTGACGTTGCACGGCTTTGCCGCGGAATTCGCGCGCGACCTGCGGGAACGTGGAATCGAAGCCTGGGCGTTGAGCGAAGAGAACCAGTTGGAATTGACGCTCGGGAAAACTGTCGTCGCGGGTGTCTCACCTGCAGGCCCGCCGGCCGCGGCTACAGCTTCCGAGTTCCACGTGTTCGCAACGGTCGGCGAATCGATCGCGGCCACGCCGGCGAAGCTCGAGAAGGTTCGGTTGCTCGCCGAATATTTGCGGACGCTCACTGCGGAGCAACTCTCGATCGCGACGACCTACTTTACCGGAAAGCCGTTTCCGCAAAACGATCTGCGCACAGTCCAGGCAGGATGGGCAGTGATCCATCGCGCCTTGATGGCGGCGGCGAAATTGGCTGAACCCGATTTCCGGAAGATCGCGATGTCGCACGGCGACGCAGGGAAGACCGCGCTCGATTCCCTCGAAGGCCGGACAGCGCCCGAACCATTCTCGCTCGCAGACTCCCGCGATCTTTTCGAAGCGCTCCACAAGACTCGTGGTCCGCTCGGCAAAACGGAGCTGCTCCAAAAGCGGTTCGCCCGAATGTCAGCGCGGGAAGGACAGTACGTCGTCAAAATTCTCACGGGCGATCTGCGGATCGGTTTGCGTGAAGGCCTGGTCGAGGAAGCGATCGCCGCGGCGTTTTCCGCGCCGCTCGATGAAGTGAAGGAAGCGAACATGCTCCTGGGCGATCTCGGGTCGGTGGCGGTGCTGGCGTCCAAGGGTGAATTGCGGCGCGCGGAGCTGTCGTTGTTCCGCCCGATCAAGAGCATGCTGGCGAGCCCCGAGCCGACGGCGGAGGCGATCTGGGCGCGGTTCGAGAGCGCGGCCGTGGTTTACGTCGAAGATAAGTTCGACGGAATCCGCGCCCAGCTCCATCGCGGCGCCGGCCGCGCCGAGATATTCTCGCGCGATCTCCGCCGGATGACGGACCAGTTTCCGGAGCTGACCGATCACGCCCGGCATTTCGAGGCCGACGTCATTCTCGATGGCGAAATCATGGCCTTCGAGCACGGGAAAAAGCTGACGTTCTTCGATCTGCAAAAACGATTGGGCCGCAAACACGAGGGCGCGGATTTGTTTTCCACCTCTTCGGCCGATGTGCCGGTCGTCTTCGTCGCGTTCGACCTGCTGTGGCTGAACGGCCAATCGTATTTGGGCCGGCCTCTGCGCGAGCGCCGCGAAGCTTTGCGCGGACTGAAGTTGCCGGCCGGTTTCCAGATTGCGGAAGTTTATCCGGCGCATTCGGCGGACGAGATCGAGACGGCATTTCAACAGGCTCGCCGCCGCTTCAATGAAGGGCTGATGGTGAAAGATCCCGAGAGCATTTATTCGCCCGGCCGCCGTGGCATGTTTTGGTTCAAACTAAAAAAGGAACTGGCGACGCTCGATGTGGTGGTGGTAGCGGCCGAGCTCGGCCACGGCAAACGCAATCATGTCTTGAGCGATTACACCTTCGCCGTGCGCGACGAGGCGACCGGCCAGCTGGTCACAATCGGAAAAGCCTACAGTGGTCTAACGGACGTCGAGATCGCGGAGCTGACTGAGCACTTTAAGAAACAGACCACAACAAATCGCGGCCGGTATCGCGAAGTGAAGCCTGACATCGTCCTTGAAATCGCCTTCGATTCGATTCAACCGAGCACCCGACATGAGAGCGGGCTGGCTCTGCGCTTTCCCCGAATCAAAGCGATCCGGCGCGACAAAGGCATCGACGCGATCGACACGCTGGCCTACGCGCGCACGCTGGTGCAGCGACCCGATTGAGGTATTCAGCGCAGAACTAAAGAGACCGAGACTGGACCAAGGATATATCGACACCCGGAAGGTTCGGGCATAGCTTCATTCAATGGCAGAAAATTCAGTAGCGCCCGCATTCCGGTTGAACCCGCCGCCGGTCAGTCCGCTCTCGCCTTCACCGCAGCAGCCGATATTGCCCTCTTCGTGGCAGGCCACGGCCATTCTACATCCGTTCAGTCCGCCGCCGACCGATGCGCAGGATCCCTCGCCCTTTTACGAATTGTGCATCGCGAACGTCTCTTATGCCCAGGACAACTTCCTGTCCGTGCAGTTGCTGGGGGCAAGCGGCCGGATGTGGTGGTACATCGTCACCCCATTCCAGACGATGCCGGATATTCCCGCCTTCAGCTTCGGCAACGGCGGTCTCCAGCTCTTCGTCTGGAACAGCAATTTCGGCATGTCGCCGATGATGACGCCGGTGAATGCGTCGAGCAACCCGTTGCCGACGCAGGTGCTCTACCATTGGACCGCCGACCCCCTCTATGCGGAGCTCCCCGACCGCGCGCAGAGGACGACGATGTCGTACGCGTTCAATTCGTCGGCGCCGACGGACCCCCAGACGGACACCGCCTTGATGTTCGGGAGCGCGCCCGCGACCATGCCCAACCCGCCGGCGCTCGCCGGCCACTGGTTCGATTATACCGTCGACAATGCCGGCACCATGACGTGCGCGATGGACCCGGGCGGCATTGTGGGTCCGGGGCGGGCATCTGCTCGACGCGCAGATCACGATCGGCGCGGAGCTGGTGGTGCGGCCGCTGGCGGGGCCGGCTTGCGTGCCCGGCCTGCTGCAGGGCGCTATTCCAGCCGATTGCGTCTTCGATGAGCCGGTGCCGGTACCGCCGTTCGGCACCTTCAGCAACTGGAACACCGCCTTCTGGTACCCGCCGATCCCGTGAAAGAGCGCTTGAACGAGCGCGCGCCGAAGTGATTTAGCCCGGTGGCGTTGAAGGCGTGGGCGACGGAGTTCCGGCCTCAGTCGCTCCCGGAACGGGCCGTGGCGGCCGGCGATTTTTCGTCCGCTCCTCGGGGACCGCCGGGACGGACGGCGCGACGTTTGGCGTTGTAGCCACGGTCGGCGCCGGCGTTGTCACGGGGGGAGCAACCACTCGCGGCGGCGGAGTGTGTCGCGGCACATCACGCGGAACGGGCGGCTGCGCCGCGTCGGCCGTTCCAGCGGGAGTCGGTGTGGTAGCGACGGTCGGCGCCGGGGTCGTTACGGGCGGAGCAACAACTCGCGGCGGCGGAGTGTGTCGCGGCACATCACGCGGAACGGGCGGCTGCGCCGCGTCCGCCGTTCCAGCGGGAGTCGGCGTTGGCGGAGCGGAACGCGGCGGAAGGTTCGGGCGTTTCGCGGGCGGTGTGAACGGAGGCGGCGGGGTGGTGATCGGCGTGGTGGCCGCATCCGCAGGCGGCGCGGGCGTAGTGCGTTGAATCGGCGCCGGCGTGTGGATCGGCTGCGGCGGGATGGAGGGCGACGGCCGGGTCCTGATTGTTGGATTGATCGTAGGCAAGGCGGGCGTGGCGCTGGACACAGGTGCCGGCGTGGTAGTGTCTGTCTGGGTCGCGGGCGTCGGCGACGGGGTTGCGTTTCTTCGTTGCGCCGCGTCCAAGAGCGCTTTCGTCCTCGGTCGAATCGTCGGATACACTTTGGGTTTCGGCGTGGGCGAACCAGCGGCAGGCACCACGCTGGCGGTTGCTTCGGGCGTCGGGCTCGAGGCCGCGGGACTGGTCGATGCAGTCGCGACTGGTGCGGCTGTCGGCGACGGACTGGTGCGGGCAATCGTGGCGGTCGGAGTCGCTGCCGGCGCCACGCTTGGCGACGCCGCCGCTGTCGCGGCTACGGCAGGGGTCGCCGAGGTTTCCGCGGGCGGCACGAATTTTTTCACGGGGGCGTTCGGCGGCGGGGTAGATTCCGCCCGAATTTTTGTCCGGGCGCGCTCCGCGGCCGAGCGATCGGAGACCGAGGTCCATCCGTTGTCGACGTTGACTTCAGCGACGCGCTCCTTCACGCGGCGCGGCCGGAAAACGTTTCGGACTTCACTCAAAAGAGGGACGGAAACCTGCAGCTCGGCGCCGTTCACCCGCGCCTGGACGTCGGGGGTGCGCTCGCGGCGCAACTTATAGCGCTCAATCGGACGCTGGCTGCGCGAACGCAATTCTTCGAAGCTCGGGCCTTCGTTCATGATCGTCGTGTTCGCGAAAGTGATCCGCGTCACGTTTGTCGTTTCGATCACGATGTTGATGTTGCGTTCGGGCGGAACGACCACCCGCCGCACGTGGTCCGCGCCGAATTCATTCGACGGCACGAAGGAGTACTGGTCCGGGCCGATGTCGTAATAGCTGTCCGCCCAATTGTGGATGCCGCTCTTGCGATCGAAACGCGCTTCCGGTGGCAACGGCGCCCAGCCGACGTAGTCCTTGCTCGTGCGCCAGGAAACCCAGGCGGGCGCCCATTCCCGGCCCGGCACCCAAACCCAGCCGACGCGGCGCAATCTCACCCAGCGTCCATAATGGTAAGTGGCCCAGCCAAATTTTTCGTCGGACACCCATGTCCAGCCGGCGTCGCTGTAAACCCAGCGCCCCTCGGTGTAGGGCCGCCAATCGCGCGAAGTCTCCGCTTCGCTCGGCTGCCAGACGTACCCGTAGTCCTTGGTTTCCCGCCATTCCCCGTAAGGATCGAGCTTCTCGTAAAACATTCCGTAGGCGGCGGTCGTATGAGTGTCGGCGCGACTGGCGTCGTCCGACGTCTCGGTGATTACTTCGTCCGCGACCGGTTGTTCGACGGGCGTTGGGCTGGCCGTTTCGCGATTCGCGAGCGCTTTCTCGCGCGCGTCCAGGTCGGCCTGCTGCTGGGCGATGCGTTGCTTGTCCGCCTCCACTTTTTCGGCGGCGAGGCGGTCCTGCACCTGACGCTCCACTTCGGCTTTTCTTTCCTCTTCGGTTTGCTGCTTCTGGCAGGAAACAAAAAACGCCAGGGCGGCGAGGAGCGGGAAAACGGAAAACTTCTTCATGGTGTGGTTAGACCGGGCGGCCGTCCGGTTATTCGAAACGACATCAGCCGGTTGCAGATTAATCGTGCGGCGTTCCCGATGCGGCCGGGGTGGGCGAGATGGAAATGACCGTCAGCTTTTCGATCTTATCGCGACGCGCTTTTTGCACATTCGCGTAAACGGCGATCAGCGCCGTCGCGACAACGATGACGACCATCAATCTCAAGCCGGAGCGCGGCGCGCGCGAAGGATCCTCAACCGGTGGCACCGCGCATCGTCTCCGCTGGCCAGACTAACGCAAGCGACTCATTCCATCCGGAGCGCGGCGATCGCATCCATTACCCGCTGGCTCAACGCCTGGTAAACTTCCTTGCCGCCGGCCTCGACATCCTCCCGGGTAAAGCGGATCGGCTCGCCCACCACGACGGTGACCTGGCGCGGCCGCGGCCATTTTTCGTGCACCGGCCACGCTTCATACGCCCCGAAAATTCGCATCGGCACGACGGGCGCCAGCGTCTTGGCGATGACGAGACCGAGCCCCGGTTGCGCGGGCTGCAGATTTCCGTCGAGCGTCCGCTGTCCCTCGGGAAAAACCAGCGTCCCCTCCCCGGCTCGGAGAATTCGGATCAGCGCCTTGAGCGCCGTGCGATCTTTGCCGCCTTCCGAGTCCACCGGCACCACATTCAATTTCGGGAGGAGCCAGCCGAGAATTGGCCCGTTCAACAGGGAGCGGCGCGCCAGAAAATAGATGCCGCGATCCGAAACGCTCCCGGCCAGGGGCGGATCGAGGAAGCTTTGGTGATTCGCCGCCAGGATCACCGGGCCGTGATTGATCATCCGTTCGCGATGAACGACGCGGAGCCGGAAGAAAATCCGCGCGAGCAGTTTGATGAGGTGGTAGCAAAACCAGTAGTACGGATTCAAAACGCGCTAGTGGATTTCCAAGCCTTTCATTTTCAAACGGCCGACGATTTCGCCCACCACGCCTTCGATCGTGAGGTTCGAACTGTCGATGACATGCGCGTCCTCGGCGATAATGAGCGGCGACGCCCGGCGTGAAGAATCGGCCCGGTCGCGGGCCGCGATCTGGTCGCGCAACCCTTGCGCTTCTCGGCGGCGCAACCGCACGTCGGGCGAAGCGTCGATGTAAAACTTGTAGGGCGTGTCCGGAAAAACGACCGACCCAATGTCGCGGCCTTCCATGACGATGTCGTGATCGACCGCGTAGCCGCGCATTTTCTCGACGAGAATTTCACGGAGGCGCGGCACGCTGCTCACGAGCGACACCTGCGCGTTGACCTCGTCATCGCACAGGTGCGCGGTCGGATCGGCGCCGTCGATGAAGATATGGGAACCGTCGGCGTCGAGGGTGCAATCGATCCGGCTCTTTTCCAACAGGGCAACGATCGCCGGGGCGTCGCCCGGCGCTACTCCATGACTCAGGACATGCCAGGTGACCGCGCGATACATCGCGCCGGAATTCACGTAAGCGAATCTGATTTGTTTCGCGAGCGCCCGCGCGACGCTGCTTTTTCCCGAGGCGGCCGGCCCGTCGATCGCGACGACTCGATGAGCGCTATCGCGCGCGCTCATTCCTCATCCACTCTTGCCGGCGTCAGTGAGCTGATGACCGGAGTGGTGACGCGGGTCCGCTTCGCGCTCACGAATTCATCGAGGCTCTTCTCGAACCCGGGATACGATTCGCGGACGCATTCGACGTCCTGCACAATCGTTTCGCCGTCCGCGAACATGCCGGCAATGGCGAACGCCATCGCGATCCGGTGATCGCCGAAACTCGCGACCCGCGCGCCGCGCAACTCACCGCGGCCATGAATTTCGAGCCCGTCCTTTTGTTCGACAACGTCGACACCCATCGCGCGCAAATTATGGGCGATCGCGGCGATGCGATCGGTTTCCTTGACCCGCAACTCCTCCGCCTGCCGGATGATCGTCGTGCCGCTGGCGAGCGCCCCGGCGACCGCCAGGATCGGCAGCTCGTCGATCAGCTGCGGGATTTCTTTTCCCTGGATCACGGTGCCCTTCAGCGGCGCGCCGGTGACTTCGACCGTGCCGCTCGGTTCCATTTGTTCAATGTCGTCGACCGCTTCCCGCACCTGCGCGCCCATTCGCACCAGGACGCCCAAAACAGCGGTGCGCGTATCGTTCAGGCCCACCTCGCGCACGAGCAGATGACCGCCCGGTTGCGCGGCGGCCGCGACCAGCCAAAACGCCGCCGAGGACATGTCGCCCGGGACGGAGAAATCGCGCGATTCCGGAACCTGATCGCCGAAGACGCTGATGGCGTCGTTTTCTTCGCGCGCCGTGCGGACGAGAAAATAGTTGAGCATCAGTTCCGTGTGATTGCGGCTGAGGAAAGGCTCGCGGACCGTCGTCTTGCCCTTCGCGAAAAGTCCCGCCAGCAGGAGCGCGCTTTTGACCTGGGCGCTGGCAATTGGGAGCTGGTGCGAAGCGCCACGCAACTTCATTCCATGAATCTTGACCGGCGCCGTCTCGTTAGGCCCTTGCGCGACGATGTTGGCCCCCATTTTTCGAAGAGGCGCGATGACGCGGTCCATCGGGCGCGCGGACAGGGTGGCGCCACCGACGAGCACGCTGTCGAAACTTTGGCCGGCGAGTAATCCGGCGAGCAGGCGCATCGTCGTGCCTGAGTTGCCGCAATCGATTTCGCCAGCCGACGCGGTGAGGAGGCGTTTCTTGCCGTGAACGATCAGCTTGTCCGGCTCGGGATGCTCGATCTTGATGCCGAGCGCGCGCATCGCCTGGACGGTCCGCAGGCAATCGTCGCTCGGGAGAAACCCGCGCACGACGCAGATGCCGTTGGTGAGAGCGCCAATGATGACGGCGCGGTGGGAAATGCTTTTGTCGCCCGGGACGGTAATTTCAGCTTCGATCCGAGGCGCGCGTTTGATCCGAAATTCCATGAGCGACGCTCAGCATCGAGAGAATTCGCGGGCTTGTCCAGCCGCGCCATTTCTCTTCTTCCGCCAGCTCTTTCGTTCTCTTCGCCGGCGAAATCCGCGAAGCCGGGATTACGGAACGAGGAAGATTTTTTGCGTGTACGGATCCTTGACCTCGGTCCCTGGCGGGAAACCGCGGACGTCCACATAACCCGAATTCGGCGCGTAGGGGCTGGTGACAAAGCCGGGTTTATTTGGAACCGGAATTCCGTAAGGCAGATCGCCCTTCGTCGGTTTGTTCACCGTCGCCGCGGTCGGTTGCGGGGCGGGCTCCGGCGGCGTGTTCGTCACGGGCGGCGGAGGACCGGCATTGGTGTCGTACGGCTGTTGCGGCGGCGGATAAGGCGAAGGCGTCGCGGCCGGATAACGTGAGGGATGGCGCGTCGGGCGCACCGGTGGTTCGTCCTCGCACGCGGTTAAGAAGGCAAAGGTACCGAGCAGCGAAAGCGAGAGCGCTAGTTTCATAAACGGTTTGGACGACATCGTATGCGTTGTAATTCATTGTTGGCCCGCTGACAATCCTTAAATACGCAAGGCGCGTCCCGCGAAGGCAGAACCGCGCCAGAAAAATACAGTTCCGCGAGCGGTTGATTCCGAATCAAAGGAAAAACATGGCGAAGAATTCCGGTGAACGAATCCTGGTGGCCGATGATGACGCGACCAGCCGCAAGTTGCTGACGCGCATCCTCACTCGCGCGGGATTTGCCTGCACGGAAGCGCCGGACGGGATCGAAGCGCTGAAGCAACTCCGGGACGATCCGCCCTCGCTCCTGTTGCTCGATTACGACATGCCGGGAATGAACGGCGCCGAAGTGTTGAAGCAATTGCGGCATGACGGGAACGCCCTTATCGCCCAAATCCCGGCGATCATGTTGACCGGCCACGGCGGCGAAGAGAGCGAAGTTCTCTGCCTCGAGGCGGGCGCCGACGATTTCGTGACCAAACCGATCAACGACGCTGTCCTCCGGGCCCGGATCGATACCCACCTGCGGCTGCGCTCGATGCGGAGCCAGTTGCAGAAGCAGAACGACGAGTTGGAAGCGTGGCGGAAAAACCTGGAACGCGACCTGGAAGCGGCGCGCCTGACCCAGCAATCGCTCATTCCGCAAAAACCGCCGGTCCTTCTCGGTTGGCAAATCGCGGCCTGCTATAAACCGGTCATCCAGGTGGGCGGCGACATTTATGGTTGGTTGCGAATGACGGACGGACGCACGCTCTTTTGGATCGCGGACGCGACCGGCCACGGAGCTTCGGCCGCATTGCTGACGACGCTGGCGAAATTACTCTTTCATCACGGCACGGTGGAAAATCATGCGCCGGCCGAAATCATGGAAGCGGTCAACAACGATTTCCGCAGCATCTTCGGCGCGCGTTCGTTCATGACGGCGATGTGCGTGGCGCTCGATCCGGCCAACGGACGGGCGACGGTAGTCGGCGCGGGCCACCCGCCGTTGCTCGTGGCGCGGACCGGCGGGCGCACGGAATCGATCCCGTCATCGGCGCCGCCCCTGGGGTTGCTCGAGCGCTCGGAGTTTATCGAGACCAACGTCGATCTCGAACCGGGCGACGCGTTCTTTCTCTACACCGACGGCATTTACGGATTGGGGCACGAGGAGAATCCGCGGCTTTCCTCGAAGCGTCTCGCCGAAATGCTGGAGCCGCTGGCGGAAAGCGCCCAGGCGCTGCTCGAACGCGTCCTCGATCAGACGGGGATCAAGGACAACGGCGCGGAGGCGCCGGACGACGTGGCGGCGATCACGGTCCGCCGTTCACAATGACTTCCGAGAATCTGCTGGAATGGAAAAATTTGTTATTGCCCTCTTACGAGTGAAGGATTAGTCAACCTTTATGCCGAAAACCACAGCCAAAAAGACACCTTCAAAACGTAAACCGAACGCCGCCTTCATGAGACCGGTGCAGCCCGACGAAAAACTCGCCGCAGTCGTCGGTTCGAAACCGCTCCCACGTTCCGAGCTCACCAAGAAGCTCTGGGACTACATCAAGAAGAACGGTTGCCAGGATAAGAAAAAGCGGACCATGATCAATGCGGACGATTCGCTCAAGCCGGTCTTCAACGGCAAGAGCCAGGTCAGCATGTTCGAGATGACCAAGCTCGTCTCCGGACACCTTAAATAAATCTTTCGGTTAAGTTTTTTAGCCCGGCGTACCAGCGCCGGGCTAGCTTTGTACGGAACGCGCCCGGGCTTGCAGAAAAAGCGAAGCTGCCGGAACTTCGGGGCGTGAGGTTCCTGCGATTTTCCCTTTTGGCCGCGGCCCTGGTGGCGGTCTCGTGTTCCGAGAAGAAAACGGCGGACACTGGCACGCCACCTCCGAGCACCGAGAAAAAAGCGGACAATACGGTGGCAGCCGCGAAGGCGGGCTGGCTCACGAACCTGGACGAGGCGAAGAAGGAAGCGCAGGCCAAGAATCGCCTGCTGCTGATGGACTTCACCGGCTCCGACTGGTGCGGCTGGTGCATCATGCTGGACAAGGAGGTCTTCTCCAAGCCCGAGTTCAAAGAATACGCGAGCAAGAACCTGGTCCTGCTCGAGCTCGATTTCCCGCGGATGAAAAAGATGCCGCCGGAAATTACGGCCCAGAATGAGCAACTCGCCGTCAAATACGGCATCCAGGGATTCCCGACCGTGGTTGTTTTCGACAGCACCGGCAAACCGCTCGGGGCGCTCGGCTACCAGGCCGGGGGCGCGCCGGTGTTCATCGCGCAACTCGAAAAGTTGCGCAAAGGATAATCAGTTCCCGTTCGTCGGCTCGAACGATTGCTGGAGGGCGTCGGCCAATTCGGAACGCGTGAAAGGTTTCGGCAACGCGCCGCGGAATCCGAAGGCGAGAAATTCCGAGAGCGCCGCTTCATCGGAATAGCCGCTGCAAATGATGGCGTTGACCTGCGGGTCCATCGAGCGAAGGCGCTCGATCGTGGCCACCCCGCCTAGCCCGCCGCGAACCGTGGCGTCGAGAATAACCGCCTGGAAATGCTCGCCTTTGCGCAGGGCGCGCTCGTAAATACGGACGGCCTCGAGACCGTCGGGCACAGCGGTAACGTCGTAGCCAAGCGTCCCGAGGAGCTGCGAAGTCAGCTCGCGAATCGCTTCTTCGTCGTCCATCACGAGGATGCGTTGGTGATTGTAGTGGAAAGGCCGGCCGGTCACCCGGTGGTCGGTCGAAGTCGTCGCGGCGTTCTCACTGGCCCGCAGATAAAAGGCAAAGACCGAGCCTTCGCCCGACGAGCTCTCGAGCAGCAGCAGGCCGCCGTGTTTCTTGACGATGGAATAACTGATGGCGAGACCGAGTCCGGTTCCGGTTGGTTTGGTGGTGAAGTACGGATCGAAAATCTTGCTGCGCAAATCGTCCGCGATGCCGGTGCCGCGGTCGCTGATGGTGACCTTGAGATAACGGCCCGGAGGCAAAGGTGCGTTCGTGTTCTCCTCAAAGACGACGTTACGGGCGCGGACGCGAACTGTTCCACCCTGGAGCATCGCTTCGCGGGCGTTGAGCATGAGGGCGTTTACCACCTGCTCGATCTGGGCGGAATCGATCTCCGCTTTCCACAGATCGACGGCGATGTCGAAGTCGGCCCGCAGATTTGATCCGTAAAGCGCAAACTCGGCCGAACGCTCGAGCAGGTCGCCCATCGGCACGACCTTTTTTAAAGGTGCGCCGCCCTTGGAAAAAGTGAGGAGCTGGCCGGAAAGATGGGCGGCGTGTTGCGCGGCCTGCCCGGCTTTCGAAAGAAAGCCGAGAAGACTTCCAGAATCCGCGGGCGCTTCGATCTGGGCGAGCCCGATGTTTCCGGAAATGACGGTCAGAATGTTGTTCAGGTCGTGCGCGATCCCGCCGGCGAGGGTGCCGAGCGATTCGAGCTTGCTGGTGGTGAGCCGTTCCGTTTCCGATTTCTTGCGCTCGCTGATGTCCCGGAAAAATACCGATACGCCGCCGTTGCTCGGGTAAGCGTGGACGTCGTACCAAATCTTGCCGGTCGGATCGACCGCTTCGAATTCGATGGCGACCTGTTCCGCCATGACGCGCTCGTAGTTGCTCTGGAAAACGGAACCGACCAGCGACGGAAATCTTTCCCAGAAAAGATGGCCCAGAAGTTCGTCTCGTTTTTGGCCGACCATGGCTTCCGCTTCGGCGTTGATGTAGGTCAGCTTCCAGTCGCGATCGACCGCGATAAATCCGTCCGTCGTTTTCTCCAGGATGTTGGTCATCGTCTGGGCGGATTCGATCAGCGCGGCGCGCGCCTGGTTGCGCTCGGCCAACTCGCGGATCTGGCGTTCCGCCACGGAAATGCGGACGTTCAACAGCCCGACGTCGAGCGGCTTGGTGAGGTAATCGTTCGCGCCGGCTTCCAGCGCCTGCTCCAAATCCTCGGTATCTGCCCGGGCCGTTACGAGGAGGATAAACATTTCGTCGCCATTCGGCCGGGCGCGCAGTTCGCGGCATAAATCGACGCCGCTTTTTCCCGGCAACATCCAATCGAGGATCAGGAACGGGAAGGATTCCACGGCGAGCGCCACTTCCGCTTCCTCGGCGCTCCCGACCGCGGTCACATCGTGCCCACGCGTGGCGATAAGCCGCTGCAAATTGCGGCGGCTGCCGGGATGATCTTCGACAAGCAGAATTTTCATTTAGGAGAAGCCAAAACCGACGCTCGGGCCGGGCCTCACTGCGCGCCCGGCGCCACTTCGCTCAAGCGGAGTGAGTCATGCCTCTGTTTTTAGCAGGATAACTGCCAACGTTGCGGATTAAGTCGGACAAACATCCTCTGCTGGGATTCGTTTTCGCGGCGGGTTCCGGTCTCTTTCCCGAACCCGATGCCGTGGCTTGCGTTGGAGATCGCCTCTGCTAGATAGACGCAGGTTTTTCGCGGCTCGTCTTTTTCCATGCTTTTTCGAAGGTTCATCGTTCTGGGCGCGATCGTTTGCGCGATCTCGCAGGTTTCCTATTCCCAGGACCCCAAACCCTCGGCGCCGTCGGAAAAGCCGGCTCCCTCACCTGTCAAACCGAAGGCCACGCCAACACCGACGGAGCCGCCGATCACGTTCAATTCGGTCCATGTCGACGGGCCGTTCATCGCGCTAACTTTTGATGACGGACCAAACGCGACCCTGACTCCGAAGCTGCTGGACCTGCTGGCGGCGCGCCATCTCAAGGCGACGTTTTTCGTAGTTGGCCAAAACGCCGCCGATCACCCGGACATTCTCAAGCGGGCCGTGCGCGAAGGACACGAAATCGCGAACCATTCCTGGTCCCACCCGAATCTCGGCAAGATGTCCGATGACGCGGTCCGGCGCGAGTTGCAAAAGACCGATGACGCGATCGCGGCGGCGATCGGGAAGCGGCCGACCTTGCTCCGCCCGCCGTATGGATCGATCACGGCGCGCCAGAAAAAATGGATCCACGAAGAGTTCGGTTATCGCATCATTATCTGGGACGTCGATCCGCTGGATTGGAAGCGTCCGGGACCGAGCGTGGTCACGGCCCGCATCCTCAAGGAAACCAGGGCAGGATCGATCGTCCTGGCTCACGACATTCATGCGCCCACGATCGAAGCGATGCCGGCTACGTTCGATCAGTTGATGAAGAAGGGGTTCAAGTCCGTCACCGTCACCGAACTGCTTGGGATGGCGACACCAATTCCACCAAAGCCCACTCCGTCTCCATCGGCGCCCCGGGCGATCGCCGTCCCGAGCTCGACGCCGAGCGAGCCGCCGGCTGTCCCGACAAACACGCCATAGCTGAATCGGCCGGCGCTGATTCGCCACCACGGGAATTCAGCGATAAGGTAAGTCGCAATGAAGAAGATCCTGATCGCGCTCGCGGTGTTGCTGGTGGTCTGCGTCGTTGGGCTGCTGATGATCGCCATCGATCACATCGCGGGGTTTGCCGGGCGGTTTCATCCGATGGCGGGGCAGGTCGTGTTCTGGGCGATGATGGCGGTGGTCGCCGGCGCGGCGCTCTTCGCGGTCTTTGAATATTACCGGCTCCCGGTGGCCCTGGTGCCCCCGGTCGGATCTTCCGACAGCGAACAAGAGCGGTATGTCGCGCTCTTGCGGAAACGCCTGAAGGTTAATCCAAAGTTCAAGGCGCAACGCCTCGAATCGCTGGACGAAATTCACGCGGCGCTCGACGCTCTCCAGATCGACGCGGACAACATCATTCGGCGAACCGCCGCGATGGTGTTCGTGAGCACGGCGGCGATGCAGAACGGCCGGCTCGATGGACTGGCGGTTTTGCTCACGCAGACGCGAATGATCTGGCAAATCGCGCGCCTCTACGTGCAACGCCCATCGGCGCGCGACATGATTTATCTCTACGGCAACGTCGCGGGCACGGCGCTTTTCGCGAGCGGTCTGGAAAACGTCGATCTGTCGGACATCTTCGCGCCGGTCACGGCGTCGATGGCGCCCGCGATGTTTGGCGCGATCCCCGGCGCGTCGGGAGTTTCTCACTTCGTCGTGCGTTGCGTTTCGCACGGCGCGGCAAACGCGTTTTTGACCTTGCGTGTCGGCGAAGTGGCGCGCCGTTATTGCGAAGCCATCTCCCCGATTACCCGCCAGGAAATCCGGCTGGGCGCGACGGCCGCCGCGGTTTCGCATTTGCGCCGGATCGTAACCGAAAACGTCACGAAAATCTTTGCGACGATTAGCGGCAGCGTGGCTAAACGTGGCGCGGACGCGATCCGGGGGACCTTCAAGTGGCCGTGGGGAAAGGGCGACGAGGAAGAAGCCGCGGTCATGGCTCGCTCCGAGTAACGCCGGGCGACCTTGGGCCCGCAGCCGAAGCGACTACTCTTTCTTCTTCTTGTCCGTCGCTTCCTGGACGAGATGCTGTTCGGCCTGGCGTTTGGCGATCACGAAATGATTGTTGTCGCCGTAATTCCGCCATGGGCCGGGCGGGACATCGCGCACTTCGACGAACTGCCAGTCGGTCACGTCCGTGGGCTGGAGACCAAGGTAGTCCCGCACCGCCGGGGAGACGTCGAGGCCGGCGCCGCGGTTCAGGTTCGGCTTGGGACGTTCGTTCTGGAAAACGTATTGGAAATGGTCGGTGCGGAAAGGTCCGCAGTCTTCCCATTGCGCGTAGGCGGTTTTGTTCCCTTTCCGAATCGCGATCCAGCGGTCCTTGCAGACTGATCGGCCCGGCTCCGTGTAAGCCTGCTTGAACCACGGAATGACCAGCGCCGCTTCCGGTTTGAACTGGCCGTGGGTGACGTCGTTGTAGGGGAGCGCGCAATAAAAGGGGTTCTGCCGCGGAACGAACGAGGCCGGAATGTAGTTCTTCCGCGAGCCGGCATCGGGCGTATCGAATCCACCGTAGTTCGACGTCCAATTCGCGTCCCACGAGCTCTTGACGTTGGGCACCGGATTGTTGCCGCCGGCGGCTTCGCCAATCCAGAAAACGGTCGTGACGATATTGGTCTTCCAGGGGAAACGCGTCATGCTCGCGCGCGAGGTCGTGGGGACGAAAACCTGCGGTTCCACCTTGAGCAACGCCTGTTCGCGCAGCTTCATCGCGTACTTCGCAAAGTCCGCGCTGCTCTCATAAGGGGATTGAGCGCGGACCGCGAGCGCGGTGAACAGGACCAGGGGCAGCAGAGCGAAAAACCTTCTCATTAAGACTGGTTGGCGGCTGTTTTTTAGACGAAAAGCGCCTTTTCGGCAAGCCCTTTCCCGGCGACGCGTTTCGGTGTCCATCGTTTTAGCACTAAGCAGGCCAGCCTATACCCGGCGCGGGGAGCTCCGTCAATTGCGGCTAACGAGCGTGTCGCGCTTGAATCGGGCGTCGGAAAGCTCGGGATAATCGAGGGTAAAATGGAGGCCGCGGCTCTCTTTTCGGCTCAGGGCCGAATCGACGATCAGGGCGGCCACGGTGGCGAGATTGCGCAGCTCCAGCAAGTCCACTGACACCTTGAAATTCCAGTAAAACTCACGGATCTCGCGCTGGAGATTGCGGAGACGCGCCGCCGCGCGCTGGAGGCGTTTGTCGGTCCTGACGATCCCGACGTAATCCCACATCAGCCGCCGAATCTCATCCCAGTTGTGATAGATCACGACCAGCTCGTCGACATTCTGGACGTTGCCGGATTCCCACTCGGGCAGGGCAATGTCACGCGGCACGTGGCCGGTCGGTTGTTCGCGAACCAAGGCGTCGCAGGCCCGATGCGCCATAACGAGGCCCTCGAGCAGCGAATTGCTCGCGAGACGATTCGCGCCGTGCAACCCGGTCGAGGCGACTTCTCCGATGGCGTGCAGCCCCGGCAGGGAGGTCGCGCCGTTCACGTCGGTCTTGACCCCGCCGCATTGATAATGGGCGGCCGGCACGACGGGGATCGGCTGCTTCGCCATATCCGTTCCGAAGCGCAGGCAGGTTTCGTAGATGTGCGGAAAACGTTCCTTCAGGAATTCAGGCGAACGGTGGGTGATATCGAGAAAAACGCATTTCGATCCCAGGCGCTTCATCTCGGCATCGATGGCGCGGGCGACGATGTCCCGCGGGGCCAGCGAGCGCTGCGGATGGTAACGCGCCATAAAATCTTCCCCGCGATCGTTCCGCAAAATTCCGCCTTCGCCCCGGACGGCTTCCGAAATCAAAAACGATTTCGCCAGCGGATGGAAGAGACAGGTGGGATGGAACTGGACGAATTCCATGTTGGCGATGACCGCGCCGGCCCGCCACGCCATGGCAACGCCGTCCCCCGTGGCGATGTCCGGGTTCGTCGTATACAAATAAACTTTCCCGCAGCCGCCAGTCGCCAGGACGAGCCGATCGGTCCGGATGGTTTCGACCTCGCCACTCCCTTCATCGAGGACATACACGCCCAGGCAACGGTCCTCCGTCGCGAAGCCGAGCTTGCCGGACGTGATCAAATCGACCGCCATGTGATTCTCCAGGAGCTCGACCTTCGGCGACCGCTCCAGCTCCCGGAGCAACGTCTTCTCTATCTCCAGGCCGGTCACGTCCTGGACGTGCAACACCCGCCGCTTCGAATGCCCGCCTTCCCGTCCCAGGTCGGGTTCGCGGTGACCGGCGATCTCGCGGTCGTCAAAATGCAATCCCAGCTCCACCAGTTCCCGGACGCGCGTCGGGCCCTCCATGACGATCGTGCGCACGGCCGCCTCGTCGCAAAGTCCGGCGCCGGCGTCGAGCGTGTCCGCAACATGAAGCTCGAACGAATCTTCGTCGCTCGTCACGCAGGCGATCCCGCCCTGGGCCCAGGCCGTGTTTGAGTCGGCGCCCTTGCGTTTGGTAATGACAGCGACGGACCCGTGTTTCGCGGCCTTAAGGGCAAAGGTCAGGCCGGCAATGCCGCTCCCGATCACGACGAAATCGTACTGCTTCACGAGAATCGAAGATTATCGATCAAACGAGTCTGTCCGAAAAACGCCGCCACCGCGATCAGCGAATCCTGCCTGGCTTCCCGCGCCGGCTGCAGGTCCCCGGCGTTCACGATTTCGAGATAATCGAGCCGGGCCAGGCGCGCTGTTGCGATCAGTTCGCGCGTCGCAGACAGAATCGCTTCCGTCGATCGTTCGCCGGCCTCGAACAGGCGCTTCGCCTCCTGTAACGCGCGTTGCAGCACCGGAGCCTGCGCTCGTTCCTCCGCGCTCAGGTATTGGTTGCGGGAACTGCACGCCAGTCCGTCCGGCTCGCGCACGGTCGGCGCGCCAATAATTTCGACCGGAAAATTCAGGTCGCGCACCATGCGGCGAATGATCGCGAGCTGTTGAAAATCCTTCTCGCCAAACACCGCCGCATCCGGCGACAAAAGATGGAACAACTTCGCCACCACCGTACAGACACCCCGGAAATGTCCGGGCCGGGAACGGCCTTCCAGCGTATTCGCGAGCGAATTCTCTTCGACCGATATCGAGAAATCGGCGGGGTACATCTCCTCAACGCCCGGCCGAAAAAGAATATCCACGCCGGCCGCGCGGCAAAAGTCGTCATCCGCCGTTTCCGGCCGCGGATATTTTTCGTAGTCTCCTCCCGGCGCGAACTGAAGCGGGTTAACGAAGATGCTCAGCGCGACCTCGCCTTTCTCCCCGACCGCCTCGCGCGCGATGCGAATCAATTCGCCATGGCCGCGATGGAGCGCCCCCATTGTCGGGACCAGCACTCGCCGGCGATCGGCTTGCCTCGGCAACGCGAAAACATCAGGCGCGCGTCGGATGGTTTTCACGCCGAAATGATTGCGCAGGGTGGCTACGCCTGCCAGCGAATCTCGTGGCGACGGCCGAAAGCATCGCCGCAGGGTGCCGCCACAATTTCTATTTTTCCGTAAAAACTATTGACGGCGGCCGCCCGCCAGTGGAATATCGCCCCCGATATACCCGGGAATCTTCCTCTCTGCGCCCCCTAATATGAAACGACGAATGTTTGTTCTATCCCTCTTGGTTCCGTTCTTCCTCCTTTTTCTCTGTTCCGCTGAGGCTGCTCTCGTCGCGGACGGTAATTTCCATCCAGATTATTTCGCCAAAGCCACAGCGCCAGGACGGGCCCTGCTCCTGCCCGATGGAAGATACCTCCAGTATTTCTCGGTGGACACGCTCACGGACCATCCAACGGGGGGGCTTATCCGGTTTCTCCCGGACGGCACCCTAGACAGTTCGTTCAGCTTCAGCCGCGACTACAAGGAAGTTGTTGCCGCCGCGATCGCCCCGGACGGCAAAGTTTACGTGGCCGCGACACGCTACGTTTACGGCATTTTCGAATCAGAACAGATCTTGCGCTTAAACAGCGACGGGTCGATCGATCCGACCTTCACCCCCGCCACCGTCGGCAACCCGGACACAATTCCGGTTGTGCAACAGATCGTTCTTCAGCCGAACGGGCGGATTCTGGTCCTCGGGCTGTTCTCTACTTTCGGCGGAGACGATGCGCGGGACGGAATAGTTCGGCTTATGCCCGACGGCACGGTCGATTCGAGCTTTCTTCCCGTCACCGTAAACAACGTCTTCTGCGCGGCCGTGCAGCCGGATGGCAAGATTTTGATTGGAGGATTTTTCTCAACGGTCAATGGCGTGTCGACGCCCCGCTCGGTGGCACGCCTAAACGCGGATGGCACCCTCGATTCCTCGTTCCAACCGGCAGGGTTTTTGCGAGCGAATCGCGTCCGCTGTATTCTGGTTCAACCGGATGGCCTGATCTTACTTTCGGGAGACTTTCGGCAGAGCACCAGTAGCTTTTCGCCGCGGTTCCCAGTCATCCGCATCGATACGAACGGCAACGCTGATCCAACCTTTAACTCATCCGGTCTCGTCCAAACAATTACCAGCGCCCGCGACCTGGCGCTTCAGCCTGACGGCAAGGTTCTTGCCGCCATCAACGATTCAATTTACCGCCTTAATACCAACGGCTCGAAGGACACGAGTTTTCGGCAGCCGGCCTTTAGCGATGTAACGGTCAATTCGGTGATCTCCAGAACTCCGGTAACGCTTCAACTTTATTCTAATGGCGCCATGCTGGTCGGCGGCTTCTTCACGGACGTCGATGCGTCGGGCGCTCCGGCTTATGCCCACTTGGGCGTCGTGCGCCTGGATTCCGCAGGCAATGTCGACCCGACGCTCGTCTCCCTCCACCACACCGGAAATGAAATAGCACCTTCCAGTTTCCTTCGCCTTAACGGCGACTCGACTCTCGTCGCCTTTAATAGTCCAGTCGATCCCGCATTTCCGTATGGCCTAGGCCGGCTTTTGGCGAGCGGGGCCCGTGATGCGAACTTCACGCTCTCGAGCTCGGATCCGAAGCGTTTCCTCGAGTTGTTCGGCGACCCGAAAGCTAGATTCAATGCTCGCGGCGTCGAACCGCTCGCGGACGGCAATCTGTTTGTCTACGGGACCAGCCTTTATCCCTTTTTCTCCCCTTACGGCAAGGTCCATCCCGATGGCACCGAGGACACGACCTTTGCGACTAATCACGATATCGTATTTCAAAAGGCAACCGTAGGACCGGACGGAAAGATCATGGGTTTTGCCGACAATGACCCGCAAATAACCGCTTATGGGCCATTCGCGCGGCTCACGGCTGATGGACAGGTCGACTCGATGGCTGGGGGGCAAAGGGGTTTATCTCTTTCAACCAGGTTATCCGCAGCCAGTTCGATAACAGGATCGAGCAAATCTATGTGGGCAACCGTGTCCTCGCTATCCAGCCCGACGGCAAAATCCTTTTGCAGTACTTTGCCCAGGATAAACTCTTTCACTTCGTGCGTTTGAACACAGACGGCTCGTTCGACAACACCTTTACCGACAGGACGTTTACGCCGACGGACGTCACCACGACTTTCCCACCGATCATCGATCCACAACTCGGCCCGCCCGCCTACCAGCCGGGCTTCGGCGTTTGGTCGGCGACGCCGTCCTTACAGGACGCCTATGTTCAAGCCGATGGGAGCATCATCCTCACCGGTCACTTCACGACCTTCGGGAACGCTACCGCCCGTGGCATGGTCCGGGTTGATTCGAACGGCGTCATTGATGGCAGCTTCAACGTTGGCGGCGGCATGCAATGGACCGGCACCACGGAAACAGCCGCATCTTATCCCACGGTAGAAAACATTGAGCCGCAAAGCGACGGGACGTTCCTCATTACTGGCACGTTTGAGGCATTCGATGGCACACTCGCGCCAGGGATCGCACATCTCAACGCTAATGGTTCCGTCGACACTTCATTCGTTGCGCCCGTGCATCGTGATAAACGTTCCAGGACCGAGAGCGCGTTCCGCCGGCAATCCGACGGCTCGTACCTGCTCAGCGGACCTTATAAGGTCGGTAGCGAAACGCAGCCGCGTTCGCTCATTCGTTTGGTCAACCCTCAACCGGGCGCGGTCAATATTTCGACGCGGCTCGGCGTCGGGACCGACGAGAATGTCCTCATCGAAGGTTTCATCGTCCAAGGCCCAGCCGGCTCTTCGAAAAAAATGCTGGTCCGCGCCATCGGACCGTCCCTTTCGAAATTTGGAGTCAGCGACGTGCTGCAAAATCCCACGCTTGAGATTCACGATGCGAACAGCAACACGGTCGCGACAAACAACGACTGGAAAATCACGCAGATCGGCGGGCTCATCACTGGCGACCAGTTCGGCGACATCAACAACAGCGGCGCAGCGCCGACGAATGAATTGGAATCCGCGATCATCGTGCCGCTCGCGCCCGGCAATTACACTGCGGTTGTCCGCGGGGCCGGAAACAGTGTCGGCATTGGAGTGGTCGACGCCTTCGATTTGGATACGGGTTCCAGCGCGCGCCTGGCCAACATCGCCACTCGCGGGCTGGTCCAGCCGGACGATAAACTCATGATCGCGGGTTTCATTGTTCAAAATGGCGCTGTGAAAATCGTCGTTCGCGCGATCGGGCCGTCGCTCGTTGACTTCGGCATTACCAACGCGCTTCCGGACACGACGGTGCAGTTGCGCAACCAACAAGGCGCCATCGTGATGGAGAATGACGATTGGAAAACCGGCCAGCCTCAGGAACTTCAGAGCCTCGGGCTTCAGCCCAGCCACAATCTGGAAGCGGCCCTTGTTGCCACGATTCCGCCCGGGCAATACACCGCTCAGGTGCGTGGCAAAGGCACCGATAGCGGCATCGGCGTCGTCCAGGTTTATTTTCTCCAATAGCGAGCCGCGAGGCGGATTACTCGAGCCAGATCGCCTGGCGCGCGAATGCGAAGCGGGCGTGCCCGAAATTTTTCCAGCCGGCGCGTTCCGCGAGCGACCGGAATTCGGCGAAAGAAAAAGCGCGCTCGGCGGAACGACGGCCATCGGCCTGGGTCATTGGTTCGCGGAAAATGAGAGCGGTGAGCAGATAGACGCCGAGGGTGGCGAGCGCACCGCGGCGGAGGTCGGCGACGAGCACGTATTTCGCGGAGAGCTCGCGGCAACGGCGCAGGAGCTCAATGGCGTCGGACTCGGTGAAATGATGGAGCGCCAGCGAGCACATCACGATGTCGTAGGTTTGGGTCGGCGTGAAGGAGAGAACGTCAGCCTGGTGGAAAGCGATCTCGGGATAAGCTGCGCTCAAGCCGCGGGCGATTTCGACGGTCGATCGTTGCTGGTCGATCGCGTCCACGCTGACGGTCGCGCCCACCTCACGGCCATGGTCCACCACCAGTCGCGGAATGTCGCCCGAACCCGTCGCCAGATCGAGAACGCGCGCCCGATCGCCGCGGCCCAGCCAGCGTCGCAGGAAATGTTTGATGAGCCGGTAACTGCCAAAATAGCGATTGAGGTGGCGGAGGTTCCGCAAATCCACTTCAAGTTCAGCGCTGACCGGCTGCGGCCGGTCCATTAGCTCCGGTTCGGCCGGATCGAATTTTCTCACTTCAGGAACTTCGCCCAGCCATCCGGGAGCGTAGCCGTTTCGATTTCGCTGGCGATGCGGCCCTCAAACTCCGGGCGAAATGACGTGCTGGTCCCGTAAACCATGATCAGGTCTTCCGATCCCTCCGCGCGGATCGCATGGGCGACGCCTGGCGGCACGACCACTCCGACGTTATTTCCGCCGGGTTGATTGTCGCCCTCGATGAAAAAACGCATCGTGCGGCGCGGGAGCCCGGCGCGGAGATCGTGCAGGATCATTTCCGCGATGCCCTGCACGAAAAACATCACGTCCCATTGTTCCTCGGAGTAGCGGCGCAGACCGAAGTTTTCCGGCTCCTTCACGAACAACCGACGCATCCACTCTTCGGGTTTGGTCCCCTTCGGGATGCTGGGCGGATGAACATGGAATCCTTTCGCCGTCTGCGCGAACATCCGGGCGCTCGCCCATTGCGCGGGCCAGAATCCGATCCGTTGGAGCACGCCTTCGTCGCGCCGGGCGAATTCTCCAAAAAGACCCCGGTGGCGTTGCCGATGAATCTTTCTCGGGAAAATCTCGACACCGGGGATCGCGGAATCGCCCGCCTCCGCCGCGGCGTAATCGCGCGTCCCGAGCGCCTTCTGGGCGTCCGCCCCGAGTCCCTGCCAAAGCTGTTTGTTTTTCGTCGCCATACCGAAGGCTAACCCGTTATTCACCTAACGAAAAATCGGCCCGCTCGCGAGAAAGGTTTGGGTTGTAATACGGATCGCTCTCGAGAATGTCCGCCCAGCGTTCCCGCATTACGCCCGTCTCCATCGGCTCGACCGTCCGCCGCCGCGTTCCCGATTCGTGGTGATAAAGCCGCGCGAACGGCGTGTAAACAATGAGATAACCCGCGCGCCGGATTTTCAGGCACAGATCGACGTCGCTGAACGTCACCGGCAGCCGCTCTTCATCGAACCCGCCGACTTTATTGAACACGTCCCGGCGCGTCAGCAGGCAGGCGCCCGTCACGGCGCTGTAGTTGCGGGTCACCTGCAATTGCCGGCAGACGCCCGGCGCTTCCGCCGGAAAACCGCGGAAGGCGTGCTCGGCGATTCCACCCACCCCAAGGACAATGCCTGCATGCTGCACCGTATCGTCGGGATAAAGAAGGCGCGGCCCGACCGCCCCCACCTCGGCCCGCTGGATCTGTTCCGCCATGACCGTGAGCCAGTCGCCATCGATCGCTTCCGTGTCGTTGTTCAAAAACAAAAGCCACGGACTGGTCGTTTGTTCGACGGCGAAATTGTTGAGCGCGGAGAAATTGAACGGGCCCGGGAAATTGAGGACACGATGAGGCGTGGCGGAAAGAAAATCGCGGGCCTCCTCGGTTTCGCTGTCGTTGTTGACGATCACGATCTCGTAAGGGGCGTAGGTTGTTTCCCTGGTGATGCTGTCCACGCAACGCTTCAGCAGGTCCACCCGGTCGCGCATCGGGATGATGATTGAGATCGGTTTGGCTTCGGCCAGGTCGCGCTTGATCCAGTAGGCGTGGGTGCGCCAATCCACCGTCACGTGGCCGCGCCGGGCCTGGCGCTCGAGGTGCGCCTCCAACGCCAGCCGGCCCGTTTCGAGAGAACCCGGCTTGCGCCGAATGTTGTCCGCGGTCGACGCCATGCTCCGCCGCCAATGGTAAAGAATCCGCGGCACGTGATCGATGCGGGTCGTGCGTTCGATGATTCGCAAAAACAGATCGTAATCCTGCGCGCCATCGAACTGGGAATGGAATCCGCCGACTTCGCGGAGCACTTCCGCGCGGATGATCGTGAAATGGCAGATGTAATTACAGGAAAGAAAATAATCCGGGGACCAGCCCGGTTTAAAAATCGGCGAATCGAGCCCTTCCTCGGTGAGTTTGTCTTCGTCGGAATAAAGCAGGTCGGTGTCGCGATGGTCCTGGAGCCATTTGACGTGTTGGAACAAGGCGTCCAGTTCCAGCAGATCGTCGTGATCGAGGAATCCGATCCATTCGCCCTGGGCCAGCTCGAGTCCGTGATTTGAAGCCGCGGAAATGCCGCCGCGTTTTGCGTTCTTGGTCAGGATGATCCGGTCATCTCGCGCCGCCAGTTCGGGCAGAAACTTGAGCAGCTCGGGGTCAGAAGAATCGTCGTCGATCAGGATGAGCTCCCACTTTTCATAGACCTGGTCCAAGACCGATTGCACGCAGTCCTCGATCCAGGCGATGGGGGTATTGAAAACCGGCGTGATGATCGAGACACACGGCTGATAGGCAAAAGCGCGGCTCTCCTCGCGGAGCCGCCCGAGGTCGGCGCTTTTCGTGCGGTGCGCCTCGAACCACTTTTGGTATTCGTTGGCCGGCGGCGCCGCCCTCTTCTCGCGCGGGAAGCGCTTCCGGATCCCGCGGACTAATCGCTTGGGCAGCAAATAAGGCGCGAGAAGGACCTGGCCGAGTTTGCGCTCGGGCGATTTCCGCAAGGCCTGCTTTTCGGCCTTGAGCTGTTTGACCAGCTTGCGGGCTTCCTTCCACTTCAGGAGCTTCTCTTCCAGCTTCGAGATGTGATGGTCGGCCGCTTCCAATTCCGCCATTCGCGTCCGCAAACTGCGCTGCAATCCCGCGACCTGCCGTTGCAGCCGCGCCACCGCCGATTCCACCGCGGGCACGAGGGCGTGGGCGGATTGCGGCGCGTTCCGGATAAGACGCAACCCGCCCGGCTCGAGGGCGCCCAGGTCGCAATCGTAATCCGGAAGCAGTCCCGCCGCGGCGAAACGCCGCACCAATTCCGGCCGGCGCGCAGCGCTATCGCTCCCGGGTTCGGGGACGAGCAGAATCGTTTCCGCCGCGCTCACCAGGGCCCTGATGGCGGCATCGTCATTCGCGTCTTCGCGCGGATAAAACCAGATCGCGAGCGCAGGCCGGGACGTCCCGTCGTTCTGCGCAGCAGCCTGCGGCAGGTCGTTTACGGAAGGAAACACGGACGCTTCCACCCCCGCAGCGAGGAATTGCCGTTCCAATTCCTCTCGCTCGCCACCGGCGATGAGGATCGGACAGCGGCCAAACTTTTGCGCAATGAGCTGCGCGAAACCAGCCGGCAGAGAATGTGAGCGCGGCGCCAACACAACGACTTTATATTGATTGAAGCCCTGCGCAGGCAAATTTACCCTTCGGCGCGAGGCCGCCGGCTCGCTGCTCCTGCATGCTCGATTTCAGCATTTACGTTTTATACCGCGCCGGCACGGCAATCGCGAGCGCGCTTCCGCTCCGATTTCTTTTTAGTTTCGGGAACATCCTGGGCTTTCTTTCCTGGCTCGTTCTCGGGAAATACCGGCGCCTCGCCCTGCGCAATCTTGAAATTGCATTCGCCGGGGAAAAATCAGCGGGCGAACGGCGGCGGATTTGCCGGCGCAATTTCCAGCAGGGCGCGGCGAATCTCCTCTGCAGCATCAAAATGGGTTCGATGGCGACGGAAAAAATGGCGGGGCACCTGGAAACCGTGAACCTCGAAGCGGTCCATCGCCAATTGCGCGCCGGCACGCCCGTTGTTCTCCTCCTCAGCCACGTCGGCAACTGGGAATTATTCGCCCAGATGTTTTCGCATTACGTCGATTACGTGCCGCTCGCGACCGTTTATCAAAAGCTCGGCAATCCCTACATCGATGCGCACGTGGCCCGCAGCCGTGCGCGCTCCCGCGTGAAACTGTTCGATCGCAGCGAGGGTTTCCATGGCGCTATCCAGCTTCTCCGCTCTGGCGGGCTCATCGGAATCCTTGGCGACCAACACGCCGGCGATCACGGGGTTTGGACTCCATTCTTCGGCCGGCTGGCGTCGACGTCGTCGCTCTGCGGGTTGCTGGCGAAAAGAACGAATGCCGCGGTCATCGCCGCCGCCGCTCACACGGTCGGCTCCGCAAAATGGCGGATGATTTTCACGGAGCGCCTGGATTCGCCCGGCGATTCCGTGAACGTGATCACCGCCAAATGCAATGAGTCGATCGAACAACAGGTCCGGCCTGCGCCCGAAGATTGGTTCTGGGTCCACAACCGCTGGAAAACGCCGCAGCCCCATTTCCTCCTCACGAACTACAAGCGCGGCGTCTACGTTCCGCCGGGCGCAACCCTCAAGCCGTTCCGCATTTTGATCCGCGCGGCGAACTGGCTCGGCGACAGCGTCATCACCGTTCCCGCGGTGCGCGCGATCAAAGCCGGACGCCCCGATGCGCATATCACCGTCGCCGCGCCGGCCAAGATCGCGTCTGTCTGGAAACTCGTGCCGGAAGTCGACGAAGTGCTCGTCTTGCCATCGCGGTCGCTGTTCTCGGCCGTGAACGCAATCCGGCGCGCTGCGTTTTTCGACGTCGCCATTCTCTTCCCCAATTCCCTTCGGGCCGCGCTCGAAGTCTCGCTCGCCGGCGTTCCGCGGCGCGTCGGCTTTCCAGGACACCGTCGCCGCTGGCTGTTGAACCAGGTGATTGAGGAAGAACAGCGGCGCGGTCCAGTTCAGCATCAGGTTTACCGTTACCTGCGAATGGCGCGAGAACTCGGCGGACCCGCCGCGCCGCCGGAGGTGAGAAAGTTTCTTCCGCGCATCAAAACAAACGGCGCGCCGGCGAAGCTCGGTCTTTGCCCCGGCGCGGAATACGGCCCGGCCAAGCGCTGGCTCCCGGAACGTTTCGCCGAGGTCGCGCTCAGCATCGCGGAGCAACGGCCCGTGCAATGGATTCTCTTTGGGACCGCGGCGGACCAGGAGCGCGGCGCCGCGATTGCCTCCGCCCTCGGCGAGCGGTGCGTCAATCGCATTGGCCAGACGACGCTGGACGAACTCGCGTCGGAACTCGCCGAATGCGCGCTGCTCCTGACGAACGACACCGGGACGATGCACCTCGCGACGCTTGTCGGTGTGCCGGTTGTCGCGGTCTTCGGTTCGACCGAGCCGCGTCTCACCGGGCCGCTCGGCACCGGCCACGATATCATTCGTCACCAGGTCGAGTGCAGCCCCTGTTTCCTGCGCGAGTGCCCGATCGATTTTCGCTGCATGAACGCAGTCAGCGTCCCGGAAGTGGCCGCGGCTGTTTCCGCGCAGCTCGATCGATGGCAGACGCCGCGGCCGTTTTAGTTTGGGAGATTTTCGCCTTAGTATTTTCGAATGTTGAACGCAAACACGCCCCGGATTCGGACCGAAGTGCAGGTAATGTTCTTCGACACGGACTGCGCCGCGGTTGTCCACAACATCGCTTACCTGCGCTTTATCGAGATCGCGCGGACGCTTCTCGCCGAGGAACTCGGCCTCGGCCTGGCCGCGATGGCCGAAACCCAAAAGTACCCCGTCGTCGTTCGCACCGAGATCGATTACCGCCGCGCCGCGAAGCTGGGTGACAAGCTGGTGATCGAAGGCTGGCTCGACCGTCTCGAGCGGGTGCGGTTCTGGTGCGCGTTCAAGGTTGTCCGGCCGTCGGACCAAACCTTAATCGCCGAGTGCCGGCAGATGCTCGCCATTATTCAGATGCCGGGCGC
The DNA here is from genome assembly GCA_035941675.1 of Chthoniobacterales bacterium. Classification (GTDB taxonomy): domain Bacteria; phylum Verrucomicrobiota; class Verrucomicrobiia; order Chthoniobacterales; family UBA10450; genus AV80. The sequence goes on from DASZDT010000017.1 coordinate 100,950, forward strand.
GAATCTGTTGCGCGTGCCAGAGGATTGGGACCGCTATCGCATCGATGCGGCGTGAAACATGGTCGCCGGCGCCCGCACGTTTTCTCTCGAAGAAACTTTCCTTTCGCCGCAGATTCTCAATCCGCCGCCGACGCGTCACGCGCTCCTCGCTTTTCTGCTCGCCCTCACGGCTGTCCTCCACATCGGGACCGCGGGCTGGGGCGATCTTTACGACGGCGACGAAAGCCAGGTGGCCGCAGCCGCCCGCGAAATGGTGCAATCGCAGCAGTGGATGTTCTCCACGAACAACGGTGTTCCGCTCGCGCAAACACCGCCGGTCGCGCGCTGGACCGTCGCGGCGTCCTGCAAAATTTTTGGGGGAAACGCGACCGCGGCGCGACTGCCGGCGGCCTTCGCCATGTTCGGGCTGGTCGCGCTGACGTTCCTCATCGGGGAGCGGCTCGCCGGTTACTGGCACGGATTCGGAGCCGGCCTCATTCTGCTTTGTTCAGGCGGCGCGTTTCTGCTCGGACGAATCGTGGGGCCGGGCGCGATCTTCGCCTTCTTCATTACAGGCGCGATTTACTGCCTGGTTCGCGGCTATCAGCACCGGAAATTTCGCCGGATTTGGTTCGGGCTGTTTTGGGTTGGCGCGAGTCTGGCCTGCCTGACGAAAGGTCTGGTCGCGCTTCCTTATCTGGCCGCCATCTGTGGATTGCTCGCCGTTTTTCTTCGCGAAGCGCGCCTCCGCTTCCGCCCTTTATTTCACTGGGCGAATCTCCTGCTCTTTCTCGCGATCGTCGCGCCGTGGTTCCTTTGGGCGCACCGCCAATTTCCGGGCGCCGTTGCCTGGTTCCCGCCGAATTCAACTTTACCGCGCTGGCAGTTGTCCCTGCTGCATTTGGTCTGGTGGTTCCCGGCCGTCTTCCTGGTCTTGCCCGGCTTCGTTCTCAGGCCGCGCAAGATTCTGCGGCCTAACGAATTCAGCGTCGCCGAAATACTGCCGCTCTCCTGGCTGCTCGCCGGCCTTTTCTTCGCCGTGATTCCGAGCAAGGACCTGACGGCGGCGCTGGCCGCTGCCCCGGCTTTTGCCCTCCTGGCAGCGACCGCGTGGGCCCGGATTTCGCGAACCTTCCGGGCCCTCGGAATAGCGTGCATGCTAATCGTCGGCTGCACCCTGGCCGCGATCCCCTTGTGGTATTCGGCAATCTTTTCCGTCACTGATTCCGTGTGGTTGTCCGTCCGCCCCCTCGCTCAAATCGCGCTCGTTTCGCTGCTCGTCTTCGGGGTCGTGGCGGTTGTCCTCGTGCGGCAACGCGGAGAAATTACCCTCGTCCTCGCTCTCGCCGTGATGGTTCCGGTCGGCTGGTGCCTGATCGAGGGGCGCGCCCGGGTTGCCCCGTTTTTTTCCCTGGCGGACGCCGCGCGCTACTTGAACCCGCGCCTGGGACGCAACGGGGAAGTGATCCTCGAAGGCCCCTTGAAACGCGGCAACAGCCTCGCGTTCTACCTCGAAAAGAAATTCTTCTTCGTCAATCAAACGCCCGGCCCGCAGGAAAAAGACGCGGCCTCCCAAAACAAATACCTCGACGAACATTTCGTGCTCGAGGCCTGGGACCGTTCCGACCCGATTTATCTGATCATCGAAGAGGACCGCGTCGCGCATTGGCGGCGGTTGATCACCGACCGCGTTCACATTTATCACCAGGTCTCCACCTGCGGATCGCGCGTGATCCTGACTAATCAGATGTAATTATTTCTTCACCGGCGCGCGCGCGTCATCCGTCAGCAGGCGGCCCCAGAAATTGTTGTAGGGATGGACCTGGCGCGCCGGCTCGTCCCCGCGCACCAGGGACCGATGTTCATTCGCCCACTGGAAAATCGAGCCTTCGAGGTTTCGCACGTTCGTGAACCCAGCGGCGCGCAATCGTTGCGCCATTTCTCCCGATCGATAACCCACAGCGCAGTAAGTCACGATCGGCGTTTCTTTCGGCAGAGCTAAGGCGGCGCTTTCCGCGGGCGCGGCCGACTCGACCTGACGCGCACCGGGCAGATGGCTGACGTTCCATTCCTCCTCCGTCCGGACATCGAGCAGGACGGGCGCGGGGCGACTCTTGTTCGCGAGCCAATCAGCCAGCTCGCTCGTCGAGATCCATTCCACATCCGCGAATTTGTGCCGGAGCGACTTCTTGAGCAGATACCACTCGATGCCCCGCATCCCGAGCAGCGCCACAGTGGCGACGATCAAGCCCGTCATGAGCAAGCCGAGGCGCGCATTAGAAAACCGCGATCCGCGAGGTGGGCTGACGATTTCCATGGTCGATCACGATTTCATTTTCCGCTCTAGCTTTGCACGAATCTTAAACGCATCCTAACCGGTCGTGAACGTGCGCGGCCGACATTACCGGACCATCTGGCCCAAGGCCGAAGACCCCCGCGTCATCCAGCTCATCGACCAGCGTTTCCTCCCCCATCGTTTCGTGATCGAAGAGGTGCGCACGGTCGCCGAGATGGCCGCGGCCATTCGCGAAATGCATGTGCGCGGCGCTGGGCTGATCGGCGCCGCCGCTGGTTACGGGATGTACCTGGCCACGTTCGAGTCGGACCTGGCCACGGCGGCGGAACAACTGAAGGCGACCCGGCCGACCGCGGTGAACCTCGCCTGGGCGATCGATCGGCAACTCCAGCGGATTAGCGACGCTGGTTCCGCTGAGGAAAAACGGCGCGTCGCGTTCGAAACCGCGGGCGAAATCGCGAATGAAGACGCGGAACATTGCCGCCGAATCGGCGAGCACGGCGTCGAATTGATCCGGCGTTTGAGCGAAGCGAAAGGCGGCGCGCCCGTGAACATCCTCACGCATTGCAATGCCGGCTGGCTCGCCTTTGTGGATTACGGGTCGGCGACCTCGCCCATTTATGCGGCCCACGACGCCGGCATTCCCGTCCACGTTTGGGTCGACGAAACCCGTCCGCGCAGCCAGGGGTCGAAACTCACGGCCTGGGAACTGGGCGAGCACGGCGTGCCTCATACCGTCATCGCCGACAATGCCGGCGGGCATTTGATGCAGCGCGGAAAAGTGGACGCGGTCATGGTCGGCACCGATCGCACGACGTACACCGGTGACGTGGCGAACAAGATCGGCACCTATCTCAAGGCGCTGGCCGCGAAAGATAACGAGATCCCGTTTTACGTCGCCCTCCCCTCCTCCTCCTTCGATTGGAACCTGCGCGATGGCGTTACCGAAATCCCTATCGAAGAACGCGGCGCCGAAGAAGTCAGCCACGCCGATGGTTTCCACGCCGGCGCGCACGTCGAAGTTCGCGTCACCCCGGAAAACAGTCCCGCCGCCAATTTTGGTTTCGACGTGACTCCGCGTCAGCTCGTGACGGGACTGATTACCGAGCGCGGCATTTGCGAAGCGAACGAGGAAAGTATCCTCGCCCTTTTCCCCGAGCATCGAACCTGATTCTTCTGCAGCCGTCGCCCTGTGGGCGACGTGAGCGGGACGTCATCGCTGTCGCGCTTCGCATAGCGAAGCGGCTACAGAAGAAGCGCGATAGAAGACGGGTTGAAAAACCGGCGCGCCGTTGTAACGTGGCCGCTCTCGATTCCCAGGAGCATTTATGTCGCAACATCGCAGCCTTAAAGGCGCCAGCACCATCACCGCGAAGCGGAACGTCCTGAAACGTTTCGAGCGGGTCGAACTTTTGAAGAAGCGCGGCCAGTTCAAGGACGGCCAGAAGGTTCTCGGTCTGCCCAAGACCAAGCCCGACGTTTAAAGTTGAGAGGTTGAGACGTTGAGTGGTTGAGAGGACTTGGATCCTGCGAATCCTCTCAACTTCTCAACTTCTCAACCCCTCAACCTCTCGACTTTTCGTGCGCCTCAACCGTTTCCTTGCCGCAGCCGGACTGGGCTCGCGCCGGCATTGCGATGAATTGATCGCGGCCGGACGCGTCACCATCAACGGCCAGGTCTGCACCGATTTCAGCGCCCAGCCCGCGGACCGAGACCACGTCAAGGTCGACGGCAAACTTATCCAGAGCGAGCGCCGGCTCGACATCATGCTCCATAAACCGGCCGGATTCGTTTCGACCCGGAGCGATCCGAACGCGCGCGACACCATCTTCGATTTGTTGCCGCCGCATCTGCCGCGCCTCTTCAACGTCGGCCGTCTCGATGCGCAGACTGAAGGCCTGCTCCTCCTCACAAACGACGGCGATCTCGCGCAACGCCTGACCCATCCCCGTTACAAAATCGAAAAGGAATACGAGGTCACTCTCGATCGTCCCTGGGACCCGGCGCTGGCTCCCAAACTCCACAAGGGCGTCATGCTCGACGGCCAGCGCGCCCGAATCGATTCTCTCCATGCCATCAAGCCGACGCGGCTCCGCGTGATTTTACGCCAGGGGATCAATCGCCAGATCCGCCGGATGTTTTACGAAGTCGGCTACGAAGTGAAGCGGTTGGTCCGGATTCGGATCGGGCGGCTGCGTCTGGGCGATCTTCCGCGCGGCCATTGGCGCCCGCTGACGAGCACCGAACTCAAGTCGTTACAGCCCGCTTCTCGCTAGCCGTCTAACTATTCGGCTTCCGCTCGCAAGATCTCGAGCGGCGGCGCACTCCCCACTCCGCGGCTGGCGACCAATCCCACCGCGACCGTCAACCCGCTCACCGCCGCCGCCGCCACGAACAGCGGCAGGATCGACGGCGCGTAGCTGAGCTTGAAAACGAATTTTGCCAGGCCCCAGCTCGCGCCGACGGCCAACAGGATCCCGGTTACGCTCGCGAAAAGTCCGAGCAGAAAATATTCGGCGCACAGGATTTTCCAGATCTGGGCGCGCGATGCGCCCAGGGTGCGCAACAGGATGCTTTCCTGGAGCCGCTGGTACCGGCCGCTCCAAATCGTGCTCGCCAGCACGACCAGCCCTGCGCCCACCGTGAACAGCGACATCACGCGGATGACCAGCGCCACTTTCGTCAGGATCGAATCGACGGTTTGGATGACTGACGTCAGGTCGATCGCCGATACGTTCGGGAATTTCCCCACGATCGCGTTTTGCAATCGCGCGGAGTCAGCCGGCGTGGGGACGCGGCTCACCAGAACGTGAAACGTCGGGGCGTTCTCCAGCACGCCCGCGGGAAAAACGACAAAGAAATTCGTCTGGAACCGTTTCCAATCGATCGTCCGGGTGCTGGCCAGCTTCGTTTTGATCAGGATTCCCTGGACGTCGAACACCAGTTCGTCGCCGATCTTCGTGCCGAGATCTTTCGCGATCTCTTCGTCGAGCGAGATCGGGACGATATCGCCCGGATGATAATCCACGCGCCCGATCCATTGCCCGCCGCTGATCTTCTCGGTGTTGGTCAGCTGGTCGCGGTAAGTCGTTCGGTATTCGCGTTCGAGTTCCCACTCGGGGGTTTTCCGTTGCGGATCGAGGAGCATCTCAGTGGTGCGCCGGCCCTTCACCTCTGCCAAGCGCATCGTCACAATCGGCGCTTCCTGGATGACCGGCATCCCGGACGCGCGCACGATCTCAGCCACCCCCGCTCTCTGGTCCGGCTGGATGTCGAAGAAGAAAATGTTCGGCTGATTGTTCCCGCCGATCGAGGTGAACTGCGAAAGCAAAACCTGCCGGGTCAGGTAAAGGTTCAGGAGCAGGAAAGTTCCCAGGCCTAACGAAAGCGTCAGCAGCAGGGTGCGATTATTCGGCCGGTAAAGATTCGCCAGGCCCTGCCGCAGAACGAAGCTCCAGCCGTGCGGAAAGAATTTCCGAATTCCGACGATGAGCAGTTTGGCGACGCCGGCAAAAATGCCGACGGCGAGGAAGAGCACCGCGGCGAATACCAGGCCGCGGACCAGCGTGTCGGTTTGCGAAATGGAGAACGCCGTGATGCCGGCGACGATGATCGCATAGATCGCCCACAGAAGCGGATCGCGCTGGCGCGAGGGCGGGTCGACTTCCATGGCGGCGCGGAAAACTCGGAGCGGCGAGAGGCGGCGAAAACGCAGGAGCGGCGGGAGCGCGAAAAGGATGCAGATCGCAAACCCGATGAAGACGCCGGCGAAGATCGGGCGCCACGCGATCGACGTCGAGATGGCGAGCGGCAGGAACGACATCAGGATTCGCGGAAAGATGCGCTGCATCGCGACGCCGAGAATCGCGCCAAAGCCGGCACCGAACAGTCCCATGGCCGCCGTTTGGACAAGGTAAATGAAAACCGTCCCGGCGGCGGACAAGCCGAGGCAGCGAAGGATCGCCCCCGTTTTCGTTTTCTGCTGGAGGTGCGCCTGGATCGCGCTCGCTACTCCCACCGCGCCGAGCAACAGCGATATGAAGCCGACGAGGTTCAGGAAGCGATAGAGATTATCGAGCGCCGCGCCCAGGTCGCGCTTCCGTTTGGCGACCGTGTCGTAATCCATGCCCAGCCGCTTGATCTGCGGGCCCAGAATTTCGACGCGCGCCTCGACGTCGGTGTTCGCGGGGAATTTCACGTAGGCGCGATAACGCGCCAGGCTGCCCGGTTTGAGCAAGTGGGTCTCCGCCAAATTTTGGAGCGGAATGTAAACGCGCGGCGCGAACGAGCCCGCCGCCGACGCCTCGCCCGGCATCTTCTTGAGTGAACCGGCGATGGCGAACTCCGAGTCGCCAATCTTGATCGGGTCCCCAGCCTGGGCGTGGAACTGGAGAAGCAAACTTTCTTCGAGGACGGCTTGGCCGCCGGCCCGGAATTCGCGGGCCGCTGCGGTTGGCGCCGTTTCCATCGGCCCGTAGAAGGGAAAGTCGCCGCCGAGGGCGCGGACATGGGTCAGCCGCGTCCCGCCACTTTTCGGGAACGACGCCATGGTCGTGAAACGGATTTCGCGCGCCTGGGCTTCGCCTAACGAATGGAGGAGCGCTTCGTCTTCGGGGCGAAACGGCCGGGTCGACTCGATCACCAAGTCTGCGCCGATCAAATTGCGCGCCTGGTCGTCGATTGCCCGGGCCAGGCTGTATCGGAACGACCCGATGCTCACCAGCGCCGCGATTCCCAATGTGATCGAAATGGAAAAAAGGAGGAGCCGCCGCCGGCTCGACCGGCTGTCCCGCCACGCCATTTTCCAGATAAAAGAGGAGGTCATGCGCTATGGGCCATTGCTTGTTGTCACACCATCTCTCCATTCTTCAGCCGGATGGTTCGCTCGGTTAGACGCGCCACGTCGGAGTCATGCGTCACCAGGACCAGCGCCGTCCCCGCGCTCCGGTTCAATTCCAGCATCACTTCGATCACGGACGCACTCGTTTCGGCGTCGAGATTTCCGGTCGGCTCGTCGGCGAAAAGAATCTTCGGGCGATTGATAAAAGCACGCGCGAGCGCGACCCGCTGTTGTTCGCCGCCGGAAAGCTGGCTGGGAAAATGGTCGACTCGTTCGGCGAGACCGACCCGGCCTAACAAGTCGAGCCCAAGCTGCCGCGCGCCGCGGTCACCGCGCAATTCCATCGGGACCGTGACATTTTCCAGGGCGGTCAGCGTCGGGATGAGCTGAAAGTTTTGGAAAACAAAACCGACATGCTCGTTGCGGATGCGGGCGCGGGCGTCTTCGCTCTCTTCTCCGAGCGTGATGCCGTTGAGCAGGACCGATCCGGAGCTGGGACGATCGAGCCCCGCGCAGAGACCCAGCAAGGTCGTCTTGCCGCTGCCGGACGGCCCGAGAATCGAGCAGGTGCTGCCGGCGGGAAGAGTGAACGAAATGTCCTTGAGCACGGTCAACTTGCCCGCGCCCGTGTCGTAGGTTTTGGTCAAATGCTGAACGTCGAGGATCGAAAGGGCGCTCATTGAAAATGGAAACGGTTTTTGCTCACGCGAACGGGAAGAAGACAATGCCAGCAATTTTCGCAATTGCTTTCGGCCTTTCGTTTTTTTTGCCGGCGATTCAGGGCCAAACGCCCGCCCCGGCAGCCAAAAAGACAATCGTCTTTCTCGGCGATAGCCTGACGGCCGGGCTCGGCGTTCAAAACGCAGAGGCGTTCCCGGCGCTGATCGCGGAAAAAATTCGTGCGGGCAATCTGCCTTTCGACGTCGAGAACGCCGGGCTGAGCGGCGACACCAGCGCGGGCGGGCTCCGGCGGATCGACTGGCTTCTCCAGCGGCCGATCGACATCCTGGTAATCGAGCTCGGCGCGAACGACGGCTTGCGCGGACTCGACCTGAAATCGATGAAAGCCAACCTGCAAGCGATCATCGAGAAGACGAAAGCGAAAAACCCGGCGGCGAAAATCGTTCTGGCCGGGATGCAAGTTCCGCCCAATCTCGGGCCCGAATACGCGACCGGGTTCCAGCGGACGTTCGAAGAGCTCGCCCGGGAGAACAACGCGACGCTGATTCCGTTCCTGCTCGAAGGAGTCGGCGGCCATCGCGAATTGAACCAGGCGGACCAGATTCACCCCACTCCCGCCGGGCATCGGATTATTGCCGAGCTGGTGTGGCGCGCGCTCGAACCCATTCTACGCCAACCATGAGCGCCTTCGACCTGACAGGTTGCTCGGCGTTGATCACAGGCGCGTCGGCCGGGATCGGGCGGGAGTTCGCGCGGCAGCTGGCGGGTCGCGCGGGGTCGCTTGTCCTCGTGGCCCGGCGGCTCGAGCGGCTCGAAGAATTGCGCGACGAGTTGACGAAGAAAGATCCGAATCTCAACGTCCACGTGCGCGCGGCTGATCTTTCTCAAGCCGGCGCGGTCGATGAACTGTGCGCCTGGCTGGACCGGGAAGGGATCGCGATCGATTTCCTGATCAACAACGCCGGCCTTGGCGATCGCGGATCGTTCGCGTCCGCGGAGCCCGGGCGCGTTCGCGAAATGATGGCGGTCAACATCGTCGCGCTCACGACGCTCACCCGCGCCTTGCTGCCGCCCATGCTCGAGAAGAAGCGAGGCGCGATCCTCAACGTCAGCTCGATCGCCGGATTTCTGCCGATTCGGAAGTTCGCCGTTTATGCGGCGAGCAAAGCTTATGTCACCAGCTTCTCGGAAGGTCTTCGCGCCGAAGTTCGAAAAAAAGGAATCGCCGTGACCGCGCTTTGTCCGGGCCCGGTCGCGACCGAGTTCAGTTCGGTCGCGCAACGTCCCGACGGCAAACCCGAAATGGGCAGCCCATCATTTATCCAGGTCCCGGTCGAGGAGGTCGTTCGCACAGGCCTCAACGCGATTGAGCGCAACAAGCCCCTCGCCATTCCCGGAATCGTCATGAAGATCGCGACGGTGCTCGTCCGGCTAACGCCGATGGCAATCCTGCGGCGGGTGTAGCTGCGGCGGCTACTTATACTTCACCGAACAACCGTACGGCTTCGTGTTCGCGTTCGTGACCGTCTTGCCGGAGAGCGATTCGTCGAGCGCGACTTTCACGTAGTTCGTCGAGTTGGCGATATCGGATGGGTTCGGCGTGGCCTTGCTGTCGATCGCGCCTTCGTAAACAATTTTGCCCTCGGGATTGATGACGAACATGTGGGGCGTGTTCTTCGCGCCATAGCTGCGGCCGGCTTTCCCGTCGGGATCGAGCACGAGCGCGGTCTGCCTGGTTTTCCACTCGGCCATCTTCGCGTTCGCCTGTTCGGCCGTGAGGTATCCTTCAAGGCCCGGCGCGGAAGAATCGATCGTCAGCCAGACGACGCCTTTCCCGGTAAATTCCTGCTGCAGTTTCTGCATGTTCCCGCTGCCGTAATGCTTTTGGACGAACGGGCATCCGGGGTTGAACCATTCGAGCACGACGTATTTGCCTTTGTATTGCGAGACGCTCTGGGTGTTGCCCTTCGAATCGGTGAGCGAAAAATCGGGCGCGTTGCTGCCGACGGCGGGCGAATCGGCGGCGAAGAGCGCGGTGGAAGCGGCGAGAGTGAGGAAAGCGGTAAGCAGTTTTGTTTTCATATTTTATTGGGCGGCGACCTGCGCCGAAACAGTTTCGAGTTTCTCCAGGACGTAGCTTTGGGTGAGCACCTCGGGGAACAAAATCGGTTCCGCGTGGTTGCCCGGGTAAAGCACATACATTGGGACACCAGGCCGGCCAAATTGTTTCAAAATTTTTGTGATCGCGGGATCGGCGTTGGTCCAATCGGCCTTGATCTTCGTCACGCCGCGGCGCTGGAAAGCGTCGCGCACCGCAGTCGCTTCGAGGACATTGGCCTCGTTGAATTTGCAGGTCAGGCACCAGGCCGCGGTGAAATCGACGAAGATCGCGTGGCCCTCCTTCAACTCCGATTCGAGAAGCTGCGGCGTGAATAGTTGCCAGTCGCCGTGCGCCGCGGTTTCGGCCGAAACGGTTTTGGCGGCGGCAAATTTTTGACCGATGAAATACCAGCCGCCGCCCAGGACGAGGACGAGGATTAGCATGACCGAGACAAGCCGGGCGGTGACTGAAGCCGTGGGGACGACGAACGCGCCTTTCATCCAACAGGCGAGGCTCAGGGCCAGGAAAAAACAGGAGCTCCAAATAATCGCTTCGACGCCGCGTTCGGCGCCGATCACGGCCAGCAGAAAGAGCAGCGTGGCCAGGAGCAGGAACCCCATGAGCTGCTTCACCCGCACCATCCACGGGCCGGGCTTCGGCAGGAGCCGCAGCCACGCGGGTTGGGCCGAGAGCAAAAAATACGGGAACGCCATTCCCGCCGCGATGGCGAGGAACATGAGCAGAATTGTCCAGCCGGATTGGGTGAAGGCGAACCCGAGAGCGGTGCCGAGAAACGGCGCGGTGCACGGCGTCGCGAGCACGGTCGCGAAAACGCCCTGGAAGAACGAGCCGGCGTCGCCCTCTTTGGCCGTCCAGCCGAGGAGGCCGCGGTTGGCGAATTGCGGCAGGGAAATTTCGAACACGCCAAAGAGATTGAGGGCAAAAACCAAAACGACCGCGCTCATCGCGACGACGAAATAAGGGTTGGTAAACTGGAACGCCCAGGTGATCTCGCGACCGGCAGACTTCAGGCCGATGAGAAGAAGCGCCAGGCCGATGAACCAGGCGAAGATGCCGGCGACGAAAGCCAGGCCGCTGCGCAAAATCCGCCGTCGATCCTGACCGGCGTGCTGGATGAAGCCGAAAATCTTGAGCGAGATCACGGGCAACACGCACGGCATCAGGTTCAGGATGAAACCGCCGATGAAACCAAAGAGCAGGTATTTCCAAAATGCTTCCGGCATTACGGGCGCGACGGCGGAAATCGTGGGCGCGTTTAGCGACCAGGCGTTTCGGTCAGCTCCGCCTTCGTCCGACCCGAAGACGACGATTCCGTTCAGCGCGGATAGATTCTTATCCGCGGTCTCGATCGGGATTCGAAAAGTGATTTTGGCGCCGGTCCGTTCGGCTTTCGGATGGCCGACGACGACGCTGGGTTCCGGCACGGGGAAAAAATCCGCCGCCGGGTAATTCGCCAGGGCCGCGCTCTCCACCGTGAGCTGCAGCTCCGAGGCATTACGCTGCCAGTTGGCGCGCGCGACGTTCGTTTCCGGCCAGGACTGGGGAAGGCGGCGGCGATAGCGGGAAAAAATTTCGTCGTTGGCGCCGCTGTTCTGCGCAGCCACGGGGAGTTCCAGCTTGAGATTCGCGCTGCCCGGGATGCAGATCTTTTCACAGACGAGCCACGACGCTTCCGCCACGAGCTGGACAGTCGAGCCGCTGAGCGACGCAGGCGGCGTCATTTCCTGAAGAAGAAGAACCTCGTCGTGGTAGCCGTAGATCTGGATATCGCCCGGCTCATTGAGCTTGAGCGGAATCGGCCATTGGATTTCGGCCACTTTCCAGCCCTCCGGCAGCTTCCAATTGAGCTCGGTCGGAATGCCGGCGTCGCCCGGGAATTTCCAGTAGGTATGCCAGTTCGGAACCATGTGGAGGAGCAGACCCGCCGTGAACTTTTTTCCCGGGACGACGGCCGAGACGTCGGCCACGAGGGTGGCTTGAACGAGTTCGCGGCCCTGGTAAGTCTGGCCGCTGGCAGACCAGAACGGCGCGGCGAGAAGCAAGGCGCCGATCGCCAAAGCCGCGCGCTGCTGCCTTCTCATGGCGTTACTTACCATCGTGCGTCGGCGGCGGCAACGCGGTCCATGGCTCAGGGCGTGCTCTGATTTTGCACATGAAAAAGTTTCTGGTCATCGCGGTTCTCGCCGGGCTGACCTGGCTCTTTGTGGTTCAAAAGCGAAACGAAGTTTCGAAGCCCGAGCCCGCCGGCAAAACTGTGACGCAGAATGCCGGGACGCCCACACCGCGTCGGGTAAGCGAGCATAACTGGATGAAACATTCGCTCGATCGGGCGAACGAAGTTAAACGCCAGGTCGCTCAGCAGCGCAAGGAAGACGGGACGCGCTAAGCGCGCGAACTACTTCGCCGCTTTTTCGGCGAGCTTCTGTCTGATGGCGGCCTTGAACTCCGCCTTGGTCATTGCCTTCCCAGTAACCGCCGCCACTTCATCCTGACCCAGTTTTCCCGGATCGGCGACCGTGGCGCCGCTGTCTTTGGCAATTTTTTCGTTCACGCCGTCAGCATCTGGAACGACGTGAAAGCGGCCGTGCATGATGCCCACCAGCGGAATGAACTGCGTTCCGTTGTGCTCGACGAAAAGAATATCGCGATCACCGACTTTAAACCGCGGCGCGTCGGTCACTTCGATGGTGTGCCCGTCTACGGTGCCGCCGAGCATTCGGATCGTGTAATCGGCACTGGTCGCGCCCTTGATCGCGTCTTCAACTTTGAAGCTGACGTAGGTCACGATGTGGCGGTTCGCCCCCTCTCCCGTCCATTCCGAACGAAGACCGGTCACGGTTCCCTCGAAAATCGCTTCGGCCCTTGTGACGAGGTCGTCGAACGTCGGCGGGATCACGGTCGTGGCGTGGACCCCGGTCAGCGCGAGCGTTGTCAGACAAATAAAAGCAAGAGAGCGCAGCAATTTCATAACGGGGTGCTTATTTGAGATCGATTCGGGAAGGCCGGCTGGCCGCCGGACGATGGAACGTTCGCACGGATGGCCCCCGGCTTCCAGTTGGTGACGCATAAAACTTACGGATCGAGGTCGAACACTTCCACCAGGGCCACTCCGGGCGTGCCGTCGGCACTCCGAACGATCGCGGTGTAGTTGCCGGCGCCGAGCGTCGCGACGATGGCAGCTTCCTTCGGATTGGCCGGCGGTATCGTACTCGCTAAAATTTCGCTCACTTGCGAACTGGTGCCCCAGTCGTCATTCACTGCCAGCAGATTTCCGGAACCGTCGCGCAATTCCAATACAGGATCAGCCAGCGCGCCACTGACGCCATTCGCGCCCACACCCAGCGAAGGGCCAAGCGCACGGATAATGACTTTCTTGGAACCACCGCCCTGCGCGATCAAGCCGCCGATCATCGGCTCGTCGGCGGTGCCGACACGGCCGCGGGTCGAGATGTTAACGAGACGAGTCGTGTTGCTATCCATTTCGTACGCTTCCACCAGGCCGTTGCCGGTACCGTTCTCGTAACCGCTCACAACCGCGGTGTAACTGCCCGGAGCGAGCGTCACCAGCACGGCCGATTCGAATTCATCTCTCGGGGCCAGCCCGCTCTGCTGAATCTGCGAGGCTTGCGGGTTGTCACGCGCCCAGTCGTCGTTCGAAGCGACGATGTTGCCGCCGGAATCGTGAACTTCCAGAACGGGATCATCGAGGACGTTGGTCATGCCGCTCGACGTCAGTGACGCGCCGATGGCGCGAAGAACCAGCGTCTTGGATTGGGTGCCTCGGATAATGAACCCGCCGATGAGGACATTCTGGGCGGTGCCCACTTTGATGCGGGTGGAAATGTTCGCCAAATGGCTCGTGCCTCCGCCCGAAGGGGGCGCGCTCGGCGTCGCCGTGGGCGTGGCAGTTGGCGTGGCCGTGGGCGGCGGCGTTGAGATTCCAGCGCCGTAGAGAAATTGGCCGCCGGCGATATCGTCCGCCGACAGAACTTCCTGGTCGCTTACGATTGAATTCATCACGGCGGCGACGTGTTGCCCGCCGGTATCGGGATGACCGAGGCCGAGGGTGTGCCCCATTTCGTGAAGAAAAACGCGACGGATATCGGCGATCGCTGGCCCGTGCGCGACGAACTGCAACGGCCCCCGATATGAATCGAAGCTCGCCGCCCGGTTAAAGAGCGTGTCGGACTCGATCATGTTCCCGCCCGAGCTGGTGTAATAGGTCACCGCCAGGGTGCCGGACCCGAAGGATTGGCCGAAAACCGAATTGGCGAAAACAACGGCGTTGACCCGATCGCCGGAGGTCACGGGCACGAGCGGGTTCACGATAGTGTTGACCTGGGCGCGCTGGATCTTCTGGTTCCACATGTCCGCGGCCGGCAAGACTGCGAAATCCCAGGAAATGTTGCCGTCCTGCAGAGTCCGCCCGGCGGCGCCCAGATTGAGCTGCATAATGACAACGGTGCCGGCCGGCCAGGTCTTGCCCTCTAAAACGTAGGCGTCGCTCATCGGCGCAACGGCTGTCAGCGCGACGGCGACCGCGGCGCTGAGGCGTTTGGCGATTCTGGAACGTGACATGGCTCGAAAAAGTGGATGGAGAAGGAGCGCCGACCGGCTGTGCAACGTTGTTGAGCAAATCCCGTACGCGTGCCAAGAAGTATCTTCAGAGTCGGCCGTAAGAATGGGCGCGTCGGGCCCGTAATCCCGGGCCGCAGCATTCAGGAAAGGCGTCAGGGGACGAGAAATATTTTTCCGGAATACGGGTCCTTCACTTTCTGGCCGGGAGTGTATCCGGTTACGTCGACATATCCGCCGCTCGGATCGAACGGGCTGAAGACATAACCGGGTTTGCCGGGGACCGGCTTTGCGGTGGGAATTTGCGTCTGCGTCGAAGTGCTCTTCGACGGGCTCGGCGACGACTTCGATTTTTCGGTAACGGCCGCCGGCGAAGATTTCGGGTTCGGAGTTGGCTTGGAGCGCGGACCGGTCTGGGTGGTCGTTGTTCGCCGATCGGAATTTGTCGACGAAGGCGTGACCGTCCTTCCTGGCGTCGTCACGGAATCCGATGCGACGGTATTTGTCGTCGTGGTGGTGGTGGTCTCGGTGCTGCCGTCAATGTGGTGCCGGACATAGTTCGCCGGCGCGTCGAGCACGTGAAACGAACTCACGGCGACGTCATGGGCTGTCCGACAACCGCCGAGCACGGCGAGTCCCAGCAGGAGAAGGCTGACCCGTTTCACGCCGTAGTTTTATGCGCCATTTCCGCCAGCGGCGAGCGAATTCCTCACCTCAGCGACAAACTCATCGATCTGCGCTTCGCTCGTCGACCACGCGCACATGAAGCGGTAGACGTCCGGTTCGATGAACTTGTAGAAGCGCCAGCCCCGGTCACGAAGACGATTAACCACAGGTTCCTCGAGACGAAAAAAAACCGCGCTCGCTTCGCAGGCAAAGACGGGTTCGGCGCCGAGCGCGGCCGTCAATTTCTGTGAAAGTAATTTCGCGGAGCGATTCGCGTGGCGGGCGTTTTCGATCCAGGCGTTGTGCTCGAGCAATCCGAGCCACGGCGCCGCAAGGAAGCGCATTTTGGAAGCGAGCTGGCCCGCTTGCTTCGCTCGATAATCGAATTCACGGGCGAGTTCCTTGTCGAAAAATATTACCAGGTCGCCCGCGGCGGTCCCGTTTTTCGTGCCGCCAAAACAAAGAACGTCGACGCCCGCCTGCCAGGTGATCGCCTTCGGCTCGCACTCCAGGGCCGCGATCGCATTCGCAAACCGCGCCCCGTCCATGTGGACGAAAAGCGAATGGTCTCGGGCGAATTCCGCCAGCGCCTCGATCTCAGCGCGCGTGTAGATCGTCCCAAACTCTGTTGCCTGGGTGAGACTGAGCGCGCGCGGCTTGGATGAGTGAACATCGAGGTGCCGCGCGAAGGCCTCGGCGACATTGCCCAAGTCCAGTTTGCCGTTCGCGCCCGCGGTCGTGATGAGCTTGGCGCCGCCGGAGAAAAATTCAGGCGCCCCGCATTCATCCGTCTGCGCATGGGCGCGCTCATGACAAATCACGCCGTGGTAGGAGCGGCAGAGATGCGCCAGCGCAAGGGCATTCGCAGCCGTGCCGTTGAAAATGAGAGAAACTTCGCAGTCGTTCTCGAAAATCTCCCGAACGCGCTCGATGACGCCATGGGTCCACCGATCGTCGCCGTAGGAGATTTCGGGCGCATCGTTCGCCTCGGCGAGAGCAGCCCAGGCCGGCGGACAAATGCCCGCCGTGTTGTCGCTCGCAAAGTCGTAACGTTCCGCCGGCGAACCCATCGCCGGTCTCACTAGCCGACTTCCCGCCGGGGAGCAATCCCTAGTCGCGGCGCCGCACTCTTAGGTGCAGCCGCGCAGCAGAAAAAACAAAAGCAAAACAGGAATCGGCACCCCGAGCAGCCAGAGCAAAATGTAACCGGTTGCGGCCTTTTCTTCGATTTTTTCTTTCAGTTTCATACCCTTTTTCCCCTGTTGAATGTTCGCAATTATTTCGTATCCGGCGCCCCGAATGCGCGCCTCCGGGCCGAAATTCCTCGGCCTAACGAACGCTTCGATCTGGCGGCGAAGCGCTAATCTTCAAACTGCGCTGCCAGCACGTCGAGGTAAACAGAGATGGGGTCGCGCCTCGACTGCTCCCGCCGATTCGCTCGTTCCGCCGCCTCCATGTAATCGACAAATCGGCGGCTCGGGCGGTCCAGGCTCGTCGCTTCAAACCAGTTCAGGTAATCATCGATCGCGCGCATCTGGACGGTTACTGCGTCCCTGGTTTTCCGAAGGCGCTCGAGTCGCCTGGTAATCCCGGCCGTTTTTCCCAGCGCCAGTCGCGCGCTAATCTCGGCGTATTCGGCAATCAGAGCCGCGTAAATGGGATGCGCGCGCGTCGCCAGAGCGCTGAGCTCGCGGGTTAGCGCATCCAAAACGTTCTTCGCCGATCTCGACTTGAGAAAATCCTGGTAGTCTTCCAGTTCATAAGTTTTACCGGGCGTTCTCTCGGCAAATCTGATCCGCAGTTTTTCAGCCAGAATCTTTTCCGTCTCGGCGCTTCCCAGGAGCTGATACGGCTGGCGCGCCGAAAGGCGGACAATTTGTTTTTCCCACGTCTGCCGGGTCGCCTCGAGCAACCCCGGAAAATGAGCTCGCAGGTCCGCCATCAGATCGTTCGAGACGCTCGGCAAATCGGTTATGAATCGCGTGAGGCGCAATGGCCCGTCGGGGGCGTGACTGAGCAAATCGACGAGGGCAAAGGAGTAGGCGCGGTAGAGCGTCCGGCCTGCGGCGTCCAGCAACTCCGGACGTTGCGTCACGAATTTTTCCAGCGGCAGGATCTTTCCCGATCGCGCGACCAACGCGAGAAGATTGCCAAGCTGGTCTCGGGAAAGATCGGAGCGCGCAGCCGGAACTCCGTCCAGTAACCAATCGGGCGGCGAGTTGTAAGTCGTGCCGGCCGGGATGTCACCGCGGCCGCGGTACATTATTTCGAGCAGCAACGCCCGGAGCACCTCCCGCCGCAGCTCGGGCGGGCGCGTTTCCGCGTTCACGACGAAATCGAGCTGAAGCTTAAGGCCGAACCCAGTCTGGCCGACCTCGACCCTGAGCTTCGGCAATTCGGGCAGATTCGCCCGCGGGTATTGCGCGTCGATCACGATCGCCGCCGTCCAATTGTCGCGCTGGCCTAGTAACGCCAGCAGTTCCCGTTTGGTTTGCTCGGCGAACTCGCAAATCGCGCCGCGCATGGCGAGGTCCGTGCCGTAAACAATAAATTGCCGGGAAGTGCTGGTGCTTTGTTCGATCGACGCCGCGCGGGCGACGGCTGCGGCAAGCGTTCCGGCGAACAACAACGAAACGGGAGGGAACCGCAGCACGGGGCGAGGGTTCTAAACTGGCACCGAAAAAGCGAGCGGAAAACCGTCCAAAAAATCTTTCGATTTGAACGTAATTAAGTCGAAACTTTTTAGGCGTTCCGGGGTCTAATCCAGAGAGGAAAATTACATGAAAACGACCAAACTACTTCTTATCGCTCTCGTCGTCGCCGCGATGGCGGGTTCATCCGCGATTGCGCAGACGGTGACAAGAACCGGCGTCCGCACGTCGATCGGCAGTTCCAGAACGGTGGCCGGCAGCCACCACTGGAATCACAACGGCCATTACCGGTCCCGGTCGAACGTCTACATCGGGTTCGGCTTGGGTTATCCATTCGGTTACGGCTATGGCTACGGCTATCCTTACTACGGCGGGTATCCCTACGGTTACGGCTACTACACACCCCGCTACACGGTTTACGCCGGTAACGGCATCACCGACGACGCCACGGTCGCCGCGGTTCAGCGCCGGCTCGCGCGCGGTGGTTACTATCACGGTTCCGTGGACGGCGTGATCGGGTCGGGAACCCGGGCGGCCATTCGCGCGTTTGAGCGCAACAACGGCCTGCCGGTTGACGGCGTGATCGATCGCCAGCTGCTCAGGACCATGGGCCTGGCCTAAGCCGGAATCTTGTTGGGGTTGGTTGGGCCGGGTCGCGCGAGCGACTCGGCCCGCGTTTTTTTAGGCCTTGGGCGTCAGCACCACGGCTTGGGGATGAAATTCGATCGTACCCATCTTTGCGACTGATTTTCGCTCTCGATCCAACGCGCTCCAGAGATCCGAGAAGAGCAGATCGGCGTATTTCATCAGCGCCGGATGCACAGGCAAGCGGCCGATGCTCCCGCCGGTGTTCGTCGCGGTGACCTTGCCGTTCTCCAGCACCACTTTCGAGGAAGTGGTGGTGTAAAGCGAATAGCCCAGGAGGGAACGCTGCGCGGTGACGTGGCAGACGTTTTCATCGAACTTCACCATCGCGCGCTCGAATTGCAGAAGCTTGCTCAACGCCGCTTGCTTGCCCTTGAGCGCGCTGCCGAGGTAAGCGTTTACCTGCGCCTCGGTGTATTGCATCGGCGCCGTCTGGTGGTTTAGCACCGCGTTTTCCAGGTCGAGATTTATCTGCGGCGGAAAATCGCCTGATTTGGGGCGCGCGGGAATGTCGGGAGGCAGGATAATTTGGATGACAGCGGCCAGCGCCAGCGCGCCGAGGATCACTTTGCTCGTTTTGAAAAACAGGTGCCGCATCTTGGCGCGTTGCGGATCGAGCATCGTGAGCAGGCGCTGGCGCGTTTCCTTCACGTCCTCGCCTTTCGGCGCGACCTTGGCCAGGGCGGTCCGATCGAGGCGCGCGCCGCAATCGTGGCAATAAATCCGTTCGGACTCGTTCTCGCGCCGGCATTCGGGACAAACAAGTGTGATCATTCCGCGGCTGCCTTTTTCGGTTTGGATTCAGGCTTCGCCGGCGTCGCCGCCGGAGGCGCTGCCTTGCCTTCTTTCCCGGCTGGTTTTTCCGCGGCCGGTGGCGCGGGCGCGTCTTTTTTCGCCGCTTCCCGATAGGAATCGCTCCGGTAATCGGTGATGTAAAAGCCCGAGCCCTTGAAAATCAGGCCCGCGCCGGTGCCGATGAGCCGTTTCACTTTGCCGTGTCCCCATTTTTTCTGCCGGCAAAGTTCTTTGGGGCATTCCTTTAGCGCCGCATCGCGCATCGATTGCATGAGTTCGAAAGTGCCACCGCACTTTTCGCATGAATATTCGTAGGTCGGCATGACAGAATGGCTGGCGGCGAACGGTCGCAATTCTCGCCAAGAAAAAGCAGAATACAAGCCACTGCACTTCCGTCAGACCTTGGTGACTGCGGCCCTCCTCCGGCGCTGCGCTCACCTTGACTTTAAACTTTTCGCACCGTAAAGGCCTCGCTGATTTCGCTTATGTCGCACACCATTTTTCGCCGCTTCTCCTTCGCCCTTGTCGCCCTCGCTCCGCTTTTTTTCGCCGCTTGCGATGGCGACGATCCCTCCGCCGCGCGTTCCCAATATCTCGGTGGCGTTTACGGCAATAATCCTGTCTCCAGCGCCGCGCCGCAGGACACCGTTTCGTATTGGGACGGCGACGGCGTTTCCGGCAGCCCGTCGGTGAAAATCAAGCTCGGCGAGCAGAAGGCTTATTTTTACAAGGGCGGCCAGCTCGTGGGCATTTCCCAACTTTCCACGGGTCGCGAAGGAATGGGCACCACGACGGGGTCGTTCAAGATCATCCAGAAAGATCAGAACCACGTCTCCAGCCAGTACGGTGACTACGTCGATTCCGCCGACAACGTGGTGGTGGCCAACGTCGACGTGGGCAAGGATCCCAAACCGCCCGGAACCCATTTCAAAGGCGCGCCGATGCCCTATTTCATGAGGATCGTGGGGGGCACGGGAATGCACGCCGGTTATCTGCCCGGTTATCCCGCGTCGCACGGTTGCATCCGGATGCCGGAGTTCATGGCTGAGAATTTTTTCCGGTCGGTCTCCGTCGGGACGCCGGTAACGGTTACCCACTAATAGGATACCGCGGTCGGGATCGGGTCTGCTCGCGGCTTGCACTTAGCGGTTCCCGGCGACATCATCCGGGTTCCGCCTGCCATGATCATTATCACTCAACCCAACGCGACCGAGGACCAGATCGAGCGCGTGGTGGCTCGCGTGCGTGAATTTGGTCTGGACGCCCAGATCAGCCGCGGCGCGTCCCGCGTCATTATTGGCGTCATCGGCGCGGAGGATCGCATTCGCGAAAAACCACTGGCCGCGATGCCCGGGGTGGAAGCGATCGTGCCGATGGAGAAACCGTACAAGCTTGCTTCCTACGAATTTCGCGGCGCGGCTTCGCCGGTCGCCATCGGCAACGTGAAAATTGGCGGGGACGAAAACGTGGCACTCATTTGCGGGCCCTGCTCGGTCGAAAGCCAGGAACAAATTTCGTCCATCGCCGGGATGGTCCGCGATCTGGGCGCGGACATTTTGCGCGGGGGCGCTTTCAAGCCGCGCACGTCTCCCTACAGCTTCCAGGGACTGCGCGAGGAAGGGCTGCGATTCCTGGCCGAGGCGCGCCGCCAGACCGGCCTGCCGGTCATCACCGAAATCATGGACGCGCGCGATCTCTCCCTCGTCGAAAAATATGCGGATTGCCTTCAGATCGGCACGCGCAACATGCAAAATTTTTCGCTCCTGAAGGAAGTCGGGCGCAGCCATCTGCCGGTGTTGTTGAAACGCGGTTACAGCGCGCGGATCAGCGACCTGATCCTGAGCGCCGAGTACATCCTGAGTGAGGGCAACATGAACGTGCTCCTCTGCGAACGCGGCATTCGGACCTTCGAAAATTCCACGCGATACACGCTCGACCTGAACGCCGTCCCCATCCTGAAATCGAAAACGCATTTGCCGGTCGTGGTCGACCCGACGCACGGAATTGGCCTGCGCGATTTCGTGCCGCAGATGGCGCTGGCCGCGGTCGCCGCCGGGGCCGATGCGGTCATGCTCGAGGTCCACGATTCGCCGCAGCTCGCGAAGAGCGACGGCGAACAGGCGATTCTGCCCGAAGTTTTCGGCGATCTCGTTCCGCGTTTGCGCGCCGTCGCCGAAGCGGTGGGCCGGAAGATGTAGTTGGCCGGCGGTTTGAAGTTCGCCCCGATCCGGCGAACCGTTGGCGGTGGAAGAATCGTCCCGCGATCACCTTCCCTCCATCGCTGCGCACACCGAATCGATCTCGCTGAAAATCCGCGAGGTCAGGGAAGGAGTGCGCCCTGTCGCCTTTTCCCACGTCACCGAAGCGGCCCAGGCATTCCTCGTCGCGACCGTGGCCCGCGAAATTCCAAAAACGTTTTGGGTGCTGTGTCCGAGCGTGCGTTCCCAGGAATCGCTCTACGAAACTCTGCTGAACTGGCAGCCGAACGCGCTTTTTCTCCCGGAGGCCGAGATCGCCCCGGTCGAAAACATTCTGCCGGATCCGGAGATCGCCGCCGAACGCCTCGCCTTGCTGAGCCGGGTCCAGCGCGAAAAGTCGCCGCACCTGATCGTGGCGACGCGCGACGCGCTCGACCAACCCGCGCCCGCTCCAGCGACGCTTCACGCCGCCGTCCTCGCTTTGCGTCGCGGAAAGTTGCACCCGCTCGAGCGAACGATTGAATCGCTCGTCGCCGCCGGGTACGAGCGCGTTTCGCAGGTCACGACCCGTGGCCAGTTCGCCGTTCGCGGCGGGATTCTCGATCTGTTTTCCTGGCAGGCGCCGCGTCCGATTCGAATCGAATATTTCGGCGACGACATCGAGTCGCTCCGGGAATTCGACGTCGACACGCAAACGTCGATTCGCAATCTGCAAAGCGTCGAGATCCTGCTCGAGGCGGCCGAACAACACGCCGCGCTCGTTCGCGATTATGTCGCCGCCGATCATCTTCGCATTGAGATCGAACCGGAAGACGAGGCGGCCGGCGCCGACGTCCTGATCGGCGAAGGCTGGCTCGGCGAAAACAAACCGGAAGAATTCGAAGGCGCGTTCGACAGCTGCGACATCGGCGATTTCGCCGTAGGCGACTTCATGCTCGTCGAAGCGAAACGGGCCCAGTTTGCCGCCCGCCTCCGCGACTGGCGCGCGGCTGAGTTTCAGATCGCGATTTACTTCCAGACCGAAGGCGAGATCGAACGATTTCGCGAGATCATGGGCGACACGATCGCCGGGATCGAACTCCTGGAAGGAACGCTCTCGCGCGGATTTGTTTTTCCGGACGGAAAGCTGGTCGTGCTGTCCGGCGCGGAATTGTTCGGCCGCTACACGACCCATGGCCGGCGCCGGCTCCAGCGCGCGGAGCAACTGAGCCGCAATCGCGCCCAGATTGATTTCAGCGAGCTGAACGAAGGCGACCTCGTCGTTCACCTCGAACACGGCGTCGGCCGCTTTCTCCAGCTGACGCGAGTCCCCTCGCCCGCGGGCGAAATGCAGGAGGCGCTCGCCCTGGAGTTCGCGAACGACGCGCGGCTCTACGTTCCGCTCGAACAGGCGTATCTCGTTTCGCGCTACGTCGGCGTGGGGAAAAAATCCCCGCCGTTGAGTTCCCTCGCCGACGCCAAGTGGGCCCGGGCCAAGAAGAACGCGGCCGCGTCGATTTTCGATTACGCCGGCAAAATGCTAGCCGTCCAGGCGGAGCGCGAAACCCAACTCGGCTACACCTTCGGCCCCGACACGAAATGGCAGCGCGAATTCGAGCATTCGTTCCCGTTCCGCGAAACGCCGGACCAGCTCACCGCGATCACGGCGACCAAAACAGACATGGAACGCCCGCGCTCGATGGACCGGCTGATCTGCGGCGACGTGGGCTTCGGCAAGACGGAGGTCGCGATCCGCGCCGCCTTCAAAGCGGTAATGGAAGGCAAACAGGTCGCCGTGCTCGCGCCCACCACGGTCCTGGCCCAGCAACACTTCGAGACGTTCCGGCAACGCATGCTCGAATACCCGGTCCGCGTCGAAATGCTGAGCCGGTTCCGTTCGCAGGGCGAGCAGCGCAAGGTCATCGAGCTGCTTCGCGAAGGCGGCGTCGACATAGTCATCGGCACCCATCGCCTCATCTCCGGCGACGTCATCTTCAAGGATCTCGGCCTGGTCGTGATCGACGAAGAGCAACGTTTCGGTGTCCTGCACAAGGAAAAATTCAAGGAACTCTTCAAACTCGTCGATGTCCTTACCCTTTCGGCGACGCCGATTCCGCGGACGCTTTATCTCTCGCTCGTCGGCGTGAAAGACATGTCCACGATCGAGACGCCGCCGTTGAACCGGCTCCCGGTCGAGACGGTCGTTTGCGGTTACGACGAGCGGATCATTCGCGACGCGATCAATCGCGAACTGGACCGGCAGGGGCAGGTTTATTTTTTGCATAACCGGGTCCAATCGATCCAGAAGATGCGCGACAAAATCGCGGAGCTCTGTCCGCGGGCGCGGGTCGAGTTCGGCCACGGCCAGATGGACGCGGACGAACTGGAGTCGGTGATGCAACGCTTCGTGGCGGGGAAGATCGATGTCCTGGTCTGCACCACGATCATCGAGAGCGGACTCGATATTCCGAACGCGAACACGATCATCATCGATCGCGCGGACCGGTTCGGCCTGGCGGACCTCTACCAGCTGCGGGGACGCGTCGGCCGGGCCGAGCACAAGGCCTACGCTTATCTGATGCTGCCGCGCGAGATGATGACGGTCGGCGCCGCCCGGAAACGAATCAACGCGATCAAACAATACAGCTCGTTAGGCGCGGGCTTTCGCATTGCCATGCGCGATCTCGAGATTCGCGGCGCGGGCAGCATTCTCGGGACGGCCCAGAGCGGCCACATCATGGCGGTCGGGTTCGATCTGTATTGCCAGCTGTTGAAACAGGCCGTGGCCCAATTGAAAGGCGAGCGCGCCCGGGGCCGGATCGAAGTCGAAGTGCGCCTCGATTTCGTGGCCACGAACGAGGCTGAATTCATCCAGGCTGGGCCGGAGACGCGGGTGCCGGCATTCATCCCGACGAGTTACGTCACCGACCCGACCTTGCGGATCCAGGCGTATCGCGCCCTCGCGGAAATCACGACGCGGGAACAGCTCGACCAGGTGCGCAAGGAATGGCGGGATCGCTTCGGCAAATTCCCGGTCGCGGTTGACAACCTCCTCCTTCTAAACGAAATCAAGCTCTCCGCCGCCCGGGCCAACCTCAGGCGGGTCGAGGTCCGCGAAGCGAAATTGATGCTCACCCGGCGGGGGGATTTTATACTTGTGGGAGGCAAATTCCCTCGCATAAGTACCGATAGAATCGAACGCCAACTGGCGGAAGTTTTGGATTTAATCAGGAAACTTTAGATCGCATGATTCGACCGTTATTTGCAGCCGTTCTGGCGGGCACGACCCTGCTCTTTTCGCCCCTGTGCCGCGGCGCCCTGGCCGCCGAGGATGAGCCGCGCATTATCGACGGCATCGCGGCGATCGTAAACGGCGACATCATCACCTACTCCCAGGTTCGCGGGCTTGCGTCGCCGCGGGAACGCCTGCTCCGCACGCAGTATCACGGCGAAGAATTGAACAAGCAGATCCAGGAAGCGCGCAATGCCGCCCTGAAAGACCTGATCGACCGGCAGCTCATCGTGCAGTCGTTCCACAAGGAGAAATTCGAATTGCCGGAGCACTTCGTGGAAGAACGCATCAACGACATAATCCGGGAGGATTTTGGCGGCGACCGCAATACGTTCATCAAGACGCTCCAGGCCCAGAACTACACGCTCACCGAATTCAAAAAGAACGAGATGGACAAAATCATCGTCTCTGCGATGCGGAGCAAAAACGTGAAGCCGGTGACCACGATTTCGCCGACGAAGGTGATGGAATACTACAAGCAGCATAAGGCGGAGTTCACCGCCAAGGAGCAGGTCAAGCTGCGCCTCATCATGATCCCGACGCGCGCGGCGGAAGGAAATGCGACTGCGCAAAAAGCCATCGCGGAAGAGATCCTGGGCAAGCTCGCCGATGGCGCGCCGTTCGACCGGATGGCGCAAATGTATTCCGAGGACGCGACCCGGGATGCCGGCGGCGATTGGGGCTGGGTTGAGCGTAAGACTCTCGCGCCGCCACTCGAGAAGGTCGCTTTCAAT
Source organism: Chthoniobacterales bacterium (assembly GCA_035941675.1). Classification (GTDB taxonomy): domain Bacteria; phylum Verrucomicrobiota; class Verrucomicrobiia; order Chthoniobacterales; family UBA10450; genus AV80. Next base: position 126,404 of record DASZDT010000017.1, read on the forward strand.
CTCCCCCCCGGCCGCGTCAGCCACGTGATCGAGCTCGGGGGAAACTTCTACATTCTGAAGGTGGAAGAGAAACGCGGCGGGGACACCCCGTCCTTCGCGAAACTCCGGCCGGAGATCGAGAAAAAGCTGATGCAGGAAGAAACGCAACGGCAGCAGGAGCTCTGGCTCGCCGGTCTGCGGCAGAAAGCCTACATCCGCACCTTCTAATCTTTCGTTCGCGAAGAGTCCTTGCCGCGATCATTCCCGTTTGGGACAATGCGCGATGAGCTGTCGGGTCGGCATTACTCTCGGCGACCAGGCCGGCATCGGTCCGGAAATCGTCCGGACCGCGCTCGATTCCGGCCGGCTTCCCGCTGACGCGCGATACTCGATCGTCGGTCCAAAGATTGACTGCTCGTTACGCCAGCCTACCACCAAAACGGCCGAAGCCGCCTTCACGGCCCTTGAGGAAGCGGTCCGGCTCGCCCAGGCGGGCGAACTCGATGCCGTCGTCACCGGTCCGATCAATAAAGCGCGAATGTACCAGATCGGTTTCACCTTCCCGGGCCAGACGGAGTTTTTCGCCGATCGCTGCGGCACAAAAAATTTCGCGATGTTGCTGACCGGCGGAAAGCTCACGGTCGCGCTGGCCACGGTTCACCTTCCATTGCGCGAAATCTTCGGCGCGCTCAAGACAGGCGAAATTGTGCGCGTCGGTCTTTTACTCCACGATTTTCTTCGGCGCCGCGGAATCCAAACGCCCCGCATCGCGGTCGCCGGTTTGAACCCGCACGCCGGCGAATCGGGCGCACTGGGAAGCGAAGAAATCGAAGTGATCGCGCCGGCCGTCGCCGAACTCCAATCTGCAATTGGCGGTCCAACATCTGGAGTAATCGGCGGCCCTTTTTCGCCGGACACGATTTTTCACCACGCGGCCGAGGGCGCGTGGGACGCCGTGCTTTGCATGTATCACGATCAGGGGCTGATCCCGTTGAAGCTCCATGCTTTTCACGAAGGGGTGAACGTCACCCTCGGTCTCCCGTTTCCTCGAACCAGCCCCGACCATGGAACCGCTTTCGAGATCGCCGGCAAAAACGTCGCGCGCGCCGACAGCATGATCGCCGCGATCAACCTCGCGGTGGAACTGGCGCGAAAATGAAAGAATCGCCGCGCGCTGAACTGGCTCTGCTCGGGACGACGCTCGCCGTGATTCTCTGGTCCGGGTGGCAGCCGCACGATCGTTTTACGTGGTGGCTCGAGGCTTCGCCCGGTCTCGCCGGGATCGCCGTTCTCCTGGCGACGTATCGGCGGTTTCGTTTCACCACGCTCGTCTACACCCTCATCGCGCTCCACGTCTGCGTGCTCTGCGTGGGCGGCCATTACACCTACGCGCGGGTGCCGCTCTTCGACTGGCTCCGGCCGCTTTTCGCCTGGCAGCGCAACAACTACGACCGGCTCGGCCATTTCATGCAGGGCTTCGTGCCGGCCATGATCGCGCGCGAGATCATCATCCGTCTCGAGGTCTTGAAACGGCAAAACTGGCTGCCGTTTGTCGTTGTCTCGATCTGCCTGGCGATCAGCGCGTTTTACGAATTGATCGAATGGTGGACCGCGTTGCTGAGCGGATCTGCCGCGAATGATTTCCTCGGCAGCCAGGGCGACGCGTGGGATACGCAGTCGGACATGTGCGTCGCGTTGATCGGGGCGATCAGTGCGCTCATCCTGCTCTCCGCCCTGCACAACCGCGCCCTGCGTAATCTGGAACGGCGGGCCCCATGAGAAAATACCTCGTCGTTTTCAATCTCGGTCTCCAGAACACCTTCGTTTACCGTTGGAACTATTTCCTGCGCGCGATCTTCGGCCTGATTCCGCTGGCCGGCACGGTGTTTCTCTGGCGCGCCGTCTTCCAGGAACCCGGCGGCGGCATGCACGGTTACACTTACGGTTCGATGATCTACTATTACCTCCTCACGATCGTCGTATCGAACCTCGTCACGCCCACCGAGGACGAATGGCAGATCGCGAGCGACATCCGGGAAGGCCAGATCAATTCGTTCCTGACCAAGCCGCTGAATTACCTCGCCTACCGCTTCAGCATTTTCCTCAGCGGCCGGCTCGTCTTCACCGCCGTGACCATCCCGCCGATCGCGCTCATCCTCTTTTACTTTCGCGATTACCTGTCGCTTCCGTCGTCGGTCGTGACCTACTTTTGCGCGCTCGCTTCGCTTCTCATGGCGGCGCTCATCCAATTTTTTATTACCTACACGATCGCGCTCTTCGCGTTCTGGATTCTCGAGATCTCGACCATCGTGTTCATCATTTACTCGTTCGAATATTTCCTGGGCGGCCAAATGTTTCCCGTCGACATCATGCCCGCCGGGATCCAGGCGGCGATGAAATGGCTCCCGTTCTATTACGAGCTTTTCTGCCCGATCGCGATTTTCATGGAACGCCTCCGCGGCCCCGAGATGGTCCAGGCGCTGGCCATTCAATCCGGCTGGGTTTTATTGATGTGGGCTGCCGCGCATTTCATGTGGAAACGCGGCCTTGGACATTACCAGGCGGTCGGCGGTTGATTATTCGTTCGCGCTTGGCAATCCCGCTTCCTTCCACGCGCGAAACCCACCGGCCAGCGAGCGCACATTCTCGTAACCCATTTTCTGGAGACTCTCAGCGACGAGCGCGGACCGGCTCCCGCCACCGCAATAACAAATGATCGGCGTTTTGAGATCGGGCACCTGCTCTTCGATTTCCAGCTCGATCTCGCCGCGGGTCAAATGCTTCGCCCCTTTTGCGTGGTCGGCGCGCCAGTCTTCCTGCTCGCGGACGTCGATCAGGATCGCGGCCCCGCCCTCGGCTTGCTCTTGCGCTTCCGCCGGGGAAATTTCTGTGATCTTCGTCTTCGCGTCGGCCACCAGTTTCTGGAAACGGTTCATACAATGAAGGTGCGGCGCCCCTTTAAAACGTCAATGTTTCCAGCCGGCAAATGAAACGTTCGGTCGCCACAATCTTCATCGTCTCGCTCTTGCTTCAGGCGATTCCGCGGCTTGCGCTGGCGAAGGAACCCGGCTGGAAGGCGGAAAAGACATGGGTCTTCGTCGTCGGCGTCCTGAGCTGGAAGCATTCCGAAATGTTCGGTTCGTTTCCCGTCACAAACCGGCGGGACAATACCCTGGTCGACTTCTTTAAGGAACGCGGCGTGCCGGATTCGCAGATCGTCTATCTTCAGGACAAAGAGGCGACCCAGCAACGAATCGACGCTGCCTTTACCGAACAACTGAAGAAACTTCGGCCGGACGATCTTCTGATTGTTTACTACGCCGGCCACGGCTCGAAATCGGAGGACGGCAACGACGTTTTCCTCGCCTCCTACGACGCCGGGGATGACGGGGTCGACGGCTGGTCGGTCAATTCCATCCCGGGAAAAATCAACGCGAGCAAAGGCGGCCGCGTTCTGTGGTTCATCGATTGTTGCTACTCGGGCCAGGCCGGGCTCGCGATCACGAAGCAATCGAAAGGGCCGGCCTACGCCGCGGTGACTTCATCGGCGGCGAGCGAGTCGTCGACCGAACACTGGACGTTCACCGAAGCGCTTCTCGATGCGTTCCGCGGCGTCTCATACGTTGACCTGAATCACGACGGCGCGGTGACGCTGTCGGAATTTGCCGCGCATGTCGAAGCGGACATGAACGCGGCGGAAGAGCAGCGCTCAACGTTCGCGCATAGCAAAGGGTTCGATGCCGACATGGTGTTGGCGGAAGCGAAGCCGCTCGGGAATTTGCGCATCGGCGAGCGCGCGAAAGCCCAGGACGCCGACGGTGATTGGTACGCCTGCCGGATCATCGATGCGCGCGGCGAGAAGTTGAAGATCCACTTCATTGGTTACGAAGATGACGAGGACGTGTGGGTCGCCCCCGAAGATCTCGAACAGATCAAACCGGTTCGGTACGCGACCGGCACGACAGTCGAGGTGCTCTGGAAAAAACATTGGTATCCGGCAACCGTCCTCCAGGCGAAGGACGGCGTGCATCTGATCCATTACACGGATTACGATTCGAAGTGGGACGAGTGGGTGCCCTCGCGCCGGATCCGTGAACCGAAGTCGTAACGCTATTCGTACCGCAACGCGTCGATCGGATCGAGCTGCGCGGCTTTCCGCGCCGGGTAAAATCCGAAAAAGATTCCGACTCCAGCACTGACAACGAACGCGAGGACGATCGAGCTCGGCGAGATAAGCGACGACCAGTTTTTCATCAGCGCGATAATCTTCGAAGCCACGATCCCGCTAATGATGCCGATGATCCCGCCCACCACGCTGAGCGTCATCGCCTCGATCAAAAACTGAGTGAGAATATCGCGGCCATGCGCGCCCACGGCCATGCGCGTGCCGATCTCGCGGGTCCGCTCGGTCACGCTCACGAGCATGATATTCATGATCCCAATGCCGCCGACCACGAGCGAAATGACGGCCACGCCCGCGAGCAGCGCCGTCATCGTTTCGGTGGTCGCGGTCGCCGCGGCCGCGATTTCTTCCTGGGTGCGCACAGTGAAATCGTCGTCGCGGCCTTCGCGAATGTTGTGACGCTGCCGCAGGAGCGCGACGATCTGTTGCTGGGCCGGCGCGAGATCTTTGGCGCTGGCCACCTGGGCGTTGATGTTCCGCAACGTCGTTCCGCCGCCGAGCACGCGTTTCATCGCGCTCGTGTAGGGCATGATCACGATATCGTCCTGGTCGGTGCCCTGGGAACTCAGACCTTTGGGCGTGAGCACGCCGGTGATCTGAAACGGCACGTTCTTCACCCGCAGCACCTGCCCAACGACGTCTTCGCTTCCGAAAATCTGCGTCGCGGTGGTCCGGCCAATCACGCAAACTTTGTTCGCACTCCGGACATCCTGGTTGGTGAAAGGCGCGCCGTCCGCCAAAGGCCATTGCCGCAAATCGAAGTAATCCGCGGACTCGCCGTAGATGCGGGTGAACCAGTTTTGATTTCCCGCCATGACCTGCGCAGTCGAAACCACTTCTTCGCTGACCAGCGTCACCTGCGGGACTTCGCGCCGGATCGCTTCGGCATCTTCGATCTTCAACGTCCCCGCGCCGCCCCAGCCCGTGCGAATCCCGCTCGCGGTCGTGCTTCCCGAGAAAATCAGGATCACGTTTTCGCCCAGGCCGGCGATTTGCGCTTCGACCTGCGCTTTCGCGCCGTTGCCGATGCTCACCATCGCGATAACAGCGCCGACGCCAATGATGATGCCGAGCGCGGTCAACGCCGAACGAAGTTTATTTCGCCGCAAGGCGCGCCCCGCGATCTTGAACGTGGAAGCAAGCCGCAGCCGCCTCCCGAAGTTTTTCGGAGTCATACCGCAGCCTCCAATGGATCGCCGGACGAAATCCGTTCCAGCTCCGCGACCGCGTTCAATCGATTCTGCACGACCAAATCGTTTCGCACGAGACCGTCTTTCATCACGATGTTGCGCCGGGCATAGGCCGCGATGTCTGGTTCGTGCGTCACCATGATGATGGTGATCCCCTTCTCGTTCAGCGACTGAAAAATCTCCATCACCTCAACGCTCGTCCGGCTGTCGAGATTCCCGGTCGGCTCGTCGGCCAGCAGAACTTCAGGATCGTTGATCAGGGCCCGGGCGATCGCGACGCGCTGCTGTTGTCCGCCCGAGAGCTGGCTCGGCGTATGATCGCCGCGCCCTTCCAATCCAACGGCCGCCAGGACTTGTTCCGCTTTTTCGCGCAGTTGCGCACTCGTCAGGGCAACTTCGGAATACAGCAGCGGCAGCTCGACATTTTCCAGCGCCGACGTGCGCGCGAGCAGATTGAAGTTTTGGAACACGAAGCCCAGCTTGCGGTTTCGGACGTCGGCGAGTTGATCGCGATCGAGCGAGGAAACGTCTTCTCCGTCGAGAAAATAGCGGCCCGCCGTGGGCCGATCGAGACAGCCGAGAATGTTCATCAAGGTCGATTTGCCCGAGCCGCTCGATCCCATCAAGGCCACGAATTCGCCCTGCCCGATCTCGATCGACACGCCGCGCACGGCCTGCACTTCCACTTCGCCAGTCCGATACGTTTTCCGAACATCGTCGAGCCGGACCGCTGCTGAGTTAGGAGAGGCGTTCATGGCAGAACCAAGGAGGGGCGGGTTTCAAAAACCACCCATAGG
>DASZDT010000018.1:0-203922 GCA_035941675.1 Chthoniobacterales bacterium
CAGGTTCGGACGGAAATCGTTGAGGACCGCGGGAACGGCTTCGGCGAACTGCGACAGCTTCAGGGCGAGATTGCGTTCCTCGGCTGCGGAAAGCGTGATGTTCTCCGGGGCGACGAATTCTTCGCCGGCTTTCCGGAAGATCGAGCGGATGCGGACGTAAGCGTTCTGTAAATAGGGCGCGGTGTTTCCCTGGAATGAGAGCATTCGGTCCCAGGAAAAAATGTAATCGGTCATCCGGTACTGGGACAGATCGGCGTATTTCACGGCGCCGATGCCGATGATCTGCGCGACCTCCTCGCGCTCGGCCTGGGGCAGATCAGGATTTTTTTCGTCAACGAGTTTGCGAGCCCGGACGATCGCTTCGTCGAGCACGTCGCGCAGAGCGACGTTTTCGCCGGAGCGCGTCTTCATCAACTTGCGATCTTCGCCCAGGATGCTGCCAAAGGTGATGTGGCGAAAATCGGCCGTGCGCCCTTCGCGGCGCGCGATCGCGAAGATTTGTTTGAAGTGGAGGCTTTGAGGCGCGCCGACCACGTACCACAGCGTGTCGCGCTTCAGATCGTCGACTCGATAGTCGACCGTCGCGATGTCGGTCGTCGCATAATTATAACCGCCGTCCCGTTTCCGAATGATCGCCGGCTTGTCCGCCAGTTCGGGATCGTCCCAGAAGAACACGACCACGGCGCCTTCGCTCTCTTCCGCGATTTTCGATTTCAGCAATCGCTCGACGATCGGCCCCAGCCGGTCGTTGTAGAAACTTTCGCCGCGCTGGATGTCGTAATGGATGTCCAGGATCCGGTAGGTCGCGTCGAACTCGCCCAGGGACAGCGTGACGCATTCCTTCCAGATGGCGAAGTTTTCCGGATCGCCTGCCTGCAATTTGACCAGCTCTTCCCGGCACGCTTCCCGCACAACCGGATCCGCAGTCGCTGCTTCGTTGGCTGCTTTGTAAATTCGAACCAGCTCCGCGATGGGATCGCGTTCGAGCGCGGCCCGGTCGAGCAAATTCTTCCAGCCGTAGATGACCATTCCAAACTGGGTCCCCCAGTCGCCAATGTGATTGTCGCGAATGACGTCGTGGCCGAGAAACGAGCCGATGCGGGCGAGCGCGTCCCCGAGCACGGTGCTGCGAATGTGGCCGACGTGCATCGGCTTGGCGACATTCGGCGAACCGAAATCGATCACGATGCGGTGGGCGGATTGCGCGAGGCCGACGCCCAGCCGCTCGTCGCGTAACAACTCGGCGGTGTGGGCCGCGATCGCCTCTGGGCGAAGGGAAAAGTTGAGGAATCCCGGCCCTGCGATCGTCGGCGCGTCACAGAGTTCGCTTGAGACCCAGAGGCCGGATATTTTTTGGGCAAGCTGGCGCGGGTTTTCGCCGAGCTGTTTTCCCAGAATAAGCGCGGCGTTACTCTGGTAATCACCGAAGCGCGAATCGGCCGCGGGCGTTACCGCGCCGGCGGGCGGCAGATCGGCTCTGGTAAGCGCTTCCGCCACCTTCTGCGCGAGAAGGGCTTGAAAGGTTTCCACTGCTTCTACTTTTGCCCGCCGGTCTCGCGAAAGATCGCCAGGATTTCGTCGGCCGATTTCGCCGCTCCGAGCCGCTCGCGCACGCTCCGGTCGTTCAGAAACTTCGCGATGGAAGCGAGGGTGCGCAGATGCGTTTGAAACTGGTTCTTCGGCACGATGAAGAGGACGACAAACCTGACCGGCGCGTTATCGAGCGCGTCGAACTCAATTCCCTGGGACGAGCGGCCGAACGAAGCCACCACTTCCTCGATCCGATCGGACGAGGCATGCGGAATGGCGATCCCGAACCCGATCCCGGTGCTCATCGTTTCTTCGCGTTGTTTCAACGAGGCCAGGATGCTCTCGCGGTCCGGTTCCCTGATTTTTCCCTGGGCGACGAGGAGATCGATCAGCTCGACGATGGCGCTCCAACGCTCCGTCGCTTTCATCTCGGGAATGATTTGCTCCGCAGTGAGTAGGCTGGCCAGAGACATGCAGGATTCCCAGTGGGGTCGAAAGCTTAACGTGAGGCTTTCGGATGACAAGCGTCATTTGGGGACGGAAAAGCCGGTCGACGCAGCGCTCGTTTACGAGTTGTAGCGACGCCGCTCTGTCGGCGTAAGACGCATTGATTCCATTACGCGCTTTTACGGCGACAGAGCGCCGTCGCTACAACCGCCAACGCTATTCGATCCGCACTTTGTAATCCAGTCGGCGCGAGAGCAGCCAGCGAACGCCGAACATGTCCATGGTCGCGCGCAGGGCGCGGTTGCCGAGGCCGTATTTGCTCTGGCCGAACTGGCGCGGGCGATGATTCACCGGGACCTCGACGAGACGATAACCGGCGCCTTTCACCAGCGCGGGAATGAAACGGTGCATCCCTTTGAACGGGACGAGCGCATCCACGCATTCGCGCTTCATCGCTTTCAAGGTGCAACCGGTATCGCGCACCCCGTCGCGGGTGAAACGGCTCCGGACGAAATTCGCGACGCGGCTGGTAATGCGTTTCACCGCCGTGTCCTTGCGCTGGGCGCGATAACCGCAAACCAGGTCGGCGCCGCGCCCGATCTCCGCCAGCAATTTCGGAATGTCGGCCGGATCGTTTTGCAGATCGCCGTCGATCAGCACCGCGACGGCGCCGCGCGCACTTTGCAAACCCTCGTACATCGCGGCGCTCTGGCCGGCGTTGCGTTCGAAGCGAAGAACACGGATTCGAGGATCGAGCGCAATCCGCTGCGCCGTTGCGTCCACCGAACCGTCATCGACGAAAATAATTTCGTAGTCGATGCCGGCGAGGGCAGCGGTGAGCTCGCCCTGGAGGATCGGCACGTTCTCTTCTTCGTTGAACAACGGCACCACCACGGACACCGCCGGCGACTCGGCGCTCATAGCGGGAGTGTCCGATATTTCCGGCAAAGAAAAACCTGCCATTCGCGCATAGCCGTTCCGAACCGGCGGACTTCGACCGTGGCGACGTGATCGACCGACTCGAAGCCGGCCCGAATGTTGTGCGGCACCAGCGTCCCCTTCCCGCTCTGGACGTAGAGCGCGCTGCGGCCAGTGAAGAGATTCACGCCTTCTTCTTCGGTGTAAACTTCGCCGTCCGGCGGCTTCGTATTCGGAGGCGCCTCGACGAACTGGTCATAGCGCGGCCAGAACGAAAACTGGTTCTGAATGTCCTGGGACTCCACGATGTAAACTGCCGGGTGCTGCGGGCCTTCGACGCGTTTGTGGTTGAAATAAAACGACATTTCAGAGGCGCGGTCGCGTTGGTCCGCAATGATAAATAGCTGCTCGCCGATCTTCGGTTCGAGTTCCGCCCGGATTTTTTCGACGCCGCGCGAAGCGGACTTCCAGCCGCGGACGCGATCGGCCGGATCGCGATAATGCGGGAAGGGCAGGTTCAGGGTGCGAAGAATATCGGTGTCCATGGCGAACACGGCCCCGACCAGGCTGAGCAAAATTCCGACAGCCAGGAAGCGGCGGGCGAAACGGGAGGACTCGATTCGTTCGGTCCAAAAGGAGGCGGCCAGCACAGTGAGGCTGAGGAACGCGAGGATGTCCCAGTTCGGCGCGGCCTGGTCGTTGACCGAGAGCACCAAATAAAAAGCAAAGACCGGAACGCCGAACCAGAAAAGATACAGGACCTTGAATTGCTGGCGAGCGCGCCGCCAGTTCGCGATAACCGCCCAGGCCAGCGCCAGGAAAAGGAGCGGCGAGAAGGTAAGAAAATGCGCGCCGAGAAATCCGAGCAACTCGAGCGGCCGAATGCCTAACGACTGGTCGAGGCCCCCGCGCGATTGGAGATGGGAGGCGGTCACCCAGGCGTGTTGATAGTTCCAAAGCAACGGCGGGACGAGGCAGAGAGCGAAAGCGGCCAGCAACAGGTAAAGACCGGGCCGCTTGAATTCGCGCCGATGCCGGGGAACCAGCGCCAGCACGAGGACGACGGAAACCAGCTCGAACGCGTTGGTGTATTTGCAGAGAAAGCCGAGGCCGATCAATAACCCGGTGGCGAACCAGAGACCGTTGGCGTTCGGCGCCCGCTCGAGCGCCAGCCAAAACGTGAACATGGCGGCGACCCAGAAGAAGACCGACAGCGGATCGATCGTCATCAGCACGCTTCCGACGCCGGAGAGAGGAAGGGCGTTGAGCGCGATGATGGCCCAGAACGCGGCGCGCTCGCTGAAGAGCTTTCGGGTGAAATAATAAAGGAGCAGGCTCGTGGCCGCGCCGAGAATCGGGCTCCAAAAACGAACGCCGAATTCGGTGTCGCCGAAGAGCGCGGTGCTCGCCCGAATGGCGAACGCGATCCCGGGGCCCTTGCTGAAATAGGCGGGCGCCAAACGCTCCGACCACATCCAGTAATGGGCCTCGTCGAACGACAGGTCGCTGGTGCCGAGCATCGTGAACCGGAGCGCGGTCAGCCCCAGGATAAACAACCAGACGGCGCGCGTGTGGCTCATCGTCCTACCCGATCAACCGCGGATGCCGCGCGGCCAGCCGCGGCGCCAGGCGCGGCCCGAAACGTTGCCAGAGAAGTTCCGCGAGCGCGGTTATGAGGAGCGCTTCGCCCGCCGCGAGGAAGGCTGTGCCGATGACGTCGCTTGGCCAATGAGCGCCCAGGTAAATGCGCGACCAGCCAATCGCCGCGGCGACCAGGAAATAGAGCCAGCCCCAGCGACGAAAGAACAGCGCGCAGAGCGTCCCGATCACCACGTTGTCGGTCACGTGGCCGGACGGAAACGAGGGGCCGGATTTGTTCCGATCCGTCTCGTCCGAATAGCGAATCGTCGGCTGCTTGAAGAGGGTGAGGAAACGAGGACTCGCCGGCTCCAGCTGCACCATCCGGACTTTCTGCACCTGTTTCGGCCGGCGCCGATCGATCGCCGTCTTCAACGTGCTCACCAAAAGATAATCGGCGACGAGGAGCGAGAGCGCGAGGCAGACCATGAAGGCGCGGGCTTTGAAGCCGCCGAAGACCACCAGGCACAGCGCCAGCACGATGAGCAGCGGCTTCCAGATTTCGACGTCGCTGATCGCCGCCATGAACAAGTCGAGCGCCGGATGCGTCCATCGTTCGTTGATAAGATGAAAAAGAAACTGATCCACGGAAGGAGCGCGGGAGTTTTAAGTTTTAAGGGTTAAGTGTTAAGGAAAGGCGCGCGATGGCAGTCCACTTAACACTTAACCCTTAACACTTAAAACTCGTTTCGAATGCCCAAGAGACCGCTGATTTGCCTGCTCGCGTTGGCGATGTCGTCGACGTTCGCGGCGCCGTTTCCGTCCGCGACCGACGTTCTCGAATCCGTCCGGGTGCGCCAGGCCCAACAGGATCTGGAACTCGAAGGCGAGATCCGCGAGGGCGCAACCGTCGTTCCGTTTCGCCTGACCCAGACCGGGCCCGTCATCCGCTATTCGTTTTCAAAACCGGACGAAGCGCTCCAGTTGCGCCTGGGCGACAATGATTCGCGGCTCGAAGCGATCACCAGGAGCGGGGTGGAAAAGATTACTTCTGCGCAGTTCGATCACCGCGTCCGCGGGACCAGCATTACCTACGAAGATCTGTCGCTGCGCTTTCTTTATTGGCAGACGGGACGGGTCACGGGTGAAAACATGGTTCGCACCGTCGATTGCTGGAAGCTGGAGATGAAAGCTCCGTCGCGCCAATCGCAATACTCGAATGTCTGGCTTTGGGTTGGAAAAGAGAACGGCGCTCTCATGAAAATGGAGGCGTACGACTGGAACGCGAAACTTTTGAAGTATTTCGAGGTTGTATCGGGACAAAAGATCGAGGGCCGATGGTTCCTGAAACAGATGCGGATCGAGGAACGCGACCCCGGCACCGGCAAGGTGAAGACCCGAACGTATCTCGAGATCAACAAAAAAGCCTAGGCCAGAAAGCCGCTGGCACTTTTCGCAAAATGTAGTAAAAACATCGCCCGATGAATCGCCTTACTCTTCTGCTCGCCGCCGCCCTGGGCGCGTCCGCCCTTTCTGTCTTCGCCCAAAACGTCCCGCCGACGGTCACCACCCAGATCGCTGACTTTACCGAATACGCCGGCGCACCTGCGCGTTCGATCGATATGTCGAATCTCTTTTCCGACCCGGACGTCAGCGATGCCATTCGTTTCGCGACTGATCTCGGCGACGTTGACATTGCTCTTCTCGGCCAGCAAAAGCCGATCACAGTGGCTAACTTTCTGAGATACGTCGACGAAGGGCGCTATTTCAAAATCGATCCGAATACGCACCAGCCTGCCGCCAGTTTTGTCCATCGAGTGGTTCCGAACTTCGTCATCCAAGGCGGCCAATGGCTCGCGACCGTCGCCCCCGGCGGCAACCTTCAACCGACCGCTCTCGGCGCTCTTCCTCCGATCCAAAACGAGGCTGGCATCTCGAATAAACGCGGGACCATCGCCATGGCCCAGGTCGGCTCGGACCAAAACAGCGCGACGAGCCAATGGTTCATCAACGTCGCCGACAATGGCGGGGCGCCGAACAATCTTGATATCCGCAACTGCGCCTCCACCTCAAACGGCCAGGTCTGCGCCGGGCCTTACACCGTCTTCGGACGGATCGGGAACAACACCATGAGCGTCGTGGACGCCATCGCGGCGGTGCCGTGGTACAATTTTTCCGGTGTCCATCCGTCCTTCGAACATTTGCCGTTGCGCGGCTGGGACGGATCGAGCCCGATTTTCCCGTCCCACCTCGTGACCATTCCTGCCATCACCCACATCCCGGTCCTGACCCTCTCGGCCTCGAGCGACAACGCGAACGCCGCTGTGACGATCAGTGGAACGAAATTGCTCGTCCAGGGAAAGAGCGTCGGCACGGCCCACATTACCGTCACGGCCACGGATCTCGATGGCGCGTCCGTTTCGCAACAATTCACGGTCAACGTTCTCGCGGCGCCCGGCCGACCGGTGAATCTCTCGACGCGCATGCAGGTGGGCACAGGCGATAACGCGTTGATCGCCGGATTCATCATGCGCGGCCCGACGCCGAAGCGCCTCGCCATTCGCGGCATGGGTCCTTCCACCGGCCTGCCCGGTGCCCTCTCCAATCCTACGCTCGAGCTCCATGACAACACCGGCGCCACGATCGCCACGAACAACAACTGGGGCGACGCCACCAACAAACAGGACGTGATCGATCTCGGGCTCGCTCCCGCTTCGCCTAACGAAGCAGTCATCCTGACCACGGTCCCGTCGGATGCGAACGGCGCCGCTTACACGGCCGTCATGCGTGGCGTGAGCAACTTCACCGGTCTCGGTGTCGTCGAGGTCTACGACCTGGATAGCGGACCGGGTTCGACTTTGGTGAACATCTCGACCCGCGGCCAGGTCGGCGCCGATCCCAATGCGCTCATCGGCGGGTTCATTTTCGGCGGGACCGACTCGAAACAGGTTCTCGTCCGCGCCATCGGCCCCTCTCTCACCGGGTTCGGCGTTCCTGGTGCCTTGTCCAATCCGACGCTCGATTTCGTGAACGCCCAGGGAACTACGATCGACTCGAACGACGATTGGACGACCAGCCCGCAAAAAACGCAGATCCAAAACAGCGGCCTGGCGCCTACCAACTCAAAGGAATCCGCGATCATCCAGACGCTCGCGCCGGGTAACTACGGCGCGGTAGTTCACGGCGTGGGCGGTGAGACCGGCGTGGGCTCCGTGGAAATTTACCAGCTGCCGTAAACCTGGAGCGGCGGTCTATGACCGCCGAACATCACCCGGCAAAGACGGCGGTCATAGACCGCCGCTACAGGGTCGCGCCCTTCACGATCTCGGCGAAGCTTCGTGGATCCAGGCTCGCGCCGCCGACGAGCGCGCCGTCAATATCGGGCTGGGACATCAATGTCCGGGCGTTGTCCGGTTTCACGCTGCCGCCGTACTGGATCCGGATTCTCTCAGCCGTCGTGTCGTCGGAAATTTCGCGGAGAACTCCCCGAATGAACGCGTGCGCTTCCTGGGCCTGGCCGGCAGTCGCGGTCTTGCCGGTGCCGATCGCCCAGACCGGTTCGTAGGCGATCACCGTTTCCTGCAATTCCTTCGGCTGTAAACCGGCGAGGCTTCCGCTGAGCTGCGCGGTCAAAACTTTTTCGACGTCGCCACGCTCGCGTTGGTCGAGGCTTTCGCCGACGCACAGGATCGGGCGGAGCATCGCTTCGTGCGCGGCGCGCACTTTGCGGTTCACGATTTCATCCGTCTCGCCGAAGAGCGTTCGCCGTTCGCTGTGGCCCAGCACGACATAGCGCACGAAAAGGTCGCGCAACATCGCGGGACTGATCTCGCCGGTAAACGCGCCGGAGCGTTCCCAGTGCATGTTCTGCGCGGCCACTTTTATGTGCTGCGCGTGTTCGAGCCCCGCGTTGACCGCGGCGATGGCCGTGAAGGGCGGGACGATCACCACTTCCACGTCGCGCGACTCGCCGACCTCGAGCAGAAACGTCGAGACGAACGAGGTCGCTTCGCCCTGCGTCATGTTCATTTTCCAATTGGCCGCGACGATTTTTTTTCTCATAAGAAAAATTTAGAATTGGAAATAGATGAAAGGCGCGTAGTGCGGCGGAATAAATAAGAGCACCACAGCGAAGGCGCAACCGTATCCGGCGGCGAAGACCGGCGCGGGCAGACGACGCCACCATTTCGAGAAGACACCGCGCGAGTTCAGCCAATGCACGAAGGCGAGCGCGGCCACGACCCACAGCATCCGGGTGCCGAGCTGTTCGATTCCTCCGCCCTGGAACAGGACAAAACCGCGCAACGCCGGGACGGCATGCCCGAGATCGATGGCGCGAAAACATATCCAGGCGACGCAGACCCAGTACATGGTCAGCAACCAAACCAGCCAGTCGCCGATTGATTGCGGCCCTTTGGGAGGGAGGTGTTTCTCCATCTCTTTCGCCTCCGGAAGCACGTTCCGGCGGTGGGTCCAGGCGCGGTGCACGACCAGCGCGAACCCATGCAATCCACCCCAGATAACGAACGTCCAGGCGCCCCCGTGCCAGAGTCCGCCGAGCAACATGGTGATCATGATGTTGCGATAAACAAACCAGCGCGCTCCGCGATTTCCCCCGAGAGGAATGTAAAGATAATCGCGCAACCAGCTCGAGAGACTGATGTGCCAGCGATGCCAGAAGTCCGAGATGTTTCGCGCGAAATACGGGAACCGGAAATTGACCGGCAACTCGTAACCGAGCAATCCCGCCGAGGCGATGGCCATGTCGGTATAGCCGGAAAAATCGCAATAAATCTGGATCGCGTAGAAAAGCACTCCCAGCCATGCGCTTGCCGCGGTGAAATTCGCAGGGGCGTCGAAGTAGCGATCGACATACGGCGCCACGGTATCGGCGATGCAGGCTTTCTTGACGAAACCAGTCAGGAACAGGACGAGCGCGCCCCGCGCATCGACCTCCGCAAAGCGGCGAATGCTGCGCAGCTGCGGCAGGAACTGGGACGCCCGCACGATCGGTCCCGCGACCATCTGGGGGAAGAATCCGATGAAGCAGGCGAGATCGAGGATGCTTGAGACCGGCTTTAGTTTCCCGCGGTAAACGTCGATGGTGTAGCTCATCGAGTGGAAGGTGTAGAAGCTCACCCCGACCGGGATGACGATTTCCAGGGTATGCAGGTTCGCTGGAAGCCCGAGCCACGCCAGCAACGCCGCCGCCGACGTGACGAAGAAGTTGTAATACTTGAAGAAGGCGATCGTGCCGAGGTTGGCGCACAGGCTCATGATCAGCCAGCCGCGCCGCGCCCCGGGGTTCTTCGACCGCGTCATCATCTGGCCGACGAAGTAATCGAGCGCGCTCGACGCCATGATCAGCAAAAGAAATTTCCAGTTCCAACAGGCGTAGAAGAAATAGCTGCAAATCAGCAGCCAGATTTTCCGGGAGTCGTTCCGGCGGAGCGACCAGTAAACGGCGAAGACCGCGAGAAAAAACCAGAAGAAGCGGAATTCTACAAACAGCATGGCAAGGCGGAACGACGTGAGTTTTTCGCTCCGGTTTCAACTGGCTTCAGGCGCGGCATCTCGATTAGCGGATTCGGTTCTGATGAACGCGTTGCGAAAAATTCTCGGCGAGGAGTCTTGTGAAATACTCCGAACCAGCGGCGTTCAGGTGGTCGGGATCGACTCGCATTTCCTTGCGGTAAAGCTCGGGATAATCCTTCGCGTTGTTGAATGACACTACCGTCGCGTTGACACCCGATTCAGGCCTGAAGCCGAGCCGGGTTTGGACTACGTCAGGTGTAACCAGGAAAATCGGCACTGCTCCCGATCGGCGCACATCATCGGCCAACTGGCGGTAAGCCGACGCCGTGAAACCGGAAACAAACCTGACCTCGGTCTCGCCGGTACTTTGCAGGTCGGCCTCGTTGCTGGTCGCCTCGGGTTCCGTCATTTCTTTGTTTATCGGAGTATAACCATCGCCATTCGGACCGATATCCTTGGAACGCATTTCTTCTTTCCAAAGCCCGCGCACCCAGCGGGCGAGATCGCTCCGCTGCCCGACATTGGCGAAGTTCTTCGCGAAAAGCACGCTATGGAAGAAAAGAAGATCTCGTCTCTCCGACATGCCCGGTCTCGCGGCAAGGATTTCACCGCTTCGCCGCACCAGGGCCGCCGCGCCGTCTTCGGGGGCGGCTTCGAGGATCGCGCGGAGGACGAGGGCCGTGCGCTTCCAGTCGTGCCAATAGAGAAGCCGGGCGGTGCGCTCGTTTCCGAGAAAAGGTTTGGTTTCCAGTTCACCCAACTCGACAAACACCCACTTCAGATTCCGCGGTTGGGTCTTCAGGACTTGATCCAGCACATAAAAATTCTCCGGCGGCACCATTCCATTTTGGCCAAGGTTGAGGGCGCGGGTCGGATGCCCCGCGGCGCGCATCGTTTCGTCAAAGATAGCGGGCGCGATTTGATGATGAACATGGCTGGAGCCGATAAAGAGAGTGTCGAAGTCGTCCCGGTGTTCCCTGAAAAACGCGAGATTGGGAACGACGCGGTCGATTTCCGGCGCGGAGAGCAACGCGTCCAACCCGGCCAGAACAAAAGCGAGCGCGCCGATCCCGGCATTCAACATTTCCCCGCTTTTGGGCAGCGCCGAACTCACGGTTGCTTCGCGGTGCGGACAAATTCCTCAGCCAGGACCCGCGTAAATTCTTCGGCGCCTTCGTTGGTCAGATGCGCGTCATCGATGCGCACCTTCGTGTCGAACAACTTTGGATACGTCCGGGCGTCGTTGAAGGAAAGCAGCGGCCCGGGCGGGGACTGCCGGAACTCGACCGGGGATTGAAAGATCAGCGGCGGCACCACAAAGAACGGCGCCGCGCCCATCGCCCGGAAGCGTTCCGCGTAGCGCCGATACGTTTCGTCGGCTTGAGGATCGAGCGGCTTCGGCTGGGCCCGGGCCATTTCGTCCGCGAGCCTTTGCTGGAAACTGGCGGCGTCCTCCGGCGACATCGCGTTCCCGGAGAGGCGATACCCGTCGCGCTTCGGCCCGAGTTCGAGTTCCGCTTCCGCTTTTCGATTTTGGGGAGAGAAAAACTCCGTTCCCCGCCCAACGTTGGTGAAGCGCTGGGCAAAGAGCGTGAGGTGCGCGGCCAGGTCGCGCCGTGCCACCCAAACGCGGGAGACCTCGATGTACCATCTCCCGTCGCCGCGCGGATTCAGCGCCTTTCGCAGGGCCAGCGCCGTCCGCCGCCAATCATGCCAGTAAACGGCCCGCTCCGTGCCGAGCACCTTGTGCAGTTTGGTCTCGATGTTGGCCGTCTCCAGGAAAATCCATTTCAAATTTCGCGGCCGGGTTTTCAGGATTTCGTCGAGAACATAGAAATTCTCCGGCGGATGCAGCGCATCGATGCCGAAATTAAAAGTGTGCGTCGGCACCCCGTTCTGGCGCGTGATCTCGTCGAAAATCGCCGGCGAGATCGAGTAATAGATGCTGCTCGTCCCGACGAGCACAGTGTCGAACTCGTCCTTGTGCTGCGCGAAAAACTCCAGCTTCGCCGCGACGCCTTTGGGAACGATCGGCGGCAGGAGCGAGTGGATCACCCCGCTGGTCGCGATGAACGCGGCGAGCGCGATGGCTGCGTAAAGAAAATTTTTACCGAGTCGTTTGGTCACGGGCGTCGTAATCGTGCTCGTGCTCCTGCTCGTGATCGATCTTTTTTAAACGTCCTTTTCGAGCACGAGCCCGAGCAGGACCATCCCTCGTCCCAAACTCTGTCCATCCCTCGTTCCCAAACTCTGTTTGGGAATGCCATGTCCCCGCAACTCTGTTGCCCCGCTGCGAAACGGAGTTTCGAAGACAAGTGCGTTCCCAAACAGAGTTTGGGAACGAGGCGAGTGCTCGGTTTTTTCACGCGACGCTTTCGAGCACGAGCCACGAGCACGAGCGGGATTACGAGTAACTAAGCGCGATCGCTCAGCGCGGCGATTCCCGGCAGTTCTTTCCCTTCGAGCAGTTCGAGCGACGCACCGCCGCCGGTCGAAATGAAGGTCATCTTCTCCGCGAGCCCCGCCTGCTTCACCGCGGTGACGGAGTCGCCGCCGCCGATGATCGTGGTCGCTTTCGAACCCGCCAGGGCCTCGGCGATCGCGACCGTGCCGTTGGCAAACGCCGGGATTTCGAAAACCCCGACCGGTCCATTCCACAGGATCGTTTTCGCCTTCGCGATCTCTTCCTCGTACAGGCTGATCGTGGCGTGCCCGATGTCGACCGCCTGCCAGCCGTCGCTGATTCCGTGGGACGCCGAGACGCGGCTCGTGTTTCGCCAAGGAGCGCCGGCCTCGACTTTTTGCGTCTCGATGGCGTCGACCGGCAACAGAAACCGGACTCCTTTTTCCTTCGCCAGGGCCAGAATCTCAGTCGCGAGGTCGAGCTTGTCGGCTTCCACGCGGCTGGCGCCGATCGGAACGCCCTGCGCTTTCCAGAACGTGTTCGCCATCGCGCCGCCGATCAAAATCGTTTCGGCCTTTTCCATGAGCGCCTTGATGACGCCGATCTTATCGGACACTTTCGAACCGCCGAGGATCACGACAAACGGCTTCGCCGGTTTCGCCAGCTCGTGGGAAAGGTACTGGATTTCCTTTTCCATCAGGAAACCCATGGCGGATTGCTTCACGAACTTCGTGATGCCGGCCGTGCTGGCGTGGGCGCGATGGGCCGCGCCAAAAGCATCGTCAACGTAGAGGTCGCCCAGCTTGGCCAGCGCCTCGGCGAAGGCCGGATCGTTTGCTTCCTCGCCAGCGTGAAAGCGCACGTTCTCCAGCAGGGTGACGTCGCCCGCCTTCATGTCGCGGATGATCGCCTCCGGGATTGCCCCGATCGTGTCGTGACTGAACGCGACCGGATGATCGATCAAAGTGTGCAAATAATCGCCGACTGGGCGAAGCGAATATTTGTCGACCGGTTTTCCTTTCGGCCGGCCGAAGTGGGCCATCAGGATGATCTTCGCGCCGTGTTCCCGAAGGTAGTTGATCGTCGGTAAGCTCTCGCGGATTCGCGTGTCGTCGGTGATGGCGATCTTTCCGTCGCGTTCTTCCGTCGGAACGTTGAAGTCGACGCGGACGAGGACGCGTTGCCCCTTAACGTCGAGATCGCGGAGGGCGAGTTTGCTCATCGGAAATGACGAATGATGAATGACGAATGACGAAACAATGACGTAGTCCGAAGGACGAAGCAGTGTCCAGCGATGCCGAATCGACTTTCGTCATTTCTTCGACATTCGTCATTCGTGCTTCGTCATTTCGCGAACGTTTACTTCGACAACATCGCCAGCATATCCACGCAGCGATTGCTGTAGCCCCACTCGTTGTCGTACCAGCCGACTACCTTCACGAAACGATTCCCGAGAGTGAGGGTGAGTTTGCTGTCGAAGATGCAGGAGTGCGGGTTGCCCACGATGTCTTGCGAGACCAGGGGCTCGTCGCTGAACTCCAGGATCCCGCTGTAATTCTTCTCGCCCGCGGCGGCCTTGAACGCGGCGTTGATCGATTCCGCCGTCGCGTCTTTCGCCAGCACGGCCGTGAAATCGGTGACTGATCCGTCCGGCGTCGGGACCCGGAACGAGCCGCCGTTGAGTTTGCCCTTCAAGGCCGGAATCACTTCGCCGATCGCCTTGGCCGCGCCAGTGCTGGACGGGATGATGCTGATCGCCGCCGCCCGCGCCCGCCGCAAATCTTCGTGCGGGAAATCGAGGATGCGCTGGTCGTTGGTGTAACTGTGGATCGTGCTCATGAACCCCTGCTCGACCCCGAAATTGTCGTGCAGGATTTTGGCGAGCGGCGCGAGGCAGTTCGTCGTGCAACTCGCGTTCGAAACGATGGTGTGCTTCGCCCCGTCGTAAATGTCGTCGTTGATTCCCATGCAAATGGTCGCATCGGGATTTTTCGCCGGCGCGCTGATCAGCACTTTTTTCGCGCCCGCTTTGTTGATATGGAGCTCGGCTTTGTCGCGGCTGGTAAAAAAGCCGGTCGATTCCAGGACAACGTCGACCCCGAGATCTTTCCAGGGAAGATTCCCCGGATCGCGCTCCTTCAGGACCTTAATCTTGTGGCCGCGCACGACGATGTTTTCGGCGTCGTAACCAATCTCGCCATCGAACTTGCCGTGGACGGAGTCCCATTTCAGAAGATGCGCGAGGGTGTGGGTATCGGTGAGATCGTTGATGGCGGCGACGCGTTCCACATCGCTTTGTTTCATCGCGCGGAGGACGTTGCGACCGATTCTGCCGAAGCCGTTGATGCCGTAGTTAGCCATAGATAAATTTCGAATTGCGATTTTCGATTTTCGATTGCTGAGCAAGATTTCAGCAAGCGAGTGAGGGCCGGAAATTAAGATGGGTCATGGGGCGAAGCAATTGAGAAGTCTGATCCTGCTGGGGGCGGTCATGGCGACTTCGTCCCTCCAATCCGCCGGGGCTGCGAAACGCGATCCTTCGAACGTGATCACGATCGTAGCGCTCGGAGATAGCCTCACGGCCGGTTACGGCCTCTCGCGGCAACAGGCGTATCCCGCGCTTCTCTCGGAGAAAATGCGCGCCGCCGGCTATGAATTCGAAATCGTGAACGCCGGTTCGAGCGGCGACACGACGACCGGCGGCTTGCGACGCCTTCCCGCGATTCTGCGCGCCCACAAAAAGATCGATGTTCTCATTCTCGAACTTGGGATCAACGATGCCTTTCGCGGCGTGCCGATCGAGCAGATCCGTTCGAACCTCCAGGCCATTATCGACCAGGCGCGCGCCCGGCAGCCGAAGGTCGCGATCGTCATCGCCGGCATGCAGTTGCCGGATTATTCCAGCAACGATTACGTCGGCGCGTTCGGCGCCATCTTTGCCGCGCTGGCGGAAAAGAACCACGCGACCCTGATTCCCTATTTCCTGGAAGGCGTGGGCGGCGATCCCGCTTTGAACCAATGGGACCGGGTCCATCCCAACGCCGCCGGCCAGCGGGTGCTGGCGGAGAATGTGTGGCGCGCGCTGGAACCGCTGGTGCGAAAGACGGCCGCCGCCCAGCCGGCGCGCGTAAACTAGATGATGGACCCGGCCGACCCGCACAATCCCGAGCGCGCCGATCACCCGATCCTGGAAACGATCGAGATCGCGACGGAAGGGGAAGACTGCGACGAATGCGTCCGCAAATTGCGGGAGCCGTTGATGCGTGTTCCCGGCGTGCAATCCATCGAGGTCAATACACCGCGCGAACGTGTCATCGTCACATTCGACGCCCGTAAGACGCACGCTCCGGATTTGCACGACGCCATTCTGGCGAGCGGCTACAAACCGGCGCCGTTCGCGGATTGAGGCGGACCATTCTCCAGCTTCGTCGCTTCAAACAGCCGGCTGCTGTTGGGTCAGACAGTGGAAGGCGCCAAGGCCCCAGATCAGTTCGGTGCAGTTGATTGGGACGATGCGGCGATTCGGAAACAGCGGGGCAAGGGTGGTTTCGGCGACGGCGTCATTGGGATCGTTGAATGTCGGGAGCAGGACGCTTTCGTTTGCGACATAGAAGTTCGCGTAGCTCGCCGGTAATCGCAGATCTTCCCGATCAATCCGCGCCGGCATGGGAAGCGTGATGACTTCGAACGGCACGCCTTTCCATTTCATCGCGCGAAGCCGGGCCAGGTTTTCCTGGAGCGGTTCGTAGTTCGGATCCTCGCGATTCTCTTCGACGACCGTGACGATGGTCCGCTCGCTCACGAAACGGGCGAGATCGTCGATGTGACCATCCGTGTCGTCGCCTTCGATCCCCTCGCCCAGCCAAAAAATATCGGTGACGCCGAGGTAATCGCGCAGCCTTTCCTCGATTTGCTGGCGCGACAAGGTCGGGTTCCGATTTGGATTGAGCAGGCAGCCTTCCGAAGTGAGCAAGGCGCCCGCGCCATTCACGTCGATCGAACCGCCTTCGAGAATCATGCCCGGATGAAAAACCGGGACGCGAAGGATCTCGGCGACGCGCGTCGGCACGACGTCATCGAGATCGTAAGGCGGATACTTGCCGCCCCAGGCGTTGTGACCCCAATCGACGACGGCGACGCGGGGTTCCCCGGCGCGCGTCAAGAAGATCGGCCCATGATCGCGGCACCAGGGTTCGTTCGTCGGGATCCGATAATACGTCAGCCGTTCCTGCGGCAAACCGTCCAGCACCTTGCGCGCTTCCGCTTCATGCGCGCCGTTGCAGACGTTGATGCAGACCGGCTCGGACGAAAGCAACGCCTCGACCATTCGCCGGAACGTCGGCATCACGCGATCGAACGCGCCGGGAAAGCTGATGCCTTCCCGCCGGGGCCACGAAAGCCAGGTGGCAGCGTGGGGTTCCCATTCTGCCGGCATCCGGTATCCGAGGGCTGCCGGTTTCTCGCTATTGGTCATACAGGTCCTATACGACGTGTGCGTTGCGACGCGAGGAGCGGCGGAAATTCCACCGCGGCCGGCGAACTCGTGTTCCCCACAAAATGCGCCGCCAGCTTTTTTAAGGCGCGCCAGCGTTCCCATTCCAGGTCGGGCGCGCCGACGATGTGGCGGAGCAGGCTGCGCCATTCCATGATCGCGCGCTCGATGTCGCCGTGGCGAAGCGATTCATTGGTGAGGCGATAACGCGCCGCCGGATTCGAAACGAGTTCGCGGATTACTTCCGAAGCGCCCGATCCGTATTGCACCGGCACACCCATCTCGAGATAACCGGGATGATCGGCGCGGCCGTAGGTTTGCTGGCAAAGAATCCCGAGCCGCCCGCCCATGGGCGCGTCTTCGCCGGCAAAACGCGGGCCCGCGCGGATGTTGCCGAGATCGAAGACAAGATCGTCGACCGGATAGGTTTCATCCTCGAGAGCAGCGGCGATGGCGAGCCCTTCGCCGGCATGGAAGAACGAAAAGAGCACGCCGCGCCGGGTCGGCCTTCCGTCTTCGCCAACCAGACGAAGCTGTCGCCAGGCGTAAGCCGGTGAGCTGGTGATCACCGCCGTGAGATCGTGCTCCAGTTCGGAACAGTGCCGGCAAACGATGGGCAACGCTTCCCGTTCGGGCGGATCGAGCAAGGCGGCGCCGTGGGAATCGACCACCGCAGTAACGGGCGCGCCGGAGAAATCGATGCGCGCGGAGATGGTGCTGGTTCGCCTGACGATCTCAGCGATCTGTCCGCCGGTGATCTCAGGGAGGACGCGCGGAATGATCTCGTCGAACTCCGCTTTGCCCAGTGATTTTCGCTCGAGCTTTTTCCGCAACCATTTCACGGGAGCGATGGCGTCCTCGCCGACGATCGTCGCCAACGGAATTTCGCGGCCGTAAATTTTTCTGTCGCGCAGCTTGCACAGATTGCCGAACCCGCGGCCGTCCAGCATTCGCGGAACGGACAGAGCCGGCGTCCAGCCGGCGTTCTCGCGCACGAAGAGCTGGCCTAACGACACGTTCGCCATCTCCGCGCCTTTCGGTTCCCATTCGCCGGCGGAATTCAAAATCTCGGTGATCGGCCGGCGGACGAAACGGGCCCGTTCCGCGTCGACCCAAAGACCGCAGGGCTTTGGCCCGGTGGCAAGCGAGTGCTCGGCGCCGATCGGCACCTTTTGAACGCTAAACAGCGAATGGCTCAGCCTCACCGCCGACGCGAATGGGATGCCGTCGCCGGGATCACCGATCCCGGCTACAGCGCCGTGCATGACGCTGATCAAACTCGGCCAGTCCACCTGCGTGGCGCGTTTCAATTTCCGCGGACGCGCGTCGCCCAGCCGCGGAATGTCGGGCAACATCAGGACGTAGCCAATTTCGTCGAGCCCGCGGCGGCCGGCGCGGCCGAACATTTGCAGGAGCTCGTCCGGCTCGACGTGCCGTTCGAAGTTGCCGGCCTTGTAACGCGTGTCGGTGATCAGGACGGAACGCATCGAAAAATTTATCCCGGCAGCCAGGCCCATCGTCGCGACGACCACGTTCAGCTGCCCGGCTTTCGCGAGCGGTTCGATCAACCCCGCTCGGACCGCGTAACTCAACCCGCTGTGATGATAAGCGACCCGGCTCCGCAAAAGTTTGGCGAGCCGTTTTCCGGCGAGCGCTTCCTGTTCGGCCGAGAGGGGCAACGGGTCGCGGATCGCCATCGCGGAAGCGATGGCCTGCGCCATTTCTTCGCTCGCGTTTCGGCGCGGCGCGAAGACCAGCACCGGCGCCAGCTCCGCCCGCAACGCTTTGCCGATCATGCGCGGCCAGAAACTTTTTGTCTGGACGAAGGCCGATTCCGGCAACGCGCGGAGATCGATTTCTTCGAGCGGCACCGGGCGTTCGTTGTGCGAAATCAAAACCGGATCGCGGCCGATCCGTTGAAACCACGCGACCACGTCCTGCGGATTTTGGACGCTGCCGCTGAGCAAAAGTAATTGCGTTTCGGGCGGGGCCAGGGCGAGCGCCAGTTCGTAGTGCACCCCGCGAACCGGGTCCGCGATCATTTGATATTCGTCAACCACGAGGAGCGACGGGCCGTCGCGGCGAAGAAAACGCGCGCGCTGCGTTTCCAAAGTCGCGACCAAAACTTTGGCGTTGAGATTGAGCGCGAGATCGCCGGTGGCGATCCCGACGTCCCAGCCGCGCGCGCGCCATTCGGCGAGTTTGTCGTTCGCGAGGGCCCGAGTCGGCACGGT
Source organism: Chthoniobacterales bacterium (assembly GCA_035941675.1). GTDB lineage: Bacteria > Verrucomicrobiota > Verrucomicrobiia > Chthoniobacterales > UBA10450 > AV80. The sequence goes on from DASZDT010000018.1 coordinate 19,139, forward strand.
AAAAATCGCCTGCCCTTTCAGCGACGGATAAAGGAGCTCGAAGATATAGGTCTTACCGGAACCGGTAGGCGCCTGGACGACGACGTCTTTCCCATCGCGGAGGGCGCGGACGGCTTCCTGTTGCCAGAGATCGGGAACAACCAGGTTGACCTCCAGCCCCTTCAACATGCCGCAAGATGCTGTCTCGCGGGCTGCATTCAAGACGACCCCACGATTCAGGATTTAACCGATCCCTATTCCTCTCGCACAATTTCGTTCTCTACGTAGAATCCCCCGTCTGTGAGCGAAAAAACCGGCCCCGAAAGTGCGAGAGTTAAAACCGGAATTTCGGGACTGGACGACATTCTCGGCGGCGGCCTGCCCCCGCGGCGACTTTACCTGATCCAGGGGGAACCGGGCAGCGGCAAAACGACGCTCGCGCTTCAATTCCTGCTCGAGGGCGCGCGCGCGGGCGAGAAAGTTCTCTACATCAGTCTGTCCGAAACTCGCGAAGAAGTGGAAGAGGTCGCGCGTTCGCACGGCTGGTCGCTGGAGAACGTCGAGATCGTGGAGCTTTCCGCGATCGAGAAACAGTTGTCCGCTTCGACGCAGAATACTTTGTTTCACGCTTCGGAAGTCGAATTGACGGAGACGACCAAGCTGCTCCTCGACGCGGTCGACAAGGTCCGGCCGACCCGTTGCGCTTTCGATTCACTCTCCGAGCTTCGCCTCCTTTCGCAGGACCCGCTCCGGTATCGGCGCCAGATTCTTTCCTTCAAACAATATTTCGCGGGACGAAACTGCACGACTCTCCTCCTCGACGACAGCAGCACGGAAGGTTCCGATAGCCATGTCCTAAGCCTCGCTCATGGAGTTCTCGTCCTGCAACAGCTCGCGCCCGAGTACGGCGCGGCCCGGCGGCGCCTGAACGTCCAAAAAGTGCGGGGCTCGACTTACCGCGGCGGTTACCACGACTACGTTATTGAGACCGGCGGCCTCACCATTTTTCCGCGCCTGGTGGCAGCAGAACACCATCGGCATTTTGTGAACGAAAATCTTTCCTCCGGGCTCCCGGGATTAGACGAGCTTTTGGGTGGCGGACTGCCCCGGGGAACGGCGACCCTCTTTTCGGGACCGCCCGGCTCTGGAAAATCGAACCTGGCGCTCACCTTTGCGACGAACGCCGCCCGCCAGAGGGACAAGGTCGCGATTTACACTTTCGATGAAAGCCTGCCGGTGTTGTTCGCGCGCGCAGCCGGGCTAAATTTCGGTCTTGAGGAGCTCGCGCAAAAAGGAGCCATTACCGTCTCCCAGGTTGATCCCGCCGAATTGTCGCCAGGAGAATTGACGACCCGGATTCGACGCGCGGTGGAGGAAGACGGCGTCCGGGTGGTCTACATCGACAGCCTGAACGGATATCTGCATTCCATGAGGGAAGAGCGTTACGTTAATCTACAGCTGCACGAACTAATTACCTATCTGAACCAGCAGGGCGTCGTGACCATGATCGTGATCGCTCCCAGCGGCATGATGGGACAAATGCAAAGCCCGATCGACGTCACTTACCTCGCCGACTCCGTGGTCATGTTCCGATTCTTCGAAGCGGAAGGGGCCGTGCACAAGGCGTTGTCCGTCATCAAAAAGCGCACCGGCCAGCACGAGCACACGATTCGAGAGCTGTTCATCGATGCGGCTGGCATCCGGGTCGGACCGCCCCTGGACGCATTTCGCGGGGTTTTAACTGGCGTTCCGGTGCTGAGTGAGGAAAAACAAGAGAAACGGCGACGCGCCCCCGCTCGCCGCGTGAATGAAAAGAAAAAAAGGTGACGACTCTCGCGGCGTTGTCCTGATCGCCGCGCCCCTCGGCCAGGATGCCGCGCTCGCGGCGCGCGTCCTCGAACAAGCCGGCATCAACGCCACCATCTGTGGCCGGCTGAGTGAGGTCGCCGAGCGATTGGACGAAACAACGACCGCTATCCTGGTGGCGGCCGAGGCCCTGGTCGCTCCTGAGATTCCGCCGCTTCTGGATCGGCTCGAAGAACAACCGGCGTGGTCCGATGTTCCGCTGATCCTTCTCACCACCAGCGGAGGCGGCGATGAAATGAGCCGGCGCGCCCTCGAAATTTTCGGGTCGACCGGAAACGTCACCCTGCTGGAGCGGCCACTGCAGGCGGTGACCCTCATCAGCACGATGCGAGTCGCGTTGCGCGCGCGCCATCGCCAATACGAGGTCCGCGACCTCATCGAACAGCGCGAGACCGTGCTCTCGGGAATCAGCGACGCCTTTTCGGCCCTCGACTTCGAATTCCGCTACACGTTTGTGAACGACAAGGTCGCCGAGATGGCCGGGGTTCCGAAGGAAGAGATTCTCGGCCGGGTGATCTGGGAAATTTTTCCGGGCGCGGTCGGCACCGAGTTTTACGAACGCTGCCAGCGAGTCATGGAAACGCGCGAGTCGGCGCACGGGGATTTTTTCTATGAACCGTGGGGCCGTTGGCTGGACACGCGCATTTATCCCAGCAAGGACGGCATCGTCATTTTCCGGGCGGACATCACCGACCAGAAAAAACAGGAAGAGATCGCACGGAGGCGCGAGGCGGAGCTACGCGACAGCCAGGAGCGTTTGCAGCTCGCGACCGAGGCCGCGGACATCGGCACGTTCGATTTTTTCCCGACTACCGGGGAATTGAAGTTCTCCGAACGCAGCCTGCAAATGTTCGGCATTCCGCCGGGAACGAAGCTGACTTACGACACGTATCTCAACGCCGTGCATCCGGACGACCGGCACATCGTGGACGAGACCGTCGAGCGGGTCGGGGAGCCCGGCAGCACCGGGCGTTTCGAGATTGAATATCGCACGATCGGCGTCGGGGACGGCAAGGAACGCTGGGTGGCGGAGCGCGGCCAGGCGCTGTTCGACGCCGGCGGAAAGATCACGCGTTTCATCGGCACGATGCTCGACATCACCGACCGCAAGAGTGCTGAGATCCTTCTCCAGCGCGCGAAGAACGAAGCCGAAGAAGCCAATCGCGCCAAGGACCGCTTCCTCGCCATGCTTTCCCACGAGCTGCGCACTCCGCTCACTCCCGTCCTGATGACGATCGCTTCCCTGCGGCGGGAACCAAATCTGAACGACGATTTCCGGCACGACCTCGAAGTTCTCCAGCGCAATGTCGAACTGGAAGCGCTTCTCATCGACGATCTCCTCGACCTGACGCGCATCGCCCACGGAAAACTCGAGCTGCACAACGATGCCGTCGACGTTCACGCCACCATCGAGCACGCGCTCAGCATTTGCGCGGGCGACCTGGTCACCAAATCGATCCAGGTGGTCCGGCATTTCGATGCGCGCGAGCATCATTGCTGGGCGGACCCGGCGCGGTTGCAGCAGGTATTTTGGAACCTGGTAAAGAACTCCGCCAAGTTCACCCCCGAAGGCGGAAGGATCGAGATCTCGACCCACAACAGCGAGTCGCACCAGATCATCATCCGAATTCGCGACAACGGAATCGGAATCGAGCAGAGCCTTTTGCCGCGAATCTTCGACGCCTTCGAGCAGGGCGGCGGCACCGTGACCAGCAAATATGGCGGACTCGGCCTCGGCCTCGCCATTTGCAAACGCGTCATCGATCTGCATTACGGCACCATCGAGGCGCACAGCGACGGGAAAGATCGCGGCGCGGAATTCACCGTCACGCTCAACGCCATGGAAACGTCGCTCCTGGAAGGGCCGGTGCTTTTCCTGGAAAGCGAGCCGCCGGGGATCAAACACATCCAGGTTCTTTTCGTGGAGGATCATGCCGATACCGCCCGCGTCCTCGGAAAAATCATGCGCAACTCCGGGTTCGACGTTAGCCACGCCGGGACTGTCGCCGAGGCGCGCGCGCTCGCGGGCTCGAGGCACTTCGATCTGCTGATCAGCGATCTCGGGCTGCCGGATGGGACCGGCCTCGATCTCATGAAAGCGTTGCGCGACGCCCAGGGGATAAAGGGCATCGCGCTGAGTGGATTCGGGACCGACGACGACGTGGCGGCCAGCGCCGCGGCGGGATTTGCCGCGCATCTGACGAAACCGGTGGAGTGGGAACGGCTCCGCCGCGAAATCGAAAAGCTGACGACGGGCAGAGATCCGGCGGCGCGCAGCGCGGCCTAACGACTGCCCAGCAGCATTTGCCGGAGCGTTCCCTGCCCGGCCGTCGGCGCCGGCACTTCGACTCGGACGATCTGCCCGGGCGCGTGATAGTCGTGGCAGGTGACGCAATCGCTCGCCACTCGCCCCTGCGGGCTGTGGCAGGTCACGCAATTCGCTTTCGCCGGCATCAGCGCATCCGCGGTGTCGCGGCTTTGGGTCGCGTGATGGCAATCGTCGCATTTCACGCTCGCGTGTTTGGCGTGGTTGAAATGCGCCTGCGGCATCCAGCGATCGATCAGAATCGGCTTCGTGATCACCGGTCCGCCGCCTGACCCGGTTTTCACTTCGTGGCAGAACGCGCAGCCGGCGAAATTTCCACGGGTCGCGGCCGCCGTTTGCCGGTGGGGCTTGTACGGGTCGGTCTCGAAAAACACGGCGCGCTCGAATTCCGCGTCGCTCCCGAACTGGATCCGCAACTGGTTCATTTGCTGGGCGACGAATGTTTTCACGTCGGCGTAACGTCCGGCGCCCTGGTTCGGGAAGCGGGCGAAATTCGCGTATTGAGCGGGGAGCGTTCGGAGAAAGGTCCGGACCAGATTCACGTCGCCATGCGGCAGGTGGAGCTGAGGATTGTTCTTGTCGAAGAGCAAGGCGTGGCAGGCCTGGCAGTTCGCCGCGAAACTGATCCGCTCGTAAAAACGCCCGCCCGGCTCGGGTTTATGGCAGTAGTTGCAGTCGAGTTTCTGGCCGTTCACCGGTGGGATGTCGTTGCCGAAATGGCGCTGGTGATTGAAGCGCAGGACATCGGGATCGCGCGCTTTCTCGCGGATCAGTTGGAACTCCGGATGCGCGTCGGCGAACGCGCCAAAGACCTGGGTGTAACCGCGCGCCGGCCGGGGAATTTCGAAAACAACCTGCTGCGCGGGATGCGGCCGCAGATGAAAAACGGCCGCCGGCAGAGTGGCGCCTTTCTTCGCGGAAGCGTCCATGATGGCGCGATCGTTGTGACAGGAAGCGCACTGCAGATCGGCGACGCGCCGCAGCGGCCCGGGCCCAAGATGTTCCTGGTGGCAGATCGAACAGGAACGGTTCTCCACCACGTTCGGCTCGTGGAGATCGTATTTCTTGGCGGTCCCGAAAGGCGGGTTCTTCTCGTGGCACTCCTGGCATTTGCGATCGATCGATTTGAAATCGAGTCCGTGATGGAACCGGTCTTGGATGACGCTCTTGAATTTCGCGAACGTCAGGTCGCGGCCCATCGCGGCGTTCCTGTCGTGGCACTGCGCGCAATCCTGTTCCAGTTGCGCGTGCTGGCTGGAAAGTTTGCCGGAGCTGAAGAATTCCTCGTTCGCCTCGCGCCGGAAAATGCGGTCCTGGTAAACGATGATCGCGGCCAGCCCGCCGGCGAGCGCGATGAGGCTGACGGTAAAACGCGCCACGCGCCACGGGTGTTTCTTGTTGTAATAGCCGAGGTTCCCTTTGTAGCGCTCCGCGATCTGCTTTTGCGTTCGTCCGGGCGTCGGCATGGCGGTTTAGTAGTAGAACAACGTCACAACCGCATGCCAGATGGTGAGCATGACGAGCAAAAACGAGAACGGCACGTGCACGAAAAGCCAGCCGTGAAGCCAGTGTTGGAGGCGCACCTGGAGATCGAGCATCCGGCGTTCATCGCACCACGCTTGAATTTCCTCGACCCGCGCGCGGTAACCTTCCGCGACCCGTAATTTCACGAACCGGAATGTGTCGTCGGAGAAACGCGGATTGTTCAGCCGCATCCGATCGCCGCGCCGCGCCTTCAAATACGGAAGGATTTGCCGCTCGATGAATTCGACGAGGACCGCTTCGGATGCCGGGTCGGCCGGCGCGGCGGGTTTCGGCGGTGGCTTCGGCGCGGCAGGTTTCGCGGCCGCCGGTGCGGCAGGCTTTGCGGCCGGAGCAGCCGCAGGTTTTGCTGCGGCGGGCGGAGCGACAGGTTTTGGCGGAGCGGGTGGCGGTGCCGCGGTGGGCGGAGCGGGTGGTGGTGCCGCGGTGGGCGGAGCGACCGGCGGTGATGGCGCTGGCTCGTCGCCAGCGGGAACTTCGCTCCGAGCAACCGGCGCCCCCGGCGGATCGCTTTGCACGCGCGCCGTTGGCGTCCCGATCGTTTCCGTCTTCGGAGCGGCCGGCTTAACTACCGCATTGGGAATCGAAGCCGCCGCGGGCGCTGGCGCATCGGCGGGAGGCGCGGCCACCACCGGCGCGGCAGTCGGCGCCGAGCCCGTCACAGATTTCGCCCGAGCCGCAGGCGTGCTCAGTTCGCCTTTCGTCGAAGCCATCACCGGCGCCGGAGCGGTTGTGGTCTTCGTGGCACTGGCGGCGGGCGCGCCGGCGTCCGCCTTTTTGGGCGGCGTGGGTTTGAACGAGTCGCGCATCTTTTCGGCGGCGACGGCAAGCTGCGCACGGATGTGCGGAATTTGCTCGAACACCGTTTCAGCCGGCAATCGTTCCTTCATCATCCGCGGCATGACGTGTTGCAGAAACAATCCGTAAAACCCGCTCACCATGACGATGGCGTAGAAGACGACCAGAACCGTCGTCATCGGTCCGCCAAAACGAAATCCGCTGTGCAGAACGACCAGCGGAATGGTGAGAATGGTCAGCCAGATGTGGGCGCGCAACCAGCGCTGCACCGTCCCGACTCGCCAGAGCGGAATTTTTTTTCGCAGACTCAACAGGACCGCGAAGAGGAAGATCGCGAGCGAGATCGAGCCGAACCAAAGCCCGAGCGGCGTGCCTCCGACAGTGTGATGCTCCGTCGGTTTCTGGATGAGCGAGGGCGGGAGCCGCAGCCACGCCGGCAACACGTCCGGGTGGAAATTTGCGGCGTAGAGAACGCAAGCCGCGATCGTGGCCAGCAAAACGAAAACAATCCAGGGAACGTGCCGCCAATTATTGATCCGCATTGCGCTAAAATCCCAAATCCCAAAAACCAAATCCCAAACAAATCCCAATAACCAAATTCCAAATACGCTTAGTGGGTGAGACGACGTTCTCTTCCTTGGGATTTGGAGCTTGGGATTTGGGATTTCTCACGTCAGTGAGTGTGGTGCGTTTCGTAGCGGCGCGCCGGCGTCCAGTCGTCGTCGAAGAGCCGGTTCTGCATTTCGAGGGCGTCGCCAAAAAAACGCTGCGGATCGACCCGCTTCGCCGCGTCGTGCGGACAGGCGTAAACGCAGCTCGGCACCGACAATTGCGTGCAGAGATCGCAGGTGTTCGCTTTGTAAGTGGTCGACTTTTTCTTCTCGATCTTGACCGTCGGCGGAATGTTCGGGTTCGGCGATTTCACTTCGGTCCGGACTTCCTTCACAACTTCGAGCGGGTGCATGTTGATGTTGCCGTAAGGGCAAAGCTCGGCGCATTTCCCGCAGCCGATGCACCAGTCCTCGATGATGATCTCGAGGTTTTCTTTCCGCCGGATCGAACCGACCGGGCATTGCGTCATGCACAACGGATCGCGGCAGGATCGGCACGCCGTCGCGACGAGAAAATGATCGTAGCGCAGCCCGTCGCGGAGGAGGCGCGAGACGCCGTCGTGCGCCTTCGCGCAGGCCTGAACGCACGCGTCGCAGCGGGTGCAGTTGTCCAGGTCGATCAACAACAGGTTTTGCGCTTCGAACAGCCCCTGGTTCAGATAATCGTCGAGCCGCAGCCCGGCCGGGACCGCCTGGCTCCGCGTCGCCGCCATCCGGGCATCGGCCACCGGCTCGATCTGGCTCCGGACGCCGGGGAATTTTTCCAGCATCAGGTTGAATTCGCCCGCGGGAATTTTCACCACGTCGGCAACATCGAGCGCGGTGCAGGTCGCGATCCGTTTGATCGAACGGAGAAGGCCGATCTCGCCGAAATATTCGCCGCGGCTCAGGTAGGTCCGGACCATTTCGCCGCCGGGCATCGCCTGGGACACGCGCACCATGCCGGAACGAATCAGATAAAACGCGTCCGCTTCTTCGCCTTCCTTGCAGATGACGTCGTTCTGGTTGTAGGAAACCAGCTCGACCTTTTCCTTGAGGTAGTTGAGGAACTCGTCGCCGACCGTGGCGAAGAGCGGGACGCTGCGCAGATGCGTTTCGAGCGAGCGCTGCCGATATTTTTCGTCGAGCTGAGTCTTGAACGAAGTCCCTTTGAACGTCGGCGCCTTGAGCGCTTTCGACATCGCCTTCGAGGCTTCCGAGATCTGGCGCGTGCCGACCAGCATGTCGAGAATGACGCGCAGCATCTCGACCATCACACAGGGCTCGCGCGCGATCACCGTGGCCGAACGCGGTTGAAACGTGCGGCAGGTCATTTCGCCGAACAATTCACCCGGCCCGAGCTCGGCGATTGGTTTGCTCATCGGCAGGTCAACGTCCGCGTCGATCCCGATGAATTTGCGCTCGTGCGCGTCCGCTCGTTTGTCCTGGCCGTCGTCGAGCAGGAAACTTTTCATCCGCGCCATGCTGCGGCCGAACAACCCGAAGGCTGGACGCGTGCGCAGATGGGCCAGCGGATTCTGAATCGAAATGTCGACCGTGCCGGAAACGATGAAGTAGGCGGTCGACCCGAATTCGCCCTCGACGCAGACCGTCTCGCCCTTGCGATAACGATGCAGGACCGCCGCGCCTTTTGCGTATTTTTCGAGCTGCGCGGCAGCGACCTCTTTCAACGCCGGCAAATACTCGATCAGTTGGGCGACGCTCAGCGGCTCACCCGACGTTAGTTTTCCCTCCGTCTCGTCCATGGCGCAGGGCGCGATGATACGCAGCGGCCCGGGGTGGGTGGAAGTTTATTAACCGTGCGGACCGGATGTTTTAAGCGCGACTCTCGACCGCGCCGGCAAAATGGAGCAGCTCCAAAATCTCACCGCGCAGCTGCAAAAACTCGGCGCTGCTTCTATCCCGCGGCCGCGCCAGGTTTACCGGAATCGTCCGTTCGATCCGCCCGGGCCGTTGCGTCATGATGACGATGCGGTCGCTCATGTAGATCGCTTCATCGATGTCGTGGGTGACGAGAAGCATGGTCGTGCCGCGCGCCTCCCAGAGACGCAACACTTCGTCCTGCATGCGCATTCGCGTAAAGGCATCGAGCGCGCCGAGCGGTTCGTCGAGCAACAACACTTTGGGATGGTTGATCAAGGCCCGGGCCAGCGCCACGCGCTGCGCCATGCCGCCAGACAAATGGTGCGGATAAGCGTCGGCAAAACTTTCCAGGCCGACGAGCCGCATGAACTCGACCACTTCGCCGCGCTTCCCCGCCAGGACATGCCGGGCCACCAATCCCGCTTCAATGTTTCGGCGCACGGTCAGCCACGGGAAAAGATTTGGATCCTGGAACACCAGGCCGCGCTCCGCGTTCGGCCCGGTGATCGGCTCCGCGCCGACCGTCAGTTCGCCCGAGTCCGGCGACTCGAGCCCGGCGATCAACCGCAGCAAGGTCGATTTCCCGCAGCCGCTCGGACCGACCAGCGAAACCAGTTCGCCGGCGGCGAGCGTCAGCGAAACCGCATCCAGCGTCAGCCGGCGCCCGGCCGCATCTTCCGGCAACGGAAAACTTTTTGTGATATCGCGAACCCGAAGGGACGACGCTTCGGTCGCGGCGCTCGCTACCATTTGATGACTCCCTTCTGCCAGACCAGGACGCGGTCGCGCACTTTGAAGAGCACCGTCATGATGGTGGAGAAAAACGCGGCCATGATGACAAGCGCCGCGAAAACTTTTCCGTATTCCGCCCAGCCCTGGGCCCAGCTCACATACCAGCCGAGGCCCGATTTCACGCCCACCGTTTCCGCGACCACGAGAGTCAGGAACGACGCCCCGAGTCCCATGAACAGGCCGATGAAAATGCTCGGCAACGCCGCCGGCATCGCCACCCGGAAAATCAAATAACGCCGGCCGGCGCCGAGCGTCCGGGCCACGTCCAGGTACGACGCGCGCGTGTTCGAAATCCCGGACGCGGTCAGCATCGTGACCGGGAACCAGACCGCGAGCGCGATCAGGGACGCCGCCGAAATGATGGCGGAAGGCGAGACCACCATGGCCAGCGGAATCCAGGCGGTCGCGGGAATTGGGCCGACGACTTTCAGGATTGGCATTCCCCAATAGCGGACCGGCGTGGACCAGCCGATGCAAATCCCGCTGATCAAACCGGCCATCACGCCCAGCGCGTAACCGCCGAGCAACAGAACCAGCGAATGCCAGGTGCTGTCGAACAACAGCGCGCGATCGTTGATCAGGCTTTGGAACACCGCGGCCGGGCTGGGAAAATACGGGAGCGGGAGGAGGCGAAGGCCGGTCGTGATCAGTTCCCACCCGCACAAGACGAGCAGGGCGGCGGCGAAGATCGGGCCCATTCGCCGCATCCAGGCGCGCAAGGCCGGCCAGCCTGTTTGCACAACCGCGAGAACGATCGAGACGCCGAGAAAACTCCAAAGAAAAACAAAGTAGGAACGCGTTTCAGCAGCCGGCTCGCTCTTCGAAAGGAACCAGTGCGCCGCCAGGCAAATCAGGTTCGCGACCGGGACCGGCAGCCAGGTGCGCCACCGTTTCTTTTCCTGTTCCGCCGCGACGTCGCCCAGGGTCGCGTCCGTTCTTGCCGGAACTATTTCTGGGCGGCGACGACTGGCTTCTTGCAACATGACTCCTGCGTATCAGACAGGATCATCTCCGCGTAAAGCCGGATATCCTGGTCCGGCGGCACCTGCCCTCCCGCGACTTTTTCCACCTGGAGGCTTTCCAGCCATTGATCGGAGACGCCGTCGAGATGGACGAATGCCTTTTGCGCCAGGGCCGCAACGTCGGTGCTCGGCGTGAGCATGCCGGCTGTCTTCATTTCCGCGGCGGCGGACTTCACCGCGTCGTCCGCGCCGGAGACGCTCGGCACGTAACGCAGATGCGAAATGGCGACCGTGTTCAGCTCCGGGCTCGACGCCAGATACTTTTTCTCGACCGACAAACGCGCCGCGGCAGCCGGATTCGTTTCCACCCACTTCGCGCCTTTCAACAGCGCGCGAGTCGCGGCCGCCGATTCCTTCGGATGCCCCGCCAGATATTTTCCGTTCACGATGACCGCGCAGCAGTATTCATCCTTGTAAGGCACGTCGGCCGCCTGGTCGGCGACGTTGCGCACCTTGCCGTCCGCCAACAGCAGGCTGCCGATCGGTTCCGAATCCGCGACCGCGTCGACTTCGCCCTTGTCGAGCGCCAGTCCCAGCTCGCCGGCTGGAAACACGCGCCAGCTCACGTCTTTGCTCGCGTCGATCCCATTCGCGCCCAGGACGCGGTTCGCGAAAATGAAGGGCGGCGTTCCCATTCCCGGCACGCCGATTCGTTTCCCGCGCAGATCGGCGACGGTGTGAATGTTCCCTTTGGTCGACGATTGCACCCGCAGGCAGCCCTTGTGAATTCCCGCCGTGAACCGGACATCGAGTCCCTGCTCGATCGGCTTGAGGAAATACATCACGAGATGGTGAGTAATGTCGAAGCCGCCCAGCGCGAGCACGTCCTTGTAATTCGCCCACTCGCATTTCACCAGCTCGACCTCGAGGCCTTCCTCCTTGAAGAAGCCCTTCTCGACCGCGCTGAAAATCGGCGCCTCGCACGTCAACCCGATGTAGCCGACCCGGATCTTGTTCGACGCCCCGCCCGTAGCCGCGTTCTTTCGGCAACCGGCCAGCAGCAGGCCGGCCGCGAGAGTGACGATGGTTTTCAGCAAGTTCATGAGAGTGCTAGCGTTAGTTCAAATACCGAAATACTCCAGCGCGAAGATCAAACGGCGTCGCCCACAGGGCGACGGCTACAGAAGCGCCGCTGCGTCTTCTGTAGCCCCTTCGCTGTGCGAAGCGAGAGCGCGGCGTTGCTCCCGGAAAATTCATTGGTCATGATGTCCGCGCCCTCCCATGACCAAGTATCCGCGAGTCCCTCCTCGTCTCGATCGGCCATTTTCCAGCAATCCGGTTTTCTTTGTAACGGCATGCACATATCGACGACGCCCTTTGCTGGCAGACAATGCCGTTCACAACGTCTTCGGCCGGTTCGGCGAGCGAGCTTACGCCGAACACGGAATCGCTCTCGGGCGATATGTCATTATGCCTGATCACATTCATCTCTTTGTGTGCGGGCCGAATGATTTCGATCTCGGGCGGTGGATGGGGTTGCTCAAGCAATGCCTGGCGAAGGCCATCACCGTCACGGCGTCGCAGAAGATCTGGCAGCGGGGATTCTTCGACCACGTTCTGCGTAACGAAGAGAGCCACGGCCAGAAGTGGGAGTACGTGCGCGATAATCCAGTGCGAGCTGGAGTGGTTAGCAAAGCGGAAGATTGGCCCTATGCCGGCGAAATCATCACAATCGACCGCATCTAATTCTGTAGCCGCTTCGCTGTGCGAAGCGCGAGAGCAGCCTTTAATTAGTTGCCGGCCTGATCCCCCCGCGTCGCCCACAGGGCGACGGCTACAGCGGCGAGGCGCGGTTACAGCAGCTGATACGGATCGACGTCCACGGCGGCGAAGACGTCTTCGGGCAACGGCAATTTGTCGAGGGTTTCGCGCACGAGCCGGCTCAGGCGCATGATCGCTTCGCCGCGCATCAGGATATGGAAACGGAATTGGCCCTGGAGTTTTTCGAGCGGCGCGGGCGAGGGCGCGCTCAGGATGAATTCGGGCGGGAGCGCTTCCTTCAGGCGGCGCGCGATCGTCTCGGCGGAAAATCGGGCGCGCGCTTCGTGAGGCGAACGGACCGTGATCAGCACGACGTGCTTGAAGGGCGGGAAATCGCAGCGCTCCCTGAATTCCAATTCCTGCTCGAAATAGCCGGCGAAATCGTGATGCCGCGCGAATTGGATCGACGGACTGAACGGCGTGTAGGTCTGGACAAAAACTTCGCCCGGCGTTTCGCCGCGGCCGGCGCGCCCGGCCACTTGCGTGAGCAATTGAAACGTCCGCTCGCCCGCCCGGAAATCGGGCATGTGGAGCGCGAGATCGGCATTGATGATCCCGACCAGGGTGACGTTTGGAAAATGGAGACCCTTCGCGATCATCTGGGTGCCAACGAGGATGTCGATTTTCCCGGTGCGAAAAGCGTGCAGCGTCTCACGATACGCGTCCTTCCGCGACATCGAATCGGCGTCCATGCGCCGCACCGTCGCGTCGGGAAAAAGCTGGGCCACGTTCGCCTCGACTTTCTCAGTGCCGAACCCGGCGTAAATCAGCGTGTCCTGCGAACAGGCCGGACATTTCTTCGGCACGGCGGCCGTGTGCCCGCACAAGTGGCAGGTCAACCGCGCCGCGCCGCGGTGAAAGGTGAGCGCGACGCTGCAGTTCGGGCAATCCCGGGCTTCGCCGCAGTTGCTGCACAAAAGCGATGTGGAAAAACCGCGGCGGTTCAGGAACAGGATCGTCTGCTCGTGTTTCTCGAGCCGGGCGCTGATGGCCGCGCGTAATTTTTCCGAGAGAATCGCGGCGATCTTTTGTTTTCGCCGTTCCAGCCGCAGATCGACGACTCGCATCAGCGGCATCTGGCAGTTGTCGACGCGCTGGGTCAGCTGAAGCAGGCGATATTTTTCCTGCTTCGCGTTGTGGTAGCTCTCGAGCGAAGGCGTGGCCGTGCCCAGAACGACGACGCAGCCTTCCATCTTCGCTCGCACGACGGCGACATCCCGGGCGTGATAGCGCGGCGCTTCCTCCTGTTTATATGAAGTCTCGTGTTCCTCGTCGACGACGATGAGCCCGAGGTTTTCGAGCGGCGCGAAGACCGCGCTCCGCGCGCCCACCACGATCCGGGCGCGGCCGGCGTGGATCTTGTGCCATTCATCGTGCCGCTCGCCTTCCGACAAATGACTGTGCAAGACCGCGACCATTTCCTGCGTTTCCGCGAACCGGCTCTTGAAGCGCTCGACCGTCTGCGGCGTTAGCGAGATTTCCGGAACCAGGACGATGGCGGTCTTACCGCGAGTGAGCGCGCCGTGGATCGCCTGCAAATAAATTTCCGTCTTGCCGCTGCCCGTCACGCCGTGGAGGAGGAGCGGCTTCGCTTTTTCAGGCGCGCCCAGCGCTTCTTCGATCGCGGCCAAGGCCGTCGCCTGCTCGTCGTTCAAAGTCAGGTTCGTCGAGGCGATGAATTCTTCGTCGGCGTGCGGATCGCGCGCGACTGCCTGTTCGCGCAAGCTGACGAATCCCCGTTTCTCGAGCGCGCGCAGCGTCTGATTGTCGAGCGCCGTCTGCCGGAGCAATTCCGCCGCGGCGACCGGCTGCCGCAACCTCGCGACCGCTTCCAGCAACGCGGCCTGCTTCGGCGCGCGCCGCCGCAATTTCTCAATCTCATCGGGCGCAATTTCCCTCGCCGCGTCGACGAACAATTGCTTCTTCCAGCCGACCTCCGCCCGCCGGATCACCTGCGGCAGAAGGCTGCGCATCACCGTCTCAATCGGGCAGCAGTAATACGCGCTCATCCAGCGCGCTAACTCGATCAGTTTCGGGCTGAGAACCGGAGCCTCCCCCACGGGCGCTTCGATCGGGCGAATCCCTTGGGCGTCGCTTTCCTCGAGCAGCGCAACCACGGTCGCGAGCGCCGACCTTTCCCGAAACGGCACGCGCACCCGCGAACCGATGCTGACTTTCTCGGCCAGCGTATCGGGAACCAAATAATCCAGCTCCCGATGAATCGAGCGATCGATAACGACGCGGGCATAGGAGGGCTTGCTCCTCGGCTCAAGGTCGTGATCGTGCTCGCCTGCCATGCCGTAGCCTAGCGCAGGCTGGCCTGCCACGCCGTAGCTTCGCGCAGGCTGGCCTGCGCTAGCGGAGGCTGGTGCTCCTGCTGCTGATCGACTACTTTCCCACGAAACTTTTTCCGACACGAGCCGCCACCTCATGGCCCGATTTCTATTCAAGCTGATCATCTGCCTGCTGCTCGCCGGAGCCGCGGGCCTGGTGTATCTCTCGATGAAATCAGGCGATCCGCTCTACACGGTCTACGAGTTCGTCAGCCCCGCCCGCTTCCAACAACATGACGCGCTGATTCGTTCCGTCGCCGCCGAGCATCAGGTCGATCCGATGCTGGTGAAGGCGGTCGTCTGGCGCGAGAGCCGGTTCGATGCGCAAAAGATAGGGACGGCGGGCGAACGCGGCCTTATGCAGGTGACCGAGCGAGCCGCCGGCGATTGGGCGCGCGAAACCAAAGCCGATAATTTTCGCGCCGAAGAATTGTTCGATCCGAAAACGAACCTCGAGGCGGGAACGTGGTATCTGCGCCACGCCATCGAGCACTGGCAAAACCAGGCGAACCCAATGCCGTTTGCGCTCGCCGAATACAACGCCGGACCGAGCCGCGCCATGCGCTGGGCGGGAGGAGACGATACCAAGGCCGTCGCCGCGAAAACGTTCCTCGATAACATCGATTTTCCCGGGACACGGAAGTACGTCGATTCGATCATCGCGCGCTACAAGTTCTACAAACGCCGCGGGCGGATGTAGCGGCGGTCTATGACCGCCGATTGGAAATAAGGAAAGCGTTCGGCGGTCATAGACCGCCGCTACAGTTCGGCTAAGAATCACCTCATGGACAAGGCGACGATCGCGGACGTGCTCGAAAAGATCGCGACGCTCCTCGAACTGAAGGACGAAAACCCGTTCAAGATCCGCGCTTACACGAATGCCGCCCGTTCCCTCGAGACCTGGGGTGGGAACATCGCCGATCTCGGAAACGAAGAAGTCCTCGAGAAAATCCCGGGAATTGGGAAGGCGATCGCGGCCAAGATCAAGGAACTGGTCGAGACCGGCTCGCTGAAATTCTTCGAGGAACTGCGGGCCGAGTTTCCGGCGGACATCCTGGAAATGTTTTCGCTGCCAGGACTGGGCGCGAAGAAGATCAAGGCGCTCCACGAAAAATTGCAGGTTAGTTCGATCGCGCAGCTCCACGAAGCCTGCGTCGCCGGCCGGGTCGCGGCGCTGCCGGGATTCGGCAAGACGACCCAGGAAAAACTCTGCAAGGCGATCGACGAACGCCAGAAATACGCCGGCTCGTTTCAACTCGGCAAGATCGCGGCGGAAGCGGAACAGTTGCAGAACGACCTCCGCGCCCATCCGGACGCGCTCCACGTTTGCATCGCCGGCAGTTATCGGCGCCGGAAAGAAATCGTGCGCGACCTCGACTTCATCGTGGCCACGAACGCGCCCGCGGAAATTTCGGCGCTCTTCATTCAGCATCCGCTGGCGGAGTCGATCATCGCGCAGGGACCGACGAAATCGAGCGTGCGCCTCCGCTCCGGAATCCAATGCGACCTGCGGGTCGTGACGGCGGCGGAGTATCCGTTCGCGCTGAATTATTTTACCGGGAGCAAGGAGCACAACATCGAAGTCCGGAGTCGTGCGCTGAAACGGGGCTGGACGCTGAACGAATATCGGCTGGGCGAAGTGGAGACGGCAGAACCCCGCGGCGGCCGGACGCCGCGGCGCGTCCCTGCCATTCGCGAGGAAGCCGATCTCTATCGCGCGCTCGATCTGGATTACATCCCGCCGGAGCTGCGCGAGAACTGCGGGGAATTCGAAGCGGCCGCGGCCGGCAAAATTCCAAAGCTCCTCGAAGCGGAGAACCTGCGGGGCACATTCCACTGCCATACGAGCGCGAGTGACGGCCGCAATTCGCTCGAGGAAATGGCGGCGGCCGCGCAGGAATTAGGTCTGCAATATCTCGGGATCGCCGATCACAGCCGCAGCTCCATCCAGGCGCGCGGTCTGGACGAAGCACGATTGCGCGTCCAGATCGCCAGCATCAAAAAGCTGAACGCCGAGTTTGAGAATTTCCGGCTCTTCGCCGGGGTCGAGTGCGATATCCTTCGCGACGGCTCGCTCGATTTCCCGGACGAGCTGCTCGCCCAGTTGGATTACGTGGTCGCCTCGGTCCATTCGGCGTTCACCCTTTCGGAAACGGACATGACGAATCGGATCGTCCGCGCGATGCGGAACCCGCACGTCACGATGCTGGCGCATCCGACCGGCCGGCTGCTCTTGAGACGCGACCCCTACGCGGTCGATCTTCCGGCCGTCATCGACGCCGCCGCGGAAACGGGAACGTGGATCGAGATCAACGCGGCGCCGAAACGGCTCGATCTCGATTGGCGGTGGTGGCCGCTCGCGAAAGAAAAGGGAGTGAAATGCGTCATCAATCCCGACGCGCACGGCGTCGAGCGATTGCAGGAGCTCTGGTTCGGCGTCGGCGTGGCCCGCAAAGGGTGGCTAACAAAAAGCGACGTGATGAATTGTTTGCCGCTCGGCAAGATTGAAACGGCCCTGGCGAAAAAGCGCGAGTTGACCGGTCGCCACTAGCTCCGGCGAGTCAGGGCGCCAAATGGGCCCGGCTTCGAATCCGGGCGCGCAGGAAAAGTGCGCCGGCGGCCAGAGCCAAAAGCAGAATTGCTTCCAGCGATCCTGATCCCCCGTCCGGGGAGAGGTGAACGAAACGTTCGATGAAGGTCATGGTGGGTCGTCCTTATGTCTTACAGGACCCCGATCCCCTGCCTGTAGCTCCAAGGCTATCCGGATCGCGCCGGCGTTGAAAGAACTTTTTGAAAAAGTTAGGGGGCTTCCCGCTGCGGCATGAACATCGTCAGGCATTTGCAGGCGCCGCCGGCTTTGAGGAATTCGCTCATCGGGAGTGGATGGCAGGTGTAGCCGCGATCGGTCAGCGTCGCGACCAGCTTCGGCGCGCCCTCCGGCAAAACGATGTCGCGGCCGAGCACGACGGCGTTGCACGAAAAATGGACGGCTTCTTCCTCGGGCACATCGATCAAATCAGTGAGGTGCTCGCGGATCGCGCGCTGGCCGTATTCATCGAACGCCTTCGGAAACCAGAACGCGCCGCCGTCCGGCAACGGGCAGAAACAGGTGTCAATGTGGTAAAAGCGCGGGTCGACCAGCTCGACGGAAATCACGAGACAACCGAGCAGGTCCGCGACGGCGCGGTGCGAGTTGATATCGGAGCGGAATTTGTAGCCGCAAAAAAGAACGTCCCCGCCAAAGAGCGCGTCGCCTTCGCCTTCGAAATAGAGTTCTTTCGCCAGCCAGACGACTTCGTAGCCGCGCTCTTCCATCCAGCTCGCGAAATGCGGGGCTTCGCCGGCCCGTTCTTCGTGGCGGAAATTGCTCGGGATAAAACGGCGACCCACTGTCAGCCCGGCGTTGGCGGTGAAAACCATGTCCGGCAATTTCGGGCGGGGCGGGATCAGCTCGATCTTGCAATCGAGGCTCGAAAGTTTTTCGAAGAGCCCTTTCCATTGCGCCTGGGCGACCGGCACCTCGGCGCCGCGGGCACGGCTCATCCACGGATTGATCTCGTATTCAATCCCGTAATGATCCGGCGGACAAAGCAGAAGCTGGCGCATGGGTTAACTAATCAAGATGCCCGTGCTACAATGAAAACCTGCTCCATACTCAACGCGGGAGCGCGACAGTTAATTCTCGAAGAAACGGCTCCAGATCCGAGACCAGGCCGACGGATTGAAACGATCCGCGCTCGGTCAGCCTGCTGACGGCGGCCGGATTTACATCGACGCACAGCGTTTTGGCCGTGGCCGGCAACAGGTTGGTCACCGCCATGGAATGCAACATCGTTCCCATCATCAGCGCCGTGGAAACGCCCGCCAGTTTTTCGCGCATCGCATCCTGCGCTTCGATCGTGTCGGTGATCACCTCCGGCAACGGCCCGTCGTCCCGGATCGAGCCGGCGAGGACAAACTCGACCCCGTGGCGGACGCACGCGGCCATGATCCCGCTCTGCAACGTTCCCGCTTCAACCGCGCGCGAAATGCCGCCCGCTTCCCGGATCACATTGAGCGCGCGCATTTGATTCTCGTGGCCGCGCTCCGCCAGCGATCCCTTCTCCAAATTGATCCCGAACGACGTCCCAAAAAGCGCGTTCTCGATATCGTGAAGGGCGAGCGCGTTTCCGCCGAACAGCACGTCGACAAAACCCCACTCGATCAACTTCTCCAGGTGCGGCCCGGCGCCGCTGTGCACCACCGCCGGTCCGGCGACGACCAGGATCCGGCCGCCGTCGGCGCGGGCGCGCTGCAGTTCCGTCGCCATCTCGCGAATGATTCCGCTCTTCGGTTTCTCGAGCGAGATGTTCGTCGACATGAACTCGAAGACGTCGGTGTGCGAAGTCGCTCGCTGCACCGGCACGACTTTGATTCCCTGATGACCGACCACGATTTCCATTCCGCGCCGGACTTCGTGGAACTTCCTCGCGGTCGCGCGGTTCGCCTCGCGATCGACCACCACCGCGCAATCCATCAGCGCCGGCCGAACTTCGATCTCCGCGCCGTTGAGGGTAATAAAAGTCTGCTGATTGGTCGTGACGTAGAAATCTTTCGGGAACACTCCGTCCGCGGGCGCGGGCGCCAGTTGCACGTCCTTCTTCTCCAGCACTTCCGCGCCGTGCTGGCGAAGCCGCAGGACAATGTCGTCGAGCGACTCATGCGTGGGCGCGGAGACGTCGATCCGGGCGAAGCTTTGATCGACCCGGTTCTGGCCGATCCTGATCTCGCCGATCTTGAATTCACCGCCCTGCGTCAGGATTTGGTCGAGCACTTTGGGCAGAATAAGCGAATCGATAATGTGGCCGCGCAGGATGACGGTTTCGGAAAACATCGGCCCGGAACCTAGCTCAGGGCGTCCCGTGCGCCAAACTCTGTGACCTTTGGATTCGCTGTGCGAGAATAACGGCATGTCCGCTCAACTGGCCGCCGTGATCGCGAAAGTCGCCCGGATGCTTGCGATCAAGCCGGAGTATTTCGTGACGCATCCGTCCGAGCTCGCGGTCGTTCGCGCCCTGTCCGAGGAGGATTTGCGCGAGGTGGCGCGCGAACATGGCTGGCGCGTCGTGCGCCGAGTCGGCGGCCGGCGGATCGAATTCTACAACGACGCCGGAGTGAGTTTCCGGCCATTGTAGCCGCGATCGCGGATGCGGCGACGGCCGGGATCGCCGATCCCGCCTACAATTCGGAAAAGAATCCGGTGAGCGGACTGGTCGCGGATGCAGTCGTTCGCGCTTCCGCCAAACCGATCTCGCGTGCATCGCGGCCGGCTTCGACGGCTTTCCGGAAAGCGTTCGCCATCCGGCTCGGATCGGACGCGATGGCGATGGCGGTGTTCACCAGGACGGCGTCGGCGCCCATCTCCATCGCTTCGGCCGCCTGGCTCGGCGCGCCGAGTCCCGCGTCAACGACCACGGGCACGGTGGCCTGTTCGATGATGATCTCGATCTGCGCGCGGGTCTCGATCCCGCGATTGCTTCCGATCGGCGAACCGAGCGGCATCACAGTCGCCGTGCCGACGTCCTGCAAACGTTTCGCCAGGACCGGGTCGGCGTTGATGTAAGGCAGGACGACGAACCCTTCCTTCACCAGGATCTCCGCGGCGGCGAGGGTCTCAACCGGATCGGGCAGGAGATAGCGCGCGTCGGGATGGATCTCGAGCTTCACCCAGTTTGGCAAACCGGCCGCAACGGCCAGCCGCGCCAGTCTTACCGCTTCCGCGGCGTTGCGCGCCCCGCTCGTGTTCGGCAAAAGCAGGAACCGTTTCGGGTCGATGAAATCGAGGATGTTCGCGAACGCGTCGTGTTTCCCGGAGAGATCGGCGCGCCGCAACGCGACCGTGACGATCTCCGTTCCGCTGGCGATGAGCGCGTCGCGCATCAACTCGTTCGAGCCAAATTTGCCGGTGCCGACAAGCAACCGCGAGGTGAATTCGCGATCGGCGATCTTCAGTTTCGACGGCTTGTCGGACATCGTTGGAAACGTAACACAACATCGAGCGTGATAAACGCTCGCAGGCGTTCTTGTACAATCGATGTTGTTGGTCGAATCTCCGGCGTGACCAGCTTCGAGCTACATCTGGAAGATTGCGGCACCGGCATGGCCAGGATGGACGAGGCGAGCGTTGATCTCGTCGTCACCTCCCCGCCTTACAATCTCGGCATCGCTTACACTAAGTACTCCGACCGGCAGGAGCGCGGCGATTATCTCGATTGGTGTCATGCGTGGGCAACCCAGCTCCGCCGGGTTCTGAAACCGGACGGTTCGTTTTTCCTGAACGTCGGCGCTTCGCCGTCGAATCCGTTGTTGCCGCATGAACTCGTGCTTCGTCTCCGCGATTTGTTCGTCCTTCAGAACACGATCCACTGGATCAAGGCGATCTCAATTGAAGACGAGCATGGCCTAACGACTTCACGCGGCCACTTCAAACCGATCAGCTCGCCCCGTTATCTCAACGATTGCCACGAATACGTTTTCCATCTGACGCCGAACGGGAAAACGCCGATCGATCGGCTGGCGCTCGGCGTTCCCTATGCGGACAAAAGCAACATCGCGCGCTGGGGCCACACTGAAGGAAACGATCGCCGTTGCCGTGGGAATACCTGGTTGGTTCCCTACCAGACGATTCAACGCCGGGCGAAAGAACGGCCGCATCCCGCCACGTTCCCGGTGCAGCTCGCGGAGTGGTGCATCAAACTGCATGGTCCCGCAGGCGCGGGACGCATCGAAACGATGCTCGATCCGTTTCTTGGGATCGGAAATTCAGCGGTCGCCGCGAAGCGGTGCGGCGTAAGAAACTTCATCGGCTTCGAGATCGACGAACAATATCTGGCCGAAGCGAAGCGTCGCCTGGGTGGATCGAGCGCTCCGTCGCTCGATGCTTGATGGCACGCCGTGATTTCCCCATCGCGCGGCGGAGCGCGCGATCCACCTAGAGCAAACGCCCCGTCTCGCCATTCGTTTTCGGTAGCGGCGGCGGGCCGTTAGCACTCACTGCCGCCTGGAATTTGTCGAGCGGCTTCACCAAATTTCCCGGCAACGGCCGGACCCGATCGAAAATCCGGTCGGCGATCGGTTTCGCGACGAGATAACCGGCGGCGAACATTTCCATTCGGGCATCGAGATTGTCGATGTAGTTGAGCGCCATCGCTTCGGGCGTTTTCGGGCTGACGGGCGAACCGAACTGCGGCTCACCGTGATGCGCGCCGATCAAATGGAGTAAATGCATCCGCACATCTTCCGAGGCGGGCGAGGACGAGCTCCAGGCCCGGAGGTTTTCGTCGGTCTGCAATTTCCGCCAGATTGAATTCACCAGCTCTAGCCCGATCGAGATGTGCCCCATCAATTCGCCGCGCTCGTCGAACCCCATGGTGAAGCCCGTCTCGGGCAAATGATTTTCCCAGAGCTTTCCGGCATCGTGAAACAGAACGCCCGCGATGAGCAGATCGACGTTCAGCTGCGGATAGAGGGGCGCGATCGCCATCGCCAGCCGCATCATCTGGGCGACGTGCTCGACGAGGCCGCCGCGCCGCGCGTGATGATAGGAGCGCGCGCCGGCCGTGCGCCGAAACCGTTCGCCCTGCTCCGCGATGAAAGCTTCACCGAGCGCGCGCAAACGCGGATCGCCGAGCGCTCGCGTTCGCTCCAGGATGTATTCCCAATCGACCGCCTGTTTCGCGCGCAACTCGGGCGGGCCTTGCAGCAGCTCCGACCGCTCCTGGCCATTGAGATGCCGGACTTTCCAGTTCCGCGCATCGAGTCCGAATTGCTGATGCTGCACGAACTCGCCGCTCAGCTCGATGAAATCAGATGCTTTCAGGCTGCTGCAGGGCTTGTACTCGGGATGATCGCTCCAGACCCGCAGCGTCATCCGGTCGCAGGCATCCGCGAGAGCCAACTCGCAATATGGTTTTTGTTCGCGTGTGACCTTGGCCGCGACGCCTTCGATCTGAACATGGACGCGCGCTTCCACCGCCGCGCCGTTCTGCGCGTGGCGCCGGATTTCTGTGAGGGTCAGCAATTGCATCCGGTACCCTTCGCATAAGGCGCGGTCGTTGCGATAGCCGAAACTATTTCGGCCCTGGCGGCATTTGCAGAAGCAGGTTCGGGCTCTGGCCCGCGGCGGTGCCGACGAAGTAGGTCGGGTATTGGCCGTTCCAGTGATCGACCCGGGCTCGCTCGACCTCCAGAGCGCGCAGTTGATAGAGGAGCGGGTTCTGCTGCGCGGCGGCCAGCGCCCGGTTCACTACCTGGATCGATTCGGCTTCGGCGGCGGCCGCGATTTTCTTCGCGTCCGCCTCACCGGCGGAAATACGCCGGGCGCGTTCCGCGATCGCATTGGCTTCCAGCTCTACCCGGTCATTGTCGCGCTGCTGGGCCTCGAACTTCGCCTGGTTCACGACCTTGAGCTGTTGGGCGATGACGGTGCCGTCGATCGCTTTCTGGATCTCGGCGTTCTCGTAGGTCATGCCGCCAAACATTCCGACGGTCGTTATTACGACACCGCGTTGGGCAAAGAACGCCACGACGTCATTCCGGACCGCATCGGAGATCTCCTGTTTTCTCTCTCGCAGGTTGTCGAGCCGATAACGCGCCGCGATTTCCGCGGCCATCTGTTGCATGCGGGCGCGAATCTCGGTGTCCATGACGTTCGCGAGCGAACCGTTGGGATACCAGTAGAGGAATTTTGCCGCCTCCTCTTCCGGAATAAACGCAGTGCAGGTGAATCCCATGCTAAACCCGACGCTGTCGGCGCTCTCAATCCAGATCGCCTGGTTTCTGGCCGCTGTCCCGCTGGCCGCGTCCGCCGTCCATTCCCGGGTAACCGGAGAACGGTTCACCTTGATCAGGCGGACCAGCGGAATCCATTGGCCGCTATTTGGCAATCGCCCTTCCTGCGACCAGCGGTGCGTGATCTGGACCCGCTTGGCCGCGACCTTGAGCGCGCGCAAATATTCTTCGGATTGGAATTTCGCCTGCCCTCCACCGTCACCCTCGAGCGGAATCAAGAACCCGGTTTCCGAGGTATCAATCTCCGCGTATTCCGGCCGGTCGTACGGTCGAATACAACTCGTTAGGCCAAGCGAACAAACCGCCAGGACCAACAGGGCCGGAGGATGACGCCGCCTTCTCGCGCCCGGACGCGCTCCCACAAACCAGGCTGCGACCAGGATCACAAATCCGCTGACGATGTTCGCGCCTTCTTTGTAAGTCTCGAACAACCGCAAATCACGAAACGCGTTTTGCTTCCCGTTCACCTGCTCGACCGCGAGCTGGGCCGAGAGGGCGGGTTGAATGGCATTCAGCCACGCCTGCTCGAGCGCGATCACGCTCACGATCACCACCCCAAACACTATTAATTTCTTAATAGCGCTCATAACTGTCCTTCCAAGCCAATGGGCTTTCTGCGGCCGCCTTCCGCGGGAAGGCAGACCTCTTCTCTGGAGCTTCGGACGGGCCTCTGCTCTCGGTGTACGCGCTTACGAGGTTAGCTGTCGGGCTCGAGCCACCAAGTGCTCCTGGCGCCGCTGCGCCACACGCCCCGATCCGCTTGCGCGGAAAATTTGGGTCCCCCGCTGGCCGGCAACCCGCCGGGCCACTCAGCATTAACAAAGAACTGATTAGTTAGACAGCGGCGGTTCGGCAGTGTTCACCGCCGCGCGCAGCCGACTCAACCCCAGTTAGATGCCCGGCTTACTTCGCCGCCTCGATCGCGCCGCACGCCACGCGTGCCCCGGAGTTCCCCGACGGATCGGTCTTCAGGTCGTCTTCCTTTTCGTGAACCACGACCGATTTCCCAATGATCGAATTCGCCCCGCTCAGGCTCAGCTTGCCTTTCCAATCGAGATGCGTTTTGCCGGAAGCATCGGTCTCGATGTTGCCCAGATCGCCTTCGTGCCGCTCGGTCGTCGCCGGGCCGCCGTGCTTGTGTTGGGTCGGGTTGAAATGCGGGCCAGCCGAGGCCGCATCCGGCGCGGAGCAATCGCCTTT
Source organism: Chthoniobacterales bacterium (assembly GCA_035941675.1). Classification (GTDB taxonomy): domain Bacteria; phylum Verrucomicrobiota; class Verrucomicrobiia; order Chthoniobacterales; family UBA10450; genus AV80. The sequence continues at coordinate 44,061 of DASZDT010000018.1, forward strand.
GTCGTGGATATGGAACCCGTGCCTGCCGGGCTTCAGTCCCGTGATGTCCGCGACGACGTGAACCTCATCGCCCATTTTCATGAACGTTACTGTCCCCGTGACCTGGCTGCCCGACTTCGATTCCAGTTTGCAGGTCGCGTTCGTCACATCCTGTCCGTGCGCCACGAAGGCCAGGGCGCACATCATCCCGAGTGAAATGATTAACTTTTTCATGGCGGTAAACGTACCGCTGTGAACCGTGAAAGTAAACCGTAGCACAGGCATCTTGCCTGTGGGGCCGGTAGGCGTTCGCCTGCCGACCAGAACTGAAGACGGGCGGGACGCCCGTTTGCCCCACAGGCAAGATGCCTGTGCTACTAATCGATCAACCGCTGCTCGATGCCGGAATAGGCGTCGATTCGGCGATCCCGCAGGAAAGGCCAGTGCGTTCGCGTGACGTCGACGTGGGCCCAGTCGATCTCCGCCATCACGATCTCTTCACGATCGGCGCTGCCTTTGGCGAGGATCTCGCCGCTGGGCGCGATGATAAAACTCTGGCCCCAGAACTCGATCCCGTCGCCGCCGGCGGGCGCCTCATGGCCGACGCGGTTAATGGCGGCGACGTAACAGCCGTTCGCGATGGCGTGGCTGCGCTGCATCGTTTCCCAGGCCGAATACTGGGCCGCGCCGTACTTTTCTTTCTCGCGCGGATGCCAGCCGATCGCCGTCGGATAGAAAAGAATCTGCGCGCCGCGCAACGCCGTCAGCCGGGCCGATTCCGGGTACCATTGGTCCCAGCAAACACAGACGCCGATTTTCCCGTGGGCCGTCGGCCACGCCTGGAAACCGAGATCGCCCGGCGCGAAATAAAACTTCTCGTAGTAGGACGGATCGTCCGGGATATGCATCTTGCGATATTTCCCGAGGTATTTCCCGTCGGCATCGATGATGGCGGCGGTGTTGTGATAAACGCCGGCCGCGCGTTTCTCGAAGAGCGACGCCACGATCACCGCGCCGGTTTCCCGGGCAACTTTTTCCAGTTCACCGGTGGTCGGGCCCGGGATTTCCTCGGCCAGGGCAAAGTTCGCGTGGTCCTCGCTCTGGCAAAAATATTGGGACCGGAATAATTCCGGCAGACAGATGATCTGTCCGCCCTGCTTCGCCGCGTCCCGAATCCGCGCGATCGCCCTGGCCAGGTTTGCGGCGGGGTCGGTCCCGCACTGCATCTGGATCAGCGCGATTTTGGTTGTAGCGGCGGTCTGTGACCGCCGTTCTGCGTCGTGCGACATCGCAGGTCTTCGGCGGTCGTAGACCGCCGCTACAGGTTTACTTCACCGAATCCGCCGGAACGATCTTGATGCTCTCGACGTTCATCCGCTTTTCCGGGCGGTCGCCCGGCAGCGTCTTCGTGGTCGCGATCTTTTCCAGGACGTCGTCGCCCTTGATCAGTTTTCCGAAAGCGGTGTATTGCCCGTCGAGGAATTTCGGCGCGCCATGGCAGATGAAGAACTGGCTGCCGGCGGAATTCGGGTCCTGCGAGCGCGCCATCGAAAGCACGCCGCGTTCATGCGACTTCTTGTTGAACTCCGCGTCGATCTTGTAACCGGGATCGCCCGTTCCCCAGCGCGCTTTCTTGCTCTCGTCCTTCGTCAGCGGATCGCCGCCCTGGATCATGAAGCCCTTGATGACGCGATGAAACGCGGTCCCATCGTAGAACCCGGATTTCGCCAGCTTCTTGAAATTCTCCACGGTCTTGGGCGCTACGTCCGGCCAGAACTCGGCCACCATTTCGCCTTCGCTGGTTTTGATCACGGCAACTTCTTTTGGTTCACTCATGGCGGCAGTATCTTTCTTTTCTTCCTTTTTTTCCTCGCTCCGCGCCGGCGCGGCGACAACCGCGAGTCCGAGCACGCAGCAAAGCAACATTCGTTTCATGGAGTTGACCCTACCGTTCAACCCCAAACCTTCAACCGTTTCTGCCTTCGTCATTCGTCATTCGTCCTTCGTCATTTGCCCATGATATTCCTGCAGCGTCCTGACGTGCAGACTGCTGCGCTGGAGCGAACGAATCCCGTTCGCGCTTGCCTGCGCCGCCCGGATCGTCGTCATGATCGGAATCTTCTGGGCCAGCGACACGTTCCGGATCCGGACTTCGTCTTCGCGGGGAATTTTGCCGCTGGGCGTATTGATGATGAAATCGATGTCGCGATTGGTGACCAGGTCGAGGACGTTCGGCCGGCCTTCCCGGATTTTGTGGACTTTGGTCACGGGCACCCCGGCGTCTCGCAACGCGGCCCACGTTCCGCTCGTGGAAATGATCTGGAAACCGAGCTCGACGAATTCCCGGGCCAGCGGGATCACGCCGGGTTTGTCGCTGTCCTTCACGCTGATGAAAACGTTGCCGGACTTCGGCAAGGGCGGCGGCGCGGCCATCTGCGATTTCGCGTAAGCCAGGCCGAGATCGGCATCGATCCCCATGACTTCGCCGGTCGATTTCATCTCCGGCCCGAGCGCGATATCCATCCCCTGGTAACGGAGGAACGGAAAGACGGCTTCCTTCACCGAGAAATGTTTGGGGATGATTTCTTCGGTGAACCCGAGTTCGGCCAGTGTCTTGCCCGTCATGACTTTCGCGGCCAGCTTCGCCAGCGGAACGCCGATCGCTTTGCTGACGAACGGCACCGTCCGGGAGGCGCGCGGGTTGACTTCGAGCACATAGACTTCGTCGCCCTTCACCGCGAACTGCACGTTCATCAGTCCGCGCACTTCCAACTCTTTCGCCATCGCTTTCGTCGCCGTCCGGATCTGGTCGAGCACATTCGCGGGAAGCGAGAAGGTCGGGATCACGCAGGCGCTGTCGCCGCTATGGATCCCCGCCTGCTCGATGTGTTCCATGACCGCGCCGATCACGCTCGTTTCGCCGTCGGCAATGCAATCGACGTCCACTTCGATCGCGTCTTCCAGGAACCGATCGACCAGCACCGGCCGGTCCGAGCTGACCTCGATCGCGTTCTGCATGTAACGGCGGAGATCGTCCGCGTTGTAAACCAGCTCCATGGCGCGCCCGCCCAAAACGAACGACGGCCGAACCAGCACCGGGTAACCAATCCGCTCCGCGATCGCGACCGCTTCGTCCGCGCTGACCGCGGAACCGCTCGGCGTTTGCCGTAAACCAAGTTTGTCCAGCATCGCGGCGAAAAGCTTCCGGTCTTCCGCCATCTCGATGCTCTCCGGCTGGGTGCCGATGATCGGAACGCCGGCCGCCTGCAAGCCTTCGGCGAGATTGAGCGGCGTCTGCCCGCCGAACTGGACGATCACGCCCTCCGGCAGTTCCTGTTCGTAAATGTTGAGCACGTCCTCGAGCGTCAACGGCTCGAAGTAAAGTTTGTCGCTCGTGTCGTAGTCGGTCGAAACCGTTTCCGGATTCGAATTCACCATGATCGTTTCGAAGCCGATCTCGCGCAGGGCGAAGGCCGCGTGGACGCAGCAGTAGTCAAACTCGATTCCCTGCCCGATCCGGTTCGGTCCGCCGCCGAGGATCATGATTTTCGGCCGGTCGGTGCGCCGCATCTCGTTCTCGGTGCCGTAGGTGGAATAATAGTAGGGCGTGAACGCTTCGAACTCCGCCGCGCAAGTGTCGACGAGGCGATAGGTGGGAGTCACGCCGGCCGCCTTGCGTTCCGCGCGGACTTCGGATTCGGCAACGCCCCTGGCCACTGCCAGTTGCCGGTCGGAAAATCCCAGCTTCTTGAGGCGACGAACGTCGTTCCGTAGCGGAGGCATCTTGCCTGTGGGGCCAACAGGCGGCTCGCCTGTTGAATCCGGCTGTAATACCTCCTCGCTTGCGACGATAAATTGTCCCGGCTTTAGCTTCGCCTCTTCTGGATTCCGAGAAATGTAACTGCGCAGCCGCTGCAATTCATCAAAATCGCGCACAATTCGATCGTAGTTTTCGTCCTGCCAGATCGTTCCCTTTGATCCGCACAGACGGTTAATTTCTTTCGCGGTAAACGATTTCCACGAATGCAAAATATCCGGCAGAGCGTGACCTGTCGCCGGTTGGACCAGAACATGGACGTGGTTCGGCATGATGACCCACGTGTCGAGGACATACCTTTCTCGATCGAAATGGGCCAGCGCGTGGGCGACGACAGCAGCGACCTGCGGTTGCTTGAAAAGACACGCACCGTGACCCTGATCGAGCCATTGGTCCCGGCCATCCTGGAATCTCTTCTGGTATTCGTGCTTTGTCCGCGCATCCCACGGTTCGGGATGGAAATTTCGCCAGGTTTCCAATTCCTCTTTCCATTCTTTCAACAGCGCCGCGGGGACAGCGTCAGCCAGGCGAAAAGTCACAAAGTAAGTCACTCCCTCCTGATGCCAGTAAGGAAGATTGCGCTGCGTGATTCGCACGTCGCTGTGCGAACCCATCGCGCGAAATATCGGCGCCGTCCCCTGTAGCACAGGCATCTTGCCGGTGGGGCAAACGGGCGTCTCGCCCGTTTCAAACTCAGGATCGACAGGCGAGACGCCTATCGGCCCCACAGGCAAGATGCCTGTGCTACGGCTGAGGCGCTGCGCTTCCTCGACGATCTGGCGGACGTTGTGCAAAAACCAGGGGTCGATTTTCGTCAGGTCGAAGACGTCGGCGATCGACATGCCGTCCTGGAACGCCTGGGCCAGATGGAAAACGCGCTCGGCATTTGGCAGGGCGAGCTTGCGGCGGAGCGTCTCGGGGTCCACGCGTTTCTCGTTGCCGTCGCCACATAAACCGAAGCGCTTGATCTCGAGCGACCGCAACGCTTTCTGGAGCGCTTCCTTGAAGGTCCGGCCGATCGCCATCGCTTCGCCCACGCTTTTCATCTGGGTGGTCAACGTCGAATCGGCCTGCGGAAATTTCTCGAAGGTGAACCGCGGAATTTTCACCACGCAATAATCAATCGTCGGCTCGAAGCTGGCCGGCGTTTCCCGGGTGATGTCGTTGCGGATCTCGTCGAGGGTGTAACCGACCGCGAGTTTCGCCGCGATTTTCGCGATCGGAAATCCGGTCGCTTTCGAGGCCAGCGCGCTCGAGCGCGAGACGCGCGGATTCATCTCGATCACGACCATTCGCCCGTTCTCCGGGTTCACCGCGAACTGGATGTTCGAGCCGCCGGTCTCCACCCCGATCTCGCGGATGACGTCGAACGAAGCATCGCGCATCATCTGGTATTCCTTGTCCGTCAGGGTCTGGGCCGGCGCGACCGTGATCGAATCGCCGGTGTGCACGCCCATGGCGTCGAAATTTTCGATCGAACAAATGACGACGCAGTTGTCCGCGCAGTCCCGCATCACCTCCATCTCGAATTCCTTCCAGCCGACGAGCGATTCTTCGATCAACACTTCGGTGACGGGCGAGAGCGCCAGGCCGCGCTGGCAGATTTCCTCCAGCTCGTCGCGGTTATACGCGATGCCGCCGCCGGAACCGCCGAGGGTGAAAGCCGGCCGAATGATGAGGGGAAATTTATCGATCGTCTTCGCGATCCGGACGGCGTCCGCGATCGAGTGGGCGATGCCGGAGCGCGGAACGTCGAGCCCGATCCGCAGCATGGCTTCCTTGAAAAGCTGGCGGTCTTCGCCCTTCGCGATGGCCTGGGCGTTGGCGCCGATCAGTTTGACATTCTGCCGAACGAGGGCGCCGTTGCGATTCAATTCCATCGCGACATTGAGCGCGGTCTGGCCGCCCATCGTGGGCAGGATGGCATCGGGTTTCTCCCGGGCCAGGATCGCCTCGACCACTTCCGGCGTGATCGGTTCGACGTAAGTCCGATCGGCGAATTCCGGGTCAGTCATGATCGTGGCCGGGTTCGAATTCACGAGCACGACTGTGTAACCTTCTTCGCGCAAAGCCTTGCAGGCTTGCACCCCGGAATAATCGAACTCGCAACCCTGCCCGATCACGATCGGGCCCGAGCCAATGAGTAAAATTTTATGCAGCTCGTTGTTCCGCGGCATTGGAGCGAGCGGACGATAGACGAATTTGCTCGAAGATCACGAGCTAAACAGCGCGCGTCTTTTTGGGCGGCGCGCGAAGCCGGAACCGAGAGCTTTGCCTAGCGGGCGCGAGACGCCGCCGCGCGCTCTTTCGCCGCTACGCGCCATTCTTCCAGACGCGTGCTGACGGTCAAAAGGGCCGCAGGACGGCCGCGATATTTCTTGTCGGCGGTCTTCGTTACCATGCCGTCGTTGACGAGATTTTGCAGCTTCTCGTAAGCACGGAGCCGCAGCATTTCGTCGCCACCGCTGGCGGCCTTCCGCGCGTGGAGATTCGCGTAAACCAGGTCGTAGAGCGGTTTGAATGCGAACGAAGCGTTCTGCGAAAGAATCGCACAAAGCTCTTCCGTCATGATGTCCGGGGTCCGGCGCGTAAAGCCTGAATGATTGGCCATGAAATCAGGCGGCCTTCTTTTCGGGGTTGCCGCCCGGGAAGGCGACGACGGGCATGAAGGAATTATCCGGCAGCAGGCCGGGCACGGATTCGTGGCTGAGCTTGCCGGCAATGACTTCGCTCAGGGCGACGTCCGCGAGGCCCAAACCGGGTTTGGTCTCGATCAACGGCCGGTGGCCGCGCATCAACTGCCGCACCCGCAGGCGAACGACGTTCACGAGCAGATGCTGGTCGGGGATTACTTTCAGGGCGCTGGTTAAAAGAGTGGATTGCATGAAATTTGTCCGCGTCGCGGTTTGATTTTAAGTTTCCCTGGTCGGCAGCCGAGCGGCTTCGAGGTTGAACCAAGGAGCGGAAAATGACCGGGCCGGACTATCGTCTGTTCCGAGCCAGAAGCAATCGGCGATTCGCGAAGCTCAGGCGACCTCGGCCATGCGCTGCCGGTCGAGGTAAACTTTGCAGATGCCTTTGATCCGGCTGAGCACGTAGTAAATCGTCTGGCTCCGCACCCGGACCAGCTCGCTCCCGACGATCCGGGTCACAAAATCGCTGGGCAGGTCGAGAATTTCCTGCGGCGTCCGGCCATCGAGCCCTTTGCAAAGGATCGCGGTCATGGCCCGGGTGAGAGTTTGCACTTCCGGCCCGAGCGTCATCCGGAAATGGGCTTTGCCTTCGTCGTCGACCAGCAGATAAACGCCGACCGTGTCCGCGCACTCTTCGTCCTTCCGGATATCCTCGAGGGTGAACGTCTCGCCCGGGCGCGGCTCCTGTCGTTGCGCGTTGTCCGCGTAGGAAACGAGCGTCTCGCGCCGCTCTACTTCCGGCAGCGATTCGAAGAGATTGATGATGGCTTCGAGTTTCGGAGGATACATGAAGGAAAATCCCCAATCCCAAGTTCCAAATCCCAAACAAATAATCAAATCCCAAACACAGAATGTCCGGGCGCTGCTTTTTGGGATTTGGAGCTTGGGATTTGGAGCTTCCGCGAAGCGCGGTTAGCCGCGTTCGATCGGTGCTCCGACTTTGTTGCCCCACTCCGTCCAGGAACCGTCGTAGTTCCGGACGTTGTCCAGGCCGAGCAGATACGTGAGGACAAACCAGGTGTGGCTCGAGCGTTCGCCGATCCGGCAGTAAACCACCGTGTCGGTTCCGGGTTTCAAGCCGCAGCCTTCCAGGTAAATCTTCGCCAGTTCGGGCGCCGACTTGAAAGTGCTGTCGTCGTTCGTCGCCGTTTTCCACGGCACGCTTTTCGCCCCGGGAATATGGCCGCCGCGCAGAACGCCTTCCTGCGGATACTCGGGCATGTGGGTGACGTCGCCCTTGAATTCGCCCGGCGAACGCACGTCGATCAGCGGCTTTCCCGCCTTGCTCTGGGCCAGCGCTTCGTCGGCGAACGCGCGGATTTCCTTATCGAACCGGCGCGCCGGCACGGGATAATTCGTGGCCGGAAACTTCGGCACCTCGCGCGTCATGGGGCGGCCTTCCGCTTTCCATTTATCGCGGCCGCCATTGAGGATCTTGACCTTCTCGTGGCCGAACAACCGGAAGGCCCAAAGCGCGTAACAGGCCCACCAGTTCGCCTTGTCGCCGTAAAAAATGCAGGTCGTGTCGGGGGTGATGCCGTTGCGGCTGCAAAGTTCCGAGAATTTCTCCGGCGTGATGTAATCGCGGATCACAGGGTCCTGGAGGTCGGTGCGCCAATCGATGTGGACCGCGCCGGGAATGTGGCCCGTATCGTAAAGCAGAATGTCCTCGTTCGACTCGACGATGCGCACGCCGTCGTCGGTCAGATGTTTCTCCAGCCAATCCGCATCCACGAGCGCGTCGGGGCGCGCGTACTCTGTCGGTGTGCTCATGGCTGGCAAGTTTGAGCGGCCATCTCACGGCTGGCAAACCATTTGAGCGATCTCTATAATGAAGGCCGATGCGCGTTCTGCTGATTGAAGACAAAAAGAAAACCGCCGCGTTTTTGGCCAAAGGCCTGCGCGAAGACGATCTCGCGGTCGAGATCGCGCACGATGGCGAGACCGGCCTGGAATTGGCGCGCACCCAACACTTCGACCTGCTCATCGTCGACGTGATGTTGCCGAACAAAGACGGCTGGGACGTGGTCGCGGAACTGCGCACAAGCGGGATGCGCACCCCGATCCTGTTTCTCACCGCGCGCGACAGCGTCCGCGATCGCGTGAAAGGCCTGGAGCTGGGCGCCGACGATTACCTGGTGAAGCCGTTTGCGTTCTCCGAATTAATGGCGCGCGTTCACTCGCTCCTGCGGCGCGCGCCGAATCAGCAGCCCGAAACTTTGCGCATCCGCGACCTGGAAATCGACACCCGCCGGCACAAGGCCACCCGCGCCGGCACCGCCCTTAATCTGACCGCGAAAGAATTTCTGTTGCTCACCCACCTGGTGCGTTCGGCCGGCCAGGTCGTGTCGCGCGCCGAAATCGCCGGCCACGTCTGGGACATTAATTTCGCCACGAACACAAACGTCGTGGACGTGATGGTGCGGCGGTTGCGCGCCAAGGTGGACGATCCGTTCCAGCCGAAACTCATCCACACCGTGCGCGGCGCCGGCTATGTCCTCAAGGCCGGCTGAACCACGCTCGATCGCGTCGCAGCTCGTCCTGCTTTTCACCCTCGCGGCGGCGTTCCTTCTCTCCTGCGGCCTCGGCGCGCTCTACTGGATCGTCGTCCGTCACGCCTTCGAGGAGGACAACGAAGTTTTGGCCGACAAAGTCGCAGCCGTCCGCGCGGATTTGAGCACGCCCGGCGGCGTGAACGTCATCACTGAGGAACTGAAAAACGTCCGGGCCGGTGAGCGCGCCTCTTACTGGGTCCGGGTGGTCGATTCCGGCGGGCATGCGGTGGCGGAGACCCCAGGCATGATCGCCCTGCTGCCCCCTGCGATTTTTTCCGACAAAAACCCAGGCACGCCTGGTCCGAGAGATTTTCGAACGGGCGGCCGCTTATTCTCGCTCGTGACGACGACCCACCAGGCCGGCGCTGAGAAATATACTATCGACGTGGCGCAGGACCGGACGGCTGATGAGCAGTTCATGAAACAGTTTGCTGCGCTCCTCTTCGTCGTCCTGGCCCTCGGCGTCGCCGCGTCGGCCATCATCGCATTGACCGTCACCCGCCGCGGATTGCGTCCGCTCGCTGAGATGACTCGAGCCTTGAAACGCGTCGGCCCCCAGCAACTGCACGAGCGCGTCACCACCGTCGGCTGGCCGCGCGAAATTCAGCCGCTCGCCATCGCCTTCGACGACATGCTGGCGCGGCTCGAAGATTCGTTCGTCCGGCTCTCCCAATTTTCCGCCGACATCGCCCATGAATTGCGCACCCCCATCGGCAATATTCGCGGCGAGGCCGAAGTCGCCCTGACGCGTTCCCGGACGAACGAAGAATACCGCGAAGTCATCGAATCGACGATCGCCGAATGCCAGCACCTCGGTCACATCGTCGACAACCTTCTTTTTCTGGCGCGCACCGAAGCGGCGGAAGGCCATCTGGAACGGACTTCGTTCGACGGCCGCGCCGCCATTGAAAAAATCGCCGCCTTCCACGAGCCGATCGCGGAGGAACAGCAGCTCACCATTCGTTGCGCGGGCGAAGCCACTTTCGCCGCGGACGAAATGTTATTCAGCCGCGCCGTAAACAACCTGGTGGAAAACGCGGCCCACCACACGCCTCCCGGCGGAACGATCGAAATCGCGATCGCGAACCACCGCGCCCACTCGGAAGTAACGGTGAAAGACAACGGAGCCGGCATCTCGCCCCAGCATCTGCCCCGCGTGTTCGACCGCTTTTACCGCGCCGATCCCTCGCGCAGCTCGGAAGGCGTCGGTCTCGGCCTCGCGCTCGTGAAGTCGATCATGGACCTGCACGGCGGCACCGCCACGATCGAGAGCGAACCCGGCATGGGAACGACGGTCCGGCTCCTTTTTCCCAAGGGCTAGATTCGCCCGGTGGGGCGAACATTACAATTCCGTAAAAAAAGGCTTGTCTTTGACATTACAAAACTGTAATCGCCTCCCCCATGTCTTCGTTCCTTAACCTTCGCCGGCCCGCTCTCGTCGTCGCGCTCGGCCTTGCTTTCCCGTTCGCGGTGCGCGCCCAGGAATCGGCGAGCACCATCACTCAGGGAATCACCGTCACCGGCGCACCCGTATCTACACCACATCCGACCGATGACACTCGGCCAAAGCTCGAGCACATCATGCGGGAAGTGGACGGCACCCAGATCACCGTCACGAAGAAAGCAACCGTGATCCCGCTCGACAAACAGCCGCCGATCCAAAACAACAATCTCCAGGAGCAATTCGCAAAGGCGCCGGGATTGATTGTCAGCGAACAGCAGACTCCCGGGCAATACAACTTCACCTACCGCGGTCTCGGTAATCCGCAGGAATCCGAATACACCCTCTTTCTCCAGGATGGCATCCCGTTAATGAGCGACTGGATCGGATTCCCGACGCTCTATTACCTCCCAGTTCCGCAGAGCGTGAGCGAGATCCAGGTGATCCGCGGCGGGAGCAGCCTCCTCTACGGGCCCGAGCCAGCGCCGGCGATCAATTTCGTCACCAAGCATCCCTCGCCCGGCACTCCCTGGCACGCGTATCTGGAGGGAGTTGGCGGCCCCGATAACACCTTCTCGACCTTCGGCTCGGTCGAGGAAGCGTCTGGTCCGCTCGAGTTCCGCATGAATGGTTTTTACCGGACGTCGGACACGCAGCGTGAATTCAACAGTTACGACCTGTGGCAGGCGGACGGTTACCTTGGCTGGCGTCCCACGACGAACCAACTCCTCGCGCTCGATGTTCACGCCTACCGTTACGATGGCGAGGACGCCGGGCGCCTCAATTTTGCGCAATGGACGGCGGATCCGGACCGGGCGGTCACGCCTTACAATCACAACTGGGTCGACCGCTACAATGTGGTGTTGCGTTACGACGTGGAATTTGGGAACTGGCTCGTGCAAGCCAAAGGCTGGTATACCCATCAGGACATCGACTCGCGCACCGCGAATAACCTCGGGGGGTTAACCCCGGCGAACCCATTCGGCAGCACCTTCCCCACCAGCACCACCTTCGGCTACGAGGAATTCAACAACGGCGGCCTGGACCTGCGGGCGCGCCTGAAATGGGGCGAAGGCACCATCTTCCGCGGTAGCGCCCTCACCTTCGGCGGCATGGTTTACCATGGGGACGCGCCTTTCCAGCGCTACACGCTAAATAACAATTCAACAGGTCCCACCAGCGCGGGCAATGTCGGGCCTGGCTTTCTTTACGCGCCGCGCGGCACCACCTCCGGCCTCGTCGCGCTCGATCAGGATCGCAGCGCCGACTACCAGGCGTTCTTTATCGAGAACGTTTTCCGCCTGGGCAAATTCCACATCGTCCCGTCATTCCGCCTCGACCACGAGAGCGTCGATGTCGACGCGACGGTTGCGCCTTACTTCACACCGGGCGCCCCCGGAGTGCGCGGCGTCTCCGATCGCAGCGCCGACAAGCTGATCCCGCTCTGGGGTATCGGCCTCGGGAATGACTTCGCCGGCAATAACGAAACCTACTTCAGCGCCTCCTCGGGATGGCGGCCGGTTCGTTTCTTCGACATCGCCGGCACCCGCACCGCGATCCTCCCCGGAGACACGCCCGATCCGTTCCGCTCCCTCGACATCGAGCTCGGCGTGCACGGCACTCCGTTCAAAGGTTTCTGGTACGATGTCGGCCTTTTCTGGATGGAATTCGAGAATCGGATCGAAAGCCAGGGTATCCCCGGCAATAATCTCGACACCATCGCGGTCAACACCGGCAACACCCGCCACCGCGGCTTCGAAGGCGAAGTCGCTTACGACTTCCTCGCGCCCTTCCAGCACGAGATTGCCCCGCCCCCCATCACGACGACCAAAGACGCGAAATCGTCGAAGGACGCGACCGTTGAGCCGTCGCGCCCTCCGCTCCAGTTCATCGTCTTCGGCAACCTCCAGCTGCTCGACGCCGAGTTCACCGAAAGCGCGCAGCTCATACCGTTAACGACTCGCACCTTCGTGGGGAACGACCCCGCTTATGCGCCGGACGTCGTCTTCAAGGGAGGCATCACCTTCAAACGCGACAAGTGCTTCAACGTTACCTTCTCGGTCGTTCACGTCTCCGACCAATTCTGGCAGGATTCCAACCAGCAAGGGGGCTTTAACCCGGCGACCGTAGCGGTGACCTCAATCATTCCGGCGAAGATCCCGTCCTACACCATCTATAATCTTTCGGGCGAATTCTACCTCACCAGGAACGTGCGCCTCTTCGGGGGCATCTCGAACCTGAGCGACGAGAAATACTATTCCCGCGTCTTCCCCTTTGGCGGCGGCAGCATCGATCCCGCTCCGGGCCGTTCAGGTCACCTGGGACTCTCCGTGGAATTTTAGGTCGACGGGATCGAGTAGCACGGGCTTCCAGCCTGTGGGGCGGACAGGCATCTTGCCTGTCCAGCAGGGCAGAGCGAGCAACGGGCAAGATGCCCATTGGCCCCACAGGCTGGAAGCCCGTGCTACTCCTTGGATTCCGGCACCGCGCGTTCGGACCCCGGTAGCATCCGTTTTTTTTGCCGGTCCTTTGCGCAACGCGCGAAAGGGCGGACTATCTCTTCCATGAAAAGGAATGTTCGCCCCGTTGTCGGCGGACTCTTCGCCGTCATTCTCAACATCTCCGCGGCGAGCGTGTGGGCGCAAAGTGCCGAGGCGGTCAAGCCGTCGCTTCCGGAGCCGCGAGACGCCGCGGTCCGCGACCGCGAACGGCAGGCGATGATCGAGTTTTACAATGCGATGGGTGGCCCCGACTGGATCGAGCGCGAGTTCTGGGGCAGCGACCGGCCCGTGGGCCAGTGGCACGGCGTCTTGACCGACGCGGACGGCTACGTGGTGCAGCTGACGATCTACGACAACAACCTGACGGGCCCGCTTTCGCCGGCGGTCACGCGATTGGAACGTCTCCATACGCTCCATCTCTCCTTCAATAAAATCACCGGCTCGCTTCCGGATGAGCTCGGCAATTGTCGCGCCCTCAAGAATCTTTGGCTGAAGGGAAACAAAGTCAGCGGACCGCTGCCCGATCCGGTTGCGCTGCTTCCCGCGCTCGAATATCTCGACCTCCACGCGAACGAAATGTCCGGCGCGCTGCCAAAGACCTGGAACACGCCCAAGCTGAAAATTCTTCGGGCCGAGGACAATCACTTCTCCGGAACGCTGCCCCCGGAGCTGTTGCGCCAGCCGCTGCTGGAACACGTCTTTCTCCACAACAACGAACTGACCGGGCCTTTGCCGAACACATTCAGTCCCAACCTCGGCATCCTGATGCTCTTCAACAACAAGTTGTCGGGTCCGGTGCCGGCTGAATTAGGCAAACTGAAAAAGCTTTCCGACCTTCGGCTTAATCGGAACCAATTCAGCGGGCCGATCCCGGAAACTTTCAACCAGGCCAGTGCGCTCCAGGTCCTGCGGCTCGACCACAATCAGCTCACCGGCCCGATCCCCGCGGGACTCGAGAAACGCGTGACGGTCTTCGACGCGTCCAACAATCCCGGCGTCGTTCGTTAGGCCGGTTAACCTTCGGCGGAACCTGGGACGGCCCGCTCGGCGGCCTGGAACCCGATCTTGGAATGGGTGCCGTCGCAGAACGGTTTCGTGGTCGACGCGCCGCAGCGGCAGAGCGCCATCCTTTTTTTCGCCGGGTAAACATTCCCGTCGCCGTCTTTCAATTCCACCTGGCCCGTCACGATGTAGGGCCCGTGCTCGATGATCTCGATTGTTACGTCAGCCATGGCCTACCTTAACCGTGATTTTCGGTCAGGCGGTCGAAATCCTCCGGCGTATCGATGTCGACCGCGCCTTGCTCGAAAGCGATCGCGCAAACGTCGGCCAGCCGCGATGTGATGAGCGTTTTCGCGCCGGAATCGTCGGGCAGTTTGAGCAACGCTTCGAAACAAGAGCGGTCAAACAACGCCGGCACGCCCAGCGTGTTCGCGTAACTCGACGCCACGATCGGCTTGCCCGTTTCTTCCTGCGCCACCATCAACCGCGCGATCACGCCTTCACCCACGAGCGGTTGATCGCAGGTCGCCAACACCACCGCGTCGACCGAATCCGGCAACTGTTCCAACCCGCGCCGCACACTCGTGCCCATCCCGCGGGCCCAGTCCGGATTTTCGACCACCCTGGCATCGCTCGACTGCAGCTCCTCGCGAATCGCCTCGCTCTCTTCACCGACGACAACGATCACAGGATTGCATCCAGCTTCCGCGGCGGCGCGAGCGGCGTGGCGCACCAGGGTCTCGCCGCGGAACTTCAGCAGTTGCTTGGGTTGTCCGAGCCGCGACGATCCGCCGGCCGCCAGAACTACGGCGCCGATGTTCCGCATGCTTTCATCGAAGCCGCCGCGGGCCGGCGCACAATATTCCAGCCGTGGATTGGCGCCTTGCGATCGCGCAACGGTTCAGCCGTCGCCCCGGCAAAGACGGCCTGGATTTCGGACACCAGCGCGAGCGCCAGCTCTTCCGGCGTTTCGGCGCCGAGATCAAGACCGGCCGGCCCGAAAACATCCGCGTTAATGGCGATGCCTTCATCGAGGACGGCGTTGAGCAGTTGATCGCGGCGTTTGCGCGGGCCGAGCAAACCGACATAAGGCAGATCGAGTTTCAGCAACTGACCGAGCGCGGCAAAATCCCGGCCGTAATTGTGCGATTTCACAATCGCAGCGGTCCGATGATCGGCGTGACTCGCGAGATCCCCGGGTTGATCGATCTCGAGCGCATCCCAACCCAGGACTTCCGCGAGAGCCCGGAGCGAACGGCTCTCGGGCCCTTCCCCAAAAATGAGGAGGCGGACTGGTGGCTCGATCTCTTGCACGAAAGCATCGGCGGCCGGGATTTCGCGGTCGCGGTTCACCAGGCTCGTTCCCACTTCATCGGGCGCTCCGGCGAGAACGGTCACGGCGCGGCAGCTGCGTCGCTCGGCGAAATTGGCGGCGAGTTGCGACAGAAAATTCTCGCGCGCCCTTTCGACAAAAACGTCGATGCTCCCGTTGCAACCGAAGCGCAATCTGGTGTCGAAGCTCATCAGCGCCGGGCCATTTTCGCGCAACACCTGGAGAGCACGCGCCGCGACTTCCTCCTCGAGGCAACCGCCGCTGAGCGATCCGGCTGTCGTTCCGTCGGCGCACACCAGCATCCGCGCGCCGGGCCGGCGATAGCTGGAGCCTCGAGAAGCCACCAGCGTGGCCAGCGCGAGCGGTTCCCCACGATGAAGTTCGTGGAGCCGGATGATCTCGCGCAGTTCTTTCATCGGCTCACGCTTTCAATTCCTCCGGACGCATTGGCAAACGGCGAATCCGTTTTCCGGTCGCGGCGAAGATAGCGTTCACGATCGCCGGCACGATCGGCGGGACCGGCGGCTCGCCCATCCCGGACGGCTCGGGCCGCTCGCTCGCCACGATATGAACCTCGATTGCGGGTGCGTCCTTCATGCGCGCTACTTCGAAATCGCGGTAGGTCGCCTGTTGGGCCGCGCCGTTCTTGAAAGTGATCTCTCCGCCTAACGCCGACGAAATTCCCCAGATGATTCCGCCTTCGATCTGCTGCTCGACGCCGATCGGATTGATCACCAGCCCACAATCGACCGCCGCCACCACGCGCTCGACTTTGACGTGGCCGCTTCCATCCACCGCCACGTCGACCACGTAGGCGATGTGGGTGCGCCCATCGTAAATATTACACGCCACGCCCCGGCCATGTCTCTCTGCCGGTTTCCCGGGCCATTCGGATTTGTCGCGGACGAGTTCAAGAACGCGGCGCAGCGGCCGGCGATCGTAAGTGTCGTTCCCGACCGTAAAGCTGTCGGGTCCCTCGAGAAGCTGAAGGCGAAACGCGAGGGGATCGGCGCCGCATTCGTGCGCGATTTCGTCGATAAACGCTTCGCGCGCGAAGATGCTCGAGGGCGCAAAGACCGCGCGCCACGGCCCGTGCAGCACGGGAAGATCGACCGGCACATAACCGGTCTCGATCGCCGGCACGACGTAGGGAAAATCGTAGACGCCCCACGAATAACCGCGATACCACGCCGCGTCGCGGAGCTTGTCGGCCTCAATCGTCGAGAGGTTGTGAAACGATCCGGCCTTAGTGTGTTTCCACGCGACCGGTTTTTTTTGCGCGTCCAATCCGACCGAGAGGAAATGCGCGGAAGCCGCCTGGAAATGGCCATGCTTCATGTCGTCTGGGCGCGACCAGAGCACCTGGACGGGCGCTTTGGCCGCGCGGGAAATCTCCGCCGCCTCCAGCGCATAATCGACCGCGAGCCGCCGCCCGAACCCGCCGCCGATCAGGGTCACGTTGACCTCCACTTTCTCCGGCGCCAGCCCGAGCAGCGTCGCGACTTGTTTCTGCAAACGGTTCGGCGCCTGGGTTGGCGCCCAGATCGCACAACGATCATCGCGCACATCGGCGACGCAGTTCATCGTCTCGAGCGGCGCGTGCGCGTAGAACGGATAGGAATAGATCGCGTCGATTGTGCGCGCGACCGGTGGCGTCTCCGCCGGCGCTTCTTCTTTGCGGGTAATGTTTGCCGGCCGGCGCGCGGCCTCCTCCAACTTTTTCGCGTGCGCCGCCGAATCGAACGCATCGGCCGGCGGATCGCTCCATTCGACGGCAAGCGCAGTGCGCCCTTTCATCGCTGCCCAGGTATTCTCCGCCACGACCGCCACGCCGCGGTCGGTCCGGACAATCGATCGCACTCCGCGAACACCACGCGCCGCCGCTTCATTCATCTTCTTCGGTTGCGCTCCGCGAAAAGGCGGACGCTCCAGGGACGCGTAGAGCATTCCCGGAATTTTTGTGTCGATGCCGTACTGGGCGCGGCCGGTCACGATCTCGCGCCCGTCGATCCGCGCCGTTCGTTGGCCGATCAGTTTGAAATCGGCCGCGGCTTTGAGCGGCGCTTCTTTCGGCACCGGAAGTTTCGCGGCCTCCTCCACCAATTCGCCGAACTTCAGCCGCCGGCGGCTTGCCTCATGCACGACAAACCCGCCTTCGGTCTTGCACTCGTCAGGCGCGATTTTCCAGCGATTCGCGGCCGCGGCGTTTAGCATCGCGCGCGCCGCTGCGGCCGCGCGCCGCAGCGCCCAGCCGTCTTCCATGCTTCCGCTTCCACCGGTGCCGAGGTCCTTGAATTCCGCGGTCGGCGAGGCCTGGACGATTTTGATCCGCGCCCAATCCGCTCCCAGCTCGTCCGCGAGAATCATGGCCAGCGACGTTCGCACGCCCTGTCCCATCTCCGATTTGCTGATCGTCAGGGTCACGGTGTCGTCGGAGTCGATCCGGACCCAGCCATTTGGCTGGAACGGCGCCGCTTCCTTTTTTTCCGCGGCAAACAAACGGCGCCCGTCGAATCCAATCACGAGCGACGCCCCGCCGAGCGCCGCCGTTTTCAGAAAAGTCCGTCGAGAGGCGATCATGATTTCTTTTCCCGCAGCAAAGTGGCCGCGCGCCGGATGGCTTTCCGCATCCGCGGATACGTCCCGCAACGGCAGACCGAGTCCGACATTGCGTTATCGATCTCGCTGTCCGTCGGAGAAGGATGATCGCGCAACAGACTGCACGCAGTCAGGATCATGCCCGGCTGGCAAAAGCCGCATTGGGCGACATCTTCCTCGAGCCAGGCGCGCTGGCAGGGATGGCTCGCATCCGGCGAAAGGCCTTCGATGGTGACGAAGCTGCGGTCTTTCGCTTCGCTCGCCGCGACCTGACAGGATCGAACCGCTTTCCCGTTTTCCAGCACCGTGCACGAACCGCACACGCCGACCCCGCAGCCGAACTTCGTGCCCGTCATCGACAGCGTGTCGCGCAACACCCAGACGAGTGGCGTGTCTTCCTCGACGTTCACGGTACGTTTCGCACCGTTGACGGTGATGGCGATTTCGCTCATGGCGACCGGGAAGAGCGATGAGGCGGTCGCGCTTCGTTGAACTAAATCAACTTATCCGGCGTGATTGGCAAGTCGCGGATGCGCCGGCCGGTCGCGTGATAAACCGCGTTCGCGATCGCCGCCGCAATCCCGGTGATCCCGATTTCGCCCATCCCGCGGGCGCCGATCGGATTGAACGTGAAGTCCGGTTCGCCGACGAACGAGACATCGATCTCCGGCACGTCGGCGTTTGTCGGCACATGATAATCGGCCAGGTTGCGAGGGACGGGCAGCCCTGTCGCCGGGTCGTAGGAAGTTTCTTCCATCAACGCCATTCCGATCCCCATCGTCACGCCGCCGATGATCTGGCTCCGCGCGGTTTTCGCGCTCACGATCCGGCCGCAGTTCATCACGCTCACCACCCGCGACACCTGCACCCGTGGCAAAAGCGGATCGATCTTCACCTCGCAGAAATGCGCGCCCCAGGATTGGAACGCGTGGGTCTTGCTCTGCTCCGGCTGCGGCTCCTTGCCCTGGACTTCGATCGAATCGCGACCGGCGCGTTTCATAATGTCGATGTAACTGTCGGACTTCGTTTGCTCGGTAACGATCCCGATCCGACCTTCGCTGACCATCGCGATGTCATCGAGCTTCGCGTTGTAGAGCGGCGACTTGGCATCTTTCACGGCCAGCTTCGCCAGCTCCTCGTGCAACAGAACCGCCGCTTCATGGATCGCAGTCCCGACTGTGCCGGTCGAATTGGAACCGCCCGCGACCGGCCCAAACGGAAAGTCGGATTTGCCGAGCTCGAAGGTGACATTCTCGAACGGGATCCCTATCTGCTCGGATGAAATCTGGGTGAACGCCGTGTAAGCGCCGGTCCCCAGGTCGTGCGTCGCGCACTGCACCGTCGCGGTGTTGTCCGCGCGGAAAATTATTTTCGCCGCGGCGGTCATCTTGTGCGCCGGATAAGTCGCGGTCGCCATTCCCCAGCCGACCAGGAGATCGCCGTCTTTCATCGAGCGCGGCTCGGGGTTGCGTTTCGCCCAGCCGAATTTCTCGGCGCCGAGCTGATACGCCTCCTTCAGATGCTTCGCGCTGAAAGGAAGGTCTTTCGTCGGATGTTTATCCGCGTGGTTCGCCAGCCGCAACGCGACCGGGTCCATCTTCAAGGCGATGGCCAGTTCGTCGAGCGCGCATTCCAGCGCGTAGCTGCCGGGGCATTCTCCCGGCGCCCGCATGAACGTCGGCGTGGAGACGTTCACGGGATAAACCGTTTCCTCGACCCGAATCGCGGGACTGTCGTACATGATTCCCGTCGAGCGCGACCCGCAAGATTCGGTGAATTCCCCGACCGGCGACGTGAGCGTCTCGCTGACGTGTTTCATCGCCTGGAGTTTTCCGTCGCGCGTCGCCGCCAGCGAAAGAGTTTGCCGAGTCGGCGTCCGGTGTCCCGTGCCGACAAACATGTTACGGCGGGGGACGTGCAGTTTGACTGGGACCCCGGCAACTTTCGCCGCCATCGCCGCGAGGAGGACGTGCGGCCAGACCGCGCCCTTGCAGCCAAACGCGCCGCCGACAAACGGACAGATGATGCGGACGTTCTCGCGCTCGAGCTCGAACGAACGCGCGACGATATTCTGCACGCCCTTCACGAACTGGGTCGCGTCGTAGAGCGTCAGCTTTTTGTCGCTTTCCCAATGCGCGATCGTTCCCGACATCTCGATCGGGTTATGCGTCTCGGTCGGCGTGATGTAGGTCTGCTCGATCCTGACCAGACTGCCGTCCTTCAACGGCGCATCGACGTCGCCCTTTTTGATCTGGACCGGGGTCTCGTTGTTCTTCTTCGGTTGCTCGGCTTTTTTCGCGGCGGCTTCCATCGTGAGCACCGGATCCTCGGGCGCGTAAGTCACCTTCACGAGCGAAGCAGCGTGGCGCGCCAGCTCGATCGTTTCGGCCACCACCAGCGCAACGTACTGGCCGGCGTAATGCACGCCGTCGTCGCTGAACGGAAAGCGCTCTTCGTTCCGGATCCCATTCGAAGTCCCGCGCTCCTCTTTCTTCGGCGCGCTATGAAACTTCGGCGTGTTCAGGTGAGTCAAAACCGCGAGCACACCGGGGATGGCCTGCGCTGCCCTGGTATCGATCGCCGTGATTTTTCCGCGGGCAATGTTGCTTTCGACCGTCCAGCCGTAAGCGCACTTCGGCGCGTCGAACTCGACGGAATACTTCGCCGCGCCGGTGACTTTCAACCGGCCGTCGACCCGGCTTCGCGCTGGTCCGATGGTTGCCGCACTCATGACGTCATCCCCGCTGCAGTCCGGAGTGCGCGCACCATGCTGCGCTTCGCCAGCTCGATCTTGAATTGGTTATGGGCGTAAGCTTTGGCGGCGGCCAGCTCCGCCTCCGCCGCGGCCCGAAAGGTTTTCTCGTCCGCGGTTTGACCGACGAGCTGCTGCTCCGCGTTCATCGCCCGCCACGGCTTGTGCGCCACGCCACCCAGCGCGATTCGCACCGCCGTGATCCTGTTCCCGGCATCGATCTCCAATGCCGCCGCCACACTCACGATCGCGAACGCGTAACTGGCGCGGTCGCGCAGCTTCAAATAATGCGAACGCGGCGCGAACGGATTCGCCGGCAGATCGACCGCCGTAATCAGTTCGTCCTCGCGCAAATTCGTGTCGACGTTCGGCGTGGTCCCGGGCAACCGGTGGAAATCGGCGAACGGAATCTCGCGTTCGCCTTTTGGTCCCTGCACGCGCACCACCGCTTCCAGCGCCGCCAGCGCCACATTCATGTCGCTCGGGTTGGTCGCGATGCACTGGTCGCTCTGGCCGAGAATGGCGTGGATTCGATTGTAGCCTTTCAACGCGCCGCAACCGCTTCCAGGATTCCGCTTGTTGCATTGCGGAAACGCTGGGTCGTAAAAATAATAGCAGCGCGTCCGCTGCATCAGGTTGCCGCCGACCGTCGCCATGTTTCGCAATTGCGGGCTCGCGCCCGCCAGCAACGCCTGGCTCAGCACGGGGTAGCGTTCCTTGATTAGCGCGTGCTCGGCCAGGTCCGAGTTGCGGACCAGCGCGCCGATTCGCACGCCTTTGCCGTCCGGCAATTCCTCGATCTGCGCCATCGGCAGGCGGTTGATGTCGACCAACTGCGCCGGCGTCTCCACGCCCATCTTCATCAGGTCGATCAGGTTCGTTCCACCGCCGAGGAACTTCGTGTTCGGTTTGGCGGCAATCGCCATCACCGCAGCGCCGGCGTCGTTCGCGCGCGAATAAACGAACGGGTTCATGTCGCTTTCCCCGCCGCTTCCCTGACGGCGGCCACGATGTTCGGATACGCGCCGCACCGGCAAAGGTTGCCGCTCATCCATTCGCGAATGTCCGCGTCCGTCTTCGCGTGGCCTTCCTTGATGCAGGCGACCGCGGAGCAGATTTGTCCGGGCGTGCAGTAGCCGCATTGAAAACCATCGTGCTCGAGGAACGCGGCCTGGACCGGGTGCAATTGGTCGCCGTTCGCGAGGGCTTCGATCGTCGTGATGTCGTCGCCTTCGTGCACGAGCGCGAGGCTCAGGCACGAATTAATTCGCCGGCCGTTCACGAGCACGGTGCAGGCGCCGCATTGGCCGTGGTCGCAGCCTTTCTTCGATCCTGTTAGCTGCAAATGTTCGCGCAGCGCATCGAGCAGGGTCGTGCGCGGATCGATCTCGAGCGTGTGCTCCTGGCCGTTGATCTTGAGCTGGACCTTCGTTTTCGAAATCGTCGTGGTCGCCGGCGCGTTCTCCGCCGCTTCAACCGACGCCATTCCCAGGAACGTCGGTCCGAGACTCACGGCGACGCCTGTTCCGCCGACCTGTTTGAGAAAACGGCGGCGCGTTTCCGGGCTGCCGAAAATCAGGAGATCGTCCAGCCCGCCGGTTGGATCGATCGCGATCAGCTCGGCTGGGTCGATCGCCTCGGGATCGTCGTCGTGCACCACTTTCTAAATTCGCTTGCGCTCTGCCGGTTGGATGCGGCGAGATAATAACAATGGAGATCGGCCAGAAGTTGCGGGTCACGACGCGAAAAGCATGGCGCGCGTGGCTCGAAAAAAATCACGCCCGGAAAAAGGAGATCTGGCTGGTTTACGCGAAGAAAAAGAGCGGCCGCGGCCGGGTAGATTACAGCGACGCGGTCGAGGAAGCGCTCTGTTTCGGCTGGATCGACGGCACGATGAAATCGATCGACGAAAATTATTTCGCGCAACGCTTTAGTCCGCGCCGCAGCAGCAAGAGCCAGCTTTCGGAGACGAACAAGGAACGCGTCCGAAGAATGATCCGCGCCGGGTTGATGACGCCCGCCGGCCTGGAAAAAATCCGCGACCGGATGGCCGAGAAGTTCGCTCTGGCGCCGGACATCGTCGCCGCCCTGAAGCGCGATCCGCAGTCGTGGAAAAACTTCCAGCGCTTCCCGAAATGGTACCAGCGCGTCCGGGTCGGCTGGCTCGACGCCTCGCGCCACCGCCAGGATATTTTCGAAAGCCGGCTGCGCTATTTCATCAAGATGACGGCGCAGAACAAGCGCTACGGCCAGGTGCACGACACCAAGGAACGGCGGTTCACAAACCGCCGGCGGCGCTCCGTCGCCGCGGGAAGGAAGAACGGCGGTTTGTAAACCGCCGCTCCTTGGGGCTTGCCGTGCTTCGCCGCTTAAGAACATTGTTGCTCTAGATGAAAAATTTTCTCGCCGACCTGCGCTTCGGGCTTCGCATGTTGCGAAAGTCGCCGGGGTTCGCGATCACGACGATCGCGGTGCTCGCGCTGGGCATCGGAGCGAACGCGGCGGTCTTCAGCGTGGTCGACGCGGTGCTGTTGCGCTCGCTGCCAATGCGCGACCCAGAGCGGGTCGTGATGATCTGGGAAAAAAACCCGGCGCTCGGCGGTTCGATCGGCGAACGGCTTCCGGCGGCTTACATGACCTTTCTCGAGTGGCAGCGGCAGGCCACCCAGTTCGAAGCGATCGCCGGATTCGAAGAGGCAAGCCTTAACCTGACCAGCGGCCCGGAGCCGGAACGGATCGAAGGCGCCCGCGCATCGGCGAACGTCTTCGCTCTTTTCGGCGTGAAGCCGGCGGTTGGCGCCACCTTCGAATCGGCCGCGACCGATCCCTCGAAAACTCATGTCGTAGTTTTGACCGACGCATTTTTCCGGAGCCACTTTGGCGGCCAGGGGAACGTCCTCGGTCAGACCCTCACGCTCAACGATCTCGTCTACACGATCGTCGGCGTGCTGCCGCCGGATTTTCATCTTCCGGCCGCGCGCGAAGGTCAAAATCAGTATTCGCCCAAGCTGTGGTTGCCCTACGATGAGACCGCGACCCAAAATCCAGTGGAATTGAGGCGCCGCAAAATGCAGGTCTACGGCCGGCTGCGCGACGGCGTCACCCTCGCCCAGGCCCGCGCGGAAATGGATGGGATCGCGAAACGTCTCGCGGAACAGGACCCGACCCAGAGCGCCGGATTCGGCGTGAACGTGTTTCCGGTCGCGGTCGAAAATCTCGGCCAGGATTTGCGCCGCAACCTTCTCGTCATGCTCGGCGCGGTCGGCTTCGTCTTGCTCATCGCCTGCGCGAACATTGCCAACCTCATGCTGACCCGGGCCAGCGCGCGCCAAAAAGAAATGGCGATCCGGAAAGCGTTGGGCGCGGGCAGCAGCCGGCTCGTTTCGCAACTTCTGGTGGAAAGCCTGTTGCTCAGCGGCATCGGCGCGGTGCTTGGCCTGGCGCTGGCGCATTTCGGAATCAAAGCGCTGGTGGCCCTGCAACCGGCGGGGATCACGCGGCCGGACGACATTCAGCTCAACGTGACGGTTCTTCTTTTCACGATCGGCATCTCGATCGTTGCCGGTGTGTTTTTCGGAATCGTTCCCGCGCTCCAGGCGGCGCGCGCGGACGTGAACACTTTCCTGAACCAGACGCGGGGCGCCCACGCCGGTTCGGGGTCGAGCCGGATGCGGCGGGCGCTGGTCGTCGCGGAAGTCGCGCTAGCCTGCGTGCTCCTGGTCGGCGCAGGCTTCATGGTGAAAAGCATGCTTGCGGTCCTGAGCGTGGACCCGGGCTTTCGCGCCGATCATCTGCTCACGATGAAGTTCAGCATGCCGGCATCGCGCTACGCGGGCGAGGCCCAGATCGCGGCGTTCTGCCGCCAGGTGGAAGAAAAAGTTTCGGCGATGAGCGGAGTGAAGAGCGTCAGTTTTTCCGACGGCCTGCCGCTGACCAGGATTCGCCTGACCCGTTTCCTTTTGGAAGGCCAGCCGCCGCCCGCCCGCGGCAGCGAACCGACCGCGGACATGCGCGGCATTTTTTCCGCCGGCTATTTTGACACGGTCGGCATCCGGTTGATCGCCGGCCGCAATTTCACGGCGGAAGAACTCCAGACGAAAGCTCCCGTGCTGGTGATGAACCAGACTTTGGCGAAACGGCTTTGGCCTAACGAGGAGGCGGTGGGCCAGCATTTGCGCAACGTGCCGTCGAAACCGGATTCGCCCGTCGTCGTCTCGACCGTCATCGGGGTGGTTGCCGATACGCACCAGGAAGGGCTCGAGAGCAAGACCCGCCCGGAGATTACCAAGCCGATGGTCGATTTTACCCAGCTCACTCTCGCGGTGCGCGCGGCCGGCGATCCGGAAGCGCTCATCACCGCCGTGAAAAGCCAGGTCTGGTCGGTGGACAGGAATATGCCGGTCTACGAAGTGCGAACGATGGAACAAATCCTTGATGAGGACACGAGCCAGCGGCGGTTTCAGTCGTTCGTGATGAGCGTATTTGCCGGGCTGGCCCTCGTCCTGGCGTCGATCGGATTGTTCGGCGTGCTCGCCTCCCTGGTCGGGCAACGAACGCAGGAAATCGGGATCCGGATGGCGCTCGGCGCGCAAAGCAAGGACGTCCTGCGCATGGTGGTGAGCGAAGGCGTTCGCCTCGTCCTGCTCGGAATTGTCATCGGCGTCGGCGCGGGAATCGCGCTCAGCCGTTACCTGGCGAGCTTGTTCTTTGGCGTGAGCGCGGCGAATCCAGCGACGTATTTGGAAGTGGCCGCGCTCATGATGGCGATCGCGCTGATAGCATGTCTGCTCCCGGCATTGCGCGCGATCCGGGTGAACCCGATGGTGGCGCTGCGTTACGAGTAATATGGATTCCGATCATCCGACCCAGAAGGCGGCACGCGCCGCGGCCGAAGAAATTTTGCGCATCATTTACGGGGACGACCTCGCCGGCTGCACCGTGAGCCTGGATCGAATTACCGAAGTGATCGCGGGCGCGATGACCGGCCAGGGGCAGGTCGATCGCGCCATCGCGGAACTGAACGACAAGGCGTACGAAGCGATCCGCCTTCTCTCCACTCCGCCGGCGGACGGCGCTTCGCTGAACGCCGATGAACTGCGTTCGCTCCTGGGCGATCGGCTCGACAAAATCCAGACGCTCTCCAACAAAGTGATCGCAGCGACCAAAGCCGAAAAGGAAATCGGGGAGGGATCGACCACGATATGAAAAGAACGGCGGTAGCGATCTGCGCGTTAATTTGCGCCGGCAACGCGCTCGCCGGGCAACGCTTCGACGTCGCCGCGTTAAAGAACGTCCAGACCTACGACGTGCACGCGCTCGTGCAGCAGGAACCGTCGCTCCTCGGGCACATCGTGGCGGTGCGCTTCCATTATCGAAGCGAGAAACTCCGCCATCTCAAGCCGAACTGGTACGAGGCCGCTCTCTGGCAGAACGACGCGAAAGCGAAGAAGGGTTTCTCGTCCCTCCGCGTCTTTCTCGAGAAAAAAGACGTCCCCGCATTCCAGACGATCCCTTCGGACTCCACGTCCATGACCGAGCTGACCCTCTACGGCCGGGTCGAAACAGATCCGGAGAATAATCAGACCTATTTGCGCGTGCTCGGCCGCAAAGTCGCGACCGACGCCGCGGGCAACGCGACCGTCGGTTGGTAAACGCGCCGATGTCGTTGCCGCTCCTGTCGCTCATCTTCGCGGGGGCCGCGGCGATCGTCTGGATTGCGGGCGTTTATGTTTCCAAAACCACCGACCTGCTTTCGTCCCGGTTCGGGCTCGGGGAAGCGCTGGGCGGCGCGATCCTGCTCGCCGTCGTCACCAACCTGCCGGAGATCGCGATCACGGCGAGCGGCGCCATGCGAAATGAGCTCGGGCTCGCGACCGGAAATATCCTGGGCGGTATCGCGATCCAGACCGTGGTGCTAGTGCTGCTGGATGTGTTCGCCGCCGGGAAACGGATGCCGTTGATCGGCCACGCCGCTTCGCTCGATCTCGTCCTGGAAGCGCTCCTCGTGATCGTGATGCTCACGCTCACTTTTATGGGGCATCAATTTCCCGAGACGCTCGTCTGGAAGGGAATAACGCCGGATGGCGTGCTGATCTGCGGCGCGTGGGTGGCCGGTTTGTATCTGATTGGAAAAGCGCGCGGGAAATTGCCGTGGCAAGGCCATGGCGACGCGCCCGGTGGACAACCGCGCCGGACTTCCCGGCAAAAAAAAGAGAAATCCGCGGAAGCAAAATCGAGCACGAGCGCGGCGGTCATCGTGTTCCTGGTGGCGGCGGCGGCGACATTGGGAGCGGGCGTTGTCCTGCAGCAAACGAGCGAGGGAATCGCGAAGCACCTCGGGATGAGTGGAATTATTTTCGGCGCGACGATCCTCGCGGCGGTCACGGCGTTACCGGAAATCTCGACCGGGTTCGAGGCGGTGAAGCTGGGCGATTACAAGCTCGCCGTCAGCGACATCTTTGGCGGGAACGCGTTTCTGCCGGTCATCTTTCTTCTCGCGACGCTCATCTCGGGGAAAGCGGTCCTGCCGCAGGCGAGCAAGGCGGACATGTATCTCACGGCGCTCGGGATGTTGCTGACGGCGGTTTACATTTACGGACTGATCTTCCGGCCGCATCGCCAGATCGCGCGCATGGGGATCGATTCTTTTGTGGTGCTGGTTCTGTACGTGATCGGCATCGCTGGATTATTCGCGATCCAATAGTTGGAGCGACACGGCGCACGCGTGCGCGCGTGCGCGCTCCGCAGTTTGCCGCTACGCTCAAAGTCATGAACGCGCTGTTCCGTTTTCTCGCCCTGACTTTGTTTTGCGCGCCGATTTTGCGCGCCGCCGAGTATCCGGCGCCGACCGAAGGCTACTACGTCATCCACGACTTCAAATTTACGTCCGGCGAAACGCTGCCGACGCTGAAAATCCATTACCAGACGATCGGGAAGCCGATGAAGGACGAGAAAGGCGTGGTGCAAAACGCGGTCCTGATCACGCACGGGACGACGGGCAGCGGCGCGCAATTCCTCCGGCCGGAGTTCGCGGGCGAACTGTTCGGCGCGGGCCAGCCGCTCGATGCCGCGAAGTTTTTCATCGTCCTGCCGGATGGAATCGGCCACGGGAAATCGGCCAAACCAAGCGACGGGATGCACGCGAAGTTCCCGCGTTACGGCTACGTCGACATGGTCGAGGCGCAGTTTCGCCTCCTCACCGACGGCCTGGGGGTGAATCACGCGCGGCTCGTAATGGGGACTTCGATGGGTGGAATGCATACCTGGCTCTGGGGCTCGGCCCATCCCGATTTCATGGACGCGCTCATGCCGCTGGCGAGTTTGCCGGCGCAAATCTCGGGGCGGAACCGCGCCTGGCGCCGGATGGTGATCGACGCGATTCGGAACGATCCGGATTGGAAAGGCGGCGATTATTCGGCGCAGCCGCAAAGTCTGCGCACCGCGGCCCAGATGCTGTGGCTGATGAGCAGCAACCCCGTCTTGCGCCAGAAGGAGACCGGGACGCTCACGAAGACCGACGAAGCGCTGGATAAATTCGTGACCGATTATCTAAAGACGGCCGACGCGAACGACATGCTCTACGCGCTCGAGGCGTCGCACGATTACGATCCCGGCCCGGGTCTCGAAAAAATTCGCGCGCCGCTGCTCGCGATCAATTCCGCGGACGACCTGATCAATCCGCCCGAGCTGGGAATTCTCGAGCGCGAAATCAAACGCGTCGCCAAGGGCCGGGCCGTGGTCATTCCGCTAAGCGAAAGGACGCGCGGTCACGGGAGCCACACGATCGCCGCGTTGTGGAAAGAGGAGCTGGAACGATTGCTGAAAGAATCAGCCAGGTAGAGGCGCTTCCCATAGTTTCGCAGGCTAATTTCGTTGGACGGCATTGCCATTGCTATAGCCGGGAGCGGTGCAGCAACCCATTTTCGTTTTCCGGCCGGCCTTCAAGGCTCTCATCGTGGCGGTGGCCGTAGCGGCCGCAGCGATTCCAGCCAGGGCAACCGTCGTTGATCTGAACGCTCCAACGACTGCGTGGACGCCAATCCAATACTCGAACAACAATCCGGATCCATCGAACGACCAACAGACCGGCTCGCCCGAGGGGGACATCGTCGGGAATGCCGCGCATCCTTCCGTCTACACGATGTTCGGCGACGGAGGAACTCCATCCCTCACTGACGGAACGCTCGGCTTCCGCATCCGCCTCGGCGCGGACACGAATCCATCCGGCTTCAAGACCGCCCTTTTCGTTGGCATTGATGCGAACAGCGACGGGAAGCTCGATCTTTTCCTCGGCGTGAACAATTCCGGCTCGGCCGATACCGTCGGCATCTGGAATCCCGGCACCGGCGCGAACGT
Organism: Chthoniobacterales bacterium; assembly: GCA_035941675.1. Lineage (GTDB taxonomy): Bacteria > Verrucomicrobiota > Verrucomicrobiia > Chthoniobacterales > UBA10450 > AV80. Next base: position 73,087 of record DASZDT010000018.1, read on the forward strand.
CAGCCCCAGCACCACGAGCATGGTCGCCAATCCCTTGTCCAGTTACGCGCCGACCGCTTCGAATTACTCCTGGTCGCTCGTGACAACGACGATCGATCCCAGCGTCGGCACCGCGACCGATCTCGATGGCGGTGGACAGACTGATTATTTTCTCGGATTCGCGATCCCCTTCACGGACGTTGTCGCCCAGCTCGCTGCGGCTGGCATCACGTTCGATCAGAATTCCACCCTCACCTATGTCATCGCGACCGCCACGCAGGCGAATAGCTTGAACCAGGATCTCAACGGCGTGGCCGGCAGCGTCAACAGCTCGCTGACCTGGTCGCAACTCGGAGTGTTGAGTAATCCCATGACCGCGGGCGGCCTCGCAGCCGTCCCCGAAATCAACCCCGCCCTCTGCGTCGGCTTGTTTCTGGTCGCCGTGGGTCTGCAACGACGGCTCAGCCGGCGGACGACGCCAAAACGTCAGGCCGTTCCCGTCGTTCGCTCCTGATTCTTCGGAGTCGACAAGCGCTCGCAGCGCTCAACATTGGCGCGTGAACAATCGGTTGCGGGCTGCGGAAATTTTTCTCCACGAGCAGATCCCGATCACGCGCACGATGGGGTTGCGGGTGGTCGCGAGCGACCAGAACGGCTTCGTCGTCGAAGCGCCCGTGGCGTTGAACTCGAACCATCTTCGGACGGCGTTCGGCGGAAGCATCAACGCGGTGGCGACGCTGGCCGCTTACGGATTTCTCTGGGTCGAGCTGAACGACGCCGCCGCGCACGTCATCGTCGCGGAAAGCTCGATTCGGTTTCTGCGGCCGGTGCGCGAGACGATTCGGGCGGTTTGTCTGCGGCCGGGCACGGACGTGCTGGCAACGTTCCGCGCCGAATTCGCATCAAAGCGGAAAGCGAAGATCACACTGCGGGTCAACGTGCTTGAAGCGGGCGAAAAAGCAGCCGAATTCGAAGGCCGATTCGTAGCGCGTAGCGATCCTCTGTAGCCGCTTCGCTGTGCGAAGCGCCGGGGTGCGCGTGTTCTTCCGTCCGGCACGGCTACAGGCTCGACTGAGTCTCGCCCTATCAATAAGCTTCCGGCATGATTACCGGCGCTCATTCCATCATTTACAGCAAAGATTCCGAAGCCGACCGCAATTTTCTGCGCGACGTCCTGAAGCTGACGCACGTCGATGTCGGGCACGGTTGGCTCATCTTTGGGCTGCCGCCGGCCGAAGTAGCGGTTCATCCGGGCGAACAGAACGATCAACACGAGTTTTACCTGATGTGCGACGACGTGAACGCGTTCGTGGCCGAGATGAAAACGAAGAACGTCGAGTGCGGCGAAATGCAGGACATGGGCTGGGGCGTGCTCACCCATCTCGCGCTGCCCGGCGGCGGCAAGCTCGGCGTCTATCAGCCGCGCCACGCCCGCCCCGAGCCGATGTAGGAGCGTCCCTGTGGGACGCTTGAGAGCGATCGTTACCGGACATTCACGTCGCCCACAGGACGACGCTACAGTTTCTCCAGCTTCAACGCCGCGGAATTCATGCAGTAACGTTCCCCGGTCGGCTCAGGCCCATCCGGAAACACGTGGCCGAGATGGCCGCCGCATTTCGCGCACAACACTTCGGTCCGCGTCATGCCAAATTTCCGGTCGGACTCCGTTGCCACCGCGTCTTTCGCGATCGGCTTGTAGAAACTTGGCCAGCCGCTGCCTGATTCGTACTTTGTTTCCGCGTCGAAAAGCGGATTGCCGCAGCCCGCGCAGCGATAAGTGCCGGGATCATGCGTGTCCGCGTATTCGCCGGTGAAAGGGCGCTCCGTCCCTTTCTCGCGCAGGACATGATACTGCTCCGGCGTCAGCGTCTTCTTCCATTCCTCTTCGGTCTTCTCGATTTTCTCGCTCATAATTCTGTTCCCTTTACTGAACCCAGCCGCCCACTGCCTGGATCGGCTCGATCTTTCCGGCTTCGGTAACCCAGGCGGCCAGCGCGGTCCGCGCGTCGCTGTTCGATTTGATGGCAGGCGCGGTCAGGCGCAGTTCTTTGACTCCGGCTTTCATCGCTTCGGTCGTTAGGCCAAGGACAACAAAGTCGTGGTTCATCTTCCGCCCGGTATTTTCGCCGGCGGTTACATCGGCAGCCAGGGCGAACCCGAGCTGCGCCAGATGAATATCGTAGCGGTGCGCGTTCTTGTCCGCGGGTTTGAAGTTTGCGGACACGCGGTCGCCATTCACAACGACCCTCAGCACGCCCGCCGAATCCGTCGCGGCGGGAGGAAGCGGCCCGTAGTGCCATTCGTTCCCGTCGAGCACGAAGGCCGGCGTGTAGACGCTTTCCTTTTTCCAGCGCACGGAATAATCGGCCTGGCGCTCGGTCCATTTCCTGGCCGCAAACGGATCACGCCAGCCGAGGTGGTCCCAGTAATCGACGTGAAACGCGACCGGCACGATGTCCTGCCAGAGCCGCGGCTGGTTCTTCAGGCCGCTCATCCATTCCTCCGCGGGCAGGCAACTGCTGCAGCCTTCCGAGGTATAAAGCTCGATGAGATGGGTCCGCGCCGGTTTGCTTTCGAACACAATTTCGCCGGCCGAGGCCGAAAACGCCGATGTCATCACCAGGAAAACTGCCAGGCGGATCACGTTCTAAACTTACGGCGCAAAGATCGATTGCGCGAGTTTCGCGATGAGCGCGCCGACGATGACGAGGAAAAAAATCCGGACGAACCGGCTGCCTTTCGCGATCGCGACCCGGGTCCCAAGGGCGGCGCCGAGAACGCTGCAGAGCGCCATCGGGATCGCGTACCCATAGATGATGTGCCCGGTCCACCCGAAGTAGAGGACCGACGCGATGTTGGTGGCGAGATTGATTACCTTCGCGGAAGCGGAGGCCGACAGGAAATCGAACCCGAACACGCCGACGAAAAGGAAGATGAGGAAGCTGCCGGTGCCAGGACCGAAGAACCCGTCGTAAAATCCGAGGCCGGCGCCGACCAGGATGCCGAGCAATTGCGCCTTCTTCGGCGGATGCTTTGGCGCGTGGATGATCCCGAGGTCTTTGACGAAGAAGACATAGATCGCGACGACGAGGAGCAACGCGAGAACGATCGGGCGCAGGAACGCGGTATTGAGGAGCGAAACGATGCGCGAGCCGATGAAGGCGAAAACGAAAGCGGCGATCGCCGCGGGCAGAATCGTGGGCCAATCGAAAGCGACATGACGCGAGTAGCGCTGGACGGCGATCGTCGTTCCGGCGCACGACGCGAATTTGTTCGTCCCGAGGATCGTGGCGATCGGGAGGTGGGGAAACAGGATCAGCATGGCCGGCAATTGGATGAGCCCGCCACCGCCCACGACCGAATCGATGAAGCCGGCCAGCAACGAGAAAGCGCAGATGAGAAAGAGAACCATGGTGGATCGGCCGCTCCGTCGGGCGATGACGGTCTTAATCTATCGAGCGGCGGAGCGCTCGATCCACCTAGAGCCGGACACGTTGCAACCGCAAGGCGTTTCCGATTACCGACACCGAGCTCAGGCTCATGGCCGCGCCTGCAATAACCGGGCTGAGGAGCAATCCGAAAAACGGATAGAACAAACCAGCCGCGATCGGGATTCCGAGCGCGTTGTAGACGAACGCAAAGAAAAGATTCTGGCGGATGTTGCGCATGACGGCGCGGCTCAATCGAATCGCCTGGACGATGCCCTGAAGATTTCCTTTCACGAGGGTGATGCCGGCGCTTTCCATCGCCACGTCGGTGCCGGTTCCCATCGCGATCCCGACATCGGCCGCGGCCAGAGCGGGCGCGTCGTTGATTCCGTCGCCGGCCATCGCGACAACGGCTCCCGTGGCCCGCAACGCTTCCACCCGCGCCTGTTTTTCGCGGGGAGCGACGCCCGCCTCGACTTCATCGATCCCCAACCTGGCGGCGACGGCGCGCGCGGTGGTCTCGTTGTCGCCGGTAAGCATGACCAGTTTCAATCCGAGCCGGCGCAATTCGCGGATCGCATCGGCGCTCGAGGACTTGACCGGATCGGCGACCGCGATCATCCCTGCGGCGCGGTTTGCGATCGCCACGAAGATCACCGTCCCTCCGGCCGCCTGGAGAACGCGCGCCTGTTCTTCGAGATCGTTGAACTCCGCGATACCGCGAGCGCGAAGGAACGCTGGTTGACCCACGACGACCTCCACGCCGTCGCTCGCCGCGCTAACGCCGCTGCCGGTGATCGACGAAAAACCTTCGACCTTTCCGAGCGCCAGATCTTTTTCGCGCGCCGCGGCGACGACGGCCGAAGCCAGCGGATGTTCGCTCTGCTGCTCGACCGACGCCGCCGCGGCGAGCAATTCATTTTCCGAGAACCCGCCGGCCGGCACGACTTTCGTCACGCGCGGCCTGCCTTCGGTCAGCGTCCCAGTCTTGTCGATGACGAGTGTCGTCACCCTCTCCATCGTCTCAATCGCGCCCGCATTTTTCACCAGCACCCCGGCATGCGCGCCGCGGCCGACGCCGACCATGATCGACATCGGCGTGGCCAAACCGAGCGCGCACGGACACGCGATGATCAGGACGGCGACAGCGTTGATGATGCCGTGGGCGAGCCGCGGTTCCGGCCCGAGCATGATCCAGGCGATGAAAGTAATCAGCGCCGCCAGCAAAACCGCCGGCACGAAATAGCCGGCGACCGTGTCCGCGAGCCGCTGGATCGGCGCGCGGCTGCGTTGCGCGTCGGAAACCATCTGCACGATTTGGGCGAGCACCGTCTCGTGGCCGACGCGCTCCGCCGTCATCACAAAGCTGCCGGTGTTGTTCAAGGTGCCCCCGATCACTTTTTCGCCCGGCGCCTTCTCGACGGGCAGCGATTCGCCGGTGATCATCGATTCGTTCACGCTCGAGCGGCCTTCCACGAAACTGCCGTCGACCGGAATTTTTTCACCGGGACGAACCCGGAGACGATCGCCGGTTTTCACCTCGGCCAGCGCAACATCGTGTTCCTTGCCATCGCGAAGGAGATGCGCCGTCGGCGGCGTGAGATCGAGCAGACTGCGAATGGCGCTGCCGGTGCGGCGGCGGGCGCGTAATTCCAGGACCTGGCCGACCAAAACCAGGACGGTGATCATGGCCGCGGCTTCGAAGTAAAGGCCGGGCTTCTCGTGGTGGGCCAGCGCCGGCGGGAACAGATCGGGAAAGAAGAGCGCGACCGAACTGTAAGCCCAGGCGACGCCGACTCCGATCGCGATGAGCGTAAACATGTTGAGATGCCGGGTGAGCAACGAGCGCGCGCCGCGCACGAAGAAAGGCCAGCCCGCCCACAGAACGACCGGCGTGCTCAGCGCAAACTGGATCCAGCGCGAGGCGTTCCCGGCCATCCACGGCGGCGCGTTCGGGACCAGATGCGACATGGCGAGCACGAAAACTGGGAGAGTGAGCGCCGCGCCGATCCAGAGACGCCGCGTCATGTCGGTTAATTCCGAATCGTCCTCCGGGCTGGCAGCGGAAATGGTTTTCGGCTCGAGAGCCATTCCGCAGATCGGGCAATCGCCGGGCGCGTCCCGTTCGATCTCGGGATGCATCGGGCAGGTGTAGAGCGAGCCAGGAGCAGCCGGGCTAGAAGCCGGGCGCTCGTGGTGACAACAGGCGTGTTCCTCGTTCATGGGACCCATAAGACCTATACGGCAAATTCGCTTTTCCGCGCAGCTCGTCCGAAGTTTTACCAGACCATGCGCACCACCTTCCGCGACCGGAACGAGGCGGGCCGGCTGCTCGCCGAACGCCTCCGCGCTTACGACCGCGCCCCAAATGCGATCGTGCTCGCGTTGCCACGCGGCGGCGTGCCGGTCGGCTATGAGATCGCGGCCGAGCTCGGGTGGCCGCTCGATGTTTTCGTGGTGCGCAAGCTCGGCGTGCCGGGCCAACGCGAGCTCGCGATGGGCGCGATCGCGTCGGGTGGCGTGCGCGTTCTCAACGAAGACGTGCTGCGCGCGATGCCGGCCGCGGCGGCGCGGGTCGCCGACGTCACCGCGCTGGAAACGCGGGAAGTGGAACGGCGCGAGCGCGATTATCGGCAGGGCCGAACGCCTCCGGAATTGGACGGCCGCATCGTGATCCTGGTCGACGATGGTCTCGCCACCGGCGCTACCATGCTGGCGGCGATCGCCGCGCTGCGGCACAAAGATCCGGCGAAGATCGTGGTGGCGGTGCCGGTTTGCCCGCCGGAGACGCTGGCTGAAATCAACCGGGTGGCCGACGAGACCGTGATCCTGTTTGCACCCGACTGGTTTCGGGGCGTCGGCCAATTCTACGACGACTTCGCCCAGCTCAGCGATGAGACCGTGCGCCTTTTGCTCGCGCGCGCGGCGGAAAGAAAGTAAGAGCGTCGTTCGATGCCGCGCGCGGTCTCATCGTTCTCCACCTCCTCGCTCCTCAAGTCTGTTGCCACAACGGCGAAACGGAGTTTCGAAGACAAGTGCGTTCCCAAACAGAGTTTGGGAACGAGGGCGTGGAAAGGCGGTTTCGGGGTGAGGGGGTGGAGCCGGTTGTTGCGCATCGTCCTTGTTGGCCTGGCGGTGGCGCGCGGGAGCGTGGCAGCGACGGGTTGTCCGCCGGGGGCCGGGGTCGCCGACCCGGGCTACAGCGCCGAGATCACGGCGGGCGATTTGCGGAAGGAAATTGAATGGCTCGCGGATGAGAAGCGCGACGGCCGGATGACCGGGAGCGCGGGGGCGCGAGAAACCGCGAAGTGGCTCGCGGATTATTTTCGTGGCAACGGCCTTAAGTCGTTCGCGGAAAATTATGCACTGCCGTTCCAGTTCAATGCGGGCGAACGGGTGCGGGAAAACGAGACGGCGCTCGAAATTTCGACGGGCGACGCAGCGCCGGCGCGCGCGAAACTGGACGCAGATTTTCGTCCGCTCGGTTTCACAGAGAACGGCGAATCGAAAGGCGAAGTGGTTTTCGCCGGCTACGGCCTCGTCGTTCCCGGCGACGCCGGCGCGCGCTACGATTCCTACGCGGGCCTCGATGTGAAAGACAAAATCGTCCTGGTCTTTCGTTACGTGCCGGAAGGAGTCGACACGGCGCGGCGGGCGCAACTGAATCGCTATTCCGGCCTGCGCTACAAGGCGATGCTGGCGCGCGAGCGCGGCGCGAAAGGAATCCTCGTGGTGACGGGGCCGAACTCCCCGAACGCCGGCGAACTGCTCACGCTCAATAACGACAACACCAATGCCGGCAGCGGAATCATCGCGGCATCGATCAGTGGAAGCGCGGCCGACTCGCTCCTGGCGCCGAGCGGCAAGAAACTCAAAGACCTGCAGACGGCGCTCGACCAGGAGAACCCCCACGCTGAAGGCGGCTTCGTGTTGCCGAAAGTGAAAGTGAAGCTCGCGTGCGGCATCGAGCACCTCAAGCAAACCGATTCCGACGTGGTCGGTTATCTTTCCCCGGCGGAAGGCAGCGATGAATACGTGGTGGTGGGCGCGCACTACGATCATCTCGGCCACGGCGGGACGAGTTCGTTGGGGCGCGCGGGCGAGGAAGACAAAATCCATCCCGGCGCGGACGATAACGCGTCGGGCACGGCCTGGATGATGGAGCTGGCGGGAGCGCTGGCGAAGGAGCGCGGGGAACATCCGGAAAAATTCCGGCGCGGCGTCATTTTCGCGGCGTGGTCGGGGGAAGAAATCGGCATCATCGGGTCGGTGGCGTTCTGCGAAAAGCCGCCGGTGCCGTTGAACAAGATCGTGGCCTACGTGAACGCGGACATGGTCGGGCGGTTGCGCGACAACAAGCTGACGTTGCAGGGCGTTGGTTCGTCGCACGCCTGGCGGAAGTTGATCGAAAAACGAAACGTCGCGGCCGGATTCAGCCTGACGTTGCAGGACGATCCCTATCTGCCCACCGACGTGACCAGCTTCTACACGAAGAGTGTGCCGGTCCTCAATTTCTTCACGGGCGCGCATGAAGATTATCACCGGCCGACGGACACGGCGGACAAAATCAACTACGAAGGGCTGGAGCGGATCGCGAAATTGTCGGAGCAGATCGTGCTCGATCTCGCGCAAACGCCGGAGCGCCCCGACCTGGCGAAAGTCGAGCGCAGCGGGCAGGAAGCCGGCGGCCGCGAGACGTTGCGCGCGTATCTGGGGACGATCCCGGATTACACGACCGACGTGAAAGGAGTGAAGCTCAGCGGGGTGCGCGGGGCGAGCCCGGCGGAGAAAGCAGGATTGAAAGGCGGCGACGTGATCGTCGAGTTCGCCGGGCAGAAAATCGCGAACATCTACGATTACACCTACGCGCTCGACGCGGTGAAGATCGGGCAGCCCGTCCAGGTCGTCATCGAACGCGACGCGAAACAGCTAACGCTGACCGTTACCCCGGAAGCGCGGAAGTAACGCGCGCGCAAAAGCATGTCATCCCGAGCCGCGAAGACGGCGAGGGACCTCTCCGTCGCACGAAAATGCATCCCGGAACGCTGCGCGGCGAGCGAGCCGTTCGTGTCGATCCCGCGCAAGCTGACTTGCGTAGGCGGAGAGTTGCGCGAGGTCCCTCGGCGTGCTGCGCCAGCCTCGGGATGACAGCGCAGTCCCCCTCATCCGGCTGGATCAAACGTCGGCGCCGTGATTATCTCGCCGCGTGAAATCGGCCATTCTTTTCCGCACCATAGCGCTCCTGGTTTGCTCGAACGCGTTCATGACCTTTGCCTGGTATTCGCACCTGCGAAATTGGAACGACAAGCGGTGGTTCGTCGCTGCGATCCTGAGCTGGGGCATCGCGCTCTTCGAGTATTTGTTCCAGGTGCCGGCGAACCGCATCGGTTATGAGGCGCTGAGCCTCGCGCAATTGAAGGTGCTGCAGGAAGTCATCACCCTCGCGGTCTTCGCGCCGTTCGCGATCTTCTACATGCAGCAGCCGATCAAACTCGATTTCCTCTGGTCGGGCCTTTGTCTCGCCGGGGCCGCGTATTTTATGTTCCGCTCCTGAACTGAAATGGTTTTTCGTTGTCACCATTTGCGAATTGCGGCGGCGGTCCTGGTTTTAACAGCGGGCCTGCTCGAGGCCGAAGACACCGCCGCCCTTTACCGCCAGGCGCAAGACCTCATGCGCCGCCAGGAATTCGGCGCCGCCGTTCCGCTCCTCGAAAAATGCGTGGCCGCGGAACAGGGCAATTCGAAATTCCACCAATGGCTGGGGCGCGCGCTCGGCCTCCAGGCGGCGCAGAACGGAATCATGAGCAGCGTCGTCGGGATTCGAAGAGTGAAAGCGGAACTCGAAAAAGCGATCGCGCTGGATCCGCTCAACCTCGAGGCGCGGCAGGATCTCGCGATCCTCTTTCGCGCCGTGCCCGGTTTTCTTGGGGGAAGCAACGCGAAAGCCGACGAGCAGGTCGCCTTTATCCGGCGACACGACCCGGCGTTCGCCGCGCAACTGGATGGCGATTTCCTCGCGGGCGAAAAGAAATACGACGCGGCGCTGGCGAGCTACCACGAGTCCGCGAAGCTTCATCCGCGTCCGATCATCCACGTCCGCATATCGCTGGTCTACCAGCAAAAGAAGGAATGGGACAAAGCGTTCGCCGCCCTCGACCAGGCCCTGGCGCTGGACGCGAATTTTCCCTTCGCTCTTTACCAGGTCGGACGCACCGCCGCGTTGAGCGGCCAGCAGTTGGATCGCGGCGAAAAATGTTTGCGGACCTATCTGGAAATGCCGTTGCGCGCGGAACTGGAAAACCCGTCGCTGGCCGCGGCCCATTACCGGCTCGGAAATATCCTGGAAAAGAAAGGCGACGCCGCCGGCGCGCGGGCCGAGTACGAAACGTCCATCAAGATCGACCCGAAACAGAAAGAGGCGCGGGCCGCGTTGGCCAAGTTGAAACGCTGAAGACAAAACGGAAACCCCCGCCGGATTTCTCCAGCGGGGGCCCGTTCTTCTGACCGCGCTTACTTCGCGCAGCAGCTCTGCTTCACCAAACAGCAGCCACCCGCGCCGCAGCAATCAGCCGAGCGCGACGTCGCGCTGGCTGTGCCGACGAGCGCCAGGACCGCTACAATCGATAAGAGATATTTCATGGAATCCTCCGTTGAGTTTCCTTTCTGCTCTCGTTCCCGCAGTCTCGGGACGAGCCGACGCGATTCAAAAAAGAATCAGGCGCGCGGCGGGGGAACCGGAGGCCGAGTCGAGCGACTGTGCTCGGAAGAAATGTAAGCGGCAAAAATCTGGTCGCCGACCGCGGGATAAACAAAGGTCGTGACGTTGGCGACGATCGCGGCCAGGCCAAAGGCGCAGGCGGCGCAGCATTGCTGGTCCGCGTCGCCCGGCGGCGTGTGCCGGTCGCATTCGTGGCCGCCGGACTCCGCCTTCATTTTCGCGCAGCAATCGGTTTTCTCGACGACCGGCGGCATTGGCTGACGCGGAATGGCGGCGAACCCCAGCGAAGCGGAGAGGAGCAGGCAGAGCAGCAATCGCCAGGTCGCTTGCATGACAGGATGATTCTAGGCCGCGCCGGACAATTGCTCAAGCCGTTTGCGAACGCGCGCTTGAGTGGCGGGCGCGGAACCCAGAAGATGCGCGGACCATGCCGGACCGGGTTATTGGCGACTACGAGATCAAAGGCGAACTGGGCCGCGGCGGGATGGGCGTCGTTTATCGGGCGCGCCAAATCAGCCTGAACCGGATGGTCGCCCTCAAGATGCTGACCGGCCATTACGGGCCGGACGAGCTGGCGCGATTTCTGGCGGAAGCAGAGACGGCGGCCGGCCTTCATCACACGAACATCATTCAAATTTACGAAGTCGGCGAGGTGGACGGCGCGCCGTTTTTCTCGATGGAATATGTCGAGAGCGGTTCGCTCGCCGATCAACTCCGCACCGGGCCGATCGAGGAACGGGACGCGGCCCAGCTGCTGATGAGTGTCGCGCGCGCACTTCACTTCGCGCATCGGAACGGCGTCGTGCACCGCGACCTCAAGCCGGCGAACATTCTGCTCGATCCCGAAGACGTGCCGAAAGTCGCGGACTTCGGAATCGCCAAACGGCTGACGGCCAACGCCGCCCTCACCCAGTCCGGCGCCGTCATCGGCACGCCGACCTACATGGCCCCGGAACAGGCGCGCGGGAGCAGCCGCGACGTCGGCGCCGCGGCCGACATCTATTCGTTAGGCGCGATTCTCTACGAAATGCTCGCGGGCCGGCCGCCGTTCTTGCCCGAGGACGACGAGACAGCGCTGACCGTGCGCGTGATCACCGAAGACGCGGTGTCGCCGGCTTTTTATCGGCCGGGAATTTCGCGCGAGCTGGAGACGATCTGCCTGAAGTGCCTGGAAAAGGAGCCGGCCGGCCGTTACGAAAGCGCCGCCGCGCTGGCCGAGGATTTGCGGCGTTACCTCGACGACGAATCGATTTTGGCCAAGCCGCCCACGACGGTGGTGCGGACGATGAAATGGATCCGGCGCCATCCGTGGCGGTTCGTGTCCCGGGCCGCGCTCCTCGCGTTGCTTATCGCCGGCGGAATCTGGCTCTACGATTGGGAATTCCACCAGCGCGCCCGGACCGAATTCGCGGCGGCGGTCGACTTCGTGAACGGCGGGCTCGATTCGGCGGCGGCCATCACGAAGGACCAGGCGTCGAATCGCGCCTTTAGTCTGCGGCTGAGTCGTCGTGGAAGAGCGGGGCGAATTACGCGCGTCGAAGTGCTGAATCCGCGGGGCCATCCGGCCTTGCTCCGGCGGCTGCAACTGGGCGAAGCGATTCCGATTTACATCGAGGGAATCAGCGGTGTGCAGCCGAACGCGGAGAAGGCGGTCGAGAGTTCGTCGGTCGAATTCATCTACGACGGCAAACTGGCGCGTGAAGCGACGGCGCGCGATCGGAATGGCGCTGTGCTTTGGCGCGTCCTCTACGAGCGCAACGACAATCCGGCGACCGCGCGCGCCCATTTCGTCAATGTCCGCGGATTCGACGCGGCCCACGCGACCGGCGCGTCGCACCTGGAATTCGAGCGGGATTCGAGCGGCCGCGACCTGAAGGTGACGTTCTTCAACGGCGCCGGACAACCAACGCCGAACGGCGAAGGCGTTTATGGCTACAACCTGGAGCGGGACCACGCGGGCAAACTGATCCGCCTGAAAAATGTGGATGCGCAAGGCAAACCAATGGCGAACCGGGCCGGGATCACCGCTTACGGCATTACGCGCGACAATGCCGGCCGTCCGGTCCGGATCGAAACCCAGGACGGCGAAGGAAAACCGGCCACCGTGAATGGCGCCACGGCGTCGGTCATCGAATACGACACAGCCGGCCATCCTGTTCGCACCAGCCAGGTGGGTCCCGAGGGGAATCCGGCCCGCAATTACAACGATTGGATCGCGCAGGAGATCAGTTTCGACGAGCTGGGCGAAGTGATCGCCGCCAAATATTTTCGGCTTGGGACCGACGATAAACTCACTCCGGCCGCGGAATGGACTGCGGCGTATGACGGTCACGGTTACCCGACTGAAGTGAAGCTGTCGGGCCCGCAAGGTTTTCGCTTCGGCATGCAATGGGACGAGCACGGCAACCTGACGGAAGAAACATCGCTCGACGATTCCGGGCGGCCGGTCGTGAACGCCAAGGGTTACGCGACCAGGAAGCTCAGCTACAAATTTGGTCCCGAAGGAATGTTTTGGGACGAACGTTACTTCGACGCGGCGGGGGCGAAGAGTTACGGCAAGGCCGGTTATCATCGGTTCACGAACCAATTCACTCCGACCGGGACATTGCGGCGGCAAACGACGGAGGAGCTGGACCAGGCGCGGTTCCATTACGCCCGGGACGTCACTGAGCCGGAGTACGATGCCCAGGGCCGCCAGCGGCGAAACGTTTTCCGGCGCGAGAACGAAAACGGCGAGCTCGCCCTCAACGCGGGATTGTCTTACGCGTTGCGCGAAGAGAATTACGACGAGAACGGCCGCATCTTCCTGATCTGGGAACTCGGTTGCCCGGCGACCGCGGGCGCGCCTGCCTTCAGCACCGACCTGGAATGGCACAAGACCGGCGCGCAAAAACGCCGGATCCGCCAGGCTTGCGACATGAATCGCAAACCGCTTCCGGTTACCACGACGGGAATCGCCGCGCGTTCGGAAGAGGAATTCGATCAGCTCGAACGCCGGGAACGAATTTATGAAACCGGGTTCGACGAAAAAACCGTCGGGTTCAGCACGCGCGAGGCGAAGTTTTCCGAGGGAACTTTTCGCAGCGTAACGCACCTGCGGAGCGATGGAAGCAGAGTCGAGGCGGTGCGCGTGTTCATCGTCGACGTCGTGGCGCAGCAGCCAAAAGCAGCGGAGCTAAAGCCGGGCGACCAGCTCCTGGAGGCGAACGGCGCCGTAGTCCGGAGCGCTTACGAATGGGCCGCGTCCGCGTTTCCCGGCGGCTGGATCGAAGTGCTGCGCGATGGCCGGCGACTGCGGATCGAAGGGTTCGAGGCGGGCCCGCTCGGGATCGCGCTGGAAGAGCGCGCGGTGATGACTCCGTAAGCCTTGACCCGCCAGCGGCAATTTGCGACTCATGGCCGCGCAATTATGGCCGAAAAGACCGCAACGCCCGGCGGCGCCACGCCGGCGAAAGATGAAGTCGAGCTGCTCGAAATTCTTCGGCTTCTGATCAAGTCAAAGAAAGCGCGGACGACCTCGGACCTTCTAAAGTATGCGAACCAATATGGCGCCCCGGAAGCGGAGGAACGCCTGCGGTTACTCGAAGCGGAAAACGTCCCGCTCGACCTGGCGTTCGACGCGATCAGCGTGCATCTCCGGTTGATCGCGCACAAAAGAAACAGCGCGCTGCTGGCCCAATGCCGCGGGCAAAAGGTCGGCTTGATTTTACCCATGCCGCCGGACCTGGCGCAGCTCTTCGTCCCAATCGCGGATGTCGCCTTTCTCCTTCCCGATGAAGCTGCGCTCCACGGCCCGATGCATGAGCTGGCCGAAAACGCGATCAAAGGTTCGCGCGCCTGCCGGCAGAAAGCGCAGGAAATGGCGACGCTGGTTTTCGAGGCGTTTCGCGAAGGCGGCGTGCTTTTCGTCGACGTCGCGGCGGCCGACGTCCTCGAGCCGAAAATGTTGCCGGCCGGCGTTCGCCTGATCGCGCATCTGCGGCCCCATCGCAATCCGCGCGACGTCGCCATCCAGACCGTGTCCGAAGTTGCCTTTATATGAGAGCGCGCCGAGTTCTCCTGCTCTTTCTCATGCTCTTCCTCTCTGGAGCGAACGCCTTCGCCGCCGCGAGTTCGACCGCTCACGAACTGCCGCTCGATCCCAATTCCTGGCAGGCGCACTGGAGCGCGGGCGCGCTCATGCTCTTGCTGCTTTTCGCGGCCTTCTTCGCCATGACGCGCTACGAAGTTCCGCTCCCGCTCGCGATGAGCCTGGTGAGTTGCTCCTTCCTCGTCATCCAATGGACGAGCGCGCCCGAGATTCTCCAAAACGGATTCAACCACTACGCGAACATCACGATCCTGTTTACGGCGGTCGCGATTCCCGCGCACATGATCGAGCGCTCACAGGGATTCAAGTGGATCGCTGCGTGGCTCGGGCATCAACTCGGAAAAATCCGGCTGCGTTTCCCGCGCAGCACCACGCCGCTCCTGGTCGCGATCCTGTTGGTCACCACCTACGTCACCGCGGGGCTGATGCACAACGTCACTTCCATCCTGATCATGACGCCGATCGTCATCCGGCTCTGCGCCTCCTACCAGATTCCGTCGCGCTGGATCCTGAGCGCCGCGCTGGTGGCGAGTAATCTCGGCGGCTTCTCGACACGCTGGGGCGATACGCCGAACATCATCGAATCGACGACGTGGGGGCTCCAGGCCGGCGACTTCATGCGCGAAGTGTTGCCGGCCAATTTGCTCGTGCTCGCGGCCCTGATCATCAGCGCCACCTTCCTGACGCAGCGCGGGATCACCAGCCGCGCGGTGACCGCCGCGAAAATCCCTTTCTATACTTTGCAGGTCGCGCAAACGGCGGCGGACTGGAAGAAGGCGAAGTCCGATCTGGCGATCGACGTGCGACTGCTGACGATCGGTCTCGCGCTTCTCGCGTTCTTCATCCTGTTGCACGTCATCTTCCCGCCGCTCGCCATCACGATCGGCGCGGCGACGATCGTCATCGCGGTTTTGCTGGAACGCAAAAGCGAGCGTTACCATTCGCTGACTTCGCTGGGGTTCGACGTTTACCTGGCGTTCGCGGCGATTTTCGTCCTGGCCGGATGCGTATCGCATTCCTGGATCGGCGGGATGCTTCAGCAGCAACTGGTGGCGGCCCAGGCCGCGCCGTGGGTGATCGCGACGACCGGATATTTCGGCACGACCTTTACCGAAGCGGCCTCGTGGGCCACGGCGGTTTCGCATTCGATCCAGGCACTCGATCCGAGCCACGCGGCAGCCTGGGCCCTCGGCGGCGGGATCTGCGCGGGCAGCAGTTCGCTCGTCACGGCGGCTTCGGCCGGCATTATCCTGGCGGAGGAAAGCCAGCGGTTTAACGATCCCGAGCACGCGATCACGTTCCGCCGCTATCTCGCGTTCGGCCTGCCGTTCTCGCTTTTCATGCTGATCTTCTACGCGACCTACTTCACGATCTTTCGTTGACTCGTTAGGCCATGCCCGAAAAGCCACCGCCCTCCGCGCGCCGCTCGTTCCTGGGCGACATCGGGATTGTCTGGGAACAACGCGGCAAAATCTGGCGGCTGCTCAGCCGGGCGGACAAGCTCGGGTTTGGGGTCGGCGTCCTCATCACGTTCGTCGTTTCCTACATCCAGATCCAGATCGCCGTCCTGCTCGGCGATTTCTTCAATCGCGTCCTGAACCTGACGAACCAGCCGGCGGCCCTCAGCACTTTCGCCACCCGCGCGCTCGCCTTCCTCGGCGGGTATTACGTCGTCAAGGAATCGTTCCAGTTACTTCGCCGCTGGGTGACCACGCGAACCAACGCGCGGATCGAAAGCGAAATGACGACGCGCCTCGTCGGGCACCTGTTGCGGATCGATCTCGGCGCGCTCGCAGCCGACCGGATCGGTTCGTTGCACGGCCGCATCTCGCGCAGCGTCGAGGGATTCGTAAAATTCCTGAAAGTCGCGTTCGCCGATTTTATTCCGGCGCTGGCCACGGCGCTCTACGCGCTTTACACGGGATTGCGGACGGACTGGCGCGTGGGGCTGGTCATGCTGGGCGTGGTGCCGGCGTCGATTCTCATCACGATCTGGCAGGTCAATTCGCAAAAAGGCGTGCGGCTCGCGTTGCTGCGCGCCAAGGAAGGCCTCGACGGCACCGTGGTCGAACAATTGGGCGGGCTCGAGTACATCCGCGCGGCGAACACGTTTCCGCTCGAAGTTTCGCGCATCAAAACGGCGGCCGGTTCGCGCCAGGACCGGGAAGTAAAACACGGTTTGGCCATGGCGCGTTTCGATTGGCTGAAGGCGATCAACGAAGGGCTGTTTCACATTGCGATTCTCGGGTTCGCCATCGTCCTGGCAGCGCACGGCCAGCTCGCTTACGGCCAGGTGTTCACCTTCTCGATGCTCTATCTCAGCATCATGGGCCCGATGAAAGATGTGCATCGGATCCTCGACGAGGCCTACGAAAGCAGCATGCAGGTAACAGTGTTGCTCGACATGCTGCACCAGCCGCTGGACCAATCGTTCAACGTCGTCACCCTGCGCGCGCCCCGCCTGGACGGAAGTATCCCGCTGCTCGAATGCCAGGACCTTGTCGTCGAATACAACACGGCTCATGGAAAGCGCCGCATTCTCGACGGCGTCACCCTCGCCATTCACCAGGGACAGACGATCGGCGTCGCGGGCCGGTCTGGTTCGGGGAAATCGACGTGGCTCCGGGCGGTGTTGCGCTTGCTGCACCCGGCGTCCGGCGAAGTGCTGGTGGGTGGCGTGCCGATCGGCGTGCTTTCGCGCGAAGACATTGGCAAAAGCATCGGATACGTGAGCCAGGTGCCGTTCGTTTTTTCGGGGACCGTGCGCGAGAACATCGGCTACGGCTGCGGCGCTGTGAGTCTCGAGCAAATCCAGGAAGCGGCGCGGCAGGCGCACATCCATGAAGAGATCATGCAAATGCCGCAGGGTTACGACAGCATGTTGAACGAGCGCGGCGGCAATCTCTCCGGCGGCCAGCGCCAGCGGCTCGCGCTGGCCCGGATGTTCCTCAAAAATCCGCCGGTCCTGATCCTCGACGAGGGGACTTCCGCGCTCGATAACATCAGCGAACGCCGGGTCCGGGCGGCAATCGATCATGCGCGGCATTCCCATACGGTCATCATGGTCGCGCACCGGCTGACGACGTTGAACGAGACCGATTGCATTTTCGTCTTCGAAGCGGGCCGCGTCGTCGAACAAGGGAGCTTCGAGGAATTGGTGGAGAAAAATGGCGCGTTCGCGGAACTCGTCCGAAGCGCGGAAGGGGCCTGACCAATCGTGAACGCAAAATCTGTCGTGTTCGTCTGGCCCGGCGATCTCCACCTGGAATCCGCGGACCGGCCTAATTACACGACGGCGCTTTGGATGGCGGATGAAGTCAACGAGCTGATTCGGCCGGACTTCGTCCAATTCGCAGGCGACAACGTCCAGCACGCGCGGGAAAATGAATGGACGCTGTTCCGGAATGTGACGGACAAGCTTCAGCCGCCGTGGCACGCGCTGGTCGGCGATCACGACGCGCATCACGATCCGGGCTGCCACGCCTACCAAAAGAATGTTGGCGCGACGTATCTCGCTTACACGGTCAACGGTTATCGCTTCATCTGCCTGAACACGATGCAATCGCGCCCGCTCGGTATGACCAAGGAGCAGGTGCTTTGGTTTCGCTACGAAGTCGACTCGGCCCTGGCGCGCGATGAGCGCGTCGTAGTTTTCCAGCATCATTATCCATTTCAAGTTTGGGAGGATTTTGCCGGACCTGGCATCGAAGAATGGCGCGAAATAATCCAGACCCGGCCGATCACGGCGCTCTTCGCCGGCCATACGCATTACGGCCAGATCGCCAACGACGGCCGGCACGTTTACGTGGCCACGCGTTCGATCGGCGATCCGGAAGGCGGACCAGCGGGCTACGCCGTCGTGTTTCTCGACGGCGAATCTCTCGCCCTGACGTATCGAAGCGTCGAAGACAAAGGTCCGGTGGTGCTCATCACCCATCCGCGTCGCGCCATCCTGGCAACGAAGCCCGCGCACATCATTTCCGGTCCAGTCGAAGCCCGCGTTCGCGCCTGGTCCAAAAGCAGTTTTATCTCGGCCCAGGCGCGAATCGACGACGGCGAATGGCGAAATCTCCACGACCGCGGAGACATGGAGTGGAGCTTCCCAATTCCAGGCGACGCTCTCGCGAAAGGCGAACACTCCCTCGAAGTCCGCCTGATCAACGCTGGCAACGAGGAAGGATGCGACCGGATAACTTTCGCCGCCGATCTCTCCGGCCGTTACAACCCCTACCCGCTGGTCGACCCGGTCGTGCGGGGGACGAAGTTCTGCTGAGGATGGACGTTCCGCCGCCGCTGCCACCGACCCGTCCGGTCTGGCGCCTCATCCTTGGAATCGTGATCGCGAACGCCGCCGGCGGCGCGCTGCTCTTCGCCGTGACGCTGTTCGTCGGCGCCTACAAACACAACGACGTCGCGACGCTGGTGATGTGGCCCAGCTTTTTTCTCATCCCATTCCTCGTCGGCCTGGTGGCGGCGTGGTTCTGGCGCGGGCTCAATCGCACCCTGGGCTGGAGTTTTCTCGACGCCCTCTGGGTCTCGCTCCTCGGTTTGGCCGCGGCCGCGATCATCTTGCGCGAAGGCGTCGTCTGCCTCGTGATTGTTTTTCCGGCGCTCTACCTCTTCATCGTCTGCGGAATTTTGCTCGGCCGGATCTGGTTCCGCCCCAACTACACAAAACTCCAGCTCACCGTGTTCCCGCTCCTTGCGCTGATGACTCTCGGCGAATCGGTCTACCACTCGGAACAAAAGGCCGTCGTCACGGACCGGATCCTCATCCACGCCCCGCCCGCCAGAGTCTGGCCGCACGTCCTGGAGTTTCCCGAGATTCCCGATCCGCCGGACTACTGGATGTTCCGGCTGGGCCTTCCCTATCCGACGACCACGACCAACGGCGGCAATTTCGTTGGGGCCGATCGGCAATGCGCCTTCAGCAACGGGGTCGTCATCCGGGAACGCGTCGCTGAGTTTGTGCCTGGGGAGAAGCTGACGTTCGACATCGCCGAGCAACCGGCCGATCCCGAAGCGTACGGCCACATCACGCTCCATCGCGGGCAGTTCGTCTTACAGGACAACCACGACGGCACCACGACTCTGATCGGTTCCAGTTGGTACACGCTCCACGTCCGGCCCCGCTGGTACTTCGACCTGTGGACCCACGACATGACGCGCGCGGTGCACCTGCGCGTGATGAATCACATCAAGCGCCTCTCCGAGTAGGAGGGAAGCTACCCCGCATAGATTCGAACTATGAATAACGCCTCCAAAGGGCGCTGTGTTACCGTTACACCACGGGGTAATCGGATCCTCGATTGATCGGGAACCGTCCTCAGTTTTAAAGCGCAAATTGCAATTCGCAATTCGCAATTGCCGAAAGCGCCCCGGCGAGACGCTCAGCTGTAGACGGCGCAGCCGGCGCGAGCGATGGTCGCCCGCGCGATCGTGTAATTGACCTGGGCGACCAACTCGTCGGGCCGATGCGGCTTGCGGATCACACCGGCGAGCCCGGCGGCAAGCATTCGCTCAACGCGGCCCTGCTCCTGCCCTAAGAAACCGGTGCTCAGCAAAACCACCGCGCTCCCATTCATCGCGCGGATGCGGCGAAAGGTTTCGGCGCCGTCCATGAACGGCATCGAAAGATCGAGCAAAACCAGATCGAAATAACGGGGCCGATTCCGGAATTCCTTCAAGCAGTCGAAGCCCGACGCGACCGTTACCACTTCAAAACCCGCGTCCGAGAAAACGCGTTCGGCTAAAATCCGAGCCGCTGGTTCATCGTCTACGACGAGAATCCGGCGGCGCCGGCCGACGGTGCGGGTCGGCGGAGGGGTAGAAATGGAAGCAACGTCGGATTTTGTTTCGAAAGACATCTTTTAACGGGAAGACTGTAAATGCCAGCTTTTGAATGAGATAAAGCAGATAAAATGCCCTGACCTCGAATTATCATAATCCCTCCAAACCGGGCTCGCTCCCCGCCGAAATATCCCAGTAATTCGCACGGTCCCGGCTCGCAAACGCTCTCAAAGCGGCTATGTTTCCTGCCCCACAAATGAACGAATTGTCTATCCACGACCTGCACGTCTCCATCGCCGAGCAGGAAATCATTCGCGGTTTGTCGCTGGCCATTCCGAAGGGCGAAGTGCACGCGATCATGGGCCCGAACGGCTCCGGCAAAAGCACGCTCGCCAAAGTGCTCGCCGGCCATTCCGATTACAAAGTCGTTTCGGGGAAGATCGAGATGGATGGCGAGAACATCATGGAACTGGAGCCGGATGAGCGGGCGCGAAAGGGTTTGTTCCTCGCGTTCCAATACCCGAGCGAGATTCCGGGCGTCACCATTGCGAATTTCCTGCGGGCGGCCGTCCAGGCGCGTTTGCCCGAAGGCGAGGAACTCGAGGCCACGGAGTATTACGCGCAGCTTTACGAAAAGATGGACCTGCTGGAGATGGACCGCTCCTTCACGTCGCGCTCGGTGAACGAAGGATTTTCCGGCGGCGAAAAGAAGCGGAACGAAATTCTGCAGCTCGCGATGCTGCAACCGAAGTATGCCGTTCTCGACGAGACCGACAGCGGTCTCGACATCGATGCGCTCAAGGTCGTGGCGAACGGCGTGAATTCGATGCGCGGCCCGGGCATCGGCATCCTGGTGATCACGCATTACCAAAGGCTGCTCGAATACATCGTCCCCGATCACGTTCACGTTATGGTGCAAGGCCGGATCGTGCGAAGCGGCGGAAAAGAACTGGCTTTGGAATTGGAAGCGAAAGGCTACGAAAGTTACGAAGTCGCAGCCGCAACCGAGAAGGGTGTCGTCGAGGCAGCGATCGCGTAACCGGAGATTGTCATGGCTAAAGAACCAACAGCTTTAGAGGTCGAACGGAACCTGGGTAACTTCGCTTACCCGGAAACTCATACGCACGACGCGGGGGTCGGGCTGACCGAAAAGACGATCCACTACATCTCCGATATCAAGGAAGATCCGGATTGGGTCCGCCAGTTCCGCCTCAACGCCTACAAGATTTTCATGAGCAAACCCATGCCGACGC
This sequence comes from Chthoniobacterales bacterium, assembly GCA_035941675.1. Taxonomy (GTDB): domain Bacteria; phylum Verrucomicrobiota; class Verrucomicrobiia; order Chthoniobacterales; family UBA10450; genus AV80. Next base: position 94,345 of record DASZDT010000018.1, read on the forward strand.
ATTGGGCGAGCAAGGATCTCGAAGCGATCGTGTTCGATAACATCCGCTATTACCTCAGCGGCGGGACCCAGCCGAAACGCAATTGGGAAGACGTCCCGGACGACGTGAAACGAACGTTCGAGCGGCTCGGGATTCCCGAGCAGGAGCGCAAATTCCTGGCCGGCGTCGAAGCGCAATTCGATAGCGAAGCGGTTTACTCGAACATCAAGAAAGCCGTCGGCGAGCAGGGCGTGATTTTTGTCGGGAGCCGTGAGGGACTGAAGGATCATCCGGAAATTTTCCGGAAATGGTTCGGCAAAGTGATCCCGACCGGCGACAACAAATTCAGCGCGTTGAACTCAGCCGTGTTCAGCGGCGGCTCGTTCATCTATGTGCCGCCGGGGGTGAAGGTGAAGCATCCGCTCCAGGCTTATTTCCGGATCAACGCCGAAAACTTCGGGCAATTCGAACGGACCCTGATCATCTGCGACGAAGGCTCGGAGCTGACTTACATGGAAGGCTGCACGGCGCCGAAGTTCAACACCGCGACCTTGCATAGCGCGGTGGTCGAGCTGGTGGCGTTGAAAGGCGCCAAGCTCCAATACATCACCGTCCAGAACTGGTCGTCGAACGTCTTCAATCTCGTCACCAAACGCGGCCTCGCTCACGAAGATGCCGAGGTGAAATGGATCGACTGCAACATTGGGTCGCGGCTGACCATGAAATATCCCGGCGTCATCATGAAAGGCCGGCGCGCTCGCGGCGAAGTGCTTTCGATCGCGCTGGCGGGCGACGGCCAGCATCAGGACACCGGCGCGAAAATGGTCCACGCGGCCGACGAGACGACGAGCAACATTATTTCCAAGAGCATCAGCATCGGCGAAGGACGCGCGACTTATCGCGGGCTGGTCCAAATCCCGAAGCACCTGAAGAACTGCAAGAACAACACCGAGTGCGACGCGTTGCTCATCAACTCAACCAGCCGCACCGACACCTACCCGGCGATCACCGTTCGCGGCACCGGCAATTCCGTCCAGCACGAAGCCAGCGTGAGCCAGGTGAGCGCCGAGCAGATCTTTTACATGCAACAGCGCGGCCTGACCGAGGCGCAGGCGATGAGCCTGAGCGTGAACGGGTTCGTCAACGATCTCGTGCGCCAGTTTCCGATGGAATACAGCGTCGAGTTGAAGCGCCTGATCGAGCTTGAGATGGAAGGCTCGGTCGGCTAAGGTTCCGCCCCCAAGACACGGGCAGGCAGCGGCGGTCTCGGGCCGCCGTTTCCATTTTCAGGGTATGAGTAATCAGACAGCCGTCCTCGACGAAACCATGATCGAATCGCCGCAATCACCGCGCGCGATTCTCTCCGGTTCCTGGGAAACGCGGTCGGCCGATCTGCCTTCCTGGTTTCGCGACCAGCAGCAGGCCGCCTGGACGAAATTCGAAGGATTGCCTTACCCGAACCGGAAAGACCAGCCGTGGCGATTTTCCAACGTTAGCGCGCTCGATCTTTCGAGTTACCATTTCGGCGCCGGCCTGAGCCAGAACGAGCGGGACGAGATCCTGGACCGCTCGTTAGGCCTCGACGAGGTCGCGGGCCGGCTCATCTTCGCCGACGATCAGCTGGTGCAGCGCGATCCGCTGTCCCCGGAATTGCTGGCCGCTGGAGTGGTGCTGAAACCGCTCGAGCGCGCCATCATCGAGCACGAAGATTTGTTCCGCCGCCATTTCATGGTCCAACCGGCGGCCCTGGGCTCAGCGAAGTTCGCCGCGCTCCATGAAGCGTTCGTTAAATCGGGCACGTTTGTTTACGTGCCGAAAGGCGTCGAGGTCGAGTTGCCGATCGAAATTTTCCACTGGCTTCACGGCGAGAACGCCTCGGTGTTTCCCCATACGCTTTTGATTGCCGACGAGCTGGCGAAAGTGACCGTGATCGAGCATTTCCGCTCCGCGCATCGGGACCGCGCCGGGTTCGCCTGCGGCGTGAACGACCTCGTCGTCGGCCGCGGCGCGAAACTGAATTACGTCTGCACGCAGAACTGGAACGAGAAATCGCTCGCGCTCCAAATCAACTCGACCTCCGTAGAGCGGGACGCCTCCGCGTTGAGCCTCAACGTCCATCTCGGCGGCGCCTATTCGCGATTCGAAGGGCTAAGCCGGCTCATCGGTGAGGCTGCCCGCAGCGATATGCTGTCGGTCTCCGTCGCCAACCACGCGCAGGAGTTCGACACCCGGACCTTGCAGGACCACATGAGTCCGCACACCACCAGCGACCTGCTTTACAAGAACGCCCTCAACGACCGGGCCCGAAACACTTTTGGCGGCCTGATCCGCGTCGAGCCCCACGCCCATTTCACCGACGCCTATCAGACCGTCCGCAACCTACTCTTGAGCGACGACGCCGAGGCGAACTCAATGCCCGGCCTCGAAATCCTGGCCGACAACGTGAAGTGCAGTCACGGCGCGACCTCCGGCCAGGTGAGCGAGGATGAAATGTTTTACCTGCTTTCCCGCGGCATCCCCGCTCCTGTCGCGCGACAACTTCTCGTCTCCGGCTTCCTCAACGAAGCCGTCGATCGCCTCGAGCATCCCGCCATCACCGGCCTGGTCCACGACCTCATCGAAGCGAAGTTCGCGCGCGGTTAGGTCACTGCAGGTTGTAAATTTCCACCAGGCCGATGCCGGTTGTATTGCCGGTGCCGCGCAACAGGACTGTGCTGGCGCCTGCGGGCAGAACCAGTCGGATCGCGGCTTCCTGCGGGGAACCGGGCTGCAACCCGGCCGCGTAAATTTCGTTCGCCTGGTCCGTTTGCCAGTCGTCGTTCTGCGCGATCGTGACGCCGTTGCCGTTCACGACTTGCAATGACGGATTCACCAATCGGTCCTGGATCGGAACTCCGTTCAGCGACGGGCCCATTCCACGGACGACCACCTCGGCGCTCGGCGTCTTCACAATCGTCCCGGCGATAATCACGTCGTCGTTCGTCCCAACGAAGCTGCGTCCGCTGACGTTGGCGAGCCGGCAGGGCACGGACTGATCGAGATCGTAGGCTTCGACGACGGCGATGCCGGTCGTGTTGTTGTTGCCGACGACGACCACGGTATATGGCCCGGGCGCGAGCGTTCTCAGGATCGCTGGCTCCTGCGGATCGTCGGGTTTCGCTCCACTATTTTCGATTTGGGTTCGCTCGGCTTCGGGCGCGGTTCCCCAGTCATCGTTGAATCCCACCTGAACATTTGAGCCGTCGTAAAGCGCGAGGGTCGGGTTTGTCATCCGGCCCGGGACCGGATTCCCGCCGACTCTCATCGAGTTTCCAATTACGCGGAAAAGGACCTTCTTCGGAACGTTGCCCGCGATGATGATACCCCCGATCTGGACGCGGTCACCCGTCAGGACCGGACTGCGGATCGAGAGATTAAGCAGCTGCGGCACAGGCGTCGGGGTGGGAGTGGTCGAGCACGAGCTGGGCGAGGCAGTGTCGTTGAGTTTGGTGACAAACACGCTCCCGTTCAGGCCCGGGATAGGATTAACCCTGGGGAAATCAGCCGATCCGGTGTTGCCAGTGATGTAAGCGTTTTGCGATGAGTCGACCGCGATAGCCAGGGCGCCATCGTAGCCGCTGCCCCCGAAGTAGGTCGAATAAAGGAGGGCCGAGCCGGCCGGGTTGAGCTCGGTGACGAAGGCGTCCTGGGGGCCGCTGATTGTGCACCGAAAGGCGTTGACCAGTGGGAAACCATTGGCCGAGCTCGTCTCCCCGGCGACATAAGCATTACCCGACGAATCCGCCGCGATCGCGTAGCCGATTTGATCGGTCGTGCCGCCAAGATACGTCGAGTAGACGAAGGCAGAACCAGCCGGATTGATTTTGGTAACGAAAGCGTCGCGGTTGTTGCCGCCTTTCGCCGGTTGAATGGCGTTGGCCACGGGGAAGTTCTTGGACTGGGTATAACCGGTTATGTAAGCGTTGCCGGAAGGGTCAATGGCGATGCTCCGGCTATTCTCGAACGCGCTGCCGCCGAGATAGGTCGAGTAGACCAACGCCGTCCCAGCGGCATTGATCTTAGCGACGAAAACGTCCTGCGGGAACCCGGCGGGGCCGGCGTTCGTGGGCTGTATGGGATTTACCGTCGGGAAGTTCGTGGACTCGGTCGTGCCGGTAACGTAAACGTTGCCTCCTGCATCGACCTGAATGCCCTGGCCGATGTCGTTGCCGGTGCCACCGAGGCAGGTGGAATAGACAAAGGCCGACCCTGCAGCGTTGATCTTCGTGACGTAGGCGTCGGCGCCGTCGCACGTGGCTTTGAGGGCATTGGCCCTGGGGAAGTTCGTCGAGGTCGTGTAGCCGGTGGCGTAAACGTTGCCGGCCTGATCGACGGCAATGCCCGCGCCAGTTTCACCGCCGCTGCCTCCGAGTAAAGTGGAGTAAACCAGCGCCGAACCCGCGGCATTGATCTTGGTCACGAAAGCGTGCTGGCCGTCACCGAGCGCCGCTTGAATCGCGTTCGCCGTGGGGAAGTTCTTGGACTGCGTATAACCGGTCAGGTACACGTTGCCGGCCGAATCCACCGCGATGCCTGCGATGTTATCGGCTTCGCTGCCCCCAAGATAAGTGGAATAGACCAAGGCGGTGCCGGCCGCGTTGATCTTGGCAACAAAACCCTCCTGACTGCCGCCGCTCGTCGGTTGCAGAGCATTGACCGTCGGGAAACCGCCGAGCGTCTCGCCCGCGACGTAAACATTGCCGGCCGAATCCACGGCGATGGCCTGCCCGTTGCCGCCGCCGAGACAAGTCGAGTAAACAATAGTCGGATCGATAACGAGCGGGCGAGCCGCGTCGTACTTGCCGATCGCGAAGCCTACTTCGCCAGTCGCATTCACCGCATACCGGGCGTCGACCGGGTGGCGTTCGCCGTCGACTTCCTGATACACAATCGGCTTCGGCTGTCGCAGAGTCGTATCACCAAGCGCGACCAACAGATCGCCGTTTGGATCAACCGCGACTTTGTCCGCGCCTTCAAAGCGCAATTTGATCGCGCCGGCATCGTGCCCCGGCGCAACGTTGAAATCGTATTCCAGTTGCCGCTGGTTTCCGTAATAAACGAGATCGATCCCGCGATAAACCTCGCGATAACGCACCCGGCCGTAGGTTGGGATATTCCGCCGCCAGTGGGCGGGGTCGTTACCCACGAAGTAGTTCACCTTGCCTTCCAACTCACTGAGTTCTTCCGCCTCGGCGTTCGAATCGCCACCAAGCAATTGCATGCGCAATTCGACGAAACCCTTTCGGTTCTTGAGGTGGAACGACGCCGTCGTCGCTTCGAGCCGCAGCAGATACCCAGGTCCGCGCGCGAGATAATTCGCAGAATCTCCTGCCTGCCCGCGATTCACTTCGAAGCTTAGCGGTATTTGCCCGAAGGCCGCGAGCGGTTGGCGCGACGAGACTTCAGTCGCGACGGAATGGGCGGAGAGTTTTGAGTTCGCGGTGTCCGCCGGGCTCATCCAGCTGAACATCCAGGCAAGAAGAGGAGCGATGGCCATTCCAGCCGCCAAGGCCAAACGTCGGACGAGGATCTTGGGCATAATAGGTGTTCGTTCGCGCTCGACCCTTCGGACGCTCTCGGCCTAACGGATCGTCAACGTTCGTACTGGCTCAGGATCCAGCGCTCGATTTCTTCGAGGCCGCCGAGTTCCACCTCGAGGATGATCGAAGCGAAGTTCCTGCAGCGCCAATAGAAGCGAGCTATCCGCCTATTCCTTTGGGGGATGGCAAGGCTTGTCTCCGGGGCAACCGCATTCCTCGGGACGAGGACAGCAGGGCGGGAGCTGCTCGAGCGGCGGCCTCCCCCAATTGTTCTTTTCGCACGGGTCTTTTGGCTCCTTGGGAGGCGCTTCAGCGGCCGGCCGGATCATCGGGAATCGCGGGATGCCACTATCGCGAAGTTGTTGAATGATCATCTCCGCGACCGCGGTGCCCACAAGTTGTCCATACGTATGGTCGCTCCGCCAATGCACTCCGGCCCAAAGTCGTGCCATTCCGATATTGTCAGCCAGGCGGCAGAGCTCCTCGCGGTACCGCGGGAAGAACTCGATCAAAAGGCGCGTGGCGGCGGCGCTGTAGGTGGAGTGGCCGGACGGATAAGCCGGATGCCGCGGAGTACCCGGCGTCGGTTGCGACGGAGGCAGCTCCATCACATCGCGTGGGTATGCCTCAGGTGGTGCGACCTCGCCCTCACGCGCCAGCGGCGCCGGCACTTTGTCCGGCGGATTCCACTCCCCGAAGTTGGCGTTATCGCTCCGATTCGGCCTTTGCCCCAGCGGCAGGGCACGACGCTCGGCATCGGCCGAATTCGTTGAGTTCGAAAGGCGATCAAAAAGGACGTCGAGCTCGTGATAACATTCCCAAGGGCGCGGACGGAAACTGATCCGTTTCTCGGCGGCGAGACGCCATTTCAGGTACCACGCGGCCACCAGGGCTGAATAAATCGTCACATCCAGCGCGGCCCAGATCCAGGCCTGGCGGGGGGGCGCCCATTGGACCTCGCGGATCATGTAGTTGAGCGCCAGGCGGTGCGCGAGGCCGGGCGTTTCACTTTCAAAATACCGGGCCAGCTCGCGGCCGCTGCCAATCACAGGCGAAGCGCCGTCCCGCGCTGTGTTGGTGACCGCGCCGAAAGGCTGGGGCCGAATCATCAGAAACATACTGAGCGGCAAGCGCAAACCTTCGATCGGTTCGTCCTTGTCCCCTTTCTCCGGGGGGGGAGGCGTGTGCGCGATGGCGGGCGGCTCATCGCGGAGACGGGCCAGGATCACCAACTCTTGGATCTCACGCCTTAAAGTTGCGGGATCATTCGGATAACTATGCGTCGGATCGAGCAGGCCGCGTCCGGACAAGCCAGTCACAAGCTCTTCCTCCGTCGGGGGTCGGGGCACTGCGCATTGGCCAGACAGGCAATGGAGCCACCAGCTCGTTTCCGGTTCTACTTGCGGACCTCGGAGCTCATATTTTTCCGGACACTTGGGCTTCCCCAGGTCCGCGCCACCCTTCTTCTTCTCTTCTTTTGCACCTGAAACTTGTCCGCGTATCGCGCTTTGGCTGAATTCTGGCATATCGAGGTTCTCCGGTGGCGACCGCAGCCTGCACCACGCGGGCCCTGCATCACCTATTGCTTTCTACGAAAACAAGCTCTCGAAGTTCGCGAAATTCGTGAAATCGAACCAAGAAGTCCGTTGCAGGCGGCCGCGCGCCCAGCGTCGCTACTTTTCGTACTGTTCCAGGATCGCACTCGCTTCAGCACGGATCCGCGCCACCAATTCTTTCGGTGCCCGCACCCGCGCGTGTTTGCCCCAGCTCAGGATCCAGCGCTCGATTTCTTCCAGGCCGCCGAGTTCCACCTCGAGGACGATCGACCCATCCTTGTTCTCGCGAACCCGCTGGGATTCGTGCCACTTCCGTTCCGCAACGAGACGCGCCGCAAACGGATCGAACTCGATCCGAATGCGCTGCTTCTTGCCCGAAGAATAAACGCCGAAGCTGCCGCTCAGGATTTCCGTGATCGAAAAATCGGCCGGGCGCCGAAAGCCCCTGGTCGTGAGCTTCACCTTGCGCATTCGCGGCAAGGCAAACGTCCGCAATTGCCGGCGCTCCAGGTCTTCCGCGAACAAATACCACTGATTTTCGAGGCAACCGAGGTGATAGGGCCGGACCCGGCGGGCTTCGTAGCCGGCGCTCTTCAGCTTCCGATATTCGAATTCCAATTCGACGCAGCGCAGGACGCCTTTGCTCACCGTTTCGAACATTTCCAGGTCGGCGATGCTCGCGCCCGCGCTCCGAAACGAGATCGCGTCCTCCAGGTCGTGCCAGGAAAACGAGACGCGGTCCTTCAGGCCGTCGGTCAGTTTGCGGAACGCGGATTGCAACGGCCGCTCGAACGGCGTGCCCTTGTATTGGCCGAGCGCCTTTTGGGCAACGAGCAACGCCGTAATTTCGCCCTCGGAAACTTCGATGTTGGGGAAAGCCGTGACCGGTTCGGTGTAAAAGAAACCGAACTCCTGCGGATGATAATCGATCGGCAACCCAAGCCGGTAGCGCATGAAATCGATGTCGCGCTGAATCGTTTTCGCCGACACCTCCAGCTCCGCTGCGATCTTCTGGCAGTTCGGAAATTTTCTCGCCTTCAGGGCCGCGTGGAGCCGCATCATCCGCTCCAACGGCGGCCGCGAAAAATTTTCATTATTTTTTACCATGGGACAGTCGATGTCCTACCCCCTGTTTTAGGATCGCGCCATGAAAAGATCCAAAACTCGTTATCCCCGCCGTCACTTGCTCCCGATCCCGTACTCCGTTCGGCCCGATCGGATCGAGCGCGGTCTTCGCATTCTCCGGGCGCTGCGTCAGTCGTTGGCGGCTGTCTCCCCAGTTCCGCGCCCGCAGCAACGGGAGTTCGATTTCATCGTGGCGAAGAGCGCTTGATGCCTTGTAGCCGGGATGCCGATCCCGGTGCCGGGTGCAGCCGTTGGACCGGCCGGGGTCACCGACCCCGGCTACAACCCGCGCGGAAAGTATTGCAACGGCTGGCGATGGTCGTTACTTTCGCTTCCCTCTTCCGAGCCATGGACGTAAGCGGAACCATCGAAGCGATCCTCGCCCAAAAGGGCACCGAGACCTTTACCATCTCGCCGGACTCTACTGTTTACGACGCGGTGGCGTTGATGGCGGAGAAAAACATCGGGGCGCTCCTGGTCGTCGAACACGGCCGGCCGGCCGGCATGTTGTCCGAGCGCGATTACACCCGCAAAGTCATGCTGCGCGGCAAGCGATCACGCGAAACGCTCGTCCGCGAAATCATGTCGAGCGAGCTGACCGTCGTGAGCCCGCGCGAGCCGGTGGAGAATTGTCTTCGGATGATGACGGACAAACGGATCCGCCACTTGCCGGTCCTCGAGGGCGACACGATCCGCGGCGTGATCTCGATCGGCGATCTGGTGAAGTGGGTCATCGCCACGCAATCAGCCGCGATCCAGCACCTGGAGATGTACATCTCGGGCGGTTACACGGGCTAGTTGGCGCCCGCGCCCTCGGCGGTCATAGCCCGCCGCTACAAACTCCAGACGGTCTTTCCGGCAACAATTGTCCGCACGGCGCGGCCCTTCACTTTCCAGCCGTCAAACGGCGTGTTGCGGGACATCGACTGAAACTTCGAGGCGTCGACAGTCCAATCGAGATCAGGATCGATCAGGGTGACGTCCGCCGCGGGCCCAACCGAAAGCGTTCCAGCCTCGCTTTGCAGCAACCGCGCTGGATTGACCGTGAACATCTCGATCAGGCGCGGAAGCCCGATCGTTTTATTTTTGTGCACGAGCAAATCGAGAAACAATCCGAGCTCGGTCTCGAGCCCGACAATCCCGAAGGGCGCGGCGTCGAACTCAACCTCTTTTTCGAACCGCGCGTGCGGCGCGTGATCGCTGCACAGGATTTCGATCGTCCCGTCCGCGATTCCCTCGAGAAGGGCCGCGACGTCTTCCTTGGCCCGGAGCGGCGGATTCATCTTGCAGTTCGTGTCGAAATCCTGAATCGCCTCGTGCGTCAACGCGAGGTGGTGCGGGCAAACTTCGCCGCTGATTTTCACGCCGCGCGCCCGGGCCTCGCGCAACAGCCGCACGCTTCCAGCCGCGCTGATGTGCTGGCAGTGCACCTCATGTTCGCAGCAATCCGCGAGGAGAATGTTGCGCATCACAATCACTTCCTCCCCGATGCTCGGCCAGCCGGGCAAACCGAGGAGCGTGCTCCAATAGCCTTCGTGCACCACGCCGTTGCCGACCAGGCTGTAATCCTGGCAGTGATCGAAAACGGGAACGCCGACCATGCGCGCGTATTCGACCGCGCGCCGCATCAGCTCGTTGTTCTGCACGCAGCGCCCGTCGTCGGTGATGGCGACGACGCCGGCTTGCTTGAGCGAACCGATCGGCGCCAGTTCTTCGCCCATCAATCCTTTCGAGATTGCGCCGGACGGCAACACGTTGACGCAAGCGACTTCAGCCGCGCGATCGCGAATCCAGGCAATGGTGCCGGGACTGTCCGCGGCCGGCGACGTGTTCGGCATGCAGACGATCGTGGTGAAACCGCCGGCTGCCGCCGCGCGCGCGCCGGATTCAATCGTTTCTTTCCAGCCGAATCCCGGCTCGCGGAGATGAACGTGCAGATCGATCAATCCCGGCGCGACCACCAGGCCGGTCGCATCGATTACTTCGGCGTCCGCTGCTGCCTGTGCCGCGATCCTGCCGTCGACGACGAAGAGATCGGCGACCTCATCACGCTTATTGGCCGGGTCGATGATCCGACCGTTGCGAATCACCGCGTTCATGGCGTTGCGATTCCTCCGCACAAGTAAAGAACGGCCATCCGGATTGCGAGACCGTTGGTCACCTGTTCCAGGATCACGCTCTGCGCGCCGTCCGCCAGCTCGCTGTCGATCTCGACGCCGCGATTGATCGGGCCCGGGTGCATGATCAGGCAATCCGGTTTCAGCCATTGGCCGCGTTCTTTCGTCAGGCCAAACAACCGGATGTATTCGCCAATACCCGGGAAATATTCCTTCCGCTGCCGCTCGTGTTGAATCCGAAGGAGGTTGACCACGTCGGCCGTTTCGAGAACGGCGGCGTCGAGTTGGTGCCGAACGGTCACGCCGAGATTCTCAAACTCCCGCGGCACGAGCGTGCTTGGGCCGATGAGCGTGACGCGCGCGCCGAGCTTTAGCAGCGCGAAAATGTTCGAGCGCGCGACCCGGCTGAAGAGAATGTCGCCGATGATCACCACGTGGAGGCCGGCGATCCTGCCTTTGCGCGAGCGAATCGTGTAAGTGTCCAGGAGCGCCTGGGTCGGATGCTCATGCGCGCCATCGCCCGCGTTGATGATGCTCGACTTGAGGCGTTGGGCGAGGAACTGGGGCGCGCCCGACGAACTGTGCCGCAAAACGATCAGATCGGCGTGGTACGCCTCGAGGATTTTCGCCGTGTCTTTAAGCGTCTCTCCTTTGCTCAGACTCGACGAAGACGCTGAGATATTAATGACATCGGCGCTGAGGCGGATGGCCGCGATCTCGAAAGAAGTCCGGGTCCGCGTGCTCGGTTCCACGAAGAAATTGACCAGCGTCTTCCCGCGCAACGCCGGCACCTTCTTGATTTCGCGGGTCCCGACTTCCTTGAACGCGTCGGCCGTATCGAGGATGAACGTGATCTCTTCCGGCGAAAGTTCGCGAATCCCGAGCAGATCTTTCCGCTGCCACCGGACCTCGGCGCTCATGTCGTTTCCCCTTTGATCAACCAGGCCGCGTCCGGTTCGCCGTCGATCTCCTCGAGCCGGAGTTGCACTTGTTCGCCGGGGGCTGTCGGCAGATTCTTGCCGACGTAATCGGCCCGAATCGGCAGCTCGCGATGACCGCGGTCGATCAACGCCGCCAGTTGGATTCTCGCCGGCCGTCCGAACGACCCGATCGCGTCCATCGCCGCCCGCGCCGTCCGGCCGGTGAAGAGCACGTCGTCGACGATGATGATGGTCCGGCCCTCGAGCGGAAGCGGCAGGGTCGACGCCTGGACGCGAGGCAACTCTGGCCGCGTTCCGACGTCGTCGCGATGCATGGAAACGTCGATCGCCCCGGTCTCGACGCGGGTTTGGCCTAACGACTCGATCAGGCCGGCCAGCCGGCGCGCGATCTCAATTCCCCGCGAGGGAATACCGGCCAGAATGACCGCGCTTAGGTCGGGATTGCGCTCGAGGATTTCGTGAGCGATCCGGCGCAGCGCCCGGTCGATGGCGCCCGCATCCAGCACCGGAATGGTGGCGGACGATGGAGAAGAAGGGTTTGGTTTCACAGGATTCCTTGGCGACCTCGCGGGATCGCATTAAAGGAACGGCGGCGGAATTAAGCGGCGGTGGTCTCGGCTCGGGCCTCCTTCATCCGCTTGTTTCGCCAGCTGGACCGGTATTTCACGATCCAATCGCAGAGCGCCTTCTCGAAGCCGATATCAGCTCCGGCTTTTTCGCTCTCGATCCATTTGTGTTTCAAAATTTCTTCGCGTTCCGCCAGGAACTCCTTGTAGAGCACGGAGTTCTTAACGAACTGCGTTTGTGCGCCTTCGGCTGCCGTCATCTCGGCAATGCTTTTCATATTCGAACAGGCAGGTCAATAAAAACCATATGCCTGTTTCTTAGGCGTAGCACCGGGTATGCCTATTCAATCGGCCCCGAGATTACGGCAGCCGCTCGCGGAGATAAGCGGCGATTCTCATGAACTCGGCGGCCACCGGCGACTCGCCTCCTTCCGCCGTAATGGGCAGGCCGCGGTCGCCGGATTCGCGGGTGGCAATATCGATCGGGATTTGGCCGAGGAGCGGAACGCGCAGCCGCTTCGCTTCCCGTTCCCCGCCGCCTGAACCAAAAATGTCGTAGCGCTTCCCATCGCTCGGGCACGCGAAGTAACTCATGTTTTCGATCAGGCCGAGGACGGTCACGTTAACTTTCTCGAACATCGTGGCCGCTTTCCGCGCATCGATCAGCGCCACTTCCTGCGGCGTGGTGACGATGATCGCGCCCGCCAGCGCCACGGTTTGAACGATCGTGAGCTGGATGTCGCCGGTGCCGGGCGGAAGATCGAGAACGAGGTAATCGAGTTCGCCCCATTCCACCTGCCGGAGAAACTGCTGGGTGTAACGCGTCACCATCGGGCCGCGCAGGATCGCCGGCGCCGTGTCGTCGAGGAGGAAACCCATCGACATTAGTTTGAGGCCGTATTGCTCGATCGGGATGATCCGGTTGTCCTCGGTCGCCATGGGCCGGTCCCGGCTGCCGAACATGAGGGAAATGCTGGGACCGTAGATATCGCAATCGCAGAGACCAACGCGCGCTTCGGTCTTTTCCAACGCGACCGCGAGGTTCGCGGCGACGGTGGACTTCCCGACCCCGCCTTTGCCGCTGGCCACGGCGATCACATGCTTCACGCCCTCGATCCGCGTCGCGCCGACGCCCGCCGCCGTTGCGCCTGCGGGCGGCGCCTGGATATCGATCAGGACTTTCGCGCTTTGGACATCGGGCAACGACCGCAGGACGGCTTCAGACTGGGTCTTGATCGCCTGCGGAATTGCGGGCTCGTTCGTGGCCAGAGCCATTTGGACGGTGACCGCGTTGCCATCGACGCGGATTCCCTTGATCAATCCGAAGGAGACGATGTCGCGACTGAAGCCCGGATACTTTACCTGCTTCAGCGCTTCTGTGATTTGTTCCTCGGTCACCGGCATGGGCGTGTAAGGTAACGCCCCCCGTGAGCGAGTAAACCAGCGCTTATAAATTCGTGCCCCAGACTACGCGCGATCGATGGTGTCTTCTTTGCACGCCCAGAAGACACTCATGCACACGGAGCCCATAGCGATAACAAAAGTCGATAACGTGAGCATGCGACGTTTTAAGCAACGGCCGTGCCGACCGCTTTTGCAGGGGAATTTCGGCGGCATCCCCGCGATTCGCGTTTATTTTCGCGACACATTTGTCGCGATCTAACACTGAACCGGTTATTTCACGAGCATCGCCTGCGACGCGACGCACTGCCATTTGTCTTTGCGGAACGCCCAGACGTCCGTCCAGCGGAAGGTCCGTTTGAAAGCCTGACCGGCTTTGTCTTTGCCTTCCTCGGTGGAAGTCCCGGTGGCCACGGCGAATTGCCCGCCGAAAACGCGCACATCGATCTTGCCATTCTTCGTCGAGCTATAAACGTCGGTGTCCTTCTTCAGCTCCGAGAGCAGGTTCGATTTGCTCATCACCTTGCCCTTCGAGCTCACCCCGCGGAAGTCGTCGGCCACGAAAGCCTGGGCCACGGATGAATCGTGGTTTTTCACGGACCCCTCCCATTTTTCCTCGATCTCGCGGATCGTCGCTTCCGGGGTGGATTTCTTCGCCGGCATCTCCGCGGCTGAAGACGGACTGGTCGCCGGGCTTTCACTCGGGCTGCTTTTCGCGGTCGGGGAAGAGGCCTTGGTTGGCGACGGGGAAGACTTTGGCTTCGGAGTCGGGGTCGGGGATGAGGTCTTCTCGGTCGTCACGGAGACGCTCGGTTCAGATGGCGCGGCGGCCGGCGACGGGCTTTCTTCCTGGGCAAAAGCAAACGGCACCGCGGCGGCGAAAAGCGCGGCAAACGCGAGGACAGTGATCTTCATTCGGTTCTCCAATTGGAATTTTTAGGGCAGCTCCCGAGCTGGGACGGCCGCTGGATTGAGGCGCGAATGCTAGGGAGCCGCGCCGGATTAGGTCAAGCCTCAATTCGCCTGCAAACCCTGCTGGCTGTGATCGTGCTCTAGGACTTGACGGGCAGTGTAGCCTTGTCCCCGGAAAGTCGTAAGATGCGCATAATTCGAAATATCCTCGGCAGCGTCGCCCTTGGCGCGCTCATCCTTTATACGATGAGGCTGCCCGATCATCCGAAGGCTGCGCCTGCTCCTGCCGCGGTGACAGTCATTCCCGCCCCTGCCCTTCCCGACCCAATGTTGATCGCCGGTCCAGCCATAGGACCCGATCTCGACCTGCCCTCCTTTCCCGCGAAACGCACCTACATTATCGACAACTGTTTTGGCGCGGAGCCGGAACGCAACGTTCCTGTGATCTGGGGGCCGAACGCAGTCATCACGGCCGCGTTGAAACAGGACTGGGAAGTCGTGAAGAAATTGATCGATGCCGGCGCGGCCGTTGAATCGACCAATGAGAAAGGCCTGACCGCCCTCATGGTCGCCGCCCAGCAGGGACAGGTCGAAATGATCCGGACCTTGCTCGAACGCCAGGCGCGCGCCGACTTCATGGATTTCGAGGGACGCACGGCCATCCACTACGCGATGGCGGCCGGTAAACGCCAGGCCGTCGAGCTGCTGCTTTCCCAAGCCCCGACTTTCGATTCCCGTTCCTCCGTTGCCCGCGACTTGTTGACCTCTTCGCTGGCCAGCGGCGACATGGGGATTTTTCAAATGGTCCTGGAACGCTTTCCGCCGACTCTGGAATGGACGCCGGAGACCCGCGGCGCGCTCGAGCTCGCGGTCAGCCGCGGGCTGCGCGACCAGGTCCGTCTTTTGTTGAGCAAACACCCCGCGCCGCCGACGAAGGCTGGTGGCGTAGTCCCGCTCATCGCCTATGCGATCGCGGCGGACGACGCTCCGTTGTTCGAAACGCTCCTGGCCTGCGGCAGCGACCCGAACCTCGCCATCCCGAAAGCAGCCGAGAAAGAGTTCATGGCGCTGATCAAATCGAAGTATCTGCGTCTTTACATCCAGGAAGAGACGGGCGTGAACCTTTTGATGCTGGCCGCTGGCTTGGGCAAAGCCAACTATGTGCGCGCCCTGCTCGATGCGGGCGCGGATCGCAACCGCCACACGCCGCGGGAGAAAATGTTGCCGCTTTATTTCGCGGCCTGGACGGAAAACTGGCAGTGCGTCCAGATGCTTCTCGGCGGTGGACCGGGCCCGGATGAGTTGCGGGTCGAAATTTCGCTCGCGAAACAGTACGCCATGGTCATTAAGGACGGCGTGACGGTTTTCACGACGAAGGTCTCGACGGGCCGCGATGGCTTCAGCACCAAGCCCGGCTATTACGTGATTACCGACAAGGACCGCGACCATCGCTCCACGATCTACAAATGCGCGATGCCCTATTTCATGCGGCTGAGCTGCCGCGATTTCGGGTTGCATGAAGGCGTGGTCCAACCCTATCCGGCATCGCACGGCTGCATTCGCCTGCCGGGAGACGCGGCGAAAAAACTGTTCGTCGATTTGCCGATCGGCACCGTCGTCAGCATCAACTGAGGGCTTGGCGCGCAGAATCGCGCTTCGACTTTCTCGCTGCTTTCAAATAACGTTCCGCGTTTCCCGTTATGGATGAGACGCCGATTTCCGAACTAAGTGGGCTGCGTCACGAGTACGACGCCCACGGTCTGCGCCGAGCCGATCTGCATTCGGATCCGATCGAGCAATTCCGTGCCTGGTTCGCCGCCGCCCTCGCGGCCGACATTCGCGATGTGAACGCCATGAGTCTCGCAACCGCCACGGTCGACGGGAAACCATCCGTCCGGATAGTGCTGCTCAAAGGGGTCGATTCGCGCGGCTTCAGTTTTTTTACGAATTACGACAGCGAGAAGGGCCGCGATCTCGAGGCGAATCCGTTCGCCGCGCTTTGTTTTTATTGGGTGAAACTCGAGCGCCAGATCCGGATCAGCGGCCCCGTCGAGAGGACGTCGCGGGAAGATTCGGCCGCCTATTTTCATTCGCGGCCGCCGGGCAGCCGGCTCGGCGCCTGGGCTTCCCGGCAAAGCGAACCGATCGATAGCCGCCAGATTCTCGACGCCCGTCTGGCCCAGATGACCGAACGTTTCGAAGGAGGCGAGATTCCGTTGCCGCCGCACTGGGGTGGCTATCGCGTGCTGCCGGAACGAATGGAATTCTGGCAGGGCCGCCCCAACCGGCTGCACGACCGCTTTCGCTACTCGCGCCAGGCCGGCGGCGGCTGGCAGGTCGATCGTCTCGCGCCGTGACCGCGGGCGATTCGCCGCGCTCGCGCGCCTGGAAAGAGAATCCGCATCCGCGTTATTGGTGGCACCGTCTTCCGGGAACGGATTACGTCCCGCCGATTTATTCGGACCTGGCCGAAAACGAATGGGCGGTGCTCCGCGAATGGTACGACGAGACCGATCGCAACGGCCCGATCGGCGAATGCGCGGTGCCGTTGATTTCGCTGCTGCACGGCCTCGTCCCGGGCAATCGCGTTGCGCGTATCGTGCAGCTCGGGACGTGCGCCGGATATTCCGCGCTGCTGCTTGGCTGGATGCTGCGCCGAATGGCGGCGGCGCGCGGCCTCTTCAGTTTGGATTTCGATCCGGCAATGTGCGCCCTGTCCCGGCGTTGGATCGTCCGCGCGGAACTTCAGGATTTCGTTGAGATCGCCGAGGGCAATTCGCTCGACCCGGCTTCCGTCGACGCGGCGCGGAAGTATCTCGGCGGCGATCCGGAATTGATCGTGATCGACAGCTCGCACGAATACCGGTCCACGGTGGCCGAGCTCGATCTGTGGTATCCCGCGCTCGCGCCCGGCGGTCTCCTGGTGTTGCATGACGTGAGCGAATTCGCCGCCAGCTTTGACGTCACGGCCGAGGGCGGCGTCCGCCGCGCGTTTGCCGAGTGGCGAAAAAAACATCCGGAAGCCGAAACGTTTTCGCTCAATAGCGATTCGCGATCGATGGAAGCGGCCCGCCCGCTTTACAAGGACGCGTGCGGCCTCGGGTTGATCCATAAACCGCAACATGCCTGATTCGCGGCTGAAGCTGCTTCGCGGCGACATCACCACGCTCGCGGTCGACGCCATCGTCAACGCGGCGAATACGACTCTGCTGGGCGGCGGCGGAGTCGATGGCGCCATCCATCGCGCCGCCGGTCCGGAATTGCTCGCGGAATGCCGGACGCTCGGCGGCTGCCGTCCCGGCGAAGCGAAGATCACGCGCGGCTACCGATTGCCCGCCGCTCACGTCATTCACACGGTTGGTCCGATCTGGTCGGGCGGCGCTCGCGGCGAACCGGAGACGCTTTCGAATTGCTACCGGAATTCGCTGCGGCTGGCCGTCACGAACGGCCTCCGCACCATCGCCTTCCCCGCGATCAGTTGTGGTGTCTACCGTTATCCGATCGCGGCCGCCGCCTGCATCGCCGTCGAAACCACCACTGAGTTCCTTCGTGAAAACGATTCGCTCGCCGAAGTCACTTTCGTGGTCTCCAGCGACGAAATCGAAGCAGAGTATCGGCGTCTGTTGTAGCCGTTCGCCATTCGACGTTTTCCCCTTCCATGCGCCGCGAAGACCTGCCGATTTTTGAACTGGAACAGCGCCTCGTGGAAAACCTCCGCGCCCATTCCCGCGTCATCATTCAGGCGCCGACCGGTTCCGGAAAATCCACCCAGGTCCCGCAAATCCTCCTCGATCATGGCGTGCTCGGCGACGGGCAGGTTGTGATTCTGCAGCCGCGCCGCCTCGCCACGCGCCTCCTCGCCGCCCGCGTCGCGACGGAACGCAACTCGCGCCTGGGCGAAGAAGTCGGCTACCAAATCCGCTTCGAGAACGTCACTTCCGCGCGCACTCGCATCCGTTTCGTCACCGAAGGAATTCTTCTCCGGCAATTGATTCAGGACCCTGAGTTGCGCGGGGTCTCCGCGATTCTCTTCGACGAATTTCACGAGCGCCATCTTTACGGCGACATCACCCTCGCGCGCGCTCTCTCCCTGCAGACGACCTCGCGTCCGGACCTGAAGCTCGCGGTCATGTCCGCGACGCTCGACGCCGGCGCCCTCGAGAAATATCTGGCGCCCTGCTCCATTCTTACCTCGGCCGGCCGCGCCTTTCCGGTCGAGATCGAATACCTGCCGAAACCGGTCGGCGGCGACGATTACCCGATCTGGGAACTTGCCGCAGACGAATTGGAACGGCTCGCGCCGCAAACCGAAGGCGACGTCCTCATCTTCATGCCGGGCAAATACGAAATCGGCCGCACGATTTCCGCTATCCGCGCGTCACGAGTCAGCGACCGGTTCGTTGTCCTCCCGCTCCATGGCGAACTGCCGCCGGCGGAGCAGGACGCAGCCCTGGCGCACTACGAGAAACGCCGCGCGATCGTTGCCACGAATGTCGCCGAGACCTCGCTCACCATCGATGGCGTCCGGGTCGTGATCGACAGCGGCCTCGCTCGCCTGGCGCGGTTTGACCCGCGCCGCGGCATCAACACCTTGCTCGTGGAAAAAATCAGCCGCGCCTCCGCCGATCAGCGCGCCGGCCGCGCCGGTCGGACCGCACCCGGCCGTTGCCTGCGCCTTTGGACCGAGCGCGAACACGTCGATCGTGCCGCGCAGGAACTGCCGGAGGTGAAACGCCTCGATTTGGCCGAAGTCGTTCTCACGCTCAAAGCCAGCGGCGTCGACGACATCATCGCGTTCCGCTGGCTCGAGCCGCCTGAGCCGCACGCGCTCGCGCGGGCGGAACAACTGCTCATCGATTTGGGAGCGCTTTCCGCCCATGGAATTACCGAACTCGGCCGCCGGATGCTCGCGTTCCCGGTTCACCCGCGATACGCGCGGATGCTGCTGGCGGCGCACGAATACCAATGCGTGCCGGCGATTGCCTTGATCGCGGCCTTGACGCAGGGACGCAATCTCCTCCGTCGTCTGGAAGGCAAACAGGCGCGCGAAGATCGGGACGACGTTCTCGGCGGCGAATCCGAATCCGACTTCTTCACCCTGATGCGCGCGTTTCGCTACGCGGAAAAATCCGGGTTCGATTCGCGGCGCTGCGCTCGGCTCGGCGTCAATGCCGGCGCCGCGCGCGAAGCCGCCCAGCTCAACGACCAGTTCCTCGCGATTGCCCGGGACGAACGCCTCGATCTGCGGGCTGCGGAAACCAAGCCGGGCGCAATCCAGCGCTGCGTCCTGGCCGGCTTTCCCGATCAAGTGGCGCTGCGGCTCGATGCCGGAACGCTGCGCTGCGCGCTCGTCCACGGCCGGCGCGGTGTCCAGGCCCGGGAAAGCGCAGTTCACGACGCGGCCCTGCTCGTCGCCTCCGAAATTCGCGAGATCGAAACGAGCGGGAAAGAGCGACAGGTCCTTCTCGCGCTGGCCACCCGGATCGAAGAAGAATGGCTGCGCGAACTGTTTCCGGAATCGTTCCGCGAAGAACGGCGAGTCGAGTTCGATCCCACCCTGCGCCGCGTCATCGGCCGGCGGACCACGCAATTTCACGATCTCGTTCTGCGCAGCGAAGAGTTCCCGGCGAAAGACGATCCTGGCGCGGCGCAGATCCTGGCGCGCGAAGTTCTTTCCGGGAATTGTCCGCTCAAGAATTGGAACAACGCCGTCGAGCAATGGATCGCGCGCGTAAACTTCGTGGCCACGGAATTCCCCGACCTGCAATTTTCCAGGATCGGCGACGCCGAAAAGCTTCTGCTCCTCGAGCAAATCTGCCAGGGGGCGACGAGCTACAAGGAGATCAAGGAACGGAGCGTCATGCCGGTGGTTAAATCGTGGCTCAACCCCGGGCAGGAACAGGCGCTCGACGATCTCGCTCCCGAGCGGATCAAGCTGCCAGCCGGGCGCGCGGCGAAAATCATTTATGCGGACAACGCCGCTCCGACGATTGCAGCGCGAATCCAGGATCTCTACGAAACGCCGCGCGGCCTCACCGTCGGCCGTGGCCGGATTCCGCTCCGGATCGAGGTTCTCGCGCCCAACAACCGGCCAATCCAGATCACAAACGACCTGGAGACCTTCTGGCGGGACGGTTATCCGAAAGTGAAGAAGGAGCTGCAGCGCAAATATCCGAAGCACGTCTGGCGCTGACGCCCTCCTGCCTGGAGGGCGGAGCTCCCGCGACGCCTGATCATTTTGCCACGCCGGCCTCGCAGAGCTCGGCCCTCCACCGCCGAAAAGAACGAACAAAACAGAGGCGCAGCGGTCTCATCACTTACGAATTATTTATATGATCAATCCTAATGGTGACGAATATACGGAGGACGATCCGTTGGCTGCCTCGATGAGGTCGAGCGAGGAACGCGGTTCGGAGGAACAAATCCCCAGCCGACTGCGGCAGGCGTCAGGCAAAGTTTCGGAAATGGCCGGCGATGCCTGGGAGCAAACGAAGGAACGCGCCAGCGTCGCGCGCGAACGCACGGAATTTTTTCTCCGCGAAAACCCGGTGCCGACGGTGCTCGGCGCGCTCGCCCTGGGCGTGGCGATTGGTCTCGCCATTCGGTATTCCTCCAGCTCGGCCGAGAAAGAAGTGGAAGCGAAATCGCCCCTGGCCAACGTCGATCTCAGCGTCCTCTCGCTGCCGTTTCTCTGGCCGCTGTTCAAGTCGCTTCGGAACAAATACGAAGACTCGGCGGATGCCGTCAAAGGCGGCGTCCAGAAGCTGAAGAAGGTCGATGTCGATCGCTACGTGAAACCGCTTCGGAAGAAGTGGAAAGCGTGGGCGAACTGAGGTTGTAGCCGTCGCTTGTAGCCGTCGCCCTGTGGGCGACGCCGGGCAGCGCTTCGCACAGCGAAGCGGCTACAGAAGCGGCAACAGAAGACAGTCGCATTCTCCGAAACGGCAATGCTAATCTCGCGCCGTGTCGCTGAGAGCTGCGCCGGTTTTTCTGTTCGCCTTGTCGCTCGCCCCGGCTTTGTTGCCGGCAGGGCCGCCGCGGCAAATCCAGGAAACGGGCGGAACGTTTGTCGGCTCGATCGGCTGTAAATCGTCGAGCTGTCACGGCGGAGCCGGCCCGAAACGCAGCCAGTATTTCACCTGGAGCCAGAAAGATTTTCACACGAAAGCGCACACGGTCCTGCTGAACGCCCGGTCGCAGCGGATCGCGGAAGGCCTCGGCGTTTCACCCGCCGAAACGAGTGCGCGCTGCACGGTTTGTCACGCGCCGTTTCAAGCGGTGGCGCCGAGCCGGCTCGGGCCGGAAGTGCATCCGGAGGAAGGCGTGTCCTGCGAGAGCTGTCACGGCGCGGCCGGCGGTTGGCTGCGCGGCCATACGCGCAAGGACTGGACCTACAACACTCGCGTCGGCGCCGGCATGCGCGATCTGCGCAGCCTCTACGTCCGCGCGACGGCCTGCGCGGCCTGCCATCAGGTCCTGGAGCCCGCGCTTTTGAAAGCCGGCCATCCCGATCTATTTTTCGAACTCGACAGCCAGTCGGTCGCGGAGCCCAAACATTGGAAGGACGACGATCCGTGGACCGGCCTCCGCGAATGGCTCACCGGCCAGGCGGTCGCGCTCCGCGAAATGAGCTGGGCCCTGGGCAGCGATCCGCAACCGGATGAATGGTCGGCCGCGCGCTGGAACGGACTCGCCTGGCTCTGTTCCGCCGCGACGAATGCCGCCGCCATCTCCGCGCCGATTCTTCCACCGTCAAATGCGCCCGCCCGTTCCGATTTCGCCAGCACCCAGACCCAGGCCGACGCCCTCGCCCGGCGCGCCGCGGTTTCGAACTGGAGCGAAAGCGCGGCGCGCAACGTGTTGAACGTCCTCGCTTCGTCCGACAACGAATTCTCCGTGAAAGGCGCTACGGTTCCGATTCTTGCCCAACGGGCGAAGCGGCTCGTTCTGGCGCTCGATCGATTAGCGAACGCGTTGAATCAGAATCGCGGTTTCAAGCTCAAGGTGGAACCGGAGTTGAACCAGCTCTTCGAAGATGTGCGAACTCTCGACTCCTTCGACACCGCGGCCTTTGCCCTTCACCTCCAGGCCTTCCGCGCCGCGCTCGACAAATCCGGGTAGCCCGCCGCCGCTCTTACCATCAAGGTTGAATGCCCCGCGGTTCTCGCGGAAAATAACCGTCCGCATGGCCGCCTCCGCCACAACCTCGCGACCGACCTGGCAACGGAACCCCGTTTTCCAGTTCTTCGCCTCGATCAAGCTCGCCGTCGTCCTGCTGGCGGTCCTGATCGTCGGCGCGATCGCGGGCACGCTTTACGAGTCGACCTTCGACGCGAAAGTGGCGCGCGCCTACGTTTATGGCGCGCCCTGGTTCAATGCCTGGCTCATTTTTCTCGCCGCGAACCTCACCGTCTCCGCCCTCTCGCGCTGGCCCTGGCGAAAACATCACGTCGCTTTCCTCGTCACTCACCTTGGCATCATCACGCTTCTCGCCGGCTCGCTCATCGGACGCATCCGCGGCATCGAAGGAACGATCACGCTGTTCAAAGGCGAGCCGCCCTCGAATCGCCTTCTCGTGGACGAACACCAGCTGCGCGTCCGCGATTCCGACGGAGTCGTGAAAGGTTACACGACCGAGTTCGTTCACCGGCCGCCCACTCCGCAAAAACCGCTCGACCTCGGTCTGCTCGCGGGCGGAGCGCGCCTCAGCATTGTCGATTACGCCGCGGCCATTGAAGGGAAACTGAACCCGAAACCGCTCCAGAGCGGCGGCGTTCCGGCGGTCCATTTCACGATCGCGACCGCCATGATGGGGCAGAAGCTGGAGAGCTGGCTGCTGGCCGACGATCGCGAGCACGGCTCGTTCAACATGGGCCTGGCGACAGTCGAATTGAAACGGGGCACGGCGCCGCCCGAAACGAAAAGCGACTCGGCGAATACTCCGCCTGCCGCTAACGGCGAGGTGGAAATCGAGGAAGCGATCTTTGCGTTCGCCAAGGCGCCGGAAGAACAAATCGCGAAGGTCATCAAGGGCGGGAACAGCGGCGCGAAGGTGCAGCTCTCCGAGCCGTCACGCGACGGCGCGGGCAGCAAAGGGAACGTTGTCGTTTCCCTGAATGGAAAAACCTGGACGTTCGACGTCGCCCAGAACCTCGGGAAGGACGCAGCCATGGATGGCAGCCCGTTTATTGCGCGCGTCGAAAATTATTGGCCGGACTTTCGGATCGATAACGGCAAGCCGGGATCGGTCAGCGACCAGCCCAATAATCCGGCGGCCGTTGTGGTCTTGCGCGGCAAAGCCATTCCGGTGACGGCGGCGCCGGGCCCGCACGGCGACACCAAACCCGGCGCGGCGCCCGACATGCCGGCCGACGGCTCCGCCGCTCCGAACCATCTCACCCTTTTCATCGCCGACGACGGCGCCCTTTCGTACACGCTCGAATCGCGCAAGACCGGACGATCCAGCGGCAATCTGGAACCGAACAAGCCGCTCACTACCGGTTGGGCGGACTGGCAATTGACCGTTGACCGCACCATGCCGCACGCCGAAGGCTGGATGGATTTCATTCCCAATTCCGGGCCGTCAACGCCCGCGGAATTACCGGACGGCGTCCGGGTTCGCATTTCGCAGGGAGGAAAAGATGTGGAGCAATGGGTCCCCGCCGGCTGGCAGATCAGCATGCCGGCGGGCACGGCCGACGTGCAGGTCGCCTACGGGTGGAAACAGATTCCGTTGCCGATCGCGCTCGAGCTGCTCGACTTCGAGGTCCAGCGTAACGAAGGCAGCGACAGCCCGGCCGGATTCAAGAGCACCGTGCGAGTGACCAATGCCGAAGGCGATTCCGCCACCGGGCAGTGCTGGATGAACAACCCGTTCAGTTATCCCGGCGATTGGTGGCGCACCTTCAGCGGCAACACCTTCAAAATGTCGCAGGCCTCGTGGAACCCCGAGAACCTCGGCCAAAGCACCATCCAGATTTTGCGCGACCCCGGCTGGCTCTTGAAATGGATCGGCTCGCTCCTGATCGTCTCCGGCATTTTCATGCTCTTTTACGTCAAAAAATTCCGGCGGCCCTCGAAGAAGGAATCGCTTCCGCCTCGCCCCAAAGAGATTTCCGAGAAAGAGCTGATCTCGGCCTGACGAGCGATGACCAAGTTCATCCTGTCGTTAGGCGTGGCGGTCTTGCTTTCCGGCTGCATCTTCAGCCGGCACCACGACAATACCGACCCGGGAGGGCCTTGGGGCTATTACAGCGGCACCATCGACACGCGGTGGGACCAGGATGGCCGGACGATGACGCTGCTCAACGAGCTGCGTTACACCGATCCCAAAGGCGTGGTTTGGATCGCGCCGGCCGGTTCCGTCATTGACGGCGCCTCGATTCCCCGCGCGCTCTGGTCGCTCATGGGCGGACCGTTCGAGGGCAAATACCGCAACGCCTCGGTGCTTCACGACGTGGCCTACGATCAGAAAAACAAACCGCCGCCGGAAGTCGACCGGATGTTTTACAACGCGATGCGCTGCAGCGGGGTGAGCGCGGTCGAAGCCAAGACGATGTATTACGCGCTGCTCCGCTTCGGCCGGCACTGGAAATTCACCGTGAAAAAGGCGAAACCGGTCCTGCCGGATTCAGCCCATCCTCTCCTCAATCCGCAGGAGCCTCGCAGCACAACGCTCGATCCAGGCGAAGTCGGCGCAATCCAGCAATGGATCCGGCAAAACGATCCGAGCCTCGACCAGATCGAATCACGCGCTGACGCGAAGCAACGGTAAGCGGACTGAGATTGGTGAATGCGTTGGAATTCAGATTCAGCACGTCGCCTTATTGCTCCGCGTGCGGGCGCTAATGAAAGAATAAATCTCGAACAGAATGCCAATCCGCTGCTGTAACGACTGCCGTTGCTTGAGTCTTAAGGAGAACCAAAATGAGCCATACCCCAATCGCGTATAGAGCGCCGGTTGACATGATGGCTACTGGCCGCTTGCCGGCAAGATGCAGATATTCAGCTCGCGCAGCTTTCTCTATGATCGTCATCGCAGAATGTTTAGGCTCCGAAGAAGCAGGTAACAAATCGCGCGCCACTGCCAGAATCTCTCTCTGATAATCAGCCGGAGCGTGAGAATCCCCGCTCTGGATCCACTCCACAAGCGAGCGCAGCCGGCTGGGCGACAGTTCGCCAAGCCGCGCAGGGCGATTGTCGGTAGAAAGGAAGTAAAGGTCGGTCAACAATCTTTCATCTTCGAAACGTTCGCTGGCTTCAATCCGACGGCCAATGCGACTGCGAAGAAATTGATTCGCCCGATCAAGCGCGGCACCGGAAGGATGCTTCGCGTAATCGTCTTTTCGATTCAAGACAAATTCGTCCCAACTCGTCTGCCTGATAGGTTCAGGCGCGGCGATCTGATAAACGAAGTGTCCGACCACCACAAACAACGCAGCGAAAAATGCTGCGCCAAGGCTCCACGGTAGACGCGGCGTCTTGATGGTATGTTCCGCATAATCCGTGGTGTATTTCTCCGCTGCGTTTCCTATCGTTTGGACTGAAGCTATCAAACGGGCGATCAGATTCGATGCTTGGCGTTGATCCGCCGCAGTCCGCTCCGAAGTTGAAAGCGTCTGCGCCAACTGCCGTTGAGCATCCTCAAGCGCACGCTCCACGTCGCTTCTTGTTGCACGAAGATGCTCAACCGCCTCTCGTGCCGCCTTATTATGTTGATTCACCACCAGGCGCACAGCCGGCCAAGTGGAAGCACAAATTGGGACAAGAACCAAGAGGGCATAGGAAGCACGCGTGAGGATTTGCAACTGACCAACTCCACGAACGATTCGCCAATTTAGGGCGTTGCGAATCGCCCTCAAGATCTCAGCGGCATTCTCAACAAGTTGTTGCGCGACAGTCTTCCACATTTCAGTTCATTCTGTACGCGCAGCGCGTCACTCCGTCGCTCGCGCCGAAGGAGTTGAACGCGCGAAACGATCGATATTCGCTTGAAGTTGCCGCTGTTCTTTCGTGAGTGAGTCGATTTCTGCGTTGAGTGAATTGCGGTCCGACGCTGATAAGGATGAACGTGCCAATGTATTGCGTTGACGTGCGATTTCTCGCTCTACCGCTGCTTGAACGGCGCGAGCATCCGCCAATGTGCTTGCTTTCGATTGTTGCTGTACATTCCGTATGCGGCTGGCCAGTACTCGGTTGAAATCTTGCGTTGCGAGCCGTGTCGACTTCGCGTTCTTGATTGCATTGTTCAAAGCAGTTTCTCTGGCTAGGTATTCGCGCCGTTGCCTAACCTTTTGATCTGCGTACGCATGACCTGCGATTCCGCCTGCTCCCGCGCCGATTAGTGCTCCAACACCCGCCGCTTGGGCGACATTTCCGTTATGAGTGGCGGCATATATTCCGCCAAGAATCCCCCCAACGACGGCGCCGACCGTGGCACCGGCTGTAACCCCTTCAGCATAGGTCCGGCGGCTATCAAATTTTTCGCGGGCACGCCGCACAGTCGGGTCACCGGGCGGTTTAGCGTTCACGTTATTGAAAGCGATCGCGGTAACGAGGAATACGCATTGAATCAATCTTGCAGTTTTCATCGGCGGGTTGGTGGGGCATCTTAGTGTCTTAAAAGTTCGCGCAGGACCGCGGTCAGCCGATCTACTTCTTTCTGTCGCGCATCGCGTTCTCGGATTAACTGGTCATCCGTTTCACCGCGCGCTCGGCTCGCCGAAACCTCTTCGTTCAATCTCGCGAGTTCGCGCTCGCTCGTAACTTGCTGCGCTCGCACACGACGAATCGAATCTTCATTTGATTGACGCCGAGTTTCATCGTCGTTTAATTGCTGTTTGAGGGTGAGTGCACGAATGCGCTCTGCTTCTGCACTACTTTCTTCCCGCCGGAGGTCGGCCCGCCTCGGAGCTAGGCGTTCGCGCTCCGCTTTCGCCGGGCTGAAACCGATACTGTCTAAGTTTGGATCTCCGGTAGGAGTCGCGCACCCGGCATAAAAAAGAACGAGTCCTGATCCGCCCAGGAGAGGTATCAAAATTCGTTTCATGTCAAATCACCGGAACGCGGCGCTTTCGTACTCGGAGTACACTTGCTTTAGTTCGAGTTGACCCTGCGCCTGTTGCAGGGCGTGTTGGCGCGCCAAGCCGATGGCTAATTCTTCGCGGGGCGACAAGCTGGTGCTCTGTCCACGGAAAGAATCGAACTCTTTCTCAATCGCGGCCGGCGAGAAAGCCGCCACGCCTTTTGCGATCTGCAGGTAACTCGACATCTCCGAAAGAATCTCCTTCTCCCTTTGCTGGGCGATGTCGGAGAATTGCCCTTCGTCGCGAGCCGTCGCCTTAAAGCGATCCAACGATTGCTCCCCGGTGCGTCCGACCGGACTCACGCGTTGGGCGCTTATCCTTTTCGTTTGCGCGGTATCGTTCGCGATGAGTTTTGCCTCCCAAAGGCGCAACAAGTTTTGGGCGGAGGCGACGAGTCGCTGAGATTCGAACCGCAAGTCCACTTTGACCGACGGCTGCACTGGCACCGCCGTTTTCAGGCGAGCATAAACAAAGGAGGCGAAGATCAACCCGCTCGCCATTATTAAGGCCAAGGCGAGTGCCGCCACGAACTGGGGCGTCTTCCAGAAGGGTCGTGGAGGAGGCAGCGGCGGCGGGATGAGAAGTTTGTGTCCTAAACAACGCTTATGGCGGGGGCAACAAAAAGTCTCATCCAGTCTTATTTCCTCGCGATATTTGCCGCAGAACTCTTCGTCGCAAGTGAAGCTCTGAACGCTCATGTCGACTCAGTCTGGTTGCCCGTATCGCCCCTCGGTGGTCGCTTTTTCTTCCAGTAACAGAGCAGCGCGAAACTTCTGCCGCATATCTTCCAGCGCCCCCGGCTTGACGGTTTGCAGTACTTCCAGGTCCTGCTGGCTTCCGGCCAACAACTTGTTACGGGCGCCAGTCATTTCCGCCTCCGCTTGGGCGATACGCTCGTCAATGCCCTTCACCCTTTCGAAATTACCGTCCGTCTCGAGCAGAGTCGTCTGACGCAGCTTCTTCAGATCGCCGAGGAGTTTCTGGGCATCCTTGTAATCGTCCACCAACATAGGTTGCGATGAGACTTCCCCCATTATTCTTATGGCGTTCTCGCTAGGCTCCGGCACAAAATCCGAAAACCTGACCACATATCCCATTTCCTTCATTAATCGGTCCGACACGACTTTCGCAAAGCCGTCGATCGCCAGCTCCCGCACCAACTCACGGTTCCACACGTTGAGCCCCGTCCAGACGGCGCGAAATGCAGGTTTGGTCATTTCCTCAACCCGCTGGAAGATGCGTTTGAACTCATCTTTAGGCTGCAGGTCTTGTCGGGCCCGCCGCTGAAGGCGGTGAAGATTTGGGATACTTGCGCGTTCGACAGACAGTGAGAACGCAAGATTGAATTCAGTAGCAGCCAACTCTTTGTTGTAAGTTATCTTTTCGGCCACGGGCGACATCTCAACAAGCTTCCGAAGCCATTCCGCCGTCCTGGGCTCCGGTTGAATACTCCATTCCACCTTTAGGCCCAGATTGGCAGCGATGCGCTTTCGAAGCTCCTGGTAGTCCCGCCGATCTTGGGCGGCGATCCGGTCGAGGTCGTCGGCCGTAGGATGATGGCCAATAAAGCTGCGAAAAATCCCGTCGAGCAACTCGCGCAAGGTTGGAATCTGCTCGTCGTAGCCATGGTAAAGAGCGATGGCGAGACGCTTACCGCCATCGCCTTCTTCCACGCCAATAAGCCGAAACTCTGGATAGACTTCCACTCGTTCATCTGTTTCCCGAAGGCGGGGATGCAACGCCTTACCCTCCATATCGATCGGGCAGAGGAAATCTTCTCGCGGCACAACAAACTTTTGGCGGGTAAAGATGACCGGCAGAAGAATGTTCGGGCTTGGAGGGTTAATCTCCACCCGCATCTCGCGGAGCGAATCTTTCAGTTCGGTGCCCTTGCGAACAAGTTGGAAGTGAGGGGGGCCCATAAGCGCGATTAGTGTTGAATGAGCATCCTAGCGATCTCGCAACGCCGATTCAAGCTTTCGCGATGTCGGGAACGATCGGGCGAATCAGAGGGGATGCTGGCCTTCATCGTCCGGCACTGCTCGGCAAACTCTTTCCACCAGTGGCGGACAGCATTTTGCCCGCGGAGCGACAAGGGTTGAAACGCACTTTCCAGGAATTCAATGGGAATTGCATGCTCGGAATCCGGCAGAGCGAGCGCGCTCTGATAAACTGCCAGCGCCACCGCAAAAGCGGGCTCCTCTTCAGCAGTCATGTGCTGCGAGTGCAAAAAGTCTCCGGCAATTCGCCCAAACTCCTCGTTGGCGAGGGCGATTTGACAGTAATCCTTAACCGTTTGCCCATCCTCAGCGGCCCACCGTAGCGAGGCGAGCAAAGGAGAATCTTCTCGCGTCGAGTCAATGGATTTTCTTGCCGCGGCGTCAAATAAAAACGCCGGTAACGCAACAGCAGCGTTGAAGATTGGGGAAAGTTTTTCCTGGTCGCGTCTGTCGAGCCAACTTCGAAGTTTTGGGAGAAACGCGCTCGCGGCATCAGGGTGCCACAAAATTTGCCACGCCATCTCCTTCACTGCCGCGGCGCGAATAACTGAGTCGTTATTCTTAGCCATGCGCTCAATCCATTCCAATCGCTTCTCGTTGGGAACCGCGTTGCCCATGCGTCGAAGGATCTGCAGCACAAGTTCGCCTAGGTCCTGCCGAGCGAGTCGGTCAAAGAATTGGTCGACGACCTTCTCAGAACGGTCTCGATAAAGAAGGCCGGCCAGCATGGCGATGCGTTCGGCAAACCGGGACCAAAACCATCCCCGCTTCTCTTGGTTCTCGAGCTGGGCAAGAAATAGAAACAAATCATGAGCCGGGGTGCCCAAGTCCGTGGTGTTGTCCTGGACCCAGCCCGAGAAATCGTGGAACAATGTTTCCAGCCATCTCGCTCCGAAAAGACCCGGGGCGCGGTGCGCCAAATTCACAGTGGCGTGGACATAGCTGCTAAATAGCTCCTCCTCGTCATCTCCAAGGTAGTCGCCAAAAAGGATGCGCCGGCTTGAAACCGCGGCGAATAGGCTCAGCAAGTCTTCAGGGTAGCGCCAAACCCAGGCGTTGGCGTTCTCCTCGGCTTCCTTTGAGACGAAACGCATGCTCGTTCCGGCGCCAGTAGTCTCGCGCATGAGTCCAACCTGTTGCTCGTATGTTTGGCGGCCGATAGTCCAAAGGTCCCAGGCGTCTGCTTCTTTGGCTTCCGCGTTTCGTCTCGCAGGCGTAACCTCCACGCGTTGGCCTTGCAATATCGGTTTAAGCAGACTGTCGAAGTTAATTGTGGAAAGATTTGGAAACAAAACTGCCACGCGGAGCAAGACTCGGGGAATGAGGAGGCGATTTTGGGCTGCAAATAATTCCTGGGGAGTGCTTGCCGAGGGCGCGAAAATATCCCGAACGACTTGGCTTGGGTCTACCTGTTTAGCACTGGTCTGTTCGACCCGTCGGTCCGGTATTTCCAAGAGAGGAACGTTTTCCCGCCATCCTGAGGTTTCGATCTTCCTGACAGCTTGCGGATGGACGTAAACAATTAACCCATGCGGAGTAGTCAGTAGATACTTCACCGCTTCACTGAAAGCTGAAATCGACGCGGCGAAATTACGATGAGCGTCATACGTCGCGCAACTGAGGATAAGGCACGTCGGTGCATCGCGCCCCGCGAGCGCCCGGACGATCTCAATCCATGTCAGACCGGCGATCCCAAGCGAATCGGTCAAGTAACGGAATGAAAAAGCTGCCCGATCTGACAGGCAGGTACTGGCCCAGCATAACTCCTTTGGATCATGGCCCGAGATGACCAGACAACGTGCTTTGAGAAACTCACGTTCGGCTTTGGGCAACTCCGGTATGTCGCACGGCTCACCATGGAGTTCTGGTACGCGATTCGCCTCCGAGAAAAGTAAATCAAGAGGGTGGCGCGGACCGCTTTCCTCTTCCTCGCGTTTGGTTCCGTAGGCAGCTTCTTCGAAGACGTCGCGCCACGTTTTATCGCTCGGTTTTCCGTTTCCGGAGCCTGTGGCCTGTTTGGGCTCGCCAGTTTCACCGGTTGAGCCTTTCTCCGCAGTTGGACCCGCCGCGGAAGTTTCAGTGCTCTCCTTTTCGGTGGGATCTTTATCCATCGGGCCAGTTACTCCAATCGATCGCCGCCAGCGCCATTGCCAAGGCCTCGGGAGAGCCAATGGGTCGATGCTGATACTTCGTTTCTTTTGTCATTATCATTTCACGGAAATCGGCCTGCCATTTGCGAAACTGTCCAGATCCAGGCAATCGCGGATCAACCTCCGGTAAGATTTCGTGCCCAAAAAAAGAATCTTCGATGAGATAGACCAGGCGCGGTTTGTTCCACTTAGTCGCCAGCCACCACTCGTACTGCGTGTAGGAGAGCGAAGGGGTTCCATCAGAATTCTTTTCCAAGGGATACCCGTAATACGGCCCGATCAGGCAAATGATCCCAGACGCCGAGGAAACCAGGACCTCAATTTCGCGCCGCACGATCTCCTTTTCAGGTTTCAACCACGTCTGTTCCAAGGGATGAATACCGTGATCGATAAGAAGATCGGCGATGGTCTTGCGCCATGTCCCAAAACCCTTGGAAGTAGCGCTGATGAAGACTGATCTGCGTGAACGCATCACGGGGTGAAAATCGTGGAGGTTGGTGCGTGAATCGGGGCGGCTTTGAGCACACGCTGGAAGATGCGGCGCAGCGGGGTTATCATGGGGGCGACAAAACTTAGGCATGGTTAGCAGGTCGCATTTTGAAAGTCCAGTCGAATGCGTTGCCGAAAATTGAATGACTTTCGGGGTGGCATTTCTGGAAACTCATGCGTCTCGTAGCCAACCTCGCGCCCTCGCCCCTCCGGGTTTACCTTCAGGACGACGTTGGTCGCGCGTTCTCCGTAAAAAGAAGCAAACCGGTCCTGCCGGATTCAGCCCATCCTCTCCTCAATCCGCAGGAGCCTCGCAGCACAACGCTCGATCCAGGCGAAGTCGGCGCAATCCAGCAATGGATCCGGCAAAACGATCCGAGCCTCGACCAAATCGAATCGCGCGCAGACGCCAAGGGACGCTGATGC
Organism: Chthoniobacterales bacterium; assembly: GCA_035941675.1. Taxonomy (GTDB): domain Bacteria; phylum Verrucomicrobiota; class Verrucomicrobiia; order Chthoniobacterales; family UBA10450; genus AV80. Next base: position 126,671 of record DASZDT010000018.1, read on the forward strand.
AATCGCTCACCGCGTAGTCGCCGGCGTTATCAACAGATCACTCATTCAGTTTTGCGGAAGCGCATCGTTCGACCGGGGTTGGCTGTGGATAAACGCGAATTGGCTTGACCCGAAAACGCCGGCTGGTTAGTCATGGGCTAAGAATCCCCAGTTCATTGTGAATCGCCCCGATCACATCCCTCCATCCAGCGAAAGTGCCTCTGCGTGAGTGCGCGCCTTCTCTGCGTGATCGCCGCATTACTGCGGGCGCCGGCCCAGCTTGACGGCGGCAGCGGACGCTACGACTCCGGGACCAAGACGTTCAATCTCATCGTGAGCCTGAGCTGGGAGGCAACGCCAACCCAACTCACCGATGTCCAGAATCGTTTGACCCAAGCCAGCCAGCTTCTTTACGACGTGACCGACGGCGCCATGCGTTTCGGCAAGATCACGATTTTCGATGGCGGTGTCGGCAAGGAATTTGCCGATCTCGATATTACCTTGGGTGCCGGGACCGCGAACGCGCCGAGCGGCCCCGGTATCTTCGGTGTCTCGTTCCACCTCTTCACCGACGACGATATTTATCCGCAGCCGGGCGACCCGGAGGCTGATACCTGGCAAACCGTGGTGCACGAGTTTTGCCATTATGCGTTAAATGTGAAAGACGAATACTCGAGCAGCGGCGGAGCGGCCGAATGCGTCGCGACCACACCTTCCACAGCTTGCATCATGGACAATTACAAGGCGGCGGCCTACCAGGATGCCAGCGAACTGTGCTGGAGCGGTAATCACGATCCGGATGGAGATACCTTCCAGGAAACCATCCACCATCAATCCTGCTGGACCCGCTTCCACGAGCTGTATTCTACCGTGGCGGCCCCGGTCGCGGGCCCGGTGGAGGCCGCTCCGGCCGGATTCGTTAGCCCAATTTTCGAATACTTCGATGATCCCCGCGCGCGCGTTGTCCTTGTCCTCGATACATCGGGAAGCATGAATGAACCTGGAGGCGTGAGCCCTGCCGTCTCGCGGATCGCCGACCTCCAGAACTTCGCTTCTCAGTTCATCGATGTAATGGGGTTAGGCGACGTGGAGCTCGGGATCGTGACCTATGCCTCGACTGCGACGCCGGTGCAATCTCCCACGCTCCTCGCCGCTGCCGCGGACGTTACCGCCTCGAAAGGCAATCTTCCCTCCACCGCCACCGGGCAAACCAGCGTCGGCGGGGGAATGATCGCCGCCCGCGACATGCTCATTGCCTCGCCCGCGCCCGGGCCTCTCATCATGATCTTAATGACGGACGGGTTCCACAACTACCCACCAGGGGACCCGAGCTTTGAGCCGCTCGCCGTCGTGCCCAGCCTGGTCGCGCACGATATCCGCGTGCACACGATTGGTCTGGGGGATTCCACCAATGAAGATTTGCTGCGGCAAATCGCGGACCAGAGCGGGTCGATGTTCTGGAAAGCGAATAATTCCTTCCAACTGGAGCCGATCTTCTCGTCCCTGGCCTCGGTAGTGCGCGGTGGCTCCGTTCTGGACTCGGCGCAACAGCATGTTTTGCCGCCGGGCGAAATACATCTATCCGCAGGTTGGACAAAAGATCCCAAGCCGAGCCAGGACTTGACGGCGCCGGCGGCTTCAGCACGTCAGCCAACATTCCGTCCAAAAGAGACGCTGCGGCCTATCTGGGTGGAAAAAGGCAACAAGCAAGCTGCTTTCAATCTCGGCTGGTCCTCGGAGCAAACCACCCTTGAACTCGCCTTGAAATCTCCGAGCGGCCAGGTTATTACGGCGGCCGCCGTCAGCTCGGGCAGCGTGCCGGGGGTGCGGATGGCCGCTGGCGGCCGTTATTTTTCTTACGTTGTTTCCGCCGCGGAGGAGGGGTGGTGGGGTGTGGCGGTCGTGCCGCGCAACAATCCCAGTGGCACCACCTACGCGATGCAACCGACAGTGCTTAACCACGAAGTGAGAGCCTACGCCGCTGCGCAGCTCAAGACGGTCTCCGGTTCGCCTGCGATCTCCCTCACCGGCATGTCGAGCGACGTTATGGGCCTCACCGGTGTGGCGGTTTCCGCCGTGCTGACGGACCCCGCCGGTGGCTCACATTTCATCGCGATGTTTGATGACGGGAATCCGATGCACGCCGACGATCGGCCCGACGATGGCGTTTACTCAGCCAAAGTCGACAACCTGGCCGCGAGCGGAAATGGTGTTTATCACTTCGAAGTGAGCTTCGACGCAGATCCGGCCACCGCAAAAGTTGTTCCCGGCGAGGAGCCGTCTCCAAAAGTGGATAACCGCACTATTTATTCCGTGCGGAAATTTCATCGGAGCTTCCCCGTGGATGTGACCGTTACCTCGTTCCCGGGCAATCCAGGAGACAAGGATGGGGATGGAATTCCCGACAGCGTAGAGGGCAGCTCCGATGCCGATGGCGATGGCATCCCCAACGATCGGGACCTGGATTCCGACGGAGACGACCATCCCGATCGGGCAGAAGGCACCAAGGATCTCGATTGCGATGGGGTGCCAAACTTCCTCGACACGGACTCGGATGGTGACGGCATCCCCGATGCGGAAGACCCGAACCCTTATACGCCGACTGGCTGCACCGAGCGCACTTTCTGCAAACAACTTCTGTGCTGGTGGGCGGCGATTCTCGGAGCGTTCATTGGTCTGCTGTTAGGGTTGCTCCTTTGCTGCTGGAGACGCTGGTATCGAACGGCGGGCGTGACCGCAAGTGCCTGACGAGTTCTCTCGTTCCATCTTCGCGTGTCTGGGGGCAGTGGTGGCCGCGGCCTGCTTCGCCTCGCCCCAGCAGAATTCAACGCCGAGCAGTGCAGCTTCTCCCGGAGGGCAGACGCTGGCGAACGCGTCTCCGCGCAGAATGTGGTTTGCTCTTTCGCACTCGAAAACCGGGATCACGCGGATCGTCTCCATCGACTCTGATTCCGGCATCCTCTTCGTCGAAACGACAGAGGCCAATCTCGAAGTCGCCGCAGTGGTGAAAGCGCGAATCGGGTCGGCCCGGCCCGAGCTCATCCGCGGCGTTGCCGCGGCACTTGGTGTCATTCAAAAGATGGATGTCAATATCGTTGCGGCGATGCGTTCGCTCGAGCCCATCGAGCAGTCCGGGTTCATCGTCGATCTTGGTATTTGCCAAGCCGGCGCGGAATCGAATTGGTTTGGGCTCGTCCTCGAAAAAATGCCCGCTGAAATCGCAGAAACGCTTCGCCGGTCGGCCATCGAGGCGGAAAATTCGACGCCGTCCACTCACCGTTCGCTCGTGCGGGCCCTAAGCGTGGATTCGGCGCGTGCCCAGAAAGTTCGCGATGACCCGCGTGGCATCTACACCATCATTCCTATCTCTGGCGATGTCCTGGGATCCCTGCCCCATCTTGAAGCCGCCTTGCAATGCCCCGGCTTCGTCTCATTGACGACTGACGCGGAGGATCAACTGCTGCATCAGTGGCTCGCCCGGTCGAACCCGAAGCTCCTGGGCCAAACATTGTTTCTGCAGGTCGACACACACCACGTATTCCAGGTTCATTTCGTCCCCTTGCCGAAGCAGACCTGAACGACGGCTGCTGCCCTTTCGCCTTAGTGCGGCGCGGTTTTTCCCGGCCCCCAGAGCGCTCTCCCCGGCTTCGCTCCGGTGTGCTCGCCGTCTTTCAAGACCTGCGCGCCATTCACAAATACGTGTTTCATTCCCACCGCGTATTGGTGCGGCTTCTCGAACGTCGCCCGATCGCCTACCGTCGCCGGGTCGAACACCACCACGTCGGCGAACATTCCTTCCTGGACGAACCCGCGGTGATCCAGGCCGAGATTCGTCGCCGGTAATCCGCTGAGCTTCCGGACCGCCTGCTCCAGGGTCAGGACCTTCTCGTCCCGGGTATATTTTCCGAGGACGCGCACGAAACATCCGTAAGCACGCGGATGACAATTCGATTTCAGGAAATTTCCCTCGGGCGCCTGCGACGCTTCGTCGGAACCGAATGAGACCCATGGTTTCGCGATCTCCTTCTTCACGTTCTCTTCCGACATCAGGAAGTAAATGGTGTCGATCCGCGATTCGTCTTCGGCAATCAGGTCCATCGCCGTCTCAATCGGCTCCTTGCCGCGCAGCTTCGCCACTTCCGCCAGCGATTTGCCGGTGAGCGGTTTTAGTTTTTCGGATTTGAAACCGCTGAGCAAAATCTTGTCGGGCGAACCGGCGGCGAGGTAAAGGTTTTCCCACTGGTCGCTGGGCGTCTGAACTTCGGTTTTGATTTTGGCACGCGTGGCTGGGTCGCGCAGCCGTTTGAACAGCTCCGGATAACCGCCGTCCTCGGTCCACGGCGGCAGGCAGGCATCAAGCCCGGTGCCGGCTGCCGTGTAGGTGTACATGTCGGCGGTGATTTTCAGGCCGGCTTTCTGGGCGTCTTCGATCTTCGCCAGCATCGCGTCCGCTTTCCCCCAGTTCGGTTGGCCCGCCGCCTTGATGTGATAAATCTCGGCCGGAATGTTCGCTTCCTTGCTGATCCGGAGCAGCTCGTCGATCGCCTGGAGAAGCTGGTTCCCTTCACTCCGCATGTGCGAGATGTATTTGCCCTTGTACTTGGCCGCGACTTTGCAAAGTTCGATCAGTTCCTCGGTCTTCGCGTAAAACGCCGGCGGATAAATCAGGGACGAGCCGATCCCGAGCGCGCCTGCTTCCATTTCCTGCCGGACGAGCTGGCGCATCTGCTCGAGTTGTTCCGGCGTCGGCTGCTTGTCTTCGAGGCCAATGACGTAATCGCGAATCGTGGTGGCGCCGACGAAGGACGCGACGTTACAGGAGACTCCGCGCTGTTCGAGATAGCGCAGGTATTCCGAGAGCGTGTTCCACTTGATCTCGTATTTGATGTCGCCCTGCTGGCTGCGCATCCGCTCCTTCATCCGGTCGTTCAGGGGGCCCATCGAATTGCCTTCGCCCATGATCTCCGTCGTCACCCCCTCGCGAATTTCGCTTTGGGAACGGCCGTCTTCGATCAGCGAATCGGTCGACCACGACAGCATGTTGATGAAGCCCGGCGCCACCGCCAGGCCTTTGGCGTCGATGACGGTTGTGGCTTTGTCGGGCGAAAAACTTCCCAGCGCCACGATCCGATCGCCGCGAATGGCCACGTCGATGACGCGGCCTTTTTCGCCGGTGCCGTCGTAAACCATTCCGCCCTTGATGACGACGTCGAACTTGTCGGCGGGCGCTTCCGCGCCAAAGGCGAGCGGCGCCACCGCGAGCGAACAGAGCAACGCAAAGAGAAACCGGTTATTCATAACTGATCTCTTTTATCTCAAGCGTCTCCTCGCCCGAAGGAAATTTGAAACGCACCCGTTCGCCGCGTTTCCGGTTGAGAAGCGCCTTCGCGATCGGCGACATCCAGCTCACCCAATTGTTATCGAGGTCGGTTTCATCAACGCCGACGACGCGGTAGCGCGTTTCGCTGCCGTCGGATTCGCGCACGGTCACGTAGGCCCCGAAACGAACGACGTCCGCCGGGCCGCTCGATGGTTCGACAATCTCCGCCGCCTGCAAACTTTCCTCGAGCTGCCTGATTCGCTGGTCGATCCGCGCCAGTTGCCGCTTCGCATCCGGATCGTCGCGAACGTCGGCTAATTCCGGTCGCGTGACTTCGACGAGCCGCTGCAGTTCTTCCCGCAGATTGTTGGCGCCCTCGGGCGTAATGTAATTCTTCGTCCCCTCGGCGAGCAGAGAGGCGGTGGGCGGAACGTCCGGAATTTCCGGCCCTTCGTTTTCGTCCCTGGTGAACGCCTTGCTCAATGCGAAGCGGAAGCAGTCGGCGACGCGATTGGAAAGGCGAAGGTCGAAGTCGGCGCCGGCCCGGGCGTTCCCGGGGTCGTGGATGGAGACGCGGACGGTGTGGGCGTGGGCGTCGGGGTGGGACTCGGCAACGGCGGGATGATATTTTCCCAATGATGGAGCGGGACGCCGGCGCCGCCGATTTCTTTCACGAGTGCATCGGTCCGCGCCTGGAGCTTCTCCAAATCCGGCGGGCCGAACGGCGTCTCGGCCGTGCCGGGAAAAATCAGATAGGTCACCTTCAAATCGCTCACCGGCCGATTGTAGGCGGTCGCGGCCGCGTTGATCTCCTTCGCGATTCGCAGGGACGCTTCCCCGGCTTTGTCGGACGGCCCGATGTCCCCGACGATCGCCGGGAAAATCCGGTCGCCGAAAATCACCAGCGCATAATCGCCGACCTTCCCGCCGTCGGCTTTTCCCAGGCCGCTCGGCAACACGATGTAGGGATCGGTCGCCCCGATCAAAAAGCTGAACTTTTTCAACGTCTCAATTTCATCCCGGACCGCGGCGATCGCGCCCTTGAGTTCCCGCTTCCGGTCCGGCGCGGTCGTCTTGACCGCCAGCTCGCCTTCGTAGCGTTTCAAGCGTTCTTCCGCCGCCGGGATATACGAGTTTGGAATCTGGCTCTTCTTCGGCCAGCGATAACTGGTGACCGGCTTGAAGTTGGCCGACTGGCCCGAGCCCGCGGGGAGGCGGTCCGAATCAGAACCGTCGGCGTCCACGTCCATGTCGGCCTGGAGGAGCACGGCGCGCCGTTTCGTCTCCGGATGGCGCAACTGCAGAACCGTCTGGCAATCGTAAAAGTTGTGGCGCGAAAGCAGTTGATCGAGCCGGACGAGGTTCTCTTTCAGGATGCGGAGCTTGGTGTCGTACAGCTCCTTGAAAAAGGGCGAGACCGAATCCGGCGTGATCATGGCGGCGAGCCCCGGAAGCACGCGCGGCAATTCGGGATTCACTTTCGCCAGGTCCTCGATGGTCGCGTTGGCCGCCGGGACGCGCGCATGCAGTTTCAATTCGAGGACGTAACTTTGCGGGTCCGCCCGTTCGTCAGAGGCGGCGCCACCGGGCGTTGGCTCAACCGCCGCATGAACCGTGATGCCGCTGAACAATCGCGCCGTATCCAGTTTGCCGGCGATGACAGGGAGCTTCGGCGAAGCGGCCGGCGTCGGCGTTTTTTCCGGGATTTCGATTTCGACCGGCGTCTCGGGCGCGAGCTGGTGGCGGTGCCATTGTTCGAGGGAAATCCAGCGGAGCACGATGGCCGTCAGCACCGCGGCCAGCAGGACGAGGACGAAAATGCGGAGCGTCCTGAGGCGAACTTTTCGCACGCGGGTTCGCTATTTTTTGATCCAGGCGACGATCGCCATGATGACGCCGATCAGACTAAGCGCCGCCATCAAACCAGCCGGCATCAGGTTGCCCGTTTTCATGAAAGCGGGGATGAATCGCCCCGCCAGGAGCACCGAAACCAAGCCGGCGATGATCAAACCCAACGCCAGATTTCCCGGCAGCAAAAAGGCCGCGACCAGGAGCGCGATGCCGGCAATCGCGCCGGCGACGATCGACGGGGCGCTGCCAGCTTTCACGTAACCGATTACCCCGCCGACAATCGTGAGCAGGCCGAAGACAATGAAATAGATTTTGGCGGCGCCGATCATCTGGATTGGTAAACCGCGCCGCCGCCTCTGTCTAGGAGCGCGACCAGAGTTCCGGCTTGCGCTCGATCGGGGGCCGGCGCAGACTCGCCCACGAAATGAGCCTGCGTCTTTCTGACGGGAAAGCAGCCCTGCGCGCGATCGTCGCCGCCGGTTGCCTCGGCGCATTCCTCTTCGCGGTGGTTCTCTCCGCGATTCCGCAACTGCACGAACAAATCCACGCCACGACCGGCTCGCCGAATCACGAGTGCGCCGTCACCCTGTTGGCGTCGGGCCATTACCAGCACACGCCGACGGTTACGATCTCGCTCGTCCCGCCCACGCCGCCGGCCGCGTTCGCGCACACCTTCGCTGATTTTCGATTGGTCCACGCCCACCTCGAGTTCTCTCTGCTCGAGCACGCGCCCCCGGCAATTTCCTGACCATTGGTGGGCCCGCTTCGGCGGGCGGCGGCCTTGTCGCGCGTTCCGCGGGTCGCCGATCCAATGCGCGCTGAACGTCAGCAGCAGCAGGTCGTTCGATAACGCCGCGCCTTTGCGCCGGCCGTCAGGAAAAATGAAATGAGAAATCTAATTTGGGTAACGCTCGCCGTCGGTGCGGCGGCGCGTCTCTCCGCGCAAACCGCGGAGGCTCCGCCTGTCAGTTCCCCGCCCGCTACGACCGCCGAGGTCCAGGCGCTGCGGGAAGAAGTGAAGTCGTTGAAAGAAATGGTGCAGACGTTGCAACAACAGGTCAAAGACCAGCAACCCAACAATTCCGCTCCGCCGCCGCTTCCGGAAAATCCGGAGCCGCAAACAGCTGAGACCGCGAGTTCGCCAGCTCCGTCCGCCAGCGCGCCGCCGTTGTTCCCGACGACGGACAGCGCGGTGGTCGCTTCCGCTCCGCCGGTGAACGCGAATGGCACTTCGGTTTTCCCCACGACGGACGAATCGGTCACAAACACCCCCGCTCCCGTCTCGACATCAGATAGCGGTTCGTCGTTGACCCAGCCGCTGCCCCTTCTCGGCGGCGGCAACAACAAGAACTACATGAACATCTCGTTCGATTCGGTCTTCGCGCTGGCCGCGTCGAGCGAGCGCCAGCTCGATCGCCTCGAAGTGGGCGATCACGATCCGAAGCAGCGCGGCTTCAATGCCCGGAACGCCGAGATCGCGCTCGACGGCGCGGTGGACCCGTACTTTCAGGGGTTCGCCAACATCGTCCTGAAGCTCGATAACAACAACGAGACCGAGATCGAACTCGAAGAGGCGTTTCTTCAGACGAGCAGTCTGCCTTATGGCCTCCAGGTCAAGGGCGGCCAGTTCTTCGACGCCTTCGGCCGGATCAACGCGACCCACCCGCATACCTGGGAATTTGCGGATTCGCCAGTGGTCAACGGGCGCTTGCTCGGACCGGACGGCCTGCGCGGACTCGGCGCCCAAATTTCCTGGACGCTGCCGATACCCTGGTATGCGCAGTTCATTTTCGCCGTCCAAAACGGACGGGGCGGCACCGGCTATTCTTTCCGCAACCCCGGTGACGATGGCGTGTTCTACGGACGGACGACGATCGATCGCGACGCGAGCGCGCTCCACGATATGGTTTACGTCCCGCGCCTCGAGACCTCCTTCGATCCGAGCGAGACCCAGACCATCCTTCTCGGCGCGTCCGGCGCATTCGGTATGAACGACACCGGCCCGGACAATCACACTCAGATTTACGGCACCGATTTTCTCTACAAATGGAAAAGCTCCCACGCGGAAGGCGGTTTCCCGTTCGTGAAATGGCAGACCGAAACGATCTACCGCCGCTTCGAAGCCGGCCGCGGTCTCGATAATTCCTTTCCGGCCGAGGAAACGTTTCGGGACTGGGGCGTTTACTCGCAGGTGCTTTGGGGATTCAAGAAAGGGTGGGTCGCCGGAATTCGCGGCGATTACCTCCACATGCAGGAGTCCGCCTTCACCGATGACGATCTGCGCCAATCGCGCTCGCGGATTTCCGCGGACCTGACCTGGTATCCGACCGAGTTCTCCAAAATCCGGCTGCAATACAACCACGATTTCCTGGAAGCGAATGACTTCCTCGCCAGCCGCGACGCCGATTCCGTTTTCCTCCAGTTCGAATTCATCCTCGGCGCGCATGGCGCCCACAAATTTTAGACACGCCTGCTTATGAAAAAAAACTTGTTCATCCTGCTCTCCATTCTCAGCTTCGCTGTCACCAGCCACGCGAAAATCAAAGTAGTCGCCACCCTTCCCGACCTGGGCGCGATCGCCCGCGAAGTTGGCGGCGACAAAGTGGACGTCAGTGTCCTGGCCAAACCGACCGAGGATTCGCACTTCGTCGATGCGCGACCGAGCTTCGTCGTGCAACTGCGCGATGCCGACGTGTTGATCGACGGCGGAGCTGAGCTGGAGATCGGCTGGTTGCCGCCGCTCCTGCAAAACGCGCGCAATTCCAAAATCGACGTCGGCAAGCCCGGCCGCGTCCAGGCTTCGGAAGGCGTGCGTTTGATGAACGTGCCGACGAGCGCGACCCGCGCGGCGGGCGACGTCCACGTGCTCGGCAATCCGCATTTCGTAGTCGACCCAATCATCGCAAAAACGGTCGCGGCGCACATCGCGCGCGCGTTTACGAGCGTGGACGAAAAGAACACGCTCATCTACGACGCGAACTACAAAAAGTTCGAGGCGGCCATCAACGCGAAGCTCCAGGAGTGGGGCGCGGCCATGCTGCCTTTCAAGGGACAGAACGTCGTCGCTTACCACGATTCCTGGCCCTACTTCGCGCACCGCTTCGGTTTGAACATCGACACCTTCCTCGAACCGAAGCCCGGCATTCCGCCGTCACCCTCGCACCTCGGCGAGGTGATCGAGAAAATGAAGGCTCAGAAAATCAAAGCGATCATCATCGAGCCGTTTCACGACCGGAAAATCGCCGAGAAAGTCGCCAGCGCGACCGGCGCGAAAGTGGTCGAGTTCGCGCAGTATCCCGGCGGCCTGCCGAACACGGATTCCTACGTGAAACTGATCGACGCCCTGGTCGCGCGGCTGAGCGCCGCGATGAAATAATATGTGGGAAATCATGTTCTGGCCGTGCGCGGCCTGCGTCCTTTTGCCGTGGCTGCTCGTTTACCTCGGGCTCCACGTCGTCCAACGCGGGATCATTTTCATCGACATCGCCATGGCGCAGATGGCGTCGCTCGGCATCTGCGTCGGCGTGCTCCTCGGCTTTGAACCCGAAAGCGTGTTCTCCTACGCGATGGGCGTCGGCGTGACGCTGCTCGGGGCCGCGCTTTTTTCGATAACGTCGAAGCGCGCCAGCCAGGTCCCGCAGGAGGCGATCATCGGAATTAGTTATGTCGTCGCGGCGGCCGCGGCCATTCTGCTCCTCAGCCGTTCGGCCCACGGCAACGAAGAAATCCGCAACATGCTCGTGGGCGATATCACCGTCGTGAGCGCGCTCGAGGTTTGGAAATGCCTCGCCGTTTTCGTCGCCGTCGGCATCGTCCATTTCATTTTCCGGAAAAATTTCCTGCTCGTTTCTTTCCAGCGCGATGAGGCCTACCAGCTCGGGTGGCGGGTGCGCTGGTGGGATTTTTTCTTCTACGCCACGTTCGGCATCGTGGTGACGATCTTCGTCCGCGTCGCCGGCGTGTTGCTCGTTTTCAGTTATCTGATCGTGCCGGCCGTGTGCGCCGTGACCCTCGCGCGCCGGATTTCGATTCGACTGCTCCTCGGCTGGCTCATCTCGCTCGCGGGCGGAATTGCCGGGCTCTTCATTTCCTATTGGGGCGACTTCCCTTCCGGGGCCGCGATCGTTTGCACCTTCGGAGGACTGCTGATTCTGACCGCGCTGATCGCTCTCGTGCGCCCGCGCCGCGGTTCGCCATCGTAGCGTCCGCGCCGCGCTTTGCCATTGTAGCGTCCGCTGTCTCAGCGGACTGGTAGAAGTTGCGCTGGGGACAGCGCACGCTACAACAGCGTTTTTGCCATGCATTCATTCCATTACCGCGACGGCGAACTCTATTGCGAGCAGGTCCCGCTGGCCCGAGTCGCGGAGGAATTCGGGACGCCCCTCTATGTTTACAGCGCCGGCACGATCCTCGATCACTATCGCCGGCTCGACGCGGCGGTTGCGCCCCTCGATCACCTGGTCTGTTACGCGGTCAAGGCGAACTCGAACGGCGCCATCCTAAAACTGCTCGCGGACGCCGGAGCGGGATTCGACATTGTCTCCGGCGGCGAACTGTTTCGCGTCCTGCGGGCCGGCGGCGCAGCGGACAAGTGCACCTTCGCCGGCGTGGGAAAATCGCGGGAAGAAATCGAGTACGCGCTCGACCAAGGCGTTTTCAGTTTCAACGTTGAAAGCGAAGCGGAACTGAAATTGATCGATCGCGTCGCGGGCGCCAAAGGGATGCGCGCGCCGATCGCGTTGCGCGTCAACCCGGACGTCGATGCCGGCACCCACCGCTACATTTCGACGGGGCAAAGCGAGAACAAGTTTGGCATCGCGCTTCACCGGATCGCCTCCGTCTACGAAAAAGCCGCCCGGCTTTCGAACATCCGGATCCGCGGGATCCAAATGCACATCGGTTCGCAGATCACGGCGGCGGCGCCTTTCGCGGCCGCCATCGCCAAAGTGGCGCCGTTGATTGAAGAACTAAAACGGAAGTGCGCCCTCGAATTTTTCAGCGTCGGCGGCGGGATGGGAATCATCTACCGTCACGCGCTCGAGAGCGGGTCGGGAAAATGGTGGCACGAACACGGCGGCGAAGAATCCGCGTTCAGCGTGGCCGATTATCGGGACGCCATCGTTCCGCCGCTGCGGGAAATCGGCTTGCGCGTGCTGCTCGAGCCCGGCCGGTTTCTCGTCGGCAACGCGGGCGTGCTGCTGACCCGCGTCCGTTACGTCAAACAAACGGAGCAGAAAAAGTTCGTGATCGTGGACGCCGGAATGAACGACCTGATCCGCCCGGCCCTTTACCAAAGTTACCACGAGATCGTGCCGGTTCGGGAACCTTCGGCGGAGCAACGCGAGACGATCGACGTCGTGGGCCCGGTCTGTGAGAGCGGCGATTTTTTTGCGCAGGATCGCGAGTTGGCCGCGATGAAGGAGGGCGATCTCGCCGCGCTCATGAGCGCGGGCGCTTACGGATTCGCGATGGCGTCGAACTACAATTCGCGGCCATTTCCGGCGGAAGTGCTGGTTAGTGGCGACCGCAGTTCACTGATTCGCCGCCGTCAAACGATGGAGGATTTGGTCCGCGAAGAGGATGCAGGTTCCTCCTCGTAATGCGGCTGCGGCAGTTGCACGGAACCCGATCCCAGCATAAATACTGCTCCCACCCTTTTCGATGAAACGCCTGCTTCTCATTCTCGTTTTCCTGGCCGTTTGCCTCGTCCGCCAGGCGCCCGCCGCTGCTTCGATCAACGGCGAATACGTGCTGCTCGTGGGCGGGCCTTCCCTGATGGTGTGGGAGAAATATAAACTCCAGCCGCACGATCATTGGTGGGCCAATTTCATTCGCGCGGCCCGGATCCGGACCGAGCAGATTCGCGCGACCGCGCCGGACGCGAAAATCACCTGGCTGGTTTATCGCCAGGGTTACAAGGACCGCGCCGTCCAGGAAAAGCAGGACCTGTTTGGGTTCATCGAATCCGTTCGCGACAAATTTAACCTGAACCTCGTTTATTTCGGAAACGGGAACGACGTTATCAATTACCTGAATAGCGACAGCCAGAAGGTGGTCGACTTCGAATACTTCGGCCATTCCAACGCGAAGTGTTTCATGTTCGATTACAGCAGCAACATCGAGAGCGCCTGCAAATCGTGGCTCCACGAAGACGAGCTCAAGAAGATCAGTCCGCGGGTGTTCGCGCGCGGCGCGTTCGCGAAAAGCTGGGGCTGCCACACCGGCGAAAGCATGTCCAAGAAATGGTACGCGGCGACCGGCGTCCCGATGTGGGGCGTGATCGGCAAGACCCAGTACATGATGGACGAGCTGCCCGTCATCGTGGGCCAGAACGCCAAGTGGGTCACGCGCTAGGGCGTTGGCTTACGCACTGATCCCTTCGACGATTTCGCGAAGAAGGCCCGGACCGCGGTAGACGTAGCCGGTGTAGACCTGGAGTAATTGCGCGCCGGCCTGGACTTTTTCGCGAGCGCTCGCTGCATCAGTGATTCCCCCGGAAGCAACGATCGGGAGCTGCGACCGGGAACGAATCGCGTGCACGAACTCGGTCGATTTCTCGCGCAGCGGCCGGCCGCTCAACCCGCCGGTTTGATCGCGCGACTGGGGAATCGCGGAGTGATCGACCGTGGTGTTGGTGGCGATGATCCCGGCAATGCCGTTTTGCTCCGACGTCGCAAGCATTTGCTCGAGGTCAGACAGGGAAAGATCGGGCGCGATCTTTAACAGGACTGGCTTGGGCGCGCGTTCGTTTTCGCGGCGAACGGCGCCGAGGAGCTGGTCGAGGGCGGTGTGTTCCTGGAGTGACCGCAACCCGGGAGTATTCGGCGAACTGACATTCAGCACGACGTAATCGGCGAGCGGCGCGAGTAACCGGAAGGAATAAAGATAGTCGTCCACCGCTTGCTCGATTGGCGTGACTTTGGATTTTCCGAGATTGACGCCGACGGGAATCGCCGGCCAGCGCCCGTTCTCGCGCAAGGCGCGGAGCCGCGCTGCCATGACGTCCGCGCCGTCGTTGTTAAATCCCAGGCGGTTGATGAGCGCCTGCTCGTGCGGGTAGCGGAAAATGCGTGGCTTCGGATTTCCCGGCTGCGGTTTTGCCGTGACCGTGCCAACCTCGACGAACCCGAACCCGAGCGCGGCCCACGCCGGAATCGCGACTCCGTTTTTGTCGAAGCCAGCCGCGAGACCGACGGGATTCGGAAATTCCAGACCGAAAACCGTGGTTGGTTTCGGGGAGGGCTTGAAGCGTTCGAGCTGCCGCAGCGCGGCGGGCGAATTGGAAGCGGCGCGAAGCGTGCGGATGGCGACATCGTGCGCGGCTTCCGCGGAAAGGGAGAACAGGGCTGGCCTAACGAGACGTTCGTAGATTGTAGCGGCGTTCATTTGCCGATGCAGAACTGCGCGAAGAGCGCGTCGCGAATTTCCTCGGCGTTCGCGCCGCCGGTAATTTCATCGAGCGCGAGGAGGGCCGCGCGCAGATCGACCGTCACGTATTCGGGCGCGAGCGCGGATTCCATCGTGCCGGCCGCGAGATCGCAGGCGGTAAGCGCGCGGCGCAGGCAATCACGATGGCGGGCGTTGATCGCGAGGGCGCTCTCCGGCTGCAAATGTTTCTCCGAGATCTTCGCCAGGAGGGCCTCTTCCAGGCCGCGCAAGCCGTCGACGGAAAGACAGCAAATCCGCAGGGCGTCGGCGTCCCGCCAATCCGGATGTTCGGGCAGGTCGCTCTTGTTGAGAAGAACGAGCTCGGTCTGCTCCGTCGGGTTCGCTCCGAAGCTCTGCGGTTTCGCAGCGCTCCGATCGAGGACGTGAAGAAGCAGGTCCGCGCCGGCGAGCGACTTCGAGGTGCGCGCCATACCTTCCCGTTCAATTTCGTCGGTCGATTCGCGCAAGCCGGCCGTGTCGAGCAGCCGGATCGGAATGCCGCGCAGGTTGATCACTTCCTCGATCGTGTCGCGGGTTGTCCCGGGCCTCTCGCTGACAATGGCCCGCTCGTAACCGAGAAGGCGATTGAGCAGGCTCGATTTCCCGGCGTTCGTCGGGCCGTAGATAACGACGCGAACGCCCTCGCGCAGAATTCGGCCCTGGTCCGCGGTTGCGAGCAGGTCGCGCATTCCTTCGCGCACGGCGTCGAGGCGCTGGCGCAGGCGCGCGCCTTCATCGGGGGCGATGCCTTCTTCTGGGAAATCGACCGCGGCTTCGAGGTGGGCAAGCAGATCGACGACGCGCGCTCGAATCGCGTTGATCTTTTCGCCGAGCCCGCCCTCGAGTTGTTCGCGGGCGGAGCGCAACGCGAGATCGGTGCGCGCGCGAATCAAATCCATCACGGCTTCCGCTTGCGTCAGGTCCATTTTTCCGTTCAGGAATGCGCGTTCCGTAAATTCGCCGGGACGCGCGGGGCGAGCGCCCGCCGCCAGACACGCTTCGAGCACATTAGCCGTGACGAGGATTCCGCCGTGGCAACTAATCTCGACCACGTCTTCGCCGGTGTAACTCGCCGGCGCGCGATGGACCGTGAGCACGACCTCGTCTACGGCGCGCCCATCCCGGACAATTTCTCCGAGGCGTTGGGTGTGCGCTGGGAACTCCGATGGCTTTCCGTTGCCGCGAAAAACGCGATCCGCGACTGGCACGGCGTCGCGCCCCGAAAGCCGCACGACAGCGATGGCCCCTTCGCCGACAGGAGTAGAAATCGCGGCGATCGTCTCGTTCGCGAGGCCCGCGCCGCCCGGCTCCATCGTCATGCCGGGGGATTCGCCAAAATCTCCCTCAAGGCTGCGATGCACCGTCGATTTTGTTCCATTGTGCCGATCGAAATCCGGACCCACGCCGCCAGATTGTAGCCTTTGAGCGCACGAACAATGATGCGCCGTTGGAGGAGCGCGCGGAAAATTTTCGCGCCATCCCCCACGTTCACGAGGACAAAGTTCGCCACGCTCGGCACATGGCGAAGTCCGAGCGCCGACAATTCCTTTTCGAAGTAAGCGCGCCCTTCATCGGTCACCCGTTTGGTTTCGCGCCGATGTTCGTCGTCATCCAACCCGGCGAGCGCTGCCGCCTGCGCGAGGCCGCTGACGTTAAAAGGCTGCCGGGTCTTGTGCAGGACCTGGATCAATTCCGGGCGCGCAATGCCGTAGCCGACCCGCAGACTGGCGAGGCCCTGGATTTTCGAGAAGGTGCGCAGGCTCACGACGTTCCGGCCGGCGCGAATGAAGCGCAGAGTGTCCGGCGGATTGTCGAGGTATTCGTAATACGCTTCGTCGAACACGACCACGATGTGCGGAGGGACGCGTTCCATGAAGCGATCGAGTTCAGCCTGATCGACGAGCGTGCCGGTCGGGTTGTTTGGGTTCGCGATAAAGATGAGCCGCGTTTTCGGAGTGATGGCCGCGATGATCCCATCGAGGTCGTGGCGGAAGTCGGGACTGGGAACCTCGATGGTGTGCGCGCCGAAACCAGCCGCCACCAACTTGTAAACGACAAACGCGTGCTCGGACGTGACGATGTCGTCGCCGCGATCGAGAAAGGCGTGCCCAAGGAACTCGATGATTTCATTCGAACCGGCGCCGAGGATGAGTTGATCGCGGCTGACGTCTAACCTGGCGGCCAGCGCTTCGCGCAAATAAAAGCCGCCGCCGTCGGGATAAAGATTCGTCGAAAGAAGCGCCGCTTGCATCGCCGCCAGCGCTTTCGGCGATGGGCCGAGCGGGTTCTCGTTCGAGGCGAGCTTGATGATTTCGTCCGGTTGCGCGCCAATCTCGCGCGCGGTTTCCTCGATCGGTTTGCCCGGTTCGTAAACGGGTAGATTGCGCAGCTGCGGATTGGCCAGGTCCCAGATGGATGACATGCGGCGCAATCCTAGCCGGGATCGCGAGCGGAGGAAACTTCGATTAGCCCGTCCCCGGGGTCATGGCCGCCCGCGACGTTTGTAAACCTCCGCCGTCTGGCGGAACCTCTGCCGTTATGAACAGCTTCCAGTTTCTCGCCGAGACCCACGTGTTCGGGATCTTGATCCATCCATGGAAAATTGTCGGGCTCACCGGCAGCCTCGTGTTCGGCCTGCGCTTCGTCATCCAATGGATCGCCTCGGAACGCGCGCGAAAAAGCGTGATCCCCTTCGGTTTTTGGGAATGCAGCGCGCTCGGCAGCCTCCTGATGCTCAGTTATTTTGCGATCTACCAACGCGATTCCGTGGGCGTCCTGAGCACGGCCATGCCGTTGCCGATCTATCTCCGCAACCTCTATTTCCGCTACACCCACCGCGACCCGCAACATCCCGGGAACGCACCGCGCCCCCCGCAGTAAGCAGGCCTTTACGCCATCCGCCTCGCTGCCTAAACTGGCTGCTCCATGGTCCGGCGAGAGCAGATTATTTACCTCGATAACAACGCGACGACGCAGCTCGATCCAGCGGTGATCGAGGAAATGCTGCCGTTCCTGACCGACTACTACGGCAACCCTTCGAGCGGTTACACCTTCGGCCGGCAGGTGCGTCGGGCCATCGATCTGGCGCGCGAACGCGTGGCCGCGCTGCTGGGTTGCGAGCCGGGAGAAATCGTGTTCACAAGTTGCGGGACGGAGTCGAACAACGCCGCGGTAAACTCCGCGCTCCAGCTCGATCCAAACCGGCGGCACGTCGTCACGACCGCCGTCGAACACAGCGCGACACGGCGCCATTGTGAAACAATTGCCAAAGCCGGCGGGTCGGCCACGGTCGTCGGCGTGGACGGCGAAGGGAACCTCGACCTGGACGAGCTCGAGCGAGCGATCACGCCGAACACCGCCATCGTGACCGTGATGTGGGCCAACAACGAAACCGGCGTGTTGTTCCCAGTGGAGAAAATCGCGGAGATCGCCCGGCGCAAACGAGTGCTATTCCATACCGATGCGATCCAGAGCGTCGGGAAGATCCCGATCCGGCTCGGCGATATGACGATCAATTCTCTCGCGCTTTCCGCCCACAAATTGCATGGCCCAAAAGGCGTGGGCGCGCTTTACGTGAACAAGCGATGTGCGTTTAAGCCGCTAGTGATCGGCGGCAGCCAGGAGAACAACCGCCGGGCGGGAACCGAAAATGTGGCGTCGATCGTGGCGCTCGGAAAAGCGGCAGAACGCGCGAGCGCCGGCCTGGTCGAGGAAAACAGCCGGGTGCGCGGCTTGCGGGATCGTTTCGAGGCGGAAGTGTTGGAGCGAGTGCCAGAGACGTTCGTGAACGGCGACCGCACGGCGCGGCTGCCGAACACCTCAAACCTTTCCTTTATCGGGATCGAATCGGATGCGGCGCTGTTGATGTTCGATCGGCATCATCTTTGTTGTTCCGCGGGATCCGCCTGCCGCACCGGCTCGATGGAGGCATCTCACGTCCTGCGGGCGATGAGCGTTCCACCCGAACGCGCGCGCTCCAGCATGCGTTTTTCGTTCGGACGGTTTAACAACGAGGGCGACGTGAGCAAGGCGCTGGATATTATTCCCGCCGTCATTTCGAAGCTGCGGGCGATGTCGCCCGGAGCCGCTGTCGTCTCTCAACCCGTTAGGGCTTGATCGCGGAAGGCGTAGACACGCCGACTTTTTCTTTGCGACGGCGATGCATGAGCAGCGTCAAGCCCGCCGCTGCCAGGCAGCTTACGACTGAGGCCGCCGCCGGATTAATCTCGGGCACCGGCGTAAAGGTGATATCGCCAATCGCGATGTCCTGGTAACGGGGAGCGCCGGCCGTGTTCGAAAATGTGAAGAGCACGCTGGTGATAATGGTAGAGCCGAAGTTCAGGGTTACGTTCCCGTTTGAGGTGTTGTTCGCAGAAGCGCCGTTGCCTTCAAGCGTTTGTCCCAGGCCCGTGCCGGTCCAATTCACGTTGGAACCGACATTGGAGACGGTCGGGGCGATTTGCGTTCCGTTGGCCGTCACGCCATAAATGCCACTAATGATGTCGTTGTTGGTGGTGGTATCGATGTCGAAAATCGTAAACGACACGTTGTTCGCACCGGCGTATCCACCGAAAAAGCTGAGCTGCACAGTCAAATCGCTATGAGTGAAGAGGTCGCCGGCGATCATCAGCGATTTCTGGCCCGCCGCTTGTCCGCCGGTGATCGACTCATTGATGACCGGCGTCATGCTTCCCGAGGCCGGGTCATTGGTGAGGATGTTGTTGCTCCCTGCGATGACGGCGACGGTGATATCTTTCTGGGAGTCGCCGTTCAGGTCGTAGGAGTTGCTGTATGTGACATTATTCCCTGGTCCGTTGATGGGGGACGCATTGCTCCAAGTGACCGCGTTCCAATCCAGAATGAGCGCACGGGCTGGGGCGGCGACGAACGTCGCCAGGACAAGTGCGCCAATTACGTAGCAGCGCTTGGGATAAATACTCATCTATAATTTCCATAAGCTGCTTTCAGGCCACGGTCGGCGGAAATCTATCCAAACTGTTCCCCGGCTGGTTATTCCGCGAGGGCCGTTTAAAAAACGGTCGGCGTGTCTTTTAGGCCAGCCCAGCCCCTAATTCGTGGATCGCCCCGACTAGTTCCCCGCTTCTGCCGGGTTTGTCGATTACGCGGTCGACTTGCAGGTCCGCGTAGCGTTGGCGGTCCTCCGCACTCAGGGCATTGGCGAAAACGATGATCTTGCCGGCGAATCCGGCAGAGCGCGCCTCCTCGACCACGCCGAAGCCGTCAAGCCGCGGCATTCGCGTGTCGGTCACGATCAATTGAAAATAACCGGGATCCTCCGCGACTCTCGAGACCGCCGCGCGGCCGTCGGTCACGACCTCGACGTGGTGCCCGGCCGATTCGAGCGTCTTGGAAAGCATGTCGAGAACAAGGACATTGTCGTCGGCGCAAAGCACGCGAATCTGCCGGGGCTCAATCATCGAAGATTGCGTATCGTCGGAAGAGGCGGCTTGAGCCGAGCCCGGGCTCATTCTCGCGCGGGCCTAGACCAGGCGGCGCCGCTGGCGCCAGACGTTTGCGCCAATGACCAGTCCAAGCAGCGCCATGACCGGGATCAGCGCATTCATCTCCGGCACGGCCGGCAGGTCCGCACGCACGGCCACTGGAAGAACGTCATCAGACATGGCGAGGACCGAATAATAATTGAAGGCGCCAAACCCAGGAATGGCAACGAACTGGTTGTCGAAACTGCTGCCAAACACTCCCGAGACCTGCGTCCCAAGCGTCCCGAGCGTATTCGAGCCGTAGATCGTGAAACTCTCGTTCGCCTGAATGCTGCCCACGCTGAGCTGGCCATTGAACATGCCGGCTGCCAGGGCCGCCGTGAAATCGAACTGGATGAAGTGAAGACCTGCCTGCAACTCGTTGTTTGGCGTATTGACCAGGCCCAGGCCCGATTCCGTCGCGCCACCGATTTCGGGAACGTTCTTGTAGAAAAGATCGTGGGCGGTCCCGATTCCCGCGTTGTTATCGAACCCGTAGGCCGTGATCGAAAAGCCTGAGCTCGTAAAGGTATGGCTGCTGCCGCCGACGGGCGCATTCTGATCATTCGGATTGAGGTCCCAGACGATGGTGGCCCGGGCCGAGGCGGTGGCGACGAGGAACAAGAGGGCGCAAAACGCGCCGGCGAGGTTGCGGGAAGGTTTGTGCATACGAATTTTTCTCCGGTTTCCGTTACTTCGCTCTCAGGTATGCCGCCGGCCGCATAATTATGTCAATACAAAATTCGCGTAAATATTACCGGGAATTCCGGGCGGAACACGGCGACGGCAGACCAAAGAAACCGTGCACGGCGGGATTCTGCTGTTACGGTGACGGAACAACCGGCTCGCCCAATGGAACGCACCAAGGCCCGCATCCTCCACGTCGACGATCATCAGGACACCCGCCTGATGATGGCCGCGCTCCTGCAGGATTGCGGTTACGGCGTTCTCACCGCTGGCAGTGTCGCGGAAGGTTTGGAGCTCGCGAAGGAAATCAATTTCGACCTCTACATTCTCGATGTCCGCCTCCCGGACGGCACCGGCGTCGAGCTCTGCCAAAAGCTGCGCGCCCTTAATTCGAAGATCCCCATCCTGTACTACTCAGCCTACGGCGATGAGGCCGACCACCAAAGCGCCATGAATGTCTGCGGCGACGCCTACTTGAAGAAGCCGGTCTGCATCGCCGACATCCAGGAAACAATCGCGCGGCTGCTCGACGAGGCTAACGAAGAGCCTTAGCGGCGATCACTGCGGGCACCGTTGCGGGTCCGTCGCCGGGGCTCGTCCCCCAGACCAAAGGGCGCGAAGCGATGTCGAGACGAGTCGCCGAAGATGAAAGGGCCGCAAGTAATGCAGATAAGCGCTCCACCTTGCCGCCGCCTCGGGGATCTTTCGGTTCCGCTGAATGTCGAGGCAAAGCTCCACTAAATGGTGGAAGAGAACTTCCTCCGAAAACCACCGGTCCCATTCAGTCCTGGCCAGTTCGCCCATCTCGACGGCCTCACTTTCGCGTTCTTCCAGGATCCGTGGCAGCTGCCCGAAATCCTTTTCGCGCACTTGAATGGCAAACCGGTCCCAGTAGGGGCCACTGGGCCGGGCCCAGGCATCCGCCAGGATCACAGGCGCCCGTCCCATCCGCATCGTTTCGAACAACCGGATGCTGGAAGGACTCAATCCTCTTGGGCAAAGCACGAACTTGCTGGCTTTGGTCAGCTCGGCGTAGCGGCGATCGTAATCGAGCCGTTCCCGGTGAGTCATCCTTTGCTCGAGGATCCGTTCGAAGTCCTCCGCGGTGTCCTGGAAGAAGCTGCGCGGATGGCGAAGCGTCGAAAGCTTCGCGCGGATGGGAGCGTTTCGAACCGAGCCCATGAAACTGAAGAGGTACGGAAGGTCAGAGGCCGGCGGCGTGTAGGTCGTGAATTCGTTTTTCGTCCGTCCGAGATAAAACCCGGCCCGGGTCCGTGACGTCGCCCACGTTCGTTCCACGCCCGAATACACGCCGGGGAGAAACGGAATGACCAGCGGATTAGCGCAGAAAAGAAAGCATTTCTCCCGGTAACGTTTAACGAGCGGGTGCTGCCGGACGCCCTCGAAGTACCACCCACCACCATAGAACTCGACAAAGATGATCAGGTCCGCTGCCGCCGGATCATCTATCTCCGAATGAACCCGGAACCGGTCGACCGCCGCGGACTTCCGCGCTTCGCGCAACGGCGCCAGATTAAAGTCCGTTCGATCGTCCTCCGGAGTCGCCGAGAGAAGAAACACGCGTGCCATGGCCTGCCTCCAGTCTACAGGATCTGCGGCTGGGCGCGATTAAACGGTAAGCGCCACGAAATTACCGGACGTCCGATATACGCCGTTCGGCGTATTGCGGATGCTCCAACCGTCCGTTATGAGAAGCCAACCTCCA
Organism: Chthoniobacterales bacterium; assembly: GCA_035941675.1. GTDB lineage: Bacteria > Verrucomicrobiota > Verrucomicrobiia > Chthoniobacterales > UBA10450 > AV80. Next base: position 149,163 of record DASZDT010000018.1, read on the forward strand.
TGCTCCCCAGAAATGGCCCCAATAGCGGTCACCTGCCCAAACCTCAGGATCAGCGGCTCGCTTCCGGCGCGTCGCGCTTGTTGACCTCGCGCGAGCTCGAAGTGGCCGAATTAATCGCCCGCGCGAAAACAAATTCCCAAATCGGAAAGATTCTCGGATGCAGTCCGTGGACGGTGAAAACGCACGTCGAACACATTCTGGGAAAGCTGGAGATGGACTCCCGTCTCGAAGTCGGTATTTGGTGGGTCGAGTTGCAACGGGACGGCGGAAAGTCGCTTCTTCGCGAGCAGAGATCACCTCCACATTAACCTGCCTGCTAAATACGCCGGTCGGCGTATTGCGCCTCCTCTTTCCGATCGCGCATCATGCGCGCGGCTGTGAAAGTCTCCCTCGACGCCCATTCAGTCCGGCACACGGCTTGCGTCTCAGGTTCTCCGGTGGGGCGGCGCAGTTCGCGCGTGCGGCAGATCCGTATTGCCTCGCACCAGATTCAGTCTACCTCACGGCAGAATCGTTCTACCTCACGGCAGAATCACTTTGCCGCACCGCAGAATCGTTCTACCGCATGCCAGGCTCGTTTTGCCGCATGGCAGGATCATTCTCGCTCACGGCAGAGTCACTTTGCCGCACGGCAGGATCGCTCTACCGCACCGCAGACTGGCTTTGCCGCATGGCAGAATGGTTTTGCCGCACGGTTGGCCGGTTCAACCGCACCGGAAATTTGTGCAGCCGCACCGTTTTTTCGACTCCCCATCGCAGCACAATGACCAACCCAAACCAGAAAACTAACTTACCATGGCCAAATCCGACTTTGTTAATCCGAAAGACGAAGCCTTTGCCGCCCAGCTCCAGGCTTTCAAAACCGCCATCCCAGGTTACGCCACCACCCTCGGCCTCACCCCGGCCCAAGTCACCGCCCAGGCCGCCGATGCCGATTACTTCAGCTACGTCCTCGCCGGCATGCAGTTGATGCGCAACAGCGCCACTCAGTGGACTGGCTGGAAAGACCTCGTCCGCGACGGCGGCGATCCCCCGCCCAGCGGCGCGCCCACCACGCCGCCGTTGCCCCCCTCCGTGCCGGCCGTCGCCCCCGGAATCGAGGTGCGGTTCCGCGCCCTGGTCAAACAGATCAAAAGCAGTCCCGCCTACAACGAAGCCATCGGCAACGCCCTAGGCATCGAAGGCTCGGATCAAACCGTGCCCGACCTCACCACGGTCAAGCCGAACATCGACGCCGTCGTTAGTGGCACTCACGTTGACTTAGCCTGGGGATGGGACGGCATGTCCGCCTTCCTTGACATGATCGAGCTCGTCGTCGACCGCAGCGACAATAAAGGCGAAGTCTTCCTCGCGCAGGACACCACGCCTGGCTACACCGACACCACCCCGTTTCCGGCCACGCCGACCAAATGGACCTATCGCGCCATTTACCGTGTAGGCGATTCCCGCGTCGGCCAACGGAGCAAGCCCGTTACCGTGACAGTGGGAGGATAAGAACCGGTCGCGCGGCTGCAGGCTAAAAAATGCCGGCGCCGGGACTAAGCCCGAACGCCGGCGCAATGTTAATCTCCCGAACGATCAATCCTCGTCGAGGATCACGCGGTCCACGAGGACGTTGTCCCCTTCGCCCGAGTAATGGACGTGGACTGGGACGCCGACCTTGATCCGGGTCTTTACGGTTTCCTCATCGAGCGTTTTCCCGCTCTTCGTCACGTAGGTGACCGTCTTACCGAACTTGTAATGGCGCGGGCCGCTCGTTTCCTTGAGCGTGATCACGCTGCCGGGCGTGTATTCGGTGATGGTCCCGCCGCCGTTGGTGGTGGTCGTCGTTGTTGTGCTGGTCGTGCTGGTTTGCGCCCAGGCGAACGGAGCCGCCAACGCCAGCGCGATGCTGAGTATTGTCTTTTTCATATCGTTTCCCTTTCGATTTGATTCCCTTTTGTGCGAACGCCAGGAGACTTTCCTCTCGCTCGAGAAGACGGCGATACGCTCTTTTTCTTGTCATTCGGAGACCGCAGCGTCGGCGGTTCCCCCGGACTCGACGAATTACTGGGGCGCGTTAACCGCGACGGATTGATCCTTTCGCGCGCCTGCAACCGACGCAGTCGGCTCGACCCATTGCCATGAGATAAGGCTGGAACGCAAGGACCGCTGCAATGACGGAAAGTCCTTTTGCAGCGCAGAGAGGCGAAAACGTAACTGCATCCCAGCAGCGTTCGGCTCCGTGGCTGGCACATTTGCGTAAAGAGTGCTCCGAAGAAAGGTTTCACCGAGCACCTTGTAACTCATAGTGAATTCCCAGGTTTGAATGTTGCCGTTCAAGAGCACAGGGCTGGCTTCTTCGCTAACCAACTTTACTTCCTGCGCGCCGGGCGGAGGCGAGCTCAGGAATTGTTGCCGAAGAGCGACAGCCACTTTTTCATCCAGGGGTTGAGCTGGCAGCAACGGGAATACTTCCACGATAGCGTCGGCTCGCTCGAAGGCCGGCGGGGGCGTAAGCCGCAATTGAGAGGGGGACCCGCGATAAGTCCACTTAAGCGGCATGACATAATTGACCTGCCGTTTGTCTTCCTTAAAGGTGAGACGCGTATACTTCACTCCTTCCCCTTCAAACTCGGATGGGAAAGGAGACAAATCCAGTCCGCCCAAAGCTATTACGGACGGGAAAAAGAGAGCAACCAGGAGAAGCCTTTTCATGTGATGGGAGAGCTAATAAACCTGGTACCAGCGTTGTTGTTGAAGGTACGCAGCAAGATCCATGTTGCCCGGCGGTGTACCGGCGGTGAGGAGGGTTGAATCGTAGTACCATTTCAGCGCGGGTGCCTTATAGACGTTACCCGATCCACTCCACGCGCCGATTGCCTGCTGCGGCCGGTACAACTGCACCATCGAGCCGTAATACGTGAATGTATTGTTGTTGTGACCCCAGTCTTCCAGGAAGCGAATGAAGTTCTCGCCGCCGCCGCCATAAATGCCGCTCGAGCTCGCGGTGTTACCGGCGACGACACAGGTATTGACCGTCGTGTTATAGCCCCAACGAGACTGCGGCGTCACGTTGCCGGTCGAGTTATTATCCGTCCAGTTTTTCGACAACAGGGTGATGGCATCGCAGTAGATCGCCGCATACTTCTGGGTGCCGCTCACCGTCGGCGAAGTATACGTGGTGACGTCGGATGGCGGCGTGGGGGCTGAGGCGGGCGCGGAGCTGCCGCTGGTCGACCCGTTGGGGTTGACGTTGTAATCACCTACGATATAGACCGGGTTGTCGGTCGCGATTGTAAGACCGTTTGAGGGAAGAATCCCAGCGTTGATTAGCCGGATGCAGCGCTTCGTCGTTGAAGCGGGGACACCGTTACACGTAACCGAAGCGGATGTTCCCGCCGTTCGCACGGTGCCGTCCACGTTGTAGGTCGTCGCTCCCGCGTCGGAGATGTACAAGACGCCGTTCCAGTTCGGGATCGAGCCAGCATTCACCGCCTTTGCCAGCTGGTAAACGTCTACGTTGATCGCTTTGACGTATGCGGCTTCGCGGTTGTCGTAGAAGACATAGCTGCTGGCGAGCGTGCTGCTACTCGAGCTTCCAGTGCTCACAATGCCGTTGATGGTATTCATCACACTGTTGTTCGGAGTTGCAGCCGGAGAAGGAGAAACCGTCGGATAGACGGCCGTGATAGCATTGACGTTTGCTGCCGTATTCGTCGAGTTGATGATGATAGCTAGTCCCGCCTGGTTATACATGCGGACGGCGGAGAGCGGATCCGCGCTGCCGGTCGTCGGCCGCTCGATGATTTCGCGGTAGCCGTCGTCGTTTACGCTCACGCCCGATGAGTTCAGGGTCAGGTTCCAGCCGAACGGGACATAGGGTGCTACCTGGTAAGGGGGACAATCCGATAAGGCGAGGGACGCGTCGCTCTTGGCAAAGCTTGGCGCCGATCCGGTGCTGGGGTAGCGCGAGTCGTACGGCGAGTAGCCATTTACGTAGTCGGCGCCGTACTCCACGCGGGAGTTGGTGCTCACGTTACTGGTTCCGATGTACAAACTGTTATTCGTGTGTATAGGACCAGTAATACTCAACGCCGTGGACGGCTGAAGCTCCAGGTCGTCCACGTAGAACATCATGTAGCGCCATGGCAGGTCGAACTTCTTCTCGAAGACACGCCGTACTTTCGCCGTGACGTTGCCAGTAAGCGCCGGGACCTGCACATCCGCGGCGGCGAGGTAGTAGAAGCTGTATGGATAGTAGTAGGTCACGCCGTAAACTGTCATCGGGTTCGGTCCGTAGGCCCCAGGCGGCGGCGAATTCACCGGCATTGGAACTAAGTTTCCGTTACCTTTCGCGCCGCTTTCAACCAGCGCATTTTCGTTGTTGTTGACGTCGACGTCGATCATTGGATCAACAGCCTGAATGCGGTACTGCGACAGCGTATAGTTAGTGGTCGAAAAATGCGATGGGGACGGAGTCGGTATGACTGGCGGAGTCACTGCCGGATTCATGAACGGCAATGGGGTAGCAAGTGTACTTGGTGTGTAAAGTGTGGTGGCAAAGTAGTTCGTGCCGGCGGTGTACGCGAGATTTGTCCCGCCCGTGTTATACCCATAAGTCATCCAGCTCGAGCGGTAAATGTTTCGCCAGTTGGTGTAGAGCGCTTCCAAATGACCGTCGGCGATTTCCATGGCCTGCGCCGTGGCACGGCTACGCTGTGTCTGCCGCGAAATTTGCGTGCTGTAGTCGACCGCGGCGCCGAGCAACGCCAGGAGCGTGGCGACGACGACAATGGTTACGACCAAGGTGCTGCCGGTCTCGCGGTGAGGCATTCGTTTCATGTTATTGGTATATCGTGATGCGCGAGCGGTAATCGATTTGCGTATCCAAGAGCGAAGAGGTGGCTATGTAGCCGCGGTTCGTCGATTTGGGGTCGCGGGCGCTTAGTTGGACCTTGACATACTTGTTGTCTGGCCCGCCGTAGCGATTTAGCGGAACGGAAAACGGTTGTGGGCTGCTGAGGTAGCGAGCAACGGTCGCAACATCCTGCCAGTAAAAGGCGCTTCCGTTGTAGGCCCGTTGGTAGAAGTGTAACTCACCGTTTTCGTAATGGTACTGGCCGGTGCCGGGAGTAACTTGAACGTAGGTGCCGGGGATCGGCTGGGTAAAATCGCCTTTCGCATCCGCAACATAGTTGCCATTTTTGACGAGGTACATCACGCGATTGGTGTAATAGGTGATGGCATACTCATCGACACCCTTGACCTTCGGGTTAGGGATGTTGATCCCCGTGGGCCAATTCGGGGTGAAGATGTTCGAATGGTTCGGCGACCCGCCTGCGGTTACTTTAGTGATGTCTTCTTCGATACCCCATGCCGGTATGATTAACCGCATTCCCGCCTGCGGTGTGACCGAGCCGTCCTTGATCATGATCTTGTTCGAAGCAGCAGTATCCTGCCAGACGAAGTCAGGACTGCCGGGAACGACGGTTTGAAAGGAAACACCGGCGGCAGTGCGGGGAGTGGCATTTGGCGACGCAGCAGGGCTTGGAGCGGGATCAAGAACGGTGAAGCTAGTGTCCCGCAATTGGGGCACGGAGACCGAAGCGTGCAGATCGCGCGTTAGTCGAAGAATGCCCTGCCGGGCCTCCTCGTGCGCCGCATTAACGGCGGTATTTTTCGCCGACAAAGTCAGCCCGCTTTGCAGGACTTGGAAAAAGACGAGCCCCAGAAGGCCTGCGACGCCAACCGCTACCGCCATTTCGCCAACGGTATACGCGCGCTCCGATGTTTTATGAACAGGAGATTTCATTGATCGGCGGCGCGAAACGTGTCCATCGAGACCGGTGAAGCTTGCTTAGCCGTAGGCCAATACGTATTGCAGTAGGTTGCGGTGCCATAACAGCTGTTGCGATATGCGTAGTTGACCGAAACATTTGCCTTGCGCGTGTTGAGCGGACTTGGCGTGGCGCCCGGCGCCGTGTTTGCGTACGGAGACATCGCCATTCCGGTGTCGCTTACGGTCGAGGTGAGCGCGCCTTTTACGACGTCCAGACCGCTAACCGGGTCATGGTAGATGAATGCCTGCTTTTGCAGCGGCTGCCCGGCGCCGGTTCTGTAATAGGGATAGTAAGCGGGGTAGTATGCGCTGGCGGCCGGCGTTGATGTCGGAGCTGAGGTGGGAAAGGTTACTGGTCCGGAACCGTCCGAGCACGTCGTTGATGCTACCAAATCCAGCTCGGCGGGTGTGAGCAGCTCGACTGGTATCTTGTGCAGACAAGGATTGAAAGTGCCCGACACGTAAGCCGCGGTCGTATCGAACGGTTCCTTCGAGAGGATCAGGTCGATCTGATTTTGCGCCGCAGTAAGGGCCTCGCTATAGAGTCGCGTACTGACTGCGTAAGTATTGATCGAGTTGAAGCCAAGATAAACGCCTGCAGCCATCGTACCGAGGACGGCCAACGCAATGACGATTTCGACCAGGGTAAAGCCGGCGCGGGCGCTTAGCCCGGGCGGGATACAGCGGTGAGGGCTGGTTTGGCGCTTGGGCGACAACATTATAGTTTCCATAAGCAGGAGGTGTGCCGACACGGTGGCGGTCCCCGCCCCCCGCAAGCGGGGGGAGGACGCCGGTACCGCTTCTGCTTAAACGCCGGCATGATCCAGATGCATTCGCGCCCGAAAGAGCAGCGCGAAGCTATCCGGAATCTCGTTCACCTCGTTCTCAGCCGGGACATGGGCACATTCACCGCCGAGCGGTTCAAGGATTGGATCAAGGAAATGGACGCCCGCTTCCGGAAAGTCGGTCTCACTCTGATCTTTGAGATCCGGAATCGCACGGTTCACTTTACGATTAGAGAAATCCGGACGAGCCGAGTCGCCTTCAAGTTCAGCGCCTCTTCCCACGTCCCGTTCGACGATCGCGATGTCGTGATGTCGGTGGAGGAATTCGGGAAACAGCGAAGTTAAGGACGAACGCGAACCATCCGCTCGTTTGGCGGCTCCAGCACGATTCAGGTCTGGAATCGAGGGCTGATGGCAAAAAAACGAGGGCATTCTTCACATTGGCTGAACCAACGGTGGTGGAAGCTGGCGATTGCGGAGTGGATTGGCCTGTCGCTGGTCTTTATCACGCTCGTGGTGATTTTCTGCCTCTTCTTTATTCGGCGGAAAACGTTGGAATATACCCTGGACCATACCTTCGCGGTTAGCTCCCCGGAGTTCTTCGGTTCGGCTCTTGCCCTCACGAACCCGATCCCGCAGCCGGGAAACAAAATCGAACTGCTCCAGAATGGCGACGAATTCTTCCCGGCCATGCTCGAGGCGATTCGAGGGGCGAAGAAAACCGTGAATTTCGCTGCCTACATCGTCAAGTCAGACTCCACCGGCCGTCAGTTTCGCGATGCACTTTGCGAGCGTGCGCGGGCGGGGGTGGAGGTTCGGGTCCTGCTCGATGGCATTGGCTCCGGTTGGGGTCTTGATAATGCGGACGTCCGCAAAATGACCGACGCGGGTTGCAAGTTCGCCTATTACCACCCCGTCCAATCCTGGCGGCTCGATCGGACCAATCGCCGGTCGCATCGCCGGATGCTCATCGTTGACGGCAAGGTGGGGTTCACTGGCGGAGCTGCCTTTTCAGACAAATGGAGCGGCCACGCCCAGGACAAGGACCATTGGCGTGACGTCCATGCGCGCCTCGAAGGTCCCATCGTCGCGCAACTGCAGGCCGCTTTTCAAAGTCATTGGGTAAAGACATTCGGCGAAGCACTAACTGGCGCCGGTCAATTCCCCGGCCTTCCCGCGGCAGGCGAATTAAAGGCGCAAATCGTGGAATCCCATTCCTTTTCCGCGGCCGCGCCGATTCCCATGGTCCAAGCCGTTGCTTTCGCCGCGGCCGAAAAGCGGATTTGGATTACCAATCCGTATTGCACCCCGTCCGACGACCAGGTCGACCTGCTGGTGAAGGCAGTGCAAAGGAAAGTCGACGTCCGTTTCCTGCTTCCCGGACCCTATAACGACCAGCCGATGACGCAGTCCGCCGGCCGCACTGCCTACGGCCGGCTTCTCGAGGGCGGGGTCAAGATTTTCGAATACCAGCCGACCATGATCCACGCCAAAACCATGGTCGTGGATGGGCTTTTCTCGATGCTCGGATCGTCAAACATCGATCCCCGTTCCTCGGAGATAAATGAGGAGATCGATGTCGTCGTCTACGACCAAGGGTTCGCACGGCAGATGGAGGAGGCATTCGAAAAGGATCTCGCCCAATCGCGTGAATATACCTTGCAGCAGTTCAAGGATCGCTCGCTCTGGGAGCGCACCACCGAATGGTTAATGATGCCGTTTCGCTCCCAGCTTTAAAGGTGGGGCCAGAAGGACGATCCCCGCCGTCGCGGCAACTACTACCTCAGGTTGTAAATCTCAACCAGGGCGATGCCGATCCCGCCGTCCTTCCCGGCGACGATGGCCGTGAACTGTCCCGGCGGCGCCAGCGAAGTGAAGATACCCGACTCCTTGGTGTTAGACAGGCCGAGGCCGTTGTCGGACAACAGCTTCGCTGATACTGGGTCGTCCTGCCAATCATCGTTCGAGATCATGACCGTCCCGTTCGCGTTGTGCAGTTCCAGCGTCGGATCCGCAAGCAAGTTGCTGAGACCCGCGGCACTCAACGACGGCCCGACGGCGCGAACAGCGATTCGGGTCGCGTTGTTGTTATTGCCCAAGGTAAAGCCACCGATCATGACTCGGTCGTTTAATCCCACAAATCCCCGGGTGCTTATGTTCGCGAGGTCAGAATCCACGGCGCTGTTAGTGTCGTAGATCTCAACCGTTCCAATGCCGGTGGTATTGCCCGCGCCACTGAGGATGACGGTATAAGCCGCCGGCGGCAACGTGGCCAGGATGATCGATTCATGGTCGTCTGTGGGCTGGAAGGGGCCGCCCTCGAACTGAGACCGCTGCGGACTATCGATCCAGTTGTCGTTGGAAGTAATCAAGGCGCCAGTCGGCCCGTGGAGTTCCAGGAATGGGTCATTGAGGACTTCCGCGGCCGGAATGCCGCTATGGATCAGCGAGGCGCCCAGGCCCCGGGCAACTACCGGCTTCGACGCGTTCCCGCGGATAATGAAGCCGCCAATCATGACTTTGTCTCCCAGGTCTACCCGGACACGGGTGGCGATGTTCAAGGCCTGAGTCGGAGTCGATGTTGGGGTAGCGGTCGGAGTGGCTGTAGGAGTCGCGCTGGCGGTCGGGGTAGCTGTCGGCGTGGCCGTGGCGGTAGCGGTAGCGGTAGGCGTTGACGTCGCGGTAGCAGTAGGCGTGGGCGTCGACGTAGCTGTCGCGGTAGGCGTAGGCGTTGAGGTAGCTGTTGCAGTAGCCGTCGGCGTTGGCGTTGGCGTATTCACGTTCTGGCCGCCAGACAACGAACCGGTGCTGCTATTAAAGTTCGCGTCGCCGCTGTACTGGGCAGTCACGGTGTGGTTACCAGGCGTTAACGTCGAAGTGCTGAACTGCGCCGTCCCGCCCACTAATGTGACCGGCGAACCGGCATTGCTGCCATCAATCACGAACTGGACGGTGCCGGTCGGTGTGCCAGATCCAGGCGCGGCGGCCGTTACCGTTGCCGTAAACGTGACGGATTGTCCGTTCGCTGATGGATTTTGCGACGATGTCACGCCGGTAGCCGTGTTCGCCTTGCTCACCGTCTGGCCGCCAGAAACCGACCCGCTGCTGTTATTGAAGCTGCTATCCCCGCTGTATTGCGCGACCACGGTATGATTGCCGACGGCGAGGGAGGAGGTCGTCAACTGGGCCGTGCCGCCGCTCAGGGAAACGGGCGAGCCGGATGGATTGCCATCAACAACAAACTGCACAGTTCCTGTAGGCGTCCCCGAGGCGGGCGCAACCAGCGATACCGTGGCCGTGAAGGTGACACTCTGCCCAAAGACCGACGGATTCGCGGATGAACCGACGGCGGTTGTCGTGTTGCCCTTGGTTACGGTCTGGCCACCTGCGAGCGTACCGGTGCTGGTATTGAAGTTCGCGTTTCCGCTGTAGTCCGCCGTCACTGTATGCGGACTTCCCGCGACCGTAATACTGGCGGTGCTCGCCTGAGCCGTGCCACCGCTCAGTGCCACCGGGCTGCCGAGGTTCGTTCCATCGACCTTGAATTGCACGGTTCCGGTTGGCGTCCCGGAAGCAGGCGCGACCGCCGCTACCGTGGCCGTGAAGGTAACATTCTGGCCAAAGACCGAAGGATTGACCGATGAAGTAACGCCGGTAGTCGTGGCGCCCTTGCCAACGTTCACCGACTCGTTGGGCATGCCGCACATACCCGCCACGCTATTGTTATTCGTGTCGCCGCTATAAGTAGCAATCCAGTTATAGGTCCCGGGCGCGGTAGGAGTATAGGAATCCGAAGTATAGTTACCGTTGCCGCTCACGGTTTTGACCGACGTAAAGATCGGCGAACCGGCGCACGTTCCATTGCCGGGTCCGAATAGGGTAAAGGTAACCGTGCCGCTCGGGTTCATTCCGTTCGCGATGTTCGCAGTATCGGAGACAGCGCCGCCCAGCCCGACATCGGCAGAAGCCGTGGTAGTCAGCGTGGGATTGGCGGCGTTGACGACGACGGATTCATTCGGGTCGCCGCAAAGGCCGGAGGCCGTGCCGTTGTTTGAGTCTCCATTGTAGGTCGCGATCCAGTGATAAGTCCCCGGTGTGGTCGGCGTAAAGGCGGCCGAAGTGGCGGTTCCGGCACTGAGTGTGGTGGTCGAAGTAAAGATGGCGCCCGAGCTGCAACTCCCATCGCTCTGGTCGTAAAGCCGGAAGGTCACCGTGCCCGTCGGGCTCGCCCCACCAGAGACGGTTGCAGTGTCGGTCACGCTGCCGCCGATGGTGACTGTGCCTGAAGCCGTGGTTGCAATCGTCGGGCTGGCCAAGCCTACCCCCACGGATTCGTTCGGGTCGTTGCATGGCGTTATGACAGCAGCGTTGTTCGCGTCTCCGCTATAGTCGGCCTTCCAATAATAATTGCCCGCGGTGGACGGGGTGAAATTGCCGGAGGAATAAGGCCCGGGCCCACTCACCGGAATAGCTGCCGAGGTAAAGACCAGGTTGCCAGCGCCGCAGGTGTTGTCGTTCTTGTAAAGCGTGAAGGTAATCGTCCCCGTCGCGTTGTAGCCGCCGTTGATAGTCGCGCTATCCGAAACGTTCCCGCCCAGCGCCACCGATCCGGAGGCGGTCGTGGTTACAGTAGGTGTTGCCTGGCTGACGACCGTTGTTTCGTTCGCGTCGCCACAGACGCCGGCAATCGCGCTGTTATTCGAGTCGCCGTTATAAGTGGCGATCCATCGATAGGTACCAGGGCTGGTTGGCGTGAAGTTGCCCGACGTTGCCGTGTTTCCGCCAGTCAGGCTAACGGTCGAGGTGTAGACCGGGGCGGCGACACAGGTATTGTCGGCCGGCCCGTAAACATTAAACGTCACGGTGCCGGTAGCGCCTACTCCGCCAGTAAGTGTCGCGGTGTCAGTGACAATCGATCCAACCGTGGTCGTTGCCGCCGAGACCTGGGTGGAAATCGACGTGGCTGCAGTCGTATTAGTCAACGAGAAGTTCGCTGGACCAGTGTAGTTCGCTGCTGTCGCCGAAACCGGCGGGACGAAGGGGCCGGCAGTGTTGTTCGCGGTCAACGTTGGCGCAGTCGCGATACCATTTACGTCGCTTGTAACTGGATTGCTTACTGTCGTGCCCGAGTCCGCGAAAATGCCGCTAGGGCCGGTGGATGGCGCCGTAAAGGTAACCTGGACACCGGCGATCGGAGTGCCCGATTCGCCGACGAATGCCTCGAGCGCAACTGGGAAGGCGGTCCCGATAGTCGTGCTCTGGGGAGTCCCCGCGGTCGCGCTGATCGTGTAGTTGGCTTCCACCGCACCGATATCGACGGCGCTGTTGACCTTGCGCGCGAATCCACGCTGATCGAAGGCGCTATTGACGCCGACGCCGCTGCTGTGGGCTACGGCTGTGGTAGCATTCGCCCCCCGAGTCACCGTAAGTGAGTTAGTCGCTTTGTTTGTTACGAGCATCTGCTCGTCCTCTATCCGAATAGTGGAACCAATCGCGATAACCGATGCGTCGCCTACCGTAACAGTTGTGTCCGCGTTGCTGATCGGCGCGCTGAGCGTAGTCCAGTCGCCACCAGCGTTGATGACCGGGCTGTTCGGCGCCGGGAGATGGGTCGAAGTCGGGCCCCCATTGTTTTGCAAAGCGCCGAGCAACGGATCTGTGCCGTCAGGCAAGTCAGACGCAACGTAGCCAGTGCTCGTCCCACGCGTCTGCACGAGATTGTGGCCCGCCGAGGTGAAATTGGCGGCCAAGTCCGGATTCAACGGCGCTGTATTCCCCGAGATGATGCAGTTGCCCATGGTGAGCGAGCCGGATTGATTCACGCCGCCACTGCTCGAGCCAGCGGTGTTATTAACAATCGTTACGTTCATCCAGCTGCCACCACCGAAGACGCCGCCGCCGACGCCGGGGCCACCGGTATCGGTAGAGTGATTGGTGCTGATTGTGGAATTGGCGATGTTCGCGAGGCCGTTAAGGCCGCCGCCTTGTTCGGTCGCGGTATTGCCGCTCAAGGTCGAGCCCGTGATGGAGATCGGGGTAGAGCTGATGGTGCAGATGCCAGCGCCGTTATCGTTGGCCGAGTTCCCGCTGATTGTGGAGCTGGAGACCGTCAGCTTGCCGTTAGCGGAATTGTAGATACCACCGCCATCGAAGGTCGAAGTGTTGTTACTGATTGTCGAAGTAACGACGGTCAATGTGCCGTCGTTAAAGATACCGCCGCCACCTGTCGAGAGCGATGTACTGGCGCTGGCGGTGACAACCATGTTCGTCAACGTCATCGTGTTCCCGAGGGTGTTATTGATGGCGCCGCCGGCCCCGGAGTTACCGGCCGTGAAGGTCATTCCGCTTAGGTTGACGGTCCGGCCGCTGCCGAGAACCGTCAGGACCGAGTGGGCGTTATTTCCACTGACCGTGACCACGCCGGCGCCCGGCCCAGTAACGGTGAGGTTCTTGTTAACGCTCAGGGGCGAGGCGAGAACGATCGTGCCCGTCACAGTAGGATCGAACGTGATCGTGCCGCCGTCGCAGACAGTGGAGATCGCGTCGCGCAAGGAATCGGGTCCAGTGTCATTGAGGTTCTTGACCACCGCTGGATTGGAGCATGCGTTAATCGCTTGCTGGACAGTGCCGAGGCTCCCGTCAAAGACTGAATCCCCGCTGTAGGTGGCGGTAATGGTGTGCGGCGACCCGGTAAAGGTAATGCTCGAATCCGTGCACTGCGCAACGCCGCCGGCGTCCAGGGTCTGGGTGCTGCCACCAGGTTCGCTGCAGGTAAGCGGGGTTGCGCCGTCAATCGTGAAGGTAACGGTGCCGCTGGGCACGCTCGGCGAGGTCGGAGTTACGGTCGCGGTGAAAGTCACCGGCGCCCCTTGGTCGCTCGGACTGCCACTCGTCTGAAGCGTCGTGGTGCTCGGCGTTCCGACCGTGACGGTGAAGGTGCGCTCAATGAAGTCGACGGCGCTGTTCGCGGTGCCGCCATTATCCTGAACCTTGACGGTGATCACAGCCGTGCCGCCCTGACCGGCGACCGGTGTGTACTTCAGCGATCCCGTAGCATTCGGCGACGTATAGACAACCGTCGGATTCGGAATGAGCCCGGGGTTGTTCGAAAGCGCCGTCACGGTCAACGTCTGGTTTTCACCGCCGCCCGCGGAGATGCCGGCCAACCCGACAGTTTGCTCTGGCGAATTATGCGGGATCCGCGCGGGATCCGCGATGGAATCGAGCGTCGGCGTGTCGTTCACCGCGGTCACGGTGATCGTAAAGGTCTGGGTAGCGGATGTGTCCACTCCGCCGTTGGCGGTGCCTCCGTTGTCGTGGATCTTAACCGACACCGTGGCGGTGCCGTTCGCATTCGCCGCCGGCGTATAAGTCAGGTCGCCCGTCGGCGAAACAGCTGGCTGCGTGGAGAACAGCGGATTGTTATCGTTAGTAACTATGAAGTCGACCGCCTGTCCGGATTCATTCGCCCCCGGAGAAATGGCGGTGGCCCAGCCCGAAACGGTTTGCGGGCCGGCGTCTTCCAGCACGGTTTGATTAGCGCCCTTGGTAAAGCTCGGCGCGTCGTTCACGCTGTTTACGGTAATCGTGAAGGTCTGCGTGTCGGAGGTATCAACGCCGCCGTTGGTGACGCCACCATTGTCCTGCACCTTAACGTCAAAGGTGGACGTGCCGGAAGCATTCGCCGCCGGCGTGTAAGTAAGAGTGCCATTGGTAGCCACGCTAGGAGCGGCGGAGAACAGGCCGGGGTTGCTCACGTTACTCACCGCGTAAGCTACGACCGTCTGGCTCGACTCGTTAGAAGGCCCGGGGCTGAAAACGGCCCAGCTATTCACTGTCTGCGCGCCGGCATCTTCATTCACGGTGGGAGGATTACTCGCGGTAAACGTCGGCTTATCGTTCACCGCGGTTACGGTGATGGTGAAGGTCTGGACCGCAGACGTGTCCACTCCGCCGTTCAAAGTCCCGCCGTCGTCGTGGATCTTAACTGAAACCGTAGCGGTGCCGTTCGCGTTGGCCGCCGGCGTGTAAGTCAGGTCGCCGGTAGCGGAGACGGCCGGCTGCGCCGAGAACAACGGATTGTTGTCGTTCGTAACAATGAAGTCCACCGTTTGGCCCGATTCGTTCGCCGGTCCCTTGGAAATATTAGTGGCCCATCCAGCCACGGTCTGGGCGCCAGCGTCTTCCAGCACCGTCTGGTTAGCGCCCTTGGTGAAGCTCGGCACGTCATTCACAGAGTTAACCGTGATGTTCACCAACGCGTCGGCATTGGCGAAGAGCGTTCCATCCGACCCGTTCCAGCCGAAGCTATCACTGCCGTTGTAATCGGCGTTCGGGACGTAGGTAAGCAGGCCAATATTCGCGATCGCGATGTTCGTTGGCACTGTCGAAATGGTTACATTGTTGTTCTTAAGAACACCGTTGGTCGGCAGTGAGGTAATGCGAACCGTCTGGAGCGGGTCGCTGTTGGGATCGCTGTATCCGGCATTGAACATCGCGGCCGTAAACGTCAGGGTCGTGTCCTCGTTTGTGCTCGGGGCGATGTTCACTACCACCGGGGGCTGCTCGACCTGAGTCACGGTCGGGTTCGCCGCGCCCGCGACGTTGGGATCGTCCGTGTTCGGGCTCGAGCTGCTTACGCCGTTGACGAGAGTGATGTTACTGGCGCTGACAGTTCCCTGGTTAGAAATCGAGGTGGCCGTCGTTGCTGCGCTGATCGTAACACCGAAGGTGATAACGACCGACTTGCCTTTCGGCAGCGTGCCGATCACCACGTCGGAAGCCAAATACTGGGCGTGCCTCGCGCTGCCGGGCACCGCGCCTTTCGCTTCATTCAACCGCGGCAAACGCCTCTGACCTGGCGCGAGGAATCCATACATCACGTCGTCTTGTGACTCACTCGCGTACGTATCAGGCAGGCCGAGCGCGTGACCTATTTCATGCATGACCGCAGTCAGCAGATCGATCTTCCCGGCCGGCAAACGATCGGGGGTGGTGTCGAGCCGGGTCTTGGAAACAACTTTCCCGAACTGCGCATCGTCCATGGGCGCGGCGTCGATAAACCAGCCACGGCCGGCGGCTTTCCGATCCAATTTGATAACGTCATCGTCGGCCGAGCCCAGGTGCAAGTCCGGCAAATCCGCCAGCTCAATGTGTAACCGATCGAGTGCCGCGGCTTGCGCTGATGTTAGTCCAGTCGCTTTCCAACGTTCTTTAGCAGCCGCTACGACCGCCTTGAAGGCGACCTCGTCCAAGCTGGCGGACCCGCTGGCCGAAGGCGCCTTGACGAGAGCCGCAAGTGCTGGAGTGGTCTGGGTCCAATCAAAAGGTTTGGTGACCGGCTCGACTCCACCGCACTGAGCGGCCAGCAGCGGGAAGCTGCCGCAGGTGCCCGCGGCAACGAGAGCAACCCCAGCATCAACCTGGACGGGCGAGTTTGGCGTGTTGTGATTGGTAATCGCCGCGGTAGCACTGGCATCACCGCCATTGTTTTCAATGTTGATATCGTGCGGCGTCGGCGCCGTGCTGCCTTCCTTCAGGTAGTAAGCAAACTCGCCGCCGAAGCCGATCGGCTGCGGATTGTAGGTTGTGTTCCCGGTTACGACGACGCAATCAGTGTTGCCGGAGTTTGCTTCAACATACAGCGGCGCCAAAGGACAAGGCGTCGTGGTTGAACCGTCACAGATCGTTTGATTCGTTCCAGTCGGCGCGTGGACGGTATTGTTAACCACCTTGAAGTTCGCTCCGCCGGAGCCAAGACGGCCGACGAGCTCGATCCCGCGCGCGTTCGGAATCTCATTAAGGGTGTTGCCCTGGCCCGCGACACTTCCGCCGATGGTCGCGGCGACGTGCGCCTGGCCATTTACGTTAATCCTGATGCCGATGCCAATCGCCGAGCCAGAATCCTTCGTGCCCTGCGTGCCAATGACGTTGCCCTGAATCTTGATCGTCATCCCGCCGCCGGTGGAAGCTTGGGCGGTGGCGAAGTTCATCGCGTTGCTGTGCTGGTTGTTGATGTTGGTATTGTTCAGAACGTTGATCGTCGCGTTCCCAGTTCCGTTCTGGGTGAAGTTCATCGCGATGTTGTTGCTCGTGAAAGCACTGGTCTGAACGGTCAGGTTGCTCTGGACCGAGCTGCCGTTGGTATCGAACTGGAGACCAGTCGCGAAGATGTTCGTGAAGGTGCAGCCGGTTACCGTCGACGAACCAACGGTCGAAGCACCGAGCAGATTGACCAGGATGCCGTTGTTCGACGTCGTCGAGTTCGGCATGTTGCTGATCGTCGTGTTCGTGACGCTGAACGACGTCATGCTGGTGTCGGTATTAATGAGCTGGATGCCGTCGTGAGGCGCCTGGTCGATCACGTCATTCGAAATTGAGACCGCGCCGCTCGCGTTCGTGAACTGAATGCCGCAATCGTTCGTCGTGCCATTCACGGAGCCCGCCGTGTTCACGTCGGTGATAATGCTGTTACTCAACGTGAAGCCGTTGACGCTCGAGGCAGTAATACCGTCGCCGCCGCTGTTCTGAATCTTCATCAAGGAGAGATTCGGATTCTTGGTACTGGTCAGCGAGATGCCCGAGCCAGTGGAGCTCTGGATGCTTCCACCGGTGCACGTAGTAGTTGCGAGGGTGCACGCTCCGCCGTTACCGGTCACGGTAAGACCAGCGGTCGCTCCCGTATTATTGAGAATGATGCCGCTCGCGGCGCCGGTGGAGGAAATGCTGCGGAACGTTAATCCGCTCGCGCCGATAGTGGTGTTCGCGACGTTGAGCGCGGTGCCGGTGGTGGTAAGGATCGTGTTCGTCCCGGTGACGTTGATGGTGCCGCCGCCAGTGGCGGTAAATGCTGCGTTGGTGGTAGTAGTTAGACTCAGCCCGCCCGAGAACGTGATGGTCGCGCCGGTGTTAGTGCTGAGATTGATTCCCGTCCCGCCGCTGGTCTCGGTGATGGAGCTACCAAACGTTAGCGCCCCGCCCGTGCGCCCAGTGATGTTGACCGAATGCCCGCCGGACGAAGTAATCGGCGCGTTGATCGCAACCGTTCCATTGGCCGCGCCGGTAAGGGAAATACCGCCACCGGCCGTCCCGGAACTGCCGATGGTCACGTCACTGGTCGTGGCATTGCCAATCGTTACGCTGTTAATGGAGGTTCCCGCGATGGCGTACTTGGCCGCGCCAGTGTTATTCACCGCGACTCCGACGATCGTATTTCCCTCGCCCAACACGATCGTGTCGTTGTTCGCGGAGTTGGTAATGACCGGCTTGGCTCCCGCGCTGTTCAAGGTCGGCCGCGCCAGCGTGGTGTCCGCGGGATAGGTAATCCCCATGAGCGTATCGAAGCTCGTCCCGACCGCTGCCTGGCCCACCAGCCAGCCGCTCGCCTTCAAAGTGAAGCTTCCGGTTTGCGCGGCGCCGCCACTGTATATGAAAATGCGTTGGCCGGTGTTGGCGCCGATGGCTGTGATGGCGCTGGCCAGATTATTGAATGGATTAGCCAGCGTGCCGTTTCCGTTTACCCCGTTGTTCGGATTCACGAACCAGATGACGGGGGCATCGACGGTAATAGTGACCGTGCTCGTGTTGCTGCCGGCCGGCGTGCCGGCCACGCCGTTGCTGACCGTGTAGGTAAATGTATCTGTCCCGGTGAATCCCGCCGCGGGTGTGTAGATGAATTTGCCGACATTGGCGCCAGTGGTGGTCATCGAAACCGTGCCGCCACCCGTCGTCGTCGCGTCGAAGGCCGTGATCGTCAGCGCACTCACAGCGACTGCATTCCCACCGCTAAACCCGGAGAAGTCATTGCTAACCACCGAGAAGTTACTCGAATTCGCCGTGTTGATGCTCGTGTTGGCGATAACGTGCGGTCCGTAGGCGTCGTCGACCGCCACCGGCGTCGCGTTCAGAGTGTTGGCGGTATCACTCGTCTGGCTCGGCGCGGCATCGTGCAATTGCAGAGCGGTCGCATCGGTCGTGCCGGCTGCGTTACTGTTCCCGATGGTGATTTTGTAGGTAACCGTGTCGCCGGGGTTTTTCCTCGTGTTCCCGCCGACGACATCTTTCGTCGCGCTGATGACCGGAGGGCCGGCCATGACCGCGTGCGAAATGAACAACATCGCGAGCGCGACCAGAAGCGTCGCGGCGCGGGCAGGGAAGTAGTGAAGGAGAATGTGTGGTTTCAAGCGCGGGGGCTCAAATAGCAAGGTTTGGGCGAATCGCCGGAGTTTTTAAAGAAAATGCGGAACGGTGTCGAGCGTTTATTTTCAATATTTTAAGCCTGCGATTTTAGCTTCGGATCTTCGAAGGCGACCTCGATCTTCGAGGCGGTGTCGAACGCGTCCCGCCAGTGCACGTCCTCCAGCAACGCCGGGTCGATCCAGCCGCGCGTGTCTCTCTTAACTTGTTTGCCGAGTACGACGTACAGCCAGACCCCGGGGTCCGAATACGATTGGCCAAAAATTTCCCGGACTCGGTCGAATTCGCCGATCGCCTGTTTCGCCGTCATCCCCAGCGCCGGTTTGATCACACTCGAAATCAGAGGCGTGTTCAGCGCCGTCTTCAGATCTTCTGTTCCGGCGAGCGCCGCGAACCTTGGCAGCTCCCGAACAAACGCGGCCGCGATCGGATACGCCGCCTTCGCCGTCGCGGTAGCCCGGACGAGCTGCGCTTTCCACGCTGCGAAATCCTGTCCCTCCGATAACGCCGCAGCGCGCGCATCTCCCGTCCCGCGCATCGCCACGGCCAGCGCCTCCGGCGTTTTCGCCGGCCGATTGACCAGGCGCAATTCCCCCGCGTCCAGGCTTTTCAACGGATCGTCGAGTTGCTTCGCGACGGGGTCGTAGCTCAAGGCGTCGTGGGCGAAGAACGTGTTGTCTTTCCCGCCCAACTGCGACAGACGCCTCGCGAAATCGACCGCCGAAAGATTCTCGATCACGTGGCCGGCGTTCTCCGCCACAAAAGAAACCGAATTCTCCTTCGCGTAGAATTTCTTGAACGGGGTCCGGAGCAGAGCTTCGGCCGCCTTGGGGAAATCGGTGATCTCGACCAGGACGCGCAGGCCGCAATTGCTGTCTGGCTTGAAATGCCCCAGCACCGCCGCGCCCGTTAGCCGGACCGCCGAACCGTAACTCGCCACGAAATCGAGGAGCTTGAGCTCCGTGGCGTCGAACGACAAAACGCCGGGCGTTTTCTCGAAACCGAAAAGTCCCTGCGGGCGCAGAACCGAGCCACAGAGCAACAACGATCCGACGCGGAGAAAAGAGCGGCGGTCGTGGATCATCTAATACGCTTTCGGAGTCGGGAGACGCGGCGAGTTCAGCAGGAATAAGACCTTGGAGTCAAGGTATAAAAGAAGTGCTCGATGATCGAAATTTTTTGCTTGTCACTGGTCACTCGTCACTGGTCACTTCTCCAATGCTCGATCTCGCCAAAGTTCGTCGGGAAGATTTCGCCGCCTGTCTCGACCAGGATTTCGGAATCGTGTTTCCCGACGGCGTCCTCCCGGTAAAACTGATCGAGGCGAAACAATGGGGCGCCGATCAGCCGGCCAACATTCGGCAACCATTCGCGCTCACGTTTCGGGTCGAGCGCAATCTGCGTTTACCCCAGGGCACCTACAAAATGCGGAACGCCCAGCTAGGCGAGATGGAAATCTTCCTCGTCCAAATCGCCGCCGACGCGAGCAGCGCTACGCTCGAAGCGGTGTTTAATTGAAGAAGTGACATGTGACGAGTGACGGGTGACATGAGGAAGGCGCGCTTCTTTCACGTCACATGTCACACGTCACTCGTCACTTTCCCCAGCGCATCAGCAAGTAAACGCCTTTGTCCTCCACCTGCTCGAACCCGAGCCGCTGATACAACCCCAGCGCGCGGTTGAACCGCTCGACGTGGATCGTCAGAGATTTCCCGGCAGAGCGCGCTTCGTCCTGGAGATCGCGCAGCAGCTTGGTCCCCATCCCGCTGCCGCGAAACTCCGGCAGCAACGTGATGTCGACGATCCGGATTTCTTTTTCCCAGCGATCGACATAAAGCCGCCCGACCGGCCATCCGTCCCGCTCGATGATCTGAAACGACGCCGCGGGATAATTCGCCGCGTAATACGCGCTTTGCGCATCGAACTGCTGCCGGCAAAAATCCTCTTTTAGTTGCTCGCTCCAACCGGTTACGGCCAGCTCTTCCGCGCGGGAGCTCGCATAGACCCGGGCGAGAAACGCATCGTCCGCGGGCGTGACCGGTCGAAGAGAAATCATGGTTCGAGGAGAGAGGATGGAGAATTGAGAACGGCGGGAAGAGTTTTATTTCTTCGCTATTCTCTATCCTCGATCTTCCATCCTCGCCCCGCGGCGTTCCGCCTTAAGTCCTGGGCGGAAACACGCCCTGCAACGCGATGCAGAAGTACAACGTCAGATACGGCATCATGTTGTTGTGGGGCTGGTCGCCACCAGCAGGAGCAAGAGCCTCCGGTGCCATCATCACGAGGTTCGTCGCCGGACCATATGGCGTCGCGCCCTGAACACGCGCGAGGCTGTTGTTCGCATTTGGGCCGGGCTGATTCGCCGTTGAGGTCGATGCCATCAGGGTATGGGTATGGGAAGGAATCTCAGATTCCAACAAGCTCACCGTCTCGCTTCCTCCCGTTTCGCCCAGGTCGTGCAGGGAAAGACCGGGCCCCTGCCCGGGATGCATCGGGGCGCTCCCCTGCAGATCGGGCAGAGCAAAATTCGATTTGCCGTTGCCGCCATAGGTCGTTCCCAGGAGCGAGAAAAGCGCGGTATTCTGGGAGAGCGGCAGGAGTTGCCCGTCACACCAGGCCCAGCCTTTCGGGGCGAAGTTAAACGGGAAGATTCGGATTTCTGCTACGAATGGATCGGCCATAAATTTGTTTCTGGTTTAGGTGGGCGACGGGAAAATCCCGAACAGCGATATAATGAAATCTACGCACAAGTACGGCTGAAAATTAGTGTGCGGCTGGCTCCCGCCGACAGGGCCGATGTCGGCCGCCGCCATCGCGGAGGTGGCCGGCGAATCGACATACAGATCGAACGTGGACGAGGCCCCCAGGACGAGGTTGTTCGGCTGGGCGGTATTGCCGAAGTTGGTCGACGCGAGCAAGGCGTGGGTGTGGGCCGGGATTTGTTGAGTTGTCAGGGTGATCTCTTCGGCGCCACCAGTTTCGGCGAGAATAAAGCCGTTGCCCTGATGGATTGGGATTCGACCGCGAAGATCGGGAAGGTCAAAGGTCTCCTGGCCATCGCCGCCGTAGGTGGTGCCGATCAAATTGAAGAGCGTTTCGTATTCCGAGATGGGCAACTTTTGCCCTTCGCAAAACATCCAGCCGGCGGGGGCGAAGTTGCCCGCGAACATTCTAATTTCTCCGACGTAAGGTTGGGCCATATTTTTTCTCCTAGGTTGGCGACGGGAAAATTCCCTGGAGCGCAATGCAAAAGCTAAGGGTGAGGAAGGGCTGCATATTCAAATGGGCCTGGCTTCCCCCGACGTTGCTGACCGATGAGGGTGACAGCGAAGTGAGATTAGCCGGCTGGGTGTAAATCTGGTTCGGCGTAACCGAGAGAGTGTTGCCGGTGGGAATGATCGCGGCCCCGGTGTTCGATGAACCGTTAAGCACATGCACGTGGGTAGGCAATTCCGCGATCGAAAGGGTGTGGGCTTGCTCGCCGCCTTTTTCGCCCAAAGTATGTTTCTGGCCCACATGGATCGGTGTCCGCCCCCGTAAATCCGGTAGCGCGAAATTGACTCTGCCGTCACCGCCGAAGGTTGTGCCCAGAAGGGAGAAGAGCGCCTGGTTCTGGTTGATCGGCATGAGCTGTCCGTTGCAGAGCGCCCAGCTTTTTGGCGCAAAGACGAAGCTCATGATCCGGATTTCGGAAAGGAATGGTTCAGCCATGGTGGATTACCGTTTGAGGTGAGTGAAGCAGGTCGGGCCTAACGAGTTTGAGGAATTGGAGATAAAGGGATTTGTGGGTCGGGTGCACGTTGTTATCGGTCGCACAAAAAACTGTCCAGCTTTTTTTATAGGAATTTTCCCTACGCGCTCTTGCGAACATTATTTCGGCGGGACAGCGCTGTTCCGTCCCGATACAAAACGGGCCAATGAATTGGAAAGAGCTCAAAGCAAAGCTATCCCGAAAACATAATGCGCCGCCGCGCCCCGTCCGGCACCTCGCTCGCCTGACCTTCATCGCGTTTCTCCTCACCTTCGTGATCTCGCGCGTCTGCGTGATTCTCATCATGACGCGGCGAATGCCGAACCTGTTTTTCCACGCCGGCGGAACCCACGTGCACCATCTCAACTACGGGATATTTCTTCTCTCCCTCACGGCGGCCGTCCTGCTTTTCGCTCCCTGGCCACGGGAACGGCGCGGGCTTTGGGCGTTACTCTACGGGCTCGCGATGGGACTCACCTTCGACGAATTCGGAATGTGGCTGAACCTCGGCGGCAGCTATTGGCAGCGCGCCAGTTTCGATGCCGTCATCGTCGTGCTGACCGCATTCGGCCTCATCGCTTTCGCGCCTCGCTGGGAACGCGTCCGCTCCCATCATTTCGTCACCGGCGGAGTTCTGCTGGTCGTTGTCGCCTCGTTTTACCTGATGCTGTTCAAGTCGCTCCGCCACGCCAACGAAATGCTAATGCCGCACCTGATCGAGATCGAGGAGTCAGGACCGCGCTGAAGAAGCGAGGATCGAGAATAGAGGATTGAGGATGGCCGGCTGCGTCTTCGTCCTTCGCTATTCTCCACCCTCGATCCTCTATTCTCGGCCCGCCGCCGCTGGGGGCACCGGATCTTCCATCCCGAACGGCACCCACGGCATGCAGCGGAAAAGCCGCGACGTCGTTAACCAAACTCCCTTCGGGAACCCGTGCGTCTCCATGGCCTGCTCCGAGTAGACCGAGCACGTGGGCCGATAACGACAGCGCACGATGTAACGCCCCCACGGTTGCAGCAGCAGCCGGTAACCTTTGATGACGATCGTATTGTAAAGCACGACCGACACCTGCCGGTTCGGCGGGCGCGTCCAATCGCAAAGCGCGGCGATCGTTATGACCGCCCACGCAATGAGAACAATCCGCCGCCGTCGCCTTACGGCTGGCCGCAATGCGGACAGGTCGCGCTGCCCTCGAGGCGCTTCTTTTGGCAGTGCGGACATGGCACCAGGTTTCCTTTCGGCCGGGTGACGAGATGCACGATCAACCCGATCACCCACGTCGCGGGAATCCAGCCGAGGATCGTGACCAGCTGCGCGTTCTCGGAGTTGCGCGCCTTCGCGTCCTTCATGATAAAGATGGCGCTGTAAATGTAAGCGCCGATCGAGACGGCGATGACGAGAAAATAAACGACGCAGCAGGCGACACCCATCCCGGCCAGTCCAGTGGCGGCGGCGGCCGCCGCGGCGGCGTCCTCCGCGCTGGGCGAATTACTGACTGTTGGCGTGGGGTCTTGCGCGAGCGCGCTCGCGGCCATCAACCCGAAAGGAAGTCCTGAAATCAATCGCTTCATGCCAGAAATGCTTGCGGTTCGCGCGCGCCGCTGTCAACGCAATTAGCTCGGTGACGCATTGAAAAATCACGGGCCCGTACAAGAGAATCGCCGCGGCTGTTCACGACAACCGCGGCGATAAATTCTGCTGGCGAACCGTTACGGATTTGGCGAGCCGGCCACGGTCTTCGGCCGCGTCACCAGGTGAACGATCAGACCGATCGGCCACACGAGCCATCCGAGCACGACCACGAGCGTGCGGTTGGGCGAGTTGCGCTTCTTGGAATCTTTCATGATCCAGATCGCCACGAAGAGCCAGATCGCGATCATGATCAGCTGGAAGATGCAAACACCGCCGAAAATCCCGGCGGCCGCCGCATTGCTCAGCTCAGTGGGGGTCGCGGACTCGGTTTGAGCGAGGAGCGCGGTCGATAGAAAAACAAATGGTGAACCAATAAAGAGTCGCTTCATGGCTGGGTTGATTACTTGTTTTCGTTGGAGCCTGTCAACGGAATTTCAAAGTTTTTTTCCCGGGAAAACCGCTCGCCGCGCGGCCTCTAGTGTTTGGTCATTCCTTCGGTGATTCCCTGCAGAACAGCGAGCCCTCCGAAAAGGAGAATCCAGGCCAGCCAGCCCGCCACCGCGACGTAACCGATGACGACGCCGGCCAGGGCGAGGCCGCGCCCTTCCAGCTCTGGATTCGCCTTGATTCGCGACAACGCGATATGCCCGCAAACGATTCCCGCGATCGCGGCCGTCATGAAAAATCCGCAGCAAAAACCGAATAATCCCAGGGCGCTGAGGATGAGAGACAGAACGGCGAGCTGCTCGTTTCTCCGCGGTGGAACCAGCGGAGCCGAAGCGGCGGAAGCGGTGGCGACTGTCGTCGGCGTCGCCGGCGGAGTCGTCGCGGCAGGGGTCGCGTTCACACCCGGCACAGTGGAAAGCGCGGCCCAGGCCGCAGCGCCTTCGTACCACGCGAGATCGGTCACGAGCAGGGTTCCAGCAGCCAGCTGCCGGTTGATTTCCTCCAGCGAGAAAACGCCCAGCTCTTTTCCATCCCGCGCGACGTGGATTTGCATGCGCCAAGTGTGTTGAGCGGGTGCAAAAGGCGTCAAGCGCAAACGCCCTCAGCAATAGGGTTTCCAAAAACGCTTGTCAGTTTTCGCGGCGCTGGCCAGCATCCGCTTTTCCGGAGAACGCATATGGACGAACCAACCAGGTCGAAGAAAGCAATGATTGTTGGGGTGGTTCTGCTCCTCATTTTTGCCGGCCTCTACGCTTTCGTGCTCACCTCCTACAAAAATGAAAGTAACAATCGCGCCGCCGAACTGATCGGGGACACCGCCAAGGCCGGCGAGAACCGCATCGACGTCAGTGCGCGGATCGTCACGGCGGATCCGATCAAGGGCGACGTCGTGGTGCGGCTGGAATTTACTCCGCACGGAGCGCTCGCCGCGGGCGAGGGCGGGGCGCTGGCGCGCGATCTCGAGCTCAACATTTCGAGTGCGACCGGCAAGAACGTGCACGAATTCAAAAAGGGAAAGCGGATGAGTCCGGTCGAGGCGGTCGTCGAGATCTACGAGGGCGAGCCGATGGATTATCCTTTCGATCAGCACGCCGCGGAGCTGTCGTTCTTCTTTGAACCGGGCGCGGGCAAGGGCGGTGAAGCGGGCGGAACCGACGCGATCCCGGTGGCGGTGGAAATGCGCGGCTCGGTCGCCGGGTTGCGGCTCGACACCGAATACGCCAAGGAAAACACGCCCGATCACGCCGTGATCGACATCAGTATCCAGCGCGCGTCGACCGCCATTTTCTTTTCCGTGTTCATCATGATCGCGATGTGGGCGCTGGTCATCGGCGTCGTCCTGCTGGTGTATCGCGTCTTTGCCGGCCACCGCAAAATCGAGATCTCGATGTTCTCGTTCCTTGGGGCGCTGCTCTTCGCTTTCCCGGCCTTGCGCAACAGCCAGCCGGGCACGCCACCCATCGGGACGATGAGCGATTTCCTCGCGTTCTTCTGGGCGGAAGTGATTATCGCGCTCTCCCTGCTCTCGGTCGTTCTGCGCTGGTTGATTCGCGGACCGGGCGGAGACGCGCCAAAGTAGGCGGGTGAACACGGGTCTCTCCGCGCTCCTCGAGCGCTATCCGACGCTGCGATCCTGCGAGCGGGAACTGCGCGCCGCCTTCGATCTGCTCGCGGCCGTTTACCGCGGCGGAAACAAGCTTCTCGTCTGCGGGAATGGCGGCAGCGCCGCGGACAGCGAACACATCGTCGCCGAGTTGATGAAAGCTTTCCTAAAGCCGCGACCGATCGGCGCCGCCGATACCGCGAAACTGGAAGACGCCGCCGGCGCTGCCGGCAAGGAAATCGCGAACCGGCTCCAGGGAACGCTTCCCGCGATTTCGCTGCCGTCGCAAATGTCGCTGCTGACCGCGACGGCGAACGACGGCGACTACGACCTGACGTTCGCCCAACAGGTTTACGGCCTCGGGCGGGCAGGGGACGCGTTGCTCGCGATCAGCACGTCGGGCAAATCAAAGAACGTTTGTAACGCGGTGATCGTGGCGAAGGCGTTCGGCTTGAAATCGATCGCGCTCACCGGCAAATCAGGCGGCAAGCTCGCGCCGCTCGCCGACGTGGCGATCAAGGTCCCGTCCGATAATGTCGCCGAAATCCAGGAGCTGCACCTGCCCGTTTACCATTGGCTCTCGACCGAGCTGGAAGCGGAGTTTTTCTAAGCCTTTCTTCTAAATCACGCGCTCGTTCCCGCCGTCGATCGGGATCTGCGCGCCGGTCGTTTTGGCGAAAGCGGGCCCGCACATTTCCGCGGCCAGCTCGCCCACGTCGGCGCTTCGCACTTCCGTCTTCAGGACGTTGTTGCATTTGTATTCCTCAACTGAAATGCCGTAGCTCGCCGCCCGCGCCCGGATGACTTCGTCGGTCCAAATGCCGGTGTCGAAAACCGCGTTCGGATGCAGGGTGTTGACGCGAATGCCGTCCGCGCCCCATTCCAACGCCGCCACGCGCCCAAGCTGCGTGAGCGCCGCTTTCGACGCAGAATACGCCGCCGCGCCCGGCCCCGGGGCGGCCACATTTTTCGATCCGATGACGACGACGCGTCCACCCCGCGGCGCCAGTTTCAAAAACGAATGGCACCGCCGCAACAGGACGAGGTTGGCGTCGAGATTCACCGCGAAAACGCGCCGCCATTCCGCGGAATCCAGAGAGGCGA
Source organism: Chthoniobacterales bacterium (assembly GCA_035941675.1). Lineage (GTDB taxonomy): Bacteria > Verrucomicrobiota > Verrucomicrobiia > Chthoniobacterales > UBA10450 > AV80. Next base: position 176,502 of record DASZDT010000018.1, read on the forward strand.
TCGGAGTGCCGGCCGGAAAAATTCCGGCGTTCAAGATCAACATGTCGAGCCCGCCAAATCGGCGGGCCGTTTTCTCGAGAGCATCGGCGATCGCCTCTTCCGAAGTGACGTCGCATTTCAGCCCGAGATAGTCTGGCCGTTCTTCGGTTTGCTCGGCGACGTCGAGCCCAACGACCGCCGCGCCGCGTTTTAGCAGCGCGTCTACGCATGCCTTCCCGATTCCGGACGCCGCGCCCGTGACACACGCGATCTCGCCGGCGAAGACCGGCGGTTTGCCCGCGCGGCGCAATTTCGCCTGCTCGAGGTCCCAGTATTCGAACTCGAAAAGTTGTTCTTCCGAAAGCGCGCGGTAACCGCCGAGCGCTTCCGCCCGCGTGATGACGTCGATCGTGTGCGAATAAAGATCGCGCGCGATCGCGGCTTCCTTCGCGGAGCGGCCGACAGTCGTTAGGCCGAATTCCGGATCCAGGATCACTCGGGGCGCCGGATCGAGCATCGTCTTTGGTTCTTTCGCGGCCGGGGCGTTCCGGGCGAAGTATTCGCGGTAACGCGCGGCGTACTGGTCGACGCCGCGGCCGAGCATGGGCAGGCGTTTGGTGCGCAGAATGTGATCGGGCGTGGCCGGCCCGCGCTGCGAAATCTCCGCGACGTTTCTCGCGCGGGCGAAGGCGAGCGTTTTGGGGTCGGAAGTTGCGGTGAGAATTATCGGGGACCCGGCGGCTTGCGCGATCTCGTGGCGCACGCTCGCCAGAATAGGTCCCATAGGATGTATAGGACCTGTGTCGTTAGGCGGCGCCATTTCCCACGCGCCCTGTTTTTTCAAATAATCCTCCGCCCGTTCCACCAGGGAAATCATCCGGGTGTAAGATTCCTCGGCACTCGCGCCGAAAGAAAACAGGCCGTGCTGGAGAAGAACCATACCGAGCGTGCCGGGTTTTAGCTGGGTGCGAATGGCCTGCGCGCAGACCCGCGCCAGCTCGAACCCCGGCATGACGTAGGGCACGACGAGGACCTCTTCGCCGTAAATCTCACGCACTCGCGCCTCGCCCGCGTCGGTGTTCGTAATGGCGAGGAGCGCGTCCGCGTGAGTGTGATCGACGAACTTGTGCGGGATGACCGCGTGCAAAATCGTTTCGACCGACGGCGCGGGCGCCCCGGCCCGGGTCACGTTCGCGGCCAGCTCGTTGACCATTTGCGGATCGGACAACGTCTCGAGCTGCGCCAGTTTCAATAAATGCGCCATCCGGACCGGCGCGAACCCGGCCGGCTCGATCGTTTCCAGGTCCCAGCCGGATCCTTTGACGTAAAGAATTTCCTCCTCTTCGCCGGCGACATTCGTCTCGCGGACCTTCACCGAGGTGTTGCCTCCGCCGTGCAGAACGAGCGTGTCGTCGCGGCCGAGCAAGCGCGAGGTATAGACGCGCAATTCCAGGTCGGAACTGCATTTCGCCGCCTCGGCGGGATCCCAAAGGTTCTTCATCCTTCCGTGCATTGAACAGCGGCGCGGCGAATTGCCAATGGCAAAAGCGTTCGGGATTGACACTTCGTCGCTCGCCGCCGGATACATCCCGAATGAGCGGCCGCGAACAACCGATTCTGCCGAACGACTTCAAACGTCAGTGGCAGGTGGTGGAAGAACCGGTGCTCGGCGCCGTTCGGCGCGTCGGCGCGAGCGGCCGCTATATCCTCGGCGGCGAGGTCGAGGCGTTCGAAAAAGAACTGGCGGCGCTTTGGGGAACGGGTTACGCGGTCGGCACGGCCAATGGACTCGACGCGCTCGAGATCGGCTTGCGCTGCCTGGGTCTTCAACCAGGCGACAAAGTGCTGACCACGCCAGTGTCGGCTTTCGCCACCACTCTCGCCATTGTCCGGGCCGGCGGCATACCGGTTTTTGTCGATGTCGACATAACCGGCGGCATCGATCTCGCCCAATGCCGCGAACTCCTCGGCCGCGAGCGATCGATCCGCTACTTCCTGCCCGTTCACCTCTACGGGCATGCGCTCGATTCGCGCGTGCTCGGCGAACTGCGGCGCGATTTCGATCTGAGAATTTTGGAGGATTGCGCGCAGGCCATCGGCGCGAATGGCGCCGGCAACGCCGGGCAAGCCGCGGCTACCAGTTTTTATCCCACGAAAAACCTCGGGGCGTTAGGCGACGCCGGCGCGCTCCTGACCAACGACCCGGCAATCGCGAAAGCCGCCGCCGAGCTCAGGAACTACGGGCAATCGGCTCATTACGTTCACTCCAGCCTCGGCCTGAACAGCCGCCTCGACGAACTTCATGCCGCGATTTTGCGGGACGCCTTTCTGCCCAGCCTTGCGGCCTGGACCAGAGCCCGCCGCCGGGTTGCCCAGCGATATCTTGAGCAGATCCAGAATCCGGCGATTACGTTCGCCGCCCCGGCTTCGGCCGACGATTCCGTGTGGCACCTCTTTCCCGTGTTGGTAAAACGCCGGGACGAATTTCAGCAGCATCTGCGCGGGCAGGGGATCGTAAGCGGCATCCATTATCCGCGCCTCATTCCCGAACAGACGGCGCTGCGCGAGATCGGCGATCACGGCGCGGAACTCACGAACGCTCGACGTTTCGCGCGCCAAGAAGTTTCGCTTCCCATCCATCCGTTCCTCACCGACGCCGAGGTGGAGGCCGTGATCGCGGCGTGCAACAATTGGAGCGGCTCATGAACAACGCGTTCGCTAACGCGCGGGTGCTCATCACCGGCGGCCTCGGGTTCATCGGCTCCAATCTCGCGCGCCGCCTCGTCGCCCTGGGCGCGGACGTCACCGTCGTCGACAGCCTGATTCGGGATTACGGCGGGAACCTTTATAACGTCGAAGGAATCCGGGACCGCATCCAGATCAACGTCTCCGATGTTCGCGACAGCCACAGCATGCCTCACCTGGTCGAGGGAAAGGACTATCTCTTCAACCTCGCCGGCCAGACGAGCCACGTGGATTCAATGCTGAACCCGATGCCGGACCTGGAGATCAATTGCCAGGCCCAGCTTTCCATCCTCGAGACCTGCCGGATTTGTAACCCGAAAATCAAGATCGTCTTCGCGAGCACCCGCCAGATTTACGGACGACCTTCCCAGCTCCCGGTTCCGGAAACGCATTCGCTGAACCCGGTCGACGTCAACGGCATCAACAAGATCGCCGGCGAGCAATATCACCTTCTCTACAACCACGTGCACGGCATCGGTGCGACCGCGCTCCGGCTGACGAATACGATCGGGCCGCGCATGCGGATCAAGGACGCGCGCCAGACTTTCCTCGGGCTTTGGGTGCGGCAGCTTCTGGAAGGCAAGCCAATCTCGGTCTGGGGTGGAACGCAGTTGCGCGACTTCACCGACGTCGAGGATGCGGTCGACGCATTTCTCATGGCCGCGGAAAGCCCGGTAACGAACGGCCAGGTTTATAATCTCGGCGGCAGCGAAGTGATCGACCTGGCGGGCGTCGCCAGGTTGATGGTGGAAGTAAACGGGAGCGGCAGCTATGAGGTTCGGGAATTCCCGGCAGACCGGCAAGCCATCGATATCGGCGACTATTACGCGGACTTCTCGAAGATTCGGGCGCAGCTGGGGTGGGAGCCGAAGCGCGCGCTCCGCGACACGATCGAAGCAACCCTGAGTTACTTCAGAGCTTCGATGCCGCATTACTTGTAACTGTCGCTATAACTTGAAGCCGGCGGCGGCCGCGTCCCGGTGAAACATTCTCACGGTATCGAGCGACAGTTCCCCCAGATCCATGCCGCCAAGTTTCGCTACCTTGTCCAGGATGTCGTGCGGGACCGTGACGATGTGACAACCGCATTGCGCCGCTTGGAAGATGTTGAGCACTTCGCGCACGCTCGCCCAAAGCAGCTCGGCGTTTGGTAACTCGCGCAGGATCTCCCGCGAATGGTGCATCGTCGGGATCGGGTCCACTCCGGTATCCGCGATGCGCCCGGCAAAAACAGAAACCACGCACGGGACCTCTGAGTTGACGGCGTTCGCCACTGCTTCCACCTGCGCGGGAGTCAGGATCGCGGTGATGTTTAATTTCACCCCTTCGCCGCTAAGCTCTTCAATCAACGCCAGCGCCGAGTCGCCCCGAGTGTTCGTGATTGGGATCTTGACGTAAACGTTGTCCTGCCATTTGCCGATCATGAGCGCCTGGCGCCGCATCTCCGGGAATTCGTCGGAGAAAACTTCGAATGAGATCGGCTTTTCCTTCACCACTTCAAGGACCTCGCGCGCGAACTTCTCGTAGTCAGCCACGCCAACCTTGCGCATCAACGTCGGGTTGGTGGTGAGGCCCTTGATGTAGTCCTTCGCATAGAGCGAGGCGATGCCGTCGCGGTCCGCGCCGTCGGCGAAAATCTTGATCGGCAAGTCGCGCAAGACAGGCGAGCTCATGTCGGTCGACGCTAGTCCTGACTCGCGAACGGCGGCAACTGATTTTGCAGAATGGCGGCCACGGCATCGCGGAAGTTGGCTGCGCTGAACTCCGGCTTTTCGCGCAGCGGCTCGTTGTAACCGTGGTCGATGAAGACAGCGCGACAGCCGGCGGCATGCGCGCAATCGACGTCACGCCAGCGATCGCCAATCAGATAGCTTCGTTTCAAATCGATGTTATTGGCCGCGGCGGCGCGAAGGAGCATTCCGGGCTTCGGTTTTCGGCAATCGCACGGTTCGCCGTGGCTCGCGCCGGCGTGGTAACAAACTTCAACGGCACGAATAAGGGGCACGGCCTCGCGAAGTTTCGCGTGCATGGCCTCAATCGTTTCCCGCGTTTGAGTTCCCCGACCGACATCGGGCTGGTTCGTCACCACAATCAGGAGAAACCCCGCTTCCGTGAGCCGCGCGCAGCCTTCCACGACATCCCGATAAATCTCGAACTCCTCCACGCTGGCTGGAGGAAACGGCCGTCCGCCGCCGATCACCGGCCGGTTCAAGACGCCGTCGCGATCGAGAAAAACGGCAGGCCGACTTACTTCGTGCTCTCCCATTTCGTCTGCGCCGTTTTCAACGCGGGATGAGAGACGAGCAAATGCCAAACGACCGCCTGGAATGCTTCGGTGTGCGGCGTGACGTTCATCGGATTGACCGTCGGTATGACGATGCAAATGTCCGCGACCTGCGCCGTGAAACCGCCGTCGCGCCCGACGATTCCAAGCACGGATGCGCCCCGCTCCTTCGCAAGCTGCAGGGCCGCGGCCAGGTTCGGGCTCACGTTCTTTTCCGCGTTCCCGCCGCCGACCGAAAACACCAGGACCGCGTCTTTCGGGTTTAAGCGGCTGCCTTTCAACCACTCCACGAAAACTGTCGTCCAACCGTCGTCGTTGGTTCGCGCCGTCAGTTCGGAGACGTTATCGGTCGGCGCGTAACACTCCATGCCCGCGATTTTCCGGAAATCGTTTACGGCATGGGAGGCATTCGCCGCGCTGCCGCCGACGCCAAGAATAAAGAGCCGGCCGCCGCGCGACCGGACTTCCGCGAGAAGGGCCACGGCCTTTTCGCAGAGGGCGGGATCAAGCCTGGCAATGATCGCAGCCGTCTCGCGCAAATGTTGTTCGGAGTAGCTCATGAGGTAGCCGAGAGTTGCTGGCCGCGCAGCGCCGCGTCAAGCTCCGCCAGTCCTTTCGGCGATCCGATTTCGTAGAAGCGCTCGTGGACTTCGTAACCGGCGAGAGCGTCCCGGCTAATCAGGTCCCGATAAACATCGCCAAGGTCGAAGGCCTTGCCGTCAGGGTATCCGTCCAGAGCTTCCGGCCGGAGCAAACCGAGACCATAGTCTATGTGCTTCGCTTCGGGCGCCGGTTGCTTCTTGTCATAGCTCTTTATGAGGCCACCCTGGAACCGGACGTTGCTACTATCCCAGCGGCCTTCATTCCGGAAAACCGTCATGAGGCCGAGCTTCTGGCTCGCGACGAAGGCCTGGGCCGGAGCCGAATAGTCGATTGGCAAATAGGAATCGCCGTAAAGGACAAAGAAGTGGTCGCCCAGAAGCGGAAGCGCCTTCTTGAGCGCACCGCCCGTTCCCAATAACTGCGCGCCGTCAGAAGAATAGGTGAGCGTCATGCCTGCGTTCGTTCCGTCTCCAAACTGTTCCTGGATCATTTCACCGCGATGCCCGATGCAAAGCACGACCTTCCGAAAGCCAGCCCGTCGGAGTAACCGAAGCTGATGAGCCAGGAACGGCTCACCGGCGACGTTGATAAGGGCCTTGGGAACCGTCTCGCTTATTGGCCTGAGCCGCGTCGCCAGGCCGCCGGCCAGAATCGCCACCGGCCAGCTATCCCTGTCCAACGGCTCGGCGTTCATTGGTTGAGCACTCGTGTCCCCTCAAAGTCGAACCGGAACCGAACTTCACTCAGACCTTTGTCCCTCATGGCGTGCCGGAGTTTCACCTTGTCGCCTGCATAGAACATGAGGAACCCGCCGCCACCGGCGCCGATGACCTTGCCGCCGAGCGCGCCGTTCGTCATCGCGTAGTCATACCAGTTATCGATGTCGGAGTTGCTCATGCCTTTCGAGCGCTCCTTCTTGCGTTGCCAATGCGCGTCCATTAAGCGCGCGAATTCCTCGAGGTCCCCGGCCTCGAGCGCTCGCTGGCTTTGTTTGCCGAGCTCCTTGATGAAGTGAAGGTTCTCCAGCATGGCGACGTCCGCGCTCCTGCTCCTGGCGTCCTGTTCCTTCAAAATGGCGGACGCGCTTCTGGAGTACCCGGTAAAGAAGAGCAACAGGTTGTCTTCCAGGTTAAACAATGTTTCCTCGGAGATCTTCAAAGGTGCTACTTCCACCCGGCCGTCAGGCAGAAAGCGGAACGAAGTGATGCCGCCATAAGCCGCGATGTATTGGTCCTGCTTGCCGATAGGTTCCCCGAGCTTCTCTAATTCTATACAGCAGGCCTGTTCGGCCAGCTCCGCCGGATGGACCAGATTCTTTTTTAAGGTATGGAACGCTTTCAACAGCGCGGTCGTAAAGCTGCCGGACGATCCCAGGCCCGTCCCGGCCGGGATGTCGGCCATGCTGGTTATCTCCAGGTTGCGCTCCTGAATGCCGGCCAGCTTGAGCGCTTCTCGAATTATAGGGTGCTTGATCTCCTCGATCGTGGCTGCTTCTTCCAGGCTGGAATACTTGAGCAGAAACCCGTCAACGAACCGGCGATGAACATTTATGTAGACATATTTGTCGATCGCCGCGGCGATGAGCAACCCGCCGTGCTCGCGGTAATACGATGGCAGGTCGGTTCCGCCGCCGCCGAGCGAGATCCGAAGTGGTGAGCGGGTGATGATCATGGCGACGGTTTCCGGGCGATAGCGACTACCTGCCAGCCGAAAGGTGAGTCGAGAAGATTAGCATGAAACAAAACTCGAAACAGTTTCATCGCGAAACGCAGCAGGCCGGACGGACGGCCCACGGCCGTGGCTTCGATGTCGCGGGCCAATCGCGGGCCGCGCATAAGCACGAGCAAGCGGTAGAGGTTGAAGAAAGGAAAGCCGGCCAGGTACGTTCGCTCCACCAAGTACCCGGCCTCCTCCAGGAGCGAACGGATCTTGCCGCGGTTGAAATGTTGACGATGGCCAATCTCGCGGTCGAACGCGGAGATGGGGCCGCCCGGAACGGTCACGATCAATTGGGCGCCAGGAACGAGGTATTCGCGCGCCTGCCTAAGGAAAGCGGCGGGGTCGTCAACGTGCTCCAGAACCTCCGAACAGACCGCGTGACTCGCCCAGCCGGCAAAGTTCTTCAGGACTGCCGGCGCCTCGAGAATGTCGGCCACGACAAAGGTGGCGACGGGCACCTTTCGTTGCGAGATGGCAACGCCGCTGTTGCTTAGTTCGGCTCCGACAAACTCGGCGTTGGGAAACATTCCGGATAGCTTTTCCACGAGGTCGCCCTGGCCGCTCCCGAAATCAAATAGCCGAATGGCGCCGGACCCGGCCTTCTCTGAAAGCAGCTGCGCGATAAGGTCGTGCCGCATGCGTTGGGCGGGGTTCTCCGTGGCAGACTCGGCGAACCGGGCCCAATGAGCTTCCCAGTTATCCCGCGGAGCGGCCGATTCGTTAGCCATTGTCGCGCCGAGCCACCGCGAACAGGTTCAAGCCCAGCTTATGATAACGAAGCTTGATCATGCTTGGCTTGAACCCGGCGCGCACCAGCAGTGGCCAAAGGTCTCGCTTGTCGTAATACATTTTGTGATCGTCCATCTCCGTCTTAGGACTGAGACCCAGGCGCAAGGCCGAGAATTCCAGAAACGTTTTCCCGCGCCATGTTGGAACGTTGATGAGCAAGACGCCCGAAGGCTTCAATAACCGCCAGGCGGATTCGATGACGGAAAGTGGATCGCGCAGGTGTTCCAAAACGGAGATGAGCATCACCGCGTCGAACCGTTCCGGCATTAGTTTGGGCAGGTTCTCTTCAATCGTTCCGTGGTAGAAGCTAAGGTTCTCGAAGCTTGCCAGCTCCGGCGCCAACTGGAAGTCCACGCCCACGCCGCGTTTGAGGCGAGGGGCCAGCGCGACGAGTTGAAAGGCCTGGAACCCACAGCCTAATTCCAGGACTTCCAGGTTGTCGTTGCCCGGCAGCTCCGCCGCGATCGCCCGCTGGGAAAGCCACACGCCCAGCCGGTCGACGAAACTAAGTTCCTCCTGGCCGTACGATTTGCGGTTGCGATTACTCAAAGCCGGTGCTCCGGTGCGACCCGCTGAGCCATCTCCAGAAGTAGGGTGAAACAGAATGTCTGGAACCCGACAATAATCAGAAGCAGGCCAAAGATGGCCGGATGCGAAATCTCGAACAGCTTGAAGTCCGCATGCAGGTAACGATACACCAAGGCTCCAAGCAGGGCGATGCCTACGATCACGCAACCGGCCGAGAGCAACATGCCGCGGTCGTAACTGAGAATGCGCCGAAGGTTCTTCAGCGACGCTGGACGCAAGCCGTGCATGACACGCGCCAGGACTCCTATTTGAATAGAGCTATAACCAAGAGTCACGCAGGTTACTCCAAATAGTAGCCAGTAGAGGCTGAACCCAACGCCGCTAACTGTAATTGGCCCCGGAGCGAGAACGCAGGCTATCAAGGCACCGATCGCAGTCAGCAGAATTCCAGGTTTGAGCAGGAAGGAATCAGGTGTGTAAACAAGCATGACTTTGAGGTTGAGCCACCCGGCGACCCAGGGCGACAACCATCCCATTCGACGATGGTGACTGAAGCGTCCTTCACGGTCCTTGTAAAATTTGACGGGGACCTCGGCGGTCTGGAGTTTTAGCCGGGCTGCCTTTAGCACCATCTCGCTGGCGTATTCCCAGGATTGCGACTTCAAATCAATCCGCGCCAGGGCAGTTCGCGTAAGACCACGCATGCCGCAATGAATATCGGAGTAATGACTCCCGTAGATGCGGTTCAAAATCCAGGTAGTCAAAGGAGTTCCAAAGTAGCGATGCAATCCCGGCATGGCGCCTTTCTCAATGCTGCCGCGGAACCGGCTCCCCATCACGAACTCGGCGCCTTGGCGAAAAGCTTCCACGAAAGGCGATAGCTCGCGAAAGTCGTAAGTGAGGTCCGCGTCGCCCATGACAATCCACTGGCCGCGGATGTAACTCGAGGCGTCGATATAAGCCCGGCCAAGTCCGCGCTTCGGGGTGCGCAGCACTTCGCCGCCGTGCGCCAGGACTATCTGCGGAGTGCTGTCGGTCGAACTATCGATGATCAGGATTTGGCCGCGAACCCCGGCGCGCTCCAGCCCCTCCTTGCACCAGTCGACAAACTCACCCACGGTAATCTCTTCGTTCAACGCCGGAACCACGATGCTGACGTCGACCGGCCCCGGGTTCGCGCCGGCGGGCAGGAGATGTTCGACTTCCTCAGCCACCAGCCAGCTCCTGATGCATCGCCTTCATCGCGTCAAAAATCGCTTCCGAGGAGGTGCGGCGCGCTTTCCAGCCGAGTGCCTTGATCTTCGAGCAATCGAACCGAACGATCGGAACGTCCCCTTTCCAGCCACGGTCGCCTCCGGTGTATTCGAGCTTAACTTCAACCGGGGAAAGACCGCTTACTTCAATGGCGAGGTCGGCAATCTCGGAGACAGTGATGTAGTCTTCGCTCGCCACGTTGAATACCTCATAGTTAGCATTGGCGCGTTCATCGGCGCTCCGGATGGCTGCCAGGACGTCGTCCACATGGATGTAGCTCTTGTTCTGGGTGCCGTCCCCGAGAATCCGCAGCCGGGTCGGATCGGCTTTCAGGCGACGGATAAAATCAAACCCAACCCCGTGGGTCTGGCGCGGGCCGACAACATTAGCGAAACGAAAAGCGCGGCCGGTTAAACCGAACATATGACAGTAGGAAGCGATAAGACCTTCGCAGGCCAGCTTGCTCGCGCCGTAGGTCGAGATAGGAATGCACGGCCCGTAGTCTTCCGCAAAAGAAACGCTTGGGTTCTCGCCATACACTCCGCTGCCGGAAGTATAAAAGATCGTTTGAGCTTTGTTGAGTCGCATCGCCTCGAGAACATTTTGGGTAAGATAAGTTCCCTCCCAGAAATCTATGTCAGGCTGGGTAACGGCCTTGGCGATGTCCGGATTAGCGGCGAGATGAAAGACCGTGTCACAGCTCGCCATGGCGGCGATAACCGCGGGAAGCTCCTTGAGATCTCCTTCGACCAGTTTCAAGCGCGGATCAGACCTGCACTCGTCGATGTAGGAACGCCGGCCTGAGCTAAAGTTGTCGAAGACGACAACCCCGTCGACCGATCTTTCCCTGAGTAATGCGCGAACCAGATGGCTGCCAACGAATCCAGCCCCGCCGGAGACGAAAGCCCGCTTCCATCTCTGGATCGAATCCTCGCGCACGAGCGACAATGCAACCGGGCAACCCTGTGTCAACCGTGAGCGGCACTTCGCAATTCCGAGGGCTGTGCCGTGTGGCTGCGAAGGCCGCTATTCGCCACGGCTTCCGATCGCCGGAACGGGGCACTAGTTCTCGCCTAAACCGACCATACTAGTTTAGGGCGACCGAGAGGTGGCGGCCGGCGGCCGGGAGGCCCGTCATCGGGCGGTAACTCTACTGCGGTTACGCCGGGGCGAGCCGGAGTGAATTGTAACTCCCAGGCAAAGCCGCGCATATCGGGACGAACCGCGCCGGCTTTATCGCATCGCCAAAGACGGCAAACCGTCGAAAAGTCGAAAGGACACCAGCGGCCTGTGGACAATACCGGGAACTGCGATACGCTGGCGGCATGAATCTCGTGTCGTCCGGACCATCAACCCGCCAATTAACGAAGCTTGGTGGAATGCTAATTCGTATCATTTTCCCCGCTTGCCTGGTCGTGGCGATGGCTGCATGCGACCGCGAGCCCGCCTCCACCCCAAGTGCTGACACGACACCAGCAGCAACTCCGGCGGAAACGCAAGTGTCGCGCGATATCGCGGCGGCTCCATCGACTACCGCTGCCGTTCCGACGACTAGCGCGGGTAAGTCTCAAGAGGATTTAGCCGCGGCGTTCAATGCGTCGTCACTGACCGTGTTCGAGACAAAGACCAGCACGGACCTGTTGGCCATTAAGCCTCTGCAACAACTTAACGTGACGGCTTCGGAGAAGGGCCTGAAAATGTCAGCCAACGGAAATGATCCGGCGTTTTTATTGCCTTCTTTATCAACCGTAGACCGGTTCATCGTTCGCCTCGCGATCGACAGTCCGGCTGCGACCACCCTGCTTTTGTTGTATCTCGTGAAAGACACTCCATCCTACGATGGTTCCCGCTCACAAACGGTGTCGCTCAAGAGAGGACAGAACGTCGTCTACTTTGAAGTCGATATTCCCGAGCTCGTGCAGCCGCTGAGATTTGACCTGGGAACATCGGGAGAATACATGCTGCAAAGCATCGCCGTTCATAACGTCCCGCGGCAGGCCCCCCGCTGACCCGCCCTTGCGAACCTTTGGTTCGCGCAGCTTTGCGGCTGATCGAGCCGCTCCTGGAATTAGGTCGCCACGGGCGTGCCTTTAGGCAGTTCGACATCGGCCCGATGTCGCAGACTTAAGATTTTGCGAGCCAGTCGCTGGGATGGCTTTTCGATGAAGCGAAACGAGAGGTAGCTCATGCCTGTTACCAGAGTGAGACTAACCAGCGCTGCTGCCGTAAATCCAATTCGCCCGTGCAACCTATCCATTGCGAATAGTCCAAACGGATAGTGGATGAGATATAAAGAGTAACTGATATTCGAAAAGAAGCGCAGCCAGGCGGGATTTCGCTCCACATTTTGCCAAAGCCACATCCCCGCGACGAAGACGACTATGACGTAGGCAATCTGCGTAGTATGGGATGTCGGAGCAAGAAGGTTAAAGGGTTGCATTAGACTTAAATTGTAGACCAACGCTATCCATGCCGTTACCGCAAGCGCGACCGTCTTGCCGACCGATAACCTTCCGGCCCATCCATAATAAATGACCATGCCGATACCAAAAACAGGCAAATATTCGGAGAGGGTGGCTAGTTGGCCAATATTGACACCCAGGCTTTTTGTAAGGCCCCACTCGATGCAGAGCCGAATCAGCACTGTCGGCAATGCGATAAAGGTCAGGGCGGCCCACCAGGCTGAGCGGCGCAGCATGGTATTGAGCAAGACAACATTAGCATAAAACAACAACTCAATGGTTAGCGTCCAGCCGACGACTATCACGCTGCCGGCATTAAACAGCGCGTTCAGGGCCACAGTACTCAAAAGGACTTCGTGCGGCCGAAGCATCACCGTCTGGTTCGGGACCCCGGTCGCTCGAAAATCGATCCAATGGAGGGCCAGGACGGCGATGACGGCACCGATAAGCGGTGGAAAAATTCGGAACACCCTTTTCACGCAGAACGCAATGCGATCCTCTCGCTGGACGGTGTGCGTGATGATGAATCCGCTAACGAGAAAGAATAAGGCGACTCCGAAAAACCCGAAGTTTTGAATAATGCCGAGGGGGGCTACAAAAAAGTCGCGAACGAAGACGTAGAAAGGCCAATCATAGTGGTAGAGGTCGGCGCGGCCGGCTAAAATATGGCAATAGACCACCAGGAGGCAGGCGATAGCTCGAAGTCCTTCGATAAACGGAATGGTGCCGGTGCCTTTGGGGGCAGGGTGAACTATCGCGCTCATGGGATCTGGTAGTAAAGCCAGGTCTGGCCGTGCGCAAAGGGGGATTGTATTGCGACCGTCCTCAATGAAAGGATAGCAGGCTCCCGAAAACCCGCCGCAGAAGAATCAACGCCGGGTTGCAAGTCCGTTCAACTAACCGCCGATATCACGGAATATGCGAGTCGCAGCTTGGAGGCCCGGTCGTGACTCTCGTTACTGCGGCAGGCCGCGAAATAGCGGTCGCCGAAGGCTTCGTCGCGCTCCACGTCGAAGGCGCTGTCATGAAGCATGTCGCGCACGCACCGCGTGTTAGGCGACCAGAAATTACTCACATCGTTGTTGAGTGTATTTTCCCGATAGTAGCGCGCAACCGGCTGATCGGAACCGAGGTCGTTTGCGCTATGAGTTTCGAGAAACATTTGCCCGCGGCAAACGCTCCGCACAATCCAAAGAGCTTTCAGCATATCAGGCAAATGATAGAGCACTCCAAAAAACAAAACGATACTGAAGGTGCCAAAGGAGCGTTCATTAATATCGTAAACGTTTGCCTGGCGATAATCAAAATCAAGTCCCGATATGCGCTCCATAACTCCAAAGCCGTGCATATCCTTCGGTCGGTAATCGACCGCCACGACCTCCGCGCCGCGGCGTCGAAAGTGCAACGAGAAGAAGCCGTCCGAAGGCCCGATATCCAGGATGCGCTGACCAGACAAGTCGTCGGGCAGCGCCAGTTTTTCCAAAAGAAAATTCGGATCATAGCTCCCGGGCGTCACTACCCCTGGAGCTATCTCGAACCGATGGTGCCAGGCCGGCACTGAGCGGACTAACTCTTCTGCCTGGCGTTGCGAAAGTTTCGTGGAAGTAGCATCAGACATGGCGACGAGTGCTCATGGAGTCGTTGTCTGGAGCGTGCCTTGTTTCCAATCAAAAGCAAACGCGGCGGCCCCGGGATTGCGAATTGCGAGCCAAACCGTGATGGCAAGGCTAAACAGGGACACAATGAGGCCTGCAATTAGTCCCTGAGGAAGATACGAAAAACGCACGTGAACATCGCCGGCGGGAATCGCCACGGCTCGAAATCCGTAGTTCGCCGGGAGGATCTCACCGGGCCGTCCGTTAACGCTGGCGGACCAGCCGGGATAAAAGGAATCGGCGACGTAAAGTAACCCCTGGCGCGGCGCGCTGATGCGTAAGTCAACGGAGTTCAGCTTCGCTGAGATCAATTGCGGGGCAGGGTCATCGGGGCGGTTTTCGCTCGGGGCAAAGCCGGGATTTGATTGCAGGATGATCTTGTCGGAAGGAGCGGTCGCAATTCGCTCCAGGGCCGGGGCGTGATTGATCACTTCGTAGTCACTACTGAAAAGATAGCGTGGGGCGTTCGGCCGCCGAAAGAGCCGGACGTAATCATCCTGGTAAATGACCGGATACCCGCGGAGGATCGCGGGCGTAAAAATCACCGGCAATTGCTGGCGGACCAAAACGTACCCAATCCCGGCGCGGTCAAGCACCGGCTCGGGTGGGAGAAGGGTTGCTTCGCGCATGCTGATTGCCGCCGCGGGTTCGGCATACTTTTGGTAGACGTCATAGACCAGCGGCGGCGAAAACATATAGAGCGAATCAAGCGTCTCCAAACCCACGGCGGACCCAAGATTTGCCGTCAACGTTGCAGCGACAAACAGGCGGGAAGGCGAGGGCAGCCGTTTCACGGCCGAAACGTAGGCTGGCGGATGGGCAAAGACGTCCCAGCGCTTTTGGCGCGGATAAGTGGCGTTCGTAACGCCCTCGGCAAAGATGAGGCTGAGGAACATTACCGTGGCCGCCCTGCCGATCTTGCTCGAGTCGGCGCCCAGCGTCGCGAAGAAGGCCAGCACCATTGCTACTGTTCCAAAGAGCACGATGAGATGATAATCGGCGACCCAGCGCCACGCCGACGGACGGTGCAAGCCACCAGCGTGGAGCGCCACCAGCCAAAGCCCGACCAGCCCGACCGCCAGTACCGCGGCGACGGCCGCGACATTGACAGCGCCTGCTGCCTTAAAAACCAGCCGCTCCATGCCGAGAGCCGCAAGGAGCGACACGAGGAAGGCTATGAGTATCCCGAAGTAGATATGAAAATGGATGCTTTGCAGGACTGGAAGGCTGGCAGCCCACTGGACCGGCGGAACACCGAATATCTTCAGAAGCACCAGCACCGACACCGCCGCGCTTGAAACAAGCAGCGTGCGACTCGAGCCCGTTACCCGGCCGAAGGCCAGGCCGGCCAGGGCGAGCCCGGCGGCGCCGACATAATAGAGATGCGCGAGGTCTGGATCCAAAATCGGTGAGCTGTAAATCAAATCGCCGCCGGTCGCGGTAGGCGAGAACAAGTCGAAAATAGCGCGCGGCGCCAGAATATCCCGAGCGGCATCTGTGTACCACCCCGTCACGTAGGGGGTGTGGGTGATCGTCAGGAGAACGGGCGCGTAGTATACGGCCGCCAGGCCTAACGACAGCAGAATGACGGTCGCGAAACGCAGACTCAAGCGGAGCCATTGCGACCGCTTTTCGAAAATAACTGCGCAAACAAAGTAGAACGCTGCGAAGCCAAAACAGGCGCAAAGGATAGGCGGGAAACTGGCGAACGAGACCATCGCATACAACCCGGCGAGAGCGCCGCTTCTCCGCCAGGTAGGTCCATCCAAAAACCAGCGTGTCGCCAATAGGACAACTGGCATGCAGGCCACTGTCTGCCCGAGCATGATTGAGGGCCCCATTTGCTGGATCGCGCCCGAGAAAAGAAAAATCAGGCCGCCGGCAGCGCTGGAGATCGGCCTTAACCGATGAAGACGGAGGAAACAATACGTTGCGAAACCCGCCGTCCAGAACAGCAGCAGGATATAGAAGTTCTTCTCTCCCGCGGTCGACCCCGCAAGGCTCAACAGGATCTGCGGCGGAAAAAGGAATTCGGAAGTTGGATTGGCGTAGGCCGGTGCGCCAGCCGCAGCCGTTGGATCCCAGAATGGGAATTGCCCACTAAAGATCGCCCTCCGGAAAAATTCGAGAGCGGGCTCACCCTGCCACCAGTCTCCTCCCGGGTCATGGAAATTGGCGTAGAACAACAGACCGCGCGAGCTCCACTCTTCGGGATGAATAAATTTGGGCCCGTAATTCGCCTCGTTAAAAGTGTATTCGAACGGGTTGTAGTTGTTACTGGGAACGAGCGAACGCCCAAAGAATACGACCTGGGGAAACGCGAGGGCGATAACAGCCGCGAAGAACAGGGCGGCGCCCCAGCGTTCGGCCTTGGGAAAGCCCTGCGGGAAAGTTTCCACCCGTTGTCGTCCCTGTTTTCCCGACAGTTCTTCGCGGGCGTCCGTGATCAACCTATTGCACGGTTACAGGCACGGTCAGCTTCGGCGCACCCTTTGCGGAAAAGAAAACAACCAGTTCCTCGACGAGGTCGAGCTGAAGGTTGTAGCTGCCCGGTTGCGCAGGAGCCACGACATCCATGGTGAAAGTCGCCGTCTCGCCGGGCGGAACCGAAGCTTTGAGTTCTCCCCGATCGGCGGCGGGCGGATGTGCTTTGCCGGTCGCTTCAACCCAGCGATAGGCGAGACGCACGGCATAGCTTCCATCCGGCCGGCTTGGATTCGCGGCGGCAGGGTTGGGCCAGGCCCAATCGCCGGTATTCTTGGCACTGACATGAATGGTGACGCGGCCTCCCGGGGCAACGGTCGCCGGAACGTCATTGGTAACCCACTCCACGGCATACCCAGTGTGCGTGGGCGGTTTTGCCGGAGTTGATTGAGCGGTCGAAGGTTCCGTTTCAGTCGTTCGACCGCATCCCGCGACGAGGGTCATTGCGGCGCAGGCCATCAGGGATGGAAGCAGTCTCTTCATACTGATTCATCTGCGGCAGGCCCTCGTTGTCAACCCGCTTTTCCCGCCCGCGGCGCACCGCGGATTGACAAGCCGATGAAATTCCCGATGAGAATAGCTGTATGTCCAAAATTTTGGTGGTCGGAGGCGCAGGATACGTGGGGGGCGGTATTACCGACCGCCTGAGCGCCGCCGGACACGAGGTCCGAGTTTTTGACGGGCTGGTCTACGAAGACGTCTTTCTCAAACCGATCGACTTTACGTACGGCGATGTCCGGGACCGGGCGACCCTCAAGCCCCACCTTGATTGGGCCGACACGGTAGTATGGCTGGCGGCATTGGTCGGCGATGGCGCGTGTTCGCACGACGCTACCTTGACGCGCGACATCAATGTCGAATCCGTCCGGTGGCTCGCCGAAACCTTCAAGGGCCGAATCGTTTTCATGTCGACCTGCTCAGTCTACGGCGCCATGGATGGCATCCTCACGGAAGAATCGCCCACGAACCCTCTCTCGCTTTACGCGGTGACGAAGCTCGAAGCAGAGGAAATCCTGTTAAAGGCGCCCAACGCCATCATGTTCCGGCTCGGGACGCTTTTCGGCCTGGGCGACAGCTACTCGCGAATCCGAATGGACCTGGTAGTCAATACCCTCACCGTCAAGGCATTCCTCTACGGACGGGTAAGCGTTTTCGGCGGAAATCAATTTCGGCCGCTTCTTCACGTGAAGGACGTAGCCGAAGCCGTAGTCGCCACGGTGGATACGAACGATACCGGCATCTATAACCTCCACGCGGTGAACATGACGATCGTCGAGGTCGCGGAGTTGATCCAAAAATACGTTCCGGATCTGAAGGTCCAGAAAACGGAACTGCAATTCCAGGATGCCCGGAACTACAGCGTCTCGAGTGAGAAGGCGAAACGCGCCTTTGGGTTTGCCCCGCGTTTTACCCCCGACGACGGCATTGTCGAGATCAAGAATCTCGTGGAACAAGGTCGAATCCGCGATATCAGTAGCCCGCGTTTCTCGAATACGGATTTTCTTCGCCCCATGCTAATAGCCGACAAGACAGTGCTCGGGTTTGAAGTGGCTTCTCCTTCAAAGTTCAGGAGGCAGGCATGGTAGAACCGCGCCACATCCGGGGAGGCCTGGCGGCTGACGATCGCGGCCAGGTCGCGTTCGTTAACGACTTCGACTTTGCCGGCGTCAAGCGGTTCTACATGGTTAGTAACCATGCGGCGGGTTTCGTCCGGGCATGGCATGCTCACCGCCGGGAGGCGAAATATGTTACGGTAGTTCAGGGAGCGATGCTGATTGCCTGTGTCCAGATCGATAACTGGGAAAACCCTTCGCCCGCCGCGCCAGTCAAACGGTTCGTCCTCTCCGCTCAAACCCCGTCTGTTCTCTACATTCCGGCTGGCTACGCCAATGGCAACATGTCGCTGACCGAAGACGCGAAGGCGATCTTCTACTCGACCTCGAGCCTGGAGGAATCCCTGGGCGACGACATCCGCTACGACGCGCGTCTTTGGGATCCATGGCGGGTCGAGGAACGCTGAGCCATGCCTGAGCTCAGTGTCATCATGCCTTGTTTCAATGAAGAGGCGACTCTTCCCAAGGCTCTGGAAAAGCTAAACGATGTCATCACCCAGGCATCGCTCGATGCTGAGGTCATTATCCTGGACGACGAAAGCAAGGACGCGACGCTCCGCCTGGCGACTACTTTGCTCGAGACCTATCCGGCTTTGCGCATCCGAATCTTCCACCGGATTCGCCATCGTCGCGGTTACGGCGCTGTAGTCCGGTTTGGGATGGCCTATGCGACGGGGCGTTATTGTTGTTTTGTTTCGGCAGACGGCCTGGACCCGGTAGAGTTGCTGCCGGAGTTCGTGAAACGTCTCCGGGCCGGCGCTCATCACGTCCAGGTATCGCGTTACATTCGTCCGGAGGACCAGAAAAACGTCGACCCGAAGTTTCGCCTTTACCAGAGCATCTATCGCGGATTGACCCGCATTCTTCTGGGACAAACCATCGCCGATAGCACTTATGGGTTCCGCGCTTTCCACCGCGCTTATGTCATGGCGTTGGGCACGAGCTCGAACCGCTTCAACATTTGCCCCGAGATCACGTTCAAGATGCTGTTAAGCGGAGCGAAGATGGAGTACATCCCCGGCCAGCCACATCCGTATGTGGGCGGAGGCTCGACCAAGTTTCAGCTACCCGCCGAAACTCTTGGTTACGCCTATGTATTACTGCGCGCCTGGTTGCACCGGCTGAACGTTTACTGGTTCTAGCGCTCGGCCTCGAGCGAAAGCTATTCGAAGAATGGATGCCGGTTGCTTTGCGGTAGTCGTCCCGATGTTCAACGAGGAACAGGGAGCGGAGCGATGCGTCGCGGAAATCACGAAGGCGTTACAGGATTTTCCGCAGAAAACCGCCTTGATCGCGGTCAACGATGGCAGCTCCGATCGAACGGCGCAGATTCTCGAGACCCTGCGCGAGACGAATGCCGCCTTGACCGTCGTAACCCACCCGCGAAATCTCGGCTACGGCCGAGCCCTGCAAACCGGAGGCGCGACCGCGGCGGAACTCGGATACGATTTTGTCATTTTCATGGACAGCGACCTGACCAACGACCCCCGTTCCCTCGGCCCCTTCATCGCAAAAATGGAAGAAGGCTGCGACCTGGTCAAAGCTTCACGGTATATCCCCGGCGGCGGCGTGGAAGGTGTCCCCCCGTGGCGCTATTGGATTTCGCGAATCGGCAATGCTGTCGCGCATCTTCTTTACGGACTTCCCATTCACGATTGCACAAATGGTTACCGCGCCATCCGCGCCAGCCTGCTGCGAGAAATGTCGTTAGGCGAACGCGGTTTCCCCGCGATAATGGAAGAGCTCTATCTGGCCAAGGCCCTGAAGGCGCGGGTCTGCGAAGTACCCTACGTGTTGACATCGCGGGCCGAAACGTTACGTCCGTCCAGTTTCCAATATCGGCCCCGCCTTTTTTATTCCTACCTGAAATATCCGTTTCTCGCCTTCCTTCACATCCCACCCCGTAAGAATCACCTGACGAAAACATGAGAAGAACCACCTGCCGCGCGTGCGAGAGCAAAAACCTCAAGGAAATCCTGAACCTCGGCGAGATGGCGCTGGCCGGGGGATTTCTCGAGGACGAGAAGGCGATTCGAGAGGAACAAAAATTTCCGTTGCCGGTCCACGTCTGCCTGGATTGCTCGCTCGTCCAGATCCTCGAAGTGATCGACCCGGCGATCCTGTTCCGCGATTACTCGTTCTCCTCCAGCACGATTCCGCCGCTGGTGAAACATTTCGAGGGCTACGCGCAATGGCTGGCCAGCCGGCTCTCTCCCAAGCTGGTTTACGAATTCGGGTGCAACGACGGCGTCCTTCTCGCGCCGCTCGAGAAGCTGGGCATCAGCGCCAAGGGCGTCGACATCTCGGAGAACATAACCGAGATGGCGCGGGCCAAAGGCCTGGACGTCGTGACCGGTTTTTTCGATGACGCGACGGCGCGGTCCCTGGTCGAGAAATACGGGCCCGCCGATGTCGTGACGGGCAGCAATGCCTTCGCCCACAACGACCATCCCGAGCGGGTCCTCGAGGCGGCGCGAATCGCGCTGAAGGATTCGGGACATCTTTGCCTGGAAGTGATGTACGCCGGCGATCTCCTCGAGCTGTTGCAATGGGATACGCTTTATCACGAGCATCTCACCTTCTATTCACTGAAGACGCTGGAGGTTCTTTTGAAGCGCTATGGTTTTCACCTCGTCCACGCGGAACGCATCCCGATGCATGGCGGATCCCTCCGTGTCATCGCGGCGGTGAAGGAAGGGGAAGCTCGCTCCCCGGAGTTGGAAGAGGTGGCGCGCTACGAGGAAAAGACGCGCCTGGGCGATCCGCAGACGTGGATCGATTTCGGCGCACACATCGGCCGCAAGATCGATGTGGTCCGGCAGACGCTCGGACGACTTTCCAAGAACAGCCGGATCTGGGGATATGGCGCGGCCGGAAAAGCGACGATGTGGGTAAACGCCTGCGATATGACCTACCTGGAGGCGATGGTGGATGCTTCTCCTCTGCGCGCCGGCAAGAAGATGCCGGGAACCCATACCCCGATCGTGTTCCCGGCGGAGTTGCGCAAAAATCCTCCGGATTACATCTTCATCACCGCGTGGAACTACGCCGATGTGATTCGCCAAAACGAATCGTGGTTTGACGGAATCTGGGTGACGCCGCTGCCCGATCTCCGCATGTTTTGAGCCCTCGCGTATTGGTCCTGGGCGGTGACGGCATGCTCGGCCGCATGCTCCGCCTCCAACTGGCGCGCCAACCCGGATGGCGGGTCGATTGGACCAGCCGGCGGGACGAGCCGGGCGCGTTTCGGTTCGACGCCGAGTCACCCGGCTCCCTGCTGGATTTGGCCCGGGAGCGCGGCGGCTACGATTATGCGGTCAATTCCATCGCGGTGCTAAAAAATGCCGCCGAGAATACCGGCCCGGACGGTGCGGCGGCGGCCGAACGAGTGAACGCCCTCTTTCCGCACGAATTGGCCGGGCTCGCCGCGGAGATCGGTTGCAAAGTCATCCACGTTTCGACCGACGCCGTTTTCGCGCCCGATAGCGGTCCGTGCCTGGAAACAGATCCGCCAACGCCGGCCGACCATTACGGACGGACAAAGCTTCGGGGCGAACCCTCGGCCCCGAATGCCCTGACCTTGCGTTGCTCGATCATTGGGCCCAATCCGGTGAAGAAAACGGGGCTTCTCGAATGGGTCCTTGGCCAGCCCCGCGACGGCACGGTTACCGGATATGACGATCAACTCTGGCGCGGCGTGACGACGCTGCAATTCGCGAAACTCTGCGCGCGGATTTTCGAGGAGAACCTGTTTGGAAAGCTGCGCGACCAGTCCGCCGTTCACCATTTTTGTCCAAATGAAACCGTGACCAAGTATCGGCTTCTCCAGTTGCTCAGGGAGCGCTTTCGCCCAGACCTCGAGGTGAAACGGTCCGCGGGGGGGGCGGTCACCCGGATCCTGGAAACGGCCGGAATGCTGCGTGGAATATGCGGCACAGACCTGCCGATGGACGTTGCAATTGCCGAGCTTTCGACGTACATCGACGGGCCGACCGCGGCGGGCGCGTAAAACGCCCGGTTCTCCCCGCTATCTTTATGAAGAAAAAATTAGCCTTTATCCTTGGAATCCGTCCGGACGTCATTCGGGCGTCGTGCGTTTTGAATGCGTTACGGGCGAACAAAGACTTCGACACCGTCTTCATCTGGTCCGGGCAGCATTACTCGGATAATCTCAAGGACATCTTCTTCCGCGAACTCAATGTCGCCCCGCCCGATATCGAGCTCAACGTGGGCGGCGAAACCGACGCCGAAGTAAGCGCAGGCGTTATCTCCAGGCTTTATCCCGTCCTGGCCGAGATGAAACCTGAGGTCGCGGTTTTTCTCGGCGACACCAACACGGTCATGGGTTGCCTCGCCGCGGCGCAACTCAACATTCCGATCGTTCATATCGAAGGATGTATGCGGTCCTACGATTGGCGCATGCCGGAGGAGAAATATCGCGGCACCATCGATCACCTGGCCGACATTATTTACACTTACTTCGACGAGTACAAGAAGCAGGGCGTCGATGAAGGGCTCAACCCCAAGAGCATCGTCGTCATTACCAACCTCATTGTCGATGTGCTCAACGCCTACTACTTCGCGAAGAAGGACGTCTACGACAAGATGGCGACCGACAGCTTCTTCTCGGAACGCGGGCTGACCCGCGGTGAATATTACCTGATGACGTGGCATCGGCGCGAGAACGTCCATATTCGTTCTTCGTTCGAAAAAATCCTCGAGTTGATCGGCGCCGCGCCCCGGCCGGTCTACCTCACGGCCAGCTACCGGACGCAAAAGGTGTTGAAGGAGTATGGGCTGAAGCTTCCGCCCAACGCGACCATGGTCGATCCGATCGGTTACCAGGAGATGCTCGTCCTGATGGTGCATGCTCGCGGTGTTATCACCGATTCGGGCACCGTCGTGGAAGAAACCGCTGTCCTGCAGGTGCCGTCCCTTCAAATCCGCAAGGCGACGGAACGTCCGCAGGTCTATGATTGCGGGTCGAGCGTCAAGTACGACCCCACTCAGCCCGAGAAGTATCCGTTCGACGTCGTTTACCGGAAATTCGAATCGCTCTATGGCAAGCGCTGGGAGCACAACCTCGGCGATGGCAAAGCCTCCGAGCGGCTGGTCAACGATTTGGTCGAGCGAATGGGGAACAACGGTTTCCGGCTCCACAAGCCCGAGGATTATCATTTGGATATTGCCCGGTCTTATCGCGAAGACGGTTTGTAGACCGCGTCCCCTCCGCGGCCATGTCCGTATCCGATAAACCGTACGACATCGCGATAATCGGTGGCGGCATAGTGGGTCTCGCCACTGCCTTGGAAACCAGGCGGCGTTACCCGAATTCTTCGCTGGTCGTCCTTGAGAAGGAACCCCGGATCGCCGCTCATCAGACCGGCCATAACAGCGGCGTGATTCATTCCGGTGTTTATTACAAACCCGGCTCCGCCAAGGCCCGGCTCTGCACGCGGGGCGCCGGGATGATGCGGCAGTTTTGTGACGAGACCGGCGTTCGTTACGACGAATGCGGCAAGGTCATTATCGCTCGACGCGAAGGGGAAATCCCTGCGCTTCATGAATTGCACCGCCGGGGAAACGCCAACGGCGTCCCTCGCCTTTCGTTGCTTTCGGCCGAGCAGCTCCGCGAAATCGAACCGCATGCGACGGGTCTCTGCGCGCTCCACGTTCCGACCGCTGCGATTGTCGATTATCACAAGGTCTCCACCGCCATGGCCGGAAAAATCCGCGAGAGCGGAGGCGAAATCAGGCTCGGATCAGGCGTGCGAGCCGTTCACGAAGCGAAGGGAGAAATAGTCCTCGAAACGGAAACCGGCGACGTCGCCGTCCGCCATTATATCGCGTGCGCCGGCCTTCAATCGGATCGGGTGGCGCGCCTCGCCGGCTCCCGGCCGCCGGCCAAAATCGTTCCTTTTCGCGGCGAGTATTTCGAGCTCATTCCCGAAAAACATCATCTCGTGCGCGGACTGATTTATCCGGTGCCGGACCCGCGATTCCCCTTCCTCGGAGCTCATTTCACCCGGGTAATCGACAATGGCGTGGAAGCAGGACCAAACGCTGTCCTGGCCTTCGCGCGTGAGGGTTATCGCAAGACAGACATCAATCTCCGGGACCTCGCGGAAACGCTGGCCTATCCGGCTTTCTGGAAATTGATCGCGCGTTATTGGCGAACGGCGGCCGGCGAACTTTTCCGTTCCTTCAGCCGGCGCGCGTTCGCCGCCGACCTGGCGACGCTCGTGCCGGAAATCACGGCGCGGGATATTGTTCCCGCGCCGGCGGGAGTTCGGGCCCAGGCTTTGTTCGCGGATGGCCAGTTGGTCGACGATTTCCTCATCG
The DNA here is from genome assembly GCA_035941675.1 of Chthoniobacterales bacterium. GTDB lineage: Bacteria > Verrucomicrobiota > Verrucomicrobiia > Chthoniobacterales > UBA10450 > AV80. Next base: position 200,959 of record DASZDT010000018.1, read on the forward strand.
TGGAAAAGCCGCGTTCGCTTCATATCTGCAACGCGCCGTCGCCGGCCGCAACGGCTTCGCTGGCCATTGGGGAAGAGATCGTTTCGCGCGCCGCGAAACTGCTCGAAAGCTGAAGGCGTCCGGCTCACCAGCTCCGCATACCGGCGTCTCGACTAAACGGCATTGATCGATATGGTGAAACCGATGGAGCCCGAGATATCTTCTCGCCACAACCATCGCGAGAAGCGCAGCCCCGAAAAGCCTGCGCCGAAAGGCTTCGCGCCGCAGGCATGCACGATCGTGGCGGGCAATTACCTCGCTCAAGCCCGGGTCCTTGCCGACTCCTTCAAGCGCTACCATCCGGACTGGCCGTTCACCGTCCTCGTGATCGACGACACCGCCACCCGTGAGGCCGACGGGATTGAATATCTCACCCTCGGAGACATCGGCCTGGACGAAGGCGACGAGTTTCGGATGCCGATGATTTACAATGTCACCGAGCTTTCCACCGCGGTAAAACCGTGGCTGCTGCGGCGTCTGTTGAAGACGGCCGGGCCGGTCTTCTACTTCGACCCGGACATCGAGATTTTCGCTCCGATCGACGACATCGCGGCACTGGCGCAGGAACATTCCATCGTTCTGACGCCCCATGTGACGGCCCCGATCCCCCGGGACAAGTTCAAGCTAACCGAATCCGATATCCTGGGGTCCGGAATCTACAATCTCGGGTTTATTGCGATTGGGCCAGGCAGCGAACCGTTTCTCGACTGGTGGGCCGTGCGGCTGCGCCGGGAAAGTATCGTTGCCCCCGAGCGGATGCGATTCACCGACCAGCGATGGATCGATTTCGTGCCGGGGATGTTTCGGCATTTCATCCTGGCCGATCCGGCCTGCAACGTCGCCTATTGGAATCTTTATAGCCGTCAGGTCGTCTGGACCGGCGACCGTTATGAAGTAAACGGAAGGCCGCTTCGGTTTTTCCATTTCAGCGGGTACGATCCGGACAAGCCGTATCTTTTGAGCAAGCACCAGGGAAATAATCCGCGCGTCCTTTTAAGTGAACACCCCGGCGTCTTGAGGATCTGCGCCGAATACCGCGATAAATTGCGCGCCAACGGCTTTGAAGAGACCAAGCGCAATCCGTACGGTTTCGACCGGCTTAAGAACGGGATCCGGATCGATTGGTATGTGCACCAGGTCTACCGGGAAGCCCTGCTCAATTTCGAGGAAAATGACGGGCCCGAGCCTCCCAGTCCTTTCCGCCCCGATCAGGAACGCGTCTTTGTCGCCTGGCTGAATGAGCCGCTTCGCGCATCACCCGTCGTGACTCGCTTTATGCTCGCGATCCATCGCGCCCGGCCGGATTTGCAACAGGCGTTCCCCGATCCACTGGGAAACGAAGCGGCCGCCTTTTCGAGTTGGTTCATCAACCATGGCCAGATCGAAATTCGCGCGCATCCGCTGCTGGTGCCGGAACCGGGCCGGGCGATTGCCCCTGCACCGCCTCCCGGCAAACCGGCGGCGGTGACGGATGGTTCGCCGGTCGTAAACGTCGTCGGTTATTTGCAGGCCGAACTCGGAGTCGGAGAAGCCGCGCGTCTTCTCATTCGAGCCCTCGAAGCGGCCGACATTTCGTATAGCACCGTCATCAATCGTGAAACGCTTAGCCGCCAGACGCACTCGATCACCGAGCGTTCGCAGAGCAGCCGGAGCGACATCAACATCCTGTGCGTGAACGCCGACCAAACGCCGGCGCTCGCGCGCAAAATGACCCCGAAGTTTTTCGCGGGCCGCCATACCATTGGCGTCTGGTTCTGGGAGGTGGAAGACATTCCTCCCGACTTTTATCGCGCTTTCAATTTCGTGGACGAAATCTGGGTCGCCTCCGACTTTATTGCCGGCGCCCTGGCCAAAGTTTCCCCCAAACCGATCTTCAAATATAATCTTCCGATTCTAAAACCGCCGATCGACGATTCGCTCTCCCGCGCCGACGTCGGTTTGGCGGACCGCTTCACCTTCCTTTTCAGCTTTGATTTTTTCAGCGTTCTCGAACGAAAAAATCCGGCTGCGGTGATCAAGGCCTTCCGCCGCGCTTTCCGCCCTGGGGAAGGACCGGCTTTGGTCATTAAAACCATTAACGGGGACAAGCGATTGCTCGATCTCGAGAAATTGCGATTCACCGCGCAGGGCGATCCGGACATCAGAATCATCGACGGTTACATGTCGGCGATTGAAAAAAATACGATGATGGCGCGCTGCGACTGTTACGTTTCGCTCCATCGTTCCGAGGGTTTTGGATTAACCATGGCTGAGGCGCTGGCGCTGGGGAAACCGGTCATCGCGACCCGTTACTCCGGCAATTTGGACTTCATGACGGACGAAAATAGTTACCTGTGCTCCCACACCTTCCGCAAAATTGGTCCCGACTGTCCCCCGTATCCGCCCAGTTGCCATTGGGCGGAACCAAACCTGGACGAGGCCGCGGCCTTCATGCGCCGCGTCTATGAAGACCCATCCGAAGCTCTGGCTCGCGGGAAACTCGCAGCCGAGCAGATTGCCGAATTCCATTCGCCCGCCGCGTCAGCCGTGACGGTTCGCCAACGGATCGACGAGATCCGGCGCGAACGCTCCGAAAACGCAAACGGCCAGCCCAGTGTCAAACCGCGATCTATTCCGGAGCTATCGCCGGGGCCTTCGGCCAATGCCGACCCGGTCTTAACCAGCCGGTAGCGGGTAAGTCCGCCGTTTCTACGCACTTAGCGGAGCCGCGTCGAAAAAAAGAATTGACGGCGGCGCACTGGATTTCCTAGCCTCGCCGCCTCGGAATTCAAACCCCGGAAGGCAACCCCAAAGTAACAAAACTATGATCAAATCCACGACTCGCTTCCTCGCAACCGCGTTCCTCGTCTGCGGTTTCGCATCCTTCGCCCACGCCCAAGCTACCCGCACCTGGGTCTCAGGCGTAGGCGATGACGTCAATCCGTG
>DASZDT010000019.1:0-1852 GCA_035941675.1 Chthoniobacterales bacterium
GTGAAGAACGGCGTGTGACGGCCGCCTTCCTCTTTGCTCAGCACGTAGACTTCCGCCTTGAATTTCTTGTGCGGCGTAATGCTGCCGGGCTTGGCGATGACCTGCCCGCGCATGACGTCTTCCTTCTTCACGCCGCGGAGCAGCACACCGACGTTGTCACCGGCGCGCGCTTCGTCGAGCAGCTTCCGGAACATTTCGATGTCCGTCGCGGTGGTCTTCATCGTATCCTTGAGGCCGACGATTTCGACTTCCTCCATCTTCTTGAGGATGCCGCGCTCGGCACGACCGGTCGCGACGGTGCCGCGGCCTTCAATGTTGAACACGTCTTCCACCGGCATCAGGAACGGCAGGTCGACCGGGCGTTCCGGGACGGGGATGTAATCGTCCACCGCAGCGATGAGATCGAGAATGCACTTCGCATCCGGGCTGGCGGGATCGCCGGCGGCGAGGGCCTTGGCGGCGCTGCCTTTGACGATCGGAATTTTGTCTCCGGGAAATTCGTATTGGGTGAGCAGATCGCGCACTTCCATTTCGACGAGGTCGAGGAGCTCGGGATCATCCACCATGTCGGTCTTGTTCAGGAACACGACGATGGCCGGGACGCCGACCTGGCGCGCCAGCAGGATGTGCTCGCGGGTCTGCGGCATCGGGCCGTCGGCCGCCGAGACAACGAGAATGGCGCCGTCCATTTGCGCGGCGCCCGTGATCATGTTCTTCACGTAGTCAGCGTGGCCGGGGCAATCGACGTGGGCGTAGTGGCGCTTGTCGCTCTGGTATTCCACGTGCGCGGTGTTGATCGTGATGCCGCGCTCTTTTTCTTCCGGCGCGTTATCGATCGAATCGTAGGCGCGTGCTTCGGCCTGTCCTTTTTTCGAGAGCACGGTCGTGATCGCGGCGGTGAGAGTGGTCTTGCCGTGATCGACGTGACCGATTGTGCCGACGTTAACGTGCGGCTTGTCGCGTTTAAATGCTTCCTTAGCCATCTGTTTTTCCTTTGTTAAAAACTAACTGCGTCTTTTTGTTTTTCTGTCCGGTCCCGAGCCCATTGCTGGAGCCCATGATCGGGATTGAACCGATGACCTCGTCCTTACCAAGGACGTGCTCTACCAACTGAGCTACATGGGCCGCTCCCTCTCATTGCTCGCTCGCCCCGCCGAAGCGGCACGATCCGGTTGCTTCCTCGTGAGAACTAAAAGTCCCAGAGCCGTCAAACTTCTGAACGACCATGGGACCGCGTTTCGTTCTCCGAAAAAGCGTCGGCAAGCTAGCAGCGGGCTCGGGGGTGTCAAAGATTTTTGTCGCGGGCGCGACCTTCTCAATCCGTGGTGTTTTTCCGCTTCACGATCATCAGGATGATAATGATCAGAACCAGAAGCGCCCCGGCGCCGATCCCGATTTTCACGCGCGGATCCATCGGCTCGGGAGGCGGTTCGGGCGTCGCCGTCGGTGGCGCCACACTCGCCTGGGCGACCGGTCTCGGGGCCGCCTTCGCCCGCGCGACCTGAAGTTTTTGAATCGTATCCGCGTCGTCCGGCTTCAGTTTCAAGGCCGCTTCCAGGTCGGCCAGCGCCTGGGAATATTGCCCCATCGCGTAGTACGAATCCGCGCGGCGATTGAAGGTGAGCGGATTATCCGGCTTCTTTTCGATGCTGGCGGTGTAATCCTTGATCGCTTCTTCGAATTTCTTCAGGTTGTAGAGGGCGAATCCGCGCCGGTCGTAAACAATTGGATTGGTCGGAGCCAGCTCGACCGCCTTGTTGTAATCGACGAGAGCGGCGTCGTACTGGTTTTGCGCCATTTCGGTCTGGCCGCGCTCGACGTAGCCGACTTCGCTCTTGGGCGACAGTTTGAT
>DASZDT010000020.1:0-3905 GCA_035941675.1 Chthoniobacterales bacterium
CACGGATCCGAAAGCGCTCGGGGAAATGCTGCGGTAGGGCGACGCTCTGCGGAGCCGTTCGGTGAGATCCTAGCCGGCTCGACAGCGTCTCGCCCTACCTCGGAGGCGACTTAAACGCCTTCTACTAAAATCATGTTCGTCTTAGCGGTGCGGTGGCGGATTTTGCGAGGCTCGCGGTATTCTTCGCAGTTGAGCCATTCCTTGGCTTCTTGCGTGGACGGAAACTCGAGCACGACGATCCGTTTTGGATCCCAGTCGCCTTCGAGCACTTCGGTTTTGCCGCCGCGAACGATGTACTTGCCGCCTCGCGCCTCAACGGTCGGGCCGGCCAGCTTCTTGTATTCCTCGTACCCCGCCGGGTCGTGGACGTCGATCTCGACAATGACGTAAGCGCTCACGGCTGGCTTCCGCCGTTCAAGGTCGCTTTGGGTTGCGGTAATTTTTTGCGGCGGCGCAGGCGCATCCAGTTGTTCCAGGTTTTGCGCACGCTGTCGCGCGGCGTGAGGTAATGCTCGTTCAGCTCGGTGCTCTTGAGGAGCTGGGCAATGATCCCGCGCACCGAGAAATCGTCCGTGTCCAGGATCGTGTGCGCGACCCCGATCGCTTCGGCGTGGTGGGCGTCGCTTGCCGCGGTCATGGGGAGGCCGCGCATCTGGGCGTATTTAAAGGCGTAGCGGTTGTAGCGCCGCAAGGTGGTAGCGGCATTGAAAACTTCGAGGGCGTCGATCGGCAGCGTCTCGAGAACTGGAAAACGAATCCCGGCCCGGAAAAGATCGTAGGGATGCGGCGGAATGGCGAGCCCGCCCCGTTCATGGATGAGTTCGCAAACTTCGCGCGCCGGTTTGCCTTTCAAGTAAGGCAGGGTCGCGCCGATGCAAAGAAGGTGGCCCTCCGCCGTCGTCACTTCGACGCCGGGGATGATGAGGAAACCATCGACCGGCTGGCCGTCCTCGCGCATGAGGCCTTTCTCGAGGAGATAGGTGATGGCGTCGCACGTGTTGTGATCGGTGACCGCGAACCCGTGCAGCCCTTTCTCGCGCGCGGCCGCGATGTTCTCCTCCGGACTCGAAACTCCGTCGCCGGAGAAAAAAGTGTGGGTATGGAGGTCGATGTTGAAGGCCATCGCCGGGAGGCTAGTTTGGCGCGCGCCAAATGCAAAGCGTCGGTTTCAAGGAGTGGGCGCTGGTCTGCGAAGCGCTGGGACGGGGCGAACAGAGCATCCTGCTGCGAAAAGGCGGTATCGCGGAAGGGCGCAAGGGCTTCGGCTTTCGGCATTCGGAGTTCTTCCTGTTCCCGACATTTTTCCACGAACAGATCGGGAAGGTCCGAACGCCCGATGCGCAGATTCCCGCTGCGCGCGAGGGCGAGATCGACCTTCGGTATTTCGCGAAACTCGAGGCGAGCGCGGAAATAATCTCATGGCCGGCGGCGGCGGCGCTGGAACCGTTTCATATCCTGGAGGAATCGGTGGTGCGGGAGCGATTCGAATATAAGGGCGCCGGTCTGCACGCGGCCTTCGTTCGCGTGTTCCGTCTCGAACCGGCCTGGAAATTGGCGGACGAACCCCGATACGGCGGTTGCAAGTCCTGGATCGATCTTCCCGACTGCCCGGCTGAAACGCGGTTCGAGCCGGTCTTGAGCGATCGAGAATTCCAGAAGATCGCGGACAAGTTTCCGGCGTAAATTCGGCCGAACTAACCAACGGCTTCGACGAGATACGGCTCGGGCGCGGTCAACGTCTCGCCTTCGCGGTTGAACTGCATGTCGTAGAGCCGCCGGTAATAGCCGGACTTGTCGAGCAATTCGGAGTGCGTGCCGATTTCCTTGATGTGGCCTTGGTCCATGACCACGATCTGGTCGGCGGACAGAATCGTGGAGAGCCGGTGGGCAATCGCGATCACGGTCCGGCCCGCCGCAAGGCTTTCGAGGGCCTGCTGGATTTGCTTTTCCGATTCCGAATCGAGCGAAGAGGTCGCTTCGTCGAGGAGAAGGATCGGCGCGTTTTTTAAGAGCGCGCGGGCGATGGCCAGCCGTTGTTGCTGCCCGCCCGAGAGCAGGCAACCCTTGTCGCCGATGATGGTCTGGTAACCCTGCGGCTGTGCCATGATGAAGTCATGAGCAAAAGCGGTCTTGGCCGCCTCGTAGACCTCTTCCTTGGTCGCATCGAAGCGGCCAAACTGAATGTTGTTAAAAATGGTGTCGTGAAACAAAAATGTCTCCTGGGTCACCAGACCGATTTGTTCGCGAAGCGATTGTTGCTTGAGCGTTCGGAGATCCCGACCATCAACGCGGACGACGCCCGCGGTGGGATCATAGAGCCGCAGAATGAGGGAGAGAATGGTGCTCTTGCCCGCGCCGCTCGCGCCCACGAGCGCATAGGTTTTCCCGGGCTCGATCCGCAGATTCAATTCGGTCACGGCGTCGGTGACACCGCCGGCGTAGCGAAAGGCCGTATGATCGAACTCGATCAGCCCCTCGCAATCTCGCAGTTCCCGGGCATTAGGAGCGTCCTGGACTGTGGGAGCCATATCCATGATTGCGAAAACCTCGGTTGTCGCCTGGATCGACTGCTGCATGACAACGCTCATCCGGCTCAGGGTTTTGATCGGTTCGTAGAGAAGAGCGATTCCGAAGTTGAGTGCGATGAAACGCGCCGCGCTCAGGTTCGCGTAATAGACATAGAGGAGGGCGAGACCGATGCCGAAGGCGGCGATCACTTCCACCAGCGGGCCCGTGGCTTCAATCGCCCGGATGATGCGCATCATGTTGTGAAATTGCAGGTGGTTGCTCCGTCGAAACAGGGCTTCCTGGTGCTTCTCGCGCGCGAAGGACTTCACCACCCGGATACCGGCGAACGTCTCCTGCATCGTCACGAGCATCTGGCCCATGTCTTCGTTCTGGTGCTGCATGGCTTTGCGCGCCCGTTTTCCATAGTAGGAAATCGGCACCATGCAGCTCGGAAACAGGATCAGGGTAACGACGGTAAATTTCCAGTCCATGTAGAGCAGGACGGAGATGGTGCTGAGGATGGTGATCGGCTGCTTGAATAAATCGCTGCTGATGTTCGAGAGCGCGGCCTGCATCCCGCGGGTGTCGTTGGTGATGCGCGACATCAGGAAGCCGGAGTGCATCCGGTTATAAAAATCCATCGAATGGTGCAGCATCTTACTGAAGAGCTCGTCGCGGATATCAGTGAGGGCGCGGTTGCTCACCCATTGCATGTAGTAGGCGTTGCAGTAGGCGAAGGCGCTCCGGATGATCATGATCCCTGGAAGGGCCAGGCACATCCAGACGATGGAGCTATCCAACTTCGGGCCCGCATTCAGGAGGGACGGGTTGGTGGCCAGTTGTTGGGGGTTAACCTGGCCGCCGCCGCCCTGAAAAATGACGCCGGTCACTTTCGCGAGGACGAGCGGCATGAGCGAGGCAATCATGCCGAAGAGCCCGCCGCTAACGATGCCGGCGATGAAACGCCAGCGATACGGCTTTACATAGGAATAAAGCCGGCGGTAGGGCTGCCACCCCACGCGGATCATCTGCAGCAACGAGGGCTTGACCGGGGCGGCTTGCGATTCACTCATGGCACGGGTGCCGCCGGAGCCGACAGCAGCGATTCCATAGCATCGATCACCGCTTTCGTCGAGATTTGGTTCATCGCCACGGCCCGCTGTTTGGGGTTGAATTCGGCCACCGGCCCCTCGTTTCCACCGAGCAAAACGATCGCGGATTCGGAGCGCGGATGCCAGTGGAAGGGGTTGGTCGGCCCGAAGAGGACGACCTGCGGGGTGTCCCAGGCCGCGGCGAAATGCATCGGGGCGGAATCGACCGTAACCAGGAGCCGCGCTTTGCGGACCAGCGCGGCCAGGGTCAGGAGATTCGTTTGCCGGAGAGATCGGCGGGCTTCG
>DASZDT010000021.1:0-75537 GCA_035941675.1 Chthoniobacterales bacterium
CCTCGACGGCGCTTCGCGTGTCTATCTTTTCCTCGGCGAGAAGTTCGCGAAGCTGGCGGCCTCCGCGATCAGACCCAAACATCCCGACCACGGCAACCGCTCCCACGAATTCACGGAGGTTCCTGGCGACGTTGGCCGCGCCGCCGGGATAAAAGCTTTCTCCGGTCACTTCGACCACGGGCACCGGCGCCTCCGGCGAAATCCGGCCGACCTTTCCCCAGACGAACTCATCGAGCATCAGGTCGCCGACGACCAAAAAGCGCTTCTTCTTCGCCCGGGTAAGAATTTCCTTGAGCCGCCGCGCCTTCATACCGATCCAGTCGCAAAAAGAAATGGGGGCGAATGCCGCCAGCCGGCAGTGTTGATGCGATTCAAAGTCAAAATCTTAGGCGAGGTCGATTTGTGCGGCGAAGACTTCTGCTTACTGTTAGGCCATTAATCCTGAATACGAAGGCGAAATCAACAGTCGAAGAGCCCGATGATATCATTCGTTAAATTTTCCAAAACAAGTGCGGCTCTGCTGGCGGCCGTGTCGCTTTCTGCGCGCGCGGCTGAAGTCCCGAAGCACGTGGACGTGAAACAGCTTTCCAAAAAAGTTGAGGACGTGGTGGTGCCGTTGCCGAACGAAGTGTTCGGCGCCCTTAACAAACTGGGCGGCGTGAACTGGCGCGAGTACGTGCGGAACGACAAGGGCGCGAATTTCACCGAACGCCCGCGGATCGCGCTCCTCCTCGGCGCGGTAATCGCCGACGGTTTTATCGCGGTCCAGGCGGAGGACGCACCGACGGTGAAGGACATTGGCCAGCGCGTCCTCGGTTTATCGAAAGCAATCGGGGTGAGCAGCTCGATCACCGCGCACGCGAAAGCGATTACCGATGCCGCGGACAAACGCAATTGGGCGAGCGTGCGCCAGGAGCTCGACAAGACGCAGAACAGCGTCCAGCAGGCGATGAACGAAGTGCACGACGAGAAGCTCTCCCAGCTGGTCAGCCTTGGCGGCTGGCTTCGCGGCACCGAGGTTTTGACTTCCGTCGTGACGAAGCGCTACTCGGAGGAGGGCTCCGAGTTACTGCACCAGCCCGACCTGCTCAATTATTTCGAGACGCGACTCCAGGCGATGCCGGAGTTCAATCTGAAATTGCTCCAGGACATTCACACCGCGCTGCTCGAAGTGCGCCCGCTGATCGACGTGGGCGACGCGCACATTCCGCCGGCTTCGGTTAAGAAGATCAACGACATCACGACGCGGCTCGGCGATGCCATCACGAAGAAAACCCCCTGAACGTTTTATGAGCGCCATCCTCAAGACAGCATTGCGCGCGGGTTTGGCGGTCGCGCTGGTCTTCATCGCGGTCCCGGCCGGGCGCGGTTCGGTGGACGACGCGCAATCCTTCGCCTTGCAGGCCGCTGAGCCTTACGTCAAGGAAGGCTTCCAGGTTCGCGAAGATTACTGGGGCGGCGATCTCGGCGTGGGCGAAAAGAAAGCGGTCCGCCAGCAGTTGTTCAAAGGCAACGAATATTGGTTTTGGCTCGGCAGTGAAGTGGAAGCGGCCAAGGTTTCCGTCCATGTCTACGACGCGGAAGGCAAATTGGCCGAGATGCCGGACAGCTGGCAAAAGGGGCATTTCGCAGCCGCGCATATCACCCCGAAGAACACCGGCAGTTATTTCATCATTGTTGAAATCGAGCAGTCGCCGGAGGAACGCACGCACTGGGCGCTTGTTTACGGATTCCGCTAATCCATTTGCCGCCAGTTCTGGGAAACGGAACGCCGGTTTGACAGTATCGGCGCGGGCGATATCATCAGCGCCCCTTGCTTTGGCCCCGCAATGACAGAAACGCGCACGCTGCAGTTCGATAGTCCTCGCGCGGTCCAATCGCTCTACGCGAACGACCTGAAGCTGTTGAAGACGCTCGAGGATTCGCTCGGCGTGAAAGTCACGACGCGCGAAGGCTGGGTGAAGCTCGAAGGCGAACCGCGCCAGCTCGACCAGGCCCAGCAGGTTTTTGAGCAGCTCGAACAGGCCAGGCAAAAAGGCGTCGACATTCACAAACACGAATTCAGCTACGCTCTTAATTCCGTGGCCGAAGCGCGCCCGGACAACCTGAACGACGTCGTCGATTTCAAGATACTCACGTCATCGCGCAAGGCGCCGATCGTGGCGCGGACCCTGGGCCAGCGCAATTACGTCGAAGCGATCCAGAAGAACGACATCGTGTTTGGCGTCGGCCCGGCCGGGACCGGGAAAACCTATCTGGCCGTGGCGATGGCGGTGGCGGCGCTGAAGAAGGAACAGGTTAACCGCATCATCCTGACCAGGCCGGCGGTCGAAGCCGGCGAAGCGCTCGGATTTCTGCCAGGCGATCTGCAGGAAAAAATCACGCCCTACCTGCGGCCGCTTTACGATTCGTTGCGCGACATGATGGACCCGGAAGAGATCGAGCGCTCGGTCGCCCGCCAGACCATCGAGGTCGCGCCGCTCGCTTATATGCGCGGGCGCACCCTGAGCAACGCGTTCGTAATTTTGGACGAAGCCCAGAACACGACGACGGAACAAATGTTCATGCTTCTCACGCGGATGGGACCTGGCTCGAAATGCGTGGTGACCGGAGACGTGACCCAGATCGATCTTCCGTCAAACAAGCGGTCCGGGCTGGTCGAGGCGCTCCAGGCGCTCAAAAGCGTTCCCGGAATTTCCTTCGTCTACTTCAACGAACGCGATGTCGTGCGTCATGAGCTGGTGCGCGCCGTCATCAGCGCTTATCAACAACACCGGTCGCCTGCGCCCGGCGTCCGCAAATAAGGCATGTTCGATTTCTTAAAACGCAGCCAGCTCGTGAAACGCGGCCTCGCCTCGCGCAAGCTGCGGCGCCGGCGAACGAAGAACGAGCTGCTCCACAGTCTCGAGTTCGCGGCGGGGATGAAGTATCTCATCTTCGCGGCGTTCGTCGCGGGCATCGGGGCCCTGATCTTTAGCGGCCAACAGCCCGAGCCCACGAAGAACTTCGTCATCTCGTTGCTCTTTTTTGCCACGGCGCTGACTCAGCTTTGGCTCAATCAGCCGACGACGTTCCTGCGCAGTTCCCGGTTGCTCCTGGTCTTCGGCGTGATCTTCGTCCAGCTCGCCACGACGAAATTTCTCCTCGTTCTCTGCAACAGCGGATCGTTCAGTTTCCTCCGGCCCGAGACGGTCGGTCTGATCGCGCCCTACGCGTTCGCGCCGCTCCTGCTCAGCGTTCTTCTGGGCCGCAATCACGGGCTCTACGCGTCGGTGTTCGTCAGCCTTTGGAGCAGCATCCTCTTCGGCAAAGTCGACGCGCCGTTGCTGGTCTGCGGAATGATCAGCGGGTTCACCGCCGTCTACCTGACGTTGCAGGTCCGGAAACGCAGCCGGCTGATCCGCGCCGGTTTTGGCGTTGGCATCGCCATCTGGCTGTTGTCGCTCACGTTCGGCATCATCGGGCCAATCGACTTTCTTTCGCCGAACACGATCGATTGGAAAATGATCGGGATCCAAAGCGCGCTCGCCATTGGCAACGGAATCGTGACGGCGACAGTCGTGGGCGGGGTGGTGCCGATGTTCGAGCACCTGTTCCAGGTCACGACGGACATCTCCTGGCTGGAAGCGTCCGATTTGAATCATCCGTTGTTGCGACGGATGACAATTGAAGCGCCGGGGACGTATCATCACAGCCTGGTGGTCGCGAACCTGGCGGAGGCGGCGGCGGAAGCCATTGGCGCGAACGCAACGCTCTGCCGTGTTTGCTCGTATTTCCACGACGTCGGCAAATTGGTGAAGCCGGAATACTTCACCGAGAACATGAACTTCGAGCGCAACCCGCACGACGATCTCGCGCCGACCATGAGCGCGCTCATCATCATCGCGCACGTGAAAGAGGGGATCGACCTGGCGCTCAAGCACCGCCTGAACCGGCAGATCATCGACATCATCCAGCAGCATCACGGCACCTCGCTGGTTTACTATTTTTACAAACGCGCCCTGCAACAGCAGGAAGACGCCCGCACCGGCGGCAAGATCATGAACTTGCGCGAGGAAGACGTGCCCGAAGTGCGGGAGGAAACGTTCCGTTACAGCGGCCCGAAGCCGCAGACGAAAGAGAGCGCGATCATTAGCCTGGCCGACATGATCGAGAGTGCCTCCCGCAGCCTCGAAAAACCGACGCCGCAGAAGATCGAGGCGCTGGTGAATGATTTGATCAGCCAGCGCATCGCGGATCAACAGCTCACGGAATGCGATTTGACGCTCGCGGACCTGAACCTCATCGCGGAACGATTCCGGTTCACGCTCATGACGATGCTGCACACGCGGATCGCTTACCCGAAGCAGGACACCAAGATCACGCCGATCCGCGAGGAGATGCAGCCGGACGTCATGGCCGGGACCAGAAAGCCCGACTCCGCCCCGCCGATCTCGGCCGCGTAGTTTGTGAGCGACGCCGCTCTCGATCGACTGCGCGCCTGGAGAGCGGAAACGGCGATCGTTCTTGGCTCGGGATTAAACATTCTCGTTGCGCCGTCCGAATCTCAGGAAAGCGTCGCCTATTCCGAATTCCCGGAGTTGCCGAAGCCGTCCGTTCCCGGCCACGCCGGCCGGTTCGTCCTCGGGAATGTGGGAGACACGCGAGTAATCTTCGCGCAAGGCCGAGTCCACCTTTACGAAGGACACAGCGCGAAACAGATAACCGCCGGGATTCGAATTCTCGCCGCCGCTGGGATCAAGAGGTTGATCCTGACCAATGCGGCCGGGACCGCGAACGAAGATTTTGAGCCGGGCTCATGGATGATGATCGCCGACCATCTCAATCTAACCGGGACAACGCCGTTACTCGGCAGCGCGCAGTTCATCGATTTGACCGAGGTCTATTCCAAAAAATGGCGGGCCGAATTTAGGAGCGGCGCAAATGCGGAAGGCATTTCGCTTCATGAAGGCGTCTACGCCGGTCTGCTCGGTCCGCAGTACGAAACGCCGGCGGAAGTCCGAATGCTTCGTCGCCTCGGCGCGGATGCCGTCGGCATGTCGACCGTCCTCGAGGCGATCCAGGCGCGCGCCCTCGGAATGGAAGTCGCCGGGTTCTCCTGCCTGACGAATTGGGCGGCCGGGATCAGCGGCGCGCCCCTGAGTCACGCCGAAGTGCTCGAGACCGGCAAGAATGCCGCGGCGGAGTTTGCGCGACTGCTCAAGGTGGTGCTTTAGGGACGCAATTCGATCGGCGTTCCGTCGGGAACCGCGCGATAGATTTCTTCGATCTCGAAATTGGCGACGGCGACGCAGCCGGCCGTCCAATCGCTTCGGCGATGGAATCTCCCCGGCCATCCGCGGCCGTTGGGCAATCCATGAATCATAATGTCACTTCCGGCGGACAATCCCTGGACGGCCGCGCGATCGATGTCGTGCTGTTCGGGATAGGAAACGTGCAGCGCCAGATGGTAATCGCTGTCCGGCTTGTGGAAATCGATCGAGTACATTCCTTCCGGCGTCCGCTGGTCGCCTTCGTATTCCTTTGCGCCTTCCGGCGCGCGGCCGAGCGCAACGGAGTAACTTTTCAACGCGCGCCCATTCCGGAACAGGGTCAGACGCCGGGCCGATTTTTCCACAAGGATCCGATCGGCAATCGCGTCGCGGGGCAGGGGATCGAAATCAAAATGCGCGGCCGCGATGATCGCAACGGCGACGAGACAGACGAGGAGAAGGACGATGAACAGGATTTTCAACCGCGACGCTATTGCGGTTCGATCGGTCGGCGGGCGCGAGGCTCGCGGTCCTTCGTGGTGGCTGTGCTCGGGAGGGTAACGAAAGGCCCGCCCTCGAGCGGCGCGCTTTCCGAGAACGCCACGTCCGGCATGTTGCTCGGCAATCCTTCCAGCGGAAATTCTTTCCGCAGCGGAAAGTAAGGATAGCCTTCCCACATCAGGATCCGGCGCAGGTCCGGATGCTCGGCGAAGCGGATTCCCATCATGTCGTAGATCTCGCGCTCGTGCCAATTCGCCGTCGGCCAGATATCAGAAACCGTTGGCGCCTCTCCTTCGTCTTCCGAAACGCTTAGCTTCAAACGCAGATGCTTCGCCAGCGGCATCGAGTAAAGCTCGTAAACGATTTCGAACCGCGGTTCTTCACCGAAATTATCGACGCTGCTAATATCGAGCAGGTAATCGAATTGCCCCTCGTCGCGGCAAAACCTGGCGACTTCCCGCAAATCCGTTGGCAAAATGACGACAGTCGTTTCGCCGCGGAACTCGATTGTCCGCTGCAACCTGTCGCCCAGCATTTCGGCCAGCCGTGGCACAACGTCGGTCCCGGTCATGCGGTCACGGGTTCGAGCCGATCGCTTTGTTTTCGTTTCTGCTCGCGGAACGAACTTTCGGTCGTGATCTTTTCCTGGAGCTTCATCAGGCCTTCGAGCAGCGCTTCCGGCCGCGGAGGGCAACCGGACACATACACGTCGACCGGCAGCAGTTGGTCGATCCCCTGAAGCACCGCGTAGGAGCGATACATGCCGCCGGTCGAAGCGCACGCTCCCATTGCGATCACCCACTTCGGTTCCGGCATTTGCTCGTAAATTCGTTTCACCGCGAGCGCCATTTTGTAGGTCACCGTGCCGGCGACAATCATCACGTCGCATTGGCGCGGAGAGAAACGCATGACCTCGGCGCCGAAGCGCGAGATGTCGAAACGCGAGGCCGCGGTGGCCATCAATTCAATGGCGCAACACGCCAGCCCCATCGGCATCGGCCAGAGCGAATTTTTCCGCATCCAATTCATGGCCGCGTCGAGCCGGGTGAAAATCACGTTGCCTTCGACCTTGGAATCGTAGGCCGCCGCCCGGGTTTCGCGCATGGCGAACAGTAAAGTCGCGGTCTGGCGCCGCAAGCGGAATCCGGGAAGGCGGTGGCGCGGAATTAGCCCGCGGCCTGCATCGGGTAATCCGCCACGATGTTGACGTGGCTCGACTCGATGACTTCGTGGACAATCTTGCCCAGCTCCGCGGCTTCGTATGGTTTCGCGATCACGCCGCGGAACCCGAAATCCTGGTAGCGGCTCATGGTCGCGTCCATCGCGTAACCGCTCGAAACGATTGCGTTCACCGTCGGATCGATCTCGATCAACTTCTTGAGCGCTTCCTTGCCTCCCATTCCGCCGGGCAGGGTCAGGTCGAGAATGACGGCGTCGAACCGTTCGCCCGCTTCGAGTTTCTGGCGGTACAGTTCCACGCCTTCGAGCGCGCTCTCCGCCTGGCTGACCTTGTAGCCGAGGCGTTCCAGGGTGAATTCGACCAGGGCGCGGATCGCTTCTTCGTCATCCACAATCAGGATGCGGCCCGAGCCGGAGACGACTTCGTTCAGCTGACGTGGCGGTTCGACCGGCACCTGCTGATGGCGAAGCGCCGGGAGGTAAATCGTGAAGGTCGACCCGAAGTGGATTTTGGATTCGACCGTGATGAGGCCGTTGTGGTTCTTGACGATCGAATAGGTCGTGGCCAGTCCGAGGCCGTTGCCCTTCGGTTTCGTGGTGAAATACGGATCGAAGATTCGTTTGATGCAATCCTCGGAAATGCCGGTGCCTTCGTCGCGAATGGCGATCCGAATGTAATCGCCGGGCGGCAGGTCGGGCACAGCCGGCGTCGAATCCGAATCGTAAGACAGGTTATCGCAGTTGACCCGCAAAGTGCCGCCGTTCGGCATCGCCTGGTCTGCGTTCACCACAAGGTTCGCGATGACCTGGCTGATCTGCCCCGGATCGATTTCGGCCGGCCAGAGATCGGCCCCGAAGAGGAATTCACTGCGGCTATGCGAACCACGAAGCGAGAAGCTGACCGTATCCTGAATGAGTTTGCCGATCGATGCTGTCTTCTTAATCGGCGCGCCGCCCCGGGCGAAGGTGAGGAGTTGCTGGGCGAGATCGCGGGCCCGCATCGATGCATTCTTGGCGTCGTTGAGCCGCGTCCCCATCTCGTCGTTAGGCGGCAGGAGCAGCGAGGCGAGCGAAATGTTGCCAATGATAGCGGTGAGCAGGTTGTTGAAGTCGTGGGCAATTCCGCCGGCGAGCAAGCCGAGCTGTTCCAGGGTCTCGGCTTTGCGTCGCTCGGCTTCATTGCGCTGGCGTTCGGTGATGTCGCGGAAAACAAGGACCACGCCGGCAACTTCGTTTTTGCTGTCGCGAATGGGGGAGGCGACCTGCTCGATCACGTGTTCGCGGCCCTGACGGGACCGCAAGGTCGCGTTCTCGGGCATGCTCAGCAGGATCGATTGCGCCTCGTTGCGGGAACCGGTCTTCTGGGCGCGCGCCTGGGCCTGCAAGTCGATCGCGATATTGTAAACAGATTTGAGCGAGCGGCCGATCGCTTCCTTCGAGGTCCAGCCGGTCAGGTTTTCGCCGGCATTATTGATCATGATGATCTTGCCCTGCACGTCCGTCGTAATGACGCCGTCCTCGATCGAGCGCAGGGTCACGGCCAGGCTTTCCTTGTCCGCCGCGATCTCCTGTTCGAAGCGCCGGCGTTCAGTGACGTCGCGGACCATCGCGACGAAAAGGATCTGCTTGTCCACGATCATCTGGCTCAATGAAATCTCGACCGGGAACGTCTTGTGCCGGCGCGTGCGGCCAACCGCCATGGTGGTACTGCCGGTGCGCTTCAAAAGATCGTCCCAGGCGCAGACCGCCGGTTCGGGCTCGGCCCCGTAAGCCTTCGGCACGAGTTTCGTGAACTTGTGGCCAACCATCTCGTTCGTGATGCAATCGAACATTTTTTCCGCCGACGGATTCATCGAACAGATGATTCCCTGTTCATCGACCGTGATCATGCCGTCGAGAATGTTTTCGATAATCGAGCGAATGCGGGTCTCGATGCCTTCGAGTTTCGCTAATTGCCGGCGAACCAGGACGAAGCTGTAGCTGTTCGACACGATCAACAGCCCCACCGCGAACACGCAGAGCAGGGCCAACCCGGTTGTCTTTACGATGCGATCCCGGCTGGCCGTGTTAGAGCGCGCCTCGTACAGCGTCACCTGGTCGGTCTGGAATTTCTTCAGCATCTCCCGGACGTCGTTCATGACCTCTTCGCCATTGTCCTTGGCGACCATGGCCAGGAAATCCTTCCCGGCTCGCTTCGCGTCCATTTCGGGCGCGGCCGCCGTCTGGGCCCAGCGTTCCACGCCTTTCCTGATCTCATTGAGGGCCTCCGCCTGTTCAGGGACATTGGCTACGAGGATCGAGAGGTAACCGTGATAGGTATAAAAGTCGGCTGTCGATCGGCGGAATGCGTCCGAATGGGAGTTCTCGCCAGTCAGCAAGAATCCGCGCTTTTCCTTCTGCATCTCGATCACGGAGCGCTCGAGCTTGGTCAGGAAATCGATGATCTGAGTGGATTGCGCGGCCCATTCCTGCTCGCGCATGCGCTGGTTGAGGACAATCTGTTCTTCGGCTTGAAGGGATTGGAGGATTTCCCGGGCCTGATTCAACAAACCATTGCCCAGCGCACCGTAATCGCCGACTTCGGTGAGCCGGACCGCGCCCTTGGTTTGGCGCTCGTTGATTTGCGGTAAAGCGACGTCGTCCAGCCATTTTTGGACGATTTCCTGTATTTTCATTACACGCTTGCGCTGGCGCGGGCTGTCCAAAATCAGGACGGTCAGCTCTTCAACGCGGTGTTTGATCAGTTCGCGGTGGCGTTCAAAGGGCTGAAGGTATTGGGCGTTACCGTTCAACAGGTACCCGCGGTGACCGGTTTCCAAGGCCGCGATGTCGTTCTCGAGGATGCTACTGAGGCGCATTACCTCCAGGGTGTGGGCGCGCAGGGTTTCCTGGTGGTGATTGCGGAGGGTGACGAAAAGGAAGAGGCCCGCCAGAAACGTGATGACGACGATGCCGACCGCAGTGCCGGAAAGCAGCTTGAAGTGAAAATGCTTGGCGCTGAAAAGCCAGGCCGCGCTGCGGCCGATGAGGCCTCGACGGACCGTGGTTCGCTGTGGTACGTCGATGTCGGTCATTACCAAAAACCACAAAAGCAAATAGTCTGCCACCAGACCTGAGGGCTATTACGCATCGCCGCGCCGGAATCGACCGCGGCTTAGTACCGGACGCGGACGAGGAATAACCCGCGGGCCGGGGCAACTTCGCGGGCTTGCGTAACGCGACGGCTCGCCTGCCGCAGACGCGATGCAATCTCCTGCGGCGACGTCTTGCCCGACCCTGCGTGAACAAGGGCGCCAGCCATCAGCCGCGCCATTTTGTAAAGAAAACCGTCGCCATCGAATTCGATCGTCACGAGCGGTCCCGCCCGACGCAGGTGGACGCGGCGAAGAGTGCGCCAGGCATCTTCTACCGGAGCGCCGCGATTCGCCGCGAACGAGGAAAAATCGTGGCGACCGACAAACAACTTCCCGGCGCGAACCATGCAGTCGAAGTCCAGCGGTTGCCGGGCATGCCAGGCCCGGCCGCATTCCAACGGCGGCAGGACATCGCCGTTCCAAATTCGGTAGCGATAGATTTTTCCTTTGGCCGAGAAGCGCGCATGAAAAGAATCGGCCACGAAACGGCAGCGCAGGATCCGGATGGTGGGCGGGAGGAGGCCGTTGAGAGCAGAGCGCCAACGGTCGGCACTGTAACGGCGAACCGGAAGGTCGGCGTGCGCGCATTGGCCGAGCGCGTGCACTCCCGCATCCGTGCGGCCGGCGCCGTGAACGGGAACGCGTTCGCCAATGACATTCGCGAAGGCCGTTTCCAGATGATCCTGGATGCCGTTGCGGTTGGGCTGGCTTTGCCAGCCGGCAAACGTTGCGCCGTCGTAGGCGACAATCAGCTTGAGCCGCGACGCCATTGCGCCTCAGGAAATGTCGGCGATGGGGTCGCGCTGCGGGCGGTCGAGATATCCCTGGAGGATCATCTGCGCTGCCACCTGGTCGACGATCTGCCGGGAGTCGCGCGTTTTCCGTCCGCTGTCGCGCAAGGCGCGCGTCGCCGCGGTTGTCGTCAGCCGTTCGTCCCACGTCACCACTTCGCATGGAACCAGCGCCCGCAATTTTTCGACGAAGGCGAGGGCGTCCGCGGCGCCTTCTCCCGCGCTTCCATTCATGTGGCGGGGTAATCCGACGACGACCCGCTCCGCGTTCTTCTCCCGCACCAGTTCCGCGATCCGCGCCGGCGCCTGGCTTCCTGCCGGAATCGTTTCGACCGGATGCGCGAGCATCCCCAGCTCGTCGGATACGGCGACGCCGATCCGAACCCGGCCGAGGTCGATCCCGAGGATGCGCCGGCGAATCTGGAACTCGCTCATTGCAATTCCTCCGGCACGTGGCCGAGCAGGTTCTTGATTTTCTCCGCCTGGTGCTGATGGCAAATCAGGATCGCGTCCGGCGTGCGCACCACGATCAAATTATGCACGCCGAGAAGCGCGATCCTCGCTCCATTGGGATTGAAGACAATGTTGTTCGAGGAATCGAGAGCCGTGATCTCGCCGTTGGCGGCATTTCCCTCGGCGTCGTTCTTGAAATACTTCGAGAGCGCTCGCCAGCCTCCGACGTCGTCCCAATCAAAGCCCGCTTCGACGACCAGGACGCGATCCGCCTTTTCCATGATGGCGTAATCGAATGAAATTTTGGGCAGCTCCCGGAACCGGTCGCGCAACGTCTCCTCGAAATTGTTCGGCACGCACAATTGCGAGATGAACTTGGCCAGTTCCGGCGTGTGCCGATTAAACTCGCTCAGGACCGACGGGACCGACCAGACGAACATCCCGGCGTTCCACCGGAAATTTCCTTTGCGCAAAAACGATTCCGCCAGGTCCGCGTTCGGTTTTTCCCGGAAACGCACCACGCGATGGACCTGCGTCTCTTCGTCGACGCTGCGAAGGCGGGCCGGCTCGCCTTGCTCGACGTAACCGAACCCTGGACAAGCCCAGGTCGGCTTGACGCCGATCGTGACCAGCGCGCCTGTTTCCTCCGCGGCAGCGGCGGCCGCGCGCAAAGTTTTCTGAAACGCCGCCGTGTCGTTGATGACATGATCGGCGGGCAAAACGGCCATGGTCGCGGCGTGGTCGCGCGCCGCTACCCAGCCGGCGCCCAGCGCCACAGCCGCGGCCGTATCGCGCTTGCTCGGCTCGGCGACGATATTGCCTGGCGGCACCTGCGGCAGCAGCTCGCGCACGGCAGCTTCCTGTTCGACGTTCGTCAAAATCAGCAGGCGTTCGGGTGGAATCAATCCGTCCAGCCGCGCGACGGTTTGCTCGAGCAGAGTTTGCTCCGCGACCAGCCGCAGCAATTGTTTGGGGCGCGCGCGCCGGCTCAACGGCCAGAACCGTTCGCCGCTTCCGCCGGCCAGGATCAGCGCGTAAAGAGCATTGGGCATGGATTCGTTAGGTGCAAAAAACAGCCGGCGCCCGAGCGCGCGGACCGCGAGATTTTCCCGTTTCCTTTTCTAAAACGAGACGTATAAGGGTATCCGATGTCTCTTTCGATATCCATTCCAAAAACCGGCGAGCAAGTTCCGTTGGATGGCTTGCTCTCGCTCGCCCGCACGGCGTTTGGCCTCGGAATTGGAATGCTGGTCGCCGATAAAGTGAGCCGCCCTTTTCGCCAGGCCACCGCGATCGCGCTCGTCTCGGTCGGCGCCCTCGCCGCGGTTCCGTTGCTCGTCAAAGTCGCCATGGAACGAATCAACCGCCCGGAATCCGAACGCGGCAGCCGCAATCGCCTCCGTTCCATCCGGGACGACTCGGGTTATCGCTCCGAAGACGACGCCTTTTAGCCGGCGGGAAATTCCTCCCGCTTGATTCCGCCCGCGCCGCGGCGTAAGCCTTTGCGCTCATGTCTAGCCGAACGCCCATCGCTCCACCCCCGGAAAGTCTGCGCGAACGGTGCGCCGCCATCGCACGGGAAGAAGAAAAATTGCGCGAAGGCGGAGGCAAGGCCGGGCAGGAGCGCCAGCACAAGCTCGGGCGGTTGCTCGCGCGCGAACGCATCAGCCAGCTCCTCGACAAAGATTCGACGTTGTTCGAAGTCGGCCTCTGGTCCGCCTACAAAATGTACCAGCAATGGGGCAACATTGCCGCGGCCGGCGCCGTCGCCGGGATCGGAAACGTTTGCGGCATTCCCTGCATGATCGTTGCGAACGACGCCACCGTGAAGGCCGGCGCGTTTTTTCCCGCCACTGCCAAGAAGCTGATCCGCGCTCAACGCATCGCCTTCGAATGCGCCCTGCCCCTTATTTACCTCGTCGATTCGGCCGGCGTCTTTCTCCCCATGCAGGATGAAATTTTTCCCGACGAAGACGATTTCGGCCGGATCTTCCGCAACAACTCCGTCATCTCCGCCGCCGGTTTGCCGCAGTTCGCCGCGATCATGGGCAACTGCGTGGCGGGAGGCGCGTATCTCCCGGTCCTCTGCGACAAAATCCTGATGACTGAAGGCAGCGGCCTGTATCTGGCCGGGCCGTCGTTGGTCAAAGCCGCCATCGGGCAGGTCGTCGAAGCGGAAGAATTGGGCGGCGCAAAGATGCATGCGGAAATCAGCGGCACGGTCGACTTTCACGAGAAAGACGATCCGGCGTGTTTGAAACGCTTGCGCTCCCTCGTCGGTTTGTTGCCGGAGGCGGAAGCTGCGAAAGACGCTCCGAAACCGAAAGGCTCGGCGCCCGCGAAGCGGCCGCAGGCGGTTTACGATTTGATCAGCCTCGATGGCCACAAGCCCTACGACGCCCGCGATCTTCTGGCGTCGATCATCGATGCCGATTCGCTCGATGAATACAAGGCCGACTACGGCAAGACGCTCGTCACCGCCTATGCGCGGATCGCCGGGCGGCCGGTCGGCATCGTCGCCAGCCAGCGGATCCAGGCGCGCACGAAAAAGGAAGGCATCCAGATGGGCGGCGTGATCTACGCCGACAGCGCAGACAAAGCCGCGCGCTTCATCCTGGACTGCAACCAGACCGGATTGCCCATTATTTTTTTCCAGGACGTCACTGGATTCATGGTTGGCCGGGACGCCGAACAGAGCGGCATCATCCGCAGCGGCGCGAAACTGGTGAACGCCGTCAGCAATTCAACCGTCCCGAAAATTACCGTCGTCGTTGGCGGCTCGTTTGGGGCGGGGAACTACGCGCTCTGTGGGAAAGCCTACGATCCCCGGTTCATCCTCGCCTGGCCAAACGCGCGGTATGCGGTCATGGGCGCCGCCCAGGCTTCCGACACGATCTTTAGTGTGCTGGCGCGCGCATCAGAGCGGGGCGACAAGAAATCGTCGCCGGAAGAACTGGAACAATTGCGCGCCACGGTCAAAGCGAATTACGAAGAGCAGACGGACATTCGCTACGGCGCCGCGCGCGGCTGGGTGGACGCAATCATCCAACCGCACGAAACGCGGGACGTGCTTTCGATGTTGCTGCGCTACGTGTCGCGGCCCACGCCACGCGGCCGGTTCCACACCGGCGTGATCCAGACCTGATCCCTACCCAGCGATCTCGCTGCTCATTTGGAGCATCGACTCGATCCCGCTGATCGGAATGGTGACCCCGCGCTGCTCGAGCGCGCGCAGAACTTCTTCGGTCGGAATATTCCCAACAAGATCGTCTTGCGCGAACGGACATCCGCCCAGTCCGCCCAGGGCGGAATCAAAACGGCGGCAGCCGGCATCGAATGCTGCCAACACTTTCGCCGCCGCGCCGGCGCGCGTGCTATGGAGATGCACGCCGATCTCGGGGCCGCCGCCCACGACACCAGCGACGACTCGGGAAATTAAATCCGGCTCGGCTGCTCCCACCGTATCCGCCAACGAAATGGCTTTGATCCCGGCACCGCTGATCGCTTTGACCGCTTCGCCGAGCCTCGTCTCGCTCCACGGATCGTCGTAGGGATTTCCGAACGCCATCGAAATGTAGGCGACCATTTGCAGTCCCGCGGCCTCGGCGAGGCCCCTGATTCGTTTCAAGACGGCCTGGTTATCTTCGAGCGATTGATTCTGGTTTCGGCGCAGAAACGTTTCCGAGATCGAACACGGATAACCAAGAGTCGTGACATTATTGGTCGCGATCGCTCGCTCGGCGCCCTTTTCATTGACCACAATGCCAATGATCTCGACGCCCGCCGTTGCTCCGAGTTGCGCCAGCACCTGTTCGCTGTCCGCCATTTGCGGGACCGCTTTCGGTGAAACAAAGCTGACCGCGTCGATGTGCCGAAAGCCGGCCGCGATCAATCCGCGCAAATATTCGACCTTTTGTTCCGTGGGAATGAAGCGCGGCAGCCCCTGCCAGGCGTCCCGCGGACATTCGATGAGCTTGACGGATTCCATCGTGACGAATGTTACTGACAGAATAAGTTAGCGCATGCCAGTCGTTCTCATCGAAAAACAAACACCGCGGATCAGCGTCCTCACGCTCAATCGTCCCGAGCGCCGGAATGCGCTCACCATCGAGCTGATGAATGAGCTCGCGGCCGCCGTGGAAAACGCCGGGGCAGACTCGGCGCAACGCATCCTGATCCTCCGCGGCGCTGGTAAAGCCTTTTGCACCGGCCTGGATCTCGCCGAAGCCGCAGTCAAAGACCCGCACGACACCGCCCAGGCCGCCGCCCGGTTATTCCTGGTCCTGGCCGAAACGCGATTGGTTACGATCGCGACCGTTCACGGCGCGGCGGTTGCCGGCGGCGCGGGAATCATGTCCGCCTGCGATTTCGTCGTCGCCGCTGAGCGAACGAAAATCGGCTACCCGGAAGTACGGCGTGGATTGGTCGCCGGCCTTGTCATGACCTTCTTGCGCCGCCAGCTTCGCGAACGCGATCTGCGCGAAGTACTGCTCGCCTCCGAGCTTTTCGAAGCCGAACGCGCCCGTGAAATCGGCCTGGTGAATCGCGTCGTGCCGGTAAGCGAGCTCGACAATGAGACCCAAAAAATTACCGCCGCGGTTGTACAGGGCGCGCCGGGTGCGATCTCAAATTCCAAACGCCTCCTGGACGAACTCTGGTCGACGTCCGTGAAACAGGACCTCGAGCGCGCCCTTCGCCATCACATGGAAGCGCGCGAATCCCCCGAAGCCAAAGAAGGCGTCGCCGCCTACAACGAAAAACGACTGCCGAATTGGACGCTGCCCAGCTGACCCGAAATCTCGAAAGCGTTGTAGCGTCCGCTGTCTCCAGCGGACAAAGTCTTCTCTCGTGAACAATCGGCCGCCGCGGCAACCAAACAGGTTGCGCTACAATGAAGCAGTAGGATTGATGACTCCGCGTCGGCGCGCTAAAGTCCCGGGTGGTCATAACGTCCATTCGCGAGTTCAATCGCGCCGTTCCCTTCACCCCCTACGAAATCCAGACCCTCAGCGGCGAACGTTACACCGTGCCGCACCCGGACTTCATTTCGGTCTCGCCTCAAGGCTCTTTCGTTGTCGTCATCGATGCAAAAGAACGTCCGCATCATCTCAGTTCCCTCCTGATCGAGCGGGCCTCGCTCTTGCATCGCAATTCGCGCAGAAAGAGCGCGAAGCGCTAACGACTCAAGCTCTGCGACCCGGCGCAGGGGCGCAACGATGGCAACCATGACGCGCCGCCGTTCGCTCCATTCGCATGGTTAGGCCTTCGTGTCATCTCGCGCTATATCTCTGTGCCGACTCCGCGAGATGTAGAATCTTAGTGACTCGGCCATGCGCCACAACTCGCGCTCCCTCTCGAATCTCAAACTCCAACCCGGGGTGAATAAGATGTTGCACGTGCTCGGGGCGCACAAACCGGAGCAATGCCCTGGCCGTCTGTCCGGGATAGACGGTCTCGACATCGGGATATTCGTGCACTGCATCCCAATCTTCGCCGGCGAAATGAAACTGGGGGTGGTAACGAGCGAAAACGGGAGTCGCGCGTCCGCCCGCTTCGGTGCTTGCAAACGTGATCTCCGCCTCAACATCTGGCGGACCAACAAACGCCCCCTCTGGGGTGTAAATCGGCATAGGCCTAACGAGAACAAGATGAGCGACGGCTGGCGGGAATGGACCCCGCGGGAAGCGGTGCGACATAGACCCTAGGCCGAAGGCTGAGCAGCGGGAGATGCGAATCAAAGCGCGTCGCTGCGGGTTGGGAGTGGAATCTCATGGACAGTGAGGAATGGATGGAGCGAGCTGGGAAAGCCGCGACATGGACCTTAGCCCGCAGGGTGAGCATTGGGCAATGCGAATCAACCAAAGCTGCCAGCCGTTCGCTCCATCGCATGGTTAGGCCAGGAACGGTCACTTCGGAGTGATTCTCTTCAAGTCTTCGAAGACCTCGGTAAACTCCTCGACGATCCGCTGGGAACGGTGAGGCAGCGTCTCATACTGTGAGAAATAGTCAGCCGTAGCCCAGCGAAACTTGAGGAGCGCAGTGCGCGCTTCCTTGCCCAAGGCGGTGAGATGGTCGTGTGCGGATCGCGTAAATGGTCGCTTCTTTGGCATGAGGTGAGGCTACTCGTGAGGTGTAAATATACCGCTGATGAACCAGAGGAAAACTGCGAACAATGTGAAGCCAATAAGGCCCGTGATGAAACCCACAATTCCAGTCTTGGATGCTGTCCAAAAAGCGCCGGCTACAACCGCCAAGGATATAGATGGCTGCGTCTTCGGAGCGCCGGCGGATAGTGGCTATGAGCCCGCCGATGATGGCGAAAACAACGAGGCCCGATACAAACTGCGAGACGGTCAGATCGTCCATGCGGAAGGGCCTAACGAGAATTAGACGAAGGTTCGTAATTAAAGACGAACATTTTTCGTCTATCACGGCGGCGAGGGATTGAAGGGAGGATCATTGCGGGAGCAGTTCGACTGAGACTGCTTAACAGACCGCGGTCCGTTCTTCAATTCTCTAAATCTCGCCCGCCTGGCCGGCGGCGCAGCCTCCGCTAAGTCCCGGTCATGGCGCCAATCGCATAAGCGGTGATGATTTCGGGATCGTTTCCGTCTTGGTCCCGGGAGCTGACCTGCCACTCCACCAGGCCGTCGAGGTCCTTTGGGTAAGATGCTGTCAGCAGATTTCCGATGGTTGCAAACCCCATACTTACACTTGCCCCGCCACCGATCACACTGTAACCCGGTCCCACGCCTACATCCTCTTCCGGGCGCGATTGCGGATTGGCCGTGGTGTCATGGAAAAGCTTGGTCGAGATCGAGGCAGCGCCAGCCCGCAGGCGAATACCGATGGCAAAGGCGATAACCGTGCCCGGATCGGAGTGCAGGTGCCATCGGCTGCTGGCCTGCCAGCCACTCAGATCTGCCAAGGGAGCGCTGGTGATGAGGAACTGTCCCGCCGAACCGTAGTTGGCTTGGGCACCCCCACCTACGAGTCGATACCCTGGCGGCAAACTCACACTCACCGTCGGAGTGTCCGAGCTCGGCACCGAAGTAGCCGTGAAGATTTGCACGTCATACTGGTCGTTGGGATCATTCAGTGCGATTGCATAGGCCGTGATCGTAGTCGCCGCGGGGTTATCCTGGTCCTTGGCAAGCGCGGTCCAGGCAAAGATATTCGGCGGATATGAGGCCGTGAGGAAGTTCCCCCACCGCCCCCCGGCCGGTGGCGAGACCTGTGCGCCTCCGCAGAGAATCTTGTAACCGGCGGGGATGGTCACGGTAGCCGTGGGATGATTTGCTGGATCCCCGGTAGCTTGAAACATTGAGACTGTCAGTGGAGTAGGCATGATGTGCGATGTCTGTTCTGGTTGCGTGTAGTGGTTTTCTGGTTGTCGCCGCGGGATGCGGCAAAGCTGGTAGCGCGGGTAATTCGAGCGCTCGTTTGTTAGTTCACCTTCACACCACCGTCGCCGTCACCGGCTCGCTGGCGGCGCTTTCGCCGCCTTTGGAGTTGCGACCGGCAATCGTGATCTTCACCTGGCCGGGCGGCAGATTGGAAAACATCGCTTCGCTTTGGTCGTGGATGATCTCGTTCCTTAATTCCTGGCCGCCAGCAACAGCTATGATGATCACGCGATAGCTGACCGCGCGGCGGGCGTCGTCCCAATCGATGAACAACAGGTGGCTGCCGGGAGCGCCGGGCGTGACTACTATGTTCTCCACGACCTCCGGCGTGTCGGGATCGCTGGGCTTGTTGAATCCGAAGGCATACCAGATGGGATCATCATCTTCGAGAAGCTGGCCCAGCTCATCGCGCAACCCGCCCAAACGCGTGCGCGCGCTGACGATGCCAGCTTCGAGCGCGCTCTTCGCGTCGCCGGCGTTCACGTTGGCCTGGTTACTCAAGCTACCTTTGCTGCTGATCGCTTCCGCTGCCGTGTCGCACGCGGCCGAGGTGGCCGAGATCGTCTCGGTAAGGTCCGGCACTTCCTGGGAAGGGTTAGCGGAGAAATAGGTGCGTAACTGTTGCAGCATCACCATCGGATTGTCCGGCACCGCCAAAGAATTGTTCGTAAAGCCGGCCGCCGACCACTGCGCGTTCCATTGATTTCCCAAGCGCGGTTTCAATATGCCGATGCTCGCCCGCGCCAGCTCGCGCCCATTCTGTTTCGCGAGATTAAAAGCATCGCTCGTGGATTTCTTCGCCGCCTTGGCCGTGTTCCATTTATCTTTCAGGCCCGGCGTCGCCGGCGGCACATTTCCGGGACCAGCCTTCGTGCCCGCGAGGCTCGCGATCTCCGCCCGGAGCGCTGCTTCATCGTTTTGTTTTAGCCCGATCGCCGCGCCGTGCGTGTGCGCGCCATCGGCGGCGTCTTCGAGAAGTTTGACGATAGCGTCGTACGTTTCGGGAATGTTGTTACTGGCCATGGTGAACAAGGTGTTTTCTGGGGACGTGTTTTGGTGGGAAAAACGAAGACGCGTCCTGTCCGTCTCCGTATCGTAAATCGCGGTCTTCGAGGAGGTTGACCCGTTTCGACGGGTCCTCCGGGCTTCCCGAAAAGATGTCCGAAGTCCTCGGCCAGCCTTCCGGGCTCCCCGAAAACACGCACGAGGACTCCGGCGGCTCCGGCCGGCTCCCCGGAAACATGTCCGAAGCCCTCGGACGCATTTGCCGGCTTCCCGCTAGCACGCCCGACAAGATCGGCACTATCACCATGAAGCCCGCCAACATGTCCGAAGTCGTCGGCAACATCTCTGGGCTCCCCGAAAAGATGCCCGGCAACTCCAGCCATCCTCCCGCGTTCCATTCCGGCCGCCCCGAGAACTTCGCCGGCATTTCCGGGCGCCGATTGAATGGCATCGAACACCAAAGATTTAGCGCGGCCGGGGCAGGGAGGACGGGGGTCATCGCAACTGGGGTTATCGGGGAGTGGCCTTAGTTAAACGGAAACGGCGGGAATGTGGCAAGTACTAAATAGGGGACGCTGCCGCCAGGGTCAGACAACTGGACGCGAATCGGCTTTAAACCTCATGAAAGTAGCAACCTCGTTTTCAGCCAAAATTGCCTCCGGATCATTAGCATGCTGCAGCAGATAACACTGGAGATATCGCCGGAATACATAATGCACAGCTTCTAAGTCGTGCTCCAACGCCCATAGAAACCGCGGGACGTTTCGGACCCATTCCTTGCTGCTAGGATGAAAAGGCGTATGCGCGGCCAATTTGTGCGCCAAAGCGTTTCTTCGCCGCAGGAGCCTAGTCATGACCCGCGAAAATCCTGGATCTACGTTCACGACCTTTCGGACGTTTCGCAACAGCCTGCCGAGACTATCGCGCCGCATCTCCAAAATGCTTTGCTCCGCGTCAATTTCTCCTTCTCCCCCTTTGGCTGCTTCCTGCAAAACCCCTGCGGCCAGTTTTAGCAACGCCTCCAACTGATGCAGGTTGAAAAGCGTGTGACCGACCATTGCATATACTTGATAGGGCGTCATCGGCCCGCTCGCTTGCTCTTGCAGCTTCCAAATGTCGGTTTTAGTCGGCAATTCCATATCGGATTCGCTGTGAATACTCGCCTACAGGCCCGCTCGGAGCCTTTTGCTATGTTGGGTCGCCTCATTCAAGTCGATCGTTTCCTCGAACGCGGGCATATCGTCCGCGAACGTCGTGACGCGGATAGCTTCGATTGAGGGTTTTAACTGCTCCTCGTAGTTCACAACGGCCAACTCAAACGATCGCGACACGTCGGAGCCCGGAAATAAAGGCGAACCCATCATTTGGGGAATGC
The DNA here is from genome assembly GCA_035941675.1 of Chthoniobacterales bacterium. Lineage (GTDB taxonomy): Bacteria > Verrucomicrobiota > Verrucomicrobiia > Chthoniobacterales > UBA10450 > AV80. The sequence continues at coordinate 21,097 of DASZDT010000021.1, forward strand.
GCAATTCCAAGAACGACTTGCCGTCGTCAGTTTCGCCAATAACACATTTCTCCTCCTTGAAGAGGATGCCCTGGCCATTGATCTCCGTGGGAAAGCGGATCACGACCTTCCAATGCAACGCGAGTACTCGTCCAACGTTTTCAACTTTCCAAAACATCGAGGGCTCGCTGAAGCCAGTTGAGTGAATACGAATGGTCGTGCGAATTTTAGCGTGTCGGCGCCGCGAAGTAATGTCTTGGATCGCTCGATGTTTGAGCGGATTCAGCTTTCGGCCGAGGCGCTGATAATACTTGCGATCGAGCGCTTGGTGGGGCGCCAATTCGCTTTCGGGAATGTTGACCGCAATGACAGCATGGCCCGGCAGAATTTTCGACCCGTGAGCTTTGGGATAGATTAGCTTTGTTGTTATCCGTTGAAGAGGTGGCTCGACTAACCGCGGGAGAACTTCATCCAACCAGTCTCCGAGCTTTGGCTTGATGGCTACCGAAACGCCGCCATCGATCTCAATTGCGGACGGCCGTCCGCCCGGGTCTTTGACTCCGAAAACTATGTATCCGCCGTCGTAGTTCCCCCAAGCGGAGACATACTTCGACATATCCTGCAGCCAGGCAGGATCCGCGAACTTTTGGCTGGCTTTATACTCTATCCAATCGAATTCGTCCGTCGGCAGTCCTAAAATGTAATCTTCGTCCCACTCCGATAGATCTCTTAGTCCCATTGTCGAAGTCATCGTTTACGTTCGTCATCCTGCATTTCAAAGCAACGGCAACTGCGTCTCGTCCTGCTCGGTGCTGGCGAAGCGGACGCCGAGGCCAATCAGCCGCACAGCTTTCCCGGTCCGAGCGAAGGCTTCGTGCAGCAGGGCGCGAAACTGCTCGAGCGTCGGCTGCAATCCCGCGCGCTCCACCGTCGTTCGGGTGAAGTCCGAGAATTTTAGTTTCACGAAAATCTTCGTGATGGTGCGGGTCGATTCTTTGGCGGCGATGTCGGCCATCAATTCCTCAAACAATTCCGGCAGCTTCTCTTCGCATTCCGCGAGGGTCTCGAGGTCGCTCGAAAAAGTTTCCTCGGTGCTGAGCGACTTCCGCTCACGATCCGGCTCGACCGGCCGGTGGTCGATGCCGCGGCAAAGATCGTAGAGCTCGAGGCCGAACTTTCCGAAGTTCTCCTGCAACGCGACGCGCGACAGGCGCTGCATGTCGCCGCACGTGGCGATTCCCATTTTCTCCAGCTTCTGTCCCGTGACCTCGCCGATCCCCCACAGTTTGCGGACCGGCAGCGTTTCCATGAACGCCGGCACATCTTCGGATTTCACTTCGAACTGGCCGTTCGGCTTCTTCAGGTCGCTTGCGATTTTCGCGATCAACTTGTTAGGCCCGATCCCGGCGGATGCCGTCAACTTTGTCTTTTGGAAAATCAAACCGCGAATGACCTGGGCCAGCGGACCGGGCGCGCCAGGATGATCGCTGACGTCGAGATAGGCTTCATCGAGGGAGAGCGGTTCGACCAGCGGGGTGAAGCGGAACAGGATTTCCCGAATAACGGCGGCTTCCTTCCGGTAAACGTCGAATCGCGTCGGCAGGATGATCAGGTGCGGACAACGTTGCAGCGCCATGAACGTCGGCATGGCCGAGCGAACGCCGAACTTGCGCGCCTCATAATTGCAGGTCGTCAGGACGCCGCGGCGGTCGCGTGCACCACCGACTCCGACCGGCTTGCCCTTCAACGACGGCTGGTCCCGGATCTCGATCGAGGCGTAAAAGGCATCCATGTCGAGATGGATGATGGCGCGCGGTTTTTTCTCGGAACCCACGAAGAGATTCTTCATCAAGGAGCGGCGCTTTCCAAACCGCCGATCCTTTTTCTTGCCCGCGAATGACGCGAATAAAGGCTAATGAAACAAAACTGCTGCTGTTTCATTATTCGCGGCTATTCGCGTCATTCGCGGGCAAGCAGACGGCGGTTTCAAACCGCCGCTCCTTGATAAAATTCGTCGGCCGCCTCAGTTATCTCCATGACATTCACCTACTACGGCCACGCCTGTTTCGCTGTTGAGGCGGGCGGCAAGACGCTCCTGTTCGACCCCTTTATTTCACCGAACCCGCTCGCGAAGAAAATCGACGTGAGCAAGGTCGCGGCCGACTTCATCCTGGTCTCGCACGGCCACGGCGATCATGTCGCGGACGTCGTCGAGATCGCGAACCGGACGGGCGCGAAAGTGATCGCGCCTTACGAAGTCGGCTCGTGGTTCGAAGGGAAGGGCCTGAAGAACGTTCAGTCGATGAATCACGGCGGCGCGGCGAAAATGGATTTCGGGCGGGTGAAACTGACCAGCGCCATTCACAGCAGTTCGATGCCCGACGGTTCCTACGGCGGCAATCCTGCCGGCTTCGTCGTCGAAAGCAGCGACGGAAATTTTTATTATTCGGGCGACACCGCGCTGACCTTCGACATGAAGCTGATCGGCGAAACAACGAAGCTGCGGTTCGCGGTTTTCCCGATCGGCGATTTCTTCACGATGGGAATTGACGATGCCATTCGCGCCGCGGAATTCGCCGGCGTCACAAAATTCATTGGAGTCCACTACGACACCTTTCCGCCGATCAAGATCGATCGTGAGGCGGCGATGAAAGCGGCCCGGGCCGCCGGCCAGGAACTTTTTCTGCCTGCCATAGGAGAAACGATTAATATCTAAAAAAAGCGCCGCGCGCGCCGAGCCGGGCACGATTCATTTATTAGGGACATTATGAATCTGCACCTGGTGCATGAGCTTTTGCAGGCCGCGAACGATCAGCCCTACGGCTTCCTCAAAGTCCGCGGCGCGTCGCTCGCTCGCGAAGTGGAAATGATGGCGGCCGCCGGATTGATCGAGGCCTCCGAGACGGTGCAGGGTTTGGAAACTTTCGCGGTGATCAAGCGGGTCACAGATTCCGGCTATTCGTTTCTGCGCGCTTTCGAGGACGATCCACCGCCGCGGCTTCAGCCCCAATCGACGACGAGCAGCTAACGGCCGCCGGCCGCTGCCCGGTCGTTAGGCCAACGCAAAAGAGAAGCGGCGGCGACCTTTCGATCACCGCCGCTCGTTCCGTCAACCCAATCGTTCGTTACTGCTTGAGCGCGTCGCGCATTTCATCGCGAGCTTTGCGCATGTCTTCGCGCGCTTTTTGCAGGGCGTCCCACTTCTGCTGCTGAGCCGGAGTCAGGATCGGGCGGATCTGCGAGCGAATATTCTCGCGAATGGCCTGGGCTTTCTGCCTCGCCTCCTGCCGGGCCGCCTTAATCTGCGGCTTCGCCTGGTCCATGATGGCCTGAACCTTCGCCTGCTGGTCAGGAGTCAGCTCCAGCGCTTTGGTCAAATGCTCGACGGGATTGCCCCGCTTGTGATGCCAGCGGTTAGGCCGGTCGTTGTTTTTTGCCGCAGGGTCCTCCGCTTGCCCGAACGAGACGGTGGCGAACAGGGCAGCGCACGCGGCGGTTACTGTGATCAATCGTGTTTTCATTGTTGCTTTAATTTTCGGCGCCTCTTTTCGCGGACGCCTTGTGAAAGAGCAAACCCGGCACGTCGCGAGAAGTTGCGCTGGGCGCGAAAAATTTTCCGCGTGCTACGGTTTCGGCCGCGGCAGCGGGGCCAGCTCCAGTCGCGCTTTGATGACTTGAACGCCGTCGCTCAACTCGATCTCGCCGTCGGAAATCTTGATCACCTGGAGGGTAACGGCCACGGATGCCGTCGGCGCGTGGAGAGTGATTTTTTCGCCTTCACTGACGAGCTGCCCATTGATAATGGCGAGGCGTGGATGCCCCATCGAGATCGCGCTGACCCGGATCAAATCGGCGCTGATCTTCACCACGATCGGTTGCGGCGTGGACAAACTCTGGGTTGTGACCGGCAATAGCTTGCGCTCTTCTTCGGCGTGCCGCCGCGCTTCCGTCCGGCGGACATAGGCGACGCTGATCATGGTCAGCAAGGCGGCGCCGAGCGCGATGCCCAGGAAGATGGCGCGGCCGTTGCCGGAGAAAAGAGAGACGCTTTTCAGCCGCGAGCGCATACTGACGCGTTCCGCCGGCTTTTCCCGCATGTCCGGAGCGACGGTGGTCAGCAGCCGGGGCGAGGGTCTCGTCTGGGAGATCAAACGCATGACGCTCCTAAAGCATCGGGCGTTCCAAGCCTAACGAATCAAATCCGGTCAGGGCGTGCCGATGAGTAGTTCCCACCGCCAGAGCAAACCGTCCGTCGGATGAGTCAATTCCGCCGCGCGTCGGAACCCGCATTTCTCGAGGACACGCGTCGAGGCGTTTCGAGCCGGCAGAGTGTGCGCGAGAATCGTGCGAACGCGGCCATCTGCCCGGGCGTAAGCGACGAGCGCCTGCGCGGCTTCGGTCGCGTAACCGCGTCCTTCGTAATCCGGAACAATTCCGTAAGCGATCTCAACGACACCCGCGGCGTCCGGCGGACCGGTGAAACTCGCGTTGCCGATAACCTCACCACTTTCCAGCTCCAGCAACGCGAAGCCGTACGTCCAGGGGTCGGCGCGCGTCGCTTTCTCCAGCGCCGCGCGCCATTCCGCCGACACATCGGGTGAGACAATGAAATCGCGCAGTCCTCGGGCCGGCTTCAGTCCGGAAGCTCGTTCGTAAAACTGCGCGCCGTCAATCAGGGCTCGCAGATGCGCTGGCTCGTGAGGCACCAGGCGCAGGTTTTTGGTTCTCAGTTCGGCATCATTCATTCGCGATAAAATATTGACCGGAGCCCCCGGCGGCTAGACAACACTCTCCGCATGTTTCGACGCATCCTGAAGTGGTTCGGTGCGATTTTGGCGCTCCTCGTCATCGTTCTCGCCGTCTTTCTGGTCAATCTCATCTGGTTCCGGCCCTGGAGCCTCAACCTGTTTTACGAAAAGGTGTTCGTTGAGGTTCTCTTCGACGAACCGGAACTGCTCTCATCAATAGGCCTGGTCGAGCGGTTCGGGATCACCGGGCATAACGCGAGACTGGGCGACGCTTCGCCAGCGCATCAGCAACGCTCGTTCGATCGTTCGAAAAAGGATTTGGAAGACCTGCGCGCCTATCCGCTGGAGAAACAGAACGCGTCCCAGAAACTTTCGACCCACATTCTCGAATGGTTTCTGACCGAGCAGATCGAGGGCGAAAAATATCAGTGGCACAATTATCCCGTGAACCAGCTTTTCGGCGTCCAGAACGAATTCCCGTCGTTCATGGCGAACATTCACCGGCTCCTCGCTCCGCGGGACTGCGAGTATTACCGGCAGCGCCTGATCGCCGTCGGCCCGAAATTCGACCAGTTGATCGAGAGCCTGAAGGTTCGCGAGCAAAAGGGAATTCTGCCGCCGCGTTTCGTCGTGGAAAAAGTCCTGGCCGAGATGAACAACTTCGTCGCTCAGCCGGCGGCCGAAAATATTCTGGCCGCCTCTTTCAAAACGCGTGTCGCCAAGATCGGGGACTTCAACGACGAACAGCGCGGCATGTTCCAAAAGCGGATCGAAACCGCGATCACGGACAACGTTTATCCCGCGTATCACAGGCTGATCGATTATTTCAACGGCGTCCTGCCGAAGACCACCACGGACGACGGCGTCTGGAAACTTCCGGACGGCGAGGCGTTTTATGCCTATGCGTTGCGGCGAAACACAACCACGACCCTCAACCCGCAGGAAATCCACGACCTCGGCCTGCGCGAAGTAGCGCGCATCGAAGCCGAAATGCGGACGCTCCTGGACGCGAATGGCTTCGCGGGCCGGCCGATTGGCGAAGCGATGGCGGCGCTGGGCAAGGACCCGCGCTTTCTTTTTCCGAACGACGACAAAGGCCGCGCGGATGCGCTCGCCGAATACACGCGGCTGATCAACGACGCGATCGAACGTTCCAAGCTCCTGTTCGCGACCGTCCCGAAAGCGAAGGTGGAAGTGCAGCGCGTCCCCGTCTTCAAGGAAGCGACTTCGGCCGGCGCCTATTACAATCCCGCGTCGATGGACGGCACGCGCCCCGGAGTTTTCTACGCGAACCTGCGCGACATGAACGAGATCTCGAAATGGAGCATGCGCACCCTCGCCTATCACGAAGGCGTGCCGGGCCATCACTGGCAGATCGCGACCGCCCAGGAGTTGAAAGGCCTGCCGCAATTCCGGAAGCTGATTCCGTTCACCGCCTATTCGGAAGGCTGGGCGCTCTACACCGAATGGCTCGCGAAAGAGGCGGGCTGGTACGAGGGCGATCCCTTCGGCGATCTCGGCCGGTTGCAGGCGGAACTTTTCCGCGCCGTCCGTCTCGTCGTCGATACCGGCATTCACGCGAAACGCTGGCCGCGTGAGCAGGCGATCACCTATATGCGCGACAAAACCGGGATGGGCGAAAAAGAAGTCACGGCCGAGATCGAGCGTTACATCGTCAATCCCGGCCAGGCGTGCGCCTACAAAGTCGGGATGCTGAAAATCCAGGAACTACGAAAACGCGCCCAGGCCGAGCTCGGAACGAAATTCGATCAGCGCCAGTTCCACGATGCCGTCCTCAAGAACGGGGCGTTGCCGCTCGACATCCTGGAGGAACAGGTCGCGAAATATATTCAGGCCGCGAAGTAGCACAGGCATCTTGCCTGTGGGGCGAACGGGCGTCTCGCCCGTTCTGTGTTGATTGGCCAATCGACAGGCAAGCATGCCTGTCATCCCCACAGGCGAGACGCCTGTGCTACCTGATCACGGGCTTGGGCACGGCGAAGGTCTCGATGACCTGCTTGATTTCGTGGACGAAGTTCGCGGCGCCGGCGCCGTTCACGACGCGGTGATCGAACGTCAATGAGAGAGTAATCACTTCCGCCGGCGCGGTCTTCTTTCCGTCTGCGATGGTTTCGTAATGCGCGGAACCGACGAAGAGCGTCGCAACGGACGGCGGGACGACGATCGGCGCGGCGGCGCGCACGCCGAAGGCGCCGAGGCTGCTGATCACGAGCGGCGCGTTCATCGCGTCGACGCGGCCGGTGCGCGTCTCCGCGACGGTTTCGTTATAACGCCTCAGGAAATCCGGCCAGTCGCGCTGAGCGGCTCCGGTTACGACCGCGGTTGCAAGGCGATCGTCCTCGAGCGCCACCGCAATGCCGAGATCGAACTCGTCCTTCTGCTCAATCCGATCGTCTTCCAGGATGATCCGGCGAAACGGTGCGTGCTTTTCCATCGCCCGCACGACGGCCCAGGCAACCATGACCGACGGCGACGCCGCGTTCTCACCGTCGGTTTTCTTGCTGAGCTCGCGCGCCGAGCGGATCGCGTCCCAACGCGCATCGATCTGCAGGTTCACCGGGACGACGCGGCCAAGCTTGCGAACGATCGTGGGGGAGAGCGCGGGTTCAATCGCAGCGCTCGCTGATTTTTGAAGCGGAACCCGCGTGGACTTTTCGGGCGAAGACGTAGCGGAGTCGCCGTTGCGGTCCGGTGAAACTTCCGCCGCCGCTTCCATTTGCTCGTCCCAGGCATCGCCTTCGGTCAAAATCGTGCCCAGCTCCTGGCCGATATCGACCGTCGCTCCGACTTCCGTCATCCATTCGCCCATCGTTCCGGCGAACGACGATTCGATCGGATACACCGCCTTGTCGGTCTCGACTTCGCAAAGCGGATCGTCGAGCGCGATCGCGTCGCCCGGCTTCTTGAGCAACGTCACCACCTTCGCGTTGCGAATCCCTTCGCCCATGATCGGCACCACGATTTTCTGGGAGCCCATGCTCCTGTTGTAGCCGGGATCGGTGATCCCGGCAGGCTTTTTCACGGGCGATGATTTGGTTTCGCCGCGGCCGGGATCAGCGATCCCGGCTACAATGCGGGGCGCTGCGGCGGTCGACATCGAACGACGGAGCGCGGCCACGATTCGTTTCACATCGGGCAGAGCGGCGTATTCGTAGATCGGGTTGTAGCCGATCATCACGTTGGTCTTGCTCACCAAAATCGGCGGCGCCATCAGTTCGCTCCAGATGTCCGGTTGTCCCATGAGATGGGCGACGATCATCTGGCCGACGCTGCAATTTTCGCTGTCTTCCTGGACAACGACGAGGCGCCCGGTGCGCGAGACGGATTCCTCGATGGCGGCGCGGTCCCAGGGAACGATCGAGCGCAGATCGAGCAGGTCGACGCTGATCTCGTCGCCAATTTCATCGAGCGCTTCGAGTGATTTCTCGACCGTGTTGCCCCACGCCACGAGCGTGACCTCGGACCCGGCTTTTCGTTTTCGCGCCACACCTAACGGCACGGCTCGCACCGGTTCGACCGATTCGTGTTCCGCCCAAAGCAGATGTTTCGGGACCAGGACAAACGTCGGATCTTCGCAGTGCATCGCGGTCCAGAGCAGCCCCGCGGCGTCCTCGGGCGTGCTCGGGATGGCGACGTTGATTCCGGGATAATGCGCGAGCGCCGCTTCGTTGGCCTGGCTGTGCCATAAACTTCCGCCCGGCAAATAGGCGCCGTACGGTGCGTAGATCACGACCGGACAAGTCCAGGTGCCGAACGAGCGCCAGCGCAAGGTCGACAGGTTGGTGACCAATTGGTTCCAGGCCGGACCGATGAAGTCGATGAATTGCAATTCGAACACCGGCCGCTTGCCGTACGACGCCAGACCGCACGCGACGCCGAGGATCGTCGATTCCGCCAGCGGCGAGTTGTAAACCTGTGTCGGAAATTCCGTCGACAGCTTCTGGGTCAGGCGAAACACGCCGCCCTTCGGATCTTCGACGTCCTCGCCGAAGATGATTCGGTCGCCGCTCGCCTTCAGCCCGAGCCGCAGCGTTTTGTTGATCGTATCGCCGATCCGATATTTGCCCGGCGGCAGAACTTCGTCATCGAGTTGCGGCAGTTCGCCGGTGACCTGCAATTTGAGTTCGTCCGCCGACGGATCTTCGGCGCGCTCCGCTTCCGCGAATTCGCTCCGGATGCGCTCCTTGATTTCCTGGTCGAGCTTCGCGTATTCGTCGGCGCTGAGGACGCCGTCCGCCGTCAGTTGTTCGCTCCAGCGCTTCAACGGATCGCATTTTTCGCCCTCGGCGAGTTCCTCCGCGCTGCGATAAAGTTTGTGATCGTCGGAACTGGTGTGGCTCGAGAGCCGTTCCATGTTCACCCAAAGGAAAACCGGTCCGCCGCCGGCCCGCATCGATTCGAAAGCCTTCGCGCCCGCGTCGTAGATTTGCTGGACGTCGCTTCCGTCCACTTCCTGCCAGTCGTTAGGCTGGAGAACTTCGAGCGCGCGCGGATTGATTTTCCGGGTGGGACTGCTGATCCCGTATTTGTTGTCCTCGACGACGAACAGCACCGGCAGTTTCCGCTCTTTCGCGAAACAAATCGCTTCGAAGAAATCACCCTGCCGCGTGGCGGCATCGCCAATCGTGGTGACGACGACGTTCGGTTTGTTGTCGAGCCGAATTCCCCACCCGATTCCGCACGCGGGAAGCAGCTGGGAGCCGGTCGGGGTGGGGACGCTCCAGATTCCGCGCGCGGCATAACTGTAATGCGACGGCATCTGGCGGCCGTGGCTTTGGCCTTTGCGCTTCGCGAAATAATCGAGAGCCAACTCGCGCGACGCGACGCCGCGGCCCAGGACCAGCGCGCGATCGCGGTAATACGGCGCAATGTAATCGCCTTCCACCAGCGCGATGCCGAGGCCCGCGAGACCTTCATGCCCCATCCCGGAAACGTGGAAATGCCCTTTGCCCTGCCGATTCAGGTTCTGCTCACGCAAATCACCGTGCCGGCTCTCGAGCAGAATCGTGAGCAGACGCAGTTTATCTTTTTTGCTGAGCTCGGGCATGGCGGAAGCGAAGACGGTTTATCGAAACGGGCCAACACTCAACTCGCAAACTCGCAGCGGCAACTTTCGTTTCGCAGCTCGCAGCAACCAAGGAGCGGCGGTGTCTACACCGCCGTCTGAGTTTTTGCAGCGGGGCCGCTTCAGAGAAGCGAAGACGGCGGTTTCAAACCGCCGCTCCTTGTAAAAGGCAGCTCATTGCGACACTTGTTGAAAGTGAACGCGCCGAATGAAATCGCCGATCCGCCACGGGGCAGGGGAATCATCGCGCGTTACCGCGAATTCCTGCCCGTCTCCTCCGCGACGCCCATCGTGTCGTTAGGCGAAGGCGGCACGCCCCTGATTTTTTCGCCGCGCCTTAGCGCGATCGTCGGACGCGACTGCGAAGTTTTTCTGAAATACGAAGGCCTCAATCCTACGGGCTCCTTCAAGGACCGTGGCATGACCGTCGCCGTTTCCAAGGCCGTGGAAGGCGGCGTGGCGGCCCTCATTTGCGCGTCGACTGGAAACACCTCTGCTTCCGCCGCGGCCTACGCGGCTCGCGCCGGGCTCCGTTGCGTCGTCGTTCTGCCGGCGGGGAAAATCGCGCGCGGCAAACTCATCCAGGCGTTTGCCTACGGCGCCACCGTCGTCGCGATCGATGGCAACTTCGACGACGCGCTCGTGCTCGTGCGCAAACTCGGCGAGCGCGACGATTTCGCGGTCGTCAATTCGATCAACCCGGACCGCATTGCCGGCCAGATGTCGGCTCCGTTCGAGATCGTCGACGATCTCGGAGACGCGCCGGCGTTTCATCTGTTGCCAGTTGGCAACGCGGGGAACATCACCGCCTACTGGGCTGGCTACGGGGAATATCGGCGCGTGGGAAGATCGACGACGTTGCCGGCGATGCTCGGTTTCCAGGCGGCCGGCGCCGCGCCCATTTTCCACGGACGCGTTATCGAAAATCCGGAAACGGCCGCGTCCGCGATTCGGATTGGAAATCCCGCGAGCTGGAAAGCCGCGAGCGCCGCGCTCGCGGATTCCAAAGGCGCCATCGATATCGTGACCGACGCCGAAATCCTCGATGCGCAGCGCTGGCTGGCCAGGCACGAGGGAATCTTCGTCGAACCCGCGAGCGCCGCGCCGATCGCGGGCCTGATGAAATGTTGCGACGCCGCCCGGCACCCGGCGTATTCGTTCGCGCAAATCCGGCAAGGCAGCCGGATCGTTTGCACGGTCACCGGACACGGCCTGAAAGATCCGGACATTGTCGCGCCGGACGCGGCCAATTTGGAAACCGTCGCGGCGAATGAGGAAGCGGTCCTGCGCGCGATCGGTTTTAGCTGAGTTGACAGCCGCCCCACATAAGCGAAACCATCCGCCGTGATTCTTCGCCATCAGTCCGCGCCGGTCGCGCCATGCGCCTGATCGTCCAGAAATACGGCGGCACGTCGGTCGGTTCGCCCGAGCGCATCCGGAACGTGGCCCGCCGTATTCTGGAAACGCAGAAAGAGGGCTGCCGCGTCGTCGCTGTCATTTCCGCGATGGGCGGGGTGACTGACAACCTGATCAAGCTCGCGCGCGAAACCGCGCCCCAGCCGACCGAGCGGGAAATGGATGTACTGCTGGCCACGGGCGAGCAGGCTGCGATGGCGCTCACCGCCATGGCCATCAACGCGCTCGGCGGCAAAGCCATTTCGCTCACCGGCGCCGAAGCCGGCATCCTGACCGATCGCGCCCATACGCGGGCCAAGATTGCCAACATCACGCCGCGCCAGATCCACGCGCTGCTTTCCGAGGATTACATCGTCATCGTCGCCGGATTCCAGGGGCAGGACGCCGACGGCGAAACGACCACGCTGGGCCGCGGCGGCTCCGACTTGACCGCGATCGCGCTCGCCGGCGCGCTCAGCGCCGACGAATGTCAGATCCTGACCGACGTCGACGGCGTCTTCACCTGCGACCCGCGCGTCGTTTCCGAAGCGCGCAAGATCGACGAAGTTTCCTACGACGAACTCCTCGAGATGGCGGGGTCCGGCTCAAAGGTGATGCAATCACGCGCCGTCGAGTTCGCGAAGAAGTTCGGAGTCGAATTCGAAGTGCGCTCGAGCCTCAAGGACGCCCCGGGCACGATCGCGAAGGAAGAGACCGCCAACATGGAAGACGTTGTCATCCGCGGGGTGAGCCTGGAGCGCAACCAGGCGAAAGTCACCGTGGACGATGTCCGCGACGAGCCCGGGATCGCCGGCCGCATTTTTTCCGCGATCGCGCGCGGAAACATCAGCGTCGACATGATCGTTCAGAGCGTCTCCGAGCACGGCACGACCGACGTTTCCTTTACGATTCACGAGAACGATCTGGCTGCCGCCACCGAACTGCTCACGCCGCTGGTCAAAGAGGTGCGGGCCGCCGGCCTCATCACGAAAGCGGGCGTCGCGAAGCTGAGCGTCGTCGGGATCGGGATGCGCTCGCATTCCGGGGTCGCGGCGCGGCTGTTCGATTGTCTGGGGAAAGGCGGCATTAACATTCAATTGATCTCGACCTCCGAAATCAAAATCGCCGTCATCATCGACGGCCAGGACGCCGATCGCGCCGCTCAGCTTAGCCACGAAGAATTCGGCCTCGCCAAATTCATCCCGCGCTCGACTGCGCGTTGATCCACACAGGGAGGCTGCCCGAATCTCGATCCCGGCCAAACCGCCGGAATAACCGCCGCGGGGGGTCCCGGTTGCAGTCTCGACCACTTCAACAACATCAGACAATATATGTCATATGAAATTTAATGGTGTTGTCTTCCATTGAATGTGGATTTCATCGCCCTCCTTCGCGGAGCAGCCGCCCGGTGCGCCAGCGGCGAATGATCTTTATGGACGAGTTCCTGGCCTTTGGGCGTTCCGGTCCGTCTTCAGCGGTTGGGTTGAAGGTGTTCTTCGCTTTGCTGGAAGTGGTCATCATTGGGGCTGGAATCGTTATCTTCAGAAGTCGGAAGACGCTGTTCGCGTATCGAAAAAACGAAGGCGACACCTACGCGTCGGCGAACCTGCGAATGGCCATGGTGATCCTGGTCTGGATTCATGCGGTGGTCATCACGGCGCTGATGATCTATGAAGTGTAGATGGCGGAACCCGGCCGTATGCGCGAAGGCAAGCTGGCCCTCGAATAGACCAACTACGATCGGCGCGCATGGCTACGGGGTTACTGAGTAAATTCTCGACGTAAAAAGACGTTCAACTCGCTGTGGGACGGCGCGTAGGATCGATCTGGCACCTTTCGGATGGACAAGTGAAGTTCGGGCGGCGGCTCGGCCGCTGATCGGCCTGCGCTGCGGAACTGGAAATGAGCGCACAACAAAAAGCGGCGGCCGGAGTTTCTTACGTTTTCCGTATTCGAATGTTGACGAGCAGCCAGTGCTCGGGACATTGGAAACTCCGAATTAGCACACCATGAAGAAGACTCTTTTGCCGTCCCTGTTCGCCGCTGCCCTGTTGGCGACACCTTTCCTGAGCCAGAGCGCGTCCGGCGCGGTCGGCGACATCCTCGAGACGAACGAGGGCAACATTCTCCGGTTCAGAACATTCGGCGGAAGCCCAGGAACGTTTGCGACCGGGTTGACGAATCCCAAGGGCCTCGTGTTCGACGGCAACGGCCATCTTTACGTCGCGGACCCGGGCAAGAACGCGGTCATCGTGTTCACCGTTCCAGATGCAGGCGGTGCCACTTTCGCCGCCAATTTGAATTCTCCGAGCGGCGTCGCCTTGGACACGGCCGGCTCTCTCTACGTCTCCGAGGCCGGAAGCGGCGACATCACGAAGTTCGGCCCGGACGGGACCAAGACGACGTTTGCGGCCAACACGGGCGCTTCGGCCGGCCTGGCTTTCGACAACAACGGGAACCTGTACGCCTCGGATTTTAACGGCGGCAAGATCAACAAGTTCACGCCGAGCGGAACCAAGACGGTGTTCGCGAGCGGATTGAGTTTCCCGGCCGGACTCGCGGTCGACGCCGCCGGCAATCTTTTCGAAGCGGACTCTGGCAGCGGCAACATTTTCAAGTTCGCGCCGGACGGAACGAAATCGACGTTCGCAAGCGGCATCGGCCGGCCCTACGGCATCGCTTTCGAGGCGAATGGAAACCTGATCGTGGCCGATAACGAGAATGGCGCCACCCTTCGTTACACGCCGGACGGCGTTAAGAGCACGGTCTTCGCGAGCAACTTCAACACGCCGGCGTTCGTGGCGGTCGAGCCCGCGCAGCATCATCTTCTTAACATGAGCACTCGCGGCCTGGTCCAGGGTGGCAACGACGTTTTGATCGCTGGCTTCGTGGTCGGCGGCACAGGACCCGTTGGCACAACCATGGTGATTCGCGGGCTGGGCCCCTCTCTTTCGGCGTTCGGCGTCGCGAATCCCCTGGCGGACCCGTTCTTGGAATTGCGCGACGCGTCGGGCACCTTGATCACCTCGAACAACGACTGGAAAGACACCCAGCAGGATGCGATCACGGGCGTTCGTCTCGTTCCGACGGATGACAAGGAATCGGCGATTCTGATCAACCTTCGCGGCGGCACGTTCACGGCGATCCTGAGCAGCGCGACCGGCGCGCCTGGTACCGGGGTTATCGAAGTCTACAACATCCAGAAGTAGGGCCTCGAGCTGGTGAGAGTTTGATCAGCTCGAGAAAGCTGCCCGGCTTCGCGCCTGGTCGGGCTCTAGATATTACTGCCGCTCCATTTTAGTTTCTGCCGGACGACCCCGAAAAAAGAGACGCCCGGCAACGACGCGAGCGGCAGCGACCGAGCCGACTTTTTGATCCGAACCGTTGTCCCAGTTTCGATGCGGAGCGGTTCGCGCCCGTCGACCGTCAGGAAGACCGGATACTCGGGTTCGGTCACTTCGACTTCGATGACGGCGTCTTCGTCCACGATGATGGAGCGATTGGTCAGCACATGCGGGCAAATCGGGGTGATGACGAACGCGCCCGATTGCGGCGCCAGGATCGGGCCGCCGGCGGAGAGCGAATACGCGGTAGACCCGGTGGGCGTGGCGACGATCAGGCCGTCGGCGTTGAATTCTGTCAGCACCTCTCCATTCACGCTTGCCTTCAGGCGCACCAGGCGCGACACCTCGCCGCGGCTGAGCACGACGTCGTTCAGGCCGGTCATGCTCGACGTCGTGGTGTTCGGCATTTGCACCGTCACGTCCAGCAAGGTCCGTTCGCTGAAAACCATCTCGCCTTTCGCGATGCATTCGACAGCCTCGGCCGACGCGCTCGAATTGGCGCAGGTCAGGAATCCCAGTGCGCCCACGTTGATGCCGAACACCGGCTTGATGTTGTCGCCGAGCTGGCCCACCAAATGGAGAATGGTGCCGTCGCCGCCCAGCACGACGAGCAATTCCGCCTCGCGCCCGAGCTCCGCGCTGGCGCGCCCCGCCGGCATCCCGGCTAAGGCGGCCGTTTCCGTTTCCAGCAACACCTTGAGGCCGGCGCGCTCGAGATCGGCCGCCAGCGTCCGGGTTAGTTCCGCGACCCCCGCTTTACCGGTGTGCGCGATCAGGCCGATCGTTTTCGGGCGCATGCGAAAAATTCCTGGTTGCCATCGGTGCCGGTAATTTCGGAGGGAACAAGCCCGATCATTTCGTGACCGGCGTTGAGGCCGAACTGCCGAATTTTCTCCTGCGCCTTCTCATGCAACGCCGGGTCGCGCACGATCCCGCCGCGCCCGACGTCGGACGCCTCGAGCTCAAATTGCGGTTTGATCAGCGCGAGGATCATCCCGTTGGGAGTTACCAACTCGAAGGCGTTCGGCAAGATCAAAGTCAGGGAAATAAAGGAAACGTCGATCACGCAAAGGTCCACGGGTTCGGGAACATCGGCGCGGGTCAGAAAACGCGCATTCAATTTTTCGCGAACGACGACGCGCGGATCGTTCCGAATTTTCCAGGCGAGCTGTCCGTGGCCGACGTCGATCGCGTAAACTTTGTTCGCGCCGTGCTGAAGCAGACAATCGGTGAACCCTCCCGTCGACGCGCCGATATCGAGCGCCGTCCTGGCGCTGACCGAAATTCCAAAATGCCGGAGGGCGCCCTCGAGTTTTGTTCCGCCCCGGCCGACGTAGCGCGTGCCCGCATCCACGAGCAGCGTGGCATCGGACGCCACCTGGACCGACGCTTTGTCGATGACCGCGTCCCCCACCCGCACTTCGCCGGCCATGATTGCGCGCTGCGCCTGTTCGCGGCTCGGGAAAAAACCGCGCTCGACCAGCGCCACGTCGAGCCGCGCTTTTTTCGGCTTCGCCCGCCCAGTCATTGCGTGGCGTAGGAGCGCAAGAGCTTTTCGATCGATTGGAGATCTTCGGCCGACGCCCGCCGGCGTTGATATTTCCGGAAGACGATGTCTTTCAACTTCAGGAGATCGTCGACCAGCGGCCGGTCGTAATAGGTCCAATCGGATTCATCGGCGAATTTCGACTGGAGCCTCCAGGCGCCCCCGAACTTCGTGGCCCGGACCTCGCGCTTCCGGCCGTCGCCGTCTTTCTCGGTCCATATGTGTTGACTGCGCATCCGGGCCGAATCTTACATTAGCCGCTTGAAGGACGCAGCCAGATTAGTCGCCTATTTCATCGCCACGATTCTTTTCGGCGCCCTGGCCGCGCCTCTCCTGTTCTGGACCGGCCAGGGACTCGCGGCCCATGGAATTTTCCCGGCCCTGGCCGGTTTCGATTTCGAATCGTTCTTCCATCGGGCGCTTCTCCTCGGCGCGCTCGTCTTTCTCTGGCCACTCCTGCGTTGGGCGGGAATCAGGGACCGCCGCGACCTGGGTCTCGAGCCGAATCGCCGCTGGCTGCGTGACGTGGCCGCCGGCTTTCTTCTTTCCACGCTCCCGGTCCTCTTGTCCGAAATCTTTCTCGTCGCTCGCGGCTTTTATTCGCTTCGCGCCAATCCCTCGTGGAGCGCCGCCGCCATGGCGCTCCCGGCGGCGGCCGTCGTCCCGCTGATTGAAGAAACGCTTTTCCGCGGGCTGTTCCTCGGCGTTTTGCTCAGGAGCCTGCGGCCGTGGAAAGCCATCGCGATTAGCGCGGCCATTTTCTCAATCGTCCATTTCCTCAAAGCGCCGGACGAAACCAGCCCGACGGTGAGCTGGTTCTCCGGCTTCGTCTCGTTAGGCCACTCTTTCGATCAATTCTCCGAACCCATGCTGGTCCTGGGCGGATTTAGCACCCTCTTCGTCATCGGGATTGTTCTGGCCCATGCCCGCCTCTCGACCCGTTCGCTCTGGCTGCCGATCGGCCTCCACGCCGGATGGATTCTGGCCAGCGAAACCTTCGGCAAAATCGCCCGCCGCGAAATGCCCGCGCTTCCGTGGATCGGAAAGAATTTGCTCATTGGATTGGTCCCGCTGGCCGCCTGTTTCCTGAGCTGGGCCTTGCTCAGAGCCTGGTTGAATTATGCCTCCCCTCGCCCCGTCCAGGATCGTTGAGGCCGCGGCTTCGCTCTTCTATCCGGCGACGTGCGTCGTTTGCGCGGCCAACGTCGAGCGTTCCGAGTATCTCTGTGGCGACTGCCGCGAACGTGCGCCGCGCATCGTCCCGCCGTTCTGCGCGAAATGCTCCGAGCCTTTTGCCGGCGCCATCACCCAAACCTTCAGCTGCGCCAATTGCGAACATCGCATTCTGCATTTCGACTGCGCGGTGGCGGCCTATCGCAGCCGCGGCCTCGTCCGCAACGTTCTGCACCAATTCAAGTACGGGAAGCAACGCCACCTCCGCCATCCGATCGCGCAATGGCTCGGCGAAAGCCTCGACGATCCGCGTCTGCGCGGACGGCATTTCGATCTCGCCGTTCCGGTCCCACTCCATCCGGCCCGCGAACGCGAGCGCGGCTTCAACCAGGCGGCGCTTCTGGCCGAGCGGCTGGCGGCATCAGCGGCCATTCCGTTGCGCCCGGCCCTGGAGCGCATTCGTTACACCACCACCCAGACCGCCTACGACCGCGCCGAACGCATGGAAAATTTGCATGGCGCCTTTCGTTTACGAAAAAACGAGGACGTGCGAGAGTTGCACGTGCTCCTGATCGACGATGTATTAACCACCGGCTCGACCCTCAGCGAATGCGCCCGCATCCTGCGAGCGGCCGGCGCCGTCTCCGTGCATGCGGCAACCGCGGCGCGGGCCTGACCCCATGGCCATCTTCAAACGACCAGCCCTTAAGGCGTCGCGAAGAAAACGCGAGATTCCGCAGGGCCTGTGGCAGAAATGCCCGGGCTGCTCGCAGGTCGTCCATGAGATCGAGCTCGCCCAGAACCAGCGCGTTTGTCCGCATTGCGACCATCACTTTTACCAGTCCGCCAAGGAACGGATCGGGCAATTGCTCGATCCCGACAGCTTCGTCGAACGCGACGCTCATCTGCGTTCGGTCGACACGCTCCAGTTCCAGGGCGTCGCCACCTACAAGGACCGGCTCAAGAAATATCAGGACGCCACCGGTCTCACCGACGCCGTTTTGAGCGGGCACGGAATGATCGAAGGCTACAAAGTCTCGCTGGCCGTCATGGATTTCAGTTTCCTCGCGGCCACCATGGGCTCGGTCGTTGGCGAGCGCATCACCCGCGCGATCGAGTACGGGACCGCGAACCGTTGCGCCGTCATCATCGTCTCCGCGTCCGGTGGCGCGCGCATGTATGAAGGGATGCTGAGCCTGATGCAGATGGCCAAGACGAGCGGCGCCCTCGCCCGCCATGCGAGCGAGCGGCTCCCTTACATTTCCGTTCTCACGAATCCCACCACTGCCGGCGTGATGGCGAGCTTCGCCTCGTTAGGCGACGTCATCCTGGCCGAACCCAAAAGCATGATCGGATTCGCCGGCCCGCGGGTAATCAAGGAAACCACCCACCAGGATTTGCCGGAGCGCTTTCAAACCGCTGAGTTCCTCGAAGAACACGGCCTGATCGATCGGATCGTCCATCGCAAAAAGATGCGGTCCGAGATCGCGGACTTTCTCGGATTCTTCTCGACGACGCAGTGACCTACTCGGAAGCGCTCGCCTGGCTTTACGGAACGCAGCGCTTCGGGATTAAGCTCGGGCTCGAGAACGTCCAGCGGCTCCTCCGCGAGCTGAATGTTCCGGCCGGCGGCCAGCGAATTATTCACGTCGCCGGCACCAACGGCAAAGGCTCGGTCTGCGCCATGATCGATTCGATCTGCCGCGCGGCCGGGTATCGGACCGGCCTTTTCACCTCCCCGCATCTCGTGACCTATCGGGAACGGATTCGCGTCGACGGCGAAATGATCGGGACTGGTGAGGTCGCTGCGGGACTGACGGCCATCCGCGAAATGGTGCAAGCCTGGGATCCGCACCCGACGTTCTTCGAAATCACGACCGCACTGGCGTTGGACCATTTCAAGAAACACGAATGCGAATTGATCGTGCTCGAGACTGGTTTGGGCGGCCGGCTCGACGCCACCAACGCGCTGACACCGATCGTTTCCGTGCTCACCCCGATCGGTTTCGACCACGAAAAATGGCTGGGTGATACGCTGGAAGCCATTGCCTCGGAGAAGGCCGGGATAATCAAGACGAAGGTGCCGGTTGTTTCTGCCGCCCAGTTGCCGCCGGCCGAGAAGGTCGTTCGCGCACGGGCGACAGAGTGTGAATCGCCACTCGAATTTGTAGCGGCGGTCTATGACCGCCGATCGAAGATCGCCCTGGCTGGAGAACATCAACAACAAAACGCCGCTCTCGCCGTTGCCACGTTGCGCGTCGGCAATGTCGAAGTGTCCGACGACGCGATCACTCGCGGCCTCGCCGAAGTCGAGTGGCCCGCCCGTTTCCAACGCTGGGAGGATCGAATCGTAATCGACGGCGCCCACAATCCCGCGGGCGCCCAGGTCCTCGCCGAAACCTGGCGGGAACAATTTGGCGAAAAGCGGGCCACGATCATTCTCGCCGTCCTCCGCGAGAAAAATGCGAGCGACATTTGCCACTCGCTTGCGCCGATCGCCGCGCGTTTCATCCTGCCACGCATTCGCACCGTGCGGGCCTTGCCGCCGGACGAACTGGTCCCCCACGTCTTCGACTTGGGACTCCCCCACTCCGTCGCTCCATCGTTCCCCCACGCCCTCGAATCCGCGCTTGCCCATCCGGAACCGATCCTCATTACCGGCTCGCTCCATTTCGCCGGCGAAGCGCTCGCGAGCTTGAGTGGCGACCCCGATGCCCTCGAAGATTGCGCGCAGTGATGCGTCCGTTTTTCAATTCGACAAACTCCGCGCCGTGTTGCCAAGCTAGATTCTCAGCATGAAAGACCGGCCCTGGCTCTCGCAATTGATCATCCAGCCGATCATGATCGTGCTCAGCATCCTGGCCGCGCTCGCGGTCAACAACTGGCAGGACTCGCGTGCCCTCGCCAAACGCGTGGCCGAAGCCCGGGCCGCCTTCGCCAACGAAATCGCGGCGAACCGGCAATTGCTCCTGGCCGACAAGCACCTCCCGTATCATCGGACCCTCCAGGCCGAATACCGGAAAGCGTATGAGGAAAACCTGAAGGACCCCGCGACTTTCTTCGACAGCGGCATGCATCCCACGCCCTTGCGCGATTCCGCCTGGCGGATGCTCTCCGGCACCGCCACCCTCATGCAACTGCCGCCGGAGTTCGTTCTCGCCCTTACCGATATCTATCAGCTCCAGGATGCAATCCAGAGACGAAACGACGGCTTCCTCACCGCCCTGGGCGCGCCCCGGTCCGATCGCGACTCTCCCGCTTACACCAAGGACCTCACCCGCTCGATCAGCTTTTTCCTCAACGATCTGGTCCCGGCCGAGGAATCACTCTTGAAGCTCTACGACCACGCGTTGGAGAAATTTGCGACCGACAAAGTCCGCTGGGTCGAGGGCCGCGAAAAGCCGAAAGACTGACGCCTCTCGTTTCGTTGTAGCCGGGATCGGTGATCCCGGCCCGTGGTCGGGGCGTTTTCTCGGCCGGGATCAGCGATCCCGGCTACAACCCCTCCACGACGATCACGGCCATCGCGTGATGCTCGGTGTGGCTCAACGAGATTGATACCTTCGAAACTCCGCGTTCCTCCGCCAACTTCTTCGCCCCGCCTTCCAGGATAACGTACGGCTCGCCGCTCTCTTTTCGCCGCACGTCGATATCCTTCCAGCCCATCGATTTTCCAATCCCGGTTCCAAATGCCTTTGAGACCGCTTCCTTCGCCGCGAACCGCGCCGCCAGATGACGCGCCGGGTATTTCATCGATTGCGAATACTCGATCTCGCCAGCGGTGAACACGCGCTGGAGAAAACGTTCACCAAACCTGTCGAGGGAATGTTCGATCCGCGCGTTCTCCACCAGGTCTACTCCGATCCCGAGCACGCTCATAACTCGCGATGAACCGCGAGAAGCTCCAAATCCCAAGCTCCAAGCTCCAATCCCGCATTGGCGGGTCCAAATCCGAAACCCCAGACAGCGGCCGTCATTTTTCGCGCTTCGTCATTCCTTCGTCATTCGTCATTCGGAATTCGTCATTCTTCACCCGCGATATCCCTCCATCAGCCCCAGCATCTCCCTCACGGCCGCAGCGAATCCCACAAACACCGACCGCGCCACGATCGAGTGCCCGATGTTGAGCTCCACCAGGTGCGGGATTTTGTGGATGAGCGCCATGTTCCGGTAGTTGATCCCATGCCCGGCGTTAACCTGGAGCTTGGCGCTATCTGCCGCGTCGGCCGCCGCGCGGAGCCGTTCCAATTCCTGTTGCGCGATCTTTTCCGCAAACGCGTTCGCCAGCTTGCCGGTGTGCAGCTCGACGATATCGACGCTTAATTCCGCCGCCGCATCGATCTGTTCCAGCATCGGATCGATGAACAAACTCACCCGCACCCCGGCCGCGTGGAACCGTTTCACCGTCGTCGCCAGCTCGTTGCTGTGCGCGATCACGTCCAGCCCGCCTTCGGTCGTCACCTCCTGGCGTTTCTCCGGGACCAGACAAACTTCGTCCGGCAAAATCCGGAGCGCGATATCCACGATCTCCGGCGTGTTACCCAGCTCGAGGTTTAGCTTCGTCACGACTGAATCCCGGAGCCGCTCGATATCGCGGTCCTGGATATGACGGCGGTCCGCCCGGAGATGCGCCGTGATCCCGTGCGCCCCCGCCCTCTCACAAATTCCCGCGATCGCGATCGGGTCCGGCTCCGCGTTCTTCGATTCCGGCATCGTCGCGTAGCGCGCCTGCCGCAGCGTCGCCACATGATCGATATTAACCCCCAGCCGCAATCCTCTCGTCACGGTGTGAATAGGTATCAGGCGTCAGCCTGCGGCAAGCATTTCATTCGATATGCAATCCATGCCGCGCCGTAGTCCTCCGAAGGCGGGTTCCTCACCCGAAGGACACCAAGGCCGCCAAGGAATTCCTTTCTGATCGTTGTGACCTTTCACCCTCGTTCCCAAACTCCGTTTGGGAACGCACTTGTCTCCGGAACTCCAGTTCCGCCTTAGACTTTCTCCTTCCAAAAGCACTGCCCTCTCTCTAAGGTCTTCGAAAAATCCCCCTACCCCATGTCCCGGCTCCTCCACCTCAATGTAAGTAAGCCTCTCAAGGGCGATTCTCGCTAGGTCTAAACCGTATGCACACGGACATCATCGGCGTAACAGTTGGCGTCGTTGGAATCCTCATTGGCGTTGCCGTCGCCTACTACTTTTATCGTATCGGTCTTCGGGTGAAGGAGCCTTGCTTCTCGATGAGGAGCAACAATTTGATCGAAGGTTATAGCTCTCGTCTAACGGGGCTTAAGGTTTTGTTCGGGGACGAAGGCGTGGAGACTCTGACGGTAACGCGCCTTTTGTTCTGGAATGCCGGAGCGGAAACAATCGATCGCAACGACATCGCGCCTACAAACCCGCTGCGAATTGAGGCGGATACCGTTTCGCTCCTCGAAGCTCGTGTGCTTTCAAGGTCGAGCGATTCAAACAGCTTTTCCTGCTCGGTTCCCGAAGAGAAGAAGCGCAGCCTCTTAACGTTTGATTATCTGGATCGGGACCAGGGCGCGGTCATACAGGTCGTTCACACAGGAACCTCTTCTAGTGACTTGCGTGTTCTCGGGGACATTAAAGGAGCGCCCAAGCTAACTTCGCGCACAATCGATGTTTTCCGATTGGTTTTGTTGCCTACGTCAGAAACCTTCGATCGAAAACTTCAGCCTTCCACGCGACGGAAAGTGAATGCCGTTGTGCTGTTCTTAGTCGGCATCATCGCATTATGTTGGGCTGGGTTCCTCTTCAACTCAATGATTGTTTTGCACTCCAACGGCATCCTTTTCCTCTTATTCTCTTTGCTAATGGCCGGAACCGCCATGCTTGGAGGTCGAGCGTTTTTAATGGGTTTCCGCTTCTGGCGACGAGGCTCGCCGCGCGGGTTGGAATTGTTCGAGCAGGATTTTTGACGGAATCGGCGCTGTTAGATCTTCGCGATCTCCGTACTTCGCTGCTGCCGGGATGGCTGGCACCAGTGGCGAACGTCCGGCGCTGCTTGGTATATCTCCGAGCTGCAGATCGGAATCTTCGGTAGGGATAATCCGACGTCCCGGCAGTAGCCGGGCTTGGTACCGGCGCATTTGCGGACATTCCGGCAGGAGCGCGGGACAGGCTTCTTACCTTAATTACCTGCAATAAACCGGCCGCGAATGGCCGGGAGCGCTTCCCGAATACGCCGACAGAAGTCAGGTACGCCGCCGACGCGTTGCCGGTCACTCCGGCAGGAGCGCGGCTTGAGCTTTTCGCGTTGTCGGACGTGCCGAAACAAGCCCCGGGACACCGTAATCCCCCTGCGGAAATAAAAAAACGCGTTTCGATGAAGGTTTTTGCAGACATCTATACGCAGAAACCCTATTGAGTTGAGACTCCCTTTTCTACCCAGCTCAGCCACCCCACCCCAACCCCTAAACCTCCACCTATTCCCATCCGCCGCGGCGGATGTTCCTCCCTATGGCTGACCAAGCTATCCTCGATGCGATTGAAACCGGCGAACTCATTCTCCAGGTCGACACGGCCCGTGCGGCCGGCGATCCGTTCAAGCTCCCCGCCGCCCGCGCCGGGGCGTCCACGACAACCACAGTCTCGGTGGCGGCTTTCTCGCCGCTCACGCCCGGCGCGTCCTATCAGTTCTGGGTCGTGGGAGTAAATTCCCGCGGCGAAGGCCCGGCGAGCAACAAGATCACTTTTACTGCGTAGGTTTGGATTATGAATACATCAAGGAAGGATTTGGATTATGGCGTCATTTGAATTTCCGGTAACGAAAGGCATGGCCGTGCGCAACATCGGGCAGGGATTTGATTTAATAGCGGGGGTGGCGCTGGATCCTGCCGCGATGGACCCGCCGGACGACGACGACGTGACGGTAACGGGTGTGACGGGTGGCAATTCGAGTTGGGCCATGACCCGAGATACAGCCAGCTTTGCTTCGGCGGTCACAAACCAGCTCGATATGGCCGGGAGCGGCTGGGGCTGCAGCGTCGGCTTGTCCTTGTCCGAAAGCAGTCTTTCGACGTCGCAATCCAGCGCGATCACGATCAACTTCGATGCCTTCCTCACGTCCTCGCAGAAGGTGATCAATGCCGACGTGGCGCTCAGTGACGACGCCATGGATCTGTGGACCAACGACAATGCCACCTTCATCGAGAAATATGGGAGTTATTTCGTCGCCGGATATATTTACGGCAAAAGATGCTCCCTGGCTTACCGGATGAGCTTCCAGTCCCAGGAGGAAAAGGAAAGCTTCTCGGCGGACCTGTCGACCAACTATAGCGGCGTCGATTTTAGCACCGGCATGAGTGACGCGATCACCACGTCGCAGAAATCTGCGACGAGCAGTTTCTCGGCAGACACCGTGCAGAAATTCGCGGGGTATGACGGGGGGGGCCCCGATAGTACGCTCGAGGCGCTCGACGATGCGCGGCAAGCCTACGTGGACGCGGACCCGGACTCCACGCCGATCAGGGTGATCGTCATGCCGTGGAACCACCTTACTGCACTGCAATCGAACAGCGCTGATCTGGCGCCGGGCGACCCGCTCGCCACGCTTACTGACATGATCAACAAACTGGGTTATGTGACGCGCTCCTGCGGGGCCTTCCGGGACGATGACTTGTATGCCGGCAACACCCAATTGACCGCGGTCGAGCAGGTCCTGTCCAAGGCTCAAGCGGAGCTCGATGCGATCATCCAAACGGTGAGGAACGCGAGCCAGACGGGCGTGGCGCTGACGAATGACGACGTGGCCAAGTTTGCCGCACCTGAGCCAATAATCGACACGGCGGACCACGCGTTGAAGACCTTCGCGCTCGCGTTCAAGGTGCACATCGCCGACAGCGACGATGACTGCAATAATTTAAGCCTCGACCGCAATGGCAACCCATTCCCTTCCGTGGTCAACCGTGTTTTCGACGGCAGCACCGGCATGGACCTCACCTGGTCGATCGCGGGAAATGACGGTTGGCCGGGAACCAAGGGAACGACCAAGATGTCCCACATTATCGCCCGAACCATCTCTCAAGGCCAGCTCACCGCGAATATCGTTGCCGTGGTCGACCGCCAGGCGGGCACACTCCAAATCTTTCGTTTGGGCGTGGGCGAATCATTCGATCAGAACCAGCGCTCCCCTGTGGTCCAGATCCGCGGCAGGGACAACAGCCTCCCTTGTGACGACCCGAATAACACAGCCAGCATAGTGCAGTGGGCGGGGAATGACGGGCTGGTAGTCAGTGCGGGAGTCTTTTAGCGGGGCGGGCCAGGGACGATCACATAAGCGTACGTCGCAGTGGTGCGGGCGGCCGGTGACTTACCGCGTAGCGTTGCTGGCCCGAGCGGCTCTGCGCGATCCGCGGAGAACTCGGGCCCGTCGAAGGGATAGGCCTGCGGCGAATTTCCAAGGCTCCCTCTCGCCGGCGAAATTCTCGGCGGACGAGCGGGGCGGAATCGGCTTACTCAATTTGAAAAGCTGATCAGGGGACTTCCCGGGTTTTGCTCCAACTCAAAAGAACCCCGGTGAGCGCCAGCAGCAGAAACAGGATTACAATAAACCAGCGGAACCCTTTGGAGGGACCCCGGCGAAAGAGAGGACGATTCTCCAGCCACGGAATCGGCAAGACCAATGGTGCGGTTAAAATGGCCGCGACGGACCAGGCGAGAATATCAAGCCACAGCGGAGATTTCATCCCCGCGCCTTTGCCGCAGTCGCCACTTTGACGGCACGACGCGGCCCCTTTGGACGGCGGAATGTTGGCGCGGTCAACATTTCGGGAGGATAACAGATTCAAATTCGGACGGCACCCGGAATCGGCTTGTCTCGCACGCGCATCCTTTCGTATCCAAAGGCGTGAGAAATTTCGTCGGCGCCGCCTTCCTTTGTTTGATCTGCGTTTTCTGCCGGCCCGCTTTGGCCGAGAACGCGTCCGAAGCGGAACGGCTCGAGCGGCTCGAGCGCGCGGTCGATCTGTTGCAAAAGCGAAACAGCGAGCTCGAAGCGGAAGTGCGGAGCCTGAAGAAGGAAAAATCTGCGCCGGCAAAAGACCTCAGCAACGAGAAGCGCTCCCGCTTTGTGCCGGACACGAAGGCGGCCGTCGTCGAGAAAAGCGAAACGTCGGAGGAAAAGTCACCGGTTTACGTCGTTCCCCAGGGGCCGGAGCAAAAGCTGGTGCTCGGCGGTCTTCTCCAAACGCAATATGAGGCGGGCGACGTCTCGGCCTTCGAAGGACGTTTTGCGTCCGGCGCGATCGACGATCGTTTTCGGCTCCGGCGCGCCCGGATCAGGATCACGGGCGATTTCGCGGATCAATTCGATTTCCACTTGGAAGGCGAATTCGAGCAGAACGATCTCGCGCTGACGGTTCGCGATGCCACCGGAAGAACGCTCGCTTCCAATTCCACTCGCACCAATTTCGGCGCACTCGATCTCTGGGCCAACTGGCATCGCTACCCGGAATTCCAAATCAAGCTCGGCCAATACAAAGCGCCCTTCGGCCTCGAGCAGATCAGCCCCGACCCGAAACTCGCCACGGCCGAACGCAGCCAGGTCACGAGCGCGCTAACACCGGAGCGCCAGATCGGCGTCGAGATTTGGGGCAAGCCGTTCGCCACTCTTTTCCCCGAGCAAAAGGACCTGGTGACCTATTACGCCGGCATCTTCAACGGCGACGGGCGCAACATTACCATTAACGACAATGACGAATACATGTATGTCGGCCGGATCGAACTGCAGGCCTTGAAGGCGAAGATCTTCAACGAAGACGCCACGGTCCGATTCGGGGCGAACGGTCTGCATAGCCATGATGCCAGCGGGACGGTGCTTTCACCGGTAGGCAACGTGCGGGTGAACAGCGACGGATCGCTTAGTTCTTTCACGGCGCCTTCCGCGGCCCAGCGGGAAGCGTACGGTTTCGACGGCTCCTTTCACTGGGGCCGCTTCGACCTGATCGCGGAATACCTGAGCGAAAGTTTTGAAGGCCGGACGGTGAACGGCGTCGCGCCTACGTTCCGGAATTTCCGCGCGGAAGGCTACTACGTCCAGGGAAGTTACTTTGTTATTCCAAAGAAGCTCCAGCTGGTCGCGAAGTATGAGAGCTTTAACCCAGGCCAGGTTATAGATGATAACCTGGAGTCGATAACGGCCGGCGTGAATTACTTCATCCATGGCGACGATCTCAAGCTGGTGGCGAACTACATTCATACCTGGTCCAACTTCCGCGAGAGCCGTTCCGTCCTGGGCGATGCCGACTTCGACGAAGTCATCGTCCGCCTTCAAGTCGTTTTCTAAGGAGATACCTATGAGCACTATCAACGCTGAATCAGAAGTCCGGAAACGTTACGCCGCGGGAGCGCAGGCGATGGAACCGAAGCTTTGTTGCCCGGTCGATTACAACGCCGACTACCTCAAGGTTATTCCAAAGGAGGTTATCGAGCGGGACTACGGCTGCGGCGATCCCAGCAAGTATCTGCACGAAGGCGAGACGGTCCTCGATCTCGGGAGCGGGACCGGAAAGATTTGTTTCATCGCGGCGCAAGTCGTCGGGGCGAGCGGCAAGGTAATCGGCGTCGACATGACGGATGAAATGCTGGAAGTCGCGCGAAGGAACGCGCCGCTGGTCGCGGAACGAATTGGTTACGCGAACGTCGAATTCCGCAAAGGCCGGATCCAGGACCTGGCGTTGAGCATCGATTTGCTCGATGCCGAATTAAAGCGGCGGCCGATCAGCGATGCCGCGTCGTTCCTGGCCGCGGACGAGCTCGCCCAGGAGTTACGCGTCAAACATCCGCTAATTGCGAACGATTCGGTCGACGTCGTGGTTTCCAACTGCGTCCTGAACCTGGTCGAGAGCGGCGCAAAACGGCAGTTGTTCGAGGAGATCTTCCGGGTGTTGAAGACTGGAGGACGCGCGGTCATCTCCGATATCGTCAGCGACGAGGACGTGCCCGGGCATCTCCAGAACGATCCGGAGCTTTGGAGCGGCTGCATCTCGGGCGCGCTGACCGAAGAAGGTTTTCTCTCCGCGTTCACCGGCGCCGGATTTTACGGCGTTCAAATCCTGAAGCGCGACGAACAACCATGGCAAACCGTGGAAGGCATCGAGTTCCGGTCGGTCACGATCGAAGCGTTCAAAGGCAAACAAGGACCTTGCGTCGAGCGCAACCAGGCAGTGATCTACCGCGGGCCGTTCAAAGAGGTGCTCGACGACGATAACCACCGGATGGAGCGAGGCCGGCGCTACGCCGTCTGCGACAAGACCTACAACATCTACCGCAAGGCGCCCTACGCCGGTTCCTTCGAGTTCGTCGAGCCGCTAAGCCCTATCCCGGTCGAAGAAGCAAAGCCATTCGATTGCAGCCGCACTTCCCTGCGCCATCCCAAAGAAACCAAGGGTCAGGACTACAAGGTCACCACGGACGCCTCGCAATGCTGTGACGGCGGCACCTGTTAGGCGCCCATGATCTTGATAGCTCTCCTCCTGGCGGCCTGTTTCCTCGCCTATTCCAATGGCGCGAACGATAACTTCAAAGGCGTAGCGTCGCTCTACGGTTGCCGGGCCGCGAGTTATCGGACCGCGATCACCTGGACGACGGTCACGACGTTCGCAGGATCGATCGCCTCGATCTTTCTCGCGCAGACACTGCTCAAGAAGTTCTCCGGCAAAGGTCTCGTGCCGGACCACCTGGTCGGTTCGGAAGGATTCCTTCTCGCCGTGATTTTGGGAGCCGCCGTTACGGTGATGCTCGCCACCCGGCTGGGGTTTCCGATTTCGACTACTCATGCGCTTACCGGCGCCATAGTTGGTTGCGGCTTCGTGGCTGTGGGGACTGCAGTCAACTTCGCAGCGCTGGGCAAAGGGTTTGTTCTTCCATTGTTACTCAGTCCAGTTCTCGCGATCGCTCTTGGCGGCCTTCTTTACTTCCTCTTTCGCAGTCTGCGCCTGATCTGTGGCGTGAAAAAGGAACTCTGCATTTGTGTTGGCGCGGAAGAACGAATCGTCGCGGTCCCTCAGCCGGGGTCCCTTCTCGCTCTGCGCACCACGAGGACGGTCACGCTTACCGTCGACGAGGAGGAGAATTGCCGGGAACGTTACGCCGGTTCGATGCTCGGACTCACCGCCCAGCAAGTCATGGATGCCGCACATTTTCTCAGTGCCGGGGTCGTTAGTTTCGCCCGGGGTTTGAACGACACGCCGAAAATCGTCGCGATGCTTCTGCTGCTAAAATGGATGGATATTCGCTGGGGGTTCTTCGCGGTCGCGATGGCGATGGCCGCCGGTGGATTACTCAACGCGCGGCGGGTAGCTGAAACCATGAGCCACAAGATCACCGCGATGAACCATGGGCAGGGATTCTCGGCGAACCTGACAACGGGTATCCTGGTTATCGTCGCCAGCTTCTTTGGACTGCCGGTTTCGACGACCCACGTCTCCGTCGGCGCTTTGTTCGGCATGGGAGCGCTGACCGGTCAGGCGAATCCGCGCGTCATGTTGAACATCGCTCTTTCGTGGCTCATCACCTTGCCGTGCGCGGCCCTCGTCGGCGGTGTAGCTTACGCCGTCTTGAAAAAACTGTGAACCGCTTTGCCGAAAAATTAACCGAGCACGCGCTCCCGCTGCGGCACACGAAAACAGAAGTGCTCCAGATCAACGTGGGCAAGCTCTGCAATCTCACCTGCGTCCATTGTCACGTGAACGCCGGGCCGAAGCGGAAAGAGATCATGACCCGCGCGACGATCGATCGGCT
The DNA here is from genome assembly GCA_035941675.1 of Chthoniobacterales bacterium. Classification (GTDB taxonomy): domain Bacteria; phylum Verrucomicrobiota; class Verrucomicrobiia; order Chthoniobacterales; family UBA10450; genus AV80. The sequence continues at coordinate 51,130 of DASZDT010000021.1, forward strand.
TATCGATTGGGTGGCGAAGACGGATATTCCGACGGTCGATCTAACCGGTGGCGCGCCGGAGATGATCCCTGATTTCAAGTATCTCGTGGAACGGCTGAAGTCGCTTTCTCTGCCTCGCCACATTATCGACCGCTGCAACCTCACCATTCTGCTCGAGCCGGGCTACGAAGATTACGCGCAGTTCCTGGCGCGGCATGAGATCGAGATCGTCGCTTCCATGCCGTGCTATTCGCCGGCGAACGTTAACGCCCAGCGGGGCGAAGGCGTCTTCGACGCCAGCATCAAGGCGCTCCAGCTCTTGAACTCGTTAGGTTACGGCGTTCGACCGAACCTTCCCCTGCATCTCGTTTACAATCCGAACGGCGCGTTTTTGCCCGGCCCGCAGGAGGAACTGGAAGCGGACTACCAGCGCGAGTTAAAGGAGCATTTCGGCATCGCCTTCAACAAGCTCTACACCATCACGAACCTGCCCATCGCGCGGTTTGCCTCTTATTTGAAGAATAATAACCTGCTCGCGGACTACATGGCGCTGTTGAACGACGCTTTCAATCCCGCGACCGTGAACGGCCTGATGTGCCGCAACACCATCAACGTAAGCTGGCAGGGCGAAGTGTTCGATTGCGACTTCAACCAGATGCTGAAAATGGGATGGGCTGGCAACGGCGGGAGCGAGAGGATTCATCTCTGGGATGTCGATCCCATGGCGGTGGAGAACCGCGACGTCCTCACGGGCGATCATTGCTTCGGCTGCACGGCCGGCGCCGGGTCCAGTTGCGGCGGGGCCCTGGTCTAGATCACAGCAGATCTTTCGGCGCTTTGTTGCGCCAGGCGATTTCCATCGCGCGCTTCAACGTCGCCGTGTCGACCGCCTCGAGAAAAACTGTCGTGCTGCCTCTTTTTCCCCACGCGCCTTTGGCCGGCGCGAATGCTATGGGTGAAGCGCGAACGAACCGCTCCTGTTCTTCGGCCGGCAGGACCACCATGCCATGCTCGTTGTCCGGATAGCCCAGCGTTGCGAAAATCCTGCCTGCGACGCGAAAATCCGGGTGGCTCATATGCGCGCTCTCGCAAGCTTCGGGAAAGTTCAGGGCAAGACGGCGAAATTGATCGGCAGTCACGGCTGATAGGTCATGATTACGACTTGCTGCTCATGAAAGGAAGTGCGCTCCATCACTGTCCAGCCCAGCGCGGCGTACAGTTTCTCGCTGTGAACGGTGTAAAGGTAAAGAAGCGGCACCTTTAGTTTCCCCGCTTCCGACATGATCCGGCGGACCAGTTGCGCGCCGATTCCGCGGCGCCGGAACTGCGGCGCAACGAATACACTCGCCAGCCACGGCGACAATTCGGGCCGCGTATCCATGTCAGAATGAATGAGACTGGCCGAGCCCCGCACTTCGCCGTCCTCGATCGCGACGACGGTCAACGGGATACGATCGCGCTCGCAACCGGCGTCGATTCGCGTCGTCCTCGCTTCGACGGAGTCGCCCGGGCGAATGTAACCCCACTCCTCGTGCTGCCATCGCGCCAGCGTCGGGATAAAGTGCGGATGGTCCGCAAGATAATCGATCGTCATTCGAGCCGAGCCTAGCAACTGTCATTGACCGCCGCTCCTCTTTCTTTCACCCTCGCCGCCATGAAATCACTGGTCCTGGTTCTGGCCCTTGTCCTCTTTGTTGTTACACCGATTTTCGCCCAGGAGCCGTCGCCAGCGTCCACCCCCTACCCTGCGCCCTCCATCGCTCCGGGCACCGATCCGGCCACCGCCACGCGGGCGTGGCTCGATACCGTGCCGCCGGATAAAAAGGCAAAGTCCGACGCGTATTTCGAAGGCGGCTACTGGTTGATCCTTTGGAATTTCCTCCTGGACGCGGCCATCGCGATCCTTCTCCTCGGCACCGGGCTCTCCGCGCGGATCCGCGATTTCGCGGAGCGCACGACGCGCTTCAAGGCCATGCAGGTAGCCCTGTATGCCCTCATCTACGTGGTGATCACCACCGCCCTCTCGTTCCCGATGATCGTCTACCAGCGCTTCTTCCGCGAACACGCTTACGGTCTCGCGACCCAAACGTTTGGGCCGTGGTTTTCGGAGCTCATGATGATGCTCTTCATTTCCGCGGTCGCCATGACGATCCTGTTGATGATCCTTTACGCGGTCTTCCGCCGCGCGCCCGAGACTTGGTGGCTGTGGGGCACCGGAGTCGTCATCCTCTTTCTCGCGTTCGGAATCATGATCGCGCCGATCTACATCGAGCCGCTTTTCAACAAGTACAAGCCGCTGGCCGACCAGAAAATCAGCGAGTCGATTCTTACCATGGCCAGGGCCAACCAGATTCCGGTTACCCAGGTCTTCGAGGTCGACGCCTCCCGCCAGTCGAATCGCGTCAGCGCGAACGTGGCTGGTTTTCTTGGAACGACGCGGATCGCGTTGAACGACAATCTGCTGAAGCAATGCACGCTGCCGGAGATTCGCGCGGTCATGGCGCACGAGATGGGGCATTACATCCTGAACCACATCACGAAATTCCTGATTAGCTATTCTCTCCTGGTCCTGATTTCATTCGCCCTTGTAAAATGGGCCTTTGACGCGGCGGTTCGGCGTTGGGGCCTTCGGTGGCGCGTGCGGGGTATCGCGGATCCGGCCGGCTTTCCGCTGCTGGCGCTGATTGTCGCGGCGATCGCCTTTCTCCTCACGCCGGTTTCCAATACCGTCATCCGCACCTCGGAAATCGAAGCGGACGCCTTCGGCATGAACACAGCCCGCGAGCCGGACGGGTTTGCGAAGGTGGCGCTCAAGCTCGGGACGTACCGAAAACTGGACCCGACCCCGCTGGAAGAATTCGTCTTCTTCGATCACCCGAGCGGTCGCGCCCGGATCCGAATGGCGATGGACTGGAAAGCGGCGCACTTGCCAGCCGGCGGGACAGATTGATCGCCCGCGGTTTGCGCCGGGCTGGGAAGCGTCTTATCGGTCTGACTCTATGAAGCGCACGTTTTCTATTCTCGCCCTGCTTCCGTTGCTGGCCCCGCTGCTCCTGGCGGCGGACAAGCCGTTCGTTTATCCGCAGCCGCCGAAGAGCGAGCAGGTCGACGATTATTTCGGAACAAAGGTGGCCGATCCGTACCGCGATCTCGAAAACGTGGACGCCGAAGCGACCAAAAAATGGATCGAGGCGGAGAACAAGCTGACCTTCGATTACCTGGCGACGATCCCGGAGCGGAAGAAGATCAACGAAAAGATGACCGCCCTGTGGAACTACGAAAAGTTCACGATCCCGTTTCACGAAGGGGGCCGCTACTTTTTTTCCAAGAACACCGGGCTCCAGAACCAGAACGTCTTCTTCACGAGCGACAAGCTGCCGGACACCGGCAAAGTGTTGCTCGATCCGAACACGCTCTCGAAGGACGGCACCGTCGCGCTGAGCGGAATGGATATTACCGATGACGGCAAGCTAATGGCCTATGGCCTCGCCGTGGCCGGTTCCGATTGGCAGGAATGGAAAGTCCGCGACATCGCGACCGGGAAAGACCTGAGTGACGACGTGCAATGGGTGAAATTCTCAGGGGCGTCCTGGAAGAACGACGGCAGCGGGTTTTTCTACAGCCGCTACGACGCGCCGGCGTCCGCCGACCAACTCAAGCAGGCGAACTATTTTCACAAACTGTATTTCCATAAGCTCGGCACGGCGCAGTCGGAAGACCCGCTCGTCTACGAGCGAAAGGACCATAAGGATTGGAACTTCAACGGCCGGGTGAGCGAGGACGGCCGGTTCCTCATCATCAATGTTTCGCAAGGCACCGATTCGAAAAACCGGATCTTTTACAAGGACCTCCAGAAAGCGGACGCGCCAGTCGTCGAACTGCTGAACAAGCAGGACGCCGCCTACGACTTTCTCGGGTGCGACGGCAACACCTTCTGGTTCAAGACCGACCTGGCCGCGCCGCGCGGACGGATCGTCGCGATCGACATCACCAAACCGGAGGAGATCAAGACGGTGGTGCCGGAAACGGCGGATAAATTGGAGGAAGCCGAGATGGTCGGTGACCGTTTCATCGCGAGTTATTTGAAAGACGCGCACTCGGCGGTGCGGCTGTTCGATCTGGGCGGCAAAGACGCGAGGGAAATTAAACTTCCCGGGCTCGGGACCGCCAGCGGCTTTAAAGGCAAACGCAAGGACACTGAGACTTTCTATTCCTACGTCAGCTTCACTGAGCCGCAGACCGTTTATCGTTACGATCTAAAAAGCGGGCAGAGCAACGTCCTCTTTCAGCCCAAGGTGGCGTTCAAGTCCGACGAGTTCGTCACCGAGCAGGTTTTCTGTTCGAGCAAGGACGGAACGAAAGTCCCGATCTTCCTGACCTACCGCAAAGGTCTCGAGAAAAACGGGAGCAATCCGACGATGCTCTACGGCTACGGCGGGTTCGACGCCTCGATCACTCCTTCGTTCTCACCCGCGATCGCCACCTGGCTCGAGATGGGTGGTGTTTACGCCGTGGCCACGTTGCGCGGCGGCGGCGAGTACGGCGAGGAGTGGCACCTGGCGGGAACGAAGCTGCGAAAACAAAACGTGTTCGACGATTTCATCGCGGCCGGCGAATGGTTGATCGCTAACAAATACACCTCGACCCCGAAGCTCGCGATCAGCGGGCGTAGCAATGGCGGATTGCTGGTCGGGGCCGCGCTCACCCAGCGGCCCGAGCTTTGGGGCGCCACCCTTCCAGCGGTCGGCGTCATGGACATGCTGCGCTTCCAGAAATTCACCATCGGCTGGGCCTGGGCCTCCGATTACGGCTCGTCCGACAACAAGGAGGAATTCGCCGCGATCTATAAATATTCGCCGCTCCAGAACATCAAACCGGGAACGAAGTATCCACCGACCTTCCTGACTACGGCCGATCACGACGACCGCGTCTTTCCCGCGCACACCTTCAAGTTCGCCGCGGCGCTCCAGGCTGCTCAGGCTGGGCTGGCGCCGGTGCTCATCCGGATCGAAACTCGCGCGGGGCATGGGGCCGGCAAACCAACCAGCAAATTGATCGAAGAGACGACCGACCAATGGGCGTTCCTGGTGAAGAGCCTCGGGATGAAGCTTCCGTTCTGAACAAGGCGAAAAATTTTATCGCCCGGTGCTTCGTTCACTCGAGTTCGGCTTCAAGCGGATGCTTCTTCTGAAAGCGGCTCACGCCAAACACGCTGAAGCCGATGACGCGCCCCTGCTCGTCCACCCGTTTCATCATCGCCCCGCTTTTGGTCGGACGCATGTGGCCGGGCGCATCCGAGAATGTGACTTCGAGGTAATCGACTTCAAGGTCGATCCACACCTTAATCTTCCCCACGATAACCTGTCCGGCCCGTGCCTCACTTTCCATGCGTCATAGGCCCCGCCGTTACGCCGCGCTCCAGACCAATGCCGGTCCGATTCCCCAATCGTGTTGGCATTAGCGTGAATGGCGAAGGTTCCTCTCTTCGCTTTCCCCGCTCGATCACCCGGCACCCCAGCCGTCGGAGCGCGGCGCTTTGCGGGGAACTCTGGTCGGTTCCTTTGCCGATATCGGCCACGCCGAAGCACACGCACATAAAGTCCAAAGCCCTTCCGCCCTCAACGTCGCTTCCTGGCCGGACCGCTGGTCTCGCGCGCCAGGACCTTGCGGATCAATTCCGATACGCTGATCTGATCGCGTCGCGCCTTGTCCACCAGGCGCTGGTGAATCTCTCGCCCCAGCCGGAATGTTACAGGGACACTGCCTTGAGGCAGCTTCGTTCTGGGCATGGACAATGTGTATTATTGTATCATACACCCTGTCAACCCTGAATTTTCTTGCCCCGCAATAGGGGGTGTGACACGGTCGGCGCGGTGAGAGACAAGGATTCCGTCGCTATCACGATCACGCTTCCTCTGGTGCTCGACCGGGCTCTCCAGGCTTTGGCCGATGAGAAGCATTGCGGAAACAAGTCCGCCGCGATCCGTGAGGTCCTTTACAAAGAAGCCGGCATGCAGACCACGCTCCGCATAAACGAGAGAAAAGATGGCGATGCCGTGACGAAAGCCGAGCATCGTTCGGTCAAATACGGCTCCCGGAAACGGAAGAAAGCCGCGAAGTAATCTGGCCCGCCCTACGTGGCGAAGCGAATAACGTAATAAGCGAAGCCGAGGACAGCGCCGGCGAGCACGACCGGGATCACGCCGAGCTTCCATCGGAGCATCGCCAGCAGCGCCGCGCCGCCCAGGACGATGGCAAACCAATCGATTCGACCGTTGGGGTGAATCACGTGAACCCCAAACCAGACGGCCAGATTCAGGATCACGCCGACGACGGCGGCCGTGACCGCGGAAAGCGTCATCGCGATCTTGCGGTTGCCGCGGAGTTGCTCGATGTGCGGCCCACCGACGAACACCCAAAGGAAACAGGGCGTGAAGGTGACCCACGTCGTGATGAGCGCGCCGAGAGTCGCCGCGAGGAGCGGCGGTAAGGCGCCCGGTTGGTTCCAGCCGCCCATGAACCCCACAAACTGGAGAACCATGATCAGCGGGCCGGGCGTCGTTTCCGCCAGGCCGAGGCCATCCATCATCTGGCCGGGGTGGAGCCAGTGGAACTGTTCCACCGCGCGCTGGGCCACGTAAGGCAGCACGGCATAGGCGCCGCCAAAGGTTACCACTGCGGCTTTGCTGAAAAAGATCCCTTCCCGGAAAATGGTGCTGGCCGGGCCGAGGATCAGCACCGCCAGGACGACAGGCGTCCACCAGATCAGCAGCCAGGTGATTGTAACCCGGACCGCGCGCCCGGCCGATGGGAGGGTGTGCTCCGGCGGTGGATGTTCATCATCGATGACCGACTGCCCGGTTCCGTCTTGCTGGCTGGAGATGACGTCGAATTTTTCCGGCCAAAGTTTTCCGCAGAAAAAGCCAATCAGGCCCGCGCTAATAATGATGGCTGGAAAGGGCGCGCCGAAATAGATGGCCACAAAAGCGAGCAGCGCGAGCGACCAGAGCACTTCGTTCTGAAGCGCTTTCCGGCCAATGCGAACCACGGCCGCGGCGACGATCGCGACAACCACCGGCTTGAGACCGTAAAAAATCGACGCGATCCAGGGGACGCTTCCATAGGCCGCGTATATGAAACTCAGCGTCCAGAGCACGAGGATCGATGGAATGACAAAGAACGCGCCCGCCACGATCCCGCCGGCGGTTTTGTGGAGGAGCCAGCCCACGTAGATCGCGAGCTGGGTGGCTTCGGGCCCAGGCAGCAGCATGCAGTAATTCAACGCGTGCAGAAATCGCGACTGGCTGATCCACCGTTTTCGTTCCACCAGTTCGGTCTGCATGATCGCGATCTGGCCGGTCGGACCGCCGAACGAAATGAGGCCGAGCTTTACCCAAAATCGAAACGCTTCGCCGAAGCTGGGCGCCGACGCTGGCGGTCTCATCGCCGTTGCAGGAACGCGTAAAGCGCGTCGAAGCATTCAAAACCGCGACGCAGGATTTCGTCATCGGGCCGGCCTTCTTTCCCCCAACCTTTCAGGATCCGATCGATGCCAATCGCCTCCGGCCGGTGAAATTTTTCGTCCTCGAGGTCGGCATCGTGAATCATTTCGCCGATTTTCCGGACGGCTTTGTCGCGGATCGCAAAACGGCGAGTGAGCGTTTCGAACGTGCAATGTTCGCCGGCATGCGAGAACTCGGCGTCGAGCATGTCGAAACCAACCGCGCTGGATCGCGGCGGTATTTTGCTGGCAAACGCGAACCGTGCTTTCGGGTCGATGAACTTCCGAATGAGCCACGCTGAGCCGGCGCGATCGATTTCCGGGCGCGGCCGGGTGAGCCACGTCCGGCCCCGGTAATCGCCGGGGCGAACTCGCCCGACGATGCGTCCCGGCGCCTCGGCGCGCTCGAGTCGGTGCAGCCGCGTCTCGATCTCTTCGCCCCGCGCGCTGTTGAAAAAATCGATGGCGCGAAGTTCGCGGAATTGCCGGGTGAGGCGGTTGAATTGGTCGACGGTCACGGCGCCGCGGGACTTGCGCTGGCGGTCGAGGTCGCCCATGGCTTTGCTGATCGCCGCGTAATCGCGGTCCCGGGCGGCGTTGAAAAGGGCGACCAGCTTTTCGTTCGGCGTTCCCTCGATCTCGCGCACGCGAACAAGGGTAGCTTCGCCGCCGGAATCGCGGATGAGTTTGGTGAGCCATTGAAAGTGCTCGTAGTGCGCGGGCTGATCCGGCAGCAGATAGGTGGAGGTCGTGAGCTGAAGGGCGCCGATTTTCCTGAACCGGCGCCAGACCGCGACGCGCTGGGTGTTGCGATGGGCTGGCAGGCTGTAGAGGAGGAGCAGCCAGGAAAGTTTATCCACGAAAAAAGACTACGCGACGAAACACCTGTTGCACAATGAGTTTATCGTTACACGACAGCAAACGTTTGCAGCGTCTGCCGTCCAGGCTAGGAAGAAAGAATGGCAATGAGTTTAAGCACCCAACCGGGAGCGATCGCGGCCATTGCCGCCATCAGCGGATCCGTCGTCGGCGCGATGGCGTCGCTGGCCACTACCTTTATCAACCAGCGATTCCAGGCCCGGCGCGAGCGGCTCAACAAGGAGCTGGCAAATCGGGAGGAGCTTTACGCAAGCTTTATCGAGGAGGCAATTCCCCTCTTTGTCGCTTCGATCAACACGATCGAGATCGATCCTTCCACGATGTTGAAGCTTTACTCGGTGGTGGGACGGATCCGGTTGATTGCGAGCGACGAGGTTTTGCGCGGCGCCGAGAAAGTGGTGGCAGATTTAATCGAGTCGTATCGCCGGCCGATCACGGACGTAAGCGAGGTCATTTACCACGTGGGCCACAACGCCCTTGATCCGATGCGCGAATTCACCCAGGCGTGCCGCCGGGAGCGGCATGGCATTCTCGGGCAAATGTAAGCTGTCTTACGGCCGCGAGGTCGGGCGAGTAGGTGTCCGGACCGGCTCCGCTCCGAGTCCGCCGCCGATGCCGAGATAGATGCTTGGCGGATCGTCGTCCCCGCTTTGCACGATCGCCGCCGAAAGGCCGAACCGTTTTCCGCGCCATTGAATTCCAGCGGCCCATGGCGTGAATTCATCCTTGCGGCGCGCGAACTGAGAAACTTCCCCGACAACATAGAAGTTACCGGGCAACTGCACCTCCAGCCCGCCGTAGAAGCGGTTGGTGTTACGATCCGGCGCCTCGAGCCATGACTCGCGAAAGCCGCCCTGGAAAGTGATCGTCTTAACGAAGCCCTTCTCGTCGATCGGGACGGTCTTTGATGCCGCGACAAAAACATTCTTCGAATCGAACGTGTCGGTTCCCATCTTGGCATAAGCGCCGAGACTTATCTCCGGCCAGGCGTCGCGATCCCGCACCAACCTTACTCGCGCCATCGGACCACCGGTCCCATAAGTCCCTGCGGGCACCTCGTCGTTGTGGGCGAAGTCGAACATGTTGGCCACAACTCCCAGCTCGAGCCAGTCGCGCACGCCGTAACTCGCATACATCGAGTAGCCGAGAATGTCGGTGTCCTGGTTGGTGAGAATAGAACAGAACCCGGCGCTCCAGACTCCCTGCGGCAGAGTTGCCGAAGTAGGATTGAGAAACATACCCGAAGGCCCTTCCAGGGTGATGTTACCGCGCGACTCTCGCACCACTGTCGTCGTAGGAATTTCGACGACCGGTGACTCCTTCGAATCATAAGTGGCCGAAGCGGCCAGGACAGTGTTGACCGTGAAAATCGCAATGATTGCTCGCCCTAAAAAACCCGAAAGCATCGCGCATTGTCGGAGCGCGCCCCGGTAATCGTCAACTCGAATCGTCGGCCCGCGAGCAATCCAAATCACCGCAGGTGCTCGGCGTGAACATGCTTGTCCGCGTAACGGGCGCCGAGTTCGCGCAGGAACGGCATCATAGCCAGGTTGTCGAGGGTGATACCGGCCTTGTTCAAGGTCTTGGCGTGAGTCAGCTCTTCCGTTGTAAAGAGATGGTCGTAACGGACATAACTGAATTGCTTCCGGCCAATGTCCGCGATCTCGCCCCGCAAATCGCCCAGCTCGTTGTCGATGGGCGCGCCTTCAAGGCAATGTCCGAGCGTCCGGCACATGATGTCCTGCTGCAGGCTGATTGAATCCATGAGGGCCATCGGGACCGATCGCGCCGTGAAGAGCAAGTTCATCTGGTCGCCTCGCAATTCCCCGGCGCCGGTGCGCGAACGTCCGGTCCCGACCGACACGAGAAGCATTTTATCGGCACCGGTCGGCCAGTTGAGGTTGTATTGGGGGAGCGTCGCCATGGAGAACAGGAGCAGCGCCGGATTGTTATACGGGGTGATGGCGCCATCGACGAAGACGTGGCGAACACCGCCCAGCTCGATGGTCTCGGGCGGGAAATAAACCGGCGCTGCCGTGCTGGCCCGCACCAATTGCCAAAGCGGCAGGACCAGGTTGCAGGTGGGCCGATTCGGGTCGTTATACTTCGCCGCCGGATTATTCGATACCGGCCAGGGCGACCCGGTGGTGTGATTGCGCATCACCAGCGTAAGCAACGTCCGAAGCTTCTTCGTCCCGAGCAAGGAGGGCTCTTTCCCCTCCCCATCCTCCGACAGGATCATCTTAAACATCCGGGTGATCGCCTCGGCTTCGAACTTGTTCCAGAAGCGACGATACAACGGCGCTGGCCGGAAAATTTCGACGGCCCGGTTGGTGTAAAGGTCCAGCACCTCGGCGACACTCATGCCCCAGGAGAGACAAGTTGCGATGATCGCGCCGGTGCTTGTGCCTGCGATGTAATCGAAGTAATCGGCCAGCACGAGGTCGGGCTGGCCGCGCGCTGCTCGCACGTGGGCTTCTATGCGAGCGAGAATTTCCAGAGAAAAAACACCGCGAATTCCGCCGCCATCGAGCGCGAGTAATCTTTTCATCGGCTGTTCGTCACTCATTGGAATCGCGGGTCGCGCGATAACACGAACCACTCCAGGAATTCCTCCGCGAAAAGTTTTTCCACTTTTTCGACCGCGTTCTGGAGAGTGACCATGTTGTCGCTTTGCAGGATCTGTTCCCGAAAAGCTATGAGCCGAAGTTTCATGTCCTTTGATCGCGCGAGCTGCCGGTGCAAATCGAAGATGGAGATGAGCGATAATGCACAGCCGGCGATCAGCGGCAAAGCAAAAGGAAGAAAGGATGAGATAATTCGGCCGAGCTCGGGGCTGAACCACTTGGTGCCGGCGGTGGCGACGAAGATACCGCGCCCGATAGCGACAATGGAGAAGAACCAGAACAAGGTGGTTAGAACAAGGACAACTGCATGGAGCGAGCGGCTCCGTTCGCTGAAGTATTCGATCTGATGCCCGATTCGGGTCGCGAGGTAATGCTCCTTAACCTCCGCGACGTTGCCGGCATTCGATGGCTTGTTACTCAGCCTGAGATAACGCAACGAGCGGCCGAGACGACCTAGCCCAGGGAGCTCCTGGAACCAGAAAGGCGTGACGATGGTCGGAAACTCCCACGTAGCCAGGGCCGAGCGGCACATCTCCGCCGCTACGCGGCAACGCATCCAGGTCTCATGCGCGCCTTGCCGCTTCACATACAGGATCGCTAGGGTCGCAGCGGCAACCAGAAACAATGCCAGCAGGTCGAGCAGAGCCGACTTGAGTCCGAGCCCGATTACCGCTGCGGTTAGGGCGACAGCTGTGGTATTCATCAGGAGAGAAACGGCCACCCAACGACGGAAGCGAGGAGCAATCCTTGTAGCCACGGCGTCGACTTCGCGAAAGAAGTGTTCGACCTGCGCCTTGCCGGAAGGATTGTTTTGCGCCGTGCCCCGCGCGACCGCCAGGTCATTCAAGAAGTCCAGGGCGGGATCGCTGAAGGCCTCCGGGAGACGCTCGTACTCGACGCGCAGGTTTTCGGGATGAATCAGGATCAACGGCTTCTTCTCCTGGCGCGCGTAACGGACCACATCGCCGGTGCCCCCGACACCGCGAGCGGGCAGGCCGTTCCAGACCGCGATCATGACATCGGCTTCATCGACCGTTCGCAGCCCACAGCGCAAGTAGGCTGCCGTGCGATCCTCCGCCGATCCCGATACCTCGGTCTCGACCGCGCCTTCGAGTAACTCCGCCGCGTGCGCCCATTGGGTTTCACTGAAGTCCGTCTTGAACTCGGCGGTAGAGAAAGGGAGCAGCGCTTTCCAAGGCACGTTCAAAGCCGCACAGGTCTCCGCAAACAACATGTCGGCGCCTATCGCGGCGGAAGAACAGCCGGCCAGCCGGCCGCGCACAGTGCGACTAAGAACCTCCACTTGTTCGCGAATAAGCGCGCGAACGGCCTCTTCGTTTTTCAAGTGACGATGGCCCGTTAATCCAACCACCCAGACCGCCGGCAAAGGAACGTCGTCAGTCATCGCGCGCTCACAGTTTGTTCGAGCGGTCAACCGGCCGGTTCTGGCGCGCTTTCGCAATCGATTCGTCCAGGAGAGTAACTACTGGATCGATTTGGTTCGCATAACGTCCCGAGCGTTGGATCAACTCCGCATCGAGCCTCACATTTTCGAGAAAGCCTGCGGCCCCTTCGACGGCAAGTGGCTCAAGGATTGCGCGCAATTCGTCCAAAGCGTTCGGTTTGTTTAGAAGCACGCGAAGGAAGGGCGTGTAAATCCGGTTCGAAAGTGAGTCACCCCACGATAGCCTGGACGCTTCCTCCCAAAGCCGCTGCGCTTCGGCGGTGTTACCTTGAAGAGCGCGCGCGATTCCCAGTCGAAACGCTGAGAACGCGTAAGGATCGGCGTGGTAAGTTTGTTCGAGATCCTTGACGGCTTGTTCTGGCACTGGCCCTGACGTCGCGCCTGTCTTGAGTTGCATGTAAGCCAGGCTGGTCCGGGCGAGAGAAGCCAGGCGAACCATCTTCGATTCCAGCAGACCTTTGAATAACTCGACCGCGCGGTTGTCGTCCGTGTGTGCGAGATAAGTCGCGGTCGCCAGGCGATACGTCGCGACGCTCGCATTTGGATTCGCCCCGATCGAACGATTCAATTGTTCGATCGCTAAAGCGTATTCACCAAGGTACAAGTAAGTCGCGCCCAATCCAGCGTGAGCGCCATAAGACGGAACTCCGCGCTGCTTCGCGGCCGCCAGCGCCTTTTCGTATTCGGTGAGGGCCGCCCGAAGCTTGCCCTGCCCGAATGCGACGTTGCCATACCCGATATGGGGATCGGGCGATTCGGGATCGATGGTTTCTGCCTGCTGGTAGAGCGCGGTCGCTTTGGCGAAATCCGGAGTAACTCCGAGCGCATAGACATCGCCTAGTCCAACATAAGCCTGCGCGAGCTTGGCTTTGCCCGCATAATGTTCGGCGGAGGTCGCGTCCTTCTTCTTCGCAATCGCGACCGCCTTGTTGTAAGCCTTGATCGCTTCTTCCAGCAGCGGCGTGTTACGAGCATCACCGGAGCCGTAAGCCTGGCGAACCAGCGAGTCGCCGATGCCGAACCAGGCGTAAGGATCGGCATCATTGACCTGGGTGGCTTCCCGGAATTTTGCCAGCGCCGCCGAATAATCTCCCTCATCCAATTTGGAAAAACTGGCGTCAACCAATTGGCGAAACCTTAGTTGCTGGCGGGCGCGCCACGCGTAGGCGAGCAAGGCCGCGCAACCAGCCACTAAGACTAGCACGACTACCAGAGCTATTCTTCGCTGCCGGCGCAGGCGCTGTTGCTGTCGCCGCCCGATCTCCGCGGCCGTTTCACGTTCCCGGCGTTGGAGACGACTGGCGGACGCTACCGGTGCCAGGACGTCATGAGTCAATTCCACGCGGCGAACCGCGCCACGTTCTTCGACCGTGAGGAGGCGCCGCTCGACCAGCCCAGCAATAGCACCAGCAGCCTGGTCGTTAGGCAACCCGCTCCGAGCCAGCTCCGCTTCAGCGGTGTCGAGAGTTACCGCCTGCCGATAGCCGGCTTCCGATAACAGGCGGTCCTCCACGAACGTTCGCACCGCGTCCGGCTGGCCGGCAAAAGCGTCCGAGTAAAATTTCTCCAGGATATGGCCGGTGCGACCTTCGAGTTGGTCGGCGCTGATTGTTTCTTCGCCGGCCGCGAGTCGCTGCGCGTTGAGTTCGGCGCAGGTAAGACTGAGAAGCGGAGGAACGGCATCGATTTCGTCGAGAGGAACGTCGCCGCGCACGCCGGCCACGAACCGGACGATACCGGCCGCGACAGAGTCATCGACAATCGCAGGACGGCCCGGCCGCAGCTTGCCTGGCTCCGTCACAACCTGAAGCGCCTGGCGCCCGCTCAACGGACGAAGCTCCATTCGGTTATCCATCACCGCGGGGAGCTGATGACGCCAGCGTTCGAGCAGGTGCAGGTAATCTTCGCGCAGCGACAGCAACACCTTCGCCGGTCGAGCCTGGTAATCGATTTGATCGGCCAACCGGTCGTCACTTTCGACGCGGGCCCTTACCGCTGCCGGCATTCGATTTTCGACAATCGCCGCGATCGTCTCCCGGAATTCGTCGGCAAAATTTCTCCGGCGCTCGCCCAGGGTGAAAATTTCTTCGAACTGGTCGAAGACGAAAACGGGCCGGACGATGGCGGATCCATCCGGTTGGATGAAGCCGGAACGGGGATCGTGCAGCAGCAGCCAGAGATCGCCGGCCTTGTCACACGCGCTCGCCAGGCCCCCGGCACCGGCCTTCTGCAACTCGTCCCGCAAAGCTTCCAGTATTTGCCGTCCGGGCAAAGGAGCCTCGGCGTCGAAACGCAAACGCAGCCTGATTGGAACAAGTCGAGCGTCGCGGAGATTGGGAATGAGTCCAGCCTGGATCAAGGACGTCTTGCCCAGTCCGGATTGGCCGAACAAAACCGTGAGCGGTTTGTGCAAGACGCGCTCGAGCAGGTCCTGGAGCTCTGTCGTTCGCCCGAAAAAGTATTGCTGGGTATCCTCGCAAAAAGAGCGGAGCCCCAGCCAGGGCGACTCTGGATCCACTCCGCCTCGCGAAACCGTGACGCTGTCGGTGGAACTCATCAACCAGTGGCCGCGAGTCGTTTCTGCTGGAGGATGTAAAGATACTTTCCGAAATCATCGCTCACTTCGCCCTCGGGTAACCGCGTGGCCTGGACGCGCCGAAAGACGCGCGGTTCGCGCTGCGTTCCCAGCGGCGAATCGTCCACCACCACGGGAACGTAAAACTCTTCGCCTTCGGAATACATCGCCTGACGCTCCGCCGCCCAATTGCGTTCCTGGTGGAAATACCCGTAGGGCGCGCCTTCGGTGGTCCGCGAGATAACGGAAAGGAACAGCGAACAGCGTCCTTTCACTTCGTCCTGAAGGTTGTTGTGCCAGTTGCCTCCGGGCTTGAGGCGGTCGCGGTCGTACCAGATCACGCAGCCGTGCTTTTCCAATCCTGCCTTCAGGCGACGGGCGGCGGCTTCGTCTTCGCGCGCATAACTCAGGAAGATCGCGCCCTTCGGCATTTCGAGCTCCGGCGGCAGGACGTATTCACTCGCGGTCTCGCTGACCGGATGTTTTTCCTGCCAGCGCCGGGCAAGTTCGGCGACGAACTCCGCCGGGTCGTGCGCGACGACCTGGATGTTGCGACTCACCCCGCCAAAAAAAAGAACCATGCTCTCGGAAACGGTGCCGGCCGAGCCGACCGCCAGCACCTCGGTGTTGGAGCGCGATTCCGACAGCCGCGACTGCTTCGTGATCCGCAGGAAGAAACGGACAAGCCAGTCCGAGAAATTCAGGCCGAGGATGAGCAGCCCGTGTTCTTTCAAATCGCGCGCCAGCTTTTCCATCACCGGCAGGTGTTGGTGAAGCGCGCAGACGAACTCCAGCGCGTCCTCTTCCCAGACGACGTATTCGGGGCTGGGCGAAACGTATCCGAGCAGATGATAAACCGTCGCGCGCGTCATCGCGGTTTTGCGCGCGGCCAAATCCTTTTCAGCCGCTTCGGGAAAAAACGAACGGCGTTCGGTGAGCGCCTTGCCGCCATAACGGACCTCGTTGAGCGCGTTCTCGAGCAAGGGATCGAAGGTCGTTGAGAGGAAGAGATTGAAAGCGGAAATCGAGGCGAGATCGCGCAAGGCCGTGCCGGGCGGCGGGCATTCGTCCCGCAAGATTCGATGGAGCCGGGTGTA
Source organism: Chthoniobacterales bacterium (assembly GCA_035941675.1). Classification (GTDB taxonomy): domain Bacteria; phylum Verrucomicrobiota; class Verrucomicrobiia; order Chthoniobacterales; family UBA10450; genus AV80. The sequence goes on from DASZDT010000021.1 coordinate 67,253, forward strand.
GATGAGATTGCGCAAACCGCCGTTGAGGAGGTGACGGCAAACGACGTCGTTCAAGGTCGGTTGGGGCGGCAATTGCGCGAGCGGGACCTGCAATTTATCCGCCAGCCGGAGCGCGAGCCAGGCGTAGAGATTCTCGTCCTTCTCGCCGAAAGTGACGATCGATTCGCCTATGACGGGAATGACTCTTCCTTCTTCGATGAAGATGATCAGGTCTTCCCAGAAATCGGAGTCGAGCGCTAGAGACACAGGAACAAATTTAAGTTCACGGATTGTGGCCGCGCGTGCTTCGCAGCGCCAATACTTTTCGTTCGTGGGCCGATAGCCGGCCAAACTTCGCCGTTGCAAATGAGCCCGCTGCGCTCGAAAATCAGAATTCTTTCCGCGGGGTCTTAGCTCAGTTGGTAGAGCGCCTCAATGGCATTGAGGAGGTCAGGGGTTCGAACCCCCTAGGCTCCAGACCTTCGCTTGGAGCGCAGCGACAATCGAAGGTCTGCCATGCCGTAGGAACGGAGGCGGGCTTTTGCGTTTGGAAGTTTTCCCTAAGCGCTCCAGACTACGGCTTGGCAGGCCCCCCATGAAACGCTTCTCGTACGTTTATGTTCTCGTCACCAAAAGGAATGCGCAGAGGCATTACAGCGGCATCACTCGTGATTTGTCCGGCCGATTAGCGGAACATAATAGAGGTCACTGCCCGCACACCGCAAAGTTCAGACCGTGGAAGATCGAAACCGCTCTTGCCTTTTCGAGCGAAGCGAAAGCTCGGGCATTTGAAAACATTTGAAAAGCGGTTCCGGCCGCGAATTCGCCCGCCGCCATTTCTAAACGCCCCCTTTCGCGTTTTCCTCGCCATCCGGGTTGTAATCAAAGTGCCGAAAAATTACCATCGGCACATCGGTATGTGGCGAAGCGCTTTAATCGTTGTGCTCTGGACGCTCTTCTCGGCGCACCTTTTCGCGGCCGAGCAGACGACCGCAGTGTGGAACGACGGTCATAGTTCAGCGCTGAGCGACGAAGAGCTGATGCGTTACGCTCTGACTTCCCCGGCGGCGAGTTACCCGGAAGAAGCGCAACAGAAGAAACTCACGGGGAGCGGCGTCTACGAACTGCGGATCAATCAAGCCGGCGCGACGACGTCGGTCGCGATCGTGAAAAGCAGCGGGAGCCGCGTCCTCGACACCGCAGCGACTACCGCCTTCAGGAAATGGCGATTTAGGCCAAGGACTTTCCGGGCGGTTCGGATTCCAGTCAGCTGGTCGGTCAATCGCGTGCAGTGAGTGTGCGGAAAGCGCTCCTGTTCGCCGCCGTCTTTGCTCTGACGCGCGCGGCTGTCGCGGAAAGGGTCTGGATCGACACCGATGTCTCCATTGGTTCGCCTTTTCGGGAAGTCGACGATGCTTATGCGCTTGTCCTCGCCTTCCATTCGCCGGAGCTGCGCATCGCGGGAATAAGCGCGTCGTACGGGAATGCGGATGTCGGTCGCGCGACTCGGGTCGCGCGGGAAATGACGGAGCGATTCGGCCCGGCTGGGGTGCGCGTTTTTGCGGGAGCAAAATCGCCCGAAGACCGGGGCCGGCGAACTGAGGCCAGCGAGGCGCTGGCGAGCGCGTTGACCAACGAATCGATCACCTACCTCGCGCTAGGACCGCTAACAAATCTGGCCGCCTTCGCGGAGCTGCATCCAAATCTAACCCGTCGAATCCGGCGCGTAATAATTGTCGGCGCCCAGGCGGAAGGCACGACCTTGAGATTCGGGCCGAAGAAAACTTTTTCCATTCACGACGCCAACATTTTCAAGGATCCGCGCGCGGCGGCGGTTGTTCTCGCGTCTCAAGTGCCGATCACGCTCGCGCCGCCAGCGACGGCCGCTGACCTTTTGATCACGGAGAAAGAATTGCGGGAACTTGAAGGCCGGACGGGCGCGCCGAATTACCTGGCGCGGCGCAGCAAAGTCTGGCTTTGGTTTTGGACGCACATCGTCGGGACGAATGGCGGCCCGATCTTCGACGCGCTCGCCGTCGCCGCAGCAGCGAAGCCCGCGCTCATTTCCACGGACCGCGGTTATGCGCGGTTGGACCAGGCGGGAAACCTGATCGTGTCGTCGCGCCGAACGCCGGGCAGCCGCCCCGTTCGATTCTGCCGTCGCTTTACTCCGCAACTCAAGAACGTCGTGCTCGAACGGCTGCGAAATTCGCGTTAGCGGGCGACGATCGAGATATTGGCGCGCGCCGCTGCTTCGATCAGCGCTTCTTTTTCGAGCAGGAGGGTGCGGCCAGCTTCGACGGCAATGACACGCAGATTTGCGCCCGCTGCCACTTCGATCGTCGCAACTCCAATCACCGGCACGTCAAAGCGCATGTCCTGATTCGGCTTCGCGACTTTGACCATGACCGCGTTCTTGCCGCCCAGCGATCCGCCGCGCTTGATCGCCTCGTTCGTGCCTTCGAATCCTTCCACCGCCAAAACCGTCCCGTTGCGAACGACGACGGTTTGGCCGATGTCGAGCCGGCTGACTTCCGTCGCGATTTCGAACCCGAGCGCGACATCGTCTTCTTCGCGGCGGCTCAGTTTGCGGCCGGCGATTAATCCGCGCGGGGCAAGGTGATCTTCCAGGAACGACGTCGCCGGCAGAAGCGTGATCCCCGCGCGCAGGAGCTCGTCGCCGATCGCCGCGAAGATGGACTCCGCATTGCGCCGTTTGAGGCGAGCCAGCAACAGCAGCGTTTTCAAATCCGGCCGCAGATCGAAAAGATTTTTCGGCGCGATCTGGCCGGCCATGATCGCTTCGCGGACGCCGGCGTCGCGAAAGTGACCGATCAGCTTCCCCAGTTGTCCAACGCGCATCCAATGGATTTCGTCCACCTTGTCCGCGAGACGGTTGTCGGTTTCGTCGGTGAACGCGGCGGCGACAATGCGCTTCACGCCTGCGCGCCGGGCCGCGTCAGCCAGGAGCCGCGGGTAAACGCCGTTGCCGGCGATGATTCCGACCGTGTCGGGGGTGGCCACGCTAGCCGTGTCGCCGGCGCTTCACATGCAGCTGGGCCAGCGCCTTTTGAAGCGAAGCCTGCACCGCCACGACTTCTTCGCCGCCGAGATCTTCCTTCATCGCGGCCCGGGCCCGCGCGACCGCTTCTTCGGCGGCCGTTTCGTCAATCGCGCTTACATCCAGCGCCATGTCGGTCAGGACCGAGACGCTCGAACCGGTGACCTCGACGAAGCCTTCGCCAATGGCGAGGAAAGTTTGCTGGCCATTCTTGAGCACCCGCAGCTCGCCTGGGTTCAGCGTCGTGAGCAGCGGCACGTGGTTTGGATAAACACCCAGCTCGCCTTCCGATCCCGGGAGCGTTACCATGTCGACGTCTTCCGAGTACGCCGTCTTCTCCGGCGTCACGATTTCCAGTCGTAAGGTCGCCATAACTCAGCGTTCGTTATTCCACCCTCGTCATTCCGCATTCTGGATCATGTCGATCCCGCCCTTCATGTAGAAGTTCTGTTCTGGAACTTCATCATGTTTGCCGTCGAGGATCTCTTTAAATCCGCGGACGGTCTCGGCGATCGAAACGTATTCGCCCTTCGTGCCGGTGAAAACCTCGGCGACGTGGAACGGCTGGCTGAGGAAACGCTGGATTTTCCGGGCCCGAAAAACGGTCAGCTTGTCATCGGGGCTGAGCTCGTCCATCCCGAGAATCGCGATGATATCCTGGAGATCTTTGTAACGCTGCAGGACTTTTTGGACGCCGCGCGCGACGGCGTAGTGCTCTTCGCCGACCACTTCCGGCGCGAGCGACTTCGAGGTCGACGCGAGCGGATCGACGGCCGGATAAATGCCGAGCTCGGCGATTGAGCGCTCGAGCACGATCGTGGAATCGAGGTGCGCGAACGTATTCGCCGGCGCCGGATCGGTGAGATCGTCCGCCGGCACGTAGACCGCCTGGACGGACGTGATCGAGCCTTTCTTGGTCGAAGTGATGCGTTCCTGAAGGTCGCCCATCTCGGCGGCGAGCGTCGGCTGGTAACCGACGGCCGACGGGGTTCGTCCGAGCAGCGCCGACACTTCAGAGCCTGCTTGCGAGAATCGGAAAATGTTGTCGATGAACAACAAGACGTCCTGGTTGCGTTCATCCCGGAAATACTCTGTCATCGCCAGGGCCGAAAGGGCGACCCGCAGACGCGCGCCCGGAGGCTCGTTCATCTGCCCGTAAACCAGCGCTACCTTCGATTTGCTGAGGTCCTTCTGGTCGATGACCCCGGCCTCGCTCATTTCCGTGTAAAGATCGTTCCCTTCGCGGGTCCGTTCGCCGACGCCGGCGAAAACCGAGAAGCCGCCATGGCCTTTCGCGATGTTATTGATCAACTCGAGAATGACGACGGTCTTGCCGACCCCGGCGCCGCCGAACGCGCCGACTTTGCCGCCCTTGGTGAATGGGCAAATCAGGTCGATGACCTTGATGCCGGTCTCCAGGATCTGGGCGCCGGTGTCCTGATCCGTCAGCTCGGGAGCTTTGCGATGGATCGGATAACGCTTCTCGAACTTGACCGGTCCGCGATTATCAACCGGATCGCCGGTGACGTTAAACACGCGGCCGAGGGTCCCCTCGCCCACCGGAACGGTGATCGGGCTGCCGGTGTCGCTCACGGCCATGCCGCGCTTCAAACCTTCGGTCGACGACATCGCGATGGAACGGACCCAGTTTTCGCCGAGGTGCTGCTGCACTTCGAGGGTCAGCTTGGTCGGGTTGCCGTTCACTTCGTATTCGATTTCCAGCGCGTTATAGATTCGCGGCAACCTGGCTTCACCGCCAAACTCCACGTCCACCACGGGACCGATGACCTGAACGATATTTCCTTTATTCATAATTCTGTTTAACCGCCGACCGCCATCTGAGCCGTCGCGATTTCGAGCAGCTCGGTGGTGATGCTGGCCTGGCGCATCTTGTTGTATTCGAGAGTGAGATCCTTGATGAACTGCTTCGCGTTGTCGGTCGCGTTTTTCATCGCCACCATCCGCGAGCTGTGCTCGGAAGCGCGGGCATCGAGCACCATTTGATAAACCTGGTAGTGCAAATAGTAAGGCAACATGACGTCGAGGACCGCTTCCGGCGCCGGCTCAAACGTGTAGCCAATCATTGGATCGCGCGTGCCCTCGGTGGATTCCGCGGCGGCCGATGCCTGGGGAAGATCGAAGCGGGAGATCGGCAACAGCGTCCGCAACGTCGGCTTCTGGTTAATCGTGTTGACGAAATGGGTGAACAGGACCGACACCTTGTCGACTTCGCCGTTCAGGAATTTCTCGATCGCGAACTTCGAGATTTCCTTGGTCTCGGTCGGCGCCGGCGCGTCTTTCAACGGAAAATCCGCGAGGAGCTCGCGGCGCGTCCGAACGATGAACTGCCGGCCTTTTCCGCCCGACGTGACGTAGAGCGCCTTGTCCGCCTCAAACTTGATCGCTTCGCGAAAAAGATTGGTGTTCAGCGCGCCCGCCAGACCTTTGTCAGTGCTGAGGACGATCACCAACTCTTTCTTCACCTCGCGCTGTTGCAGGAGAGGATGCAATTTCGAGTCGGTCCGCTGCTGGAGCGAAACGAGGACGCGATTCATGAGGCTCGAGTAGGGACGTCCGGCCAGCGCCGCCATCTGCGCTTTGCGCATTTTGGAAGCAGCCACCATCTGCAACGCCTTCGTGATCTGCGAAGTGTTCCGGATCGATTTGATCCGGCGCCGGATATCCTGAGTATTCGCCATTACCTAAGCTTTCCCTTTCGCCGCGTAGCGCCCTGCGCGCTCGCGAACATGAAATCCAATCTCGCGCTTTTTCTCGGGAGGCGGCGCGAGTAATTGTCTAATCGCTTCGAAAAGTTGCGCGATCGCGTCGTCGTGGCTGTCGAGCCGCCGTTCGAGCTGGGCAAACTTCGCGGCCAGCTCGGCATTCGCCGAAACGATCTCGCGCAAACGGACGAACGCGCGCACGACTCGCACACTCGCTTCGACTGCGACGTCACTATTCAAGACGCTCGCCAGCATGATCGCGCCGTGCTCGGTGAACACCCACGGAAGTTTCCGTTTTCCGCCGTGGGAACTTGAAGTCGCAATTTGCGACTTCAAGTTTGTAAACTCCTGGCGCGTAAGCTGAAACGCGAAGTCAGAAGGAAAGCGTTTAGAATTACGCCGCAGTTGCTCGTTAAGCCGCTTCGGAGTCACGCCGTAAATCGCCGCCAGATCCGAATCGACCATGACGCGCTGGCCGCGCACGAGATGGATCGTGTGCTCAACGGTCTGAATCTCGCGGGGGCTAGTCATGTGCGGTTCGAAGGCGCGAAGTGAAATCATTGCCAGGTGGATTTGAATTCATCGAGCGCGGCTTTCAGGTCCGCTTCGAGATCTTTATCGAGCGCTTTCTTTTCGATCACCGACGCCATCAGGCTTTCCTTTCGGGTGCGCAGGTATTCCTGCAGCTTCACCTGAAATTCCTTCACCTTATCGACCGGGATCGTGTCGAGATAACCGTTCTGCATCGCCCACAGCACGGCGACCTGTTCCTCGACGGGGATCGGGTTGTATTGGGTCTGCTTGAAAAGCTCGACGATTCGCTGGCCGCGTTCGAGTCGCGCTTTGGTCGCGGCATCGAGGTCCGAACCGAACTGAGCGAACGCCGCCAGCTCACGGAACTGCGCCAGGTCGAGTTTGATCTTACCCGCCACTTGTTTCATGCCCTTGATCTGCGCGGCGGAACCGACGCGGCTCACGGAGAGACCAACCGAGATCGCGGGACGCACGCCTTGATAAAACAAATCCGTCTCGAGATAAATCTGGCCGTCCGTAATCGAGATGACGTTCGTCGGGATGTAGGCCGACACGTCGCCGGCCTGCGTCTCGATGATCGGCAGCGCCGTGAGCGAACCGCCGCCCGCTTCCTCGATGACGCGCGCGCTGCGCTCGAGCAAACGCGAGTGAAGATAGAACACGTCGCCCGGATACGCTTCGCGTCCAGACGGACGTTTCAAAACGAGCGACACCTGCCGATACGCGACCGCGTGCTTCGAGAGATCGTCGTAGATGATCAGCGCGTCCATGCCGTTATCCATGAACCATTCGCCCATCGAAGCACCGGCGAACGGCGCCAGATACTGGTTCGTCGCCGTATCCGAAGCCGGCGCGGAAATGATCGTCGTGTAAGGCATCGCGCCTTCCTTCTCCAAAATCGCCAGCGCTCGCGCGACGTTTGAGTTTTTCTGGCCGATCGCGACGTAGATACAATAGAGCGGCCGGTAATCTTTCAGGCGCCCGGCCTCGGCCGCCTTGTTCAAGCGCGCCTGGCTGATGATCGTGTCGAGCGCGATGGTCGATTTCCCCGTCGCGCGATCGCCGATGATCAGCTCGCGCTGGCCGCGGCCGATGGGGATCATCGCGTCGATCGCCATGATGCCGGTCTGCACCGGCTGGCTGACGCTCTTCCGTTTGATAACGCCGGGCGCGATCTTTTCGAGCGGATAGGCAACGTCCGATTTCACCGGTCCCTTGCCATCGAGCGGCTGGCCGAGCGTGTTCACCACGCGTCCGAGCAATCCCTTGCCGACCGGGACCTGGAGCAGCTTGCCGGTCGTCCGGGCTTCGTCGCCTTCCATGACCCTGGTCGTGTCTCCGAGGAGAATCGCGCCCACTTCGGTCTCCTCGAGGTTAAGGGCGAGTCCGAACACACCGCTCGAAAACTCGATCATCTCGTTCAACATCACGTCGCTCAGCCCTTCGATGCGAGCAACGCCGTCGCCCGTTTCGCGGACAACTCCGACGTTGGTCTTACTGGTCGTGGTCTTGAGACCGGCGATCTGCGTTTCGATTTCTTCGAGGATACTGCTCATAATAGATAAGGGTTAAAGTTGCTGCTGGAGCCGATGGAGGCGGTTGCGGACGCTGCTGTCCCAGACGTCGCTGCCGACGCGGATTCGCATTCCACCGAGCAAATCTTTGTTCACGACGATGCGCGCGCTAAGGTCGTTACCGTAGCGACGCTTCAAGTTTTCGACGATCTGATTGCCTGCTTCCGGCGAAAGCTCCGTGGCCGTCTCGATCGTGGCGGTCCGTTTCTCGACTTCGAGCCGGAGGAGCCGTTGGTAGGCTTCGAGGACCTGGATGTAATGACGTGGCTTCTTCTCGATCAACGATTTTACAAGAGAGGCCACCCGCCCGCTGTCGAGCTGGCCGTCGGTAAAGCTGGAGCGAAGGAGTCCCTTCGAGAGCTGCCTGGTCTCTTTGTTGATCTTCATATCAGGATCTGGGGAGCGCACGCGCCT
>DASZDT010000022.1:0-16619 GCA_035941675.1 Chthoniobacterales bacterium
GGACGAGGCGGAACAAGGCGCGCTCGCGGTAATTCAACGCCTGGCGGAGCCGATTCACTTCGTGTTCGACGTCGCGCAACGCCTGGTTCGTCGCTTTCAAGGAACGGTTCTCGACCTGCAACGACTGGTTGTCTCTCTCGAGTTCCTCCAGCGTTTTCAGTCCCGTGCTGACCGTGCTGAACTGCTTCTTCAATCCGAGAACCGGCGAGATGATCTTGTAAAATCCCGCCTGCATCTTTCGCGTTCCTTCGACTCCGAAGGTAAGGAAATAAGCCAGGATCGCCCCGAGGACTGCGAGCGTGATGATGCTCGAGCGGTTCATTGCGCTATCACGGCCGCTGCTTCGGATTTCGAACCGCTCAATCGAAAATCCAAAATCGCCGTAACGCAGCTCGCGCAGCGAGCGAGGCCGGGCTTTCCAAATCGAAAATGACTAGCGCCAGTTGCGATCGCTTGAGGCCACCTGACGCAAAAATTTAAGTTCATTGAGGCATTTGCCGGTTCCTTCCGCGACCGCGCTGAGAGGATCTTCGGCCACATGGACAGGCAAACCGGTTTCTTCGCTCAAAAGTTTGTCGAAACCGCGGAGCAACGCGCCGCCGCCGGCCAGGACCAGGCCGCGATCGACCAAATCCGCCGACAGTTCCGGCGGACAACGCTCGAGCGTGATCCGGACGGAATCGACAATCGTCGAGATCGGTTCGAGGAGCGCCTCGCGAACTTCCTGCGAGGTGATCTGCAAAGTCTTCGGCAGGCCGGCCACGAGATCGCGGCCTTTCACTTCCACGCTCGTTTCCTTTTCGCTCGGATAAGCGGAGCCGATCTTGATTTTGATTTCTTCCGCGGTCCGCTCGCCAATCATCAGGTTGTAAGCGCGCTTCATGTATTGGACGATCGCTTCGTCCAGCTCGTCGCCGGCGACGCGCACGCTGCGGCTGAACACGATTCCGGAAAGCGAAATCAGCGCGACCTCCGTCGTGCCGCCGCCGATATCGATGATCATGTTGCCCGCCGGATCCTGCACCGGCAATCCAACCCCGATCGCCGCCGCCATTGGTTCCTCGATCAAATAAACTTCACGCGCGCCGGCGTGCGTGGCTGATTCGCGCACCGCGCGCTTTTCCACTTCGGTGATGCCCGACGGCACCGCGATCACGACCCGCGGCTTCGCCCGGACCCGGCGGCCGTGCACCTTCGTAATGAAATGCCGCAGCATCGCTTCGGTCACTTCGAAGTCGGCGATAACGCCATCCTTCAGCGGACGCACCGCGACAATGTTCGACGGCGTCCGGCCAAGCATCCGCTTCGCTTCATCGCCGACCGCGAGAACCTTGTTCGTCCCGGCCTGGACGGCCACGACCGACGGTTCGCGCAGGACGATGCCCTGGTCCTTGACGTAAACGAGCGTATTCGCCGTCCCGAGGTCGATGCCGATGTCGCTGGATAACCAGCCGAAGAGTCCGTTAAACATGGATTTTAGATTGGTCGTTAGACCGAGCGTTCTAGTGCGAGCGGGCCGGCCTGCGAGCGCGATAACATGAAACGCGGCCTCTGTTGCGCAAGTGTTAAGTGTTAAGTTTTAAGTTTCAAGTGCAGCAGCTATGTCTTTGCTTAACACTTAAAACTTAAAGCTTAAAACTCGTGTCTGTTCTCGTCGCTCCTTCCATCCTCGCCGCCAACTTCGCGAATCTGGAGGCGGAGATCCATCGCGCCGAAGAAGCCGGGGCCGACTGGCTTCATCTCGACATTATGGACGGCCATTTCGTCGATAACATTTCCTTCGGTCCGGCGGTTGTCGCGACCGTGCGCCGGCACACCAAGCTGCCGCTCGACGTCCATCTCATGATCGAGCGGCCCGATCATTATTTGCCGCGCTTCCTCGAGGCCGGCGCGAATTCGATCACGGTCCATGTCGAATCGGAATCGCGGCATGACGTTCCGCAAACGCTCGCCGCGATCCGCGCCGCGGGTTGCGGCGTGGGGTTGACGCTAAATCCGGCGACGCCCTTCGAAGCCGTCGAACCATATTTGGAAATGATCGATCTGCTGCTGATCATGACCGTGCATCCCGGTTTCGGCGGCCAGGCCTTCCGCCCCGAGATGATGGAGAAAGTGCGCCGCGCCAAGGAGTGGCGAGAAGCCAACGGTGGCAAACTCGGTGTCGAAGTCGACGGCGGCATCAAACCCGAGACCGCCCGCACCTCAATCGACGCCGGCGCGAACATCCTCGTCGCCGGAACGGCGATTTTCCGCGCGCCGGATTATGCCGCAGCGATCCTTCAGCTGCGCGGAAAATAAGCTCCAAATCCCAAATCCCAAGCTCCAAAGAAATCCCAAACACCAAAGGTCCAAACGCGCGGGGCCGGGTCGACTGCTGTTTGGTGCTTGGAGCTTCCTTGGGATTTGGAGCTTGGGATTTGGAGCTTCCGTCCGCGTCAGCGGCCGGCTCAGCGGCCGGCCGGCGCTTCGGCGAGGATGGCGGGCCCGCTTTGCAACTCCGTCTCGGCCATCATCTCGTCGGTCTGGGTAACGCGGACGACTTCTTCGATGGTCGTCTTGCCCTGGGCGACGCGACGCCAGCCGTCCTGGCGCAACGTCTCCATTCCATTGTTGATCGCGCACTGCTTCAGCTCGCCGCCGTCGCGCTTTTGCATGATCAACTTCTTGAGCGGTTCGGTGACCACACAGATTTCGTAGATCGCCAGCCGCCCCTGGTAGCCGGTTTGCCGGCAACTGTCGCAGCCTTCGCCGCGCCGGAATTGCGTCCCCAACTCCGCCGGCACCCCGATCTCGGCCAGGTATTCGCGCGGGTAATCGTACATCCGCACGCAATGCGGACAGATCGTGCGCACGAGCCGTTGCGCGATAAACGCCTTCACCACCGACGACAACAGGAACGGCTCGACATCCATATCGAGCAACCGCGTGATCCCGCCGACCGCGTCGTTCGTGTGGAGCGTGCTGAACACGAGGTGTCCCGTCATCGCCGCGCGGATCGAAATGTCCGCCGTCTCCACGTCGCGAATTTCGCCGACCATCACCACGTTCGGGTCTTGCCGCAAAATATGGCGGAGGCCTTTGGCGAACGTAAGGTCGATCTCCGGTTTCACATCGATCTGGGACACGCCGGGCAACCGGTATTCCACCGGCTCCTCGATCGTGATGATCCGGCGTTGCACCGAATTGATGCTGCTCAGAAAACAATAAAGCGACGTCGATTTCCCGCAGCCGGTCGGTCCGGTGAGCAAGATGATCCCGTTCGGTTGCGCGAGCAGCGCCTTGATGATGCCGCCCTGCTTCTCGCTCATGTCGAGCCGGTCGAACCCGAAATGCTGCGTCTCCGTCCGGCTCAACAAACGCAAGCTGATCGATTCGCCGTTCACCGTCGGGATCGTCGAAACACGGACGTCGATATTCTGGTCGTGCGCCTGGAGATTGATCCGGCCGTCCTGCGGCAGGCGGCGTTCCGCGATGTCCATGTGCGCCATGACTTTCAACCGCGAGATGATGGCGGATTGCAGCAGCCGCAATTGCGGCGGCACCGCGACCTCGTGCAGGATGCCGTCGATCCGGTAACGAATGCGCAGATCGCCTTCGAGCGGCTCGACGTGAATATCGGTGGCGCGTTCCAGGATGGCCTCGCGAATAATCTGGTTCACGAACTTCACCACCGACGCTTCCGGATCGTTCGCGTCCAGGTCGGTCGCGGCCTCGATGTCTTCCGCGCCTTCGAACGACCGGTTCGTCTTGAGGATTTCGTCGAACGTTTCCGCGCCGACGCCGTAAACCGTTTTCATCGCCCGCAAAATCTGGCCGCGCGGGACGAGCACCCATTCGGTGGGGCGTTTCAATAATTGCGACGCGAGCTGGCGGCCGACCGAGTTAAACAAATCGTAGGTCGCGAGCACGACCGTCTTGTCGCGCGTCTCGATCGGCAGGATGTGATGCTGGAAAACGAACCGGCTCGGGAGGAGCGAGAGCGTCGTGCGCTCGATCCGTTTCGTGTCGATCGACATGACGGGCACGCGGAAAAGATTCCCGACCGCTTCGAGGAACCGCTGCTCGTCCACCTTCCCGGAGTCGAGCACCTGGGTTGTCCAGGAGCCGCCGTTGAGGTTCGTGGAAAGCTCTGCCGCTTCCTCTCGCGACGCCACCCCGCTGGCGAGCAAAAGATCGATGAGCGAATTACTGATCGCCGGATTCACGCCCTGAACTTACTCGAACCCGCGCAAATTGTCATGCGGCTCGCCGTCCCACGCCGTACGCAGAAGGGAAAAGCCGGCGCGGCGGGACAATTTCCGGGTGCCGGCGGACGATTTCCTGGTGCCCGCGGACGATTTCCGGGGGCCAGGGAACGCTGGCCGGGCACCGGAAAATCATTCCCGGGCGCCAGAAAATCATTCCCCGGCACCAGAAAATCATTCCCCGGCACCAGGAAATCATTCCCGGGCACCAGAAAATCATTCCCCGGCACCAGAAAATCGTTCCCGGGCACCAGGAAATCATTCCCGGGCACCAGAAAATCGTTCCCGGGCACCGGAAAATCGTTCCCGGGCGCCAGAAAATCGTTCCAGCGCACTCGGGAAGGGCTCTGGCCCGCCCGGGAGACCTCGCGGTTACCCATGCTCGGCTGGGACCGGGCCCATCGACTACGGCTGCAGCGCGTAAATTTCCACTACCCCGACGGTAGGGCCGTAAGAAGAGATCCCCTCAGGGTCAACCTCGACGAGCGGCAAGCCCACTATCCAGGTGTTTCTCGTCCCGACGTTCCCGGTAGTAAGCGTCCCGAACTGAATGGTGAAATCGGTCACGCTTCCGGTAACCACCGGCTCCCGACGGAAGCCTTCGTTCCCCTCGATGCCGAGGCCGCCGCCAGTATCGAACAAAGTGTGGAATCCAGCCGGGCCCGCCGTGAGGTGATTGTTCTGGTCGTACTTGAAGAACCTGGACGACGCCAGGATGGCGGCTTTGATGTCATCAGCGGTCGCGTTCCAGGGAATCGTGATGCTGTCGTCGTCAAGCGCCGCCCTGTCACCGGGCTGTCCGCTGACGATTGATGTGGGACGCCTGATGTTAAGCTTAAAACTCCCGCCCGTTGGAGTCTGGGGGAATTGAATCCGCTGAACTTCCACGGTATTGCCCGACCCGGTCTGTATTCGAGTCACGCTCGGTGTGCCTTCCGGCTCCGGGGCGCCGCGGACGATGGCGGTGTAGCTGCGAGGACTTTCCGGAAACGGAAACGGCAACGTCGCTATGATTGCCGATTCAAGCGGATCGCTCGGCGCCAGCCCAAGGTCGATAATGGCCTGCTTGTCCTGACTATCTTCCCAGTTTTCGTTCGCCTGGATTAACCAGCCATTGGCGTCTCGCAGTTCCAGCGAAGGATCTCTGAGTTTGCCGGGGACCGTTAGAGACGGGCCGATCGCCCGGATAACCACCCTCCGCGACTTCATCCCTTGGAGAATGGTTCCAGCGATCAAGACGTTGTCGCCGCTGGAAACAAGGCCGCGCGTGGAAATGTTCGCCAGCTCTGAAACCGACCCGCCATCGAGATCGTAAACTTCCACCACGCCGATCCCAGTCCCTCCGTTCCGTCCCTTGAGGACGGCAGTGTAACTCGCGCCGCTAGCCGGCAGCGTTCTGACGATCGCGGATTCCCGCGGATCCCCAGGCGCAAGGTCTGTCTTTTCAACCTCAGTCTTTTGGCTGGTTCCGTCGGGTTTGCTTTCCCAATCGTCATTTGAATCTAAAAGCGCGCCCTTCGAGTCACGCAGCTCCAGCGTCGGGTCCTCGAGAAGTTTGGTGAACGGTAAGTACGGCAACAACGACGGCCCCAGCCCGCGAATGATCACCTTCTTGTCCTTCGTCCCCGTGACGATGAATCCAGCAATTGGAACCCTATCGCCTACCTCTACCGGTGATCGCGCAGAGATGTTGCCGAGCCTCGTCCCGGGCGTGGGCGTTGGGGTGGGCGTCGGAGTGGGAGTGGGACTGGCAGTGGCCGAGGGAGTGGGACTGGTTTGACCGAGCGTATTAGGCGAGCTCGCCGAGAATGCGGCGCATGCCAGGAGCAGGACGCTCGTAAGAACACCGACCCGATTTCGCGGTGGGAACATTGAGCCGGGTATACGTAGTTAGTTCCCGGCCAGCAAGGCCGAAATGGCCCGCCGCGTTGCTACGCGCCGCTCGCCTTACTTCATCCCGGGCATGTCGGGGCCGGGAAGGACAATCTGTTTGTCTTCGCCGGGTCTCGGGCAATCGGGGCAATCCTCGGTGTCGAGTTCCGGGCCGACGTGGGTCCGTTCCTCGGTCTTCTGCCGGAGGCGATACAGATCCAGTTTCGTCAGCGCCACTTCGGGGCGCATCAGAACGATGAGCTCGGTCCGGTCGTGATTGCGGACCGTGTTCCGGAAGAGAGCGCCGATCACGGGGATCCGGCTAAGAATCGGGATCCCGTCTTTGCTTACCTGCTTGTTGTCGGTGATCAATCCGCCGAGGACAACGGTCGAGCAGTTCGGCGCCGAGACGGTTGTCTTGATGTAGCGCGTCACGATCGTCGGAATCAAATTGCCATCGACGGTGGCGGGAGTGCCGAGGCTGTCGAGTTTCTGCAGAATATCGAGCGACACTTCTTTCTCCGAATTGATCAGCGGCACCACTTCGAGTTGGAGCGCGACCTTCTTGTATTGAATGCTGGATTGGGTACCGAAGTTCTGGACCGGTTGGGTGACGCCGGAGTTGGCCGGGACGAAAGAGGAGAGCGTATTGACCGGCACCGGGATTTCCTGGCCGGACGCGATGATGGCTTTTTTGTTGTTCGTGGTGAAGACGACAGGACGATTGAGAACTCGGAATCGGCCGGTGGAATCGAGCGCTTTCACGATCGCGGCAAGGCCGTCCCGCGCACTCCCGAGGACGATGGTCGTCCCGCCCGAAGTGGCAGCCTGCAGGACTTGGGAAAGGTTTAGGAGACCGGCGGGGTCGATCGGCGTCGCCGCGGTGTTTCGGGCGAAACCGGCAATCGACGTGTCGCCCTGGGTCCTGGGCAATATGTTACCCGAGGCGTCGGTGTGAGGTGTTCCTCCAATCTTATACCAATCGACGCCGAAATTTTGGTCGTTCTTCAGCGTGATCTCACCGATGACCGTGCTGAGCGCAACCTGCGGCGCCTTGACATCCATCTCGTCGAGAAGCTTCTCGACCTTCACCACCACTTCCTTGTTGCCGAGGACGATGATGGTGTTCGCCCGCTGATCGGCGATGATCTTCGCGTTGCCGATCGTGACCGCTCGCGGCGACGTGTCCACCGCCTGGGTGGAGAGCTCTTCCGAGAAATTCTGGCCGCCGCCGTTGTTCGCGGAATTATCGACGCCGCTCGACATGGATGAGGTCGAGGCGGTGCGGCGCTGGTTCTGGTTGGCCTGTTGCTGCGGTGCGTTCGGGTTCGACGCGTCGGCGCCGGCTGCCTGGTTCGACCCGGGTTCGGTGAGCGTCTGGACAATCACCGGCAAAACGTCCGCGGCGCTGATGTAACGCAAGGCGCGCGTGACCGGCTTGGCGAACTCGACGTTGGCGTCGAACTCGGAAATCAATTTCTTCACGAACGGCATGTTCACCGGACGAGTGATGACGTGGATCCGGTTCGTCCGCACGTCGGCCGCGATCTTGATCTTGCCGACCACGATCGAATCCTCCGACAGCGCGGTGAACGCGCTCAGGTCGCCTTCCACGGTAACCGGGCCGGCGGGTTGCTGCGGCACGTTCGCCGGTGGCCGGACCGGGCGCACTCCGGGATTGACGGTCGTCGTGGTCGTTGTCGTGGTGGTGTTACCCTTCTCGAAAACGTCCTTCAACATTTCCACCACCTTGCTGGCGTCAGCGCGCTCCAGCTTGATGAATTCACTGACGACCTGCGCGGGCGGCACATCGATCTGCTCGACGATCCGGGTCAGGCTCCGGATAACGCTCGAGTTTTCGGTGATGAGAATGCTGGAGGATTTCGGCAGGGCCAGGAACGAAGTGTAGGACTGCGGCGGCGAGAGGTATTGTCCGAGCACCTGCTGAAGCTCGATCGGGTCGGCGTAATGGAGCTTGAACAGGAAGCTGATCACGTGTTCGCCCTCGGGAATGTCGGCCTCGTCGGAAATCAGCGGGATGCCGGCGTTGCGCGGGCTGCGGCCGGTGCCGATGACCTTCACGATATCGCCGCCCGCCGGGACGAGCGAATACCCGTTCATGAGCAAATTCATCTCGATGATCCTGATCGCTTCGTCGCGCGGCACAGGGCGGCTCAGGGCGATGTTGACCTTGCCCTGGACGAAGTTGTCCATGATCAGCTTCTTGTCGGTGAGGGTCTCGTAATAGCGGAGGACGTCGACGACGTCGCTATTGGGGAACTGGAGGTTGACCATGCGGTCGGGTTGCGGCGTGAGGCCGGGGACGGAGGCGGGCGCCGGGCTGGTCTGGGTCTGAGGAGGGACAACGCCGGCCGGCTGGTTGGTCTGGGCCGGAGGAGGGACAACGGCGGGCGCCTGTTCCGCGGACGTGTTCGGGCCGGTGGACGGGAGGACCGGGCCGGAGGGAACGGTCGGAAGCGGGCGCGGACTAATGGCAGGCGCGCTGGGTTTTGGTTGCCCGAAACCGGGAGTCAGCGCCGCGAGAAACAGCGCCACGCAACAGAGTGGGCGAAGCACGCGCTTTATGTAATTGGTCAGGGGGTAAAGGTCAAGATTATAGGGATTATCAATGAAGAACCACATTCCGCTTTCTGTCGCAGCGAGTTGCGTGTTGTTATCCGGCGTCCTGGCCGCTCCGGAAGTGGCAGCCGCGCCGGCGGCTGCCGGCGAAATCCGCACCGTCATGGATGCGCAGGTCGCGGCCTGGAACCGCGGCGACATCGACGGTTTCATGGAGGGCTACGCGCGCTCGGCCAGGACGGAATTCGTCTCCGGCGACAAGATCACCCGCGGCTGGCAGACCGTTCGCGATAATTACCGCCGGAAATACAGCAGCCGCGAGAAGATGGGCACGCTGAAGTTCTCCGACATCGCAATCACGCCGCTCAGCGCCGACGCCGCGATCGTCCTCGGCCGCTGGCAGCTCATTCGTGCGAAGGACAGACCCCATGGCACCTTCACCCTCCTCTTCCGCCGAACGCCCGCCGGCTGGCGCATCGTCCACGATCACACATTGTAGCGGCGGACCGCCGACGCGCTACTTACGATATTCCAATTGCCAAATCTCCCCGCGGTAGGGCCATTCCTCCCAACTTTTGGCCAAACCTGCCCGGGCTGGATTCTCGCGCACATACTCCCACTTCTGCGAATACGACTCATCACTGCGCAGCACATGATCGAAGAATCCTTTCTGCCAATGCGGCGCAGAAACGTTCTGGCCCCGAAGCGTCTTCGACAAAGAATTCTTCAGCGACTTCATCCAAGCACTCAACGTTTCCGCTTCGTCGAGAGAGACGAATAAATGGATGTGGTCCGGCATAATCACATAAGCGCCCACATCCGCGCCGTGCTTTTCGCCTGATTCGCCAAATTCCTGGAACGATCGATGAACCGCACTGTTCGCCAGCACCGGCCTCCGGCCGGCACTGCACGCCGTCACAAAATAAATCGGCGACCGAACGAAGACCCTGTCCAGCCGCTGCAGACGCTCTTTGCGTAACTTGTCGTTCTGGGGATCGGCCGCCGCTACAACAACGGCGGCTTCAGCCGCTCCAGCAGCTTCGTGTGGATCCCGTCGAAACCGCCGTTGCTGAAGATCGCGACCACGTCGTTCTCCTTCAACAGCGGCACCAGCTTCTCTATTATATGCGCAGCGTCCGGTTCGTAGAACGCCGGCCGGCCCGCGGCCGCGATCGTTTTCATGACCGCCTCCGGATCGAGCCGCTCTGCCGCCGGAATCTGGTCGAGCCGCGCGATCTGGGAAATGAAAACGCCGTCCGCGAGCTTCAGGGCGTCGGGCAGCTCCTGCTGGAAGACTGCGCGCCGGGTCGTGTTCGATCGCGGCTCGAACACCGCCCAGATCCGCGACCCGGGATACCGATGCTGGAGGGCACGGATCGTCTCGCGGATCGCCGTCGGATGATGACCGAAATCGTCGATCACTTTGATGCCACGCTCCTCGCCGCGCAGCTGCTGCCGGCGCGCGATTCCCTCGAAACTCACCAGCGCCTTCCGGATATCGGCCAGCGACACTCCGTAGAACCGCGCCGCTGAAATCGCCATCGCAGCGTTGCGGATGTTGAATTCGCCCACCATCGGGATCTCGAATTCGTCTTCCCCCAGGACAAAACGGGAACGATCGGTCGCGTAGGTCGCGCCGGAAATCCGCTGGGCGCAATTCTCCGAGAACCCGATCTCGAGAATCGGGGCTGACGATTCCTTCGCGACGTCCACGCAATTCGGATCGTCGCCGTTCAGCAGCACCATGCCGTTCTGGGGCACAATCCGGAGGAGATGACGAAAGCTCCGTTTGATCTGGTCGAGGTTGTCGAAGATGTCCGCGTGATCGAACTCGATGTTGTTCACGATCACCAGCTCGGGGAGGTAATGGACGAACTTCGATCGCTTATCGAAGAACGCGGTGTCGTACTCGTCCCCCTCGAGCACGAAATATTTCGAGTCGTTGAACCGCGCGCCCTGCCCCAGGTTCGCCGGAATGCCGCCGATCATGTAACTCGGCTCCAGTTTCGCGACGATCAGGATCCAGGCGAGCAACGAGGTCGTGGTCGTTTTCCCGTGGGTGCCGGTGACGACGAGGTTGTGCCGGCCGCGCAGGAACAATTCCTTCAACACTTCCGGGAGGGACGTGTAGTAGAGCTTGCCATTGAGGATCGCTTCCACTTCCGGATTGCCGCGTTTCATCGCGTTGCCGATCACGATGACCTCCGCATCGTCGGGAATGTTCTCGGAGCGAAATCCGGAAAACAGGGTGATCCCCTTGCTCTCCAGGAACGTCGACATCGGCGGATACACGCTTTCGTCCGAGCCGGTGACGGTGAATCCGCGATCGCGCAACGCCGCCGCGACCGCGCCCATCGCCGTGCCGCAAACCCCGACGAAATGGAATTTTTTCTCCGCCCCTCTCACGGCGTTTTCTTTACGCTGCGTTGCTCAGCTTGTCATCCCGAGCCGCGCAGACGGCGAGGGACCTCGCAGTCGCGGGCACCGCTCCCGCGAAACATTATGCGTCGATCGACGGAACAGCCCCGTTGTTTCGCGAAAATGATTCAGCGTTTGCGAGGTCCCTCGCCGTCTGCGCGGCTCGGGATGACAAACAACGCGGGCGCCCTCTCACTCGCCGTGATACTCGCGCACGAGTTTCCTTTTGCGCTCGTGCCGCGAGATCGCGAGATCGATCAGGCGCGACAACAGTTCGCGGTAGCTGATTCCGGACGCTTCCCACATTTTCGGATACATGCTGATGGAAGTGAATCCCGGGATCGTATTCAGCTCGTTGAAATAGAATTTGCCGGTCGATCGATCCATGAGGAGATCGACTCGCGCCATCCCTTCGCACTCGATCGCCGAGAAAGCATTGCGCCCGATTTCCTGGACCGCTTTGGTTTGCTCCGGATCGAGCCTGGCCGGGATGATTAGTTCCGCGCCGTTTTCGTCGAGGTATTTCGCTTCGTAGGAATAGAATTCGTGGACCGGATTAATTTCTCCCGGGACGCTGACGAGCGGCGCGCCACCCCGCTCCTCGTTCTCCAGCACCGCCAGCTCGATTTCGCGCGCGTCGATCGCCACTTCGACCAGAACTTTGACGTCGTAACGGAAGGCATCTTCGAGCGCGGCGGTCAGCGCGCCGGCCTCGGTAACCTTGTGCACGCCGACGCTGGAACCGAGGTTCGCCGGTTTCACGAAAACCGGATAGCTGAGCTCCCGCTCGATCCTGGCCGCCGCACTTTGCTGATCCTTCCTCCACTGCTCGTGCCGCAAGGAGACATACGGGACGATTGGAATTCCGGCGTCGCGCGCGACGCGTTTGGCCATCTCCTTGTCCATCGCCACGGCCGACGCGAGCACGCCGCAGCCGACGTAGGGAACGTCCGCCAGCTCGAGGAGGCCCTGAATCGTTCCGTCTTCGCAGAGCGGGCCGTGAACGACCGGGAAAACCACGTCGATCGCCCTCGCTTCTCCGGATTCGCCCAGACTGATCAACGCGCTCTCGCTGCCGGCGTCCGCCACGTTGGGCGGAAGAATCACTTTCGGCGCGTCCTTGAAAACCGGGAGCGCTTTCCTCCCTTCAAGCAACGCCACGTCGTTGAGGTGCCAGCGGCCCTGCTTGTCGATCGCGACCGGCACGATCTCGAAGCGCTCGCGGTCCAGATTATTGATGACCGACGCGGCGGATTGCAGCGAGACTTCATGCTCTCCCGAGCGCCCGCCGTACAAGACTGCCACGCGCAGCTTCTTCAAGCGTCAGCTCCGCGACATCAACTCGCGCAAAACAAACGGAAGAATGCCGCCGTGCCGGTAGTAATCGATCTCGATCGGCGTATCGATCCGCAGCTTCACCGGAACCGATTCCGTCTTCCCGTCTTTCCGCGCGATCTCGAGCGTGACCGTCTGCCCAGGCTGGATCGCGTCCGACAATCCGGTAACCGAATAAGTCTCCGAACCGTCAAGCCCCAGCGTCTGCGCGTTCGTGCCCTCGGCGAACTGCAACGGCAACACGCCCATGCCGACGAGGTTCGAGCGATGGATCCGCTCGAAGCTCGCCGCCGCGACTGCTTTCACACCGAGCAACCGCGTACCCTTCGCCGCCCAGTCGCGACTGGATCCCGTTCCGTATTCATGACCCGCCAGGATGACGAGCGGAACGCCTTCGTTCTGATATTTCATCGCCGCGTCGAAGATAGATATTTGCTCGCCATCGGGATGGTGAATCGTGATTCCGCCTTCGGTTCCCGGGACCATCAGGTTCTTGATTCGCACGTTCGCGAACGTTCCCCGCGTCATCACGAGGTCGTTGCCGCGCCGTGAACCGTAGCTGTTGAAATCGGTCGCTTCGATCCCGCGGCTTTTCAGGTATTGGCCCGCGGGCGACGTCGGCTTGATCGCACCCGCCGGCGAAATGTGATCGGTCGTGACCGAATCCCCGAAAATCCCGAGCGGCCGCGCCCCGCGAATCTCTTCGATCTTTCCCACCGACATCGAGAAATTCTCGAAGAACGGCGGCTTATGAATGTAATCGCTCTTCTCGTCCCATTCGTAGATTTCGCCGGTGCTCGACGGGATCTCGTTCCACTTCGGATTTTGCGCGGCGAAGTCGCGGTAAAGCCGGCGGAAAACTTCCGGCGTCAGCGCCGACTGCATGGTGTCGCGAATTTCCTGGAGGCTCGGCCAGAGGTCGCGCAGGAAAATTTCCTTTCCATCGGCGGCGCGACCCATCGCTTCGCTGGAAAGATCGATGTCGACGCGACCGGCCAGCGCAAACGCCACCACGAGGGGCGGCGACATGAGGAAGTTCGCCTTGATGTTCTGGTGGACGCGCGCCTCGAAGTTGCGGTTGCCGGAGAGGACCGAGGCGGCGACGAGATCGAATTCGCTGATCGCCTTCTCGAGCTTGGGATGGAGCGGCCCCGAATTCCCGATGCAGGTCGTGCAGCCGTAACCGACGACGTTGAACCCGAGCTGGTCGAGGTACGGTTGCAGGCCGGTCTTCTGCAGATAATCGGAAACCACCCGCGAACCCGGCGCGAGCGAAGTTTTGACGGCCGGATCGATCGTTAGGCCGCGCTCGACCGCTTTCTTCGCCAGCAAACCGGCGGCCAGCATCACGCTGGGGTTGCTCGTGTTGGTGCAGCTCGTGATCGCCGCGATCAAAACGCTGCCATGGCGGATCTGGCTCTCGCCCCGCGCGAAGGTGTCGCCCGGTTTTGCTTCGATTTCCGCGACGGAATCCGGCGTCGGCCGGTTCGCGACCATCTCGATTTTGTTCCGTTCGTCGCCCGCCTGGATACCCTGGTCCTGTTTGTCGGTCGAGACCATGTCGCCCTGTTTCGCCGGCGTGCCATTCAGGTTAACGAAATGCGATTTGCCGAGATCACCGTTGCTCTTGCCATAACCGCCGTCCGTCACCGGCTTTTGCAACAGCTGGCGGAAGACGTCGCCAAGCTCCGGAAGATTGACGCGATCCTGCGGCCGCTTCGGACCTGCCACGCTCGGCTGCACGTCGGCCAGGTTCAGTTCCAGGTCGACGCTGTAATCGACCTCGCCCTTCTTCGGCATCCCAAACATCTTTTGGGTCCGGAAATAATTCTCGAACGCGGCGCACTGCTCGTCCGTTCGTCCAGTGGCGCGCAGATAATTAACCGATTCGCCGTCGACCGGGAAATAGCCCATCGTCGCCCCGTACTCCGGCGCCATGTTGCCCACGGTCGCGCGGTCCGGCAACGGCAGCGACGCCGCGCCTTCGCCATAAAACTCGACAAACTTCCCGACGACTTTTTGCGCGCGCAGCATCTGGGTTATGTGCAACGCGAGATCCGTCGCGGTCACGCCTTCACGCAGCGCGCCGGTCATGTGAACGCCGACCACTTCGGGCGTAAGAAAATAAACCGGCTGGCCGAGCATTCCCGCTTCGGCTTCGATGCCGCCCACGCCCCAGCCGACCACGCCGAGCCCGTTGATCATCGTCGTGTGGGAGTCAGTGCCGACCAAGGTGTCGGGATAGAAAAGTTGAGAGTTGTCAGCTGAGAGTTGAGAGCTCAAGACGCCTTTCGCGAGATACTCGAGGTTCACCTGGTGGACGATGCCGATGCCGGGCGGGACGAGGCCGAAGGTCTTGAAGGCTTGCTGGCCCCATTTCAGGAATTGGTAACGCTCGCGGTTGCGCTTGAATTCCATCTCCATGTTCAAACGGAGCGCTTCGGCGGAGCCGGCAAAATCCACCTGGACCGAGTGGTCGACGACAAGGTCAACCGGAACGAGTGGCTCAATGATTTTTGGATCGCCGCCCAGTTCCTTCACGGCGCTTCGCATGGCCGCCAGATCGACCACGAGAGGAACGCCGGTAAAATCCTGGAGAACAATCCGCGCCACGACGAACGGAATCTCTTCCTGGGCCGGCGCTTTGGCGTTCCAGTTCGCCAGCGTCTCGACGTCTTTGCGCCGGACTTTTTTTCCATCGCAGTTCCGCAAAACGGACTCGAGCACGATCCGAATACTGACGGGCAAGCGCGAGATTGGCCCAACGCCCTGTTCTTCCAGCGCCGGCAACGAAAACAACGAGCCCTCACGGCCGTTTCCGGCATCGAATTTTTTCAGCGTTTTGAATTCGTCGGTCACTTCATTTCCGCCAGTTTGGCTTTGATCTTGTCAAAATTCGGGAGCTCCCGCGCGTCTTCTTTGCTTTCGGCGTATTGAATGACGCCGTCCCGATCGACGATGAAGGCGGACCGCTTCGCGACTCCGCTCATGCCGAGGTTCGGCGGGAGGAACGCATCGTAGGCTACGTCATATTGTTTCGCGACCTGGTGCTCATAATCACTCAGCAGCGTCACCGAAATATTTTCCTTCTTCGCCCATGCCTCCTGCGCAAACGGGTTGTCGCCGCTAATCCCGTAGACCGTCGCGTTCATTCCGGCATAGTTCGGTAGCTCTGGACCGAGGTTGCACATTTCCGTCGTGCAAACACCGGTGAATGCCATCGGGAAGAAGAGCAGGAGCGTGTTGGTTTTGCCAAAATTATCGCTCAGCTTGATCTGCTTGGGCCCGTCCGCGGTCTTCGTCGGAAGTGAAAAATCGGGGGCCTTGGTGCCTACTGCGAGTGCCATAACACGTCTCCGGTTCAGGTTGATCGGGGGAGATTCACTATAGAAACGCCTAACCGATGGTCAAAAGGTTTGCGGATCAGATTCCTTTCTTTCCGCGTCCCCGGTTTGTGATAAATTCGGCGTGATGGCAGATGATCGCTCCGAAGGAATTCGGAGAGGAAAGTCCGAACACCATACGGCAGCATGCCGCGTAAAACACGCGGGCAGCCCCGACGCAAGTCGGGGTTGACGGAAAGTGTCACAGAAAAGACACCGCCGGTTCTTTGGCAACGAAGGTCAGGCAAGGTTGAAAAGGCGAGGTAAGAGCTCACCGCTCGCGGAGCAATCCGCGAGGCACGAAAAACCCCATGTGGTGCAAGACAAAACAGAGGGAGGACAGCCGGTCCGTCGATCCTCGGGTATCGTCGCATCATGATCCCGCATTTGCGGGATCGGGCGGTTCATCCCGCCCTGCGGGATGGATCGAGATAAATGATCATCGCGGTCTCGAATCCGTTCGGGGCCGACAGAATTCGGCTTATCGCCATCGAAATGAAGGGCGCTTTCGGAAACGAAGGCGCCCTTCCGCTTTTTTGGGTGGTGTATTCAGGCGCTGTTGCTACAGCTGCGCCAACTTCTCGCGGTACGTCTTGAGATACTTCATGCCTGTGTCGCACATCACGGTGACGACAGTTCCCTCCGGCCCCAATTGCTCGGCCAATCGCATTGCGGCGATTATGTTGCCGCCGGTGGAAGTGCCGGCGAAAAGGCCTTCTTCGCGCGCGAGCCGAAGCGCCATCGCGGTTGCGTCCGCGGTGGAAACCTGTTCGATCTCATCCGCAAT
>DASZDT010000023.1:0-89691 GCA_035941675.1 Chthoniobacterales bacterium
ATGAAAGAGCGCCGTCCAGGGGTGCGCGCGATTGTGGCCAGCGGCTACCTCGAACCGCTGATCCGATCCGAGATGCTCAAGGCCGGCGTGATCGATACGATTCAAAAGCCGTACGACTTCAACGATCTGGTCGCGAAGATCCGCTCCATCATCGGCCCGCAGCCGGTCGCCGACGATCATCCGGAGTTATTTTAAACGACGGCGCCCTCAGTCGCCTTTCGCCCGCATTGCGCTGAATCGGCGCTTTCGGTTACGGCCGGATCGTCACGCCGCCCGGCATAGGCTTCGGCCCTTCTACCAATGTCGTGATGCCTTTCCGGGCGTTCTGCACAAACGTGTTGTTCTCACCATGCTTGGACCAGGGTCCGTGCGGGACTTCGCTGAACTCGACGAACTTCCAATCGGTCACGTCGGTATCGTTCATGCCCAGGTAATCGCGAACTGCGGGCGAAACGTCGAGGCCAGCGCCTTTGTTCAGGTTCGGCTTCGGCCGTTCGTTGCCGAAAACGTATTGCCAGTGATCGGTCCGGAACGGGCCGGCATCTTCCCACTGGGCATAGGCGACCTTGTTCCCTTTCCGGATCGCGATCCAGCGGCCTTTGCAGGTGGAAACGCCGGGGCCCTGGTAGGCTTCCTTGAACCACGGAACCACCCGGGGCGCTTCGGGCCGATGGCCGGTCGAGGCCTTGTCGTTGTAGGGCAGCGCGCAGTAGAACGGGTTCTGCCGCGGAGTAAATTTCGCCGGACTGAAATCGCGCCGGTGCGATTTCTCGGGATCATCGAACCCGCCGTAGTTCTTCGTCCAATTCCCATCCCACGAGCTCGAACGGTTCGGCACGGGATTGTTCGCGGTTGGCTTTTCGCCGATCCAGAAAACGGTGGTAACGATCTGTTTTTTCCAAGGAAACCTCTCGCCCGGCATGGCCAGGGGCGGGTCGGTGCTGACGATTGGCGTGTAGCTAATCGGATCGACGTTCAGCAGACTCTTGCCTCTCGACGAATTCGATTTCTTGCTCAGCTTCGCTTTCGATGACGGAACGGCGGCGCCCGGCGCGGAGTGAGTGAACAACGCGGTCACGGACGAAAGCAGGACCGCTATGGTGTGGGTGAATTTTCCGGGTTTCATAAGACGCCGGGCCAGAGCCCGAATGAAAACGGTTTAATTTAGAATCGGCCCACAGGACCGCTTCGCGTGTAATCTCGACCCGGATTCAGGGTTGCGCCAGCGAACGGCGCGCTTTTTCCACGAGCGCTTTTTCCTGCGGCAACAGGCTCGCTTTCTCGCCCAGGTCGAGGAACTCCCCGGCGCGGGCCCGATCCCCGGTAGCGGCGAGAATCACGCCGTAATAGGCCGCCAACTCGGGCTTGCGCAATTGTTCGGGAGGCAGGTTCTCGAGAGTTTTCTGCGCCTTCTTGCTATCGCCCGCGGTGTAGAGCGCGAAGGCGTAGGTAGAAACGTAGGCGGGATTCTTGGGATCTTTTTCGTAAACCTCGCGGGCGGCTCTCTGGCCGCGATCGGAGTTCAGGTTCAGCAGGAGCGAGAGCTGCGCGAAATTATTCTGCACGTTCGGATCGTCCGGATGCAGCTCCAATTGGTGCAACGACACGCGGTAAAGATTTTCCGTGTCGTTATTTCGGGCGAAGAAACCATAAAGAACCTTCAAGGCGTCATCGCCCCTGGCCGGGTCCTTCGCCAGCAGCCAGAGCAGGTCCACCGCTTCCGCGCGCCAGCCCCATTTCTCGACGGTCTCGGCCAGGGACACTGCCTGGCGCGGATCGGCCGCGACTTTCTTCAGCGTTTCGTTCCATTGCGAAGCGGATTCCGGCGCGTCGCCGAGTTCCCGCAGCGCGCGGGCATGAAGCGCGTTCCGGAGAAAATCGACGGTGCCCCAGTTGGCGGAGTTCACGAGCCTTTCCAATCCCTTCCAATCCTTCAACGCGACATAGGAATCGGAAAGCGCGATCTGCACCATTTTCTGGCCGAGAATTCCAGGCGGGAGGGATGCGCTCCAGGCGATGGCTTCGGTTTCGCGCTTGTGCATGTTGAGCCAGGTCAGCAAGGCAGCCGCGCGTTCCGGATCGTCCGCCGACGACGTCTTCATTTCCTGGAGGAACGCGGCGAACCCGTTGTCTTTTGCGGCATCGAGCGCGGTGAGCAGGAGGAGGCGGTCCGCGAAAGTTTTGTCCGGGAAACCGTCGAGCTGTCGCGCCAGTTCCAGCGCCGTCAGCGTCATGTTCTGGCGGAGCGCGTCCTCGGCCAGGAAACGTGTTGCCTCCCGGCGCAAGAGCGGATCGTTCTGCATTTCGACCAGCGTTTTTTTGCCGTTCGCGCGCATGTCGCGATCGTTTGAGCCGAGGCGCAATGCGGCCAGGCGCATTTGGTAATCCTTGTTTCCCGGCTCGAGGCGCGCCGCCTCGCTAAGCTGGTGTTCCATTTCGACGCCGTTACGTTGGGCCAACGCGATGTCCGCCAGGAGCGCGTGGTATTCCGCCGTTTCCTTGGCGCTCGCCGGCAGCTTCCCGATCGCGACTTCCGCCGTCGGGCGATCGTCGAAGCGAACCGCCGCGCGGGCCAGGAGAATCAGGTCGTTAGGCGTGGCCTTGCCCAGGTCCATCACTCGCCGGCGCCAGTCGAGAGCGGCGCGTGTCCCGGTTTTTTCAAAGATCCGCGCGAGAATCCGGCAGGCCTCGGCGCTTTCCGGGTTGATTTGTAAAATGCGGCGGGCGTCGAGACTGGCCCGGCGATAATCGGCTTCATTGACGAGGGCATTCGCCTCCGCGATGAGGCGGCGCTCCTGCCAGGCGCGGAATTGACCGAAGCCCACCACCCCACCGACCGAAACGAGGAGGATCAAACCGATGGTCCAGAGAATGACCTTCAGGATCGAGCGCTCGATTTTATTGTGAGGATGTTCCAAGTTGGGTGAAGCTTTCTATGCCCCGCTTCAAAGTCAATCTGCACCAGGACCAGTGACAGCGGCGATTTATTCCGCAGGGAGCAGCCGCCGAGCCAGCACGCGCGGGGGTCTGGCCCGGGCTTGTATCCTGCTCAATTCGCGCAGCAACCCGGCATGAATGCAACCGCCACAGCGGCTCCGCCGAACGTCCACGCTGCCACGCGACCCACCGCGTGGTTTCCCATCGCCGTGTTCGCGCTGGTCTGGCTCGAGGTCGTGTCCCGGCTTCGGCTCGAATGGTCGATCAACCCGCAATATGGTTATGGCTGGGCCGTCCCGGTCCTTGCCGCGTATATCTTTTGGCGGCGCTGGCAGACTGCTCCGGCACCGGCTGCGCCGAACGCCAGCGGTTTCTGGGTCGCATTATTAATCCTGGCGGCTTTGCTCCTCATTCCCGTCCGCCTTGTTCAGGAAGCAAATCCGGATTGGCGGCTGCTCAGTTGGGTGATGGCGATCTGCGCCGTCCTCATTTCCGGCGCCGGCGTTTATCTCGCGGGCGGCAGCGGTTGGCTGCGTTACTTCGCGTTTCCAATCCTGTTTTTTTTGGTGGCGGTCCCGTGGCCGACGAGCCTGGAACAAGTCGTCATCCAGGGCTTGATGCGCGTCGACGCGCGGATCAACGTCGAGGTCCTGACGGCCATCGGAATTCCCGCCGTCCAGATGGGCAACGTGATTGAAGTTGGCTCTGGTTACGTTGGGATCGACGAAGCGTGCACCGGCATCCGTTCGCTCCAGGCCACGTTCATGGTCTCGCTCTTCCTCGGCGAATTCTACGGGTTCGCGATTCGGCGCCGGGTGATCCTTGTCCTGGCCGGCGCGTTCTTCGCCTTCCTCTGCAACGTCGTCCGGACCTTCCTGCTGGTTTACGTGGGCGCGGAGCGCGGCCTCGACGCGATCAAGAGCTGGCACGACCCGGCGGGTTACACCATTCTCACCATCTGTTTGCTAGGGCTCTGGGGCCTGAGCATGATTCTATCGCGCAAGGACCACGAGGACCCGCGCGCGGCGGAAACCAATTCTCCGTTTCGAATTCCGCGCCTGGTTCTTGCGATCCTGCTCGGCCTCACCGTGATCGCCGAAGCCGGCACCCAGATTTGGTATCGGGTTCACGAAGCGCGCACCGCTCAGCTCGCTCCCTGGGCAATCGCCTGGCCCACCCACGCCGCGCACTGGAAGGAAGTTCCGGTCGATGAAGCTGCCCAGGGATTGCTCCGTTACAACGAGGGTGGCGGCGGCGATTGGTTCGCGGACGGACACAACTGGAGCATGTATTTTTTCAAGTGGCTCCCCGGCCGCACTGCCGGCCTCTTCATCAGGAATCATCGGCCCGATATTTGTCTGCCGGCCAGCGGAATGGTCCAGCGCGGCGGCGTGCAGAATAAATTGATTACCGTGAATGGCGTGCCGCTTCCGATCCGCTCTTACTTTTTCGAAAACGCGGGCCGCCCGTTGCACGTTTTCTATTGTTACTGGGACGGAACGCCGCCGACGCCCGGCATGCTCGACGAGGAAAACTGGACGGCGTCCGGCCGCCTGGAAGCGGTGAAGCGCGGCAAACGCGACGTCGGCACGCAGATGCTCGAGATCGTGGCCTGGGGTTACGACGATCCGGCGAAGGCCGAGGCGGCGGCGGTCGAGCAGCTGCGGCAGATCGTCAAGCCCGGTTAGCCTCTGTTCGCAACTTCGCGCTCGCGAAGGCCACGTGGCACCGGGTACATTACGCCGCATGCTCCCCAGAGTTCTCTGCGCGCTATTCGTCGCCGCGTTTCTCGTTCCCTCTTCCGACGCCGAAACGCCCTCGCCCTCTCCCACCCCCACCCTGACCGTTACATTCTGGAACGTGCAATGGTTCCCGGGACGTCGTCCGAATGCGTCGGCGGCGGAAGAGAAACGCCAGATCAACGCCGTCCACGCCGATCTCGCCCAGCTCAGTTCCGACATCATCGCGCTCGAAGAAGTGCGCGATTCCGAACACGCCGGCGCCGCGGTGAAACCGCTCGCGGGTTTTAAGGTCGACGTTTGCTCGAACTTCCCCCCGCGCGAAGGCCAGAACGAAGCGCAGCAGGTCGCGATCACGAGCAGGTTGCAACCGCTCAGCGCGTGGTCGGAATTGTGGAAGCCGTCAGGTGCGCTCGTTCCGCCTCGCGGTTTCGCTTTCGCCGCCTACCAAATTGCGCCGCGCCAGCTTCTCCTGGTTTACGCAGTCCATCTCAAGAGCAATCGCGGCGAAATCCACGAAGACATGCGGATCCGGGAAGAATCGATGCGGCAGCTGCTCGCTCACATCACAGCGATGAACACCGCCTACGGGAAACTGGGCGCACTCACCTGGATCGTTGGCGGAGATTTCAACACCACGCCGGACGAGCCGCGTTTCGCTTCCGAAAAAACCATTCGAAGTTTACGCGCGGCCGACTTCCGCTGGTCATGGGAAGGCGTCCCGTTCAATTCGCGGATCTCCGTCCCAGCCGATCTGCGTTACCCGGCGGCTTCCTTCGACCACATCTTCTATCGCGGCGGAACGCTGCTTAAGGCTTGGGTTTCGAACACGTCGCCGCAATCGAGCGACCATCGCGCCGTGAATGCGATCCTGAATTGTAGCGGCGGTCTATGACCGCCGACACTTCGAAGGTGCGCCGCTACAAAAACTTCCCCGGATTCAAAATCCCCGCCGGGTCGAGCGCGTCCTTGATCGCCCGATGAACCGCGCGCGACCCTTCGCTCGTGGCCTGCGGCCACCAGCGTTTTTTCGCGAGGCCGATTCCATGTTCGCCGGTGATCACGCCGCCGAACGCCAGAACCTGCGCGAATAATTCGTCGAGCGCGCGCTCCGCTCGCTCGCGCACCTCGGCTTCGCGGTTGTACCGGTCCGCCATGATGTTCACGTGCATGTTGCCGTCCCCGGCGTGCCCGAAACAGGCGATCGGAAACCCGGAACGTTTCGAGAGGGCCTCGGCGAATTCCACCAGCTCCACGAGTTTGCTTCGCGGCACCACAATGTCCTGGTTCAGCTTCGTCAGCCCGGTCGCGCGGAGCGAATTGCTGAAGGCACGCCGCAGCGCCCAGAACCGCTCGCACTCTTCTTCCGTCGTCGCGATCTGCAACGAAATCGGGGCAGAGGCAGCAATCAGCGCGCGCAGTTTTTTCATTTCGACCGTCACCGTTTCCGGTTGGCCGTCGAGTTCCACGAGCAAATGAGCGTTGCCCTCCGGCACCCCGGCCGCGCCCGAATCGCGCCGGGCCGCTTCAAGGGTGAACGAATCCGCCAGCTCCACTGACGAAGGCAGAAATCCGGCGGCGAAAATTTTCTGCACGGTCGCGGCCGCGTCGCGCATGTTCGAGAACGACGTGGACAAGGTCGCGCGCGCCGGTGGCAAAGGCAGAAGCTTGAGCGTGATCTCCGTCACGACTCCGAGCATTCCCTCCGAGCCGACGAAGAGGCCGATCAGGTCGAACCCGGTTTTGTTTTTGTGCACGCGTCCGCCGGTGCGCACGACTTCGCCGTTCGCCAGCACCACTTCGAGGCCGGCCACGTAATTCCGCGTCACGCCGTACTTCAGACAACGGGGCCCGCCCGCATTCGTGGCGACGTTCCCGCCCAGGCTGCAATCTTTCTTGCTCGCCGGATCCGGCGGATAAAAAAGCTTCTGCTCGCGGACCCGCGCCTGCAGCTCCGCCGTGATCACGCCCGGTTCCACGATCGCGATCGCATCCGCAAAATTGATCTCCTTGATCCGGTTCATTCGCGCCAGCGAGAGCGCGATCCCGCCCCGGCTCGGCACGCAGCCGCCCACGTAACCGAAACCCGCTCCCCGGGCCGTGACCGGGATCTTATTCGCGGACGCAAACTTCAGGAGCTTGCTGACTTGCCCGGTCGTCTCGGCAAACACGACCGCTTCCGGCGGGTTGCTCGCGAACCACTTGTCGCCCGCGTGGCTTTCGAGGATCTCAGGCGCGTCCGAGACAACCTCGGCGCCCAGCAGATCGACGAGCTGTTCCTTCAATCGAAAATCCAAAATCGAAAAGCCTCCTCCGCCAAAGTGGCTACGGCGGCCGGATCGAAAATGGTTTTCACATCCCCATGATCTGGTAACCGCCGTCGACGTAGATCACCTGGCCGGTGATCGACGCCGCGCCGTCGCTTGCCAGAAAAACTCCCATCGCTCCAAGTTCCGCCGGTTCGCAGCTCCGTTTCAACGGCGCGTGTTCCTGGTAATGCTTGAGCATCGCGCTGAACCCGCTGATGCCGCGAGCCGCGAGCGTGTTAACCGGGCCGGCCGAAATGCAATTCACCCGGATCTTTTTCGGGCCGAGGTCGTAGGCCAGATATCGCGTCGACGCTTCGAGGCTCGACTTGGCGACGCCCATCACGTTGTAGTGCGGCACCACTTTCTCGGCCCCGTAATAAGTCATGGCCACGATGCTGCCGCCGTTGCTCATCAACGGCGCCGCCTCCCGGGCTAACGCCACCAGCGAGTAGGCGCTGATGTCGTGAGCGGTTCGAAAAGCTTCCCGGGTCGTGCTCAGGAAATCGCCTTCCAGCGCTTCCTTCGGCGCGAACGCTACCGAATGCAGCAGGAGATCGACGCGATCCGTCTCGCCGCGCACCTTGCCAAAAAACTGCGCGATGTCCTCGTCCTTGGAGACGTCGCACGGATAGAGCGGCGTGCCTTCCCCGAATTCGCCGACCAGCTCCTCGACGTTCTCCTTCAGCCGTTCACCCTGGTAATTGAAAATCAGCTTCACGCCGGCCGCGGCCCACGCCTTCGCGATCGCCCACGCGATGCTGCGCTTGTTCGCGACGCCAAAAACCAGACCGACCTTCCCCGCCAGAACTTGCTCCGCCATAACGCGTCACCATACCCACCTTTCGCCTCCGGCAAAACGGCTGCGATGCGCGCTACCGGTTTTATTCGCGCCTACTTCTTCGCCTTGAGGGCCACCGAATATTGGGTGTCTTCCCAGGTCAGCTTCAAGGTGCCGCCGCCTGCGGGATTCTTGTCGATCGCGATCGTGAATTGGTCCACCGGCTTGTCGGCCGTTTCCTTTTTCATGTCGATGCGAGCGAGATCCTGTTTCTCATCGTACTTCGTGCCCCACTGGCCGGTCTGCTTGTTCACGACCAATTTCGCCCCGTTTGCTTCCGGCAACGTGAACAGCGAATAGGTGCCGGCCGGGATCGTCGTGCCCCCAATATCCAGCGGCTGTTTCGTCGTCAGAAGCGTGGCTTCGTCCGCGCCCGTCCGCCAGACCTTGCCGAATTGGACGAGTTCTCCCCAGATTTTGCGCGGCGCGCCGGTCTTGGGATCCTTCGAGTAGGGCCGGCCGTAAACGATCGTCACGGCGCTGCCGTCAATGTCGGCGTTGATCGTTTCGTGCGGGCTGACGCGCGGTTTGTCCTGCGCGATCGAGAGCGAAACGCCGATGAGAGAGAGACAAAGAACGAGGAAACTGCGGCTAAGATACTTCATTCCCAAACGTGCGGCGGTTCGACAAATAGTGCCAGCCAAAAAGCGCGCGTAATTCCGAGAGTTGGCTATTCTGTCGAAGCGAAGTTCTAAAATGAAAACGGCTCTCTGTCTCGTCCTTCTGTTGATCGCCGGCTCGGTCCGAGCCGATCCCGCCGCGGTGGCAAATCAAACCCGCGCCTGGCGCATCCTCCACGAGAAACAAATCCTCGCCGAGTTTGCGGAGCTCCTCGCCATTCCTAACCTCGCCACCGACACGCCGAACATTCAACGGAACGCCGAAGCGATCCGGGCGCTTTGCGAAAAGCGCGGGCTGACGGCGAAGCTCGTGAAAGTGGAAGGCGCGCCGCCGGTGGTCGTGGCCGAGCTCGCCGCGCCGAACGCGAAACGGACTGTCGCCTTCTACGCCCACTACGACGGGCAACCGGTCGATCCCGCGCAGTGGAAAAGCGAGCCGTGGAAGCCGGTCGTGCGCGACAAGGCCGACAAGGAGATCGACTGGCAAAATGCCGACTCGATCGATCCCGAGTGGCGTTTGTTCGCTCGTTCCTCCGGCGACGACAAGGCGGCGATCGTCGCGATGCTCGCCGCGCTGGATGCTTTGCGCGAGCAAGCGGTCCGGCCGTCAGTGAATCTGCGTTTCTTTTTCGAGGGCGAAGAGGAGGCGGGCTCGCCTCATCTCGCCGCCTGCCTCAAGAAGTTTCCCGACGTCGCCCGGCCGGACGCGTGGATTTTTTGCGACGGCCCTGTGCATCAAAGCCGGCGGATGGAGCTGGTCTTTGGCGCGCGCGGCACCATCGGCCTCGACCTGACGGTTTACGGTCCAATCAAAGGACTGCACGACGGGCACTATGGAAACTGGGTTCCCAATCCCATTGTTCGCCTCACTCACCTGATCGATTCGATGCGGGACGAGAACGGCCAGATCCTCATCCAGGGATTTTACGACGATGTCCGCGCGCCGACGGCCGCGGAAAAAGAGGCGCTCGCGAAAATCCCGGATGTGGAAGCGGATCTTCGCCGCGAATTCCAAATCGCCGACACGGAAGGAAAAGGAAAACCGCTGAACGAATTACTTTTGGCGCCCGCCCTGAACCTTCGGGGCATCCAGGCTGGCCACGTCGCGGCCGAGGCATCCAACACCATCCCCACTGAAGCGCGCGCCTCGATTGATTTCCGCCTGGTCCCGGACGAAACGCCCGAATCGATCAAGCCGCTCGTGGAACGGCACCTCACGGCGCGCGGTTACACTGTTGTGCGCGAGACGCCTGACGCCGCGGCGCGGCTCGCCAAACCACGGCTGGTGAAAGTCGAATGGTCTTCCGGTTACTCTGCTTCGCGCACTCCCCTTGATCTTCCATTCTCGCGCGAACTTGCCACGATCATGACGGCAGCCGGCCACGAGCCGGTCCGTTTGCCGACAGCCGGCGGCAGTCTGCCGATGGATCTTTTTCAACAGGGGAACAACGTCCCGGTGATCGCGTTCCCGATCGCGAACCACGACGATAATCAGCACGCGGCCAACGAAAACATCCGCCTCCAAAATCTCTGGGACGGCATCGAAGTTTTCGCCGCGTTCTTTGACGGCCTCTAGGGGCCGGCTGGCTTTTCGGCTCGACATCGCGCGCGGCGATCCCCAGGATCGAGACAATTCCACCGTCCGACGCCGAACGCAGTTCTCAACGATCATGAAACGTTTCCTCATCGCCGTTGTCGCCGCTTTGTTTCTTCTGAACCTCGGTTCCGCCCGGGCGGGGACAGCGATCCTCCAGGTCACACGCGACCGGACGACCGTGCTCGTTCTCCGGATTTCGGATAATTCCCTTCGCTTTTTCGGAGAAATGCCTTCGCAATTGACGGCGGTCCTGCGCGAGCGAGGAATCGATTGCTGCGCGGCGCAGACTCGAATCGACGCGACGTCGTGGAAATGTTGTAACGGAAAATTCCTGATCGTCTCTTACGATCCCCGCGTTCAGGCCGTCCTGGATGCCGCGTTCACCGGACCGAAAATCGTCTGCCGCTGAACGGCGGTTAATTTCGCGGCCTCGTTAGCGGGCGGCCGGTGGAGCGATGAGTTTCGCGGGGGCGGGCGCTCTTTGAAGATTCGCGCGGGGTTTTATCGGCCGCTCGCGATTGATCAACGGATTCGTCATTCGAAAAACGGCAGCCATCATCGCCTGCGCTTTCGGGTTCCAGATGTCGCCATGGTCCCGGATGATGGTCGGATCGACTTTCACGTCCCAGTACGGCACGTCGACTTTTCCGACCGGCTTGATGTGCCAGAGATCGAGCCGGCCCGCCGTTCCGTCGGTCGTAAAAACGCCGCCGGTCAGATTGTGCGAGAGATTGGTTTGGAGCGCGTTCAATCCGCCCGGCGCCTCAATCGTCTTATCCATCTTCACCGTCTCGTGATTGATCAGGAGCTGGTTGTGTCCCGGCGTCGCGGTATAGAAACGGCGTTCGCTTTCGCGCTCGTTCGCGCCCGGGACCGGGACTTCGTTGAAAGCCTTCGTCGTGGCCGCGAGGCTCGTGCTCACTGGAAACGCCGTTCCCGTCGCCGCGTCGCCGGTTGAGGTCAGCGAGACGAGGAAGGGCCGCGAATTTTCCGTGTGCCGCGAATAGAGCGCCGCGATCATCTGCCGCGTTAGAATCGAATCCGACGCCGGGTTTACCATCAGGATCAGGTCCGCAGGGAGACTCCGGTCGGCCGCGGCGTGGCCATGCATCTCGGCGTTGATGGCGTGGGCCACGGCGCGTTCGACGACCAGGCCGCCGAAGGAATGGCCAATGAGGACCGTGTATTGCGAGCCGGCGCTGTGCGATTCTCGGGCCGCTTGCGAGACCGCGGCGATGGCATCGTAACAATCGAAGTTGCTCGCGAGCCGTTCAGCCGCGGCTTTGCGGCTAAAGAACGTGAACTGCCGAACGACCGGCATGCTCGTGATCTCGCCGCGCCATCCAAGATACACGCCGATGAGATGGAAACCGGCATTGCGAATGAGTTGCGACTGACTGAGTTCCGAGAGCCAGCCGGAGAATTTTTCCACGTCCGCGGAGGCCGCCCCGTGGTGCCAACCGTGGACGTAAGTGACAACCAGCGGTCGCGGCGTCCGCTTGATCAGCTCGACCGCATTCTCGAGCTGGGTGGGATCCTGATACGAACCCTGCTCCCCGAACTCGACGAACGCGAGTTCGTAACCGCCCTTCGCGACAACCGAATTCTTCGGATGGGCGGCGGAGTTCTGGTAAACCGGGGTGAGGTTGCCGCAACCGGCACAGAGGAGCGCCGTCGCAACCAGCGAAAGCAAGGGGCACTTCATGAACGAGAACGAGTGCTATCCGTTCCCGGCGCGAAGGTCGAGCCTATTTCGAAACTAGCACGCGATCGCGTGGCGGCGGCAAACGCCCGAGAGCATTTCCCACAACGCATCCAGGATGCGATCGACCGCGGCGGACGCGCTCGAGGCGTTGTCGTCGCGGACGTGCTCGGAAAGCATTTCGCGTTCGGCGGCGGCATGCTCCCGATCGGCTTCGATGTGGACGGTGAAATATTCGTAGGCCCGCGGCGCGGTCATGCCGTAGTTCTCCACCAGGCCTTTGATCTTCGATTCACAGACGGCCGGGATCTGGCTTTCGTAAGCGTAGAGGGCGGAGAGGCCTTCGGCCGTCGTGCCTTGTCCGCAGACCGAGCGGAAAGTCCCGATCAGGTTCGCGGTCTCGCTCCATTCCCTGGAGGACTGGGCGTCTTCCTTCGAAACGCCGAGCGCTTCCGCGAACTGGAGCCAGAGCTCGGGATGATTCGGCGTGCCGGCTTCTTCGTCGACGAGGTTCTTGAGCAATTGGCGCCGGGTCGGCTGGTCGTCGGATCCGGCGTGAACGGCGGAGAGATAAGTCGGGAACGCGGCGACGTGATGATAATATTGGCGGGCGTAGTCGGCGAGGGCGGCGCGGCTCAATTCGCCGCGGGTCCAGGCGAGGTAAAATGGGTGGGTGAGCAGATGTTTCGCGGCGATTTGGCGATCGATGGCGTCGAGATGTTGGTTCATAGTGGCGTTGAAGGTTGAAGGGTTCGAAGTGGTTATAGTGCTTCGCTGAAACGCTTCAACTCTTTAACGCTTCAGCCCGTCCCCAAAATATGTTTGATCCCGCGGATTGGGATCACGACCCAGGCCGGCCGGTTGTTCAGTTCGTATCCGACTTCATAGACCGCTTTGTCGAGCAGGTAAGCCTCGAGCAGAATCTGGAAATCGTGTTCGTCGGACGGTATAAAATCCGCCCCGTCAGTGGCAGCGAGATAACTCTGGAGAAAGACGCTGCTCATCTGGCGGTACCAAAGGTCGGCCCAGCGCTCGAGGAACGGCACGTCCTCGGCGCGCATCGCCGGCTGCCAGAGCGCGCTGTAGGCGGCGTATTGGAACGAGCGCATCATCCCGGCGACGTCCCGCAAAGCCGAGCGCTTCAATTTTCGTTCGCTCAAAGGGCGGGCCGGCTCGCCTTCGAAATCGAGGATGATGAAATCTTTTCCGGTGTAGAGGACCTGGCCGAGATGATAATCGCCGTGGATGCGAATCTTGGTCGAGTTCGCCTTACGATCGAGAAGCCGCTGTTCCTGGGCCAGAATCCGTTCTTCCGAAGCGAGGACTTGCCCGGCCTCTTCGCGGAAGGCGTGCGGCAAGGTGGACAATTTCTTTTCGAGTAAATCGAAATTGCGGCGGAGGGAAGCGCGCATGTTTTGATAAACGGAGCGCTGCGCCATGGCGTTGAACTTCTCCGGAGCGAACCCGCGTTCGTCGGGACTGCCCGCAAGGGCCCGATGGAGTTCTCCGGTGCGCTGGCCGATGAGCTTCGCTTTCTCGGGATAAATGCCGCCGATCAATTCCTCGAGCAGCGGCCCCGGCGGCGTCCCCTGGTTTTGCAGATCGGCTTTCCGGGTCAGGACGCGTTCGTAATAACGGCCGACGGCATCGAGCGTCAGGGTCCAGGCATCGCCTTCATTCGCGATCGCACTTTGGAGAAGGCAAAGCACCGTCGGCTCCGCCTTCGGCCGGCGATATTCGATGGCACCGAGAAAAGCCGGGACGTTCGAGAACTTCGCGCGCTCGGTCAGGAAACGCGTCACTTCCACGTCGGGGTTAACGCCATCCTCGAGCTTCCGGTAGAGCTTCAGGAAAAATTTGTTTTTGAAGAGCATCGACGAATTGCTTTGCTCCGCGCTTAGGACCTGTGACGCCGGCGTCCGCCCTTTGGTTTCGGCCGGGAAGGCGCTGCTCGTCAGGCCGGCGACGCTGCCGTTGACGCCGCGCCCGGATTGGCCGCCGCTCATCAGTTTAAAGAGCGCCTTGCGGAACGACTCGTCGTAAACGGCGTCGTGGAGCACCGTGTCGCCCTCGCCGTGCAGCCGCGCGATGATCGACTGCGGCGCTGACCGTTCGAGCGCGCGCGCCGCTTCGTCCCGCGCGATCTGCACCGGAAGCGCGTACACTTCGGTCGCGCCTTCGAGATAACTCACTTCGACGAACCAGATCGCCGCGCCCTCGCCGCCAACCGGGATCTCCTCCGAGATGCGCGTTTGCCGAAGGGTCCGCGCCTTGGCCCCGAACCACCGGCAATTGCGAATGTAATCCGGCAAAACCTGCCGCTCGATTACCGCGCGCTGACCGTTATCGAGAAGCGCGGCGACGTTCGGCGCGGGATCGAGCAGGAGAATTTTGCGTTCCTTTGACGCGACGGAAGCCGCGGGTTCCGACCGCAGCACAAACCAGTAATGCGAATGCGGCCCGAGCGTGATGACGTAGGGCGACTTGCCGATGGGCGGAAAATAATTCTGGCTGAACGCCTCCATCAGCGCGCACCCGGCGAAGCGCGAGAGATCGAGTTCCGCCGCCTGCGCGAAGCGCGAGAGGTTCACCACGACGAGGATCGTCTCCTCTTCATGCCGGCGAAGGAACGCGAGGACCTTGTTATTCTCCGGGAAAAGGAATTCGAGGGAGCCGCGGGAAAACGCGCGGAAATTTTTCCGCATCGCGATGACGCGCCGGGTCCACCACAGCAGCGAGGAGAGGTTCTTCTGCTGGTTCTCGACGTTGATGGCTTCGTAGTGGTACTCCGGATCGATCGTGATCGGGAGATAAAGCTGCTGCGGATTGGACTTGGAGAAACCGGCGTTGCGATCCGGGCTCCATTGCATCGGCGTCCGGCAGCCGTTGCGATCACCGAGGTAAAAATTGTCCCCCATCCCGATCTCGTCGCCGTAGTAAAGGACCGGCGTTCCCGGCATGGAGAAAAGCAGGATGTTGAGCAGCTCGATCTTGCGGCGGCTGTTGGCGAGCAACGGCGCGAGCCGGCGGCGGATGCCGAGATTGATGCGCGCCGTGGGATCGTTCGCGTAAACCCGCCACATGTAATCGCGTTCCTCGTCCGTCACCATCTCGAGGGTGAGCTCGTCGTGGTTGCGCAGGAACATGGCCCACTGGCAGTTCTCGGGAATGGCCGGCGTTTGATCGAGGATGTCGATGATCGGAAACCGATCTTCCATCTGCAACGCCATGAACATCCGCGGCATCAGGGGGAAATGGAAATTCATGTGCGACTCGTCGCCCTTCCCGAAATAGGCGACAGCGTCTTCCGGCCACTGGTTCGCTTCGGCCAGAAGCATGCGGCCCTCGAATTTCGCGTCGACGTGGGCCCGGAGTTTCACGAGGTAGGCGTGAGTCTCGGGAAG
Organism: Chthoniobacterales bacterium; assembly: GCA_035941675.1. Classification (GTDB taxonomy): domain Bacteria; phylum Verrucomicrobiota; class Verrucomicrobiia; order Chthoniobacterales; family UBA10450; genus AV80. The sequence goes on from DASZDT010000023.1 coordinate 15,147, forward strand.
ATTTTCGCAGATGGTCCCCTCGCGTTCGTAGAGGTAGGGCACCGCATCCAGGCGGAGACCGTCGACGCCCATCCCGAGCCAGAAATCGAGGACCTTCTCGACCGCGTCGTGCACGGCCGGGTTGTCGAAATTCAGGTCCGGCTGGTGCGAATAAAAGCGATGCCAGTAATACGCTTTCGCCACTGGATCCCACGCCCAGTTCGAGGTCTCGAAGTCCTTGAAGATGATCCGCGTCTCTTTGTATTTCTCCGGCGTATCGCTCCAGACATACATCTCGCGCTCGGGCGAGCCGGGCGCGGCGCGGCGCGATTTCTGGAACCACGGGTTTTGATCGGACGTGTGATTGATGACCAGCTCCGTGATGACGCGGAGCCCGCGCTCGTGCGCCGCGGCCAGGAAAGCGCGGAAATCGTCGAGGGTGCCGAAGTTCGGATTAACGTCGTAGTAATCGGCAATGTCGTAGCCGTCGTCGCGCATGGGCGAGGGATAGAACGGCAGCAGCCAGAGAGCGGTGACGCCGAGTTCCTGGAGGTAATCCAGTTTCTCGATGAGCCCGCGGAAATCGCCGATCCCGTCGCCGTCGCTGTCGTGAAATGTCTTCACGTGCAGCTCGTAAATGACGGCGTCCTTGTACCAGAGCGCGTCTACGGCCGTTTCGTGCGTCGGGTTCGCCATGAGACTAGACAGTTGGCGCAAGAAGCGAGGAGGCGCAATCGGACGATTGCTTTTGCTGTAGCCGTCGCCCCGTGGGCGACGCCGGAGGAGGCGCGACGGGGATTTACTTCTTCGGCAACGCCATGGCGTGAGCGGCGACGCATTGCCATTCGCCATTCCGCTCCACCCATGTGTCCGTGAACCGGTAGGTGTGCGTGAAGGTCTTGCCGGCTTTCGTCTTCCCGGTTTCCTTGGCGATGCCCGTCACGACCGCGACGCTCGGCCCGTACATGTGCACGGTCATGTCGCTCGACGTCGCGGAGGTGTAGGTGTTCGTGTCGCGCTTCGCCTCGGCGAGCAGCGTCGCTTTGTCCCCGGTCTTGCCGCTCGATGACGTGCCGACGAAATCGTCGGCCACGACTTTCTCGATCGCCGCGCTGTCTTTGCCGAGCAACGAAGCTTCCCAGCGCGATTCGAGTTCCTTGATCCGCGCCGTCACGGAATCGTCGCCGGCCGGCGAGGTCTCGACGGAAGGAGAAGTCTCGGGCGTGGGCGACGGCGAAGCTTTCGGCGTTGGGCTTGGCTTGATGGTCGGAGTCGGTTTCGGCGTCGGGCTCGGCTTGATGGTTGGAGTCGGTTTCGGCGTCGGCGTCGGGGACGGTTTCGCGGTAGCCGTCGCGGTGGGCGTCGGTTTGGGAGTTGAAGTTGCGGTTGCGCTAGGCGTCGGTTTCGGAGTTGAAGTCGCAGTCGCGCTAGGCGTCGGTTTCGGGGTGGAAGTCGCGGTCGCAGCAGGCGTTGGTTTTGGAGTGGGCTTTGGCGCGATCGTTGGCGTGGGTTTTACCGACGCGCTCGGCTTCGCGGTCGACGAGGGTCTGGAGCCCGAGGTGGAGAGCGGCCTTACGGTTGGATAGCTGATGGGCGGCTTTCCCGAAGTTGTCGGCGTGGCGATGGGGCGCGCCGTCGGAATCGGCGTTGTGGTGGGAACCGGCGGAACGGTAGCTGGCGGAGGCGTGGACGGCACCAGGGTCGACGTGTCCGGCTCAGATGGCGACGTGGAAGGCGCGGCGGACTCGACCGGCTCGGGGCTCGTTTCCAGCGGCCGCACGGTGGCGGTCGGAGCGGATTTCGGGGTCGACGCCGGAGACGATTTCGGCCTGGCGGTCGGGGTAGGAGTTTCCTCGGAAGCTCCCGGTGTTTTCGCCAGAAAGGGAGTCGAGGCGGCATCCTGCGCGCGAAGGACGGCCGCCGTCAAAAGCAGCGCAAGGGCAAAGAGGAGTGAGCGCATGATCAGTGTTTCTCCCGAAAAATTTTCTGTGGCCGACGCTAGCGTGCGCCTCTCGGCGTGGTCAAGAGCAATACCCGCGGGATTCGTTATAAATGGCCGGGAATCGTTTTTCTTTTTCGCAATGGCAAATCATTGGACGGCGGCGGCGGTTGCCACTAAAACTCCCTACTCCATGACGCAAACCCGACTCCTCTCCAGCCGAGCATGGCGATAGATTTTTCATCCGCTACCGGAATCCCGGACGACCCGGCCGAGGCGCGCAATGTCCGGATGCCCGCGGCTACTCCGATCCTGGAGCCGGGGGCGCCGACCGATCTCGACTTGATGCATGGCATCCAGGCGGAAGATCCCGAAGCGCTCTCGCAGTTGTACGACCGCTATAACGGCATCATCAAAGCGCTCATTCTCCGCGTCATCCATAACGAAGCCGAGGCCGACGATCTCCTCCAGGAAATCTTCATGGAGATTTGGAACCAGGCGAAAAATTTCTCCGCCCAGAAGGGCAAGCCGCTGGGCTGGATGGTGACGCTCGCCCGGCGCCGGGCCATCGACGGGTTGCGCAAAAAACAGGCCTACGCGCGCGCCGGCGAACGGCTCCAGACGGAGACTGAGCAGCAGCCCGACGCGTGGGTGCACAACGCCACCGAGGAAGAAATTAGCTTCGGCGACACCCGGGTCCTGGTGCGCCGCGTGATCGAGACTTTGCCGGTCGCCCAACAGGAAGCCATAAATCTCGCATTTTTCCGGGGGATGAGTCAGCGCGAAATCGCGGCAAAAACGAATACACCGTTAGGAACGGTGAAAACCAGGCTCGAGTTGGGTCTGAAAAAGATCTATGACGGGCTTAAAGAACTGCGCGATGAGCTTTGACGAATTCCAGAACCAGTCGCGCCTCTACGTGATAGGGGCATTGGAACCGGAAGAGTTGGAAGCGTTTGAAGAGGCCCGGAAAGATTTTGGGCAAAAGGCAGAAGATTTCATCGGCGAGTGTTACTCGATGCATGAAGCCTTCGCCCTCAGCCTCCGGCCGGCGAAGTCGTCGGACGCGCTCAAGGACCGGCTGATGTCGATGGTGCGCAATCGGGAGAAGCCCTGAGGGTGCGATTCATTCGCGGCCGAGATTTCGCGGACCGAACGCGTGCGGCAGGAGTTCCGAGAGTTTGAATTGCTCCACGACGTTGTTTTCGGCAAAGCAAAATATCTCCGCGTCCGGATTGAATTCGTTGATGGCCTGCCGGCACGCGCCGCAGGGCGTCGCAGGTTTTTCAGTCGGCGTGACGACGACCACGGCCTTGAGATCGCGATGGCCTTGCGCGACCGCCTGGAAAAGCGCGTTCCGCTCCGCGCACATCGTGAGCCCGTAGGACGCGTTCTCGACGTTGCACCCGACGAAGACTTCGCCGGCGCCGGTCAGCACGGCCGCGCCGACCGCGAACCCGCTGTACTCGCAGTAGGCGTTCTTCATCGCCGCGCGCGCCGCTTCCCGCATCTTCTCCACCTCAGGATCGGTCGGCTTCATGACGCGTTCCTAAAATTCCGAACAATTCATCACCACCCTGCCCCGACAAATTTCGCTCCGGCAAATCACTTTGCATTTCTCCTGCACCGCGATCGCGCCGCCAGATTTGGCTTCAGGCGCACGCCGAATACAATTCCATATTCCGCCTCCAGATCAAAGATCTCGGCAACGGCTTCTATCGCGCCCGCGCCGAAGTCGGTGCCCCTTTGTTTGGTCCGCCGCGACCGAGGTCGATGCCGAACACAAGAAAGGCTTCGACCCGCGGCGAATCCTTCGTCATGCCAAAGAGTGGCACCAGATCGAGGTGCATCCGCCGGCCTGGCCTCCATTGAAAGCTCGGGCCGATCAGAAATTCGGTTTCGGGGTTGCCGCGCGTCTCTCTCTCGGTTGTTCGCTCGAAATTCATCTCGAGGCCGACGGTGAATTTGCTTCCCTGCTGAGAGTAGCCGACGGCCTGGCTGAAACCGCACTCGGTCGCGCGCGCGCCTCCGGTCTCCTGTTCAAAGAAAAGGTTAAACCCCCACTCCCAGTGCGGGGCGATTTGCTCGGCGAGTAACAGCTTTACCTCGTACGCGTCGGCCGCTGAATCGTTGAACTTCCACTCGGCGTACAACGTGGGATTCAGTGGTAGCCGGCCCCACTCGGCGAAGGCCCAACGCGCCTCGGCCTGAGTGCCGGCGTGTCTGGTCCCGCCGTCGGACGCATTCTCGACGTTCTGGTAGAGGTCGAGCTGAAAGCGATAGGGCAGACCAATCTCGATCTCGGACTGGAAAAGATGCTCGGGCTCGCCGTCGCGGGGGAACTTACCCTTCCACCATTGCTCGAACTCGAGCTGCCACGGGGGCAGAACGTAAACGCGCGTCGTCGGAAAAGCGCGGTGCGCCGTCCACAGCGGTTGGCGATTCTCCCCGACCAAGTCGTCGACGCTTGGGATGGAGTCGCTCGTGACGATCACTCGCGGCATGCTCGTCGTCGGTGCATCCTGCCCGGCCGCGGTGGCGGCGCCCAGGATCGATATGATTGCCGCGAGCGCGCAACGAGCCGCCATCAGTAGCGCGTCTTCGTGAAGCCGAAGTCAACCGGTCCTTTTGGCGACTCCACGGAGAGGGAGTTGACACCCCCTTTAAGCGTCGTGGCGCGCCAACCTTTGGGCGGTTGAACGGAGAGGCGGTACTTCCCCGGTTCGATTTCCTCGAACTGGTACTTGCCATCCGCGCCGCTTTTCGTGGTGTGCGTCACTCCTTTTGCATCGATGAGTGTGACGGTCCACTCGGGAAGCCCGTTTTCCAGCGAGTCGCGAACTCCGTTGGCATTAACATCGTCGAAGATCCAGCCGTCGGGCGACCAAGGGCAGGCGAAACTCGGATAGGTGAACTTCACCGTGGCGGTGCAACACCAGCTAAAGACGCCGGTTTTCTCGTCGAGCGGACCGTGCAACATGACACTGAGGCTGATTACTTGGCCGGGCGTGGCGCCTGTCACTGTCAGGGGCACGATGACCGGCGTGTTCTGCGGGAAGTTTTGCATAGTCATTGAAGGAGTGACCATTACGCCGGGAGTGTTAGAAAAGATCTGCGCTCCGGAAGCGGCAGTCGGCCCCAGGTCGGTGACCGATAGATCGAGGAACTGTTGCCCGTGATTGCATCTGAATTTGCCTTCCAGCCTGGCGCACGCGCAATCGGGCACGACAAAGCAAATATTTTCGAGCGGGCAGCACCAGCCCAGGCCGGCGTTCAACCTTATATCTAGACAGACCTTGGTCCCCGCCATTGGCTGAGCGAGCGTGAACGTGCCGGAAACGGTGGCTTGGCCATTTTGACCCAAATTAGGCGTCAAGGCGAATTGCCCGGGTGTGAGATCCGTGACCGGTGATCCGTTCGGAAGCGAGATGTTGACTGTCGTCGCTGGCGCTGAAAAGGGACTGTGATTAGTGACAACGAACGACCATGAGTACAGCCATTTGCCGTCCTTAGTTTTTCCCTCGCACTTGATTTGCGGCTCGCTGGTCTGGGCACAGGGACAAATCGGTGGAGGAGGATTGCCATAGGTGTAAGGCTGCTCCCCGACCTTAACTGTTGTGATATAGCTCCCCCCGGTCATCCCGGTACCCTTGTACTTGATCACTCTGCCGTTGACGCGGTCGACCGCCCATACATCGTCGTTCGCATCGATGATGATGCCGTGAAGGTCTGGGATCTGTTGCGCAGCAGGTCGGGGCCCGGTGTCCCACACGACATTGCCGCCTGGGTCGGTCTTGATGATTTGCCCGGTACCGTTCTGGAGCCCCGAAATGATGTTCCCCTGGCTGTCCACCCCAACCGAAACGGACCCTACTTGCGGGATTTGTGGAATCGTATTAGTCGGCGCGCCGGTGAATAACGTGGTCTGTGGATCGTACGCGACATAGGGTCTGCCCGCTGGTCCACGACCCGAAAGGTAGATTTTACTCGGTTCCGAGCCGCACCCGTTGAAAAGCGAGAGGGAATAGTTGAAGCCGGCGTAGGGATGGGATGTTGCCGGGAACGTGGGGAGGGTGGTGTTGATCTCCACCAGTTGATTGCTCCCGTTCACACTCCAGAGCCTTCCCTGGGTGTCTACCTGACAACCATAGGGCGTATGACCGTTCGGGACGGAAACACCCGCCAAAGGTGGGAGTATTTGTCCATTGGTGGCGTCCACTCTGTAATACCGCCCCGTCCCGCCCCCAACGTTGTACATGCCGACCCACAAAACGCCGCTCGGGTCTATGCAGAGAGCGCGCCCCAACGCGCCGGGCGGACCGATTGGCTGGGCCCACTGGATCCGTACGTCCTTCGCCTCGCCGGTCTCGATCTGATCGCTGTTGTTCGCGTCATTGATATCCAGGACGTTGGTCGACCCGTTCGAGGTCGTGGTACCGGGAACGCCGGTCATAGGCAGGATCTTCAACAGCACGGGGCTATGCAGCGGACTGAAGAAACGGTTCAAGACGAACAAATTTCCCGCCTGGTCCTCCAAGAGCCGAGAGGGAGCAGGTCCTACCCCGTAACTGTGGGGTTTCGCGAAGTAATTGTGAGGGCTGCTCGGAGTGAACCAGGTGGCATACCGCGCCACTTCGTTATACGGGGGGTTGATGTCGATTTTCGAAACGGTGTCTTCGCCCGCGTTCGCGACATAGATGAACTGCGCAGACGCGGAAGGCGCGAGGAGCGCGGCGAGCAACAGCACCGCTGCGAGAAGGGCGATGATGTGAGATACAGATGCCTTTGCCGGCACGTGGGTTTTCGATCGGATGGTGTGCATGGGTTGGATGGGGGCCCAACGGCAGAGCGAGCCACAGCAGAGGAGGCAGGCCGGGGGTCGGGGGAGCTTGTGGAGGTTTGTTTGACAATTTAGGTCAGGACGCGCAAGGCATGTCAAGCTTTTGTCGCACGCTCGCGTTCTCCACGTTGCACCCGGCGAAAATCCGCCCGTCGTCGCATAACACCGCCACGCCGACCACGAATTTACTGTAACGGCAATAGGCGTTCTTCATCGCCGCTTCCGCCGCGACTCGCATTCTCCCACGATCAAATCATCCGATTCCATGATCAGAACTCCGAACAATTCATCACCACCCTGCCCCGGCAAATTTCGCTGCGGCAGACGAGCTTGCACTTCTCCTGCACCACCAGTGAGCCGCAAATTGGACAAAGGATCACGTTTTCTTCCGCTTCCTCCGCGGCTTGTGACTCTCGCGATTTGTCCTCGATCGGGCTCACTGGAAATCCCAAAAACCAAATCCCAAATCCCGAACAAACTTCAAAGCACCAATTCTCAAAGCGCGCAGCTAACTGCTTTCTTCCTTTTGTCTTGTTTTGAAATTTCCTTGGGATTTGGAACTTGGGATTTTGACCCCGCATGTCACACGTCACTCTCCCTAAGTGATTCGTTCTCCCATCTCTCCACGTTTCAAACAGCCTTTGAAATACTCGATCGTGTTGGTGATTCCTTCCTCGAACTCGACCTTTGGCTCCCAGCCCAGGACTTTCCTGGCGCGAGTGATGTCCGGCTGGCGCACCTTCGGATCGTCCACCGGCAACGGTTTATGTTCGATCTGCGATTTCGTTCCGGTGATCCGGATAATTTCCTCGGCGAACTGCTTGATCGTCATCTCCCGCGGGTTGCCGATGTTCACCGGCTCGTGGAAATCGCTCATGGCCAGCCGGAAAATTCCGTCGATCAAATCCGATACGTAACAGAACGAGCGGGTCTGGGAGCCGTCGCCAAAAATGGTGAGCGGCGTCTCGCTGAGCGCCTGGCCGATGAACGCCGGCACTACTCGCCCGTCGCGGAGCCGCATCCGCGGGCCGTAGGTGTTGAAGATCCGGACGATCTTCGTGTCGATTCCGTGGTAGCGGTGGTAGGCCATCGTCATCGCTTCGGCGAAGCGCTTCGCTTCGTCGTAAACTCCGCGCGGCCCGATCGGGTTAACGTTCCCCCAGTAATCTTCCGTCTGCGGATGGACGAGCGGATCGCCGTAGCACTCGGAGGTCGAAGCGAGGAGGTAGGTGGCCTTCTTGGCCTTGGCGAGCCCGAGGGTGTTGTGGGTGCCGAGCGCGCCGACTTTCAACGTCGGGATCGGCAGCTCCAGGTAATCGATCGGGCTGGCCGGCGACGCGAAATGGAAAACGTAATCGATTTCTTCCTCGACCAGGATGTAGCTCGAGACGTTGTGCTTGATGAACCGGTAATTCTCGTTTCCCGCCAGGTGCGCAATGTTGGCCGGGTTCCCCGTGATGAGGTTATCAATCGCAACGACCCGGTGCCCCTCCGCCAGGAGCCGATCCGTGAGATGCGACCCCAGAAACCCTGCCCCTCCGGTTACGACTGAGATTCTCTGCGCTGACATTGCTTGCGTGTTTCTAATTCGGGTCGCGAGCCCTTGCGAGCGATTTCGTTCTGTAGCGGCGGCGCTCTGTCGCCGCCTTGGTGGATCGCGGCGCTCGGTCGTCGCACTGGAGGGACGGGCGCCGTCGGGTCCAGAAGTAACCGGACGAGACTGCGGTGTTCCCTCCATGAAGACCCAGCGAATTCCCCATTGTCGCTGCGCACTGGAAAGGATATGCTCCAGTCGATGCTCCCCGGATTGAAGATCCTCTCGTACGCCCCGGGCGGCTTCGAAACAGAGGGCTCGTCGTGACGGCGGTGTTCCTGGCTCTCGTCAGGCTTCTGCTGACCTTGCTTGCGGGCTGGATCCACGGTCTTGCTGCGATCATCAGCCTGCTTAGAGGACGGCTCGCCAACGCCTTGGCACGCTGTCGGCTCCCGGGCCGCGCCGCCAAAGGCGCCGACTCGCAGTGCATTCCGATCCGCCACCCGTCGTACCGAAAGCCCGACCCGCTCATTTACGACCAGTACTTCCTTATGAGCCTGGGCCTTGCCGTCACCTGGGATAACCCCGACATCGAGCTGCATCGGGGCGGTGTGCCGGTTCCGTCGTCGGAAATCCTTCCGGACACCGATTACGAAATCGTCGCTCGGATATGGAATGGCTCAACCGACGCGCCCGTCGTCAACCTGCCCGTCTACTTCTCGTATCTGGAGTTCGGGATCGGTACGACATCGCACAAGATCGACGGCGGAAAGCCCACGCACGTCGACCTTGGCGTCAAGGGTGGCGCAAACTGTCCAGCCTTTGCGAAGAAGGCATGGAGGACGCCTTCCCTTCCAGGCCACTATTGCCTGCAGGTGTTTCTCGACTGGCTCGATGACGCGAATCCGCTCAACAATCTTGGCCAGGAGAACTTGAGGATCGGTGCGACGCACTCTCCTGCGCAGTTCACGTTCACCCTGAGGAACGACGGCCAGGAGCGGCGGGAGTTTCGCTTCGACGCGGACACGTATCGCCTGCCCGAGCCGCCGCCGTGCAGCGAGGTAAAGCGTCCCACGCAACGGGACATGAGCACAAGGGCCGTCCAACCTGCGGCGTACCGGCTCATGCCGGTGCTCGATCCCCAGGTGCGTGCGCGGCACAACCGGAACGCATACCAGCTCGGTGAGGGCTGGCACGTGGCGATTGATCCCGCAGCGCCGGTTCTGGATGCCGGTGAACAACGCACCATCCAAGTCGCAGTCATCCCGCCGAAGGGATTTATTGGCAAACAGCCGGTCAACATCCGTGCACTGCAGGGGGACGTCTCCACCGGTGGGGTCACGCTCGTCGTGGTGGTTGGGAGCTAGCGCATATGGCCAAGCAATATACCAAGTGCATCAGCCCGTCCGCGCACCTCGGCAAGATGGCCGCGCAGGTGATCATTGCGGCCGCCGTCGCCGCTCTCGTCGTGCTTTTCGCCGGCGGCGCATTCGTTCCGGGCGTCGGAGTTGCCGCGCTCGTCGCCATCATCGCGTATTGCCGATGGTGGCTTTACGACCGACTCGTTTGCCTCGGCGGCGAGCGTTGCGCCGTCGGGTGGGTCTCGAAGGTCGAGCCGCCCGATAAGAAGAGCGGCCCCGACCAATTCGACACGGACTACAGCTTCAACTTGGTGCTGGCTCCGCATCTCGAGGGCGCCAAGCAGGGAAACGTCGAGGTCGACGGCATTCAGGGCGAGTTGATCCGCAACCAACTTCCGGGCTGGGATTTTGAAGGTGTCCACGAGACGCAATGGGGGAACCGTCCCGCGGCCGCGCTGCACTGCGAGTTCGAGGGCGGTGGGGTTTGGGAGCTGTTGCAGTGGTGTCTCGTCGCGCTCGCCCTGGCCACCGCGGCAACCATCGTCTGCGCCATTCCGATTCTGGGCTGGATTGCGTGCGCGATCCTCGGTGGGGCGGCGGTCATCACCTTCATTGCGGGCGTGGTCGCCGCGTTGAACAACAAAGGTGATCCGAACGACGTCGATCCCGGGCTCGGCGAGATTCACGTCCCAGACGCAACAGGCCGCGGCGGCGACATCCTCGTCGTGAAGGGGACGTGGGTCTATGACTCCGCGCACGAGGGATGGAACGAGATTCACCCGATTCTGCACTGTCAACGCATAGGCACTTGGGACGGTTCGTGGTCGGCTACCCAGTTCGCACCGCCGAACACGAAGGCGGCCGTCGATCGGTGGTGCGCGGCGCTTGGACGGGCGGAAGACCCGGCAACGAAGACGGCTCAGCAGCGTCCCGAGAACCAGTGGGAAGTGCATCCGCTCGTTGACGGGTGCCGCGAGTCGGACAGAGACAGTGGTCACGATATCCGCTGAACCGAACCGGCTCCTGGGTCAACGGAGAAAGGGTTGCGGATTCACTCCCTCCCGCTCGTTTACATTCCCATGCTAAGGTCCATCTCGCCCTGCTCCACCAGGATCGATTATAGCCCTCTGCCCCACTACCGGAAAGCCCGGTCTCGTTAGACTGATGAGTGCACCTAACGATAGCTGCGTCTTCTGCGAAATCGCCGCGGGCAGGATTACGGCGAGCATCGTGCATCAGGACGAGTTGACCGTTGCATTCGTTGATCTTCGACAATTCCATCCCGGCCATACGCTGGTCATTCCGCGTCGTCACCTTCAAGACGTCCGCGAACTGGATGATTCGACCGGGGCTGCCCTCATGGCGACGGTGGTGCGGGTTGCCCGCGCGGTGGGCGTAGTATTTCCAAACGAGGGCATGAGTCTTTGGCACTCCATCGGCGAAGCCGCGTTCCAAGAGGTGCCGCATCTCCACATTCATGTGCATCCGAGGCTGAAAGCGGACGGGGTTCTGCGCGTGTATCCGGAATCGCCGCCAATAGCCGACGAGCAAACGCGCGAGGAATATGCCGCGCGGCTGCGGCGGCATTTGGTGTAGCGCCGCGCCAAGCGCGGAAGCTCCAAATCCCAAGCTCCAAATCCCAAAGAAGTGCAAATCTCAAACTGCTGGAGCGTGCGCTGTCCTCAGCGCATTCTGGAATCCGGTGAGCAGAGAATCCGCTGGGGACAGCGGACGCTACAGCGAACGACCGCGCCAGCGCACTGGAAAGCCCACGGCAATTATCGAACAGAAGAGAGCGGCGGGTGGTCTGATTCGGGCAGATGAAAAGATTCCTCCTCGGTTTGTTGTTCGTCGGCGTCTTGATCCAGCAGGTGAGCGCGGGTGAAAAAGGCTGGTTCGGCTTTGGGGTCGCGGTCGAGCTGGAGGGTTTTATCCTGAACCCGACCCTTAAGGCGGTGAAGTTGGATACGGTGGAATCGAAGTCGCCCGCGGCGGAAAAGGGAATCGCGGTGGGCGATGAGGTCCTCCAGGTCGAAGGCACAGACGTGCCGGGATCGAAGGCGCTGAAATTGAAGGCGCTCATGCAAAAAGAAGTTGGTCAGACCCTTCGTATGAAGCTGAAGCGGCCGAACGGGGAGAGTTATTCGGTTACGTTGACTGCGGTGAAGTCGCCGAAATAAGGCCGCGCAAGGCGCGGAAGCTACAAACCCCAAGTTCCAAGCTCCAAAGAAGCTCCAAGCTCCAAACCCCAAGTTCGCAGCAGCGGCTGTGGGGTGCGCTGTCTCAGCGCATAACGGAGTGGGTAACGACAAACGCAAAGAGGCCGCTGGGGACAGCGGACACTACAGCCGCGTCTCGAAACAAAACGGGCGGGACTTTCGTCCCGCCCGCGAATTGGCGCTTCGTTTTGGCGAATGCTTAGAACGAGAGGCGCATGCCGAGCTGGATTTTCCAGCGTGAGTCCAGATCGTTCTCGGATTGGACCGTGGGCCGGGTGCCTACTTTGGGAAGAAACGTGTATGTGCCGGCGGTGGTATTGTAGCTCACTGGCTGGGGCGTGCCGAACGTGCTGTAGCGTTTAATCTGGCCCCAGTTGTCATCCAGCAGGTTGGTGAAGTTGAGGATGTCGGCGGTCACTTCGGCCGTTACCCATTTCACCGGAATCTTTTGCGAGAAATGCAAGTCGAGCCGGTTGATCCACGGATCGCGCCCGCCGTTGCGCGGAGCGATTTGGCCGCGGTACTTGTTCAGGAAATTGTTGTTTTCAATGTAGTCGTTGTAGGCGGCGAAGTTAGCAAGGTTCTGGGCGGGAGTTGGGTTTGTGCCAGATGCTCTGAATTTCGCGCCGATGGGATCGGTGAGGCCAGTCGGGACATAAATGAGGTCGTTACTGAATTGGCCGTCACCGTTGACGTCGCCATTATAAAGGACGCTGTAAGGATGGCCGGAGGCACCTTCGTAGACCGCGCCGAGGGTTGTGTCCCAACCTTTCTTAAACGCGAACGTGTAGGTGAGCACGCCGAGGAAGCGATGGCGCAGCTCGAAGTCGGACGTGCTAAGCGTGTCGATGTTCGGGTTCCCGGCCACCGGGTTGAACCCGAAGTTGGATGCAGCCTGGCTCGAAGTCGTGCTGTTAACGTCGGTGGCGCGGCCATAAGTATAAGCGCCCTTCCAATACCAACCATCACCTGGATCCGGGCGCTCGAGCTGGCCCGTTATATTGTAACTGTAACCGCTGTGGGTGTTAGCCAGCAGGATCACGCGGTCAAAGTTCGGGTCCCGCGCGAACCCGCTGGAGGCAACGCCGTTGACCGGCGGGTATGCGGCGGGATCACCACCGAACGTCGGGCGGTGCGTATGTTCGTCTTTTCGGAAGCCGGTCGGGATTCCAAGGTTGAGATTGCGCTCAGTCACGGCTTCCAGGTTTTTTCCGTATAGACCTTCGATGGTGGCAATGACTCCGCCAGGAAGCTTTTGATCAAGGGCGAGGCTGCTCCGCCAGATTTGGGGCGTCTTGAAATCGTGATCGTTCAGGTCGATCTCCGGGGGCAAGTTTCGGCCTGTACTGCCAGGTGGAGGTGGGGGATTGTTTATGTTTTCAAGCCCTTTAAAGAAGCCAGGCTGCGGCGTGTTTATGTTTGCCGAAGTCCGCTGGAAATCGACGCCGGTGCCTCCGTACTGGTTGGTGTAGAGGACGCCAAGAGTTCGGGTGCCGAAAATACCGGTGCCGCCGCGCACCTGCGTGCTCTTATTATCAAAAACGTCCCAGTTAAATCCGATGCGCGGTCCCAGCACGTAGTCATCGTCGATCGCGCTCGTGTCACGGCCGGGGAACCGAGCGGCGAAGGTCGGGTTATACAACGGATCGTCCGGGAACACGTGGGTGTCGAACCGCAGGCCGTACGTGACGCTAAGATTTTTGAAAATCTTCCATTTGTCCTGAGCGTAAAGACTGAGATCCCACAAGCGCACTTCCGTGATTGGGATGGACCCTTTCACGCTCGGAAAGGTGACCGCATAGTTGCTCGGCTGGCCGCGGCGGTAGTTCTCCGTGGCCGTATTACCGAAAGCCGCGCGGAAATCGTAAGCGCCGAAGAAATCGCGGAGGAATTTGTTTCTGAATTCGAGCAGTTCCTCGCTCGTTCCGACGGTGAACTGGTGATTCCCGAGGAAGTAGTTGGCATTGAAAGTCTCGGAGATCACCTCCTGGTTAAGGAAGTTTTCCTGGCTGAATTGTTCCGAGCCCAAACGCACGTCGCCGTAGGTTTCATGCACGATGACCTGCGGGAAGATTCCGTTGGGGACGCGCTCGGCGGAGGTATTGTTAAAAACGAAGATCGATTCTGTGGAGAAGCTCGGGCTCCAGTTATCGAAAACCTGGAACGAAAGCGAATCGAAATGGATCGGCTTCGTGTACTGGCGGCTCTTGAGATCGTAAGTCGTGCCGCGGGCGAGGCCGAATTGATTGGTGCCGTCGACGTGATTGTAGGTCAGGGAGGCATGATGGCCCGGGAGCACGTTCCAATCGAGCTTCAGGAAATATTTATCGTCATTAATGGTCGTGCTCTCATTGCCGATTTCGCCCGGATTAAAGTCGTACAGGGTCTTAGTGATGTCGATAATGTCCTGGACACTATTGGGACCGTTTAAGACAAAGCGCGAGGTATCGCCCTGGATCGGGACGGTGGCGCGTTTGCCTTCATAACTGAGAACGAAGAAGAGCACGTCTTTGAAAATCGGGCCGGACACCCAGCCGCCGTAGGTGTTTTCATGGAAAGGCGCGATCGGCTGCCGGGCCGGCGGACCGTCGCCGACGAGATTCTCGTCGCGCCAAAACCCGTAAAACGACCCGTGGAACTGGTTGTCGCCGCTCCGCGTAATGCCGTTGATCGATGCGCCGGAGAAATTGCTCTCTCGAACGTCAAACGGCGCGATGTTCACCCGGAATTGCGAGATGTTGTCGAGGCTGATCGGCTCGGCGCTTTCCGTCGGCGCGCCCGTGCCGCCGCCCGCGGTCGCGAGACCGAACGCGTCGCTGATCGTCGCGCCGTCGATCTGGATATTGTTGGAACGGTTGTTCTGCCCGGCGGCGGACGCGCCCTGGCGACCGAGCGTGCTGATCTGCGGCGTGAGGCGAATGTAATCGTTCAAGCTGCGGGTGATCGTCGGCAGATTGTTGATCTCTTTCTTGTCGACGTAGGTGCTCGTTCCGGTGCGATCCGACGCGTAAAGATCTTCGACGCCGGTTCCTTGGACAACGACGCGCTCAGTCTCCGTCGCGCCAGCAGTTGTCGTGGTCGTGGTCGTGGCCGTTTCCGGAGCAGCGCCCCCGGCGAGTTGCAGGTTCACGTCCGTGGTTTGCGACAACTGCGTGAAAATTCCCGATTTCGATTTGGTCTGGCCGTTCGCGCTCGCGGTAACGCGATACGGCCCGCCCGCGAGAATGTTGGAAATGTCCCAGCGACCACCGGCCCGGCTGACGCCTTGGTAGCGCGTGCCGGATGAGGTATCGACAACGGTGATTTGCGCGCCGACGACCGGATTTCCGGACGCGTCGGTAATCGTGCCGCCGATCGACGATGAGGTAACGCCCTGCGCGCCGACCTTGGCCGGGAGCCCGAGCAAGGCGACGAGAATTAAAAGAAGGAGTGAGGTTAAGGTACGGCTAAGGATTTTCATGACGGAAGGCTTTCTTTTATGCGGTGTGATTGCCCGCCGCTATAAAAAAATCGAAGAAAACGAAAAAAAATTGAACGGTTGGGAGAAGTACGGTGTCGCGGGTCTCGGAAACGCCGCGCGAACCGGTGTTTAGAGGATGACGCCGACAACGGTCGTCATCACGTAGCAGGCGAGAACGCCGGCGACCATTGCGCGGAAACCGAGCCGCGCGAGATCGTGGCGTCGCTCCGGCGCGAGCGCGCCGATGCCGCCGATCTGGATGGCGATGCTGGAGAAGTTCGCGAAGCCGCAGAGCGCGTAACTCGCGAGCGTGACCGACCGCGGATCGACCGTGCCGGGGTGGGTCTTCACGAAATTGGAGAGATCGAGATAGCCGACAAATTCGTTGAGGACGATGCGCTCGCCGAGGACCTGCCCGATGAATGGGCAATCGTTCCAGGGCACGCCCATGAGCCAGGCGAACGGCGCGTTTATCCAGCCGAGCGCCTGCTGGATCGTGACGGGCGTCGCAATCCCGAGCGCGTGCTGCGGCCAGACGATCAGGCCATTCAACAGCGCCACGACCGCGACGAACGCGATCAGCATGGCCATGACGTTGATCGAAAGCATCACGCCTTCGCTCGCGCCGGTGCAGAGCGCATCGATGCCGTTGCTCGCGGTGCGTTTCGTGTCGAAATGGCAACGCTCGCCGGTCTCGCTCGGTTCGATTTCCGGGAACATGATCTTCGAGATCAGCAAACCGGCCGGCGCGCCCAGGACGGACGCCGTCAGAATGTGGCCGGCGCTCAATCCTTCCATTCCCGCGTAAACCGCCATCACTCCGGTCGCGATGGTCGAGAAGCCGGTCACCATCAACGCCATCATCTCGCTCTGCGTCATCTTGGGCAGATACGGCTTGATCACGAGCGCGGCTTCGGTTTGCCCGAGGAAGATGTTGCTCGCGCCGGCCAGGCTTTCGCTGCCGCTGGTCCGCATGGTTTTCATCATCACCCAGGCCATTCCGGCGACGACTTTCTGGAGAACGCCCCAATAATAAAGGAGCGATGAGAGCGCGGAGATCAGGATGATCGTAGCCGAGACCGAGATCGCGAAGACGTAGCCGCCGGTCGGTCCGAAAGTCTTCCGCAACATCTCGCCGTCGGCCAGCGGACCGAACACCATTTTCGCCCCTTCATAAGCGTAGGCGTTGAGCTGGTCCATCACGACCTGTGCGCCCTGGAAGAGGCGAAGTCCGATGGGCGTTTTGAGGATGAAAATGGCGAACACGAACTGGAGGACCATTCCCCAAATGACGGTGCGCCACGGAAAGCGTTTGCGATTGTTGGACAACAGCCAGGAGAAGGCGAGCAGCGCCACCAAGCCGAGCGCGCTGATCAATCGCAGTTGCATACCTCATCTACTACGAGTCCCGAAACGAAGTCACAGATAAATCGCGGCCCGGCCCGGGTTCTCTCGCAATTCCGTTGCTGCTTCGGGGCGGAATAAGTAAAACCGAGCCGGACCTGCCCATGGAACGCGACGTTTTCATTTCTCATTCGGCGCGGGACAAACAAGTTTCGGAAACGATCTGCGCCGCGCTCGAGCAGGAAGGGATTCGCTGCTGGGTGGCGCCGCGCGACGTGCGGCCGGGCAAATCGTTTCCGGGCGAGATCACGCGCGCGATCAAGCAGACCAAAGTGATGCTGCTGCTTTTCTCCGGACATTCGAACAGCTCGGAACAGGTTCTGCGCGAAGTGCAGCTCGCGGTGGATTGCCGGGTGCCGATCGTCCGGTTGCGGCTGGAAGACATTCCGCTGAGCGACGATCTCCGTTATTACCTGAGCACGCCGCACTGGCTGGATGCGCTGTCGCTTCCGCTTTCGAAGCATATCCCGCCGCTGATCCAGGCGATCAAGGAGCTGCTGGAACAATCGCCCGAGCCCGCCTCCACCCCACCAGCGCCGGTGGAAGTGACAATGCACCAGCGGCCGCCCGCCGCCACCGAACCGCGGCCGGCAAAGTGGAAACCGCTGATGATCGGCATCGCCATTCTCGTGGCCGGCGTCCTCGTTGCGTTGTGGGCGTTTCGTCCGCAACAAAAACCGGACATCGTTGTCCCACCGCCGACGCCGCGACCATCCCCCACTGTTTCCGCGCCTCCTTCTCCATCGCCCTCCCCCACTCCAAACGAACCGACGCCGACTCCGGAATCCAAACCGTCGCCGAGCCCGACCGAATCAAAGAAGGCGCCCGCCCCGCGCCGCGGCCGAGCGTGGCAAGCTTGGATGGACGAGTTCGTCCACAACTTCATCGCGAGCAACGAGACCAACGACGTCGAACTGGCGATGTCCTTCTACGGGCCGACCGTCGATCTTTTCGATGAAGGCCGGAAATCCGCGGACGCAATCCGGCAGGACATCGAATCGTATAACGCGCGCTGGCCTTCGCGCCGCGCCACCATTCGCGGCGACGTGCGGCTGGGCGAGAAAGCAGCGAACCACAGTTACACCGCCAGCTTCGAGCACGATTATTACGTCGAGAATCCCGGGCGCGGCGAGTGGATCAACGGCGCGGTGGCGGTGGACCTGCAGATCGTTGTCGAAGGCGACGGCGTCCCGCGAATTGTGTCGATGAAACAAAAGACCCTGCGCAAAGAGAAAGGGACGATGCAGCCAAAAGGGCCGGCCCCAACCGATCCTTCTCCGGCCTCGAGTCCGACAAGCGCGCAGAATCCATCCACTGAGCCGATGGACATCGATAAAGCCGAGCCGCATTTGGTTCGAATTACAAATACTCGCTACGGCTTTTCGGTCCTCGTTCCGGCAGCGGTTTTCGCGAATCCGCCCGCAACATTCACAGACGACCGGCAGGTGCTCACGTCAACTGATGGACGAGCGGTCCTGACCTTGTACGTGGAGCCGAATGGCTCAGCCCGGCAATTGCGCCAAAGCTACGAACGCTGGTCGGCCGAACGGACGAAGACCGAGCCGAACAAGATCGTGGATTACAAGGTCCTGCGTGATAATTGGTTTGTCGTCTCGGGCCAAAAGGGAGATCGCGGCTTTTATCTGAAAGCCGTCGCAAAACACGATGTCCTCCAGTTCATGTATCTCGACTGCGACGAGAACCACTATCCGGTGAATAAGGACACGCTAACCGCAATGTCACGCTCCTTCGATGGGAACTGACCGCCACTCGGTCTCTCAAACCAAATCGGCGAAGCTGCGATAAAGGGCCGACCGAGTTCGGGCAGCGGATTCGCCGCGCAATTCGAAAGGCTGGTTCATCAAATCGAGAGCGACCGGAATGAGGGAATGGAGGCGTGGCGGCAATTCGATGGCGCCGATATGGAACGAACGGATCTTGCGGAACGGCCAGCGCTCGAACAGCCATTCGGCCCCGTAAGGCGCGCCCGCTTGCAGTTTGTTCCCCGCGGCGAGCTCCGCCTTTCCGTAAGTGCCGAGCTGGATGTCGTGCAACGCGATCCAGCCGCCTGGTTGCAGATAGGGGGCGAGCCGCAGCACGTCGAGCAACGGCCAGGGGTGACGGTGATCGGCGTCGATGAAAGCGAGGCCGTATTGGCCGGGCCGGGCGATCTCGCGAACCAGATCCGATTCCCGGCCGGTGTGAACGCGAACCGTCGAGACGAGGTCGGGAATCAGCTCGGGGATCTCGAAACCGATGGGGCGAGTTTCGTCGATGCTGCATTGCGTATGGCTATCGATCGTGTCGACCGCGATTCCGGACTGCGCGCCGTGCTGCCGATAAATCGCGGCGGCGATGATCGCGGTTGAAAAACCGGTCAGCGTCCCGATCTCGAGCACACGGCGTGGCGCGAGGATGCTGACGAGGCAGGTGAGAAAAAAATAATCGCGCGAGCCGATGCCGCCGGGATAGCGGACATCATCGAGGTCCACCATCCGGTGCAGGAATTCGACTTCGCCCGGCGCCGGAATTTTTCCCGGACGACCCAGCTCTTCGGCAAGCTGCCGGTACTTGATCTCGAACTGCTCCCAGTTCTTGAATTCGCCGACGTCGAAATAACGCGCGGGGCCGGGCGCCTTTTCAGCTTCAAGCGCCCGTCCGAACTCGCGCCCAAACGCCAGGCGCCGGCCCGGCGGGCCGTAACGCCAAAGGTTCCAGCGTTGCGCGAGCGAAAGTTTCACAGCGGTGCAATCTTCGCCGCGGTGGCGTGACAAACAAATCGTTGGTTATCGTCGTCGACAAAAGAAAAGGCGGCCGCCGCGGCGACCGCCTCTCTCGTTTTAATACTGCGAGCGATTACTTGCCGTTGTTGAGGAACTGGATGCAATCCCCCTGGCTCTTGAAGCTGCTGCCATCCGGGCGGACGTGGGTGATCCAGCCGCCAGTCTTACAGTCGCCCTCGACTATCGGAATATTGCTACCCACACAGGCGGAATTCTCGGGAGTCGGCGTGACACGCCACGGGCTGTAGCGCACGTTGGGGCTGACGAGGGAACCGTGTCCGGGACCGACCGGGCCCGGACCGTCCGGGCTATTCCACCAGCAGCAACTGGCAATCATCGGCGGCGGATAGTTGGAGTCGAATGGACCCTGACACTTGATGGCGTATCCCGGCGCCGGCACGTTGAAAAAGTTTCCGGTGCAATTGGCGCTGTACATCTTGGGATTGTTATCGAGAAAGATGGCCGCGACGTCGCCGCTGGCGCTGGTCAAGCCGGTGAAATCGTTTGATTGGACCAGCGGAACCCAAAGGTCGGTCTGGAGGTCGACCGCGTGGGCATACGCGGCGCCGGAAATGTTGCTGACGTGATTGTTCTGAAAGTAGAAGCCGGTCGGTTGGAGCAAACACTTCAGGCAAATGACGGCGGATGCGCCGGCGCTGGTGCTCGTGACGCCGGAGATCGTGTTGTTGTCGAGGAGCGCGATGTTGATGCCGACGACGTCGTCGTTGTCGCCGAACTGGACGCCGGTCGCGGGGCCAGGGCTGACGACGTTGCGAATGTTGTTGTGGCTGACGTTGACGTCGAACAGTCCGTTCTGCATATGAACGCCGATCGCCTTCGCGCCCGGTGCGCCGGTCGTGATGCCGTCGATAAAGTTGTTCAGGACTACGCTGTCAGTGCTCGGCTTGATCTGAATGCCGATGGCCGCTCCGGATGTGACCGCGTTCGCGACCGTGAAGCCGTCGATGGTGACGCTGGGACCGTTGATCACAAACACGGCATGGTCGCCCGTCGGCGCCACGCCAACGACTATTGATTCGTTCGGTCCACCCGAGGTGCGGCCGGCGGTGGCCTGGCCAGCCTGGGCGCCGTTCAGGGTGACGGCGCGCGAGATGAAAACATTTTCGGGGTAAAGGCCGGGAGCGACGTTGACGATGCTGCAGGTGGCGTCGTCGACCGCGGACTGAATGGTCGGATGGTCGGAAGGCACCGAACACGTCGCGCCTCGCGCGGTGCCGGCACGAATGAGAAGAGCCGCCGAGGCGGCCATGACATATTTCCAGATAGTGATTTTCATAGTGATATTGTGTTTAGGTTTTGCGTGCGAGGGGGAGAGAGGAAGGCGGAGAAGTGTTCGGAGGGGAGTGTTCGGGGAGGTTTTTTAACTGATCGGCGGCCGTCACGATATACACCGTGCTGCAATAAGCGAGACATATTTTCCGCGGGTTATTGAAAAACGTCGCGGCTCCGCCAAACCGTTAAAACTTGAGGGACGGCGTCAGCAAATGGCTCCACCACGCGAACGAAATCAAAAACCCGCTCGCGATCAGGAGGAGCGTGGGATGAACCCGCGCCCACCAGCCGAGACCCGGCGCACGCCACCATCTCACCACGGAAAATGCGATGACCACGAACCCGGCCACGACGATCCATCCGAGGGCGTGCGCCGTGTTCAGCCAGGGATCGAAGCCGTCGCCGATAAACGCAATGTTTTTATCCGCCATGCTCAATGGCAAAACGATCAGGAGAAGAAACACTACCTGGAGAAGGCAGAGCAGGCGGGTGAACACGTACAGCACGCGATCGAGCGTGTTGCCAAAGAGCGGCCGGCTGTAGCGCCGCCGGATCAGCGCGGCTACCGGCCAAAATAAAACGCTGAGAACGACCAGCCCCAGGCTGATGCCCAAGGCCGGCAAAAGAAGTTTCTTGTTGGCGAAGCCGGTCACGCGTTGGCCGATTTGAATCGGGGCAGCGGGCAACATATCGGTCACGACGCCGTTCGCGTTTCGGCGAAACGCGATGACATCGGCGCCATCGACCTCCCGATAGACGAGCGGCCCGATCTCGCGCCATTGCTTCAATCCCCCGCGCGGACCTTGCACCCCTTCGATCGTGAGCACGCCGTTTTGATCGCTGCTCACCGAAGTCTGGCCAAGAAGCGCCGCCACTTTCAACAGGGTCGAGTCGGCGCGGCGGCTGCCGGTGTAAAGGCCGCTGACGGCGCGGCCATCCGCCTGCGCGGTTTTGAGATCGATGGCCGGAGAGGCCGTCACTGGCTCGGGGAAATAGCGATTCAAGAACGCGCGGATGACTTCCGTCCGCCCGCCGCCGGACCGCGAGCCGGCGCTATTATAAGAGATGAAGAGACCGATGTGCGCGTCGGGCATCAGCATCATGTCGCTGTGAAAGTAAATGGTGTCGCCGCCATGGCCGACGATGCGCTGCCCGTTCATCGAGTAATCGATCAGGATCAATCCGATCGCGTGCAGGGCGGGATGCAGCTCGAATTGCCGCGCTTCCATGGCGCGCACACTTTCCGGTTTCAGGATCGTCGCGCCCTCCAGCGTCCCCTCGCCCAGGAACGCCAGCATCAGTCGGGTCATGTCGGTGGCCGTCGCGGAGAGCGCGCCGGCGGGAGATGTCGTCACGAATTCGAACCCGCGCGGACCCTGGGTCGCCGCGAGATAACCGCGCGACATGTCCGGCTCCAGGATTTCCGGCAGCGGCTGGGCAAAGCTCGAGTGCTCCATCCGCAACGGCGTCAGGATGTGCGCGGCGATATATTTATCGAACGGCTCTCCCGAAACGCGTTCCACGATGTAGCCGGCGATGGTCAATCCGTAATTCGAATACGACGGCACCGTCCCGGGCGGAAAAATCCGGGCCGGCATCGCGGCGACGAGATAGTCGCGCAGCGGCCGCATGTTTCGCGCGCTCGGCACGAACAGGTTCTTGAGCGTTTCCTCGAAACCGGCGGTGTGCGTCAGGATGCGGCGCAACGTGACCGGTTCGGGGTAGGTCCGGGGAATCGCGAAGTCGAGGTAGTCGTTCACGTCGCGGTCGAGATCGACTTTCCCTTGCTCGACCAGCTGCATCACGGCCGTGGCGGTGAACACCTTAGAAATCGAACCGGGCCGGAACAACGTCGCGTCCGCAACGACTGGCTTTCTCGCGGCGAAATCCGCGTAACCGTAACCCTTCGCGAGAAGAACCTGGCCATCCTTCACAACGGAGATCACGGCGCCCGCCATGTCGCGGTTCTGGAGCTGGGCCGGAATGAGCGCGTCGAGGAACGCTTCCAGGTCCGCCTTGGTCAGGTCGTGCGCCAAGGCCAGCTCGGGCAATGGCGCGGCCGGTTGCAGAACGGGCGCCGGCGAAAGCAAAGGCGACGGCGCGGGCCCCTGCCCGAACGCGGTCGTCAGGCTCGCCAGCAAAATCAGGAACAGGGGCACGACTTTATTTTTCACCGGGCGAATCTGCGCAGCGAGACGCGCTTGGCGAACCATTTCCATTTGTTATTCCGGGTGCTGTCGCGCAACGTCTGGCCAACCCGAAAATATTTCAGCCATGCGCATCCTTTCAGGCATTCAACCGACCGGCATTCTGCACATCGGAAATTATTTCGGGATGATGCGGCCGGCGATCGCGCTCCAGGAATCGCCGGCCAACGAGACGTTTTATTTCATCGCCGATTATCACGCGCTGACCACGATCACCAACGCGGAAGCGCTGCGCGCAAACAGCCGCCAGGTCGCGGTGGATTTTCTCGCGTGCGGCCTCGACGTCGAGCGCGGCACGCTCTTCCGCCAAAGCGACGTCCCGCAGGTCGCGGAGTTGACCTGGATCCTGTCGACCGTCACGCCGAAAGGCCTGCTCGAACGCGCCCACTCCTACAAGGACAAGGTGGCGCGCGGGCTGCCGGCGTCGGCTGGCTTGTTCAATTATCCCGTCCTCATGGCAGCCGACATTCTGATTTACGACAGCGATCTCGTTCCAGTCGGCAAAGATCAGAAACAGCATTTGGAGATGACGCGCGATATCGCGACGAAGTTTAACGAGACTTTCGGGTCCGGGCGGGACGGGCCGATCTTCAAGTTGCCCGAGCCGCAGATTCAAGCCGCGACTGAGACGGTGCCGGGCGTCGATGGGCAGAAGATGAGCAAAAGCTACGGGAACACGATCGACATTTTCGGCGACGAAAAAGAAACGCGGAAACGGATCATGAGCATGGTGACCGATTCGAGCCCGGTCGAGGCGCCAAAAGATCCGGACAGCTCGACGATCGTGCAGCTTTACTCGCTCTTCGCGACCAAAGACGAAACGGAGACGATGCGCGAGGCATTCCGGAAAGGCGGAACCGGTTATGGCGACTTCAAGAAGCAGCTCTTCGCCAGGCTATGGGAATACTTTGAGCCGATGCGGAAACGCCGCGCGGAGATCCTGAAGGATACGGGGTATATCGACGCCGTCCTCAAGCGCGGCGCGGAACGGGCCAACGCCGAAGCCGAGAAAGTAATGAAACGGGTGCGCGCGGCGGTCGGGCTTTAGGTCACACGAAATCGCGCCGCGCGAAATCGGGGACGAGTTTCTCGTTTACGTAGAGGCCATCGGACATGGAGGCGCGGCCGTTCAACCGCAGCGGCCGGGTGGCGTCAAGCAGGACGAAACCGTGGGTGCGGGTGAGGAGTTCGTGAATTTCGCCGAACCACGAACCGCCTTCGTATTGCGGCATGTAGTTCAGTTCGACCAGCAGATATTTCGTTTTCGCCAGCGTCGCGGTCGCGCCCGCGAACGTCTGCTTTTCGTAACCCTGCACGTCGATCTTGAGCAGTGACACTTCGGGAACGCCGGCCAGCAGGGTGTCGAGCGTGCGGAGCGGACATTCGACCTCCTTCTCGACCGTCCAATTGCTGCCGATCAATTGCTTCATCTCGTCGCGCGGCGGAAGGACGGAGGCGCCCGTCGAATCGCGCGTCACGCGCAACGTTATCACTCCGTTCGTTTCGCCGATCGCGACGTTGTGAAGCTCGACGCCGCGCAGGCCGCCAAACTTTTGTTGAAGCTGCGCGAACATCGCCGGCTGCGGTTCGATGATGATAAGCTTTTCCGGCGAGACGAGCTCCACCAGCGCGTTCGCCCATTGCCCGGCGTTCGCGCCCACGTCCACCACGCAGCGCAAGGCCTTCCATTGGCCTGCGGGCAACAAGCTGAGGCCGCTAACTTCCGCGAGATGGACCAGCCATTCGCTGCGCCACAGCTCCGAAAAACCAAGGTCGCGCCCGAGCTCGTTCAATTGGCGACGATTGCGCATCATGTCGACGGCCCCGAACGGCAGCAGATATTTCAACAGCTTGCGCGCGCCCTTCATCAAAACGTAGTCAGCGCGAATTCGCCTAGTTCGCGGACGCTGTGCTGCCTTGCTTGACCTCGGCGAAAATCAAACGGCCCGCGCCGGTCTGCAACGCGCTCGAAACCGTGACGGTGATGACTTTGCCGAGAAACGGCCGCGCGTGGTTCACCACGATCATCGTGCCGTCGGGCAAATAACCGACCGCCTGGTGGGATTCGCGCCCTTCCTTTACCAGGTTCAATTCCAGCTCGTCACCCGCCGCCGCGCTGGGACGCAAAGCCCGGGCGAGATCGGCCAGGTTGAGCGCCGGCACCTGCTGCAGCCGCGCGACCTGGCAGAGCGCCTGGTCGTTGGTCAGGAGCCGCGCCTGCAAAAGTTTCGCGGTCCGCACCAGGCGCGCGTCGATGGAAAGATCCGCATCGCCGGTGGTGTCGTGGATGGACAATTCGAGGTCGTGCGCTTTTTGGAGCTGGTTCAGAATCTCGAGGCCGCGCCGGCCGCGCTCGCGTTTTATCGGGTCGCGCGAATCCGCCAGGGTCTGCAATTCTCCAAGAACAAAGCGGGGCACGATGAGCGCGCGGCTCAGGAATCCGGTCGCGACCAGATCGGCGATCCGGCCGTCGATGATGACGTTGGTGTCGACGACGAGCGGCTCGTGTTGGGTGGTCTCGCGCGCGAACCGCACGTACGGAATGATCAGCGAGAATTCGTCGCGGTTGCTCCGCATCGCCAGCATCATGCCGAGATAACCGAAGGTCGAGTAGACGACGAGACGCGCCGCCCATTGCACGGTGTCGCTCTGGTATCGCAAAATGTCGGACGCCATCAGGAGGGTCGCGAACAGGAGCCCGAGGAGCAGGCCAAACGTGGCCGAGGAAAAGGCGCGG
Source organism: Chthoniobacterales bacterium (assembly GCA_035941675.1). Lineage (GTDB taxonomy): Bacteria > Verrucomicrobiota > Verrucomicrobiia > Chthoniobacterales > UBA10450 > AV80. The sequence continues at coordinate 40,903 of DASZDT010000023.1, forward strand.
AGCGAAAATCCTTTCAGGAGCCGGTCGGCCAGGACGATGACGAGCGCGAAAACGACGCCGATCAAAATGCCCGGTACGGCGTTGCCCTGGGTCTCCACCGTCATGATCGCGCCGATGGCACCGCAAAAGGTGACGAACAACGCCCGGAGCAAATTAACGGTGAGCAACGGCGTCATCAGGGGCGAGTGTTCCGGCGGGGTTGCGTCTGCTGGCGTTGCGCTTCTTCTTTCGCGGCGCTGTCACGATAAAACAGAACGCCGTGCGCGCGGAGATTGCTCACGAGCGCACGGAGATCGTTCGCGAATTCCTTGTCGGTCAACAGTGTCGCGAGTGCGCCTTTGCCCGTCGAAGCTTTCTGGATCGTTTCCGTCGCGGCCTGGATCGTTTTGCGCGCGTCGGCGATCGCCGCCGGCAAATCGTCGGTCGCTTTCTTCGCCGATTCCATCGTCTCGCTGGCCTTCTCCAAAACGCCGTCGACCTTTTGAGTCGAGGCCGCGAGCGACGTCGTGACGGTGTTCAGATTCTCGACCGCGGCTTTGAGGTTATTGAGATTCGTGTCCGACAACGCCTCGTTGCTCAGGCGCGAGATCGCCGTGTTCGCGTTCTGGACCGCTGTCCGCAAATCTTCCACCAGCGCGCCGCCTTCTTTCGTCAGGTCGTCAATCCCCGTCTCCCGCGTGCCCTCAATCACGCTGTTTTTCGGAACCGAATCCTGCGTCATTCGTTGCGGCGCGGTCACGGCCACGAACCGGTCCCCGAGCAGTCCAGACGAGCCGACGGTGAACCGGCTGCCGGCCGGGATTTTCACAAAGCCGAAAATTCGCAGCGGCACGTCCACGCCCTGTCCCGATTCCGCCAGGCGCGGGCCGCCGGAAACGTGGCCGATTTTCGCGCCGGCCAGCAGGACATCGGACCCTTTCAAGAGACCGCTCGCGTCGGGAAATTTGACCAGCAACTGGTAGTAACTCTGGAAGCCTTCGCCCAAACGCCCGAACTGGACCAGTAACGCCGCCAGGACAGCGAGGCCGACGAGAACGAACGCGCCCACCTTCAACTCCAGAGTTTTGTCGCTGTGACGGGTCGCCATCTTCGGGGAGAGGTTAGGCCACGACTGTATCACGTGTTCCCGAAGCGTCAGGCACATTCGGCGCCGGCTCGCGTTCGGATCGGCCCAGCATGAAATCCTGGATCAAGGGATCGTCGGAGACTTCCAGCTGCTGCGGCGTCCCGTAAAAATAAATCCGGCCCTCGTGCAAATACGCGATGTGATCGGCGATGTGGAACGCGCTCTTCATGTCGTGCGTGACGACGATGCTCGTGACGCCGTAGCGTTTTTGGAGCCGGCGAATCAAGCGATTGATGCTGTCCGACACGACCGGGTCGAGACCCGCCGTCGGTTCGTCGTAAAGAACGCAGGAAGGCCGGCGAATGATGGAACGCGCCAGCCCCACGCGCTTCTTCATGCCGCCGCTCAGGTTCACCGGCATCTTGTCCTGCTCGCCTTCCAGCTCGATGACCTCCAGGACTTCGCGCACTTTCTCCGCGATCTTTTTCGCGTCGCGTTCGCCGGCTTCGTGGAGCGGGAACGCGATGTTTTCCTCCACCGTCATCGAATCGAAGAGCGCGCCGCTCTGGAACAGGATCCCGACCTTGCGGCGAATGGCCGCGAGCTGCCGTTCCGTCAGCCCGATGATGTTTTCGCCGTCGATCCAGATTTGCCCGGCGTCCGGCGTCATCAACCCGATGAGATGTTTCAGGAGCACGCTTTTTCCGCCGCCGCTCCGGCCAATGATGACGAGCGTCTCCCCTTTCAGGACGGTCAAATCCACCCCGCGCAAAATCTCCTGCGGCCCGATGCTTTTCGAGAGCCCGCGGACCTCGACCATTGCGGGAGAGTTGAGAGTTTGGGGTTGAGAGTTGAGAGCCATTTCCTGGACTGGCGATGCGTCACTCATGCGGCTCTCAACTCTCAACTACGAACTCTCAACTTTCCGCCTATTGGTAGCCCGCCGGGAAAATAATGTTCAGGCCCATCGTCAGGAAGAAATTGAAAATCAGGACCGCGAGCGACGCATTCACGACCGCTTCGGTCGTCGCCTTGCCCACCCCGACTGCGCCTTCCTGCGCGGTCAGGCCTTTGTGGCAACTGATGAAAACGATCAGGAGCGCGAAGATGAACGCCTTGCCCAGGGCCATGATGATGTCGCGCAGCAGGGTCCAGCGGACCATGTTCGCCATGTAATAGGTGCCGTTGACTTCGAGGAGGAAGATCGCGACGAAATAGCCGGCCGCGATGCCGATGGCGACGCATTCCGCGACGAGCAGCGGCATCGAAACCATCATCGCGAGCGTGCGCGGAACGACCAGGTAATCGATCGGATGCACGGCGAGAGCGCGGAGAGCGTCGATCTGCTCCGTCACTTTCATGGTCCCGATCTCGGCCGACATCGAAGCGCCGACCCGGCCGGTCACCATCAAGGCGGTCAGGACCGGGCCGAGCTCGCGGCAGACCGAGACGGAGACGACGGCGCCGACGGCCGAGCCCATCCCCAGCTTGTTGAATTGAAAATAGGTTTGGGCCGCGAAGACGGCGCCGGTGAACGCGCCGGTGATCATGACCACGACCTGGGAGCGCAATCCGATCTCGACGATCTGTTGCAGGAAAAGGCGCCACCGGATTTTGTGCGCGAACGCTGCGCCGATCGTTTCGACCGCGAGCATCACCACGTCGCCAACGTAAACCGCGAAGGAAATCGCGGGGCCGCCCAGCGCGCGTAACAACCTGGTGAACATGCGAAGGCGCGAGGTGGAGCTACCCTTCGAGCAATTGCGTTCTGGTCCTCGGGCGCAAGGCCGCCGGGACCGCGCCGACGAATTTAGGATCGACCACTTTCAGTTCCAGCACGGCGCCAGCGTAGGTGGAACGCGCACGTGTTGCAAAATCTTCTGTAGCCGCTTCGCTGCGCGAAGCGCGAGAGCTGCGTTGCGCTCTCACACGTCGCCCGCAGGGCGACGGCTACAGGATTGCGCGCACCCCTTGTCTGCGATAAAGAGAGGTGTCCATGAACAAACCAGCGCTGCGATTCTTTTTCGCTCTCGAAGTTGTCCTGGGGCTTTTTCTTCTGGCCGGCTGCGAGACGATGCCGTCGGGGATTCAGCAGAACCGGGTGGATATCGCGCAAAAAATCGCGGCGGAACCGCCCGGCGATTACTTCATCGGCCGTCGCTATTTCAAAGGCTCGGTCTTCAAATTCTGGGGTTACGTCCGCAAGCCGGGCCAGCCCTGGAACACGGCGCAGCTGGTCGTTCTCAACGAAAAGGAAAAGCTCGCCCCGGACCGCGAGAAGCTCAGCTTCGGCAGCGACAACAATTACGAATACAAACTGTACGGGAACTTCAGCGGCCAGACGGTTTACGAGCCGGCCAGTAACGGATTTTATCCGGAGTTCGTCCTGAAACGGTACGAGCTCGTCTCGACGAGTCCGCCGCCGATTTTCAAGAGCCAGTACAGCGATCGGGCCCGGGCTGCGGTCACCACGATGCAGATCGAGAAGCCCGAGTAAACTCGTGGCCGCGCCCGCCTCCCGCGACAAGCTTGTCGAGGAGTTCCTTCGCTTCCTCGAAGTCGAGCGCAACGTGTCGAGGCGAACGCTGACGGTTTATCGGCAGGCGCTGGCGGCGTTCCGCGCCCAGAAAAACGTGCGGTCGTGGCCCAAATGCACCGCGGATGATTTCCGCGATTACCTGTTCGAGCTGATGAAGAACGGCCAGGCCCGCTCCTACATCCGGCTGCAGTTCTCGGCCTTTCGGACCTTCTATCGCTTTCTCGTCGAACGAAAAAAATTGGCGCTCGATCCCGTGCGCCAGCTGCAATTGCCGAAAGCGGAAAAGAAATTGCCCCTGGTTCTGACCCAAAAACAAATCGACGAATTGCTCACCGCGCCGTTGCGCGTGCCGAAGGAAAAGGCGGCCCCGGGTTGGATGCCGTCGCGCGATGCCGCCATCCTGGAATTGTTTTACAGCAGCGGGTTGCGGCTCGCCGAGCTCGCGTCGCTGAACGTGGCGGACCTCGACATTTATACTGAGTCCGTTCGCATTCTGGGCAAAGGGCGAAAGGAACGCGTTTGTCCGGTCGGGTTGCCCGCGCTCGAAGCGGTGTCGCGTTATCGCGCCGCCGCCAATGTCCAGAGCGGCCCGCTTTTCATCAACAAATCGCGGCGCCGCATTTCGCCGCGCTCGATCTGGTTAATTTTGAAGCGGTATCTGCGGCATACGTCGATCCCGATCGCGGTGAGCCCGCACAAGCTGCGGCATAGTTTCGCGACCCACCTGCTCGATAGCGGCGCGGACTTGCGCAGCGTCCAGGCGCTCCTCGGCCACGCCAGCCTTTCGACGACGCAAATCTACACCCACGTCACCGTCGAGCGCCTCAAAAAAGCGTACTCCGACGCCCATCCAAGGGCGTAGCTACAACTAACTCGCGCTGGTCGCGGGACTGCCCTGCGGTTCGGCCGCGTGGAACGTGAGCTTCTCGCCGTCGACCGTTACTTCAACCACGTCGCCGGCTTTGACCGTTCCCTTGAGCAGCTCTTCCGCGAGCGGATCTTCGAGGTAACGTTCGACCGCTCGGCGCATCGGACGCGCTCCGTAAGTCGGATCGTATCCCTTGTTGATCACGAATTCGTGCGCCGCTTCGTCGAGGACGATCTCGATTTCCTTGAGCTTCAACCGCCGCTTCACCTTGTTGACTTCGAGGTCGACGATCTTCAGCAGGTCCGGCTTGGTCAGCGTGTGGAAGACGATGATCTCGTCGAGCCGGTTCAGGAACTCCGGCTTAAAGACGCGCTTGGTTTCCTCGAGAATTTTCTCCCGCATCGTTTCGTAATCCTGCGTGTCCTTCGGCGCACCGAAACCCATCGTCGTCTGCCGCCGGATCAGGTCGGCGCCGACGTTCGAAGTCATGATGATGATCGTGTTCCGGAAATCGATCTTCCGGCCTAACGAATCCGTCACCTTGCCGTCTTCCAAAATCTGGAGGAGCAAATGCATCACGTCCGGATGCGCTTTCTCGATCTCGTCGAACAGCACCACGGAGTAGGGACGGCGGCGGACGGCTTCCGAAAGCTGGCCGCCCTCTTCGTAACCGACGTAACCCGGAGGCGAACCGATCAACCGCGACGCGGTGAACTTTTCCATGTACTCCGACATGTCGATCTGGATGAGCGCGTCGGAATCGCCAAACATGAATTCCGCGAGCGTCCGGGCCAGGAAGGTCTTGCCCACGCCGGTCGGCCCGAGAAACACGAACGAGCCGATCGGCCGTTTCGGATCTTTCAGGTCCGCCCGGGAACGGCGCAACGCTTTGCTGATGGCCGTGACCGCTTCGTCCTGGCCGATGACGCGCTGCTTCAGGTCGCCTTCCATGGAAAGAAGCTTCTGCATTTCCTTCTGCTCCATTCGCTGGAGCGGGACTCCCGTCACCTTCGAGATGATGTGCATCATGTCGTCGGCCGTCACGAGCACTTCCTTTTCTTCCCTTTCCTCGCGCCACTTCGCCAGAATCCCGTCGAGCTTTTCCTTGGTCTGCTTTTCCTTGTCGCGGAGCGACGCGGCTTTCTCGAAATCCTGCGCCTTGATGGCCGCTTCCTTTTCGACGCGGATCTCTTCGATCTCGCGCTCGATCTCTTTCACGTCCGGCGGACGCGTCATGGCGTTGATCCGCGCCCGCGCGCCGGCCTCGTCCATGACGTCGATCGCTTTGTCCGGCAGGAAACGGCCGGTGATGTAACGCTCGGAAAGTTTCACCGCGGTCTCCAGCGCTTCGTCCGTCAGCTTCGCTTTGTGATGCTGTTCGTACTTGTGCCGGAGCCCCTTCAAAATCAGGATCGTCTCGTCGATCGTGGGCGCATCGACTTTGACCGTCTGGAAGCGCCGCTCCAGGGCCGCGTCCTTCTCGATGTACTTGCGATACTCGTTCAGGGTCGTGGCCCCGACGCATTGCAATTCCCCGCGGCTCAAGGCCGGCTTGATAATGTTCGACGCATCCATCGCGCCTTCCGCGGAACCCGCGCCGACGATCGTGTGCAATTCGTCGATGAACAGGATCACGTTCTTCGAGCGGCGAATCTCGTCCATGACCGCCTTGATCCGTTCCTCGAACTGGCCGCGATACTTCGTTCCCGCAACCATGAGGGCCAGATCGAGCGTCACCACTTTCTTGTCGCGCAAGAGTTCCGGCACGTTCCCGTTCGAGATTTCCTGCGCCAGCCCTTCGGCAATCGCCGTCTTCCCCACCCCGGCTTCGCCGAGCAACACCGGATTGTTTTTCGTCCGGCGGCAAAGCACCTGGATCACCCGCTCGATCTCGTTCCGCCGGCCGATCACCGGGTCGAGCTCGTTCTTCTTCGCCAGCTCAGTCAGGTCGCGGCCAAAGGCGCGCAAGGCGGGCGTTTTGACATCCTTCTTCCCGCCAGGGCTGGGCTCGCCACCTTCCTGCTCCGATTCCGGTGGCGTAAAGTTCGGGTCCAATTCCTTCAGGATCTCGTTCCGCGTCCGTTCGATATCGACCTCGAGACTCTTGAGGACGCGCGCCGCCACGCCTTCACCTTCGCGCAACAGTCCCAGCAAAATGTGTTCGGTGCCGACGTAGGAATGGTTCAGCGCTTTCGCTTCCTTGCCCGCCAACGCCAGCACCTTCTTCACTCGTGGCGTGTAGGGAATGTTCCCGACCATCTTGGTTTCCGGCCCGGATCCAACCTGCTTCTCGACTTCCATCCGCACGGTTTCGAGATCGAGCCCCATCTTCTGGAGGACGTTGACGGCCACGCCCTGCCCCAGCTTGATCAGGCCGAGCAATAAATGCTCGGTCCCGACGTAATTGTGATTGAAGCGGTCGGCTTCTTTTCGAGCGAGAGCCAGAACCTGCTGGGCCCGCGGCGTAAAATTATTCATTGGTTGGTGGCTCGGGAGCCGATCCGTTTTCCGATTCCTTCGCCAGTTTAGTAATATCAGGTTTCGGGAACACTCGCAAACGATCCCGGATAATCTGGGCCCGCAAATGATCGCGCTCCTCCGCGTTCAGTTTCTGTTGCGAGCCCTTTTGCAAATGGGCCGGCTGCGTTTCGATGAAGAGTTCGTCGATCGGGAGGCGTCGATCTTCCGGGAAGGCGCCGAGGTCGATCCCGAGCTTCATGATCGACAACAAGTTGAGCGCCTCCTTCGACGTCATCGCATGCGCGAAAGTCAGGACGCCGTACGCGCGGCCGATCTGGTCCCAGAGCGTGTTCGACTTTTTCTGGATCAACATCTGGCGGGCGTCGTGTTCCTTTTCAATGATGGTCTCGATGACTTTGCTGAGGCGCGTCACGATCTCGTCTTCTTTTTCACCGAGCGTCGTCTGGTTGGAAATCTGGAAGAGATTGCCCATCGCTTCGGTGCCTTCGCCGTAAAGGCCGCGAACGGCGAGGCCTATCTTGTTCACGGCCTGGATGACCTGGTTGATCATCTCGCTCAAAACCAGGCCGGGCAGGTGAAGCATCGCGGAGGCGCGCATGCCGGTGCCGACATTGGTGGGGCAGGCAGTCAGGTAACCGAGCTTCGAATCGTAGGCGAAATCGAGTTTGCCCTCGAGCGTGCTGTCCACTTTATCGACCAGCTTGAACGCGCTTTTGAGTTGGAGGCCGGAACGAATCGATTGCATCCGAAGATGATCTTCCTCGTTGATCATGATGCTCAACGTCTGGCGCCGATTCATGATCACGGCGCTGCCCACGCTCTTCGCCGCATGTTCCCGGCTGATCAGATGCCGCTCCACCAGCACCTGTTTTTCGAGCGCGGACAGGTCCTGCAACAATTCCGAAAACGAGTCCTGCATTTCCGGGAGCTCTTCCACGCGCGGCTTGATCAACTCGAGAACCGAAGTGCGTTCCGCCTTCTTCGCCCATCCTGGAAAAGCGCGCTGCTTCAGGTTGCGCGCGAGACGCACCCGGCTGCTGATCACGATCTGGTGATGCGGCCCTTCGCCGCGCAGCCATTCGCCACCGGTCGACATCAGGTTCGCAAATTTCATGGCTAAAGCGCTTTCTCGTGTTCGAGCTGCTTGATCTGGTCGCGCAATGCTGCCGCGCCTTCGTAATTCTCTTCCGCCACCGCTTTCTGCAGATCTTCGTTGAGGGCGCGCATCCGATCGTCCAGCTCGAATTCGCGGTGAGCGCGCTGCGGCAATTTTCCGACGTGCTCCGTTCCCTTGTGCATCGCTTTCAGCAAACTGCCGAGGCCTTCCGCGAAAGTCACATAACAGACGCTGCAGCCGAGCCGGCCCGTCTTCTTGAAATCCGCCTGGGTGAAACCGCACATCGGGCATTTCTGGGTGGGCGCGCCCTTCTCGATCTCTTCGGCGGCGCCGATGCCGAGAAGCAGATCGGCCAGGGCGAAGCCGGTTGGGTCCTGGACGCCTTTTTCCTTCGAGCAAGCGTCGCAGAGATTCACCTTCTGCATTTTCCCTTCCAGGATCTGCGTCAGGAAAACCGTGGCGTCATTACATTTGCAAACGTCGCACAACATCTCTGTAGGATTAGACCTCGGAACGCTCCAAACATTCAACGATCAACCGTTCAGCACCTTCTGCGCCGGTCGCTTTTGGGCAATCTAGTCAAAGATCGGCGTGCCCGTTTCGCGCGTCATCTCCCGGAACCGCTCGATCATTCGCATCGTGATCGAGCCCGGCTTGCCCGTTCCAATCGTGCGGCCGTCCGCTTTCACCACCGGGATCACCTCCGCGGCGGTGCCGGTGAGGAAACATTCGTCGGCGATGAAGACATCGTGGCGAGTGACATCGGTCTCCGCGATCCGCAGGCCGAGTTCGGCCGCGATCTCGAACACGACCGACCGCGTAATGCCGCGCAACGCCCCGGCGGAAATCGGCGGCGTAAAGATTTGGCCGCGCTTGATGATGAAAACGTTGTCGGCCGTGCACTCGGCCACGTTGCCGGCGTCGTTCAACATCAGCGCTTCATCGGCGCCCGCGAGGTTCGCTTCGATCCGCGCCATGACGTTGTTCAGGTAGTTCAACGATTTCACGGCCGGGTTGAGCGCCGCCGCGTTGGTGCGCCGGGTCGCGCAGGTCACGACCGTAAGGCCTCTCTCGCAAACTTCTTTCGGGTAAAGGGCGATCGTCGTCGCGATGATGATCACGCTCGGGTGCTTACATTGGACCGGATTCAATCCCAGATTGCCCACGCCACGGGTCACGATCTGCCGGACGTAACCTTCCCGGAGATCGTTGCGCCGGATCGTTTCCAGCAGCGCCTCCGTCATCTCCGACTTCGTCATCGGAATTTCCAGGCAGATCGACCGGGCCGAGTCCCAGAGCCGGTCGTGATGCTCTTCGAGCCGGAAGACCCGGCCGTTATAAAAACGGATCCCCTCGAAAATGCCGTCGCCGTAAAGCAGGCCGTGGTCGAACACCGAAACTTTCGCCTCGGATTCCGGCACGAATTTCCCGTCGAGAAAAATCGTCAGTTCGCGGGCTGGCACTTTCACCGCCGTTTTCTTTAGTGAATCAACCGCAGGCTTAACCGGAGCTTTCGCCGTCGTCTGTTCCGGTTCGTCGATAACCGCTGCCGAAGTTTTTGTAAGCACGAAAAAATCTCAGGCGTGTCGGCAGGCAATTCAAGTGGGAAAGCACTTAGCGCTGCTTCTCCGCTCGATCGCGGGTCAGCGGCACGAACTTCACCGGGATCACCGCGGTCTCTCTCACGACGCCGCCGTGTTTCTCGAGGACCTTCAATTGCTGCGCGTAAGTTTTGCCAACGGGAATAACCATCCGGCCGCCCTCCTTGAGTTGCTCGATCAGCGGTTGCGGAACGTGATCGGGCGCGGCCGTGACGATGATCGCATCGAAAGGCGCATGCTCCGGCCAGCCTTTGTAGCCGTCGCCTCCTTTGACCAGCACGTTCCGGTAACCGAGCGCGTTCAGCACCACCGCCGCGCGCTGGGCGAGCGGCCGCACGATCTCGATCGTGTAAACCTGAGCGACGAGCTCGCCGAGGACCGCCGCCTGGTAACCAGAGCCGGTCCCGATTTCCAACACCTTGTCGGTCGGCTTCGGCTTTAGCTCCTGGGTCATAAACGCGACGATGAACGGCTGCGAGATCGTCTGCCCGAACCCGATCGGCAGCGGCCGGTCTTCGTAGGCGTGCGCGGCGAGCTCTTTCGCGACGAACTGTTCGCGTTTCACTTTCGCCATCGCGCCGAGGACCCGTGGATCGTCGATGCCGCGCGGCCGGAGTTGTTTTTCAATCATAGCGCCGGCCGAAGTTGCGAAGGTCCCTTCGATGCTCTTCTGGCTAAACCATTGCTGCGGCAGCGGCTGGTTTTCCTGCGCGATCACAGCAGTCACGAGCCAGACGTTGACGGCAACTCCCAACCACCCTTTCGCCCTCACCCGGCGAATCTACAACAGCTACGCGAGCAGGCCATCGACGATCTGCAATTGCCGGTCGCCCAGCCCGGCCAAACGAATGTCGTGGGTCACGACCAGGAGCGTTTTCGTTCGCTGGCGCGCCAGCCCAAGCAGCAACTCTATAATAGTGTCGCCCGTTTTCGAATCGAGGTTCCCCGTCGGTTCGTCGGCGAAAATAATGTCGGGATCGTTGGTCAAGGCGCGCGCTATCGCGACCCGCTGCTGTTCGCCCCCGGAAAGTTCCGCCGGCAAATGATGGAGCCGGTCCCCCAGCCCGACGTCCGCCAGCGACGCTTCCCCCGCCGCGCGATTTCTTTTCCCATCGATCAACCCCGGCAGCATCACGTTCTCGAGCGCCGTCAATTCCGGGAGCAGAAAGTAGCCCTGGAAAACGAATCCCATTTTGCGGTTCCGCATTTCCGCCTGCGAAGAAGAGCTGCCCATGTAAAGCCGCTTCCCTTCGAATTCGACCGTGCCGGATTCCGGCCGTTCCAATCCAGCCAGCGTGTAGAGCAACGTCGTCTTGCCGGCCCCCGACGCGCCGCACAAAAACACCGCTTCGCCGTAGGCGACTTCCAGCGAGATCCCGCGGAGCACCTCGATGCGGCGCGAACCGATCCGGAAGGAGCGATACAGATCGCGGGCGACGAGTTGCGGTTCCGGCATGCGGCGGAAGCATTCGCCGAATAGCGGCGGCGCGCAATCCAGAGAAAAAAAAGCGACCCGACGGAATCCCGTCGGGCCGCTGGAGGCAAATGCTGGCGTTTAATCGAGACCGAGCGCCTGCAGCGTCGGGCCGTCGATTGCCGCCGTGATGGGCAGACCGTGATCGCGCTGGTAGTTCGAGAGCGCGGCGCGGGTATGCGGACCGATCAAGCCGTCGACGGAATCCCGATAATAACCCTGCTCCTGGAGCGCCGACTGGACGTTGGCGATCACCTGGCCGGGGGCGAGATCGTTGTAGCCGTAGATCGGCTCGTCGTATGCGTAATTGCTGTAATAGGGATCGTAGCCGTAGGCCGGGTACCAATAATTGTTGTCCCAGTAATAATAGCCGCCGCCGAAGAGCACGATGCGGTTATAACGGCTTCTCCACCAGCTCCGGTCATGGCGTTCCCGATGATGACGGCTCCGCGCCTGCTCGTAGGTGAAGGTGCCGGAGCTGTTATTGTTTTGCCAGTTCCGGTTCGTGTTGGTGCGGTTCTGCCAGTCGCGGTTGCGGACCGTCGTGTTGTTGGATTGCACGGTCGTGTCCGGCGTCTGGTCGGGCACGACGTTCGTGTCGGTGCGGTTACGGTTGCGCGACCAATTCTGGTTGTTGTTGAGCTTCGTGTTCGCGTTGGCGTTAACCGAAGTATCCCGGGTCGGCGGCGTATAAGTGCGCGTCCGATTCTGGACATTCGGCGGATAGGTCCGCGGCGTGTAGGTCCGGGCGGTTGCGTTCGGTTTGTTTTGCAACACCGCCTGCGTCCGGGCATTGAGCTGTTGTTGCACCTTCGGCGTGTAGCTTTTCGGCACGGTGTTCACCTGCCGTTGCGGCGCTGGCGGCGCGTTCTGGCGATGTTTGGGCTGTTTTGGATTGTCCTGGTCCTCGCCGAAAACCGGCGCGGCGGCGACTGCCAAAGCAGCGATGGAAAGTAAAAGTGTTTTCATAATGGTCCCTCGGAGAAGTTAGACCGCCGCGGTCCGCATTTATTCATCCGGGTTCGTAACAGCCGGCGCTCGTCTCCTAAGGATGGCGCTCCTGCTGGCGCGCAGCCTCGAACAACACAATCCCGACCGCGGTAGCCAGGTTCAGGCTGCGAGTGCCGCGCATCGGGATCGTGAGGAGCTCTTCGCGGTGCGCCGCGAGCAGCCTTTCAGGCAAACCTTTCGTCTCCCGTCCGAAAACCAAAAAGTCCCCAGGCCGGAAATTCACGTCGTAATACGCGCGGTCGGATTTGGTTGTCAGGAAAAAGAACCGGCTGGCGCCTTGCCGCTCGCGCCACAATTGCTCGAACGAATCCCAGAGCTTCACCTCGACCTCCTTCCAGTAATCGAGGCCCGCCCGTTTTAATTCCCGATCGTCGATCGAGAACCCGAGCGGCTTGACGAGGTGCAGCGTCGAGCCGGTAGCCAGACAGAGCCGGCCAATGTTGCCCGTGTTCGGCGGAATCTCCGGCTCGACCAGGACGACGTTGAACATGGTTGCCGGCGCCGTGGTGCCGGCCGGGATCGACGATCCCACCTACAACTTGCTGGCGACGAACTTCTCCAGCTTCACGATGTCGGCGGCGAATTTGCGGATCCCCTCCGCCGTCTTCTCGGTCGCCATCGCGTTTTCATTAAACAGATACCGGAACTTTTTCTCGTCCATTTCCAGCCGCTCGATGCTGGCGTTCTTCGCCTTCTCCGGATCGAGCTTCCGTTCCAAGGGTTCGTAAGATTTCGACAGCTCATCCATCAGTTCGGGACTGATGGTGAGCGCGTCGCAGCCGGCGAGCTCCCGGATCTGCCCGACATTCCGGAAACTGGCGCCCATGACTTCCGTGTCGTAGCCGAACTTCTTGTAGTAAGTGTAAATCTCCTGGACCGACTGCACGCCCGGATCTTCCGCGCCGGTGTATTCGCGCTTGTTCTCTTTCTTATACCAATCGTAGATGCGGCCCACGAACGGCGAGATGAGTTGCACCTTTGCTTCCGCGCAACGCACGGCCTGCGGCAGCGAGAACAAAAGCGTCAGATTGCATTTGATCCCTTCCTTCTGGAGCGCTTCCGCCGCGTTGATCCCTTCCCAGGTCGACGCGATCTTGATCAGGACGCGTTCGCGCGGGATTTTTTTCGCTTCGTAAAGTTTGATCAATTGCCGCCCCTTGGCGATCGACCCTTCCGTATCGAAAGAATAACGCGCGTCGGTCTCGGTGGAAACGCGGCCCGGCACGATCTTCAACATCTCGGTCCCGAAGGTGACGAGGAGATGTTCGATAATGTCCTCGATCTGGGCGGGGCCGCTCAGCCCGGAGTTCTTCCGGTCCGCCACGACTTGATCGAGCAGATGAAAGTATTTCTCCTTCTGGGTTGCCGCGTAGATCAAGCTCGGGTTCGTCGTGGCGTCCTGCGGTTTGAAATCGCGAATCGACTCGAAGTCGCCGGTGTCGGCGACAACCTTGGTGAACTTCTTGAGCTGTTCGAGCTGGCTGAGCTTGGTTTCCGTTTTTTCCTGTTCGGCGGTGGCGGTAGTCATGGCAACGATTCCTCGAGTTGGGCCACGGAGCGAACCCGCGGCGTCAAGGCAGGGTAAGGCCGGTGAAAAGAAGGGACAACGCTAAACTGAATCGCGCCTTCTGCGGCCAGGCAGGGAGCGACAGAAACAAAACGCCCCACGTTATTGGGAACGTGGGGCGCTGTGTGATTAACGAGGTTGTCGCTGGTTACGTGGCCGACGGCGCCTTCGACATTCCTGAGACGGAAATGTCTTCTGCGCCTGCGTTCTCGAAGATCGTTTTCGCGCGATCTTTTTCGTCGCCGTCGTGCGCGTGCACCGCAATCAGGTAATTCCCGGTCCGGAGCTTGTCTTCGTAGCGTTTCGCTTCGATTTCCGGAATGCCCATTCCAATCAGGCCGCCCACGACCCCGCCGGTCGTGGCTCCAATCGCTGCGCCGCTCAGCGCCGCCATGATAGGACCAGCCGCGATAAAAGGGCCGACGCCAGGAATCGCCAGGGCGCCGATCCCGGCCAGGAGTCCCAGCACGCCGCCGGTTACTCCGCCCGTCGCCGCGCCTGTGGTCGCGCCTTCCGGCGCCTTGGTGGCTTTAACGTGACCAATGTCGTGCTTGCCTTCGCGGTCTGGCAGCAGCACGGAAATCTCCGCGGCGGGAAAGCCGGCGCGTTGCAGGCCTTCCACGACTTGTTCCGCCTGCGCGTGAGTCTTGACGATTCCGAATACTGAAGTTTTTGACATATGTTTGGTTCCCTTTTTTCCCTGTTAGTTACTTGAGTTATTTCGAAGCTTTCACTTCGAGTTGGTTTTCGATCTTAACTTTGCCCGCCGATGACGCCGCCAGCTTCCCGATCGTAGCTTTCTCCCTGGCGTTATTCACCGGACCGCGAAGGGTAACCACCTTATTGGCGGTGATGATCTTCACGTTCTTCGCTGTCATCGAAAGCGACTTGTCCGCGACCACCGCGCGACGAATGGCGGCCGTGATCTTTATGTCTTCCGGACTGTTGGATTGATCGCCGGCAGTTTTCGTTTCGCCCGATTTGTCGCGCTCGTTTTTCGCCGTGTTGTCAGCCGCGGTCTTATCCGCCGCCGGTTTATTAGCGGCAGGCTTTTCCTTGGCGATTCCGGAGAGAGTAAAGCCGACGGCAAGAAGGATAGTTAAAGTAAGTCGTTTCATATTCGTTTAGGTGGCAGCGCGAGTGCGCCGCAAGGAAGAAACGAAATTGCCCTCCCGACCGGCCCTCTTTTTCTAAGAATCGCGGAGAACAGGACCCGACCGCGGGAGCGCGGTGACGACTTCGAATCCTGCGCTTAGTTCGCGTCGAGGTTGTAGATTTCCACCAGCCCTACGCCAGGCTGCTCGCCCTTACCGCGAACGATCGCGGTGTAGTTGCCCGGCGAAAGCGTCGCGACGATCGCCGATTCCTTTTCGTCGCTCGGCGGGATGCCGGTAGCGTTGATCGCGTCTTCCTGGAGGGAACGCCAGTCATCGTTTTCCGTGATCAGCGCTCCATTGCCGTCGTGCAATTCCAGCACCGGATCAGCCAGTGGATTTGCGACTCCGCTTGCGGCCAGCGACGGTCCGATCCCTCTGACGATAATTTTTGTCGGCTGCTCGCCGGCAATAATGAAGCCGCCGATCATGACGTTGTCCCCGGCGTCGACCACGCCACGCGTGGCGATGTTAGCCATGCGGGAATGGTTGGAATCGATATCGTAAAGTTCGACCAGACCGATACCGGTCGGAGTATCGCCGGTCCCGCGAACCACCGCTGTGTACGCTCCCGCTGGAAGGGAGACCACCACGACGGCTTCGTGTTCGTCCTTCGGCGCGAGTCCCGTCTTGAGAACGTGGGCTCGATCTGAATTCCAGTTGTCGTCCGCTGCGACCAGCGCGCCGGTTGAATCGTAAATGGCGAGCGTGGGATCCGCCAGGGAACCGGCGAGCGGAAGCGACGGGCCAAGGGCGCGGATCACGACCGTCTTGCTCGCCGAGCCTGTAATAATAAAGCCGCCGATCAATGCGCCCTCGCCTGCCTGAACGCGAAGTCGCGTAGAGACATTTGCCAGACTCCTGGCCGCGACCGGGGCGGGCGGGATGACATTCGCCCGGCCCGTATCGAACACCTGCAGCTCACCCGGAAACGAATAATAGCCCGTGGCGAGGAAAAGCTTGCCGCCGCTATTATCGACCGCGATGTCGCGGGCCTGTCCGGCGTCGTTGGAAGAAGAAGGCCGTTTGATCGTGCCCAGCAGAGCCGCGGTTTTCGGATCCCAAATATCGATCGTGCTCTGGGCCTGGGCATGTTGATAGAGCACAAGATCGTCGCCGCTGAAGGCGACCGGACCCGGATAAGCGCCGGTCGGGAGAACGCCAAGGACACCGCGCAAGTCCGTCGACGGGATCAGGTAGGTGGCGTAACTCGGGGTGCCGTTGCCGCTGCCATTCGGGTAAATCAACAGCCGTCCATCATGGCTGAGTTTTAGATCCTCGCCGTTCGAGCCGACGTTCGCCTGCTGCAACAAAACCGGCGTCGCAGTCGACACGTCGTAGCGGGCGGCGGTCGACGGGCCCAGGCCACGGTTCGCGAAGTACAGGGTCTTGCGATCGGGACTGATCTGGAGAAAACCTCCGTAATAGACCTCAAACCCGCCGAAGGTGCCCTGGGCCTGGCCGGTGACTGCATCGACCTGCATGATCCCCGTTCCCTGGGTGTTCGGCGTCACGTAAAGGCGATTGTCCACGCCTTCCGCAATAGCGCTCGGCGCCGCCAGCACCGGGATGCTCGGCAAGGTGGTCAGCGAATTGAGATCGATCACCGAGATCGTGGGCGTGGCCGAGCTGCCGTTGGCCACCCAAAGCCTGGAGCCGTCAGCCGATTCGGTCAGACCGAGAGGGCCGGCGCCAACCGGTATGGTTTTGATGACCGACAGCGAAACAGTGTCGATCACCGCGATGCTGTTGCCCACCACGA
The DNA here is from genome assembly GCA_035941675.1 of Chthoniobacterales bacterium. Lineage (GTDB taxonomy): Bacteria > Verrucomicrobiota > Verrucomicrobiia > Chthoniobacterales > UBA10450 > AV80. The sequence goes on from DASZDT010000023.1 coordinate 57,543, forward strand.
GGCTCGCATACACGCGAGACCGGTACGGATCGGCCACTAACCGATACACGCTCAGGTCCAGCTTCTTGAGCAGCCCGCCGGGATTGGAATTAGAACCTGGCGCGGTCACCGTGATCTGCAGCGGGATCTTCGAAGTGCCGGCCGAACTCTGAACCGTCACGATGACGGAGTAGGTTCCACTGATCGTCGGGATGCCGCTGATCAGGCCGGACGAGGAATCGATCGTCAGGCCTGGAGGCAGCCCGCTCGCCGAATAAGTAGCGCCAGAGGTAGAGGACGCGACCTGGTAAGTGAAATTCGCGCCCAGATACGCGGTCAACCTCGCTTTCCCGTAGAGCGATCGCACGCCGGCGATGTCGTCGTCAGCCAAATGGTCGAGATCGCTGATAATCGAATTCATCACCGCGACCACGCTTTGCCCGTGCTGGTCCGGATGATCGAGGCCAACGACGTGTCCAAATTCGTGGAGAGCGACCCGATGCACGTCGTAGGTGCCCGTCGGCCCGCCGCCCTGAAGCGGCCCGCGGTACGAATTCCACTTCAGGTTATCGTTGAAAATAACGTCCGTCTCGGTGAAAACGTAGCTGTCCGGACCGGACGAGTAAGACAAGGTGACCGCCAGTGTCCCCCCTGCCCACGCCTCTCCGTAAACGTTTTTCGAGAAGAACACGGAGTTGACACCGTCGCCGTCGCCGGTCCGGCCGGGAGCGACGCGGACGAACTGGACCGTCTCGGCGTATTGGTTCCAAATGGCGAGCGCATCGGCGGCGGCGTCATCCCAGGAATTGCTGCCATCCTGCAGGGGAACGGCTGCTCGGCTATTCAACTGGAGATGCATCAGGATCTGGGTTCCGCCCGGCCACGTGTAACCGTTAAGGGCGAAGCCAAAGCTCTGGGCGACTCCTGCGAGGAGCAGGATTAGTCCTGGGAAACAGGCTCGAAATCGGGGCAGGGCCCACCTACCGAACGGGATCATCGCGGCGTTATAGCCTAAAACCGCGCCCGCTTCGAGGAGAACAGATTGCGAACACTTAGGTATAGTTTGAGAACGGAACCGGGCTCTTTCCCCCGCGCCGGCGGTTAGGCGGCCGAGATCGGCTGCCGGTCCGGCGCCGCGGAGCGCTTCGAGCCGAGCGCGTGGCGGACGAAATTCTGGCCGATCTCCCACATCGGTCCCGGAAATTTCCGGCATTCCGTGAGGACATCGTCGAGCGCCGTGACGAAAAGGTTGACCTCCTTTTCGCCGATAATCAGCGGCGGCAGAATCTTGACGACGTCCATGGCGTGACCGGCCACCTGGGTAAGAATGCGATGCTTGCTCAGCATCTGGGTCACGACCATTTGCGCGAAAAGAACCTTGTCGACTTTGTGGAGGAGCTTCCACGCCATCTTGAGCTTGAACTCCGTCGGCTCGTGGAACTCGATGCCGATGATCAGTCCTTTGCCGCGCACTTCCTTGATGAACGAATGCTTCGCCCGCAGGGCGTCGACGCGCTCGATCAAGAGCGCTCCCGTTCGCTGCGCGTTTTCGACGAGCTTCTCGTCGTCGAGCACTTCCAGCGACGCAAGCCCGCACGCCATGGCGAGATTGTTCCGCCCGAACGTGGTGGAATGGACCACGCAACGGTCCATCCGGCTGAACGTCTTCTGGTAAATTTCGCGCCGCGCCACGATCGCGCCGCACGGCACATAACCGCCGCTCAAACTCTTCGCGATGGTAATAATGTCCGGCTCGAGGTTCCAATGTTCGAACCCGAACATCTTCCCGGTCCGCCCGAGTCCCGTCTGGATTTCATCGCAAACAAAAACAGTTCCGTGTTTGCGGCAAAGAGCCTGGGCGCGTTGAAAGAAATCGGTCTGCGGCGATTTGCATCCCTTGCCCTGGACCGGCTCGATGACGAACGCGGCGACGTCGCCTTTGGCCAGCTCGCGTTCGAGGGCGTTGAAGTCGTCGAGCGCGACCCGGGTATCGAACCCTTCCATGAGCGGGCCAAAACCTTCCGTGAAACTTTCGCAGCCCATGAGCGAAAGCGACCCGAGGCTGAGCCCGTGAAATGCGCCTTCCAGCGAGATCACGCGTTTTCGCTGCGTGGCCGCGCGGGCAAATTTCAGCGCGCCTTCCATCGCTTCCGTTCCGGAGTTGCAAAAGAAGACGGCGTCCAGGTGAGGCGGCGTCCGTTTCGTGATCGCCTCCGCGAGCAGCCCGCTCAAGAGCGAGCAATCCATCTGGACCATGTTGGGCAGGTCGAGATCGAGGACGTCGCGGATCGCTTTCTTTATGGCCGGATGATTCCGCCCGATATTGAAAACGCTGTAGCCGCTGAGGAAATCCAGGTAGGCGGCGTTATCCATGTCATAGAGATAGGCGCCTTCCGCGCGCGCATAGACCTTGTCGAAACCGATCACCCGCTGCGCGGCCACGAGGGTGCGGTTCAGATGGCGCTCGTGGAGTTGGTAGTTCTCCCCCAGCCGCGCCGCGATCATCTCTTTCAGGTCGAAAGCCACGGCCAACCGTCCCCGATTTGCGCCCTTAACGCAACTCTACGGCTTACAATCGTGGAAGGCGTCGAACGCGCCGAGGCGAAGGCTCGTTTGCTCCGGCTGTGCCGTTCCATCCTGGCAATTCCGGCGGAAAATGAAAAGCCGCAGGTTCACACGGAACCTGCGGCTTCCCGGTTATTATTCGCTGACGATTACTCGTCGACCACGACGCGGTTCACCGTGCGGGTCTCGCCCGTGCCGTCATAATAGACGTGCACGCGGGCACCCGGCTTGATGGTGGCGGCCTGGATTTCAGCGCCGGCCTTGTTCACGTAGCGGACCGTCTTGCCCAGCACATAGCTGATCGGATCGGTCACGCCGACCTTGCGCACGACGATGGTCTTGCCCGGCTCGAAAGTCGTCACAGTCCCATCCGTCGACGTAGTGGTCGTGGTGGTTTCAGTCGTGCTCGCCACGGGATTGGTCTTCGTGGTGGTCGACTCGGTTGTAGTGGTGCTTGTCTGCGCGAACGCAAAAGGCGCGATGGCTGCACAAGCGAGAATCAGGATACTCTTTTTCATAATATTTCCCTCCCTGTTGATGTTTCGATATGGCTTAGATTCGTATCCAAGCCCTCAACCGGACGGCCTTCCCTAAAGCGGCGCCGGTGAAGGTTAGACCCTCCCCCGGGCCAGCCTATTCAACCTTTCTCGTATCTCGCCAATGCGCGGAAAATGTTTCGTGGGTTGAGTGCTTCCCGACATCCGCTAACGTGCGCGACGCATGGCCGTCGCACCCGATCCCGTTGTCACTCCCGAGCTGGTGCGACAGCACGGCCTCGAGCCCGATGAGTTCGAGCGCATAAAAAAAATCCTTGGGCGCGACCCGAATTTCACCGAGCTCGGGATCTTCTCGGTGATGTGGAGCGAGCATTGTTCCTACAAAAATTCCCGGCGCGAACTGAAGAAATTCCCGACGACCGGGCCGAACATCCTGGTGAAAGCGGGCGAAGAAAACGCGGGCGTCGTCGATATCGGCGATGGCTGGGCGGTCGCGTTCAAGATCGAGAGCCACAACCACCCGAGCGCCATCGAACCGTTCCAGGGCGCGGCGACCGGCGTGGGCGGAATCATCCGCGATATTTTTACGATGGGCGCGCGCCCGGAGTTTTGCCTCAACTCGCTCCGGTTCGGCCCGATTGCCGGCGACTCACCGAATGTGAAGACGAACCGGCGACTGTTCAGCGGCGTCGTGGCGGGGATCGCGCACTACGGCAACTGCATCGGCGTTCCAACCATCGGCGGCGAGATTTATTTCGACGAAAGCTTCGAAGGCAACCCGCTCGTAAACGTTTTTTGCCTGGGCGTGCTGCGGCATGACCAACTCGCGCGCGGCGCGGCGAGCGGCGTGGGGAATCCGGTCTTTTACGTCGGCGCGGAAACGGGGCGAGACGGTTTAGCCGGCGCGGCGTTCGCTTCCCGCGAGTTGACCGAGGAATCGAAGCAGGACCGGCCCGCCGTGCAGGTCGGCGATCCGTTCAAGGAAAAATTATTGCTGGAAGCGTGTCTCGAACTTCTCGCGACAGACGCGGTCGCCGGCATTCAGGACATGGGCGCGGCCGGCCTCACCTGCTCGACCTGCGAGACGGCGAGCCGCGGCGGGACCGGAGTCGAGATTGATTTGGCGAAAGTGCCGAAACGCGAACCGGGCATGACGCCGTACGAGATTCTTCTCAGCGAATCGCAGGAACGGATGCTGATCATCGCGAAGCGCGGTCGCGAAAACGTGGTGAAGGAAATCTTCGAGAAGTGGGACGTGCCCTGCGCCGAAATCGGGCGCGTCACCGACGACGGGATGATGCGGGTTAAAAATAATGGCGCTCTGGCCGCGGAAATTCCGGCGAAGCCGCTCGCCGACGAAGCGCCGCTGTATGCGCGCGAAGCCGAGAAGCCAGCTGTAGCCGGGATCGGTGATCCCGGCGCCGGCATCACCGATGCCGGCTACAACGTGCACGAAGCGTTTCGGCAATTGCTGCGCGACCCCACCATCGCTTCCAAGAACTGGGTCTACCGCCAGTACGATCACATGGTCCGGACCGGCACCGTGGTTCGCCCCGGTTCCGACGCCGCCGTGTTTCGCGTGCGCGCGGCGAACAAGATCCTTGCCGCCACCGCCGATTGCAATTCGCTCTACTGCGCCCTTGACCCGCGCGAAGGCGGCCGCATCGCCGTTGCGGAAGCGGCGCGCAATCTCACCTGCTCCGGCGCGACCCCGCTCGCCGTGACCGACAACCTAAATTTCGGCAATCCCTACAAGCCCGAGAATTTCTGGCCGCTGCGCGAAGCCGTCGAGGGAATCGCCGATACCTGCCGCGCCTTCGGGACGCCGGTCGTGGGCGGCAACGTCTCTCTATATAATGAGAGCCCGGCCGGCGTCGTCGACCCGACGCCGACCGTCGCGATGGTCGGTTTGATCGAGCAGGAAGCCCACGTCACCACCCAGTTCTTCAAAGCAAGCGGTGACCCGATCATCCTGGTCGGCCACATCGGCGACGAGATCGGAGCCAGCCGCTTTCTGAAGGTTTGTCATGGCAAAAAAGCCGGCCGTCCCCCTCGACTCGACGTCGAGCGCGAGCTCGCCGTCCAAAACGCCGTTCGCGAATTGATCCGGGCCGGCTGGCTGCGCAGCGCGCATGATTGTTCCGAAGGCGGCCTCGCCGTCGCGCTGGCCGAAGCGTGTTTCAATCCCGAGGGGTTACTCGGCGCCGAGATCGAACTGGGAGACGTTTCCGCGGCGCCCGCGATTACCCTCTTCAACGAATCGCAGTCGCGCATCGTGATTTCTTGTGCGCCGGAAAACGCCAGGAACATCATGTCGATGCTGAAGTCGAAGAATGTTCCGCATCAGCGCATCGGCGCGGTTGGGGGAAAAACGCTTTCGATCAAAACATCCGGCGACCAATTCTCGTGGCCGATCGAAACGATCCATGACGACTGGTTCAACGCGATTCGCCGGGCGATCGAAAGCGAGGCCGAACCGGTCCGCAGTTTGTGATCATCCTGGCGATTGATTCGCGTTTTGATTGGCGGATGCTGTCCACACGATGAGCCAAAGGTCGGACATAAATTCCGAGCACCCCGCGATCGCTTTTCCGCAGCATGAATGCGGCATCTTCGCGGTTTTCGGCCACCCCAACGCGGCGGTCCTGACCTATTACGGGCTTTTCGCGCTGCAGCATCGCGGCCAGGAAAGCGCCGGCATCGTGACGAGCGCCGGGCCCGGATCGACCTTCCAATTGCATCGCGACATGGGGCTGGTCTCGCAGGTTTTCGGGGCGGAAGAACTGGAGCGTCTGAAAGGAACCCGCGCCGTCGGTCACGCGCGCTATTCGACGACCGGTTCGAGCACGCTGAAAAACGCGCAACCCTTCGTGGTCGATTGTTTCCGCGGCCAGATCGCGGTGGCTCACAACGGCAACCTGATCAACGCGTCCGTTCTGCGCGACGAACTGGAACGCCAAGGCTCCATTTTCCAGACCACCGCCGATAGCGAGATCATTCCGCATCTGCTGGCCCAGCCTTCGAAGAACGGCGGCACCCCGTTGAGCGTTCTTCGCCGGCTGGAGGGCGCGTTCAGTCTCATCATCATGAGCGAACGCGAAATCATCGGCGTCCGCGATCCGTTCGGGTTCCGGCCCCTGGTCCTCGGCAAACTGGACGGCGCTTATATCCTCGCTTCCGAAACGTGCGCGTTCGATCTCGTGCATGCCGAATACATTCGCGAAGTAAAACCGGGCGAGGTCGTCATCATCAGTGAGGAGGGCATCCGCTCCGAATGGCCGTTCCCGCAGGAACAAGAAGCCTTTTGCATGTTCGAGTACGTCTACTTCGCCCGGCCGGACAGCATCATGGGCAGAGTGAATGTGGCGCGGGTCCGGACGGAGATGGGACGCGAGCTGGCGCGGCGATACCCGGTCGAAGCCGATATCGTGGTGCCGGTGCCTGACTCGGGGAACTATGCGGCCCTCGGGTTCGCCCAGGAATTGAAACTCCCCTACGAGCATGCCTTTGTCAGGAATCACTACATCGGCCGGACGTTTCTCCAGCCCAGCCAGCTCATTCGCGATTTCGACGTGCGCGTGAAGCTGAACCTGATCAAGGAAGCCGTGGAAGGGAAACGCGTCGTCGTGGTCGATGATTCGATCGTGCGCGGGACAACGGCGCGCGCGCGAGTCGTGAACCTGCGCGAAGCCGGCGCCCGGGAAGTGCATATGCGGGTAAGCTGTCCGCCGCACCGGTTCGCCTGCCATTACGGGATCGATTTTCCCGATCCGGAAAAATTGATCGCGAACCAGATGCCGATGGCTGAAATCTGCAAGTATCTCGGGGTCGATAGCCTCGGATACCTCGACGTAGAAGGAATGGTGCGGGCAACGGGCAAGCCGACGAACAAGTTTTGCCTCGCGTGTTTTACCGGGAACTATCCCCTGCCCGTCGATCCGGAGTTGGACAAATACATCATGGAAAGACGCGAAGGCCGCTCGAAGGCGCTGGCGGCCGAAGGTGCGCATCCGGATTTGTTCGCGAACCTGAAGTAAGCCTTTGGCCACGCAGACGAAAAAGGCTTATGCGCGCGCCGGGGTCGACGTCGATCTCGGGAACCTGGTCAAGCGGCGCATCCAGGCGCGAGTCCGCACTACTCACGGCCCGGAAGTCCTGGGAAAGGTCGGAGGTTTTGGAGGATTGTTCGCCCCGAATTTTTCCGGGATGCCGGAACCAGTCCTGGTGGCGAGCGTCGATGGCGTAGGAACGAAATTGAAGGTCGCGTTCAAGATGGATCGCCACGATACCGTCGGCGCGGACCTGGTGAATCATTGTGTCAACGACATCGCGGTCCTGGGAGCGCGACCGCTTTTCTTCCTCGACTACATCGGCGCGGAGAAACTGGAGCCGCGCGTCTTCGACCAGTTACTATCCGGTTTCGCGAAAGCCTGTCGGGCCGCCGGCTGCGCGCTGATCGGCGGTGAGACAGCCCAGATGCCGGGCATGTACCGGAAAGGCGAGTACGACCTGGCGGGCTGCATCGTGGGGGTCGTCGATCGGTCGAAGCTTATTGACGGCCGTAAGATTAGACCGGGCGACATTCTCTTGGGCCTTCCTTCGAATGGACTGCACACCAATGGCTACTCGCTGGCGCGCAAGATCCTCTTCGAACAGCTTCGCTTAGAGCCGGGCTCGCGGTTGTCGAACCTCAAGCACTCGTTAGGCGAAGAGCTGCTTCGAGTTCATCGGAACTACCAGCCACTCCTGGCTAAGTTACCGCCGGGAATGATTCACGGCCTCGCGCACATCACCGGCGGCGGGCTCATCGATAACCTGCCAAGGGTCCTGCCTCCAGACTGCGACGCGCTCATCGAGACAAAGAGCTGGCGCGTGCCTGCCATCTTCGAGTTCCTTGGACAACGCGGGAAAGTCGATCGCACGGAAATGTATCAGGTCTTCAACATGGGTGTCGGCATGGTCGCGATCGTCGCGGCGAAAGACGCGACAAAGGCCGCGCGATCACTGCGAGCGAAGCCGATCGGCGAGATCGCCAGCGGCTCGGGGAAAACAAGGCTGATATTCTAGGCGGCCATTGGCGTTTCACCGAAACGTTCTACAATTCAAGGAATGGAACGGCGGCAGTTTGGGCAGACCGACATGCAGGTATCGGTGCTTGGCTTCGGCGGCGCCGAGATCGGTTTCGAAGGATCGAACGAGGAAACCGTCAGGCGCTTGCTCACCGGCGCGTTGGACGCCGGGCTAAATGTCATCGATACCGGCGAGTGTTACGAAGGCAGCGAGGAGCTGATCGGAAAGACCGTCGCGGATCGGCGCGCCGATTATTACCTTTTCACCAAGTGTGGGCATCCGCGTGGCGCTGGGAGCGAAGATTGGTCGCCGGCTTCGCTTCTGGAAAGCATTGAGCGGAGCCTGCGCCGCATGCGAACGGACCGGGTCGACCTGATTCAGCTCCATAGTTGCGGGGAGGCTGTTCTGCGAAAGGGCGACGCGATCGCGGCGCTGCAAACCGCGCGCAGCAAAGGTTACGCGCGCTACCTTGGTTACAGCGGGGACGGGCCGGCGGCGCGTTATGCTGTGGAATGTGGCGCATTCGATAGCTTACAAACTTCGATTAACATCGCGGACCAGGAAGCGATCGATCTGCTGTTGCCGCTGGCGCGCGAAAAGCGACTGGGCGTCATCGCGAAACGGCCCGTGGCTAATGTGGCCTGGAAGGAAAGCCATAAGCCGATCAATTCGTATCATCACTCTTATTGGGAGCGGCTCAACAAGCTTCGTTACGATTTCGTTCGCGACCTTCCGATCGAGGACTCGGTCGCCCATGCCTTGCGTTTCACCCTCAGCATTCCCGGCGTGCATACGGCGATTGTTGGCACGACGAAACCGGAGCGCTGGCAGGAAAACGCGAAGCTGGTAGAGAAGGGCAAGCTTTCAGACGCGGAATTCGGCGCGATCCGGGAGCGCTGGGAAGAGATAGCGCCGGCCGGCTGGGTAGGCCAGACCTAGGAACAAAAACGCGAGCTGCGCGTCGAAGCGCAGCCCGCGTTGATGCAAAAACGTTCGAAGCTCTTACTTCTTTCCGGCAGCTTTCCGGCGAGCGGCCCAACGGGCCTTCATCGCTTCTGAAAGTTTGCGGCGGCCGGCAGCCGTAAGTCCACGCTTCTTACCAGCGGGCTTGGCGGCGGCGGTGGGAGTGGAGGCGGTGGATGCGCCACCAGCTCTGCGCCGGGCGGCCCAGCGCGCCTTCATCGATTCCGAAAGCTTGCGACGTCCAGCGGCGGTCAATCCGCGGCGACGACGGCCCGTTGCTTTAGCTGCGGGAGCAGCGGCTGCCGTGGTAGTAGTGCCTTTGCGCCGCGCCCAACGCGCCCGGGCGGCGGCGGCTAGTTTGGCGCGAGTAGCTGGCGACATCGAACGACGGCCGCCCCGGGAACGCCGGCCACCGCGGCGACGCGCACCGCCAGAAGAACTGGTGGAGCCACTGAACAGGCTCGACAGGCGTTCTTCGAGCGCGCTGATTTGCTTTCTAATGGAAAGCGCTTGCGTGAGTTGTTGAAAAGATAAGTCCATGCGGCCAGTAGATAGCTCTCAGATGGAGAACTGCAAGCGAAATAGTTCAGTAACTAGATTGGACCTAGGTCGTAGTTACTGGATCGGCGTAGAAGAAAAATAAATAGCCGCGTTCGATTACCCTGATTATAGTTCGCGCACTTCGGGCGGTTAGCTCAGTGGTAGAGCGGCTGGTTTACACCCAGTAGGTCGGGGGTTCGAAACCCTCACCGCCCAGGTTCAAGCGCGATGGCGCGGTGACGCTTTCAAGCGGGCGGCGGCTCCCACAGCTCGATGCGGTTACCCTCCGGATCCATCGCCCACCCGAAGTAACCAAACTCGGACTTCTCCGTCTTCTCATCCACCGCCACGCCTTTGCTCCGAAGTTCGGCCAGCAGCTCGTCGAGGTTCGCAACTCGAAAGTTGATCATGAATGGCTTCGAGCTGGGCGCAAAGTAAGTCGTATCCGAAGGAAAAGGCGACCAGACCAGGTAAGCCTGGCGTTTCGGTGAGTCACTCCCGTTCTGCGATTCGCGGAAGGTGACTCCGCCATAATCTTCTACCGCCAGCCCGAGGTGGTCCTTGTACCAGGCTGCGAGCTTTTCCGGATCTTCTGCCTTAAAGAAGACACCGCCTACGCCGAGGACGTGTCGCCTCGCGGCCACGGTCTAGCCTTTCTCCTTGTGCCATGCGGCGAGCACTTCAGCTTCGCGCTCCGGAGTTATCCCGGCCTTGAGCTTTTGGCGCTCGGGCGGCTGGGATTTGAACCAGGCGAGCGTGTCCCGCGCTGTCACGGCGACCGGGCGAAACGTCAGGCCTTTGCCAACTGCACGCTGAATATTAATGCGGCCCATCCCGGCTTCTTCGCCACGCGGCGGCACCCATACTGGCATGTCGGACCACGGCGCAACTTTCTGCGCCTCGAGAAAGTCGGCGCTTACCCAGGTAAAGGCCGCCTTTGAATTATTGGCGCTCTTGATGCCTTCGAGCATCGCGCCTACGCCGAGGGTCTTGTCGGGTCCGGTGGCGTTGTAAATACCGGTCTCCCGTTGCTCCACCATGCGAATAACCCACTCGGCCAGATCGCGGCCATCGATGAACTGGACCGGATCCGACGGATCCCCGGGCGCCATCACTTCCCCACCGCGATCGATCCGAACCGGCCAGTAACTGAAGCGGTCGGTTTCATCGCGGGGGCCGACAATTAACCCCGGCCTAACGACCAGGGTCTGCTTAGGAAACCACTTCTCCGCTTCCTGTTCGGCCAGCGCCTTGAGCGGACCGTAGAGTTGGAACTTCGACGCGATAATGCTGTCGCGCGATTCTTTCATCGCGTCGGGGCCGGTGTATTGCGCCAGCGGCGCGGACTCGTCGAGATTGGCCTTGCTGGTATCGCCGTAGACGGAAATCGTGGAAATAAAGACATAGCGATCGACGTTCCCCTTCAGGATCTGGCCAACGTCGCGCACCCAGACAGGGACAGAGGTCGGGTTATCAATGGCCACGTCCCACTTGCGATTCTTCAGCGCATCCAGTTGACCGTTGCGATCGCCGATAAGCTGCTCGACTTCCTTCGGCAATTCTCCGGGATGCGTCTTGCCCCGATTGAACACGGTGACCTTGTGCCCCCGCTCGAGCGCGTAGCGAATTTGAAACGGACCAGTGAAGCCGGTGCCGCCGAGAATCAGAATGCGCATCGGTTTGGGTTTCTCCGCCGCCTTGCTCCGGGACGTAACTCCCAGACTTAGTGCTCCCCCGGCCGCGGCCGAGACCTTGATGAATTTCCTGCGCGTGGTCGGTGTCATGCGATGAGGAGCATGCGCGGCGTCGGCGGGAAAGGCAACTTTAGGATTAACGTTGACGCGCATCCGGGACGCGGTGAATTGACTTCATGCGTCTATCGATGCGCAAGTTCGAGCTGGGGATTTCGGCTTGTGCCATCGTGCTGTTGTTCAGCGGTTGCGGAGGAACGGACCGCCGGCATGAAGTAAGTGCGGCCTCCTCACGATCAACGGCGCGCTTGATCGAGCTGCGTTCCGATAGGTCGGCCGGCACGATTCATTTTCCACGCGGTCTCTATTCCCTCGACACTGAAGATGAGAACGGATACTACTATCGCGCTCCCGGAAAAGTTTATCAGCGCACCTTTGCCGGATCGGTCCGTTATGATGGCGGCATCTTCGTTTCCAGGCGCGACCCCCGCAAGCTTCGGGGCTACGTCATAATGCCAGGCGGCCTGACCCATGTAGGCAACTTGTCGGGGGCCGATTACCAGTTTCGCAACTGAATGAAACCGATGTCGCGGCGCGAGGCGGCCCGCCTGGTCGCCCAGTCCGGCGCCGGATTACTCCTGGCGCGAAAAGGATTCAGCGCCGAAGTATCGACTATCGATAAGCAGCCTTTGTTAGAACGCGCCATCCCTTCGACCGGAGAAAAGCTGCCGGTCATCGGCCTCGGGAGCTGGCAGGTTTTCGATGTCGGCCCGGGCGACGCGGAACGGCGGCCGCTGGAAGACGTCATGGCGCGGTTGGTTGGACTGGGCGGACGCGTGGTGGATTCATCGCCCATGTACGGGCGGTCGGAACAAGTCATCGGTGAGATCGCGACAAAGCTCCGTCTTCACTCATCGATGTTTCTGGCCACCAAAGTTTGGACCACCGGCAAAGAGGAAGGGATCGCTTCGATGGAAAGCTCGCTCGCAAGATTGCAAACAAAGAAGCTCGATCTCATGCAGGTCCATAACCTGGTCGACGCCCGGACGCATCTCGCTACCCTGCGGGCCTGGAAAGAGGAAGGCCGTCTCCGTTACCTTGGTATCACCCATTACAATTCGAGCGGGTATCCGGAAGTGGTAAGGCTGCTTCGCGCCGAGAAGGTGGATTTCCTGCAAATCAATTACTCGTTAGGTGAACGCGAAGCCGAACGCGAGATCCTTCCCCTCGCCCAGGATCGCGGTGTTGCGGTTCTCATCAACCGGCCGTTCGGCGGCGGCGACCTGTTCTCGAGGGTGAGGCAAAAGCCATTGCCGGAGTGGGCGGCCGAATTCGATTGCCACTCCTGGGCGCAATTTCTTTTGAAATGGATCGTGGCGCATTCAGCCGTGACCTGTGCCATTCCTGCGACGAGCAACGTTCGCCACTTGGAAGATAACATGCAGGCGGGGCTGGGCCGCTTGCCGGATCAGAAGCAGCGCCGGCGGATGGTCGAGACCATCGCGCAACTTTGATCGCCAGAAAACGAAAAGCCCCGCGCCGGCAATCGACGCGGGGCCTTCGTTTCGGGAAGACAGCCGGTTAGTCGGACCCGACCTCGTAGACTTCGACAAGGCCGATGCCAGTCGTGCCGCCCGCGCCACTTACCACGGTAGTGTAAGCGCCCGGCTCGAGCCGAATCAGCAGGGCAGCTTCCAGATCATTGGCCGGCGCGATTCCGCTAGCCATGATGTCGGCGACGTTGACGTTCGTTTTCCAATCATCATTCACCGCCAGTTGCGTTCCGTCGGCGAACAGCGTCAGCGCAGGGTTCGCCAGGGCCGGCGACACGCCCGCGGCCGCAAGCGACGGACCCATCGCGCGGATCATGACGAGCTTGGGGCCCCCGGTAATGATGAAGCCGCCGATGAGCTGGCCCTGGCCTGTCCCGACCAGGCCGCGAGTCGAGATGTTCGCCATCCGATTGAAGAGCGAACTCTTGAACGTGTTGACCGTGTACGTTCCGGCGCTGGTTTGGAACATGCCGGTAAAAACGCCGTCGGTGATCGCAAAGCTGCCGGTTACCGCGGTGCTACTCCCGATGAAACTACTCATCGTGAAGGTGTACTGCGTCGAAGGCGACACCGGCGCCGTCACAGTGCCAAAGCCGCCGCTCAAGACCGAGCCCGCACGCTGGACCATGATGATGTGCTTGCTCGAATCGATTATGAACATGACCTGGCTCTCGCCGGTCGGTCCGTGAGCGACGCCAAAGTAGCGACCGGCGATCCGGGACTCGGTCCCGAAGGTCGCGAAGCGTGAAGCCTGGAACGGTTGGCCGGCGAGCGTAAAGGCAATGCCGTTTTCATTCGCCAGACCAACAATCGCCTGCCCGGTAGTCAACGTCAGCGAGAAGGCGCCATGATTAAGCGGACCTTCCGCGAACCCGACCACCTGGCCGGCGACGTCGAGCATGTTGATTTGCACGAACGTATTCTTTTCGATGCAGAACACGATCAGGCCGCCGGAGGGCGTGGTGGCGCCATAGACACCGCGCAAACTGACTTCACCATGCTCGTGATCGCCGTCCGGCGTCGCGGTTGGCGTCGGGGTAGGTGTCGGCTCTTTCCGCGGCGTGCTTGTGGCGGTCGGGGAGGCCGAAGGCTCGGAATGCGGAGTTGGGGATGCCGACGGTGTCGGTTCAGCGAGGGCGGTAAGCGCGGCGGAAAAGCCAACGCAACACGCGAGGTTCAGGTATTTGGATATATATTTCATTGTTTGATTTGAGTTTGGATGACTGCGATTCGACCGAGGAGAAACGGCCGAGAATTATGGAAATTATAGCAGGACCCGGGCCGCGAATGCCCTCATTTCCAGCGGTTTCCGCAAATCATCGACTCGTTAGGCCGGACCCAAAAACCCCGGAGAGCGGCGATTATCGCGCCTACGCGGCCGGTAAAATCTGGCCGGTTACTTCGCCGAAACCGACCCGATACCCGTCCCCTTGCGCCCAGCCGGCGATGGTGAGCCGATCGCCGTCCTCGAGCCACTTCCGGGTTTCGCCACTCGCGAGCGTCAGCGGATTCGCGCCGCGCCACGTCAGTTCCAGCATGCATCCGCGCGATTCGTCGCTAGCTCCGCTAATCGTTCCGCTCGCGAGCAAGTCGCCCGGTTGCAGATTGCAGCCGTTAACGGTGTGATGCGCCAGCTGTTGCGCGATGCTCCAATACAAGTTTTGGAAATTCGTGCGGGTGATTACGTGCGGGGTTGACAGCATCCGCGTCTGCAACCGCGCCTCCAACTGGATGTCGTAAGTGAAATCGTTCGCCGCCCGCAAATAAGAGAGCGGCTCGGGATCCTGCGCCGGCAAAGGTTTCCGGAACGGCTCCAGCGCTTCCAGCATTACCACCCACGGCGAGATGCTCGTGGAAAAATTTTTGGCGAGGAATGGACCGAGCGGTTGATACTCCCACGCTTGAATGTCGCGCGCGCTCCAGTCGTTCATCAGGACCATTCCGAAAATATGATCGGTCGCTTCATCCGCAGGGATAGGCGAGCCGAGGGCGTTTCCCGGGCCGATAAAAAAAGCCGTTTCCAATTCAAAGTCGAAGCTGCGGCTCGGAGCGAAGACTGGCGCGGCGGCATCCGGCGGCTTGATTTGTCCATGCGGGCGGCGGACATCGGTCCCGCTCACCACCACCGAGCTGGCGCGCCCGTGGTAGGCGACGGGCAGCCATTTCCAATTCGGCATGAGCGCGTTCTCCGGACCGCGCAGCATCGTCCCGACGTTATGAGCGTGATGATAGGAAGAATAAAAATCGGTGTAATCGCCGATGCGCGCCGGGAGTTGCATCGTTACCTCGCTTTGGGCGTGGAAGGCGCGGGCCCGAAGGCCGGCGTCGTCGCGTAACGTCGCGGTCTCGGCGTTGAGCAAATCCTGAATCACCGCGCGCGCCTTGCGCCACGCTGGGCGGCCGAGGGCAAGGAAGGAATTGAGCGCGTCGCTCGAGAAAACAGGGGCGCCGGGAAATTCTGCGGAGCGGAAATGCCCGCGCTCCTCGAGGACCGAAAGATCGAGAACCAAATCGCCGATGGCGACGCCGACCCGGGCCGGGCCGGCGGCCGGCTTGAAAACGCCGAAGGGCAAATTCTGGATCGGGAAATGCGAGTCGGGCGCGACGTCGATAAACGATTTCATGTTCGGGACGAGAAGAGCTTACAGGAGTTTCAGCGCGCGCAAATCATCGCGCGGCTCGTCAAAGCTACAACTCCCGAGCGAAGTGACGATGTCGCGATGCGTGGCGATCCGGCCGGTTGCAATCTTCCAATCGCGCCATCCGAAAAAATCGTCGGTGAACGAAAATGCGGCCGGGTCTTCTTCGTCGAGCATTTCGGCGATTTGTTTGCCGGTCCAATCGTGCTCCGACGCGAGCGCCGCAGACCCGAGCACATTGAGAAAACCGTGCATCTTCGTCTGCACGCTCTCGTGAAAAAGCCGGACCGGATGATGCAGCCCGGCGGTGAATTTTATCGGGACCTGGTGGGTTACCGCGCAGCACAGAACCGTTGCGATCTCCTCGGACGAGGGAAACGCGTTCGCCGTGACGCCGCCGGTCCTGAGTTTGAAACCGAGTGGCCGATCTGGGTGGCTGCGATTGTTATCCGCAATCAGTTTGATCGCGCGCTCGGCTGCGTTCGCCGGCGCTTCCCAGAACATGGACAACTCAGCGTCTGCGCTCGATCGGATCAGCTTGAGCGTGTCGGCAGTCACGTCGCCCGGCAGCGGCATTTCGAATTGTTCGATAAACGCGTCTGCCGTCGAGCGGGCTCGAAAGCGACCGATCGCTTGCATCGCCGCGGCGAGCGCGGAACCAAAGGCAACGGCATCGTCGGTTTTCGGACCGAGCGCGGAAACCCGAACGGGATGATCCCGGTCGAACCCGGAAAGGCCGCCGGCAGCGCGGTCGAATTCCGCGATGGGAAGAATGAAGGGGCCGAGCATCCACGCATCCGGGGTCCGAACATAACCGGCGTAGTTCTTCAACGCCGGCTCCAGTGCCAGACTGGCAGGCGGGAAAAGCCCTGCGTAATCGATGGCATGCGTGATGAGCGCGTGGAGAGAGGCCGTAGCGGGCATCGTCAGGTCGCCGGGAGCGCCTCCGGATATTGCGGCAAGCGGTCGGTGATTTCGTCCCAGGGCGCGCGCGAGTCCACGAAAGTATGAAATTGCGGGCGGATTCCCGGGTCATCGTCGAACGCGCCCATCCTGATCGAGACCTGATCGCCATCGGGCCAGTCGCCGCCGAACAGGCTCGAACCGCAAACCGTGCAAAATGCTTTCACCGCTCCTTCGCCTTTTCCGTAAACGCGAATGAGCTCGACCCCGGCAAGCAATCGAAACTGTTCCTTGAATACCCGGGCCTGGGTACAGACCGCCGTGCCGGAATGCTTCCGGCAACGGTCGCAGTGGCAATGGCCGGCCCGAAGAAAAGGTGGCGTGACTTCGAATTTCACGCCGCCGCACAGACAACTGCCGCGAATGGCGGTGGTCACATCTTTTTCCTGCCCTCGATCCACGCGATCACGTCCGCCGTCGTCGCGCCGTCGTACCCGGTAAATTCGCGCGCGACCTTTCCGGCCGGATCGAGCAGCACGATGGTGGGAAATCCTTTGTCATCGATGCCGTATTGCTTGCCCAACTTTTCGTTCTGCGTCTTGAGCGCGGCCGACTGCTTTTTGCGCTGCGGAAAATCGACCTCGACGAGAATCAGGTTCTTGTCCGCGTAAGCCTTGAAATCCGGACGCGAGAACACCCGTTTTTTCAATTCGATGCACGGGCCGCACCAATCCGAGCCGCTAAAATCGAGCAGCACCCGTTTGTTGGCCGATTTGGCTTTCTCCAGCGCCTTCGCGTAATCGGTTTCCCAATCCGCGGCCAGCAGCGCGTTCCCCGGGAGCGAAACGAGCAAAAGGGCGAGGTAAAGTTTGCGATGAAACATGGGGCGAAGTTAAGCACGCGCCTTCGGCAGAACAAGTGAGCAGCGGCCGCCATTGCTTCCTTCAGGCTTCCAAACTCAAGCGCCCTCCTTTACCTATCGAGCGGTGAAACAGTCGTGGCTCGTGAAATCGGAACCGTCCTCCTATTCATGGACGAATCTTGTCGACGACGGAAAGACCGCGTGGACCGGGGTGCGGAATTACACCGCGCGCAACAACCTGCGCGCGATGAAAAAAGGCGACGCCGTCTTCTACTACCACAGCGTGGACGGGAAAGAGATCGTGGGCGTTGCGACGGTCGTCCGCGAAGCCTATCCGGACCCGACGGCGAAAGAAGGCGATTGGAGCGCCGTCGACATCGCGCCGGAGAAGGCGTTGTCGAAGCCGGTCACGCTCGATGCGATCAAGGCGAATCCGACGCTGAAAGAGATGGCGTTATTGCGCCTGTCGCGGTTGTCGGTCCAGCCCGTGACGAGCGCGCAATTCGACGAAATCCTGCGGATGAGCAAGGCCAGCGATTAGGCTTGTTTGCGTCCGACATGAGACCGAAAATTCCGGCGTGACCGGAGCCAGTGCGACGTCGTTGCCGTCCCTCTTCGCGCTCTCGGCGGAAGCGGAGCGCGCCGCTCTCGTCGTGTCAATCCATGACGTCGCCCCCGCGACCCAGGCGCGGGTCGAAGAAATAATCACGGCGCTTGCCCATCGGGGCGTGGCGATCTGCTCGCTCCTCGTCGTGCCGAATTATCATCGCCGCGGTTGTTCCACCGAGGATCGCGCCTTCGTCCGCTGGCTTCAGGAGCTGGAAAGCAAAGGGCACGAGATCGTGATCCACGGTTATTTTCATGAACGTCCGCGGCAGGAGGGCGAATCGATCACCCAGAAATTGTTCACGCGTTTCTACACGAAAGACGAAGGCGAATTTTACGATCTCGATTACGACGAAGCCTTCCGTCGCATCACCAGGGCCCAGGAAGAATTTACCGCGGCCGGGTTAACCCCGCGCGGCTTCATCGCTCCCGCGTGGCTTCTCGGCCTGCCGGGCGAACGCGCGGCCGCGGATGCCGACCTGGAATACACCACGCGATTGACCGGCGTTCGCGATCTGCGCTCGGGCGACAATTATCCGGCGCGCACACTCGCCTACAGCGTCCGGAGCGGCTGGCGGAGAACGGCGAGCCTGGCCTGGAACAACTTGCTGGCGCGCCAACTCGGCGACGCGCCGCTGGTCCGCGTCAGCATTCATCCGCCGGACCGCGATCATCCCGAGATCTGGCGCCAAATTTTGCGGCTGACGGAAACGCTCCTGGGAAATCGCAACGCCACGACCTACCGCGACTGGATCGCCGAGAAGCGCGTCCGGCGCCAGACCTGACGACCATCATGAGCCGCTGCGATCTCCACATTCATTCCCGATTTAGCGCGCGTTCCGAGGAATGGCTCTTTCGCCGCTTCGATTTTCCCGACAGCTACAGCGATCCGCGCGACCTGCACCGCCTCCTCCGCGAACGCGGAATGGATTTCGTCACAATTACCGATCACGACACGATCGAGGGAAATCTCGCCATCGCCGATCTCGACGGCACCTTTATCAGCGAGGAAGTCACGACCCACTTCCCCCAGGATCCCTGCAAGATTCATCTGCTGGTGTGGGGGATCACCGAGGCGCAGCACGCGGAGATTGCCGCGGCGCGCGACAACATCTTCGATCTGCAGCGTTATCTGCAAGGGAACGGGATCTCGCATTCCGTGGCCCACCCGCTCTACAGCATCAACGGCAAGCTGGACGTGCCGCATTTGGAGCGGCTCATCCTCCTCTTCAAACATTTCGAGGGAATCAACGGTCTGCGGGACGCGCTCCTCAGCGTGCTCGCGCGCGAACTTCTCTCCGGGCTCACCCCGCAAAAAATCGAGGAGATGGCCAACCGTCACGATCTGGTCCCGACGCACCCGGAGCCGTGGCGGAAAATTTTCACCGGCGGCTCGGACGATCACGGCGGCCAGTTTGTGGCTGGCGCCTTTACTGAAACTCCGAAGGTGCGGACCGCCGCTGATTTCCTCGCGCAGGTCCGCGCGGGAGATTGCGAAGCGCGAGGCGAAGGGGGAACGCCCCTCGCCTTGTCGCACGGCTTCTACAACACCGTCTCCTGTTTCATCCGCGACCGGTTCACGGAAAACCTGGGACCGACGGCGCCGCTGCTCGAAACAATGTTCTCGCGCTTCATGGAAGGGCGCGACCCGACGGAATTCAGTCTGCGGGAGAAAGCGACCTTCATCGCCCAAGGCGTCATGTCCGGAAAAATTTTCGAGCTGGCGAAGCCGCGCAACGTTTCGCTCTGGAAAGGACTGTCGAAACACTTCGCGCAGCCGCGCGTCAAAGCGCGTCTCGCCCGCGAAATGAAAGGCGTGACCGAACCGGAACGGCGCACCTTCCTGATGGCGAACCTGGTCTGCGAGCAGCTCGCCTTTCGCCTCTTCGAAAAATTCGTGCAGCAAATTCGCAAAGGGAACCTGATCGAAAGCATGCAGGCCTTGAGCGGGATCGCGCCGATCGTCGTTCTGCTAACGCCCTACCTCTACGCCTTCCACAGCCAGGCGCCGTCCCGCCGCTGGTTGCGCGATGTCTTTTCGAAAATGACCGGCGCGATTCCCCCCGCCCTGCAAAACCGCAAACGGGCCTGGTTCACCGACACGCTCGACGACGTGAACGGCGTCGCGAACACCATCCGCAAGATGACGGCCGCCGGCGTAGTTGCCGGAGAAAAATTGATCGTCGTGACCTCGCGGCGCCGCCTCGAAGTCGACGAAATCCCGATCCAGAATTTCCGCCCCATCGGCGAATTCGAATTGCCGGAGTACGAGCTCCAGCGGCTCAGCTTCCCGCCGATCATGCAAATTCTCGATTACATCCAGCGCGAGGGATTCACCGAGATCATCATCAGCACGCCCGGGCCGATGGGCCTCGTCGGCCTGCTCGCGGCGAAAATGTTGAACCTGCAAACGAGCGGCATTTATCACACCGACATTCCCGAATATGTCCGGATCCTGACCGAGGACCGGTTCCTGGAAAGTCTCGCCTGGAGTTACATGCACTGGCTCTACGGGCAGGTCGACACGGTTTGGGTCAACTCGGAGCATTACCGGAAATGCTGGATCGATCGCGGGTTCGCGGCCGAGAAATTAAAAATCCTGCCGCGCGGTCTCGACACAGATTTGTTCAACCCGACCCGGCGCGACCTGGCCTTCTGGCCTCGTGCCGGCGTAAACGGGAAGCACGTGCGGCTGCTGTATGTGGGCCGGATTTCGCGCGAGAAGAATCTCGACGTCCTCGCCGCCGCTTACAACAAGATCCGCGAGGCCGGTCATCCGGTTAAACTATACCTCGTCGGATTGGGACCGTACCAGGAGGCGTTGGCGCAGGCGCTGCCCGACGCCATTTTCCTCGGCTACCTCGAAGGCGAGGCGCTGGCAAAAGCGTACGCGTCCGCGGACGTTTTCGTTTTCCCCAGCACGACCGACACTTTCGGCAACGTGATCCTGGAAGCGCAAGCCTCGGGATTGCCTGTAATAGTGTCGGACGTGGGCGGCCCGAAGGAACTGGTCCAGGACGGAACGACCGGCATCGTGACCAAAGCGCACGACGCGGAAGATTTCGCGCGCGCGATCGAGCGGATGACCGGAGATCCGAAGCTGCGAGCGCGAATGGGCCAGGAAGCGCGACAACGCGTGATCGATCGAAGCTGGCCCGGAGCGTTCCGGAAATTCTGGCAGGCAACCGAACTATAAATTCCATACGATCTTAAAGGTGGGATGCGTTTCCTCACCTCTTGCCTCTTCCTGTTACTTTTGCTGTCGCCTCCGCGCTCGGCCCGCGCCGACGAAACCGTGCGGCAGGTCCAGGAGGAACTGCGGAAACGGAACTTGTATTTCGGCAACATCGATGGCCATAACAGCGCTGTCCTCATCGATGCGCTGAAGCGGTATCAGAGACGAAAGGGGTTCGCCGTCACCGGCCGAGTCGATGCGGACACGGCGACTTCGCTTCACGTCGCGACCACCACCGTTGTCGCCGCCACCGCACCATTACCGGACATGCCGGTCCTCAAGAGCGACGTGGCCAGCGCCCTGCCGGAATCCCAGCGACTCGCTCTCCAACGCGAGGCCGAAGAAAAGCCGGACCTGACTCCGACGCCGCCCCCTCCGGCCGAATCGCCCGCGCCGGGCCAGGACCTCACGCCCGACCGGGTGAATCAGTTTGTGCAGGATTACCTTCGAGACGGCGAGGCCGCTGACGTGCCGAAGCAAGTTAGTTACTTCTCATTCCCAGTGCGCTATTTCGACCACGGCACGGTCGCCCAGGATTTCGTCACCAGGGACACGACTAATTACGTGAAACGCTGGCCGGAACGGAAATACACCCTGGCGAGCCCGGTCACCTTTTTCGCCTCGGAGAACGAGGGCGAGACCAAGGTCGAATTTACCATCGCGTTTGAACTGCACAGCCCCGCTCGATCGTCGAAAAACAAGGCGGTCGGAAAGACAAAGAACTGGTGGACGCTGCGGGGAAATGGCGACGACCTAAAAATAGTTGCGATTCAGGAGGCCCGGGTACGCGAATAAAAAGGGGGAGATGCCGTCTGATACCGGCTTGGCCTGAGTGCCGAGGCGTCGAAAGGAGGCAACCGTGATGTTGTAAAGATCGATGAAAGTCCAAACCAAGATCACCCTGCTACTGCTCGCGGTAGTGGCGATTTTCATAGCCGGCCTGTGGGCCTTCCGCGCATTCGACCAGGAGAAATTCCGCGAGATTCGCACCAGCCGTCTCGACGAAGCCAAGCGCGGCTTTGATACTTTTCTCCGCAAAGATGGCGAGCCGTTGGAGACGCTGGCCGATTATGACACAACCTGGGACGACATGGTCCGGGCCATCCAGTCCAAGAATACGAAGTGGCTTAGCGACAACGTCAGCAGCGAAACTCTTCTCGGCTACAAGGCCTACGCGGTCTGGATTTTTGACCGCGACGTTAACCTGATCTATTCGCGTAGCGCCATCGCGGTCGATCCCGACCAGGACAAAGCCGCCGCCGGCGCCCGCAACAACGGCACCCCCCTCCCCCTTCCGATTCCGCGCGAAGCGTTCGACAAACTTTTTGCCAAGGGCCCCGCGGCCCACTTCTTCGTGAAGCTCGACGGCGAAGTGATGGAGATCCGGGGCGCAACAGTCCACGGCTCGAAGGATTACGCGAGGCAAACTCCGCAGCAGGGATTCTTCTTTGTCGGCCGGTTGTGGAATGGGCCGCCGCTCGAAGACATGTCTCTGTTCTCCAACGCGAAGTTGAGTCTGGCCCCGGCAGAAAGCCAGCCGCCGGAAATTGTGGAGGACGGCCTGATCGCGTTTTCGAGAGCTTTACCCGGCTGGGACGAAAAGCCGGTCGCTTATCTGGTGGTTCGAAATGAAATGCCGATCGTGCGGCTGTTGAATCGGTCGAACGAACGGCTCATTCTCTCCCTCTTCATTTTCGCCGGCGTCCTGCTGCTCGGGATTTACTGGTCGGTCGTTCGCTGGGTAAATCAGCCGCTGCGCAAGATCATGGAGACGTTGAAGCGGAACGACCTGAAACCGATCGAGCGTCTGTGCTGGGACCATTCCGAATTCGGCGAGCTCGCCCGGACGACCCGAAAATTTTTCGAGCAGCGGGATAATCTCGTTCGCGAGATGGAAGAACGCCGCGCAACGGAAGAAGCGCTTCGGAAGAGCGAAGAAGAACTGCGCCATTCCCAAAAGATGGAAGCGGTCGGGCGGCTCGCCGGCGGCGTTGCGCACGATTTCAACAATTTGCTGACCGCGATCATTGGGTATGCCGAGCTGATCGCAACGCGCACCAGCAGCAATTCGCTCGCGAAACAGAATGCGGAATTAATTCGCAAAGCGGGCGAACAGGCAGCCGCCTTGACGCGGCAACTGCTGGCCTTCAGCCGCAAACAAATTCTGCAGCCGAAGGTGATCGACCTCAACTCGCTCGTGCTCGAGATGGAGAAACTGCTTCGGCGTGTCATTGGCGAGCGGTTCGATTTGCAGTCGCATCCGGAAGCGGCGAATGGCCGGGTGAAAGCGGATCCGAGCCAGCTTGAGCAGGTGGTGTTGAACCTGGGCGTGAATGCGCGCGACGCCATGCCGCGCGGCGGGAAACTGATTATTCGAACCGAGAACGTCACGCTCGACCGAACTACCGCGCCGCAGATTGCCGCGTCGCTCGCGCCGGGCGATTACGTGGTGCTTTCCGTCGCCGATACCGGCGCGGGCATGGACGAAGAAACGATGTCCCACATTTTCGAGCCGTTCTTCACCACCAAAGGTCCCGGCAAAGGCACCGGCCTCGGCCTCGCCACCGTCTACGGGATCGTCCGCCAAACCGGCGGCGGCATCTCCGTCCAAAGCGAAGTGGGCAAAGGCAGCACCTTCCGCATCTATCTACCGGTCGAATCCGCGCCGGTCGACTTCACCCGGGTGCCGCTCGCCCCCGTCGCAAAGACGGACAACTTCGAGACTGTCCTGGTTGTCGAGGACGAAGAGATCGTCCGGGAGCTCGTCTGCGAAGTCCTCGAGCATCAAGGCTACAACGTTCTCTGCGCTTGCGACGGGATTGAGGCGCTGAACCTCGCGGATGGTTTTGATGGCGACATTCATCTCCTGGTCACCGACGTCATCATGCCCCACATGAACGGCCACGAGCTCGCCGTAAAACTTTCCGCGCTCCGTCCCGATATGAAGGTCCTGTACGTTTCCGGTTATTCCGACAACGACATCGGCGACCACGGCACGCTCGATCCGCGCCACGAACTTCTCCAGAAACCGTTCACGCCCCAGACCCTCGCGCGCAAAATCCGCGATGTTCTTCACGAGGGAAAATATGCCCTCGCGAAATAACGGGCGCGCTGCCAGCGCCTTCGCCGCCATCATCGTCTCGTTAGGCGCGGCGGAGCTTTCGGCCGGGCAAATGGTGAACGCGAAACCGCCCGAACCCGCGAAGCCGAAGATCGAGGGCGTTGCCACGTGGTACCCCGTGCCGGCGAAGTCGCTCGCGAAACGGCGCGCCCGCACGGACGAATTGACGGCGGCGCACAACCGTTTGCCGCTCGGGACCCGGGTCCAGGTCACCCACCTTGGCAACGGTAAGAAAGTTGTCGTGCGCATCACGGACCGCGGGGTCTACAAGCGAGGCACCATCATCGATCTCTGCAAGGAGGCGGCCGAGAAGCTCGACATGGTGCGGCAAGGTTCGGCCCGGGTGCGTCTGGAAATTTTGCCGGACGACAAGCTGCCGACTTCGAAGGCAGAGCCGCCGTGGTAATCAGATTGGCGGAGCGGGCGATGGCGGCAACGGCGTAGGCGCGGGCGCCAGGGCGCTCGACCAAACATCGTACTGATCGCCGAACTGCCTCAGGAACATCAGGCGAAAGGCAGCGAGCCAGACGATTGCGGGCAGGAGCAGGACGGTGCTGATGTAAGGCAGCCCGCCGATGCAACAGGTCATGCAGGCCACGAGTGTGCCCACGATGACCACCCCGAGCGTGAGCGCGATCATGAAGAGCACGAACAAAATGAACGGCCCCGGATGGGCGAAGATCAACCTCATCACATCGACAAACGCTTCGCGCGCCGAACACCGCCGCCGATACATCACCGGCACCATGAAATGGCAGATGAGCGCGATGAACCACGCGAGGAGAACGCCCACGAGAATGAAAACGATAAACGCGCCGAGCAACACCAGGCTGGCGCCGGTTTCGGAACCACTCTGCATTCCTCCGAACAAAAGCCACGCCACAAACGCGCAAATCGCGATGCAGACGAGTGCAGGCGGCGATCACCAGCGAAAACAGAAAGTAGCTGTTGCCTTCGCGGCGGTATTCCCGCCACGGTTCGCCGATTGCGCCGCGGTTCTTCACCACGCAATCGGTGAAGACAAACCGCCCGCGCGCCGACACCCACATCCAGATCACGCTCAGGACGACCACGATCAGCCCCACGCCGATCGCGAGCGCGATGATCCACGGCGTGAAGTCCGGCCAATCTCCGTTCTTCGTCACGTGATATTTCCAGTCGCCGTCGCCCAGCCGGCCGACCCGCCCGAAATTTCCGCCGCCGCCGCCCCAGCTCCCCGCGATGAACGCCGCGAACGCGATCGTCAGCCATTTCGCGAAGTCGAACGGACGAAACAGCATCGCCTTCATCCATTCAAACGCCGCCCCGAATGGCGCGACAATCTCGATCCTGGGCGCGGTGCCGTTCATGTTCGCCATTGAATCGATTGACGTTCAACACTTCAAGTCGCATCAACGACCGGCGCTTTCCAACGCCGCGATTTTTGAGTTTCATGGAACGATGAGTCGCGCCCGCAAAACTCAAAAGCCCGCACCGGAGATTTGTCCGGTCTGCGGAGAAGCCGTTCCGCGCGGTTCCCTCGCCTGTCCCGAATGCGGCGCGGACCATAATTCCGGTTGGCGGCTCGACTCCGCCGATGGACTCGATTTGCCGGACGACAATTTCGATTACGACGAGTTCGTGCGCCGCGAGTTTTCGCCCGAAATCAAACCCGCCGGACTAAAGACGATCTGGTGGATCACCGCGATCGTCCTTCTCCTTCTCAGCCTCGCCCTCTATCTTTTCAGAAGTTGATCCCCATGCGAACACGGCATCTCTACCTGGCTTTATGCGTCCTGGGAACGATTCTGCCGTATTGGAAATTGGGGCCCTGGTTGATGGACCACGGCCTGAACGTCCCGCTTTTGTTCGAGGAACTTTTCGCGACCCGCATCGGCGCGTTCTTCGGTCTCGACGTCATTGTTTCCGCGATCGTCTTGTTCGCTTTCATTGCCGTGGAAGGCCGCCGCATGGCGCTCTCACTTCTCTGGTTGCCGGTGCTCGCCACGTGCCTGGTCGGCGTCTCGCTCGGCCTGCCGTTGTTCCTCTACCTTCGTCAACGCAAACTCGACACGGGCGCCGCCGCGTTGACTTGATTCCGTTTGATTTTAACTTGCCATGCCGGCACGGCGCCGGCGGTTATCGTGAAAAGCGTTCTTTTCATTTGCACGGGCAACATTTGTCGCAGCCCCATGGCGGAGGGCCTGTTCCGGCGTCTTATCGGCAATCGCAAAGACATCGAAGTCGCTTCCGCCGGCGTGCACGCCGTCCGGGGACAACCGCCGAGCCTGCACGCGGTTCATGTCTGCGAACAGGAAGGCGTCGATATTCGCAGTGTCCGGAGCCAGCCGCTCACCGCCACCCTGATCGATCGCGCGACGCACATCTTCGCCATGACCGGCGCGCATCTCGAGACCATCCACACTTTCTTCCCGCAGGCGGCCGATAAAACATTTCTCCTCCGCGAATTCGAAGAGCCCGGCATGACCGTCTGGCGCGACGTGCCGGATCCGATCGGATGCAGCCGCGACGTTTACACCGTCTGCGCCGAGACCATCAAAAACGCTTTACCGACCGTGCTCGCGTTCGTAGAACAAAGCGAACTGGCGGTCCCCGCGAAATCGCGCGGCGGCGGCACTTCCTCTTTCACCATGACAGATCCCGATATCTCATCCGGCTTCGGCGCATCACCCGGCGGCAGTGGCGGGCCGTTGAGCAAAGTCGATCCGGAAATCTTCGCCGCCATTCAGGCCGAAGAAAAACGGCAGCGCGAAAACATTGAGCTGATCGCGTCGGAAAATTTCACCAGCCGCGCCGTGATGGAAGCGCAGGGCAGCGTGCTTACCAACAAATACGCCGAGGGTTATCCGAAGAAACGTTGGTACGGCGGTTGTGAGAATGTCGACACCGCCGAGCAGCTCGCGATCGATCGCGCGAAGCAGCTCTTCGGTTGCGAACACGTCAACGTCCAGCCGCACAGCGGTGCCCAGGCGAACATGGCCGTTTATTTCTCGGTCCTGAAACCTGGTGACAAAATTCTCGCCATGAACCTTGCCCACGGCGGCCATCTCACCCACGGGCACCCCGCGAATTTCTCGGGAAAATTCTACCAGGTCTCGCAATACGGCGTCAGCGCCGAGACCGAGCAGATCGATTACGACGCGTTGCAGAAACAAGCCGAGGAAGTCCGTCCCGCTATGATCACGGCCGGCGCGTCCGCTTATCCGCGCATCATCGATTTCCCGCGTCTCCGCCAGATCGCCGATTCCGTCGGGGCGCTCCTGTTCATCGACATGGCGCACATTTCCGGCCTCGTCGCCGGCGGCCAACATCCCAGCCCGATCCCGCACGCGCAGTTCGTGACTACGACGACGCACAAAAGTCTTCGTGGCCCGCGCGGCGGCATCACGATGTGCACCGCCGAGCACGCGAAAGCGATCGACGCGACCGTGTTCCCCGGCGTCCAGGGCGGCCCGCTCATGCACGTCATCGCCGCCAAAGCCGTCTGCTTCCACGAAGCCCTTCAGCCGTCCTTCCGCGATTACCAGCGTCAGGTCGTCGTAAACGCCAAAGCCCTCGCGGCCGGCCTGACCAAACACGGTTACCGCATTACCTCGGGCGGCACCGACAACCACCTCATGCTGGTCGATCTCCGCCCGAAAGATTTGAACGGCAAAGTCGCCCAGGAAGTTCTCGACCGCGCCGGCATCACCGTGAACAAGAACGGCATCCCCTTCGACACTCTTCCAATTTTCAAACCCGGCGGCATCCGCGTCGGCACCCCCGCCGTCACGACTCGCGGAATGAAAGAAGAAGAAATGCTCGACATCGCCGACCTCATGAACGACGCCCTCCATAACCGCGACGACGCCAACGCCCTCGAAACGATCCGCGGCAAAGTTCGCGAGCTCACGCGCCGCTTTCCGCTGCCGGGTTGATGAAAACAAAAATGGTTGAAGGCAGGGTTCCAGACCCCAACCGACCGCGGGGCGTTTTCAAATTTCGCACGTGGGAAGATAAGGAACGCTGGGAAGATAATCGGCAACGCGAAAAAGCGCAGCGGACCCGCCTATCGACTAAATCCGCGGCGAAGTCCGCGAGCTGACGCGACTATCCAGCACCGAATCCTCTCGATAGGCCCCGATGCCGATGAGCCGTCAGAAATGTTGATGAGTTAATCATATGCCTTTGCCGTTGCCTCCAGAACCAAAGCAGCAATACGAGTTTCTCGTTGATCAAGCCGAGCGCTACATTCGGCGACGGACCGTATCGACGACATCGCTTCGACAATGGCGAAATCGCGCACTGGACTGGCTTAAGCAAAATGCACCGAACTCGGACCTCTCAGACGCACTGATCGTGGTACCAGTCACCAATATTCGGCGCGGATTATCTGTTTTCCTCCGTGCCCGACCAGTGGTGCCGTTTCTTCGTGATACTCCGCAATCGACGATTCCAAAGCCGAAGAATACGAAGAAGGTATTCATCGTGCACGGCCGGAACGACGCACTCAAAAATTCTGTCGCGCGGTTTCTGACACGCTTAAATCTAGAGCCGGTGATTCTGCATGAACAACCGAACAAAGGCAGGACGATCATTGAGAAATTCTTCGATCATTCGGATGTGGGCTTCGCCGTAGTTCTTCTCACACCCGATGACAAGGGTGGATCTGCGGACGGTGCACCGGAGTCACTTCGATTTCGCGCGCGTCAGAATGTTATAATGGAATTAGGGTTTTTTCTCGGACGCCTGGGGCGAGAGCGAGTGGCCGCTATTTATGACAACGAAGTCGAGATGCCTTCCGACTATTCCGGTGTTCTTTTTCTTCCCTACGATGACGCCGGAGCTTGGCAATTTCCTTTAGCCAAAGAGATTCGTGCAGCAGGAATTGCCGTAGACTTAAATCGTCTTTGAGCCAAATTGAAAAGTTCACAGCCCATCGCTCTATTTAGAAATGAGCACCGAGACGGACAAGTTCATTGTCGATCAAGTACGATGGGCATATACGCAATCCGAAGAGATAAGACCCGACCGAACTCGTGCTGAGCCGGTCCGCACACATATCTCGAGCGCGCGTGTTCGTTGCAAAAATTGTTCGTTTCAATGGAACGCAATCGATGGTGACAGGCGCGGAAATCTTCAGGCGGTAATAGGAGGAACGCGGATCGCCTGTCCGCAGTGCTCGA
Organism: Chthoniobacterales bacterium; assembly: GCA_035941675.1. Classification (GTDB taxonomy): domain Bacteria; phylum Verrucomicrobiota; class Verrucomicrobiia; order Chthoniobacterales; family UBA10450; genus AV80. Next base: position 86,932 of record DASZDT010000023.1, read on the forward strand.
ACGAAGGTCTTGTTAGTATTTCCTGATCGCAATCGCGATTGGCCGTAAGTTTCGATATGCGGGCAACCGTTGCGCTGTTGCACGCAGGCTGGCTGGTGACCGCAGATACCGATGAACCAGCATGCGCGGATGACGCGCCACTGGCGGTCTCTACCCCAGTTTGGGAAAAACGTCGGAAACCAAGCAGACTTCACTGAAGAATGGCCTAGCTACGCCCTGTTTTTCTTCGGCAAAGAAAACTCTGCTAAACGGAAACTTGTTGCGGGACGTAAACTTGCAACAGATCTGGGGCCATTCCCAATACTCGTTTGTCTCCCAACGAATAAACGCAATATCTCTGTAATTAAGCCAGCAAACGGTGTCGACCTTTATAGCATCTTCGTCTCGGTGGTCCGCGAAGTGCCAGCAACCTGCGATATTCTTGATGTGTTTTATGCCCATCGCTCCGGTAATGAACTCAAGGTGTTCATTATGAACATCGCTTAGTACAACGATGCTGTATGGTGTCACCACTGAACTGTGATTCTCTTCCGTCTCCGGCAGCTTTCGCTCAACATCTCGCAGTAGAATTTCGCCGTAGAGACCGATCTTCTCCCATTGGAGACGACGCTCGACTTCTTGTTTAATTCTCGAGGCGTGAGCGAATTCTTGCTCTGCGCGAATACGCTTCTGTTCTCGCGACGGCCAAAACTTTCTTGCTCCATTGACGAGCAAAATCAACAGAGTCGGGAGAGTAACTGCCAGAGCGAACAAGGAAATGACGCCTTGATTGTCATTCGCCCATCGAAAAAGCTCAGTCATCAAGCCGCAATGCGTGAGGGTCAACGAATCTATCCCGAATGCAACTTACGTTTAGTTGCCGCTCCTTGGTGGTCGCGCTCGGATAGGACGAGCGCGAGGGAGGTTGCTTGAGCTCAGCGCGGTACTGCGGGCTTTTCGGTCCCCGGCTTCTTGGCTGTCTCGCCATTACCGATTGAGCTGCTCGTGGTGAATTGGCGGATGAATTCTTCGAGTGGCTTCGAAGAGGCGGCGTTTTCCTGGAGGTTGATGCCGGCTTTTTCGCTGAGGATGAGACTGAGCAACGTTTCGAGGACGCTGCCGTTGCCGTTTGCTTCGCCGGGTTTGGTGCCGGCGCCGTTGCTGATGAAGAGGCGGCTCGGGACGAGCGGTTGGACACTCTGCGAGAAGCGGTCGGCAAAGACGTTGAGCGCATAGAGACGCGGGTCGCGATAGGCGCCGACTTTTTGCAACGTCACGGCGGCTTCGGCCAGACCGACCTGGGCGATCCGCGAGGATTCGCCTTTTCCGATGAGCTCGTTCGAGCGCGCTTCACCTTCAGCCAGCGCGATCTGCTTCTTCGCCAGCTGCGAGGCCTCGGCGAACTGCGCCTGGCCGCGGTTAGCGGCGATCTCGACGGCGATCGCGCTTTGTGTCAGCTCGGTTTGCCGCTCGGCTTTCGCTTCGGCCTCGTTCAACGCGATCTGTTGCTGCGCGGCTTCCTGTTGCTTCGCATAGGTAGCGCGCTGCTCGTCGGCCAGCCGCCGCATCCGCAATTGGTCGAACAACGTTTCGATCGGGTCGGCTTTCCCCGCCGCGATCTCGCGCGATTCCGGGCGGCCGATCAGGACGGCCACGACGTTGATGTCGTACTTTTGGAAACGCGCGCCGAGTTCTTCCGTCGCGTGCTTCTGGATTTCTTCGCGCTTCGTCAGCAGATCGAGCATGTGCGAGGTCTGGGCGACGTCGCGGAAGTAAGCGGTCAGGATTGGATCGAGCGTTTGCGTGATGAGACGCTTCACGTCGCCGAACCGCTGCACGACGGAGGGCGCTTTTTGGTAGTCGATGTGCAGGACGAGCGAGAGCGGCAGGCGCGGCTCATAACCGTCGGCTGTGATCAGGTCGATGCTGGTGAGGTCTTCGTCGTAATGGTGCGCTTCGGTCTGGCCGCTGATCCAGCGCAGGACGAAGTTGATCGTCGGGACGAGCTCGACTTTCACCGCGTACGGGTTCAACGCGTATTTGCCAGGCGTAAGCGCGGAACGCCAGACACCGCGTTGCCCGGGCTCGACCTGCTCACCGTAACGGAACGATTCGCCGGTAGTGTCATCGCCGGCGGCCCCGTGATACGACACAACCACGCCGACGTAACCGATCGGGATCAGCGTCTTGGCTTTGATCTCGACGGTGCCGAACCAGCGGTTGATGAAGAACGTGCCGTCGGTCAGCACCTGGAGTTGTTTACCGCGTTTGCCTCCGAGTTGGAGAAACGCTTCCGGATCCTGGAAGTAGTTGTGGTCCATCCCAGCGGTCGCTTTCACTTCCGGCGCGATGATTTCCCCGGACCCGATCGTCGGACCATCCTGAATACTCACGACGCCGATCGTGTCGGTGCTCGGGTTGAAGTCCGGCGAAGCGGCCGCCAGCGACGGCGGCGACCCGGCTTCACTCGCGCTCATGTCGGCGAGGTTCGCATGGAAACGGTGTTGCCCGGCGCCGATGACAACCGGATCAAAGGCGCGCAACGCAGCGAGCTGCGCTTTCCACGATTCGTAGCGGTCCGCCGACTCCTTGACCGGCCCCGAGAAGACCCGGTCTTCGGTGATCACAACGAAGAGCGCCAGGTTGATCGCGTAAACGCCTTCGCGGAGGATGGACCGCTGCCGGCCGCGCTGGCCCACGGCGGCCTCGTCGGCGCCGGCGCTGTCGCCAAGGAAGCTGCGCGCGTCCTGGAAGTTGTTGCACGGGACGACGCAGGCCAGG
>DASZDT010000024.1:0-99746 GCA_035941675.1 Chthoniobacterales bacterium
AACTGGTTGCGGCTGGGCGTCGAAGGAAAATTCCGGAGCTAGCCGCAAAAGACCGTAGCGCTAACGGCCACTGACTTTCCTTCTTAGTCCTTAAACGTTTCAACCGAGGTATGCCCGCTTACATCATCGTCGAGATCGAGGTCCTCGACCCTGTTGGCTACGAAGAATATAAAAAGCTCGCCGGCGCTACTGTGGAAAAGTACGGCGGAAAATACATCGTGCGCGGCGGCAAAACCGAAGTGCTCGAAGGCGATTGGCAACCGAAGCGGATCGTCGTCCTCGAATTTCCTTCGATGGCGCAGGCGAAAGAATGGCTGAACTGCGAGGAATACCGCGAGCCTCGCAAGATGCGCCACCGCACCGCGAAGACAAACATGATCGTGGTGGAAGGCGTTTAGGCAGGGACGCACCACCCGACCGCCTTCGGGACATGAGTCAATGGGCGGACCCGCTTCGCAGCCCGAACCAAGAGCGGTCCGATGAACGATGCGGGCGCACCCTAGGAATCTGGAAGCGTTGGGCGTTGGGCACAGCCAGCCCCAATACATCGAGCGAAAAACAAGCCCAGCTGTGAGTGGAAGGCGCCGCCGATCTGTCCTGCACGACCAATGACGGACAGATGATCCAGCTTCGGCGGCGCCTGTTAGCCGCACCGCACGGGTTAGGCGTTATTGCTTGTCCTTTGATTTGTCAGGTTTTTTGTAGCCATCAATCCCCTTCTGCACATCCTTGTCGCGGGTGGGGTTCGGGGCCTGTTTTGGAAGTGGCACTTCTTTTACTTTGACCGTCTGTGGCCCGGAAGGTCTGCCCGAATCCTTGTATTCTTTGGCAGCTTGTTCCGCCGTCCGGGTAGTGGTCGTGCTGACTTTCGGAGGTTCCGCCTGTTTGATGTTGTTCGCGGTATTCTTTGCCTTCTCAAGCTTGTCCTTAGCGTCGTCTGCCTGGAGTAATGGAGTGAAGGCAAGGAACAAGACGGCTGCGCTTGCCATCAGCGTGATGTGTTTTGTTTTCATGGCTTCGTTGCTTCGTTTTGTGCGTTCTGTTTTCTGGTTTCGGTTTTTGCCGGTTCTTCCGGCGAGATTGCGTGGGGGTAAAGGGGCCGAATTGGTTACCGGCGATGCAGGCTGACTCTAATCCTGGAGTGCATCGTTTCTCTAAGGTCTACGGAAAGGGACCACTGAAGTTCTAATTTGGATCGGCTTTCCGGACGCGAGGACCTGACCAGGCCGCAGCTGCTCGATCCACGTGCCAGCAGGCTGAACTTGATCGCGCTATGGATCGCGCGCCTACAGCGAGAGTAACTCCCGCAGTGCTCTGAGCTCGGTCACCGGCACTTTGCAGGTGAAATTCTCGCAAACGTAAGCCGCCGCCTTGCCGCCGATCGGTTTCATTCCCCGCAAGGCTTCCAGTTTTTCCTCCAGATAACGCTGCCCATCTCCGCCATCCGCCAGCAACAGGACCTTGTTCGCGACGAAATGGCGATGCACCTCGGTCAGCAGAGCGCGCGTGTCCGCGGAATCCGGCCCGCCCGCGATCACGATCTGCCGCGGTTCGCTCAAACTCAGGTCCAGCGCGACCAGCATCTGCGGCATCGCGCTCGCGAAATGGCCGATCTGGGCCGCGAACGCGTCGATCGTTTCCTGGGCGCGTTCGTAGAAGGCCGGTTCGTTTCGGATCTGCGAAAGGCGAAGAAGATTCAGGGCAGCGACCGAGCTCGCTGCCGGCTCCGCGCTGTCGTTGTCCTCTTTCAGCCGAAGCAAGATGCTCGGGTCGTTTCCTGCCCCGCTGAAGTAACCGCCGCGCTCGCGATCGAAAAACAAACGATCCTGCGTTTCCTGGAGCTCGACCGCCCAACGCAGCCACCCAATCTCAAACGACGCTTCGTAAAGATCGAGCAAGCCCTGGATCAAGAACGCGTAATCATCCGCAAAACCTTCGACCGCGCTCCGGCCTTCCCGGAAGTTCCGAAAAAGAACTTTGCGCGACTCATCGTAGAGCTCCGCTCGAATAAACGCGGCGGCGCGGCTCGCCGCTTCGAGATAACCGGGATCGTTCACGACTTGCGCGCCCCGGGCGAAGGCGGAGATCATGAGGCCGTTCCAGGCAGTGATGATCTTGTCGTCGAGATGGGGCCGCGGCCGTTTCGCGCGAAGGTCGAACAAAGCCTCGCGCGCCGTGCCGAGAAGCTGCCGCACTTCCGCCTCGCTTTTCCCGAAATGTTTCGCGGTGGCGGCCACACTGCCCAGCTCGATCAGGATGTTCTTGCCGGTGAATTCACCGTGCGGATCGCCGCCTGACGGAACGTTCCCCTCCGCCTTGACCGCGTAATGGAAATTGAAAACCTCGGCGGAACCGCCCAGGGCGGCGTCGACTTCGTTCCGACTCCAAACGTAGAACGCGCCTTCCTGTTTCTTGTGTTCGGTCGATCCTGGAATTTCGCTGTCGGCGTCTTCGGCAGAAAAGAACCCGCCCTGCTTCGCGGTCATCTCGCGGCGGACGTAATCGAGCGTGTCGCGAGCCGTCTCTTCGAAGATCGCTTCGCGCGTGATTTGAAACGCTTCGAGATAGGCGACGGCGAGCTGGGCCTGATCGTAAAGCATCTTTTCGAAATGCGGGACGTGCCAGTAGGCATCGACCGAATAACGATGGAAACCGCCGCCGAGATGGTCGTGCATTCCGCCCGCTGCCATCTTGCGAAGCGTGAAAAGGTTCATCTCCAGCGCATGCTTGCCGCTCTCGGACTGCGGACTGCGCGCGTAAATTCGCGCCAGGAAATTGAGGGTAACCGGGCGCGGGAATTTCGGGGCGACGCCGAACCCGCCTTCGTGGGCGTCGTAGCTCCGGGCAATCTGCTGGTAAGCCGCGTCGAGAGTTTTTCGGCCCAATTTCTTTTCGGGATCGGCGACCGCGCCGGCAGATTGCTGGAGAGCGGCAATGATTTTCGTCCCCTGCTCCGAAATCTTTTCGTGGTCCTGTTTCCAGGCGCCGGCGATTCGTTCCAGCACTTTGGTGAAGCCCGGCTGGCCCCAGCGATCTTCCGGCGGGAAATAGGTGCCTCCGACAAACGGCTTCAGGTCGGGGGTGAGCCAGACGCTCATCGGCCAGCCGCCGCCGCCGGTGGTCGCCTGGACGAACATCATGTAAACACGATCGACGTCCGGCCGTTCTTCGCGGTCGACCTTGATATTGACGAACTCGCGATTCATCACCGCGGCGACCTCCGGGTTCTCAAACGATTCGTGCGCCATTACGTGGCACCAATGGCAGGTCGAGTAGCCGATCGAGAGAAAGATCGGTTTGTTCTCCGCGCGCGCTTTCGCGAACGCCTCGTCACCCCACGGCAGCCAATCCACAGGATTGTCTGCGTGCTGCAGAAGGTATGGCGATTTTTCGCGCTCGAGCCGGTTGCCCATCGTTCACCTTATCGCTTCGCTTCCCAAAGCCAAGGAGCGGCGGTTTACAAACCGCCGTGTTCTGGAAAGAATCGCGGCGTGGACCTGGACGCGACGCATTTCATTCTTCTTCTCGCTGGGATCACGCTCGTCGCGTTCCTCTACTCGTCCGTCGGACACGCGGGCGCCTCCGGTTACATCGCCGTGATGACGTTGTGCGGCCTGGGCGCCACGTTCATTCGGCCAACCGCGCTCGTCCTCAACATTCTCGTGGCCGCGATCGGTTCGTTTCAATTCTGGCGGGCCGGATATTTTTCGTGGCGACTCTTCTGGCCATTCGCCCTGCTCGCGATTCCGGCTGCGTTTCTCGGCGGTTACCTTCCGGTGCCCCCGGCGATTCTGAAAATCGCGATCGGTGCGGTTCTTCTTTTCTCAGCCGCCCGCCTGTTTTTCCGCCAGGGCGATCCGCGGAACGTCGCGCCACCCGCGACAGCCGCCGCCGTTGGCCTCGGCGGCGCGATCGGATTTCTTTCCGGTCTGACCGGAACGGGAGGTGGAATTTTTCTCACGCCGCTGCTGCTTTTCTGCGACTGGGCGACGATCCGCGGCGCCGCCGCGGTTTCGGCCGTGTTCATTCTGGTGAACTCGATCGCGGGCCTGGCCGGATTCATTTCGAGCGGTCGAGCCATTCCCGGTTTTGCCTGGATCCTCGCGCTGGCGGCCGTGATCGCCGGGACGCTGGGTTCTTATCTGGGCAGCCGGCGTTTCCCGGTCCGCACCATCTCGATCCTTCTCGCGATCGTTCTCGTCCTCGCCGGCTGCAAACTGATCTTCTGGTAGGCAACTTGGTCGTCGTTGTAGCGACGGCGCTCTGTCGCCGTCCAAGCGCGTTGAGATTAGGTCACGCTTTTTACGCCGACAGAGCGGCGTCGCTACAACGCTTCGCACAGCGAAGCGACTACAGAGCTACAACGCTTCGCACAGCGAAGCGGCTACAGAAGACTCACCTTTGGCGCGTTGTCTGGACTCCATGGATTCTGTTGTTCGTCGGCGTCCACGGCTTCACGATACCGCGCGAGCATTTCCCGAAACGCCGCCAGATCCAGGTCGTGCCGCTCCTCGCCGAACGGCCCCAGATTTTTTTCCGCGAGCCGGAACAGCCGCACGGCCGGCGCCAGCCGCCTCCCATGTTTCGCATGGGTTGGATGCTCGAAATGCTTTTGCAAATGAACGAACGCTCCAGCCGCCTGGATCAGCCCCTTGAAATATTGGGCGTCCTCCGGCGTGATCGGATCGTGGAGCCAGACCTGTTCGAGGACATCGTGCGCCTCGTAATAGCGCTGCTCGTTCCAGCAGCGAAAAAAGGCGCGGTAATACGGATGGGCCGCGATCGGCGTCGAGCCTTCGGCGGGCCGGCCGGCGTCCAGCGATTCGACGAATCGCGAAATCCTCTCGCCTTTGTTCATTGAGGCCTTAACTTGACGGCGCCTGCGATGATGGGCAAACGACGACGCTTCAGTCTTCGCGAGGAACGGTCGCTCCGCCTCCGCCGCCGCAGCCGACCATGACGCCGTTGGCCCTGACTGTTTTTCTTTTTCTCATTGCGATCCTGATCTTCTGGTCCGCCATTTTTTCGGGACTCGAGACCGCGCTTTTTTCCCTCAAATCGCACCAGCTCCGCCGGCTCGAGGAGAAACACCCGTCGCTCAAGGAATTCATCGGCGTGTTCCGGCAGAACCCGCGCCGCGTCCTCAATGTCCTCCTGCTCGGCGATGTTTTCGCCAACGTTCCCATCGTCATCCTTTGCCTTTTCCTCGTCTGGCAAGGTCCGCTGGCTGCGCACGTCCCTGCGTGGCTCGCGACCGTTGTCATTTTCGGAATCGTCGTCCTGCTCTGCGATTTAATTCCGAAACTGCTCGCCCTCTCGGCGCCCTATCGCCTCTCCGCCCTCGGCGTTTTCACCCTCAAAGCCACCATGCCGCTGCTCGACCGCGTCGGTCGCGTGCTGGAACGCGCCAGCGCCGCGATCGTCGATCGGTTGACTCCCGCGCATCTCCGGAAACGGATGCGGCTGAGCGACGAGGAGCTCGAGACCCTGGTCGAAATTGGCGAGGAACAAGGCACGCTCCACGAAGCCGAGGGCGAGATGATCCAGGAAATCATCAAGCTCGGCGACAAGACGGCGAAGGATTGCATGACGCCGCGCGTCGACACCTTCGCGCTGCCGGACGACCTCACGAATGAGGAAGCGATCGCGCAACTCCGGGAACGCCGGCATCATCGCGTCCCGGTTTATGCCGATACGCCGGACCAGATTGTCGGCGTTCTCGACGCGAAATTATTCCTGCTGGATCCTTCCGAGCATTACACCGAGCTGATGGGCGCGCCTTCCTACGTCGCGGAGACGATGAAAGCGCTGGATCTGCTCCGCAGTTTTCTGTCGCATCCTCAGGGGCTGGCTATTGTGGTCGACGAATTCGGCGGCACGGAAGGCATCGTCACGCTTTCGGATATCACGGAGGAAATTATCAGCGACGCCCTGCCGCTGGGCGAACCCGAGCTTTACATCGAACCGCTCGAGGACGGCCGCTTCCTGGTCAGCGGCAACGCGCGCCTGGACGATTTGAGCGAGCATCTCGGCTTCGAGCTGGATGCGGAAGGCCTCGACACCATCGGCGGCCTGATTTTCAACCGGCTCGGTTATCTGCCGCCGTCCGGCACTCGCTTTGAAATGCCGCGCCTCGCCGTCACGATCCGGCGCGCCGGACGAAAACGAATTGAAGAAATCCTTCTCGAAAAAACCGCGTGTCTCAATCCGGAAGAGGAAGGAAACGGAGCCACCCCGCCATGATTTGGATTCTCCCGATTCTCCTTCTCTGGACGGTTTCGTTTTTCTTCGCCGGGATCGAAGCCGGTCTGCTTTCCGTCGACCCCGTTCGGCTCCGCTCGCAGGTGAAACAAAACCGCCCCGCGGCGCTGCGCCTCGACCGCCTGACGAAACGCCCGGAGCGCCTTCTCATCACCGTGCTGCTGGTTACGAATTTTGCCAACATTCTCAGTCTGCTCCTGCTAACGAAGCTGCTCGTCGTTCGGTTCGGCACCATGGGCTTTCTCGTCACGCTTCTGGTCGCGCTCCCGATTTATCTTTTCGTCCTGAGCGTTCTGCCAAAATCGCTCTTTCGCCGTTTCCCCTTCCGCGCCCTCGCCGCGCTCGGCGGCTTGCTCGAATGGTTTTCGATCCTGCTCTGGCCCATCCTCGAAATCGGGGAACGCGCGCGCCATCTTCTCCTTCGCCGGCAGGTCGCCGAGTCCGGCCGCATCTTCATCGCGCGCGAAGAGCTGAAACAGATCGCCGTGCAAAGCGAGCGGGAAGGCTCACTCACTTCGACCGAGCGCGCCATGATCCATAACGTCGTCGATTTCCGCAACGTCCGCGCGGCCGATGTCATGGTCCCGCTTGGGAAAGCCGTCACCGTCACCTCCGAGACTTCGATCGAGGAAGCGCTCCGCTTGAGCGCCGCTCATGGCGTCGATCGATTGCCGGTCCTTTCCGCGGAGGGCGAGCCGATCGGTTTGGTGAACACGCTCGACATTCTTTTCGACCAAACGCGCCGCGAATCCCTGAGCCGTTACATGCGCCGGATCGTCATCGCGCGCGACGCCGAGCCCGCTTATCGCATCATCCAGCGGCTGCGCGCCGCCCGGCTCGGGCTCGCCGCTGTGATCGATTCCCAGCGGAATCTGATCGGCATCGTGACCGGCGAAGACGCGATCAAGCGCCTCGTGCAAAGCGTTTAGTGCCGCAGGTCGTAGAACTCGACAGTGGCGACGCCCGCGCTGTTGCCCTTCGCCCGGACAATCGCGGTGTAATCCGCGCGCGGCAGCGACAACAAGAGGGCCGGTTCGGCGGTGTCGAGCGGCGTTAACCCGAGCCGGTAGAGCCGTTGGTCGTCCTGGTCCCAGTCGTCATTGAAGGCGACGATAGCGCCATTGTGATCGCGAACTTCAATGGTCGGATCATCAAGGGCGTTGGAGACGCCGTAGTTCTTGAGCTCGGGTCCAAGGGCGCGGACAACCAGGTCCGCAGGGCCCGAGCCCGGCCCGCCCGCGACAATCCCGCCGATGAGAACATTGGTGCCGTCGGCGTACCCACGCGTACTGATGTTGGCCAGCTTTGAAGTCGTATTTTGGGAAAGATCGTAGACCTCGACCAACCCGTGTCCGGCCGTGCCGTTTTTTTCTTTCACGACCACTGTGTAGGTGCCGGGCAGTACGGTCGCTCGCAACGCGGCCTCGTGGCTGTCCGTCGGCGCCAGGCCGGTCGCCATGATGGCCGCCTGGTTCTCAACCCAATCATCATTCTTCCCGACCAGGCTGCCATCGGCAGCGTGCAGCTCCAAGATCGGATCGAGCAGCACCGGATTGAGCCCAGCCTTGGCGAGCGACGGTCCCAGACCGCGCACCACGATTTCTTTCCCGGCGTTTCCCGAAATAATAAACCCGCCAATGATCACTGACTGAATGCCGGAGGGATCGTCTTTCGCGGCCCAGACAAAAGCGCGCGACGAAATGTTGACCAGCTGCGCCGGCGGCGGGTCGGCCTGATACTGACCAGCCTTGACTGAACTGGCGTCATAGGTGACGACCACCGTTCCCCTGCCGTCGATCGTCGGAATGCGCGCGCCATTCGGCGCGTTCGCGAAAGTGCCCTTAAGCGGAAGCGCAGCGGTCAGGACCGTGAAAACCTGATCGCTGGAAACGAAGTCTTCGTTGGGGATGTCGACCTCCAACGTTCCCGCCAGGGTGGCCTCGCCGTTGATCACTTTCGTCCCGCTGAAATCCCCACCCTGGAAATGCGAGCCGGCCGACAGGATCAGATTTCCGTCGATCCTCAAAAAACCCGATCCGATCGCGCCCTTGTCCACGAACACATTCCCTTTCACGATGCCTGACCCGGACAGAGTCCCTCCCAAAATGTCGACGTGTTCAGCCGTCAGCTCGCCATTGTTCAGCGTGAGACCGGCCGTCTGAACATAGCGAGACCCGGGCGGCACGATGAATCGGCCGGCAGGCGAAGGAGTGGGCGACGGACCAGGAAACCGGCTGCGAAACGGCGGAATGGTTTCGATCCTGCCGGCGTTTGTAAAATCGCCCGGGGCCGTAAACACAGTCCGAAATCCAAGGACGACGTTCCCGGCGCTCAGGTTGTCGTTAAAGTTTCGGAGCGCGTTCGCGCCCGCCAGGTCCGTGATCGTTGACGTGTAGACCAACGAGATCGAGGCGGCGTTGTGGACAATGTCCGCGCCGGCGAATTTAAGGTGACCTTCCGAATTCAGGACGAAAGTGCCGCCGGTCAAAGTGCGGGTCGTCGCATCAAAATTTTTCAAGGCGCCCAACAAGGTCAACGTCGATGTCTGGAGCGTGAGAGAGCCGTCGTTCTGGAACTGCTGAGAATTGGTCAGGTCGTGGCTGACGAGTCCCAGGAAACCGGCGGGAAGAATCCGGGCTAAGTTGCGCAATGCATCATTGCCCGCCAGATCCGTTATCCTGGCGGTGGGGCCGTTAAGATTGACGGTGCTATCGAGGTTAACGATGTCCGCGCCGCTAAAGCGCAGCTCGACTGGTTTACTCCCGGCATACAGGTCGAAAAAGCCGCCCGTGAGCGTCCGGGTCGCCGAATCGAGATTAGTCAAACCAGCCGCCGCGGTGAAGGTCGCCGGCCCGTTAAACTCGCTAAGCCCAAGCGAACCATCGATGAGCAAAGGGGCGTTCGTCCCGCCCTCGTGGTCGTCAAAGGAGAGGATCGAGTCTTTCTCCACCCGCTTGAGATTTCGGAGAGCGTCGTTCCCGAGTTGATCCACTACCCTGGCAAGCGGGCCTTCAAGCCACAAAGACCCTCGAAGCGTCCAGATATCCGCGCCGGCGAACTGCAAAGTCGCCGGGGCCGTTGAGTATATGCTGCCGATTTGATAACTGCCGGTCAGGGTATGGTCGGAAAACGTCGACAGCGTCCCAGCATCAAACTTCGCCCCCGGCGCGTCAGAATTCGAAACCAGGATGTGGGTCTGCGGAGACGCGATCGAGGTGGTTCCCGCAACGGCAAACGTTTTTCCCCGGATGTCAAAATACTCTCCGTTTGGACTGGACAACGTGAGATTTGAAACGGCAGCGTCAACGTCGAACGTGACCCCTAAAGAAAAGCTGACGCCGATCGTGACGTTGAATTTTTTTTGCGGCGTGTTGTTCGGCACTTCGGCCGGCGTCCAGTTGTTTGGATCACTGTACTGGTTGTAACCCGTTTCCGGGTATCGATCCACGAACGTGGAATTGATTACGGTCTGGCCAGGCACGAGCCGGCTGCAAACAAGGAAGCCAAGAGCCAGGAAGATCGACCGTGGCGGAACCATCGACGCAGATTGTCGCGCAGCTTACTTTTTCGGTAAAGAACTCATTATGTCTGCGCCGCTGGCACCTGCCGCCGCCCGCTCAGCAGTTGCGCAGTGTTGATCAGCGCTACGTGGGTGAAGGCCTGCGGGAAATTGCCGAGCTGCCGTTTCCCGCGCGGATCGTATTCCTCCGAGTATAAACCCAGATCGTTCCGCAAGGTGAGGAGCCGCTCGAAGAGCTCGCGCGCTTCCTGCCTCCGGCCCATGAGATGCAAACAGGCGGCGAACCAGAATGAGCATGGCAGGAACACCCCTTCGCCGCCCGGCAATCCATCCACGTCATTCGTTTCCACGCGATAACGCAGGACGAATCCGTCCCACATCAGCTCGCGCTCGATCGCTTCGATCGTGTTCGTGACCCGCTCGTCCTTGATCGGCAGGAACCCGATCAGCGGCATCATCAACAGGCTCGCATCCAGTTCATCCGAACCGTAAACCTGGGTGAACGCTTTTTTCTTCGCGTTGTACCCGCGCGCGCACACCTGGCGATGAATCTCGTCGCGGATCTCGCGCCAGCGACCGACGTGCTGCTCCGCCGCGCAATTGCATTCCTCGCTCATCTTCACCGCGCGATCGAACGCCACCCACGCCATCATCTTCGAATGGGTGAATTGCTGCCGCCCGCCGCGCACTTCCCAGATGCCCTCGTCCGGCTCCATCCATTTCGTTTCGAGGAATTGCATCAGCTGGATTTGCAAATGCCATTCGGTCTCGCTCGTCTCGAGCCCGGCCCGGTGCGCCGCATACATCGCGGCCAGGATTTCGCCGTAAACGTCGAGCTGAAACTGGTTCGAGGCCGCGTTGCCGATCCGCACCGGCTTCGAGTTTTCGTAACCCGCCAGCCACGGCACTTCCCATTCGTCCAGCCGCCGCTCCCCATGCACGCCGTACATGATCTGCATTTGCGACGCGCTCCCGGCGATGGCGCGCAGAAGCCATTGCCGCCAGGCGCGCGATTCATCGAGATAGCCGGACGTCATCAGGGCGTAGAGCGTGAACGTCGCGTCGCGTAGCCAGCAAAAACGGTAATCCCAGTTCCGCACCCCGCCGATCTCTTCCGGCAACGACGTCGTCGCCGCGGCCACGATCCCGCCCGTCGGCGCATACGTCAGTCCCTTCAGCGCGATGAGCGAACGAACGATTGGTTCGCGCCATTCGCCCTGCTCCTCGCATTTCTCCGTCCAATCTTTCCAATACGCCGTCGTGTCGCGGAGCGCGTGTTCGTGATCGATCGGGCGAGGCTGTTCCTTGTGCGAAGCGAACCAGGTCAGCACGAACGGGACGCGATCCCCCTCTCGAACGGTAAACTCGGCTACCGTCGTGAGATCTTCGCCCCGCGTCTTGATCGGTGTTCGTAACACGAGGCCGTCCGGGCCGGCGATCGCTTCGAGCGAGCCGTCGCGTTTCCGGACCCAGGGAATAACCCGACCGTAATCGAACCGGATGATGAGCTCCATCTTGAGCGCGACCTCGCCGCGCACTCCTTCGATGATCCGGACGATGTCGGGGTTCTCGCCCCGTGGCGGCATGAAATCAATCAGGCGAATGGCGCCCTTTTCGGTTTCGATTTCCGTCTCGAGAATCAGGGTGCCGTCGCTGTAACGCCGGCGCGTCCCCGTAACCGCGTCGGTCGGCGTGAAGGCCCACCTTCCGTTTTTTCGATCGCCGAGGAGCGCGGCGAAACACGCGCCCGAATCGAACCGTGGAAAACAAAGCCAGTCGATCGAACCATCCCGGCCGACCAGCGCCCCCGTCTGGGTGTCACTTAAAAATCCGTAGTCTTCGATCTTCATTTCGCCGCTTCAGCGTAGCACAGGCGTCTCGCCTGTGGGGACAATGGGCTTCCCGCCCGTTGCCAATCGACGACAGGCAAGATGCCTATCGGCCCCACAGCCAGGATGGCTGTGCTACACTCACCGCGAATGCATCTCATCGACCTCAGCCACACCGTCGAACACGGCATGATCACTTACAAAGGGCTGCCCGCGCCACTGATCTGCGATTACCTCAGCCGCGAAGCTTCTCACGCCCGTTACGCGCCGGGGACTGAATTCCAGATCGGCAAAATCGAGATGGTGGCGAACACCGGGACTTATCTCGACAGCCCGTTTCATCGTTACGCCGACGGAGCCGATCTTTCGCAGCTCGAACTGGAATCCCTGGCCGACCTTGATTGCGTCGTCGTCCGCGTGACCGAACGGCGAGGGCGCGCGATCGATCGGTTGCCGTTCGACGTCGCGACCTTGCACGGGAAAGCGGTTCTGTTTCACACCGGCTGGGACGCGCACTGGCGCACCGACCAATATTTCGAGAACCATCCTCATCTCACTGGTGCCCTCGCGGAACAGCTTGTCGCCGCCGGTGCAACCCTTGTCGGCATCGACTCGTTCAACATCGATTCGATCGATGACGGCACTCGGCCCGTCCATTCGGCGCTGCTCGGCGCCGGGATCCCCATCGTCGAGCACCTCTGCAATCTCGCCGCTCTTCCCGAGCGCGGCGCGAAATTCTTCGCCGTGCCGGTGAAAGTGAAAGGGATGGGGACGTTTCCCGTGCGCGCGTTCGCAAAGCTTTAGTTTCCTAATCGTGCTCGATTACGAACCACAGCCAGCCAGTCTCGCGATCCCCTCTGCGGTTAACCGAAACACCGTCCACTCATCCATCGGCTCGGCGCCGAGCTTCCGATAAAATTGAATGGCGGGATCGTTCCAATCCAGCACCGCCCACTCCATCCGTCCGCAGCCACGCTCCCGGGCGATTTGGGCGAGGCGCTCGAGCAAAGCGCGCCCATACCCTTTCTCCCGCTTCTCCGGCCTAACGAACAGATCCTCGAGGTAAAGCCCGGGCCGTCCCAGCCACGTCGAAAAATTGTGGAAGAAAACGGCGAACCCGACCGGCTCCGCCTTTTCCAGCGCGAGTAACACTTCCGCCGCCGGCTTCGGTCCGAACAGGACTTCGCGCAGCCCGGCTTCGGTCGCGACCACGGCATCGGGCGCGCGCTCGTAGGTCGCCAGGTCGCGGATCAAATCCAGGATCACCGGCAGATCGGCTTCCGTCGCGGTTCGAATTGCGAATTCGGTCATTGCAGTTTGTAGATGGTGAATTGCGGCGTTTGCTCGACCAGGGTCGCGGTCGTGGCAAGGTGCGCGGCGAATTCGGTATAATAGTCGAGCCACCATTGCGTGCCTGCGTAAAAAACGAGGTGGGTCGCGCCGCGGCTCCGGAGTTTCTCCAGGTTCGCGATGATCTGGGCGCTGTTGAGCGGGTTGCCGTCGTAAACGCCGTCGCCCAGGAAATGCCACCCTTTGCGGTGCGCATAATAAAAAACGGTCGGATCGCCATCCGTGGCCGCGACGATCAGGGCGTTCGACGTCGTCGCTTCGTTGAGCTCGAGGCCGAGTTCGCGCAGCGAAGCCGCCGCGGGCCGATAAAGCGGCTGCACGCAATACCACGACGATGTCGCGAACGAGAGGACCAGCAGAAAGGAACCAACCGCAACGAGCGGCCACGGCATCGCCGTCCGCGCGATCCAAACACAAGCGCATCCCGCGAACACGGCCGCGATCGGCACCAGCGGAAGCTGGTACCATTGATGGCGATTGCCGTAGCCGACGAAAAAAATTAAAAGGACCGTCGCCGCCAACCACCAATGGAAGAGGCGACGGAATTTCCCACGCGGCGCCACCAGCGCGCCGAGAATTGCCAGGACGAAGAGGAGAAGCGTAAGGCTGGAGAACGCCGTTTGCCGCAGCAGCTGCCAGTACCAGGCGAAGCTCATGATTTGAAACCCGCCTGCGCCGAAAAAGTGATGCGGATAAAACCGCTCCGCGATCCGATGCGCGTGCCAGTACCAGAACCCCGCCGGAACCAGCGTTACTCCCGCGAAGAACCACAGCTCCCAGCGCGTCACGATTCTTTTCCAAGGAGCGGCGGTCTCCAGTCCGCCGTCGATCGGCGGTTTGTAAACCGCCGCTCCTTGGTTCATCGCCAAATACAACAACGGCGCGCCGACGATCGCCGTCGGCGACTTGATCAGCAGCGCCAGCGAAACCAGGACCGCCGACAACATCAGCCAGCGAAACTTCTCCTCTTCAATCCAGTGCAGGAAAAAATAAACGCCGACAACCGCCAGGCTGAGTGACGGCACATCCGGCATGAAAGCGCGGCTCGCCACGATGCTCAGCGGCGCAAACGCGTAGAAGAACGTCGCCCAGAGCGCGATCGATTCGCCGAAAATCCGGCGCACCAGGCCAAAGAAAAAAGGCAGCGCAACGATGAAAAACAGGACGCCTTCGATCCGCCCGACCCATTCCTGGACGCCGGCCGTCTTGTAAACGAGCGCGGCGACAAAGGGCAGGATCGGGAATTCCGTCCCGACGTAGCCCCGCTCGTTCCCCGCCCAATCGATTTGCGGCCGGGGAAAATGAAAACCGTTCTCGAAATAGTTCCGGGCGATCGCGGCGACGTCGCTTTGCCGCCAGCTCCAGGGATCGATGAAAGGCTGATTGATCGCGATTAGCCGCACGACGAGGGCAGCGAGGACGATCAAAATCAGGAACCATTTGGCGCGCGCCACGCATCGCGTCTTGACAAAGGCCCCCGTTAAAGTCAATCGAGTACACGCGCTTAGCCGATCCCGGAATGAAAACCGCCGCTACTCTGCTCCTGCTGGCCCTCGCCGTGGCTTCCGCGGCCCGGGCGGCCGAAGAAGCACCGCAGCTCGCCGAGGTGGTCGATTTCAACAAGCTCCTCGCCATTCTGCCGGAGCCGCTCGCCGGTTGGACGGCCGACAAAGCCGAGGGCTCGACCGACGACATCGGCGGCACGAAAATCACCAGCGTCCATCGCGATTACAAGAAGGGCGAAGGCGACGCTGCGCCGACGACGTCGATCAGCATCCTCGATTCGGCGGCGAATCCCGATTACGTCGCCTCCACCACGGCGGCGTGGAGCCTGAGCACGTCGACCCCCGAGGGCTACACCAAGACGCTCACGATCGAAGGAATGCCCGGCTTCGAAACGTTCGAGAACGAAGGCAAGCACGGCACGCTCTGGCTCATGGTAGCGAAGCGTTACGTCCTCACCATCGAGACGCAGAACCAGGAAGCCAAAGAGCTCCAGGAATGGCTCAAGCGGATCGACGTGAAGAAGCTCATGGATGTGAAGTGACCACGAGAGCCGGTTGTTAGCGCCCCGACACTCCAATTTCGGCGCGCTGTAGTGGCGATGCCGAAATTTTCCCGCCTCCACTTTCCTTTTCTGTCATCCTGAGCGAAGGCGAAGGATCTTATTTCCCATGGCTGACGAACGAAAAACATTAGAGCAACGCGCGCAGATGACGGACATCGAGCGCCTCCGCCATTCGGCGGCGCATGTCCTCGCGACGGCGATCCTCAAGATCTGGCCGGACGCGCAGTTCGCGGCCGGCCCGCCGGTCGAGAACGGATTTTATTACGACCTCGAGCTCGAGCACCGCATTTCGCCCGACGATTTCGAGAAGATCGAGGCGGAGATGAAGAAGGAAGTGAAAGCCAACCATACGTTCGAGCGTGTCGTGGTCTCGCGCGATGAAGCGCTCCAGATGGCGCAGCGCGGCGTCCTCGGTGCGCTCGGCGATCGGTCGCAGCCGAGCAAGTTCAAGCTCGACATCATCCAGAACATTCCCGACGGCGAAGAAATCTCGCTCTATCGCAACGGCGAATTCACCGATCTCTGCGCCGGCCCGCACGTCATGCGCACCGGCAACATCGGAGCGTTCAAGCTCACCAGCGTGGCCAGCGCCTACTACAAAGGCGACGAAAACAATCCCCAGCTCCAGCGCGTCTACGGCACCGCCTTCAAGAACAGGACCCAGCTCGACGAATACTTCGCGATGCTCGAGGAAGCGAAGAAACGCGACCATCGCAAGCTCGGGAAAGAGCTGGAGCTTTTCACCTTCGACGATGACGTCGGCCCCGGGCTCCCGCTTTGGCTGCCGCGCGGCGCTGCCATCATCGAAGAACTGGAGAAGCTGGCGAAGGAAACCGAGTTCGCTGCTGGCTACCAGCGCGTCCGCTCAACGAACCTCGCGCGCGAAAGCCTCTATATTAAGAGCGGCCATCTACCTTACTACGCGGAGTCCATGTTCCCTCCAATGGAACTCCATGAACACGGGGACGAGGACTCAGTGAGCCAGCGTTACTACCTGAAATCCATGAACTGCCCGCATCATCACAAGATGTTTGCGGCGTTGCCGAGGAGTTATCGAGATCTCCCATTGCGACTCGCGGAGTACGGCACCTGCCATCGTTACGAGCAGAGTGGTGAGCTGTTCGGACTCATGCGGGTGCGCTCACTCCAGATGAACGACGCGCATCTCTACATGACGCGGGAACAGTTCGAGACGGAGTTCAATGCCGTCAACGAAATGTATCTAAAATACTTCAAGCTTTTCGGGATCGAACGCTACGTGATGCGACTCTCGACCCACGATCCTACCAAGCTCGGCCAGAAATATGTCGACGAACCCGAGCTTTGGAAGCAGACCGAGGACATGACGCGCAACGTCCTGCAACGTTCCGGCATCAACTACGTAGAAGTGCCTAACGAAGCCGCTTTCTACGGCCCGAAGATCGACGTCCAGGTCTGGAGCGTGATCGGCCGGGAGTTCACGATCGCGACCAACCAGGTCGATTTTGCCCAGCCGCTCCGGTTCGATCTGCGTTACAAGGACAAGGACAACACCGAGAAGGTCCCGCTCTGCATCCATCGCGCGCCCCTCGGCACCCACGAACGTTTCATCGGCTTCCTGATCGAACATTACGCCGGCAACTTCCCGCTCTGGCTCAACCCCGAGCAGGTCCGCATCCTCCCCATTGGCGACGAAGCTCCGCTGTTAGATTACTCAAGGTCGATCCTCGACGAACTCCGCTCCCATCAAGTTCGCGCGACGCTCGACGCCAGCACCGATCACATCAAAGCCAAGATCGCCAACGCCGAGCAAATGAAAGTCCACACCATGCTCGTCATCGGCAACCGCGACCTGGAAGCGAATGCCGTGAGTATTCGCGTCCATGGGAAAGGCAATCTCGGCGCGAAGCCGCGCGGCGAAGTTGTGGATGGCATCTTGCAGTCGATTAAAGAGAGGCTCGGCTAACGGGTGTTCGTTCCCCGTTGTTAAATCCTAACCGCGATCGAGCAACGACGGTGGTCAGCACCGTCGTTATTCGAATGGATGACCGAAGTAACTGAGTACCCAAATAACCAGCAGGTAAAAGCTGACGAGCGACTGAATCCCCGCTATCGGCCGTACCCAGCCGGTGGGTCGCAAAGCGTATTCGCGCGTGCGGAGCCTGGCCAGCCAGGCGCCGACGTTGATGTCGCGGTACCCTAGCGTGAACGCTGTTTGGACGCTAAACTCGAGCGAAATTCTGACCGCGCGAAGCAAGCTTTTGAACCATGAGCGACCCTTCGCCCTTTCCCCTGAACCCAACCCTACGCGCAGAAATCTCGGCTTCTCTCCGGGGTTCGCTTCATCGGGCGCCATGATTTCCCAAATGCCCGCGCTCCGGGAGCCGCGGCGCAACATGACTGCCGCGAGATAAAAAGGCCAGAAGAAGACGATCGACAGTCCCAGTAGTTCGAGGGGCCGTTTCCTATCCATGCCGAAACGGCTGGGCCACTCGAAGAAGAGCTTCTCAAAGCCAACCTGCAATCGATCCGCCCAGTCGGGCTGATTATCCCATAGATCATCCATTTGCTGACGCCGTAACGCGTAAGTGATTTTACGCCGCGCTTCCTCAAGTCCGGCCTCGGAGAAATACTTTCGCAACAGGACAAGCTCTACACCATTGGAGACGCTTCGAAGAGTGTGCAGGTTCTCACAACCGGCGAGGGCCGGCACATTCGGCGCGCCGACCGCCTGCCATCGAACTTCCTCCAGATCCGCTGTGATGATCGCCCCGCGCACAATCGTCGGAATTAAACGCGACCGCTCCTCGCCCGGCTTAAAGTCTTTAGGCTGGCGCTCGTCCGCGGCGCGTGTGTCCTCGGTGATCGGCTCAAACGCCGCGTGGTCAAACTGACCATACAACCAGGCGTCAGCTAGATTGCACCCGGCAAAGGTCGAATACTGTGCCTTTACCCCGACGAACATCGCCCGCTCAAAATTGGACCTCAAAAGCCGCGCACCGATCAAGTTTGTCGAATAGAATTTCGTCCCGACGGCGGACACGTTTACGAAACCTGCGTCCCTAAGATCTGTGCCGCGAAACGCGGCGTCATTCGGCGTGCGCAAAACAGAGTCTAACAACTGCGCCCGCACCATCCTGGCATCAGCGAGGGTCGCCCCAGAAAAATCTGCTCCCTTGAAAATCAAGTAGCTCAGTTCCGCTTCACGCAGGTCAGCGTCGGAAAAGTCCACCAAAGGGAGCTCCCTATCTTTAATCGTATCTTCATCCGCCCTCGACTGGCCATACACGACCGGTTGCAGGGAAGCGGCTCGGAGGACCAAGTCGGCTAGATCGATTCCGGCCAGTTTGGCTCCTCGAAAGGGTTGCCAATGATCTGACAACGCGCCGCGGTAATTCGCTACGGCCTGCCGGTGTTGAGCGATCAGGGCAATCAACTCGTTCTCTGTTACGGGCGTTCCATCGCCGAGTTGCCATTTCGGCGACTTCGAATCGACCGGTTGACCGTCGGCCTCCTTGAGTTGCATCCACCACAGGACGAAAAAAGACAAAACGATTCGGCTTATGTTCATTTTCAGATCAGGACGCCTGAGGGGCAGCTCAATCTAATGCTCGATGCGAGCCGATCCAGGCAACTGAATGACGACAACCCATTGGCCCTGGTAGAATGGCGAGCCGGCAATTCAACGCGTGAAGATCAGGATAGAATTCGCGGGGAGCACGAACGCCGCTGAATGCTCGAGACCGTGAATGGCCTGTCCGTCCGCGACAACGCTGCCGCGGTTGCCGGCCACGTTGGGATTCACCCACGACTCATAGACATCGCTGTTAAAGACTTCGCGCCAGGTGCCGGGGCCGGGAACGCCGATCCGGTAGTCGAATCGGGTGAAGGTGGAGAGATGAACGACGACCAGCACGTCGTTTCCTTCGTCTTCGACCCAGCGATGAAAGGCAAGGACACGATTCTCATCGCTCGCGTGGACGACGCGGAAACCGTTTCCGCGCAGGGCTGGTTGACGCCAGCGTAACGCCAGCAGCTCGCTCGTGAAACGCAGGTGGTCGAGCATCTGTTTGTCGCCGGCCTCCAGACCGGCCCAATGCAGAAGAAGGTCTTTGCGGTCGACGAAGTTGTCCGACCATTGTTTATCCTCGAGAAATTCCTGTCCCATGAAAAGCATTGGAATGCCGGGCGCGGTCAGCCCGATTCCAGTGGCGACACGCGCTCGGCTGCGCCCAAACCACGACCGCGGATCATCCGGATGCCCGAGCCGCGCGACCCGTTGCTCGCGGCCCTCGAGGACGATGTCGTGATTCTCGGGGCCCTGGACGAATCGCCAGTGCTCGTTGAATCCGTCCGGCCAAAGGCTGCGTCCCAGCCCGTTCATATTCAAAGGCCGTGTGTCCGGCGCGCTCGCATTGCCGATCACATCCCGGATCGCAATCCGCAGCCCGTCGGTGAGGGAAGTGTCGAACCCGGCGCCTCCCGGCAACGGCTGAACGATCAGCGGATTCACGTCCCAGTATTCCGCTTTCTGAAGCGCGGACGGCCGGCGAAAGCGCACGGTCGCAGTCAGGTCCTGGCAAAACCTCCAGCCGTGCGGCGCGCCGTCGCGATCGATCACGCTCACCTGGTCGTAGCGGAGACCGTCAACGCGATATTCGTCCAGAAAGAAGATGGCGTTCTCAATGAGAAAGTCGCGCACTTCGGGTTTGCCAAAGTCAAAGACGAGGCCGCCGGCGTGTCCGCGATCGGTGAAATAGAGCGAATTGCTGTTGCCGCCCGCGAACGATTGCCGATCGAAGAAGTAAATGCTTTCCTCGCCAAATTCCCCGCCGGCGTGGTTGTAAACCACGTCAAGGAGAACGGCGAGCCCGTGGAGATGGCAGAGATCGATCAGAGCCTTGAGCTGATTCATCTCGCCGCGCAGATCCGCGATCTGATAAGGAGCCAGGCCCCTAGCTTCGAGCAGCGCGTTTACATGGCCGGCATACGGGGGCAGGTCGGCGTCCTCGACCGCGAAATCCATTTCGGGAGAAAAATAGTCGACCCCGTTGTACCCCTTGCTGAACTGAGTAAGGAACTCCTGGATCGGCAGGAGTTGGATCGCGGTGACTCCGAGATTGGAAAGATGCGGAATCTTGCGCGCCACATCGAGAAACGTTCCTCCCCTGGCGGGCAAATTCGGAGTAAAAAAAACTCCGACATGTAATTGATAGATTACGAAATCCTGAAAACGCGGCGTGACGTATTCGGTCTCGTGCCATGGAAAATCGGTCTTCCGGATGACGCAATCGCTCGGGAAAGGAGTGGCTAATTCCCGCGCATACGGATCGCGCTTCGATTTCGGGCCGCTATCACCCACCACGAAGAATTTGTAACGATCGCGATCCTGCACGCCTGGCAGGAATCCGCGCCAATGTCCGCGTTCGTCGCGAGTCAGCAGGTTTGTGTCATCGGCGACGGCACCCTTGACGCAGACATGAACCCGATGGGCATTGGGCGCCCAAACCCGAAATGTCGCGCCTCCATTTGTGAGATTCGCGCCCATCGGCGTGTTATCGGAGACATGTTCGAGGGAGGCAGGCATACGAAGTTTGCGCCGGGCGTTATCAGGCGACGGTCGCGCACCAAGGCAAGCTCGGAGTTAATGCGATCGTATGGCTCCGTTTAGAAAAAGGCAATCTCGACGTAAGACCGCGTAAACTCGGCTTGTTCGAAGTAGGGAGGAGACAGATGATGTCTGAAGCGATGAATAGGATGTTCCGCCGCCGTGCATTTCTCGTGTCGTGCTGCCTCGGGGCGATCGCGCTCAATCAGGCCGCGCCGGCTGCCGAGTTCCAGGAGATCTCCATCATGGACTACTTCGTCCAGCTTCCGCCGCGGACCTTTGAAGGACCCGCTCCGGAGATGCTCCACTTCCTCGAAAAACCAGGCACCGTCATCGACAAGAAGAACGGTTATATCCGGTGCAAAGGTGATGGCGGACAGGGGGATTTCGAAGTAGCGCTCTTCCGCTATTCTGATCGCCGTCCTCTGGTCGTCGTTTCAACCGGCAACACTGAGGAAGGAAAATGGACATACCTGCAGTTCTTCGAGCAGGGGCCGGACAGAAAGATGCGCTCGCTGCCTGACTCCATTTTTCCGCTGGCTGATTCGGGCCGTGGCACAGAGGGGCAAGGCTCAGGAAAATGGCGGTTCGAATTGCCGCGCTACGGCAAAACGATTCAGGTCCGAAAGCCGGACTCGGAGAAGGTCCTGCACCGGATCACCTGGACTGGTGAAAAATTTGTGAAGGAAAAATAATTGATTCAAATGAAATGCCTGGCCGCCGTCGTTATCGGACTCCTGGTTCCGCCACTTTGGGTCGTTAGGGCGGAGACCGGAGCGGAGGAATTTGCGAGTCTCGAAGAAAGGACGGGCGGGCGGATCGGGCTTGTCGCTATGGATGCCGCGACCAACAAGCGGGTCGAGTATCGCGGGCAGGAGCGGTTCCTGATGTGCAGCACGTTCAAGGTGCTGGCGGTGGCCGCCGTGCTGAAGCGAGTGGACGAGAAGAAGGAGAAGCTGGATCGCTTTGTTCCTTATGGGGAAGCGCAGCTCCTAAGCTACGCGCCGGTGACACGAGCGCACGTCAAGGAAGGCGGAATGACTGTGGAAGCGCTTTGCGCGGCGGCGATCTCGCCCAGCGATAACACAGCCGGGAATCTTCTCCTCGAAACGATCGGCGGTCCGAAAGGTCTGACGGAGTTTGCGCGGAGCCTCGGCGATGAGATGACCCATCTCGATCGAATGGAGCCGGAGCTGAATGTCGCGGTCCTGGGAGAAGACCATGACAGCACGACGCCGGCGGCCATGTGCAAAAATCTGCAGCGCCTGTTGACGTCCGACCTGCTCAGCCAGGAATCGCGCACGCGTTTGGAAGGCTGGATGGCCGGGAACGAGACGGGGTTGAAGATGATCCGGGCGAGTGTGCCAGCAGATTGGAAGGTCGGTGACAAAACCGGCCGCAGCGGAGACGGCGCGTGCAATGACATTGCGATTCTTCGGCCCCCAGGCGGCGGGCCAGTGTTTCTGGCGATCTACATCAATGCTCCGAGCCAATCGCCGGAAGGCCGCGATAATCTGGTAGCCGACGCGGCGAAGGTCGCGCTCGAGCTGCTGACGAAATAGGAGCGATGAAGGCTGGCCCGGGCTCGCGCACCAGGTGGATCACGTTCCTGATTCTCCTGGCAATCGTGTCATTGGCTCGCGCCGACGACTCGGTCGCCGGGCCGTGCGCGGCGGCGTTAAGCAGAAGCGCGGTCTGCGAAGCTGCAAATAATTACGCGCTCGAACGGATGAAGGAGGGCAACCTTGAAGCGATCATTGTGATGCAGGAGGTGCGGACGGGCGCGCTGGTCGCATTCGCGGCCTCAAATCCAGCCAGGCTCGACGTCACGACGGCGTTGGTTCCACTTTCGCCGGTGAAATTGCTGGTCGCGGCGTCGTGGTTGGATCACCAAGACGCGAACGGCTCTAAGTTGCCCGATAGCGCGAAACTCCTGACCGACTCCATCGTAAGCGGGAATGACAAGGCGGGCGGCCAAATCGCCTCGGCGTTACGAGAGGCTGTGGGGACGGACGCGGTGCTGAAGGACCTTGCGCGTTACGGCTTTCCGGCACACGAAGAGGAGATGGCGAAAACGGACACGAGGTTCTGGACGGAACTCGCGTCACGCTGGCGCGAGAAGCTCATTCCCGCGACTTCCTACCACTCGTTAGGCAAGGATACGACAACCAGGGACTGGGAAGATACGTTGTCGATCGGCGAACGAAGGTTCGTTGCGACCGCGCTGCATCTGTCGCGCTTTCTCCAGGCGGTCGGAAATGGAGGAGTGATGGCGCCGGCCGTCGCGCGGGAAGAAGGAATGCCGGGGTCAGCGACGCCGGCTTCAGGAACGCGGGTGATGTCGGAAACGGCCGCATTGAAATTGCAAACGTTGATGCGCGGAACGGTGGAACGCGGCACCGCTAAAAGCGCGGCGCCGATTCTCGCTGGGACCCGCTGGAGCATGGGCGGTAAGACTGGGACCGCGCCAGCGCCTGGTGCGACCGAACCAGGTCCCGGATCCAATGGCTGTTTCGCCGGCCTGATCTTCGATGCGCAAGGCAAGGCGCGGTTCACCGTGGTGACCTTCGTTAATCACGGCGGCTTTGGGGGCGGCAACGCCGCCGGGATTTCAGCGGAGCTAGCCCGGTTTCTGTCGGGCGAATAAGATTCGCCCAGCGATCACGACGGTCACCATTCCCATTGGTCCTCTGGCTGGCTGATGCGGGCCGCGGTGACGTCGGAAAGATACTGGAGACGGCGGCGGCTCTTTTCCGCGACTGGAAACGTCTCGACATAAATTTTCTCGCCGGCGTCACGCGCCTTCAACCATTTCCGCTGTCCCTGCCGCAAGGAGTCGATCCGGTCTTTGTCCGTTTTGGCCAGAACGGCCGCATACTTCTTATTTAGTTCGGCGTCGAGACTATCCAGCCTTTGCTTTAACTCTGGCTCGGTGGGGAGCGGTTCGATCGGCTCGGCGCAACCGAGAGGCTCCGGTTTTGCCTTGGCCAGTTTTCGTGAGTAATCGGTTACTTCGAACTTGTTGGTGCGCGTGTTGAAGTAAAGAAAGCCGCAAAGCATGCTCCGCTTTTCTTCGCCGCCACAAAGCCGGATCAATACCCGGCTGGAATCGAAGCTCCAGCTTTGGAAGGCGGTCATCGCATAAACGCCCGCCGCCGAATAGTTCTTCTTCAAAGCGCCCAGCTTCACGCCGTTCTCCCAAGCCAGGTCATGGAAGGACGCTGGAGCCCCCGCCGCTTCGATCCGGAGCGGGCTCATCAGATGATAGACGTTCGCGTAACGGAGCCCCGAACCAACATGCCGCGAACCAAAAAGCCATTGCTCGTTAGGCGAAAAGCGAAACTCATCGTCCGGCGGCGAGTCGCTCGATTCCTTCGGCAGCTTCGCGCGTTGAGACGGATCTTTCGTGGAAACGATCCAGACGTCGGGCAGCGCGTCCGCATTCGATCCTTCCGGATCCGTGGATTCGACGGTAAAGCCGCCGGATGGGCTTTTCACGAGAGCTTCCGCTTCGTCGGCGGACTTTACCGCGCCCGCGAGACCGAACATGGAACCGATCAACCCAATTATCGCCAGACCTTTTGTATACATGACTCTCTATGAGACGGTGAGCGGGAGCGAGCTTGTTCATTATGGATTTGGGACGCGAGCCAAAAACGGGCGCTATCACGAAACGGAACCGCGCGACGGAACAATCTCTCCGGATCGCTACTTACAACGTGCATGGATGCCGGGGAACGGACCGGCGACGATCGGAATATCGCATCGCCGAAGTCATCGCGCTCCTCGACGTAGATGTGATCGGGTTACAGGAACTCGACCTAAACCGGCGGCGTTCGGGCCGCGTGGACCAGGCCGCCGTCATTGCGGAGCGACTCGGCTGGCACTGTTACTTTTATCCAGCATTTCGGGCCCGCGACGAGCAATTTGGCAATGCCATTTTGAGCCGCTATCCCATGCGGCTGCGGCAAGCGGCGGAATTACCGTCCGTCATGACACGTGTTTGTCCCG
Organism: Chthoniobacterales bacterium; assembly: GCA_035941675.1. Classification (GTDB taxonomy): domain Bacteria; phylum Verrucomicrobiota; class Verrucomicrobiia; order Chthoniobacterales; family UBA10450; genus AV80. The sequence goes on from DASZDT010000024.1 coordinate 24,627, forward strand.
AAAGCCGGGCCGCCATCTGGATGGAAATCGACACACCCAATGGAGCGGTCCAGGTCATGAATACCCATCTGGGTCTGGGACGCCGCGAGCGGCTCACCCAAGCCCAACTTCTGGCCGGACCAAAATGGGTCGGCCGCCTCGCGACCGATGACGCGCTCATTCTCCTCGGCGACTTCAACAGCCTGCCGGGCTCACCGCCATTGAAGTTGCTTGGTCAACACCTGCGAGCCACTCGCACGCTGCTCGCCGCCTCATCGCGTCTCGCCACGTTCCCGACGCGTTCCCCTCTTCTCGCACTCGATCACATTTTCGTGAACGGCCGGCTGCGGGTCAATTCGGTAACTGTCTTTCGCAACGAGGTAGCACGAGTTGCGTCCGACCATTTCCCCCTGGTAGCAGACGTGCGCCTGGCTTAAGCCGCGCGAGCTATCCTGCCTTTACCTGGACCGGCTTGCCATCCAGGCCGATGTAAACCTTGGCCGTAAGCTGTCCGCGCTCGTCGTAGGTGGCCTCCCACCCGTGGTAGCCGTCTTTGAGTAAGACCGGCTCGCCCTTTGCCCCGTGGTAGGTTTGCCGGACGATGTTGCCGCGTCCATCATACGCGAACTTGACTGTGACGTAACCGGTCGGGAGCGGCGCCGGTTTTTCGTCGAGGCCAAGATAAGTCGTCGCGGTTTCGTTGCCCCTCTCGTCGAACTGCGACCGCCAACCGTGGTAACCGTTCTTATGCACCACCGCTTCGCCGTCACTGCCAAAGAAGGTGACCTGGACAACCTTTCCGCGCGCGTCGTATCTGGCTTTCATGGTGGCAAAGCCGAGGGCCCGTAAGACCGGCTTGCCATCGAGGCCGATAAAGGTGCGGGCCAGCTCGTTCCCGCGCTCGTCATATTCCGACTGCCAGCCATGGTAGCCTTCCTTGTGCAGGACCGGCTCCTCGTTGACTCCGTAGTAGCTTGCGCGGGTAGTCTTCCCATGATCGTCGAAGGTGGCTTTCATGATGGCATAGCCTTCGGCGTTCAAGGTGGGCTTTTGATCAACGCCGATGTAAATCGTGGCGATCTCGTTGCCGCGTTCGTCGTAACGCGATTGCCACCCGTTATAGGAGTTCTTGTAAAGGATCGGCTCGTCGTTAACGCCGGCGTACGTCACCTGCGTAATTTTGCCGTGGAAGTCGTAGGTCCATTTCACCCTCGCATAACCATCCGGCATGCGGATGGGTTTACCATCGAGTCCAAGGAACGTTTTCTGGACGCGCCGGCCGCGATCGTCGTATTTGGATTCCCAGCCGTGGTGGCCATCCTTATGCAGGACGGGCTCGCCATTCACGCCATACAAACTCATCCGCGTTTCCCGGCCGCCGGCGTCGAAGGCGGATTTCATGGTGGCGAAACCGTCGGCTAACAGGAAAGGCTTTTCGTCCAGCCCGACATAGGTCGTGACGGTGCGGTTGCCGCGGTCGTCATACTGGGCGTCCCAGCCATGGTTGCCATCCTTGTGAAGGAATGGCTCGTCATGGGGACCCCAATACCTTTTGCGCGTTACCTTGCCGCGGCCGTCGAAAGTGTTGACGACGCGGTGGACTCCGGAATCGCGCTCCAGGGTTGGCTTGTCGCTGGCATCAAAGTACGCTTCCTCGAGTTCGTTGCCGTCCGAATCGTATTTCCGTTTAACGATCGCGTAGCCGTTCGTTATCACGACCGGTTTCCCATCGACGCCGATGAACGTTATCAGGACTTCGTTGCCCCGTTCGTCATAAACGGATTCAAACGCGTGATTGCCATCCTTATGGAGCAAGGGCTCGCCGTTCACTCCGTGATAACTCTGTCGCGTCTTCCGGCCGCGGGCATCGTACTTGGCGGTCATGGAGGCGTAGCCCGCCGATACGAGGGTCGGCTTGCCGTCCAACCCAAGGTAGGTCGTGCCGATGGTATTGCCGTGCTCGTCGTATTGCAGCTCCCAGGCGTGGTTACCGTCGCGATGCACGACCGGCTCGTTCCGGACCCCGTGATAAGTCATCCGAGTCACCTTCCCCTGGGCATTGAAAGTCGAGCGAAAGATGGAGATGCCGCTTCCGAGCAACGTCGGCTTGCCATCAAGCCCGATATAAATAGTCGCGGTCTGGTTGCCGCGATCGTCGTATTCGGCTTGCAAGCCATGGTAGCCCTCCTTGTGTAAAACGGGGTCGCCCTTCAGGTCGTGGTAGGTTGTGCGCGTCGAGCGACCTAGCGAGTCATACTCGAACCTGGAGATATACCAGCCGTCCTTCACCGGCATTGGCGACAGGTCGGGACCTAGCGAGTGGACTTCGGTCATCCACCCTTTATCGTTGTAGCTAAGGGTCAGGCCGCAGTTGCCGGCATTATCGATCATGTTCTTCCCATCGGCGTCGAGGGAAAGAAGCCGCGTGATCTGGCCGCGGGAGTTATGGCTGATGTCCTGGCCAAAGGCGCCGTCGGGTCCGGCGGCGGGAAGGTTTTTGCCGTCGCGATCCGTGACCCGGTCTTCCCAGCCGTCCTGGTCGTAATGGATCGAAACGTATTCCGCCTGGGAACTGCGTTGGAGCTGGGGAAAGCCATCGGGGCCAACGAAACGAGCCAGGCGAGTCGATGCCGGCCCGGAGCCAGGCGGGGAATAAATGAAGCCGAAGACCATGTGACCGTCGCGGTCGAGCGCGCGTTCGTAGATGATTTCGCCGTTGGCGTTCGAGACAAATTCCCATTGGCAAACCTTGTGGAGACCAAGGCGCTCGGCGCGGGCCTGCGACTGGCCGCCTTCGCTGTCCGTCTCCGAATCGCGTTTCCAAAGGTAAGTGCCGATGCCGTGATTCGTGGTCGGCTTCAATCGAGAATCTACCGCTACCATCCGAAAGGCCGGCTTCCAATGAAAGCGCCATCCGTCCCGGCTAATACCTTTATGAACCAACAGGTAAGAGACGGCGTGATGGCGCGCCTCGTCTTCGGAGATTGGAATCGCGCCAAAAGGAAACCCATTGCGCTTCGTAAACTCGCTGAAGTAAGCCTTGTGTTCCTGGACAAAGAGATAGTAACCGCCCCAGATGGTAGCCAGCAGGGCGACCGCCAGCAGACAAGCTACCGCGAAGGTGAAGCGTTGTTTCCGGCGCTGAGCCACCTGGTCGGCGCGGAGACGCTCGGCCTGCGCCAGGGCTTCACGCGTGAGGCGCGAATCACGGCTCGCTTTGATAACTGGAACCAGGACGTCGTGAGTAAGCTCGACCCGCCGGGTGTGATGGCGATCTTCATACGCCAACAGCCGATGGTTCACTAGCTCATTGAGAACTGGCAAGGTAACGTCCGGCCGGGTCAGGGCATCGTCGAGGGCGGCGCTATTACGATGACCACTCGCGGTGAGCAGTTCGTCTTCAACGAAGAGCCGCACTGCGGGTGGAAAATCAGCCAGGGTCCGGAGGTAGAAGTCTTCAAAGATCTTATGCTGTTCCACGTCCAGCAGGTCCGGCGTGATCTTCGCGTCGGGTCCCCGGGCAAGCCGGCGTTCATTCAATTCCCGCAACACCAAACTCAAAAGCGCGGGCGCGACCGTCATCTCGGCGTCGCGCGTTCCGCCGGCGACATATTCGACGATCCGCTCCTCGACTCCCGGCGCGAGCAACGGCGCGCCGAGCGCGATGACCTGCCGCGCCTGGCGTTCGCCCATGGGCAGGAGCCGCAGCCGGCTCTGCCCAAGCGCGCGGAAATGGGCGCGAATCCGATCCAGGTCCGCGAGGTAATCCTCGCGCATCCCGAGAAGCACTTTCAGGGGGACGGGCTTGAAGTTGAATCCCTTGGCGCGGGCCGGGTCGTCGCGGAGAGCGGCCGGCGGGCGGTTCTCGACCAGATCGGCAAATTGCTCGATGAAAGCGCCGGCCTGGGCCCCCCGCTCCGGCGTCTCGCGCCCCAGCGTGAAAAATTCCTCGAACTGATCGAAGGCGAGAAACGGCGTGACGAGATCGTTGCGGGCGCTCCAGAAATGGTTCCCCTCGCGGTGAAAATATTCCCACAACGTCTCGTTAGGCCGGGGCAACGGCGCTTCGACGCGGGCCGTCCGGGCGGCCGCCCCGATGGCGTCCATGATCTGGTGGGACAACGGCCGCGCGCCTTCGAGGTAATCGAGGCGGATCGGGACCGGCAGGACGTTCTCCTCCCGCAGCGCCGGGAAAAGTCCCGCCTGGACCAGCGAAGTTTTTCCCAAACCGGAAACGCCATAGAGCAACGTCAAGGTGTCGCGCCGGACGAGCCGGAGCAGGTCTTCGATCTCGTCGCCGCGGCCGGCAAAGAAGCCGCGATCGCCTTCCGTGAAAGAGGCCAGGCCGATCCAGGGATGTTGCGCGTCCGCGCGTTCCGCCGGCGAATCGTTCATTGGGCAGCGGCCTTGAGGCGCCGTTCGCGGACGATATCGGTCAGCGCCTTGATGAACTCCGGCTTGGGTTCGCCACCCTGCGCGCGGGTGTAATGAAAATCGCGAAAGCCACTGAAGCTCACGGCGTTTTCGGGCGTTTCATCAATGATCACGGGATGAATCAGGCGCGCGGTGGCCCGGTCCATGTCGCGCAATCGCTCGAGGGCGCGGTTCCATTCGCGAATGAAAATGCCTTCGTCGCGCTTGTTCGTGTTCGCCGAAATGACCGGGACGAAGACGTCGCACGTCGCGATATTTTGCTCGATGACCGGCCACCAGGGATCGCCCGTCCCGAGCCGGCCTTTGTCGAACCAGACATCGAGCCCGGCGCCGCCCAGGCTGCTTTGCAGGCGCTCGACCGATTCCACGTCCTGGCTCGCGTAGCTGACGAAGACTGCCGGCGCTTTGGCGGTAATCACCGAAGCCTGCACTTCGGCGGCCACGGGTTTGTCCGAGAACGCCGCCCATTTTTCCGCGAGTTGATCGACGAACTCGATCGGGTTCGCGACGCCGAATGATTTGGTCTGCGGGCTGAAGTTCTCCAAAAAATCCCGGAGATGCAGGTCGGCGACGACCGCGCCGTCGGCCACGAATTCCCGGGTTTCGTTCCCACTGTAAAGCCGCTCGCGGCGACTGAGCCGGACGAAGAACCGCGCCAGCCAATCCGGATGGGCGTTCCCGATGAGGAGCAGCCGCTTGGTTCGCAGCTCGTCGAAGAGATTCGCGAGCCGGCCGGACATCGATTCCTCGTGAAGTTTCCAGATGAACTCGAGGGTCTCTTCGTCGATCAACGCGCTGTCGGGGATGCCGGAAATTTTGCCGAAGAGATGGAACACGGCGCGGTGCGGCGAGCGCGCGTAATCCCGCGGGACGTCGCAGAGGGCCGAGTTAGGCGCGTAAGCGAAGACGTGATCGGCCGGCGCGCCCAGCGCCTTCGCCAGGAACGAGTCGACCGTCGTGCTCACGAACAAGCGCAGCGGATCGATCGTGGCGAGTTTGCGCAACGGCTCCGGGACCGGAACCTGGCCCTGGATTTCGGCCAGGATCTCGAACGTCTTGACGTTTACGTCGTCTCGCGAATTGCGGCGGCTCGCGTTGAGATAGGCCGCGACGACCTGGTCGATGCTGGAGCAAGGACCGCAGTCCTCGACCTCCAGCTCGTTCGCGAGCCGTTGCGCGAGATATTCGTAGAGCAACTGCGACTTGCCTTCGACTTCGATGCGCAAGAGATCGCGCCCCACGATCGGGATCACGACACCCTTGGCGATGGATTGGAGCAGCTTCCCCCACTGTTTCGAATCGTCGCTCACGCGCTGGCGACATTGTCAGGAACGGAAAATTTTCGCAACGGTGGATCACGGTGGCCCGCGCAGACTCGGGGCGGCAGCAACGGCTGCGAATGCTATGGCGATGCCGTAGGTGAGGCCGTTGCGCTCGGCGCCGCTGGCGGGGCCGGTGATTCGGCCGGCGAAGATTGTTCTGGCGGGATCGTCGACCACCATTCGTAATACTTTTTGATCCGCTTTTCGACGTCGCCGGCCGACTCACTTTTCGAAGGAACCCACGCCTCCAGGTCCTGGTCCAGCTTGGCGTCCGGATAGGCGAGCGACTGCAAATCCTTTAGCGCTTGATGGACCCGAAGCCGGACATCGGGATTTTCGGTCCGCAACACTTCGATTAAGACCGGCACGGCATGTCTGGTGAGGCCGAGATCGCGAAATTCCAGGACGAGCGAGATAATGTTTTCCGCAACTTTGCGGTCGATATCCCGGAACCGTAACAAACGAACGAGCGGCTCGATGACGAAGAAACCGTTCCTCGCGCTCGCTGCCTGGTCGCTCACGCGAGCCAGGAGGTACTCATGGGTTCGAAAGCGATCGCGTTCCGTTGCGTTCGCCTTTTGAAAGCGCCAGAGGTGATATTTGTCCAGGGTCGGCGCGTCAAAGAAAATGAGGCCAAAAGTGGAGAAAATCATGGCAATAAAGGCGAGGCCGTAGACCAGCCACACGTGTGCGAGGAAGCCGCGGAGGATAAACCATTGGCCGGAATTGATTAATTTTTCTCCGTGCAAAACATCGCCGTAATCCTCCGGATTGACGGTGCGAATCGATTGGAGGCAGCGAGCGACCGCGCGGCGGCTGAGAATGCGATCGAACGCGGCCTGCTCCACCCCGGGGGGTTGCGCTTGGGCCGCGATGGCCGTCAGATCTTTGGTCAGCTCCGGTTCATCTTCCGCCAGCGAGTAAGCCAGGGCCCTCAGGTTCGCTGCGCGGACGGAGTCAGCCGCGAGATAATCCTGAAGTTTGCTGTAGAGACGATCGCTGGCCCGTTTGCTTTTCGTCCCGATGCGGTCCCGGACGACGTTGGCCCACGTCTCGAAGGGACTCCAGAGACTGGAGAATTGGCCGGGAACGGAGAGGCCTTTGGTTTCGCCCGCGAGAATCTGGCGGTAACTCACCGCCACGAGCAAAGCGGCGAAAAGCGAGGTGTCATGCAGCGCGTTGGTAAAATCGAGGAGCCAGAAGAGGATGATCGGCACAACGGCGTAGGCCATGAAAACGAGCCACGTTTGGAAAAAACCCCATCGACCCGGGGAGGAGCCCATCAGTTTGTTGACCCGGGCGTAAGCGACCCACAGCCCCACCAGGGCGACGATTGCGTAACAAAGATACGCGGGTTGATCCGGAGAGCCGATCTGTTCCATCGCTCGTGCTATCGAATTTGTCCGAGGGACATTTCCTCGGGCGGGTTATTGAAAAACCGACAGCATCCGCATGGCTCCGGGAACCGCTTGAAACCACGCCTCCAGAAGACCGGGGCCGACCGGCTCCCCTTTCACCCGCAAGAGTTGCGACGTCTGTAAATCCTGGACCGCTTTTTCGAGGACATCACGCTCTAATTTCGTCCGGCGCGCGAGGGTATATCCGTCCATGTCACGTTCCGCCACCGTCCGCAAAACCAACCTCGCGTTATCGTCCAACTGAGGAAGCATGGGAAAACATTACATGTCGTGACGGCCCGGCGTCAATCTCCACCCACGATGGGCGCGCCCCACAATGGGCCTTTTCCAACCTTGCCCGCGACGACCCTCGCCGTGCACAATCGCCATCAGCTTATGAACCGCTCTCGCTTCATCGTCGTTACCATCCTTGTCCTGATCGCACTTCACCGCGCGGACGCAGCCGGCCGGGTGGACGCGATCGTTGAAGCGCAAACGGGCTACATCATCGGCGCGGCCAGCGACGGCCATTGGCTCGATAGTGCAAAGGCGGCCGCACTCATCAAACCCGGCGCGTCCTTTCGCGTCTACGATCTGACCCGCGACATGGGAACCGCGACGGCGAGCAAGCCCGGATCGGCGGACGAACCGTGCCCGGACACGCACATGACAAAGCTTTCGCCCAAGCCAGACCGCGGCGCGATCGCGCTCAGTGCCTCGTGGAATGCCCTGCCCCGCAAACCGCGCATCGCCGACGTTACCCAGCCTGTCTACGTCGAGGCTGTCCGCGAATTTCTCGCGCAACACCGCCTCCCGCAGGCCGCGGTCAAGATCACCCAGATTTTGCGCGTCGATCTCGACGGCGACGGGAGCGAGGAAGTTCTGATTAGCGCAACGAATTACCTGACCAAGGACGGCGTTCCATCCAGCGCGCCGGGCGGAAGTTATTCCTTCGTCCTGCTCCGGCGAATGGTGTCTGGCAAAGTAAAAACGCAACTGGTCGCCGGAGAGTTTTACCCGCACGGAAAGAACTTCAACGCTCCGAATCGTTACTCCGTCCTCGCCCTGCTCGACGTCGACGGGGACGGCAAGATGGAGGTCATCGTGGAGAGCGCTTATTACGAAGGCGGCGCGACCACGGTTTATCGCTGCACGCCGGAGAAAATCGAAGAGCTCGTCTCGACCGGCTGCGGCGCCTGACGCGGGAAGCCGCGCTCGATTTGCTGTTGCATTCCGCGCAGAGAATCGCTCTCCTCGCGCAAGCGCAACGATTCGCCGCCAGCCGAATCATTTCATAACCGGACGCAGACCATGGAGCCACGAAATCCGCCAGCGGAAATTACCGACATCGACGAACGAAAGCGGCCCGAGCTTACCGTTCGCGGCCTGCTCGTCGGCGTGATCATCACGCTGATCTTCACGGCGGCGAACGTTTACTTCGGCCTCAAGGCCGGTCTGACATTTTCGACCTCGATTCCGGCCGCCGTCATTTCGATGGCGATCCTCCGCTACTTCAAAAACGCGACGGTCCAGGAGAACAACATCGTGCAAACCGTGGCCTCGGCCGCAGGCACGCTTTCCTCGATCATCTTCGTCCTGCCGGGCCTGATCATGATCGGCTGGTGGACCGGGTTCCCGTTCTGGATCTCGTTTCTCATCTGCGCGCTGGGCGGAATTCTCGGCGTCATGTATTCGATCCCGCTCCGCCGCGCGCTGGTGACTAACTCGGACCTGCCTTATCCCGAAGGCGTCGCCTGCGCGGAAGTGCTCAAGATCGGGAGTGGCGACAAGGCCGATGCCGGCGAAGTGGAACATAGTCGCTCTGGCCTGCTCGCGGTGGTCTGGGGATCGATCGTGTCGGCCGCGTTTGCCATCATCGTCGCGACCCAGGTCTTCGCCGCGGATGTCGCGCAGACTTTTCGGATCGGCAAGAGAGGCGCGGCGAGCGGTTACGATTTCTCACTTTCCTTTGCGCTCCTGGCGATCGGCCACCTGGTTGGATTGTCGGTCGGCATCGCGATGCTGATCGGCGCCACGATCGGCTGGGGCTGGCTCGTTCCCTATTATTCGTCGCTGAGTGGCGACCTAACGACTGAGGCCGCGAAGCTCGCCGCGGTGACCTGGAGCAAGAAAGTGCGGTTCATCGGCGCGGGCGCGATCGGCGTATCCGCGATCTGGACCCTGATGAAATTGGTGAACCCGGTCGTGAGCGGTCTGGCCGGCGCCATGGCGGCGAATCGCGCGCGCAAGGCCGGCCGGGCGGACACATTGCCGATCACCGAGCGCGACATCCCGATCGGCATGGTTGGCCTGATTACTTTGCTTTGCATGCTGCCGATCGGTTTGGTGCTCGGTTACTTCGCCAATCAAAGCGGCCTGGGCTCTCATATGACCACACTGGTCATTGGGGGCGTCGCCTACATCTTCATCATGAGTTTCTTCGTCTCGGCCGTGTGCGGTTACATGGCGGGACTGATCGGTTCGTCGAACAGCCCGCTGTCGGGCATCGGCATCCTGGTGGTGATCGGCGCGGCGCTCTTGCTTGTCTTCGGCGTGAAGCCTTACGTCGGGCCGGATGCGTTCAAGGCGCTGATGGCGTTCGCCCTCTTCACCACGGCGGTCGTGTTCAACGTCGCCGCGATCGCGAACAACAACCTGCAGGACTTGAAGACCGGGCAACTGGTGGATGCGACGCCGTGGAAACAGCAGGTCGCGCTCATCATCGGCGTCCTCGCCGGCGCGGTCGTTATTCCGCCCGTGCTGAACCTGGTGAATCAGGCTTACGGTTTTCTCGGAGCGCCCGGCGCGGACCTGCGGCCTTCGCCCCTGCCCGCTCCGCAGGCCGGGCTGATCTCATCGCTCGCTCAAGGGGTTATTGCCGCGGACATCGATTGGAGCCTGATCCGAATGGGCGCGATGATCGGCATCGTCATCATCGCCCTCGACTTTGTCCTGTCGAAAACGACCAATCACATGCGCGTCCCGCCGCTGGCCGTCGGCCTTGGAATTTATCTGCCGACCGCGAGCACGCTCATGATTGTGGTGGGCGCGGTCGTCGGTTATTTCTTCGACCGCGCGGCGGACCGGACCCCAAGACCAAAGGCCACGAAAGACCTCGGAGTGTTGCTTGCCTCTGGCCTCATCGTTGGCGAAAGCACGATCGGCGTCGTGCTCTCGGCGATTGTCGTATTCTCGGGGGTCGCTGCGCCGCTTGCGCTGGTCAGTCCGGAATTCGAAACGGCCGGGAAAATCATCGGCGGCGTCGCCTTTACCGGAATCGCTTTCCTGCTCTATCGCTGGATTCTGGGAATGGCGGCGAAGCGAACGGCGTGACGATCGGCGCCGCTCAGGCGGGTCGACTTTCATGACCAGCATCGACCGCTCCAATCCGCCTAACGAGTTCCCGGACATCGTTGGGCCGGTCCCGACAAACTCGATCCTGGCCCGCTTCCGCCCGTTCATTCCCGCGGCCGCGCGGCTCCGCGAACTGACGCCGTTGCCGCTGATCCTGGGCACGCTGCTCGGGATGGTCTTCGGCGCGTCGTCGCTTTATCTCGTGCTCAAGGTCGGGCTGACCGTGAGCGCGTCGATCCCCGTCGCCGTCCTTTCGATTACCTTCTTTCGGTTCCTCTCCTGGATCACGAAGAATCGGATCCGCAACGCCACCATTCTCGAGCATAACATTGTCCAGACCGCCGGTTCCGCCGGGGAATCGATCGCATTCGGTCTCGGCGTCACCATGCCGGCGATCATGATTCTCGGGTTCGATCTCGAAATCACCCGCGTCATGCTGGTCGCCACCCTCGGCGGCCTGATCGGAATCCTGATGATGATTCCCTTGCGGCGGGCCCTCATCGTCCAACAACACGGTTACTTGAAATATCCGGAAGGCACGGCGTGCGCCGAAGTCTTGAAGGCCGCGGCCTCCCCGGAATCCCGCGATGCCGCGCATGCGGGAGACGAAGCGGCCCGGGCCGCCGCCGACGAAGCGGTGAGCGGCGGAAAGATCATCATCGGCGGCTTCGCCATCGGCTTCATTTACTACGGTCTCCAGCAAATCTTCAAAGTGATGAAGGAAGTGCCGGAGAAAATTTTCGGCAAACCGTACGAGGGCGGTTCCATTTCGCTCGAGAACAATCCGGCGCTGCTGGGAGTCGGTTACATCATTGGGCCGCGCATCTCGGCGCTGATGATGGGCGGCGGCGTTCTCTCGTATCTGGTCCTGATTCCCGCGATCAAATATTTCGGCTCTGCCGGCACGCTGCCGCTCGCGCCGGAAACGATTCACCCCATCGCGGACATGTCGGTCGAGCAAATCCAGAAACGCTACATTCTTTATATTGGTGCGGGGGCCGTGGCCGCCGCGGGGATCATCAGCCTTTTCCGCTCCATCCCTTTGATCTGGCATGGATTGAAAGGCGGGGTCGCCGATCTCCGCGGGGCGCGCTCCGTTCGCACAGACGTGCCGCGCACGGAGCAGGATCTTTCCATGAAATGGGTGGTCGGCGGGATCATCGCGCTGCTCGTCGTCATCATGATCGCGCCGCAATTGAACCTGCGCTTCAACTTGTTAGGCGCGATCCTCATCGTCGCGTTCGGCTTCCTTTTCGTCCTGGTCTCGTCGCGCCTCACCGGCGAAGTCGGGTCTTCTTCCTGTCCGACGTCCGGCATGATGATCGCCACTGTTTTGCTGACTTGTCTCATCTTCGTCGTCATGGGCTGGACTGCCCCACCTTACTTTGTGACAGCGCTCTCGATCGGCGGCATCGTCTGCATCGCGTCGTCGAATGGCGGCACCATTTCGCAGGACCTCAAGACCGGGTTCCTTGTCGGCTCCACCCCGCGCTCGCAACAAATCGCCATCCTCATCGGCACGCTCGCCTCCGCCCTTCTCCTCGGTCCGATCCTGATGCAGTTCAATCGATCCGGCACCGTCTACATGCCGGTCGCCGGGACCCAGGATTTAGCCGCGCTCGCCACCGTTCACATTGCTCCCGCTGAATACCTGAAGGACGACAGCGGCCAGCCGAAACGCGAACGTTTGTCCGGCGCGCAGGCCGGCACCGATACGAACGAATACTTCGTGTATCACAAAACGAACACGGAGAACGGACCGGCCGGCCGTTATCTCGTGAACAACGATGGCGTGCCGGTTTATCTCAGCGACCCGGGCATCAACGGCGTCTATGAGAAACGGCCGGACAAAACCAGCGTCCAGAAATTCACGGCGCCGAAAGCGACGCTCGTGTCTTACATCATCAAGGGGATCCTGGGCGGCGAGCTTCCGTGGGGGCTCGTGTTGTTAGGCGTTTTCATCGCCATCGTGCTCGAGCTTTGCGGCGTCTCGGCGCTCGCCTTCGCCGTCGGCGTCTATCTGCCCATCTCCACTTCGTCGCCGGTATTCGTCGGCGGAATGGTGCGCTGGCTCGTCGATCGTTACACCCGGCGCAAGCACGCCGCCGCCGCTTTGTCTGAGGAACTCCTGATCGCGGAAGGCGACAAGAGCAACGGCGTCCTGCTCGCTTCCGGTTACATCGCGGGCGGAACCCTGGCGGGCGTGATCTTCGCGTTCATGGCCATTCCGTGGAAAGACCGGCTCGACGCGTTTGAAAAATGGGCCGGCGCGCATGACCCCTTCTTCGACGGCCCCAACGCCGACTGGCTCGCGCTCCTTCCGTTTCTCGGACTTTCGGTCCTCCTCTACCTCGTTGGCCGCGAAGTTATCATGGCTGGAAAACGCGCCGCGAAGTAGGGAAGGCGCCTCGCTCACCGCGGCGTAAATATCTTGACCTGTTCTGACCCGGCTCCCTAGCTTCGGGTACACCCTCGCACCCCTACCTCTATGAACCAACTATCCGAAACCCAACTGGCGGAAGCTCGCGCCGCGATCCTTCGTTTCCGCGCCTTGAAAGCCGATGCCACGCCTCCCCCATCCGCAACCGAAGGGGTGTGGCAGTATCTTCAGGTAAGCGAACAGATGTTCATCCAGTTGATGAATGGCCAGGAACCTCCCGACAGCGATCTCGGTAATATCGAATACGGCCCGGTCCTATACCTTGCGAACAATCATCTGCCGCAATGGGCCATCGATTTTCTGCGGGATTGCGGGATGCCGCCTTCCGCGATCACTCCGCGGGACTGGCAGACGTGGGCGCCAATAGTTGAAACCGGTCCGGGGGTGGTGGCAAGCGATGGCTCGCTCATCAGCACGACCTACTATGCCGTCGCGGACCTCGGATGGGCGCTCGCTCTGGTGTTCTTCCTCATCCATATCGACTACCAGGCAACCTTCGCTACCACACCCAATACCATTAATGTTTCCGATCAGGATAGCCTGTCTATCGCCATCTTCGGCGACTGGGGAACAGGCCCATGGCAGGACGGTTCGTATAGTGCCCCGGCCACCCTGGCGGGTACGGCTATCACGAACGTGGGCGCCGACATCTCCATCCACCTCGGGGATGTCTACTATGCAGGGCAGGGATGGGAAGAAACGGACAATCTGCTGCCGGCATTTCCCCAAGGGAGCAAGGGCAACTTCACGCTCAACTCAAATCATGAAATGTACGACGGAGCGTTTAGCTACTTCGGCAGAGCTCTGGCGAATTCATTGTTCGGCCTCCAGAAGAATACAAGCTACTTCGCCATTACCTTCGGCAACTGGGTGATCATCGGCCTGGACTCGGCATTCTACAGCAGTGCCGAAAGTATGTATATGGAGGGAGTCGTAACCGACCCTGCCCAGCTTGGCTTTATCAAAGGTCTCGGCATTAAAAACAACCAGAAGGTTCTTGTCCTCACCCATCATCCGGGCATTACCGGCGACGGCTCCGCTGTCACTCCGCTGTTCGCGCAAATTTATACGGCTCTCGGCAATCGCTACCCCGACTACTGGTACTACGGCCATATCCACAATGGAATGGTTTACAACGACCAGAATGCGGTAACGAAAAATTACAAGACGCCGTCGGGCGCGGCTCCGCAGTTGCGATGCTCCGGCCATGCCTCCATTCCCTTCGGCAATGCCTACAGTTTCGCGAACAATAACAATTTGCTCTACTACGCCAAGACGGCGATGCCGAACCCGGACTCGAAACAGGGTAACCGCGTGCTCAATGGATATGCTGTCCTCACCTTGACGCCGACTGGTATTCAGGGGGAGAACTTCTACGAAGTGGCACCGGATGGTACCGTGCGCCAGGCATGGGGTGCCTGATGCCGCTGGCGAGCGGACCCTGAAGAAACGTCGCTTATGTTCTCCCGCGTCCCCAGGTCCAGGCTACTATCTCTCCCCGGCTGCTCGCTCGCCGCCGGCTGCGCGCTATTTGTAGGGTTGTCTATCGCCGCGCGTGCGACCAGCCCTACCCCGACCCCCAGCGTTCCGCCACGCGATTGGTCGCAGAATCCGGCGATCGTCGAACTCGATATCCCAGGCAACGTGGTGGTGTGGGCCATCGGGGATACGCATGGCGATTACGCGCGCCTCATCGACTTACTCGTGAAAGGCGGGATCATCGACGAAGTAAGCCGGCAACCCGATCAACTCGCGAACGTGAAGTGGAAGGCAGGCAATGCCGTCCTGGTCTGTACCGGCGATATGATCGACAAAGGCGCCCAGTCCATTGAAGTGCTTCAGCTCTTCATGCGGCTTCGCGAAATCGCGCCGGAGAGCGGCGGCCAGGTCATCGTCACGATGGGCAACCACGAGGCCGAATTCCTGGCTAAGCCGACCAAGAAGAACAAAGAATTCGTTGACGAATTGCGGTTACGGAACATCGGGTCTTCCGCGGTCCAAACTGGAACCGATTCGTTAGGCCTCGGTCAATTCATGCGGTCGCTGCCCTTCGCCGCGCGGGTCAACGACTGGTTCTTTGCCCATGCCGGCAACACAAACTCGAACAATACCAACAAGGCGACGAAGCGGCGATCGCTGGAAGAGCTGCGGAGTTTTCTCCAGAACGACGTGACCACCTACGGTTACGGTGGAAAATCGCTGTCGGAATTCGACTCGCTCCTCGAGGCCAGGCTCGAGAATCGGTGGTGGGAGATTCCGGGCGAGCCATCGCAATTAAGTAACCAGCGTTTGCGACAGTATGTGACTGCCCTCGGGCCCCGGCCGGATTCAGTCAAACACCTCGTGATAGGGCATAAGCCGGGCACGGTGGACTTCGGGGTCTACGGCACGCGAGAACAAGGGGTCATGACGGCTAAATGGATTGACGGACTTCTCTTTCTTATCGATTGCGGAATGACTTCGACGGTAAACTACAGCACTGGCGCTCTGCTCCGCATTCGCGCCAACGATGCCTACAGCATTCGCTTCGAGGGTAACGTGCGTAAGGAAGAACAGCTCTGGTACCGACCCTTTACAACCTCGCCCTCTCCCACGCCCTAAACGTGTCCAGATCCGCGCGAACCGGAAACAGCGCGCATGCATTATGATTGACAGTTCGGCGCGGGCCCGGCCAGATCGTGGCCGTAGTTCTCGGAATTAACCCCCAAGAAACTGCCAGGAAAGAAAGATCGCTTATGTTCTCTCGCATCCCCAAGTCCAGCTTATTACCTCGCTCGGGCTGGTTCCCGCTCGCGGCCGGCGCCGCTCTATTCGTCGGCTTGTCTGCCGCCGCGCGTGCGACCGATCCGACCCCGACCCCGGCCCCGAGCGTTCCGCCACGCGACTGGTCGCAGAATCCGGCAATCGTCCAAACCGATTGGCCAATCCTCACGGTGTGGGCCATCGGGGATACGCACGGCGATTACGGCCGCCTTATCGACCTGCTCGTGAAAGGCGGGATCATCCACGAAGTAAGCCGGCAACCCGATCAACTCGCGAACGTGAAGTGGAAGGCAGGCAACGCCATCCTGGTCTGTACCGGCGATATGATCGACAAAGGCAGACAGTCCATTGAGGTGCTTCAGTTCTTCATGCACCTTCAAAAAGTCGCGCCAGCGGGCGGCGGCCAGGTCATCGTCACGTTGGGCAACCACGAGGCCGAATTCCTGGCTAATCCGACCGATAAAAACAAAGAGTTCATCGCCGAATTGGGGCAACGGAACATCGATGTCTCCGCCGTCCAAAACGGAACGGATTCGTTAGGGCTCGGTCAATTCATGCGGTCGCTGCCCTTCGCCGCGCGGGTCCACGGCTGGTTCTTTGCCCATGCCGGCAATACAAACTCGAACAATATGCCCGACGCGGGCCGCCACCCGCGGTCGCTTGTAGATTTGCGGCTCTACCTGGAGACTGATGTAACCAACAACGGTTACGGCGGCGGGTCACTGTCGGATGGCGACTCACTCCTGGAGGCGAGGCTCGACAATCCGTGGTGGGAGAAGAAGCCCGAATCCAGGCAAAACAGTGAGAACCGTTTGCGAAACTATGTGCTTGCCCTTGCGCCTCAAGTGGAACACCTCGTGGTCGGCCACAAGCCGGGCAGGGTAAAATTCAACGGCGACGCCACGCGAGAGCAGGGGGTCATGGTGAGTCGATGCGCTGGACTGCTCTTTCTTATCGATTGCGGAATGACTTCGGCGGCAAAGGTAAACTACAGCACTGGCGCTCTGCTCCGCATTCAGCCCAACGATGCCTACAGCATTCGCTTCGAGGGTAATGTGCGGAAGGAAGAACGGCTCTGGACCAAACCGTCCGGCCCTTAGTTTCTCCCCTTTAAATCCTCGCCGTCTCCCACGCCATGAACGTGTCGAGATCGAGGCGCACTGATTTGAGCGCAAGCGCGATCACGAAAGCGTCGTCGATGTGGCCGAGGACCGGGACCCAGTCCGGAATGACGTCGAACGGCGAAACGAAATAGAGAATGGCCGCGACGACGATTCGCAAATTCTGCTCTGAAATATCGCGATACTCGGCGCGGTGATAATCGCGGATCAACCGGATCATCGCCATCAGATAGGGCCACGTATCGGTGAAGGGCCCGCGCGGAATGACGCTAATTTTGCCGACCGCGTCTTCCACCAGTTGCCGCAATTGCTTGGGATCGCGCGCGTACGTCTCCGCGTCGATCGCCGCCCGGCGAAAGGCCGCGCTCTGTGTAATCTCGTCGCCGCCCGGCACGCGTTCCTCGGTCGCTCGCGGCGCGGCCGCTGTTTTTTTCGACGGCTTGCTCTCGCGCCCTGGCGGTTTCCGTTTTTTCATCCGTGGCGCGAACACTACCGACTCGTCTCCGCCAGCACAACGCGAATCAACCCGTCAATGATCGTAACGTTTTTCGCCGGCCTTGATCTCCACGTCCAGGCTGTTTCCCGGCGGCGGTAACGGACAGGTCGCATAGGCCGTGAAGGCGCACGGCGGATTCTCGGCCTTGTTGAAATCGAGCACCACCTCTCCGTTCACCGGCTTGTCCGCGTAAAGAAACCGCCCCGATTTGTAGGTTTCGTTCTCGCTCGATTTGTCGCGAAAGATGATGAACAGCGTCCCATCCCCTTCGTCGACCGGCTGGAGCGCGTATTCTTTTCCTTTCAGCGAAAACTTGAGAGCGCCCGGGCTCTTCATCTTGAATTTTCCCCCGAGAACATTCGGCACCGAGATTTCCTTCGGCTCCGCGAACGGCTCGAAGCGCGCGACCACCTTGTAACTCTCGTCGGCCGGAAACCAGTGCATTCCTTGGAAGTTCCGGCGCGCCTCACTGTTGCTGTCCTTGAGCCGGATGCCGGTCCGCTCTTCTCGTTTGATCAGAAAAAACGTCTGCGTCCCGGTGCGAATCTCCGTCGGCTTGCCATTCTCATCCGACACCAGAGCCACCGGCGCGGCAATACTCTTCCCATCGGCCTGCGCCTCCACGCCGTTCTCGACCTTCAAGGTCGCGGCGCCATTCTTGAACTCGATCTCGCCGAATTTCCCCTGCTTAAAGTTGTCCGTTAACCGGACATCGAAGTTCTCTCCCGCCCCGACCGTGTTCGTCCCTTCCTTCAACCAGAACAATCCCGCGACGGTCAGCCAGCCGGTTTCTTTTTTCAGGTTCGTTTCCCGGTCGCTCCGCCATTTCTCGATCTCTTTGCCGTAATCCGTCTGCGCCTGCGCCGAAATCGCCGCCACGAAAAGTGTCGCGAGAAAAATGCCGCCCCTCTTTTTCATCAGGCCTTACTCGTCCCACGGCTGCCGCCTCTTGTCACTTGCCTGCGGAACGCGAATGCCGCCGCCGCGTGTTCCGTCCGGGTCGTGTCCTGATTTGATTCGAGAAGGACAGAAGGTTTGGGAAAGCAACGCGAGATAGGCGGGATTCTGACGATTCTGAAGATCGATAAAAAAGCGGGTCCCAAACCGCGTGTCACTTTTCACCGCGCGCCGTCCATCGCTTCCGCGAAACCTCCTCGTTCCCAAACTCTGTTTGGGAATGCCAGTGTCCCGGCAACTCTGTTGCCCGCGCGGCGAAACAGAGTTTCGAAGACAAGTGCGTTCCCAAACAGAGTTTGGGAACGAGAAAAGAATGATGGCGCGTGTTGCGAAATCTTATCGCGCTGCACCAATTGCCACAACTCGATCCTCGAGGCCAAGCTGGATGGCCCGCGGTGGGAGGAGAAGGGCGACGCCGGGAAGGCCAGCGGCGACTAATCCGACGTCCGAGTTGATCTCACGCCGTCTGGTCTGGTCGTCGTTTTTGCGTTTCAGAATCGCGGCTTTTCGCCTTTGATTCCACGCAACAACCATGGTCGAACTGATCCTGATCTGTCTCGTCGTCGTGACGCTGCTGGCGATTGTCGCGCGGAAGATCAACGTCCCTTATCCAATCCTGCTCACCGTGGCTGGCGGAGCTCTCGCCTTTGTGCCCGGGCTCCCGGCGATCCATCTCGAGCCTCAACTCGTTTTCAATTTGTTTCTGCCGCCGCTCCTTTACCCCGCGGCCGTTTATACTTCCTGGCGGGATTTCCGCTCCAATCTTCGCTCGATCCTCCCGCTCGCCATCTTCCTCGTCCTGCTGACGATGACGGCAACTGCCTGGGTGTTCCACGGCTTGACCGGCTTGCCCTGGGCGGTCGGATTTGTTTTCGGCGCCCTCATCTCGCCGCCCGATGCCGTCGCCGCGCTGGCCGTCACGCAAAACCTCAAGGTCCCGCGCAAGATCATTGTCATCCTCGAAGGCGAGAGCCTGGTGAACGACGCCACCTCATTCATCTCCTTCCGCTTTGCCGTCGCCGCGGTTTTGACCGGGAGCTTCTCCCTCGCCCACGCCGGTCTCCAATTCGTTTTCGTCGCGGCCGGCGGCATCGCGGTCGGGCTCGCGGCCGGCTGGCTGGCGGCGCAAGTCCAGAAGCGCCTCGACGACCCGCCGGTCCAAACCATGTTGTCGCTGCTGACTCCGTACGTGGCTTACTTCGCCGGAGAAAAGCTCCACGTTTCCGGCATCCTCGCCGTCGTCATCGCTGGAATTTTTTACGGCTGGCGGGCGCCGCGCGTCTTGAGCGGACGGATGCGGCTCCAGGCCGTGCCGGTCTGGCAAATGGCGGTGTTCATCCTGAACGGAATCCTGTTCATGCTCATCGGCCTCCAACTGCCGCAGCTGATCCACGCCCTCCCACCCGGCGCCGGCTTTTCCATCGCGAAACTCGCCGGGCTGATCCTGCTCACGCTCGTGCTCGCGCGATTTCTCTGGCTCTTCGCCGCCACTTATATCCCGCGCCTTTTTAGCCGCGCGTTCCGCCGCCGAAACCCCGCGCCGTGGCAACAGACCGCGTTGATCGCATGGACTGGAATGCGCGGCGCCGATTCGCTCGCCGGCGCGCTCGCCATTCCGTTTGTTCTGGCGAACGGCCAGCCTTTCCCCGGCCGCGACCTCATACTGCTGGTCACGTTCGGCGTCATTTTCGGAACGCTGATTCTGCAAGGGCTCACGATCAAGCCGCTGGTTGGATGGCTCGGGATTGTCGACGACCACGCGATCGACAAGGAAGAACGCCTGGCCCGTTTGCGCGCCAACGAAGCAGCCCTGGCGCGGATCGAAGATCTCGGCGCGTCCGGCCGTTCCCGGCCCGAGAGCATCGAACGTCTCCGGTCCGAATACGCCGATCGCATCCGGCAACTCAGCAAGCAATCGAAGGAAGAAAGCGTCCGGCATTTGTACTCGCGCGACTTCGAGGAGTTGGCCCGCGAAGCGTTGCAGACCGAGCGCGACACCGTCATCGCGCTGCGCAACGAAGAATCGATCAACGACGAAGTCCTTCGCCGCATCCAGCACGACATCGACCTGGCCGAAGCGCGGCTCCAACACCACGGCTAACGCAGTCGTGCGCGAAAGAAATTCGCGACGTGCGGCCGGACCTTCGCCATCGCCGGCCCGGTGAACACGTGGCCTTCGCCGGCTACAAAATCCGTTTCCACGTGGCCGCCGCGTTGGCGCAAAACGCGCAGCAGCGGCTTGGCGAATTTTTCAAACTGCACCCGCTTGTCTTCGATGCCGTGGACCATCAAGACGGGCGGCATTTTCCCCACGCGTTTCGGATCCCCGCCCCAGATCCCGCCGGCTTGCTCTGCGACGGCGCCCACCAGCTTATTGTCTGACGCCGCCGCGATCGCCAGGAAACCGCCGAGCGAATATCCGTAAATCCCGACCGGCCTTTTCGCCTCGCGCTCGTGCACCCACGCGATCCCGTCCTTCACGGTCGCGAGCCACTCGAAAAAATGGCGTCGCATCGTGGAATCGATCGCCACGATCGAGCCCGTTCGGTTGTAGTAATGCAGCAGATAAACCGCGTCGCCCTCCTCGGCGAGCGAACGCGCCACGCGCTTCATGCTCGGCCCGTCAAAGACCATTCCGCCGGCGCCGTAGAGCACCATCACCGCGCGCTCCGACGGCGTTCCGACCGGCGCATAACGATCCGCCCGGATCTTTCTGCTCCCGCTTTCGAAATACAACGTCGCCGGCCGGGCGTTCGCTTTCTCCGCGCCCGAAACCCAGCTCGGAAGCAACCAAACCCCGCACAATGCCGCCACGATCCGTCCAGACATTCCGCACTCTCGCCCAGGTGGAGAGCCGTCGCATCGCCGGAGCCTACGCGCCGTCGAGGTTCATCGACTCGAGCACGCGCTGCGGGCGGGGCAGGTAGTGCCGCGAAGGATCGAAGGAGAAAATCACTCGCGGGACGCGGCCGACGATTTTTTCGCGCGGAACCGGGCCGATGTAGCGGGAGTCGGCGCTGTTGTCGCGGGAATCGCCCATCATGAAATATTGATTGGGCGGCACAACGATGGGGCCGAAATTCCGCAAGGCCTCGCGACCCGGCAAACCGAGGACGTAATGATCGCATGCTTCCAGGTGCTCGACGGCGACCACCGGGTTCTCATCCTCAAAGACGTCATGCCGGAACGGGGCCGAATCGGCGGCCGAATATTGTTGCGGCACGCCGTTGAGATAGAGCACGTCGTTCTTCAGCTGGACCTTGTCGCCGGGCAAACCGACGACGCGCTTCACCAGCCGGGTGCCATCGGCCGGAGAGAAAAACACGACGACATCTCCCCGGGCGGGATTCGCCCAGGTGGAGAGATGCACAGTGGTGAACGGCACCTTCAGGTCGTAGGCGAGTTTGTTTACGAAAACCAGTTCGCCTTCGAGGATCGACGGTTTCATCGACCCGGTCGGCACCCAGTTCCAGTCCGCGATGGCTGACTTAAACGGGGACGCGATGAGGGCGACCAGCGCGAAAGGACGAAGCCATTCCCGCCAGATTTTGTGCGCAATGTTTCTCATGGAATGAAACTCTACACACGACCACCGCGACTACCAACCGGCCAAACCGTCGAAGCCCGGGAAACGTTGCGAGTTATCTAAGCGAGCCCAGAAAGTAAGCGGCCCTCGGGCGAGATTCGGAATTTTCTTGAGTGACAATCAGCTCCGCGACCAACCTGCGGATATGGTCATTCGAGTTGTTTGCTGGCTGGTTGTCGTGGTGTTGGCAGGTGAGGTTCGCGCGGCGGAGGAAACCAAAGTCCCGCCGTCAGCGTCGCCGCAGGCGAGCGCGGCACCGATTCAGTTCGATTCATTCTTCCTGGTGCTGCTGGTGCGTCCGCCGAATGCGCCCGACCTGCCAAAGGCGGAGCTGGATCGGCTCCAGGAAGGTCACATGGCCAACATGCAGCGGCTGGCGGCGGAAGGGAAATTGTTCAAGGCCGGTCCGACGGAAGATTTCTCGGGACGGAATGTGCGCGGGATCTTCGTCCTGAAAACCGAGTCGATCGATGAAGCGAAAGCGTGGGTCGCGACCGATCCGTCGGTGAAAGCGGGACGGCTGGCGCCGGAATTTTTGAAATGGTACGTGGAAAAGGGAACGCTGAAATAAGGCCGAAGCACGAATGACGAATGACGAAGGAATTCTGACGGCGGGCGGCCCGGCGAGCGAGAACGAACGGTGGAAGTTCTGGCGAGACGTCGCGGTGTTTCAGCTGAAGATGTTTCTCGATAACGTGCGCGACCTCGTGCTGATGCCGGTATCGCTCGGGGCGGCGGTCCTCGATTTGATCTTGAAAGGCGATCGGGAAGGCGCGCGTTTTTACAAGGTGCTGCGCTGGGGCTCGCACAGCGAAGAAGTGATCGACGTTTACAGCGCGATCAGGGACCACGACCCGGGAGAGTTCAAGGTGCGCCCGGCTTACACGGTGGACGCGGTCATCGCGCGGTTGGAAGGCGTGGTGGTGCGCGAGGTCGAGAAGGGCGGGACCGCGGCGAGCATCAAGACCGCAATGGATCGCGCGATCAACCAGCTCCACGCCGAGACCGGATTCGTGAAAGACAAAACTCTGAACGCGGTTACCCGGACGACGGACAAGCTGCGGGAAAAGTTCGGCAGCGAGAGCGATCTCTAGGCCGCCTGTGTCAGACGCAACGTCCGTTTACGATTTCCGGTGCCCGGCCTCGTAATCATTCACCACCAGACAGGCGTGAATGACTCCCGGGATCCAGCCCAGCAAAGTGAGGAAGAGGCTCAGGACGAAACTCAGGATCCGGCCCGTCATCAAGACCGCGACGGGCGGCAAAGCGACGCAAAAAAAGTAGCGAAGCGATTTCACAAATTCGGAATTAGCGTGAGCCCGAGGCGGTAATAGCTGGGTCGATTTTCTCCAGGGCTGGGCCGGTTTGCGACTCACCGGTCTTGCGAAGTTCCTCCTGGGTGTGAACCCGAGTGCTCGTCGGGTCCGGCGAATTTTGCACGGTCCTGGTCTTGGTTGTTTCGGTGACGCATCCGGCGAGACCGAAAGCGCACGCGGCGAGCAAAGCCAAAGAGAGCGATTTCATGAGGGACGATACGCGCGCTCTTGCCCGATGTCATTCGGACACGTCCACATCGCGACCGGTATTCGTTTTAGATGCACAATGAAGAAGAACCTGATTGCACTGACGTTCCTTGGCCTGGTCGCGATTTTCCTCGCCGGCTGCGCCGCTGAGACCACCACGACCACGACCACCCGGACCCGCGAGCAGAGCTCGATGTACGCGCGTTAACCGCGCAGAAAGACCGCGCGCACGGCCCGGCGCGTTTGTCTTCCCTTTCAATCGCTTTTTCGTCGCGGGCTAAATCCCGGCTTTTGTCTCACCGTCGCCCCCCAGCTTCGGCACGACGCCAGACAAAATAAACCGGAATCCCCGTTAGCACGATCAGGTAACCGATGCCGGAAGTTGCCGGCGCGAGGTAGGCGAGATCGACGATGAGAAACCCGGCGAGGACGACCGAAATAATCGGGACAGCCGGGTATCCCCACGTTCGGTACGGCCGCTGCGCGTCTGGTTGTTTTTTTCGCAGCACGACCACGGCGACAACGAGCAGCACGTAGAAGACAAGGTCGGCGGAGACAATGTATTCGAGGAGCTGCGTGTAAACGTTGCCGTAGCTAACCGCACCGGTGGCAGGATCGGTGATGACAGTTCGCGGAAGCGTGAGCAGCGCCGTCCAGACAGCCTGCGCGACGAGCGCGGCTGCGGGAACGCTGTGACGATTGATCGCGGCGGTGCGACGAAAGAACAAACCGTCCCGCGCCATCGCGTAGGAAACGCGCGCGCCGGCCAGGATCAGCCCGTTGTTGCAACCAAAGGTCGAGATCATGATCGCTGCCGCCATGGCGAGCGCGCCCGGCCGGCCGAAGATCGAATTCATGACCGCAACGGCGACGCGGTTCTGCGGCGCATGCTGAATTTCCGAGAGCGGAAGCACGGCGACGTAGGCGAGATTCGCGACGACGTAGAGCACGACGACGAGGCCGCAGCCGCCCAGTAAGGCGCGCGCCAGGTTGCGGCCGGGATCGCGCACTTCGCCGCCGATGAACGTCACATTGGTCCAGGCGGTCTGGGCGAAGAGCGGGCCGACCATGGCTTTGCCAAAGAGCAAAATCAGCGCGAACGAACCGGCCACCGTCAGGCCCGGCTGGGCGTTCTGCGGCGACCAGCCGTTGCGCCAGGAATTCCACCAGTCGCTTGCCCGGGCGGCGCTTTCCGATTTCCAGCCTAACGACAACCCGATGACGATGACCGCGAGCAGCGCCGCTGTCTTGGCCAACGTGAAAATGTTCTGCACCATTTTGCCGGTCTCGAGACCGCGAGTGTTCGTCCACGTCAGGAGCAGAATCAAAGCGATGGCGACCAGTTGCTCGGTCGACAAGCTGAGGGCGTAACCGCCAAAAATGTGAATCGGGCGGATGAGAAAATTGTCGGCGGCGATGGCGGGCGCGAAAACGCCGGTGAATTTCGCGAACGCGATCGCGACCGCGGCGATGGTCCCCGTTTGGATAACGAGAAAGAGGGTCCAGCCGAACAGGAAACCGATCGAGGGCCCGTAGGCTTCGCGCAGGAAAACATAAACGCCGCCGGCCCGCGGCATCATCGCGGCCAGTTCCGCGCAGCAAAGCGCGCCGGTCATTGTCATCACGCCCGCGACCGCCCAGGCGAGCAGCAGCCAGCCAGGCGCGCCCGTGAGCCGCGACGATTCCGCCGAGGTAATGAAAATACCGGAGCCGATCATCGAGCCGACGACGATCATCGTGGCATCGAGGGGGCCGAGCCGGCGAACCAGATGTCCTTCGTTTTGCGCGGGCGTTTCCACGGTCGCGAAGCGGGCGCTACAATTCCGGCGCGACCGGCGCTGCGATCTCGATCTCTTCCTGCTCCAGGCGGTGGCGCAGCTTGCGAACGAACTCCACCGCCTGGGGATTGTCGCCATGAACGCAGACTGTTGTCGCGGCGATCTCCAGATCGGTTCCGTCGACCGCGCGAACTTTTCCTTCGCTCAAAATGCCGATGATCCGATCGGCCGCTTCGATTGGGTCGTGTACAAAAGCGTGCGGGTCGCTCCGCGGAACGAGCGAGCCGTCGGCCAGATAATTGCGATCGGCGAAAACCTCGGAGGCCGTCGTGAGACCGAGCTCCGTCGCGGCGAAATCGAGCTGGCTGCCGGCGGGCGCGAACAGGATCAGCTTGCGATCCAGGGCCAGGACCGCGTTCGCAATCACGTCCGCTAAAGTACGATCGCGGGCCGCCATGTTATAGAGCGCGCCGTGCGCTTTGACGTGGTTCATTCGTCCGCCAGCGGCCCGGGCGAGCGCATGGAAAGCGCCGATCTGGTAGGCGACGATCGCGTAAACTTCCGCCGGCGGCAGAGTCGTCTCGGTTCGTCCGAAATTTTCCCGGTCGGCGAAACTGGGATGCGCGCCTAACGACACGCCGCGTTCCAGCGCCGCCTGGATCGTCGCTAACATCGACGAGGCATCGCCGGCGTGAAAACCACAGGCAATGTTGGCCGAGCTGACCAAATCGAGGATTTCGTTGTCGTGACCGGCGCCCTCGCCCAGGTCGGAATTGAGATCGACAACGACGTTCATCGCGGCTGCAGGCTGAGGCCAACGCGGAAACGGGCGAAATCTTCTTCGCGTTCCCGCAGAAGGCGGCGGGCTTCTTCCACCGATACTTCGCGGAAACGAACGGCATCGCCCGGCCAGAGCTGCGCGGCGATCGGCAAATCCACGGTGATCACGTGCGCGATTTTCGGATAGCCGCCGATGGTTTGGCAATCACCGAGGAGAAGAATCGGCTGGCCATTCGGCGGGACCTGCAGAGTTCCGGGCACGACGGCCTCGGAAAGAAGATCGCCGGCGTCGATGCGCGCCAGCTCGGGCCCGCCGAGACGCGCGCCCATGCGATCCGAATCGGGGGTGACCCTGAACGCGCCATTTACGAGAGAGCGCTGGGCGCCGCCCGTGAATCGATCCCAATCCGTTCCGCGCACGATCCGAAGCACCGGGTTTGAATTTTCAACAGACGCCCAAATTGCCGGAGCGCCCCAAGGAGCGGCGGTTTCCAAACCGCCGTTGCCTTTGGGGCGAGTTGTAAACCGCCCCTCCTCGACGTTTAGCGCGAGTTCATCGCCATCGAGAAGCGCACGTCCTTCATGGCCACCGAAACCTCCCCGCAAATCCGTCGAGCGACTCCCCAGAAGCAACGGCACGTCAATACCTCCCGAAATCGCCAGCCATGCCCGCCCGCCCTTGTCTGGAGCGATTACCGTAAGCTCCTCGTCTTGCCCAACAAATCCACAGTGTCCCGGACGAAGTTTCGCGTCGCCGATCCGAACCGAAAACGCGCCTCCGCACCAGGCCACGATTCGATTGTCTTCGAACCGCAGCCGCAATTTCCCCAGAGTCACTTCGAGGCCGGCCGCGTCCTCTTCGTTGCCGACAAGCGCATTCGCGACCCGCAAAGCATGCGTATCGAGCGCGCCGCCGAGCGAAACACCGGATTGGCGAAAACCGGTGCGACCGAAATCCTGCACCGAAGCGAGAAATCCGGCGGAACGAACGAGAACCTTCATACCGCGAAGGCATCGAATTCTTCCCGCGAAATTTTTCGGAACCGAACGCGATCGCCCGCCTGAAACAGGGCCGGCGGATCACGTTCGACGTCGAACAATCGGAGCGAGGTGCGGCCGATGATATTCCAGCCGCCGGGCGATTTGCGTGGATAAATCCCAGTCTGCGTTCCACCAATCGCCACGGCGCCAGCGGGAACTTCTTTTCGGGGCGAAGCACGACGCGGGGTCGCCAGCTCCGGCGGCAAGCCGCTCAGGTAAGGAAAGCCGGGCGTGAATCCGACGCACCCGACCCGGTAAACCGCGTCTGCGTGGCGGCGCACAACCTCCTCCGGCGCGAGGCCGGCGTGCTGTGCGACCGCCTCGAGGTCCGGCGCGAACTCATTCTCATAACAAACCGGGACCTCGATCATCGGGACAACGCGAGCCGGGGCTGTATCCACGTTCCCTTCCAAGGCGCATTCAACGCGTGCTCGCAGTTCGTCGAACGCCCCCGCGCCGGTCGGTTCGAGAAAAACTCCGATCGTCGTGTTGGCGGGGACCAGCTCGATCAATCCCGGAATTTGCGCGAGCTCGAGTTGCCGGGCGGCGCGCGCCACGGCCTCGAGCGTATCCGTTGCCGCGAATTCTTCAGCCACTCGAACGAGCAACGCGGAATCGCCAAGCGGCTCGATGCGCATTCCGTTAAATTCGCTCAACCTTTCTGCGACGAAACTTTTTCCGACACGTCTTTCACCGATTCCTTGATTTCCTCGACGGTGGGATGCACCTCGCTGATGAGGTCGTGCTCCGCCTTCGAGAGTTTCTCGATCCGCTTGGTCACGTCATGCAGATCCTTCAGCATCATTTCCTGGCGCGCCGAAAGCCGGTGCATCCACCAGAAACAGACGCCCCAGCAGGCGGTCCCGATCCAGGCCAGGATCGTTGCCGTCGTCATATTTTTCCGCGAGCGGATTTGAAAACCGTCGTCATCCAGTTGATAGGCTCACAATTATTCGCCGCACTTTGGGTGAAAGCCAAGCCCGGCGGCGACCTAATCCTCACCCATGTCTCACGAGCTCGTCGTTTGTCTCATCGCCGTCGCGGCCAACCTCGCGGGAATGCTCGCCATTTACGCGTTGCTCAGTCACGCCCTGGCCTCCTTGGCCTGGAAACGCCGTGGCGCTTTCGGCCTCATCGTCCTCGTCGTCATCGCGCAGTTGTTCTGGATCGCGCCGGCGCTATGGATCGTCGAAGCCCAAGGGACGAGTCGCGCCGCCCCGTATGCTTTGTGGTTCGGCAACTGGGTCGTAACCGGGTTTTTTCTTCTGCTCTGCTGGAAATCAGTCGCCCACAGCCCGCGCGCGCTCGACGACGCCGCGCGATCGGATGGCCTCGCCGGACTCGCGCGCTGGCGTCACGTCGTCCTGCCGTTCGTCGGGCGTGACCTCGTCGTCGCCGCGCTCTTCACCCTCATGGCGACGCTGCTCCCGTTCTGGGGTGTGATCAACCAACCGGACGCAAACAATGTCGTGACGATCTTCGAACGCGTCCCCGGTTTCGCGGCTCACCTTGGCGCAATGGCGGCTGCGTCGCTCATCGGAGCGGTGCCGTTGCTCGCCGTTTTCTTTGGAGCGAGAAAAACTCCGCCCGCAATTTAGCGCGCCGGTTCCGCTTCGATCTCGATCTCGACGGCGACTTCGTCCGAAATCATCGAGACGGTCTCGGCGCTCTTGCTGAAGACCAATCCGAACTGGCTGCGCAGCAGCGGCGCGGTCGTCACGCGCCAGCGATTGCCGTCGGAGCCGGAAAGAAGCTGGACATTCAAAATGATTGGGCGAGTCACGCCGTGCATCGTCAGGTCGCCGGCGATCTCCCCGCTGTTCGCGCCGGTCTGTTTCACGCGGCGGCTCTTGAAAGTGATCTCGGGATATTTCGCGACCTCGAAAAGCTCGCCGCGCAAATGCTCGTCCCGTTTCGCGATGCCCGTGTCGATGCTGGCCGCGGCGATCGTGACCGTGACGGATGATTGCTCGGGATGATCGCGGTCGACCACGATCCGCCCGTTGAACTTCGAGAAGGTGCCTTTCGCCGTCCCCAGCATGTGGCGGACTTTGAACGCGATCGTCGAATGGGTTGGATCGATCCTCGAGGTCTCGCCCGCCAATGCGGCCAGGCAATTCGCGATCGCCAGGACGATGACCAGACGAAACCCCTTCATGACCGCACCCTATGGGTTGCGCGAAGATCGGCAATCGGCCTGCGGTAACGCGACCGTTACGTTTTCTTAACCGTTTTGAGCAGATCTGCGCGCGACGACGGCAATCGGCCGAAGAGATTCGCAAGCGCGAGGGCTGGATTGCTCTTCACCGTTTTCGTGTCGTGCACCCCGGCGATCCGAGCCAGCTCCGTTTCAAAATGCAGCACCGCGCGAAGATCGGGATCGTTGTCGTTCAGGTAAGCGAACGCGCGCCGCAGGAGCGAGAACAGCTCCGGTTCATGATGATCGGATTCGGTGCAAAGCTCGATCAGCTCCACGAAGTAAGAGGCCGCCTGCGTGCGCCGCAGATTCTGCCGGATCCCGCTGAACGGATTCCGGAGCGCGACTTCGCTCAGGGTGTGCAGGCTCGATTTCCGGCTGCGCGCGATCTGGATCTCCGCTTCAAAGAAAAGATCGAGCTTGCCGGCGAACGGACTTTTCGCGCGGCGCGCTCCTTTGGCTGCGGTCTGGATGCAGCCTAACGACTCCGTGCACCACGAGATGATGAGGCTGGTATCGCTGAGCTTTCGCTTTCGCAACAGAATGGCACCAGTGCTTTCCACAGTCGCGACATCATCGCAGATTTTCGACTCTTCTGTAGCCGCGGCCCTGCGGGGCCGCGCGAGATTGACGCGGACTTAGCGACTCCGCTCACGTCGCCGAGAGGGCGACGGCTACAGAAATCAATTCCACTTCTTCGCTTTCGGCCACAGCTTTTGCAGCGTCGTATTCAGCCCGGTGCAAACGAAGATGTCGAAGTGCTCGTCGCGCCGCGCATAGGGATGATCCGTCCGCCCAGCAGAGACGACGCTCGCGAAATGTTCGCGGTCGCCGGTCCCGTCACTGCCGAGGACGATGACGCTTTCGCCGGTGTAATCGCGCGGGCCCCAGAGCCAGTAGCTTTGGTGGTTACTGATCGCCTTCGGCAGGCCGTACTTCTGGCCAAAGAAATCGACGGCACCTGCCTGGCCGTAACTGTTGGCGAAGATCGCCGTTTTCGCCCGTTGCCCGGGCGGAAGCGCGTTGTAAACCTCGCCGACTTTCCGCGCCATGTCCTCCCAACCGAATTCGTCCGCGAAATGTTGGGGCAACGGGCCGCTCGGCTGATTCTCGCTCTTCGGCGGTTCGAAGCCTAACGACTTTTGATAACGAATGTAATTCTCGGCCGACAAAACGGGCACGGAGAGAGGTGCGAGCAAAGCAGTGATCAGCACGATGGCCGCGACATAAACAGGCCGGCTCCATCTCATCCTGAGCCGGCTGATGTTCTCAAACGCAACCGCGCCCGCGGCGAACAGCATCGCATACGCAGGCGCCACGTAATAATTCTTACCCTTCAGAACAACGAACGCGATCAGAACCAGCACGTAAATCCATCCCAGGAGGCGATAACGGCTTCCGGTCCCGCTCAGGAAAAGCCAGACGAGGCCGACGATCCAGAGCGGGAACAGGATCGGGTTCATGATCATCGCCTGGTCCACGACGAAGGCGACCGGCCCGCGCACGACGTCGCGATCAATCTTCCGAATGTTGTGCATCAATTCGAGGAACGGAAAATCGTGGCGGAACAGCCAGATCAGGTTGGGCAGAAAAATGAGGAGCGAACAAAGCGCGCCGAGCCAGAGCCATTTGCTGGTGAGGAACCGGCGTTGCGGCGTGAGCAGCAAAGCGGCCGCGACCGCGAAGGCGAAGAACGCCGTGCTGTATTTGTTCTCCATCCCGACGCCGATCAGGATGCCGAACCAGAGCCAGTAACGTGGTTCGTCGCGATCGGTTGCGCGCACGATGCACCAGGCGCAGGCGAGCCAGATGAGCGGCTCGAACGCATTCATCGTCAGCAGGTGATGCATGAGGAGAAAAACCGGCGCAGCGAAGCACGCCACCGCGGCCAGTCCCTGTGCGAACACGCCGCCGCCGAGCTCGCGCGCCAGTTTACCCGTTAACCAGACCGTGGCCCCGCCGGCCAGCGCCGGGAGAAATCGCAGGCCGAGCAGCGACTCGCCAAAGAGATGGCGCGCGATCCAGGTGATGAACGCAATCAGCGGCGGCTGGTCGACGTAACCCGCGCCGAGGTGCTCGGAACAAGCGAGGTAATAGAGTTCGTCGCGAAAAATCCCGTACCGATTCGCGATCAGCAGATGGAAGAGAAGATCTGCGGCGGCGATAAGAAGAACACAGATCGACGCGCGTTTGTCGTTCATGTCAGCGTCGCTCATAAACAGAGTTGGAGCGACGCCGCTCTGTCGGCGTAACAACGATTGGTTGTGGGCGGAGCCTTTTCACGGCGACAGAGCGCCGTCGCTACAACGACGAGAACCGCCTTCAATCCCCGCTCCGGCGAAGGTTGATTGTCGCCGGCGTTTTCCCCGGCCGGTACATCGAGGCGCCGTAGCAGATCGCCGCCGTTCCTTCGCGGGCGAAGCGCGTCTTTTTCAGGGCGGCGTCCCAGCGTTCGAGGTAACTGCAATTCGCGGTCTTTTTGGTGCCGGGAATCGGAACGTAACGGTTGTAGGTCATCGTCAAAAACGCGCCGTCGCCCGGTAACGGGAAGGGCGCGCCCCAGTTTGGCGACAGCCGAACGAAACGACGATTCGTCAGGTCGAGCGCGTAGTCGGTGTCGCCATCCGTGCTGTTGAGGTGCACGCCAAAAAAGGCGAGACGCAGCGGCGGATCGAAAAGGAACCGGGTCTCTTTGCTGCCTTTCAACTCGAGTTGTTCGACCGCGCCCTCGAATCCCGGCATTTTCGGAAACGCCGTCGACTTGTCGGTTTTCAAATCGCGCAAAACGTAGTGTTTGCCGTGCTCCGGCCCGTTCTCGGCATCGCCTTCGTCCCCTTTCACCTCCTTGAGAATCAGCTCGACGCTGCCGTCCGGCGCGCGGAATCGCTGGGTCCGTTCGCCAAAGGTCGGCGCGCTTTCATCGTCGCCCGAGCCCTCGATTTCCGGCCAGACGAAATACGCCGCGCTCTTGGTGTTCGCGTACCATTCCGGCTGGGCATCGAGCTGCTTCAAGCCTGCGCCTTTCGGTTCGACGCTCCAATACTCGAACTTGTTTTCGGCGATCTCGCGGGTGAACACAATCGTCTCGCCGTCGGGTGCGAAGATCGGGTCGAGGTCCTGGCCGCGCTCTTCCTTCGTTAATTGGCGAAGCAACGTTCCGTCTTCGCGATAAAGAAAAAGATGGGCATGGCTTTCGCCCTGAGCCTGGAGATAACGGATCGCGACCACGATTCCCGAAGCGGCGTGGGCGCCGGTGACCACGAGCAGGAAGACGATGACGATCGCGAGGCGGCGAATCATGCCGCCGATTTGCCCAAAGGAGGCGCGCTTGTCAATCAGCGGTTGCCGATGTGAATGGCCCGCTTCTCCACACTGAGCGCGGCTTCTTTGACCGCCTCGCTCAGGGTCGGATGCGCATGGACCGTGCGACCGAGATCTTCCGAACTGCCGCCGAACTCCATCACCGCGACCGTCTCCGCGATTAATTCCGAGGCCGCGTGCGACAGGATATGCGCTCCGAGAATGCGGTCCGTTTCCGCGTCCGCCACGAATTTCACCACACCTTCGTAATCCTCGTTCGCCACCGCCCGGCCGTTCGCGCGGAAAGGGAACTTGCCGACGCGCACATTCATGCCCTTCTCTTTCGCCATGTCTTCCGTGAGACCGACACCGGCCAGCTCCGGGTTCGTGTAAATGATTCCGGGAATGACTTCGTAATTCACGTGGCCCGCTTTGCCGGCGATCATTTCGACGCAGGCGATCCCTTCTTCCTCGGCTTTGTGGGCCAGCATCGGCCCGGCAATGACGTCCCCGATCGCATACACGCCTTCGACGTTGGTCCGGAAATGCTCGTCGACCTTGATCCGGCCCCGATCGTCCATCGCGACTCCGAGTTTCTCGCCAAACACGCCCCTGGCAAAAGCACGGCGCCCGACCGACACCAGCACTTTGTCGGCTTCGAATTTCAATTCTTCCTGGCCCTTGGTCGCGGTGGCAACGGCGCGCCCGTTCTCGACTTTCACGGAACCGACTTTCGTTTCGAGATGGAACGTCATGCCCTGGGCGGTGAGCGATTTCTGGAGCAGGTTCGCCAGCTCGAGGTCGAACCCGAGCGCGATCCGCGGCAAAAATTCGAGCACGATCACTTCCGAACCCAGCCGGCTCCAGACCGAACCCAATTCGAGCCCGATCGCGCCGCCCCCAATGACGAGCAGCTTTTCCGGCGCCTTGTGGAAGGTGAGCGCTTCCGTGCTGCTGACGATGACGTCGCCGTCGAATTTCATGTTGGCCAGCTCGACCGGCACGCTGCCGGTCGCGATGACGACGTTCTTCGTCTCGATTTCCTGCGCGTCGCCCTGGTCGGGTTTAATGGAGATGCGGCCCGGCGCGGTCACGGTGCCCAAACCCTGGAAGGTCGTGATCTTGTTCCCTTTCATCAGCATCTTCACGCCGCTGTTCATGGTCTTCACGACCTTGTCTTTGCGGGCCAGCATCTTCGCCAGGTCGAGCCCGACGTTTTCCAGGACGATGCCGTGCTTGCCCGCTTCCTTTTTCGCGAAGACGTAATGGTCGCTCGAACTGAGCAGCGCCTTGCTCGGGATACAACCGATGTTGAGGCAGGTCCCGCCGAGCTCCTTGTCCTTTTCGACGATCGCGGTTTTGAGGCCGAGCTGCGCCGCGCGAATGGCGGCGACATAGCCGCCAGGGCCCGAACCGATGATGGTGACGTCAAATTTTTCCATCGTTATAAAATAGGTCGTATAGGTCTCATCGCATCTTTAAACTGTCCACCGTGCCCCAGAATTTACTCCGCGATCGCTAACGGCGCGGCGATTACCAAATGAAGGAGTCAAACAGTATGAGTTCCATCGGCGTAAATTTCAGTAACACATTTCAGAGCGATCCGATCGCCCCCCAAACGGCCGCCGCGCAAATCCAATCGGCGGGGATAACCTCTGTAAAAATGTTCAATTACTCCCAGTCTGACTTCCTTCAGGCAGCCAGATCGAAGGATCTAAAGGTTTTGGTTGGGGTCCCCAACGACGAGCTGTCCGCGCTGGCAAATGGGCAGACGAGCAAACTGCTTGAAGCCATTCAGCAGTATTCGGGTACGATCACGACCGTTTGCGTCGGCAACGAGCCGCTGGGGGCGTGGTGGAACGGGCAATTCAACAGCTTCGTTGTTCCAGCCATCACGAATGTCTACAACGCAATCCAGGCGGCCAGCTTGAACATCAAAGTCACCATTCCCTTTAACTATTCGATCATGGGCAATTCTTATCCTCCATCGGCGGGCAGCTTTAATCCGTCGTTGCTCAACATCATTGTCGGAGTTTGCGATGTGATCCGGAAATCCGGTTCTGAGTTCATGGTCAACATCTATCCGTATCTCGTGCGGCTGAGCAATCAGGCGGATGTTCCCCTGGACTACTGCCTGTTCACCGCCGGTCCGGATCATTGGGTGCATGACGGCAAAAACACCTACAAGAATATTTTTTCCGCTTCTTACGATGCCCTGTCGGTTGCTCTGGCGAAGAACGGCTTCGGTAATCTCCCCATCGTGGTCGGGGAGTGTGGATGGCCCACCGCCGGTGGGACCGATGCCTCGATCGCGAACGCCGAAACATTCAACCAAAACCTGGTCAGGTATTGCGAGAGCGGCGCTGGAACACCCAGAGTTCCAAACAAGAAAATCGCCTGTTACCTTTTTGAAATGTATGACGAGGACCGGAAGAGTACGGACCCAGGCGCCTTCGAAACGCACTGGGGCGTTTATTCCGCCGCAGGCAGTGCAAAGTATCCGCTATCTTTCAGCTAGATCCAGAAGCTAGAAATCCAGCGGCAGCTTCGTCGGATCTTCGATGCACTGCTTCACTGTCACGAGAAACGTGACCGCTTCCTTTCCATCCACGGCGCGGTGATCGTAGCTCAAGGCCAGATACATCATCGGGCGAATCTTGATCTCGTCGCCCACGGCGACCGGGCGTTTCTGGATCGTGTGCATCCCGAGAATTCCGCTCTGGGGCGGATTCAAAATCGGCGTGCTCAACAGTGAACCGTAAACGCCGCCGTTCGAGACCGTGAACGTCCCGCCCTGCAGGTCCTCGATCTTCATTTTTCCTTCGCGCGCCTTGGTTGCGAAATCAGCGATGTCGCGTTCCAGGTCGGCAAAACTTTTCTTGTCCGCGTCGCGCACGACGGGAACCACGAGGCCGCGCTCCGTCCCAACGGCCACCCCGATGTCGTAGTAATGATTCTGAATGAAATCTTCGCCTTCGATTCGGCTGTTGATCGCGGGCACGGCTTTCAATCCTTCAACGGCGGCCTTGATGAAGAACGACATGAACCCCAGCTTGAGCCCGTTCTTCTTCGTAAACACGTCCTGCGATTTCGCGCGCAGCTCCTGGACCGCGGTCATGTCGCATTCGTTGAACGTCGTCAGGATCGCGGCGGTATGTTGCGCCATCACCAGCTGCGCCGCGATCTTGCGCCGGAGCGGCGACATTTTCTTGCGGGTCGAGCGGCCACTCTCTGACTGAACCGCCGCAGCGGGCGCCGGTTTTTCTTCCGCGTGATCGTCCTGCGCTTTCGCCGCGGGCGGCTCGGCCGCGCGAGGTGCCGGGCGATTCTGCGCAGCACTCATCGCGTCGCCCTTGGTTACGCGCCCGTCTTTCCCGGTGCCGCGAATTTCCTGCGGATCGAGTTTCTCTTCGGTGACAACTCGCCGCGCGGCGGGCGAAAGTGCGGTGGAAGATTTTTCGGCCGGCGCGCTGGCGGCCGGCGTTTCCTTTTTCTCCGGAGTCGCTTCCGGTTTTTTCTCGGTCGCTGCTCCGGCTTCGATCGTCGCGACGACGTCGCCGATCTTCACTTCCGCGCCTTCCTCCACGAGGGTCTTGAGCACGCCATCTTTCTCGGCGTTGATCTCGGTCGAAACCTTGTCGGTCTCGAGGGTGAAAAGCGGGTCGCCGGCCTTGACCTGCTCGCCAGATTTTTTGTGCCAGACGGAAACGACGCCGCTGGAAATCGATTCGCCGACGGCCGGCACTTTTACTTCGAGGCTCATGAAGCCGTTACACTAGGCGCGTTATAAACTAAACGCATCCGCGATCAACTGCGCTTGTTCGCGCTTGTGAATGGCGAGCGAACCGACGGCCGGGCTCGCGCTCGCATTGCGGCCCGCATACAAAATTTTCCGGCCGAAGAGCGCCCAAAGCCGCGGCTCCATGAAACTCCACGCGCCCATGTTTTGCGATTCTTCCTGGCACCAGATCAACTTCGCGCTCTTCGGAAACGGCTTCAGGGCTTCGCGCAGTTTCGCTTCGGCGAGCGGATAGAGTTGTTCGATCCGGACGATCGCGGCGTTCGTGATTCCCTCGGCCTGGCGGTAATTCAGCAGGTCGTAATAAACTTTGCCCGAACAGAGAATGACCCGCTTCATTTTCTCGGCCGGCCCGGCTTCCGGGGAACCGAGGATTTCCGAAAACGCGCCGCCGGTGAACTCTTCCGCCGGCGACGATGCCTGCTCGGAACGCAGGAGACTTTTCGGCGTCATGATGACGAGCGGCTTGACGAAATCGCGTTTCATCTGGCGGCGCAGGACGTGAAAGTACTGGGCGGACGTGGTGAGGTTGCAGACCTGGATATTCTCCTCGGCGCAGGCCTGGAGGAACCGTTCGAGCCGCGCGCTGGAATGCTCGGGTCCCTGCCCTTCGTAACCATGCGGCAACAACAGCACGATGCCGCTCGGCCGTTGCCACTTCGATTCCGCCGGCACGATGAACTGGTCGATGATGACC
The DNA here is from genome assembly GCA_035941675.1 of Chthoniobacterales bacterium. Taxonomy (GTDB): domain Bacteria; phylum Verrucomicrobiota; class Verrucomicrobiia; order Chthoniobacterales; family UBA10450; genus AV80. The sequence continues at coordinate 61,591 of DASZDT010000024.1, forward strand.
TGGGCGCCGTTGGCGAAATCGCCGAATTGCGCTTCCCAAAGGCAAAGCATGTTCGGGTAATCGAGCGAATAACCGTAATCGAATCCGAGCACGGCGGCTTCGGAAAGGAGGCTATTGTAGATGCAGATGCGCGCCTGGTCCGGCGCCAGATGGAGCAGCGACATGTGGGGCCGGCCGGTCTTCGCATCGTAGATGAACGAATGCCGGGTGCTGAAAGTGCCGCGCCGGCTGTCCTGGCCCGAAAGCCGAACGGGAATGCCCTCGAGAAGCAGCGACCCGAACGCCAACGCCTCCGCGTAATGCCATTCGTAGGGACCGCCCGCCTCGAAAATCTCGCGCCGCCGATCCAGCACGTTCTTTTTGATTTTCGGAATGACGGCGAAATCCTCCGGCACGCGCGTGAGGCCGTCGACGATTTGCTTGAGCATCTCCGGGCTGATGGCGGTCGACCGGCAGTCGCTGGTGTATTGCGGTTGAAAGACCGCGGTCGATTCCTGGAAGCGCGCCTTGTCGGTCGCCTCCTCTTCCTCGATCGATTTCACTTCCTGGAGCACCAGTTCGAGACGCATCTCAAATTCGGCCGCGAGACTGGCCGCTTCGTCCTCGCTCAATTTCCCAGCGTCGACCAGTTCCTTCCTGAAAAGCTGGGCGACCGGCGGACGTTTCTGGATCTTCGCGTAAAGATCGGGCTGGGTGAACGACGGTTCGTCTCCTTCGTTGTGGCCGTAGCGCCGATAGCAATACATGTCGATCACGGCATCGCGGCGAAATTCCTGGCGGAAATCGAGCGCCAGCTCCGTCACGAAATCGACGGCGAGCGGATCGTCGCCGTTCACGTGGAAGATCGGGGCCTCGATCATTTTCGCGATGTCGGTCGCATACATCGAGGAACGCGCGTCCTCGGGCAGGGTCGTGAATCCGATCTGGTTGTTAACCACGATGTGAACAGTGCCGCCGGTGCCGTAGCCGTGGAGCTGCGACATGTTGAGCGTTTCGGCGACGATGCCCTGCCCGGCAAAGGCGGCGTCGCCATGGATCAGGATCGGCAAGACTTTGCGGCGCGTCTCGGTGTCGCCACGCATCCGCTGCCGGGCACGCGCGGTTCCTTCCACGACTGGATTCACGGCCTCGAGATGGCTCGGGTTGGCCGCGAGACGAATCTCGACTTCGGTGCCGGTCTCCAGTTTCCGGACGGTGCGATAGCCGAGATGATATTTCACGTCGCCGTCGCCGGCCACGAGATCGGGGATGTAGTTCGTGGAAAATTCCGTGAAGATGACCTGAAGCGATTTCTTGAGGAAATTCGCGAGGACATTAAGCCGGCCGCGGTGGGCCATGCCCATGCAAATTTCTTCGATGCCGTGCCGCGCACAGCGCTGGAGCACGCCGTCCAGAATGACCATGAGCGATTCGGCGCCCTGGAGCGAAAAGCGTTTTTGCCCGACGTAACGGGTATGGAGGAACGTCTCGAAAGTCTCCGCTTCCAACAGCGTCCGCAGAATCTTGATCTCGGTCGCGCGGGAAGCGTCGCGTTTCGCCGGGCGCGATTCCAGGCGATGCCGGACCCAGTTCCGGATCCGCGGATTCTGGATGTGTTGGAACTCGGAGCCGACCGATTCCGCATAGATGCTTTCGAGGAGCGCGATCATTTCGCGCAGCGTCATCCGGCGGCCGTCGAGAAAGAATTTGGAGCCGACGACGAGATCGAGATCCTTTTCGCTGAACCCGAGCTCGCGCAAAGTGAGGAGCGGGTTTGAGGGGCGTTTCTCCGCCAGCGGGTCGATGCGCGCGATCGTGTGCCCGAGGGTGCGATACGCGTAAACGAGGCCGTCGACCCGGGTTTGGAGCGGCTGATCGCCCGTCTCGGCGGGCGGGGCTCCGGCCAGCGCCGCGGCGCCGTTCCTCAATTGCAAGTCGCCCAGCTCGAAGCCTTCGAAAAACGCGAGCCAGCTCGGGTCGAGCGACTCGGGGTTTTCCTGCCAGCGCTGATAATTTTCCTCGAGCAAATCGAGGTTGGCGCGAGTGGCAAACAAAGGGTGCATGGCGCCGCCAATCTCGACGGCATCCCGCGGGGCGGCAAGTTGACAGTCCCAAAGCTGCCTCGTTACTTGCAGCGCGAGATGACGACACAGCGCATTTTATGGCGAGCGACATTTGTCGCCATGCTGACGGCGCAGACGCTCTCAGCCCAGAGCGATCCCGCCTCCGAACCCGCGGTGCTCGCCGTGGCGAAGGTCTTGCCCGCGGTCGTCAACATCAATACGGAACGCGTGGTTCGCCGCCGGGTCCGCGATCCGTTTGAAGATTTTGCGGCGCAATACTTCGGGAATTATCGCAGCCAGCCGCGCGAAATCCGGCAGACGCTGCAAAGTCTCGGCTCCGGGTTCATCATCGATCCCGCCGGTTACATCGTGACGAACGAGCACGTCGTCCAGCGGGCCGCCGACCTGAAGATCGAGGTGACGATGAACGACGGGAAAGTTTACAACGCGCGTTACATCACGGGCGACGAGAAGAAGGACCTCGCCTTGATCAAGATCGAGGCGAAAGCGGACTTTCCGTTTATCGACTTGAACAACGTGTCGCCGAATCTGCTGGGCCAGACGGTGCTCGTGGTCGGGAACGCGCTCGGCTACGGCAGCTCGATCAGCCGCGGCGTTCTCAGCGGAACGAAGCGCGACATCACGGTCGAAGAAGTCGAATACAAAAATTTGCTCCAGACCGACGCGGCCATTAATCCCGGGAACAGCGGCGGGCCGGTGGTTGATCTGGGCGGACGGCTGGTCGGGGTCAGCTCGGCGAAGCTGGCGTTCACCCCGCAGGGAGTCCCGACGCAGGGCCTCGGGTTCGCCATTCCCGCGGAAACGGTCCGAACGAGCGTGAACCAATTCAAGGAGATCGCGAAGAATCAGCCACCGCCGAAATCAAAATCGCCGGAGCCGGAGGAGAGCGGTTCGAACGCGCAAAAGCTTTTCGGGATGCAGCTCCAAAATCTGACGCCGGACCTGACGGATGCGCTCGGGTACGCGCCGGGAAAAGGCGTGCTGATCAGCGCGGTCGAGCCGGACAGTCCCGCCGATCGGGCCGGCATCCAGCGCGGGCTGGTGATTTATCGGATCGGCAAATACAACGTGACCTCGGCGAAACAGGTGGAGAGTTTGCTGGCTAAAGCTGGATCGGGCACCGAGGTTGATTTCACGGTCGGCATTATCCGGGCGAACGGCGGCGGCCAGGCAATGGAGACTGTTCCTTTGACCGCGCGTTGAAATCCGAATAAATCTGCAACGCTTTCCCGGACTGAGTTGTCTGAGAGCATTACCGTTTCCATGATCAAAGTCGAAAACCTAACGAAACGTTACGCGGGGCACACTGCCATCCAGGACCTGAGCTTCGAAGTCGGGAAAGGCGAGATCATGGGATTCCTCGGGCCGAACGGCGCCGGGAAAAGCACGACGATGCGGATCCTGTCGAGCTTCATGCCGCCGACTTCCGGCCGGGCCTCGATCGCCGGGTTCGATATCTTCGAGCAATCGCTCCAGGCCCGGGCTCATCTTGGTTACATGCCGGAAAACGTCCCGCTCTATAACGACATGCGCGTCACTGAGTATTTGAATTACCGGGCGGCTTTGAAAGGCGTGCCCTCGCGCCGGATGGCGGAGCGCGTCGGCGACGTGAAAGAATTGTGCGGCCTCAAAGAGGTGGAGAAAAAAATTATCGGCAACCTGTCGAAAGGTTACCGGCAACGCGTCGGGCTGGCGGACGCGCTCGTCCATGAGCCCGATCTCCTGATTCTGGACGAACCCACGAGCGGCCTCGATCCGAACCAGATTCGGCAGGTGCGCGACCTGATCAAGAACCTCGGGAAACAGCACACCATCCTGTTATCGACCCACATTTTGCCGGAAGTCGAGATGACCTGCAGCCGCGTCATCATCATCAATCGCGGCCGGATCGAAGCGTGCGATACCCCGGAGAATTTGCTGGGCCGAATCCGGACAGCCGGCGGCGTGACCGTCGAGGCGAAGGTCGGGAACGATGATGGCGCGGAGGAATTGAAGAAGATCGCGGGCGTGCGCGATGTTTCCGCGTCCCGCGACGGCGACTGGGACGTGTTCGCGTTGCGGGTCGAGGCGAACACCGACGTGCGCGAGGAAGTTTACCGGCTGGCGAACGCCCGGCATTGGACGTTGCGCGAATTATCGCAGCGCCGCGCGACGCTCGAAGACGTGTTCGTGGAGATAACGCATCCGGACGAAGCATGACATGGTTATTGAGCGTCGAAATCACAAACCTGTAGCCGCTTCGCTGCGCGAAGCGCGAGAGACCGCGCTGAGAACTGTGCCGTCGCTCTACGCTGCCCACAGGGCAGCGGCCACAGAAGAGGTCGCGCGATGAGAAAATTCTACACCCTGCTCTCCCGCGAGATCCGCAGCTACTTCTACTCGCCGATCGCGTACGTGGTCCTGCTCTTCTTTCTCTTCGTCGCCGGCGCCGATTTTTATTTCCAACTCTCGTTCATGAACGGGAAACCGGTTTCCTACTCGGTCCAGGAAGCGTTCTTCAACTCGGTCTTCTTCTGGTTCGCGTTCGTCCTGATTTTCCCGCTCATCACCATGCGGCTGTTCGCGGAGGAATTTAAGCTCGGGACCATCGAGCCGCTCATGACGGCGCCCGTCCGCGACTGGCAGGTCGTGCTGGCAAAGTTCTTTGGGGCGCTGGTGTTCTACATCATCCTCTGGATCCCAACGCTCCTCTACTTCTGGGTGTTCCAATCGGTGACGCACCAGCCGGCGGCGGCCTCGCGCGGCGCCTACTTCGGCGCCTACCTGATGCTGCTGTTGCTCGGGATGTTTTACCTCTCGATCGGCTGCCTGGCGTCGGCCCTGACGAAGAACCAGATCGTCGCCGCGGTCATTTCGTTTTGTGTCATCACCCTCCATTTTTTCTCGGGGCTGATCTCGTTCATCATGCAGGAGATCAGCTCGAGCACGCGGCAACTGCTCGGTTATTTCTCGGCGATTGAACAAATGGGGACGCTGTCGCGGGGCGAGATCGACACCCGCCCGATGGTGCTCTACGTCAGCATGACCATCGTGATGCTGACCCTGACGCTCCAGGCGTTTCAATCCCGCAAATGGAGGCTGTGACGATGGCGGACGAGAAACCAGGGCCGCAAAAGCCGCAGAAAATTCACCGCCTCCGGATCGGGGTGAATCTGATCGTGCAACTCGCGCTGCTTCTCTTCCTGGCGATCGCCGCGAATTACCTGGGCTTTGAGCATTACCGGCGCTGGGACCTGACGCGCGACCAGAAATACGCGCTCTCGGACAAGACGAAGCGGTTTCTCGACACGATAAAGGGGAAGGTGCGCGTGACGGTTTTCTTCGCGGCCAACAACCCGATTGGCCAGGACGTGCAATCCCTCCTGACCGAATATCAATACGCTGCCAAGGGAAAGATCGACATTGAGAACGTCGATCCCGACCGGAATTATTCGCGGGCCAAGGCGCTGGTCGACAAATACAAAATCGTCAGCGACGAGAGCCAGGTCATCCTCGATTACGACAATCGCAACAAAACGGTGAAGGCGTCGGAGATGGCGGAGGTCGACCAGGGCAATCCGATGCTGGGCGAGCCGCCGAAGATCACGGCGTTCAAGGGCGAGCAGGCGATCACCGGCGCGATGATCGATTTGGTGGAAGGAAAGAAAAACCTGGTCGGCTACGTCCTTGGCCACAAGGAGCCGCCGATCGCGGATGCGCCGCCGAGCATCTCGCCTTCCCTGGCCCCGGAGCCGGGAGCGCGCAGTCCGCTCTCGCTCGTGAAAACCGTGATCGAGAACGAGAACATCAAGTTCCAGGAGCTGAATCTTTTCGACGTGCCTGAGATCCCCGCCGACATCAAGACGATCGCGATCGTGGGTCCGCAATACGATTTGTCGGATCGCGAGATGAAGCTGCTGAAGGATTTCTGGGAAAAACAGGGCCGGCTCCTTTTGCTCCTCGATCCATCGGCCAAGACCCCGAAGCTGCTCGCCTTCCTGAACGATCTCGGCGTCAAAGTGAACGACGATCGCCTGATGGCGGTGGTCAAAACCGGCATCCAGGAAATGGCCCGGGTGCGCGACGTCATCGGCCGGTTTTTGCCGGATAGTCCGATTACCAAGAAGCTCGCTGAAGCGCGCGGGATTTTCGTCGGCGGAACGTCGTCGATCACCCTGGAACAGGACCGGGTCCGCGCGGCGAACGTGAAACTGCAGCCGTTGATCCAGGCGGAGAAAGGTTACTGGGCGGAGAAGGATTACAATTCGACCGACGAAGCGAAACTGCAGGCCGACGCGGCCGCGAACCCGAATACGCCCCTGGTGATTGGCGTTTCGATTGAGAAAGGCGGCAGCGCGGACGAACGCGTTCAGACCAACTCGGCGCGCCTCGTGGTCGTGACCAACGCGAGTTTCGTCCAGGACAGCTCGATCACCCAGGACCAGCAGGCGCTCGATTTTATGTCGGGCGCCATTAACTGGCTGCTGAGCCGCGAACAATTGATCGGAATCGCGCCGAAGGTTCCGCAGACGGTCACGTTCAGCCTCGATGACAACGCGATGAGCAACCTGCGGTGGCTGATCCTGGTGTTGCTGCCGCTCATTCCCGCCGTCCTGGGATTCGGCGTCTGGTGGTATCGCCGGGCCTAACGAGCGGTCGGATGACGAATCGATGAGAACGAGAACAACGATTCTGCTGTTGATCCTGGCAATCGGCGTCGGGCTCTACATCAAATTTTACGAGAGCAAAGGCCCGAACACCGAGGAAGCGAAGCGGCAGGCGGGCAACGTGGTGAACCTCGAGCGCGACGCCCTCGATGGAATCGTGATCCAAAATGGCGACGATCGGATCGAGCTCAAGAAACAGGACCAGAAATGGCGGATCGACGCGCCGTTCAAGGACCAGGCGGACCGGGGCGCGGTCGAGAACCTGATCAACGATCTCGATGGCTGGCAGAAGTTCGATTCGATTTCCGCCAGCGAGATCGAGAAGAACAGGAACCTGTTGGACGAATACGGGCTCAGCAAAGGCAAGCTGAAGTTGAAACTGCTCGGCAAAAACGCGCCGCCCGAAATCACCTTCGGGAACGACGCGGCGCTCCAGGGAAAAATGTACGTTCGCGTCGGGGACGCCGGCGATGTCATCGTCGCGCCGCAGTCGGTCCGGAACGACATCGCGAAAAAGCCCGAGGAGTTCCGCGACAAGAAACTGACCGACCTGACGACGGCGCAGGTCGTGCGCGCTCTCGTCAAAACAACGGCGGGGGAGATGGAACTCGAAAAGAAAGCGGATCATTGGGAAATCGTGAAACCGCTGCGGGCCCGGGGCGACGACCAAAAGATCGGCGACATGCTCGCGCAAATAACCACGGCGCAGATTCAGCAATTCGTGGCGGAAGATCGCGGCGATCTGCGGCCCTACGGCCTGGCCGAACCGCGCGGCTCGGTCACGTTGTTCGCGGTCGACGATAAGACAGGGCAAACGCTCCAGATCGGCGCTCCCGCCGGCGCGGCCGAAAAGGACAAGGACCAGGTCTACGTCCGGTTCACGGCGCGGAACGCGGTTTATACGTTGCCGAAAAAAATCGAGGAGCTCCTCGCGCTCAAGCCGGCGGACCTGCGCGACCGCCATCTCGTCCGGATCGACACCAATATTCTCGACCGGATTACGATCGACGCGCCGGGCAAAGGCAAGACGGTCCTGGCCCGGAAGGACGAGAATTGGACGATCGCCAGCCGGAACAATCAGCCCGCGAACTCAGCCGAGGTGAACCGGATGCTGGATTTGTTGAAGGTCGAGCAGGTGACGAAATTCGTCGACGACGTGGCGTCGGATCTGCCGAAGTACGGGCTCGATAAACCGCAGCTGCAGGTGACGTTTTCCTCGTTCGCCTCCGAGAACACGCCGGAGAGCACCGCGGGCGAACATCCCTTCGCGACGATCGCTTTTGGAAAAGTCGAAGGCGACAACGTTTACGCCCGGCTCGGCGAAGAGCCGTTCATCGTCGCGGTGCGCCGGAGTTTGCTGGACAATATTTTTGCCGATCCGGTGCAATGGCAGGAGCTGGCGATCTTCCGCTTCAAGCCGGACGAAGTGCATCGGCTGACGGTGACGACCGATCACGAAGCGGCACTGGTTCGCAATGAGAAGAAGGAATGGACCTGGGTGAAAGGCAGTGAGCCGATCAACACGGTGAATGTGCAGTCGCTGCTGAACACGTTGACGGCGTTGCGCGCCGTCCGATGGGCCGGGGCGACTACGCCGGCGCACGGCGTGGACAAGCCGCAGCTGACGGTCGCGTTCACGACTTCGCCGGACGACAAGAGCGTGCACAAACTGAGCGTCGGCGCGTCCGCCGGTGAAGGAATGTGGTTCGCGCGGACGGACGAGCGCGAGGGAACTTTCGTGCTCAGCAATCCGGACTTCAATGCGTTGAAGCTGCCGCTCGTGGCGACGCCGACTCCGAGTCCGGCAACGAGTGCATCGGCGACATCAACCCCTTCACCGTCGCCGAAGCCTTAAGCGCCAAGGAGCGGCGCTCTCCAGACCGCCGATGGTTCCAGACGGCGGTTTGTAAACCGCCGCTCCTTGTTTTTAAGTCTCAGCGCTCAGCGGTGTATATCGTCGCGATGCCCCCGGTCAGCGGTTCGGCAGCAGCGTTCGAGAAACCATTTCGCTCGATCAACTCGATCATCGCCGGGCCGCTCGGAAATTTTTCGATCGAGCCGCCGAGATAATCGTAAGCGGCTTTCTGTCCGGTCACGAGCGAGGCGAGCCAGGGCAGACAACGATGCAAGTAGAACCGATAGGCGGGCCTGAGCGCGCCCACCGGCAGCGAAAAATCGAGGACGAGCAGATGACTCTTCGGACGCAACACCCGCGCCATCCCGGCCAGGGCGCGATCCCAGTCCGCCATGTTGCGCAAACCGAATCCGACCGTCACGACGTCGAATGATCCGTCGGGGAATGGAAGCTGGAGCGCATCGGCGGTGACGGTGTTCGCGACGCCTTTCCGCCGCGCGACTTCCAGCATCTCCGCCGAAAAGTCGGCCGCGACAATTCTTGCGGCGGGCGCACGCCGCTGCAGGGCCAGCGCGAGATCACCGCTGCCCGTCGCCAGATCAAGAACGTCCCGCGGATTCCAATCCGCCACGATTCTCGCGGCACGCCGTCGCCAAAGAAAATCCGCGCCGCCGCTCAGGAGATGATTGGCGAGATCGTAGCGTTGAGCGATGCGCCCGAACATCGATCGCACCGCTTCCGGGTCGCGCGAGATGTCGGTCACTCCAGGGGCGGCTCGACGTTGTCTTCTTCGCGCGCGACGAGGCGGTTCTTCTCGATGATGCGCGCGCAGGTATTCCAGCGCAGCAACGCATCGTCATTCCCGGCCGGGCGCAGCGTCTCCGCTTTTTCGAACCAGCTCATCGCTTCGCGAAAACCATCGTAAGCGTAATGACGCGAGCCCGGCGTGCCCTGCGCGAGTTTCGCTTTCGCCCGACGCTCAACGACGATGCCGGTGTAATAGGCGCGCTCGTAATCGCCTTTCACGCGCGACAGAAGCTCCTTCGTCTGCGTGTCGCTGACGCCGTAGCCCTTTCCAAAACGGTCCGTCACCGCGAGAAGCAAAGTTACCAGCGCGGTTTGGTTCTCGGGATCAGCCTGCAAAACATCGAGGCAAATGCTTTCCGCCTCACCCGGCTCGTTCAACAACCGGTAACGCTCCGCTTTCTCCAGCGCTGCTGGAATCGCCTCTCGAGAAAGCGGTTTCAGTTCGGACATCGTTCAGCGGTTCTTCTTCAACTTCTTCCAAATCCACCCGAGCGGATCGTAGTGATCGTCCACGACGCGTTCCTTCAACGGAATGATTCCGTTGTCGGTGATGTGAATGTCCTCGGGACAAACTTTCGTGCAACACTTCGTGATGTTGCAGTAACCGATCCCGTGCGCTTTCCGCAGATCCTCCAGGCGATCCTCGGTGTCGAGCGGGTGCATCTCCAGCGCGGCCGTGTAAATGAGGAAACGCGGCCCGATGAATTCCTCGTGTTTCTGGTGGTCGCGCAAAACGTGACAAACGTCCTGGCAAAGGAAGCACTCGATGCATTTCCGGAATTCCTGGACGCGATCGATGTCTTCCTGTTGCATGCGCCAGGTTCCGTCCGGCGCGTCGGGCGGACGTGGCTTGAAGCGCTTGATCTTTTTCTTCACCCGAAAATTCCAGGAGACATCGGTGATCAAATCCTTCTTGATCGGGAACGCCTTGATCGGCTCGATCGTGACCGGCTTGTCGAGCGGCAGATCGTTGAGGCGCGACATGCACATCAGTTTCGGCATGCCGTTTACTTCGGCGGAACAGGAGCCGCACTTGCCCGCCTTGCAGTTCCAGCGGCAGGCCAGATCGTTCGCCTGTTTCGCCTGGATATCGTGGACGGCGTCCAGCACGACCATGCCTTCGGAAACCTCGGTGGCGTAATCTTTGAACGCGCCGCCGTTCGCGTCGCCCCGCCAGATCCTGAACGTCGCCGTGCTCACTTCATCTCCTCGATGACCTGCCGGAGATAATCCGGCATCTCGGGCAACGGCTCCAACCGAACTTCCATTGTCCCGTCGCCGGCCTTGCGCGTGATCGTGTTCACTTTCGAAAAACGTTCGCTCTTGTCCGGGTAATCCTCGCGGAACTGGGCGCCGCGACTTTCCTTTCGTTCGAGGGCCGCGCGCGTGACCGCTTCCGAAACGGTCAGCAAATTTTTCAGGTCGAGCGCCGTGTGCCAGCCGGGATTGAACTCGCGGTTTGCCTGGGCCTGCACTTTGCCGGCGCGTTCCCACAGCTTTTCCAATCCAGCGAGGGCTTCCTGCATTTCCGCTTCCGTCCGGACGATTCCCACCAGGGCCTGCATCATCTCCTGGAGATCGTGCTGGACCTGGTACGGACTTTCGCCCGTGCGCTCAAAAGGCTCCAATGCGGTCCGTGCCGTTTCTTCGAGCGCGCCTGGATCGATTGCGCCTAACGAGTTCTCCTTCGCGAATTTCGCCGCGAATTCGCCCGCCCGTTTTCCAAAGACGAGCAAGTCCGACAGCGAATTTCCGCCCAGCCGGTTCGCGCCATTGATCCCGGCCGCGCATTCGCCGCAGGCGAACAACCCGGGAACGCCTGACATTTGGCTGTCGGCATCCACCCGAATGCCGCCCATGACGTAATGGGTCGTGGGCCCGACTTCCATCGGCTCCTGGGTGATGTCGATGTCCGCCAGTTGTTTGAACTGGTGATACATGCTCGGCAGCTTCCGCTTGATGTATTCCTCCCCGTTCGAAAGCTTTTTCTTGATCCACGCGATATCGAGAAACACGCCGCCATGCGGGCTCCCCCGCCCCGCCTTGATCTCGCGCACGATGCAACGCGCGACATGGTCACGCGTGAGCAGTTCCGGCGGCCGCCGCGCGTTCTTGTCGCCCTGGCAATAACGCCAGCCTTCCTCTTCGCTGTCGGCGGTCTGGCTTTTGTAGTTGTCGGGGATGTCCTCAAACATGAAGCGTTTTCCTTCCTTGTTCGTGAGGATTCCCCCTTCGCCGCGCACGCCTTCCGTGACCAGAATTCCCATCACGCTCGGCGGCCAAACCATTCCGGTCGGATGGAACTGGATGAATTCCATGTCGATCAGCTCCGCGCCGGCGTGATAGCCGAGCGAGTGTCCGTCGCCGGTGTATTCCCAACTGTTACTCGTGATCTTGTAAGCCCGGCCAATCCCGCCGGTGGCGAGCACGACAGCTTTGGCGCGGAAAACGAGGAACCGGCCGCGGTCGCGATCGTAGCCGAACGCGCCGACGACGCGGTCCCCTTCCTTGAGCAACGCCAGGATCGTTCGCTCCATGTGGACGTCGATCCCCTGGTGCACGCCGTGGTCCTGCAGCGTCCGGATCATCTCCAACCCGGTCCGGTCGCCGACGTGCGCCAGCCGCGGGTAACGGTGCCCGCCGAAATTGCGTTGCAGAATGCGGCCGTCCTTCGTCCGATCGAAGACGGCGCCCCACGCTTCCAATTCTCGCACCCGATCGGGCGCTTCCTTGGCGTGCAGCTCGGCCATCCGCCAGTTGTTGACGTATTGGCCACCGCGCATCGTATCGGCGAAGTGGACCCGCCAGTTATCGCGATCGTCGACGTTCGCCAGCGCCGCGGCGATCCCGCCTTCCGCCATGACGGTGTGCGCTTTGCCGAGGAGCGATTTGCAGACGAGGCCGACGGAGACCCCGGCGGCCGACGCTTCGATCGCGGCCCGCAACCCGGCGCCGCCCGCCCCGATCACGAGCACGTCATGTTGAAAGGTTTGGTATTCGGCCATGGAACGATTGACCGTTTAGAGCATCGAACTTCTAATGGCGAACTTTAATCTGCTCAACCTTCGAGGCAGGGATAGAATGACCGGAGGGTAGGATCGATCCGAAAATGAAAACATCTCTTGTCATCGCGCGACCCGGTAAAAAAACGCGGCTCTCGAAAATCGATCCTGGCGGAGCCGGCGGCGTGAACAAGGAAGAGGCGCTGGCCAGCATCGAGAAACTTCGGGAAAAACTCCAGCAATGGCAGGAAGTATTTTATGCGGAGCATCGCCGGAGTTTGCTCATCATTTTTCAGGCGATGGATACCGGGGGGAAAGATGGCTCAGTCAAAAATCTCTGCGCCGGGCTGGATCCGGCCGGACTCCACATCACGAGCTTCAAGGCACCGACGGCGGAGGAACTCGATCACGATTTTTTGTGGCGCATTCACCGCGCGACTCCGGGCAAAGGGATGATCGGCATTTGGAACCGTTCGCATTACGAAGACGTGCTCGTGGCGCGCGTCCAAAAACTGGTGGAGAAAAACGTGTGGAAAGCGCGTTACGAGCAGATCAACCGGTTCGAAAAACATCTTTGCGAGAACGGCACGACGACCCTGAAGTTCATGCTCCACATTTCGAAGGAGGAGCAAAAACAGCGACTGCAGGCCCGGCTCGATGACCCGGAGAAGCGATGGAAATTCAACCCGGGCGACATCAAGGAGCGCGGTCGATGGGACGATTATCAGGAGGCCTACGAGGATGCGATCAACTGTTGCACGACCAATTTCGCTCCCTGGCACATCGTCCCGGCGGACCACAAATGGGCGCGCAACCTGGCCATCATCGAGAGGGTGGTGCACGCCTTGAAAAAAATGGGGCCGCGTTATCCAAAGCTCACATTCGATCCGAAAGAGGTGAACTTTAAGTAGCTGTGAGCGGCATCGACGCGGACGAACGGGGCCTGCTTCTCAGTTGCCCGAACTGCGGCCAGCGCAATCGGATGAAGTACGAGGCGCTCGGGAAAACTTTCCGGTGCGGCAAGTGCCGGACAGAGTTACGTCCTCCATCGGAGCCGGTCGACGTCGAGAGGGAGCAGGTCTTCGACGCGCTCACCAGCGGTTCGTCCCTGCCCGTACTCGTGGACTTCTGGGCGCCGTGGTGCGGACCGTGCAAAATGGTGGCGCCTGAGTTTGTGAAAGTCGCGCACGAAAGCGCGGGCCGCTTTGTGGTAGCGAAGGTGAACACGGAAACTTTGCCGAATTTGTCGGCGCGTTTCCGGGTGACCGCGATCCCAACTATGATTGTGTTTCGGGACGGCGCTGAAGTCGCGCGACAGGCTGGCGCGATGCCTGCGCCCGCGATCCGAAAATTCATCGAGGCGGCGGCGTGAGGCCGATTAGATCAGCCGAAAATCGTGCCAGATGCCCATCGAGCAAAGCCGCACGTAGAGATCGGTGAAGCCGACCCAGAAGAGACTGAGCCAGGCCCAGAGCATGTGCCGGCGGTTGAAACAGCTCACGCAACGATACGCCTGATAGCAGGTGGGTGAACGCGAGAGCTGGTCGCGAAAGCCGCCCACGAGATGGCGCAAGGCGTGACAGCCAAAGGTGAAACTGCCGAGCAAGATCACGTTCACCACCAGCACGAGCGAGCCGACCGCCAGACCAAACGACGTTTTGCCCGAGGCATCGGCGAACCAGAACCCTTTCCACGCGTCGATCGAAAGGACCACGATGAAGAGCAGCGCGATATAGAGAAAATAACGGTGCACGTTTTGCATGATCAACGGGAACGAGCGCTCGCCGAGATAGGTCTTGCGCGGCTCGCCCACGGCGCAGGCCGGCGGGTCCGCCCAAAACGCTTTGTAGTAGGCGCCGCGATAGTAATAGCAGGTCAGCCGCAAACCGCCCGGCGCCCAGAGAATGAGCAACGCGGGAGAAAAAAGGAGCCAGCCCGGCCACCACGATGGCTTCGGACCGAACCAGCTGTGAGGCGATGCGCCGAAAAGCTCGGGAGAATAAAACGGCGAAAGGTACGGGCCGAAGAAATAATGGTCCCCCTGGAACGCGGCCCAGGTCGAGTAAACGATGAAGGCGCCGAGCCCGAGAAAAACGAGGAGCGGTTGAGTCCACCAAACGTCGGGGCGCATGGTCTGCCCGAATTTTCGCGGGGCCATGGTTGTGGTGGTGGTTGCGGCTTCGGCCATGAGAAAGTTTCGGTGATCCGCGAATCAGCGCAACGGCTGTGTCGTTGGCATTCCTTCCACCGGCGGCGTCGGAATTGGTTCAAAGCCCGCGAACATCGTCTCGGCTTCCGGCACGGTCTTGAGCGGCACGCAATCGCAGACGGCGAAGAACTTGTCCCACATCGCCAAGACACGCGGATTCTTGTGCGCTTCCTCGATGGCAGGTTGCGATTTCCATTCCGAGACTTCGATGATGGTCCCGTCCTTCGCGCGCACGATCACCGGGACGCGATCGGTGACGAGCGCTTCCTTGCGCAACGTCGGGACGCGGCTGCGCACGAGCTCGAGCAGCTCGGCTTCATGCCCCGCTTTCGGCCGATAGGCGACGATGCAAACAACACCCGGCATGGCGCGCATCCTAGCGGGTCGCGGTTTGCGACTCGACAAAAACTTTCGCGGCTTTGTAACCTGCCGCATGGCCACAAAGGATCCGAGAATCGATGCCTACATTGCGCGGTCGGCCCCGTTCGCCAAACCGATCCTGAAACATCTGCGGAAGGTCGTGCACGCCGGCTGCCCGGAAGTGACGGAGACGATCAAGTGGTCGATGCCGCATTTCGATTACAAAGGGATGATGTGCGGGATGGCCGCGTTCAAGGCCCATTGCGCCTTCGGTTTCTGGAAAGGGGACCTCGTCCTCGGCCGCGACAGGGAAGAAGAGAAACCGGGCATGGGCACGTTCGGCTGCATCAAGTCGCTGGCGGATTTGCCGAATGAGAAGACGCTGATCGGCTACGTGAAGAAAGCCGCGGCGCTGAACGACGCCGGCATCAAAGCGCCGGGCCGGGCCGCGCCGAAGAAGCGCGCTCCCATTCCAGTGCCGGACGATTTTGCCGCCGCCCTTAAGAAGAACGCGAAAGCGCGGCAGACCTTCGACGGTTTCTCGCCCAGCCATCGCCGTGAGTATCTCGAATGGATTACGGAAGCGAAGCGCGAGGAAACGCGGAAGGAGCGTCTCACGAAATCGGTCAAGTGGCTCGCCGAAGGCAAAGCCCGAAACTGGAAATACACGCCCGCGAAAAAATAGCCGCAGCTGGTCTGGAAGATTTGCTCACGAGAGGAGTCGAACCTCCACGGGTTTCCCCATACGGTCCTGAGCCGTACGCGTCTGCCATTCCGCCACGTGAGCGAGCGGCTACTAGAAAGTAGAAAGGCTAAAGTAGAAAGTAGAAATTAAGGAGCAATTACCCCGATCGGCGTTTCTTCCGGGCGCGTTCCTCGATCTGGTTCGCCTGGCGGGCCTTGCCTAACGAGCGCAAAAGATCGGCGTAATTCGAGGCCACGATCTCGTAGTCTTCCGGCGGTTTTTCGGTGGCGGCTTCCCAAGTTTTGATCGAGGCCCGGTAAAGCTCCGAGGCGCGCGCGTAATCGCCGTTCGAATGGTAGACCACGGCGAGATTGCATTTCGACTGCGCGATATCGGGATGGGTGGGCGGATGAAATTTCTCCCGAATGGCCAGGGCGCGCAGATGAGTTTTCTCCGCCTCGGCGAAGCGGCGTTCGTTCGTGTAAAAAACCGCGAGATTGTTCAGGACGGAGGCGACATCCGGATGGTCGGGCCCGAGCTGCTTCTCGTAAATGTCGAGCGCGTGCAGGTAATACGGTTCCGCCGCTTTTTGCCGGCCGGTCTTGCGGTAAATCAGCGCGACGTTGTTCAGGATCGTCCCGAGATCAGAGTATGGGATGTCCGGCAGGCGCGCGCCGGATTTGAACGCGGCCTCGTAATACCCAAGAGCGGCTTCGGTTTCCCCGAGATTATCGCAGACAAATCCGAGCCGCCGCGCGGAACGAAACAGCGCCCGGTCATCGACCGGCTCGGCTTTTTCCAGGAAGCCGTGCGCCTTGACCAGATAAGCCTTGGCTGCGGCGCGATCCCCGGCCTGGTCGTGGAGCTGGCCGATCTTCTCCAGGCTGAGCGTGTAATTCGGATCGCCCGGCTCAAAGGCGCGCTGGGCAAGAGTCAGCGCTGTTTCCGCGACGCGGATCGCTTCCGGCAGCCGGTTGCTGGCACGCAACATGTCGAGCTTGTCGTTGAGGATGCCCCACAGCTTTTGATCGCCTTTCATTCGGCATCACCAGCCCTCGCTCAACTGGCTCACCAGATGGCGCGCCACCTCGTCCGCTGCCAACGGCAACGCCTGGCGTTCGTCCGTGTTCACGTCGGACCCGACGAAGAAGCTCGTGTTGCCGCCGACGCCACCCGACGTGAGCGCTTTCCCATCGCGCCCGAGGAGCGTGTATTTCACCGTGATCGACAGGTTGAATTCGGTCGTCGAAAGAACGTTGCCGCGAACGGAACGCGCCGGAGACCGGTTCACGGAAACAATCTCCGCTTTCAAAGTCGCGTCGGCCTTGTCCGCGGTGGCGATCCGAAAAGTTCCATCCTGCTGGAACTGCTTGATCACGGTGCCCGTGATCAAAACTTCGATCCGGGGTGTGAGAGTGTTATTGGTGAAGGTGGGGACGGCGATACTGTGGACTTCACGGAGATAGTTCGGCGTGGCAGGCCCCAGCTGATAACCCGCGCATCCAGCCAGGAGGAACGTCGGCAGCAGGAGAGCGAGCGCCTTTTTCACTACGGCGTGGCCGCGGTCTCAGGCGAAGGTTGCGGCGACGCGGAAGGCTCGGGAGTCGATTCGCTGCTCGAAGGCGGCGGCGCCGTCGTCGTATCCGGCAGGAGAGAGGCCGGGGGCGGCAACGAGGCATCGGTGTCGGACGGCGGCAAAGGCGCCATCTCGTTGGACGAGGGCGGCGGGCCTTCCTGGGAGGTGCGCGGTTTCTTGCGCTTCTTGTCCGCCGCCGCGGCCGTCACGGCCGGCGCCTGGAGCTTTTCGTCCCCCACTTTCGCGCGCAGCTCGCTGATGCGTTTCTTGGCTTTTTCCCCCTCGGTCGAACCGGGCTGGGTGCGGATGACTTCATTATAGTAAATGGCGGCGGCGCGATACTGCTTTTGTTTATCGTAGAACTTCGCGATGTCGTAGGCGGTGCTCGACTGCTTATGCTCCATCTTCTTGAGGTTCTGCTTCGCCTGCGACGATTTCTCGCTGTTGGGATAGCGCGCCAGGAAATCCTCGAACGCCATCTTCGCCTTGTTCGCCGCCGCCGGATCGTAGGTGCCGGAGACCGAGGCCCGCGAATAAATGTAACCGATCTGGTATTGAGCATCGACCGCGATCGGGTCGTCCGGGAATTTCTCGACCACAGCCTGAAACGCCGCGATGGCCGCTTCGTTCTGTCCCTGTTTCTCACGGGCGCGGCCAAGATCGAATTGCGCCCGGGCGGTGTACTTCCCGTACGGCGCCGTGCGGATGATCATCGTGAAGATTTGCGCCGCCTGCTCCATCCCGGATTTGATGGTAATGCCGAGGATCTTCGTTTTTTGCCCGGTGAGATACATTTCCCCGATCCGGAACATTCCTTCGACGGCCTCGGCGAAGCGCTCGCTCTTCTGGTATCGCTCGCAAAGGACCGCGTAGCTCTCGGCCGCCGGCAAATATTTGTGCAGTTGCTCCTGGAGCTGCCCCAGCCGGTAACACGCGCCTGCCGCGAGCGTGTCCTTGGGATGCTTCTTCACGATAATCCGGTAGTTCTTGATGGCAGCGTTCAGATTGCCGCGGCGTTCTGCTTCCTGGGCCCGATCGAAAAGCTGCTGGGCCGAGCCGCTCATTTCCTCCTCGCCCGGCGCGCGGGCCCGGGTTTTTTCGTTTGGCTTAAAGACGACCGCGGCGCGCGCCGGCGTGACGGCGGCGAGCGGCATCAAAAGCAGGACAAAAAGGATGCGAAAAGAGAGTTTCATCGCGTTGCGCAGGGTATTTAACATAAGGTTCGCGTCAAGTTGGCCGGCCGGGGAACTCGGGGGCCGTTTCCGCCCGATTTCGCGGTAAAGCTTCCCACGGAGGCGGAGGCGATTACTTTCCACCATACCTTGAATCTTCTCGCCCAGCAAAAAATTCGGCTTGGCACCTGCGCCTGGAGCTTTGAAGGGTGGCGCGGCAATTTTTACCCGGCCGAATTGCCGCCGGCGCGCTGGCTCGAATTTTACGCGCGCTACTTCCCGGCGGTCGAAATCGACTCGACGTTTTACCACACGCCGTCGGACGCCACTATCCGGCGCTGGGCCGAAGCCACGCCGGCTTCGTTCCGGTTCGCCTGCAAACTTCCCCGCGCCATCACCCACGAATGCATGCTGCGAGACTGCAAAGACCAGCTGACTGCTTTCCTGCGCGCCGTGGAACCGCTCGCGCCGAAACTGCATGTCATCCTCATCCAACTGCCGCCGGCCTTTGCGCCGAAGCCCGGCCGCCCGCCCCTCCGCGCCTTCCTCGCCCAACTCCCGCGCGACTTCCGGTTCGCCATCGAATTCCGCCATCCGGGCTGGCATCGGCCGCAGCACATTCATCTCGTGGAAAAATACCGGGTCTGCTGGGTTTGGGCCGACACCAGTCCGCTCAACGAGCGCAATCTCGCGCCGTTCGAATTCCTCCCGACCACGACCGACTTCATTTACCTGCGGCTTCTCGGCGATTACGCGACGAAATACGATCCCGAGGGGCAGCACATCCACAGCTACGGCAAATTGCTTTGGAAACGCGAGGCCGCCTTGGAGAGCTGGGCCCTCAAGCTCGAGCGGCACCTCGGCGAAACCCGCAGCGTCTGGGGTTTCGTGAACAATCATTTCGAAGGCTTTTCGCCGGAAACGATCCAGCGCCTCGCTCATCGTCTCGGGTTCGAGCTTCCGCTCCCCTCGGCCGAAGAAACGGCCTCGGCTAATCCCGGCCAACTCGATCTGTTCGCCGGGAACAGTGCCGCCGACTAATCCCGCTCATAATCCTGATGGCGCTATTGCCCCTTGGTTGGTACGACCGCAGCCCGTCCCTTCGTTCCCTCGTCCCTCGTTCCCAGTGTCCCTCGTCCGTTCCCTCGTTCCCAAACTCTGTTTGGGAACGCACTTGTCTTCGAAACTCTGTTTCGCCGCCGAGGCAAAGAGTTGCCGGGACATTGGCATTCCCAAACAGAGTTTGGGAACGACGAAGCGAGAGAGATGGTGAAGAACCAGAAATCTGTTTGCGGCCGCGACGACGCTACCGAATCTCCGCTGCACCAAAATACGGCTGCAACTTCTCCGGAATCGCGATCGATCCATCCGCCCGCTGATACGTCTCAATCAGCACCGCGAACAATCTCGGCAGCGCGAGCCCGGACCCGTTCAAGGTGTGGCAGAACCGATTCTTCCCTTCCGCGTCTTTGAACCGCAAATTCATCCGGCGCCCCTGGAAATCCGCGTAGTTCGAGCAGCTCGACACTTCGAGATAAGCCTGCTGTCCGGGCGACCACGCTTCCAGATCGTACGTCTTCATCGAGCCGAACCCGAGATCGCCCGTGCAAAGCTCGATCACCCGGTAATGCAACCCCAGGGCTTGCAAAACACGCTCCGCATCCGCCGTGAGCGCTTCATGCTCGGCTTTCGATTCTTCCGGCGTGGTCACCTTCACCAGCTCGACCTTATCGAACTGGTGGACTCGAATGATCCCGCGCGTTTCGCGGCCCGCCGAGCCGGCCTCGCGCCGGAAGCACGGCGTGTAGGCCGCGAACTTCTTCGGCAGCTCCGATAACGCCAGGATCTCGTCCCGATGAAAATTCGTGACCGGGACTTCGGCGGTTGGCGCCAAAAAGAGCTGCTGTTCTTCGAGCCCGTACATGTCGTCCTCGAATTTCGGCAACTGGCTCGTGCCGACCATGCATTCGCGCCGGACCAGAAACGGCGGGCTCATTTCGAGATACCCATGCTCTCGCGTGTGCAGATCGAGCATGAACTGAATAAGCGCCCGCTCCAGCCGCGCGCCCGCACCGGTGAAACAAATGAACCCGCTCCCGCTCAACTTCGCGGCGCGCTCGAGATCGAAGAGCTTCAGCTTCGTCCCGAGAGCAACATGATCGAGCGTGCCTTGCGGCTCCGGCTTGTCGCCCCAGCTCCGGATGACCGGGTTGTCGCTCGGATCTTTTCCGACCGGAACAGATTCGTCCGGCAGGTTCGGAATCCCGAGCAGCAGCTTCCGTTGTTCCTCATCGAACGCGGCCGTCTGTTCGCCGAGCCGGCTGATTTCGTTTCCGATTTCCCGGACGCGCGCTTCCGTTTCTTCGGTTGCCTCGCCTTTCGCGCGCCTGGCCCCGATCTCCTTGCTGAATCGCCTCCGATCGGCGTTCAGCTGCTGCAAGGCTGTTTCCGCTTTGCGCCGCTCGGCATCGACCCGCAACACCTCGTCGATCTTCGCCGCGTCATCGGCGCCCCGCGTGGCCAGCCGGCTTTTCACGAAGTCCGGTTGTTCGCGGATGAGACGGATATCGAGCATGGCCGGATTATGAATGCGTCAGGTCGAATGTCGAACGCCGAACCGCTTCATTCGTCATTCGTCATTCGTCATTCGTGATTTTCATCTCATATTGCGCCGTGGATCGATTCAATCTCCTGAGTGTCGCGCTCGGGCTCGCCTGCCTCGCGGGCATCAATCTTTACCTGACGGTCTTCGCCACCGGGCTGGCCATTCACTTTCACTGGATCACGCTCGGCCCGAGCTACCAATCCCTCGAAGTCCTCGGCCAACCCTGGATCATCGCCATCGCCGGCACCCTCTACGTCCTGGAATTTTTTGCCGACAAAGTCCCGTGGCTCGATTCCGCCTGGGACACGGTCCACACCATCATCCGCCCCATCGGCGGCGCGCTCCTCGCCATCCAGGTGCTCGGCCATCATTCGCCCGCCATGGATGTGCTGATCGTGTTGCTCGCCGGCACGACGAGCCTGGTCACGCACACGGCCAAGGCTTCAACGCGCCTCGTCGCCAACAGTTCGCCCGAGCCCGCGTCCAACATCGGCCTGAGCGTGGCGGAAGATCTCGCGGTCTTCGGCGGATTGGCGCTCATTCATTACAACCCGGTCCTCGCGATCTCGATCTTCGCGCTGGCCATCTTCGCGTTCCTTTATTTCGCGCCGAAAGTTTTCCGGTCGATGAAAGCGAAAGTCTGGCTGGCGTTGAACAAACTCAACGCCGCCCCGGACGTTCATCACGCCGCCACGCCGCCGATCGCCTTGCCCCGGCGTCTCGCACCGATCTTCGCGAAACAGAATCTTCTCGGCGAAACGATCGCCTGGGCCGTTCCGTGCATCAGCGGGCGCGGCCGCCGGATTCCCGCGAACCTCTTCGGCGCGCTCGTGGCGACGAACGAAGAACCGCACAAGGTCGTCTTCGTCGGCCGGCGAAACTGGAAATCGTTTTGTCAGACCATCGAGCTCGAAAGCTGCGCCGTTGCCCGCGAACCGCAGTTCCTTTCCGAAAATCTCGTCATCGTTCCGAAAGAAGGGAAGGGCCCCAAATATTCCTTCCTCTTTACCCGCTCCCGCGGCCGCCTCGTTGAGCTGATCGTCGAGGATTTGCGGGAGAAGCTGAACCGGCCGGCCGCTGTCGCACATTCTTTCGCGCCGGAACCCGCCGGCCACGTTTAGCCGCGAGCTTTTTTGTCGCAATGCGCCGTTAAATCCGCCAGGCTTCGCGTTCCCCCCGATGCAGCTCGCCACTCGTTACGCCGAGTTTCGTGATTGCGCCCGCGTCCAGGAACGCGTGCTCTTTGCCGCCCTGCGCACACCGACGGAACTCGAGCTCCAGGCGCGCTGGTTCGCGGGCGATTTCGGCCGCCGCTTCACTTCTGTGACCGGCGATGAAATCGAGATCGTCCAGTTCGGCACCTGGAATCGCGAGGCCGGTCCCGATTTTTCCGACGCCGCCATCCGCGTGAATGGCAGCGAAGCAATCCGCGGCACGATCGAATTCGACCTGGCCGATCGCAGCTGGGAATCGCACGGCCATTCGACGAACCCGGCCTTCGACGACGCCGTCCTTCACGTCTTCGTCGAGCAAAGCGACCGCGCGTTTTTCACCCGCACGATATCGAATCGGAACGTCCCGCAAATTCGGGTCGATCCCGCCGCGTTGCCGGACAAGTTTTCCGACGTCGTGCCGCTGGCCCGGCCCGGCCGTTGCCAGGCGCCGCTAAAAGATCTGCCGCAGGACCGGCTCGAGAGGATTCTCGCGGCTGCATCCCAGTTCCGGTTCCAACGCAAAGCCTCACGCATCCGAAGCATCATCGGCAACCATGGCCGCGACGCCGCGCTCTTCCAGGAAATCGCGGCGGCGCTGGGTTACAAACAAAACAAGCTCGCCTTCACCATTCTGGCGCAACGCCTGCCGCTGCCGTCGCTGCGGAAACAGCCCGACAACCTCGAAGCGATTCTTTTCGGGGTCGCCGGATTTCTGGCCGCGCCCGATCTCGCGAACTATCGCGACGCCACCCGCGGCTACGTCCGCGACCTGTGGGACCGGTGGTGGCCGCATCGCGATTCGATGCAGCGCCTTATTTTACCGGCGAAATGCTGGCGGCTCGGCGGCGCCAGGCCGTTGAATCATCCGCAGCGCCGCCTGGGGGCGCTCGCCATCCTCGCGCGGCAATGGCCGGCATTCCTCAAGGCGATCGGCCGCAGAAGCGCAAGGGGCGCCCGCGATTTCCTGGTGGAGTTGCGCCATCCGTTTTGGAGCGTGCATTACACCCTCGCGTCGGACGCGGCCGCGCACGAAATGGCGATCATCGGCGATTCGCGCGTCGCCGATATTCTGGCCAACGTTCTTCTCCCCTACTTCCTGGCGGAAGGCGCCGATGTCTGGCCGGCCTACGAGAAACTGCCTGCGCGCCTGACGAACCGGCGGCTCGAGACGGGCGCGACGAGATTGTTCGGCGGCGACGCCCGCCGGCCGCTGTTCATGAAAACCATCGCTCAGCAGCAGGGTCTGCTTCAGATTTACGAAGATTTTTGTCTGCAGGACAATTCCGATTGCGCCCAATGCCCTTTCCCCGAGCAAATGCTGAAATGGAAATGATCCGCGCCCGCGCTTTCACGCTGATCGAGCTTCTCGTCGTTATCGTCATCATCGCGATTCTCGTGGGCCTCGCCTTCCCGGTTTTCTCCAGCATCCAGAACCAGGCCAGGAAAGCGCAGGCGAAGAACGACGTGACGCAGATCGTGACCGCGGTGAACGCGTTTTACACCGAGTACGGGAAGTACCCGACCAGTGCGACGACGGATGCGGCGGCTACTTATGGTTCGGGGACGACCTCCGATGTTCTATTCAACGAACTTCGAAACAAGGGAGCGACCATCAACACACGGCAGATCGTTTTTATTTCGCCGGCCGAGGACGCCAGTCAGCCAGCGCCAAAAGGGAAGGTCGGCAGCGACGGTCAATTTCATGATCCATGGGGTTCAGCTTACGCAGTTCGGATGGACGCCGATTACGACAACCAGGTCGCCAATCCTTATGGAACGAACGGCGCCGGCGCTGATCCGATTCGACAAGGCGTGATCGCCTGGTCGCTCGGCAAGGACGCGAAACCGGGCAAAGACGGTGACGGTAAGTTCACCGGATCCGACGACGTCATCTCGTGGCAATGAGTTGCCGCTTGCAAATCGGCGACGGGAAATCGACAATCGAAAATTCTTTCGCGGGTGTAGTTCAATGGTAGAACGCCAGCTTCCCAAGCTGGACACGAGGGTTCGATTCCCTTCACCCGCTTACCTGATCTACGAAGGGATCGCAGTGGGGTGGAACCGCGAACGTTTCTCATCAACCGCGGCGCGATGCTGAAGGTCGTCTGGCAACGCTACGGTTTGGCGGTGGGCCTGCTGGTTCTGGTCGGCTTCAAATTCTGGCTGGTTCATACCGAGGACATTTACGGGAGCGCGACCGAATACGACGCGCTTTGGTACGTGAACGCGGCGAAGAATTGGTTCTGGTGGTCGCCTTATAGTTGGACCGCGTTCGCCCGGCCGCCGGCTTATGCGTTGTTCGTCGCCGTGGCGCATCTCTGCTCGGTTCCGTTGCGAATCGCGATCGAGCTGCTCCAGATCGGAGCGTATGTCGTGTTGGTCTTCGCGTTTCGCAAAGCCGGCGTTGCCCGCTCGGTTTGCCTCCTGGCCTTCGCCGTCATGGTCCTGCATCCGGCCAGCTTCCTGTTCGACAACCACACGATGAGCGACTCCTTTTACGCCGGAGTTCTTCCCCTCGCTCTCGGTGGATTGCTCCTGACTCTTCTCACCGGGAAATCCCGCCACGCCCTTTGGACAGGTGCCATCCTCGGCGTCCTTTGGAACACGCGAGAAGAGAGCATTCTCATTCCGGCCATGCTCGGCGTCTTCTTCGCCGTCGCGTTGTTCCGCCAGCATTCCGCCGCGGGCTCGTGGAAGGCCGCCGCGCGATATTGGATAAAGCCGGCCGCTTCGATGCTTGCCCCGCTCGCGTTGCTCGTGCTCGCGGTCGATATCGCCAACTACCGGGTCTTCCATGGGTTTTCCAAATCGGAGCTGACATCGCCGAGCTTCCAGGCCGCTTACAAAGCGCTGTTGCGAATCAGGCCCAGCCGCCCCCAGCGTTTCATCTCCGTCTCAACCGAAGCACTCGAGATCGCCTACACGGTCAGTCCTACTTTTGCGCGGCTAAAGCCGCAATTGGAAGGCGACCTTGGCCGCGCCTGGCAGGTCCCGGCGTTCGCGTCCCTGGGCGTTCACGAAATCGCGGCGCCGTGGTTCTTCTGGGCGCTGCGCAATGCCGCCGCGCAAAGCGGAAACATTCACGACAGCGCGGCGAACGCCGAACGGTTCTACCGCGACGCCGCCGCGGAAATCAATCGCGCGTGCGATGAAGGCCGGGTGCCAACGCGCTTCGTCCTTTCTACCTTTGTAGACCCGGGAGCGCTCCCGAGCCTGCGTGACCTGCCTGAATCATTCCGCCGGATTGCCGGCCTGTTTCTCGAGCGGTACGAGACGGTCGCCGACCGTGACGACGCCATTCTCACTCCGTCGCAGCGGGCCCTCTACGACGAGATGACGGGCCGTCGCGCCCATCCGCCGCGAGGAAAACGAAAGTCGGAAGCAGTCGAGAATTTCATCGGCCGCTACCACCGAAATTTTGTTGCCGGCCTGTCGATCGCCGGATGCGCCTCCCTGTTGGTGATCGTCTGGCGTTCGCGCAGGGTCCGCGGCTGGGGCGCTCTCAACGCCACGCTCGTTATCCTGGCGGGCGCGATCCTCCTCCGGGTGGCTCTGTTCTCGTACCTCGACGCGACCTGGTGGGTGGGCGGTTATGAACGCTACCTCTTCCCGGTCATGCCGCTCTATTCCTGTTTTCTCGTCCTCCTGATCTACCAGGCCGGCACGCTCGCGCTCAGACGCCGGAGCCGCTCCGTGATTCCCAGTCGACTCGGCCCGCTCGCTCTCTAGCATTCTGCGAGATGATGGCTCCCAAAATCCTCGTCGCCGATTCGATTTCCCAACGCGGCGTCGACGAGATGACGCGCGACGGCGCGCTCGACGTTTCCGTCCAGACCGGATTGAGCGAATCGGCGTTGGTGGAACTGATCCCGGAATTCAGCGGCATCGTGGTGCGGAGCCAGACGAAAGTCACCGCGCCGATAATCAATGCCGGGACAAGGCTTCGCGTGATTGGGCGCGCGGGAGTCGGCGTCGATAACGTGGACGTCGAAGCGGCGACGCGGCGCGGGGTGATCGTGATGAACGCGCCCGGCGGCAACACGATTTCCACGGCGGAACACGCCTTCTCGCTCCTGCTTTGCGCAGCGCGAAAAATTCCGCAGGCCGATGCCCTCCTCCACAGCGGAAAGTGGGACCGGAAAAATCTGGAAGGCGTGGAGCTGTTCAACAAGACGCTGGGCATTATCGGAATGGGGCGCATCGGCACTGAGCTAAGCCGCCGGGCGATCGCCTTCGGGATGCGCGTGGTGGCGTTCGATCCCTACCTGTCGGCGACGCGCGCCCGGACCCTGCAAGTCGAGCTCGTGGACGAACTGGACGATCTGCTCGCGGGCGCGGATTTCCTCACGCTGCACACGCCGCTGACGCCGGAGACGCATCACCTGCTGGATGCCGCGCGGCTGGCGAAAACGAAACGCGGCGTGCGCGTGATCAATTGCGCCCGGGGCGGCCTGGTCGATGAAGTCGCGCTCGCTGAGGCGTTGCGTTCCGGGCACGTCGCCGTGGCCGCGCTCGACGTTTTCGAAACGGAACCGTTGCCGGCCGATTCCCCTCTCCGGGAAATATCGAATCTGGTTTTGACTCCACACCTCGGCGCGTCGACCGCCGAAGCCCAGGAAAGCGTCGGGATCGAAATCGCGCAATCGATTCGCGCCGCGCTTTTGGAAGGCACCATTCGCAACGCCGTGAACATGCCGAACCTCGACGCGAAGACGCTGGCGGTAGTCGGTCCGCATTTGCGTTTTGGCGAAAAACTCGGCCGCTTCCTGTTCCAGCTCGCGCCCAAACGCGTCGAGAGCCTGAACATTAATTACAGCGGAAAAGTGAACGAGGTCGACACAACGGCCATCACGCGATCCGTCCTCAAGGGTTTCCTGCAAGGCTCGGGCGGAAATGAAATCAACGAGGTGAACGCGCCCGCGTTTGCCGAAAGCCTGGGCGTGAAAGTGACCGAAACCCGTTTGAGCGCGGCCGGCGATTACACTGACCTGCTCGAACTTTCCGCAGTCGCGGAAGGCAAAACCGTTTCCGTGGCGGGCGCCTTTTTCGGCGCGACCCCGCGGATCGTGAACGTGAACAGCCGCCACGTGGAAGCGCGTCCTCACGGTGTCGTGCTCGTCCTGGAAAACACCGATCGCCCGGGCATTGTCGGGAGAATCGGCACGCTCCTCGGCGATCACGGAGTCAACATCGCGACGATGTCCCTGAGCCGAAACCAGGCGGGCGGCACGGCACTGACGGTCATCAACCTGGACACCATCCCGGAAGAGGCGTTGCTCGCACGGATTCGCCAGAGCGAGGACATTCGGTCAGCGCAGGTGATCGAGCTGTAGTTGCCCGCCCCTAGGATTCCTTACCTCCGGATTTCCCCGGGAAAAACGTCATCAGGCTTTTTCCTACTGACACATCATACCGTGCGCTTATGGCCGGAACGGACATCCCGTCCGAACTATCAGCATGGCAGTATTCCCGGAAATCATTCCTCAACTCGACGGCGCGGACAGCTCGTTCATTTGCGACGAAATGCTCATGCAGGCAATCACCGAACGGCGGCAACAGGCGCTGAAAGAACTCTACTCACGCTACGCGCGCTCGCTTCGGGCGCTGATCGGCAGCGTCGTGCATGAAGAATCCGAAGCGGACGACGTGCTCCAGGAATCCTTTCTCCAGATTTGGCGCGAGGCCCATCATTATTCACCGAAAGCCGGCAAGCCGCTCGGCTGGGTCATAACGATCGCACGACGGCGGGCCATCGATCGCGTGCGGCGCCGGGACAGCTATCGCCGGGCGAAGCAGCGGTTCGAGGACGAGATCAAGCCAGATCCGCAGACCACTCGCAGCGGCCGCACCGACGCGGATGTTTCGCAAAGCGATTTGCGGCGTTTTCTCGGCCGGCAAATGAAGACGTTGCCGCCGGTGCAACGCGAAGCGGTCGAGCTCGCCTATTTCAGCGGACTGAGCCAGCGCGAGATTGCCGCTACGACGAACACGCCGCTGGGGACGGTCAAGACGCGGCTGCAATTAGGCCTGCGAAAATTGACCCAGTGCGTCCGTCCGATGCGCAGCAAGGTTTAGCTGGGGAAGGTTGGGGAGCCGGAGTTCCGATCGGGTTTTCGGGTAATATCGGGGCTCCGGCAGTTCCTCTTCGCTCTTGCTGGCAAATTCAGACCAGGTCGCAGGCGTCGGCCGGCATCCAATGGGCGTCGCGGCCTTCCCATTTCACGTTGCACCCGATCGGGTTCGTGACGGGCGTTGAGATCGGCTGGCCGGCGAGAAGCTCTTCGAGCGCGCGCTCCAGGTCGTGGGTCTTGGATCGATCAGCCTGCCGCGGGTTATCGACCGCGCGACCGGTGTAAACAAGCCGCCGTTCCCGATCGAACACATAGAAGTGCGGAGTTCGCAGGGCGCCGTAGGCCCGCGCGACTTCCTGAGTGGCGTCGTGCAGGTAGAGCCACGGAAATTTCTCGGCGCGCATCCGCTCCACCATGTGCGGAAAATCGTCCTCGGCGTAGGTGTTCCTGCTGTTTGAATTGATCCCGACAAAACGCACTCCGCGCGGGCCGAATTTGTCCGCCGTCCGCCGGGTTGATTCGTCCGAGCCGGTCACGTACGGGCAATGGTTGCAGGTGAAAAACACCACCAGCACCGGATCATTCGCGAAATCCGCCAGCGCATAGGTTTTCCCATCCGTCGCGGGCAGGCGAAAGTCCGGGGCGCGTTCCCCGATCTGCAGGGTGAAGCTCATTTCATTTCTTAGCGCCGCGAAGAGCGAATGCAAACCGGGCCGGCGCATGCTAGATTCCCCGCATGGATACGCCCAAGATCACTGCCTACCTCAAGACCACCTGCGGCTGGAGCGCCGGCGTGCGCGCCGTGCTCGCCAAATACAATCTTCCTTACACCGAAAAAGACATCATCCAGAACCCGGCTTTCCGCTGGGAAATGGAAACGAAGACCGGCCAGCCGCTGTCGCCCTGCGTCGAGATCAACGACAAGATGCTGGCCGACGTGAGCGGCGACGAGGTCGAGGAATATCTGGTCGAAAACAAGCTGGTCGCGGCCAGCGGCGCCGATGCCGGTGTGCCGACCAACGCGCCTTGCGCTCACGAGCAGCACGATAGCGCGGTCCAGATGCGGCTTTGACGGACGTCGGGAGCGTTGAACAGTTTAAGCGTTGCGGCTTTCTAACGCTGCAACGCTCTAACCCTTTAACGCTTTAGCGACAACATGAAGCTCCTCGCTCGGACGCGCGCCACGCAAAAGAGCCGGACCCGCATTCGTATCCCGTGGAAGCTCGCGCTTCTCGGGCTGCCAATCGTTCTGGTCTTCGGGGTCCTCTTTTTCTACGCGATCTGGGCGCAGACCTACGACCTGAAAAAGGTCGGCGACATGCCGGAGCGCAACACGGTCTTCGACGTCGACGGCAAAATCTACAGCCGCCTCGCGGGCGCGAATCGGGTCAGGGTCGCGCTGAACGAAGTGTCGCCGTTCTTCATCGACGCGTTGCTGGCGCGGGAAGACACGCGGTTCTTCGAGCACGGCGGGATCGATTGGCGGGGCATCGCGCGCGCGCTCGTCCGCGACATCATGAGCGGCTCGGCCAAGGAAGGCGCGAGCAGCATTACCCAGCAGCTTGCCCGAAACAGTTTGCCGCTCGGCGGCCGCACGCTTAGCCGAAAAGTTTTGGAAGCGATGGTCGCGCTCCGGATCGAACGCGATTTTACCAAGCAACAAATCCTCGAGCTTTATGTGAACCGGATTTATTTCGGAGCCGGCTGTTATGGCGTGCAAACCGCCTCGCTCGCGTACTTCGGGAAGGACGCCTCGAAGTTGAACCTGTCGGAATCGGCCACGCTCGCCGGCTTGATCCGGAGCCCCAATCGCTTTTCGCCGTTGCGCAATCCGGAGGGCGCGGCGGCGCAGCGGGACACCGTCCTCGACCGGCTCGTCGACCTGAAGAAGATCAGCGCCGGCCAGGCCCAGGAGGCGAAGTTGACGAAGGTCACGTCGCATCCGAAACGGATGCCGCTGATCCAGGAGAACTATGCGATGGATGCGGTTCAGCGCGACCTGGCCCTGCTTCTGACGCCGGAGCAGATCGATGACGGCGGCCTGTTCATTTACACCACGCTCGACCCGGTGGTGCAAAACGCGGCGACCCAGGCGATCGAAACGCAGCTCACCAAAATCGAGCATCAATCCGGATTCAGGCATCCGTTGAAAGCGAACTACCGGCCACCCGAAGACGGCGAGGATTCGTCCATGCCGTACCTGCAAGGCGCGCTGGTCGCGATCGACAACGGGAGCGGCGGCATCCGCGCGCTGGTCGGCGGGCGCGATTATGCGCAGAGCAAATTCAACCGGGCCCTCGCGCCGGCGAACCGCCAGATTGGCTCGTCGTTCAAACCGTTCGTTTACACGGTCGCGTTTATGCACGGCCTCCTGCCCGGAGCGGCGGTGAGCGACGGCCCGATCGAGCCCGGCGAAATCCAGGGCGCCGGGAATTGGGCGCCGGGAAATTCCGACGGGACCTATGGCGGAATCCAGCCGGTCTCGTACGGCCTCATTCATTCGCGCAACACGATGAGCGTCCGCATCGGCGAGATCGCGGGGCTCGATGACGTCCAGAAAATCGCGATGACTCTTGGGCTCGGCCAAAACATCCCCCACGGTCCCGCGATTTACATCGGGTCGTTCGAAACCGACCTGAAAGATCTGACCGCGGCCTACACCGTTTTTCCGAACGCCGGCGTCCGCAAACAGGCTTACATCATTGAACGGATCGATGACGCCGATCACAATCCGATCTATCGTGCGGCGCATGTGACGGTGCCGGCCCTCGACCCGAGTGCGGCCTGGATGACGTCGCAGTTGATGGAACAGGTGCTCGTCAGCGGGACGGCCGCGAGCGCGAAGTCGTTAGGCTTCAAACTTCCCGCGGCCGGAAAAACCGGGACCACCAATGATTACAAGGACGCCTGGTTCGTCGGTTACACGAACGCGATCACCTGCGGCGTCTGGGTCGGGTTCGATCAGCCGCAAACGATCATCCCGCACGGATACGGCGCTGCCCTGGCCCTGCCCGTCTGGACGCAGGTCATGACGAAAGCGGCGCAGCGTTATCCGGCCAAGCCGCTGGAGCCCACGATGCCGCTCGCGACCGCCGCGGTCTGTTCCATCTCGAATCATCTCGCCACGACCGGCTGCAACGCCGCCGGCACTGCCTACGAAATTACTTTGCCGGGCGACAAGGTGCCCAACGTCGCCTGCGAAATTCATGGCGGCACCCAGACGCAATTTGCCCAGAAGCTGCAGGACCTCGGGCAGAAAGCGACGACCATTCCCAATCGCCTCTTCCAATCGTTCCGGAAATTTTTTGGCGGCAAATGAACCGTATCGCGCTAGTTCGAATCGCAGCGGCGCTCTGTTTCCTGGCGGTGGCGCTGGGCGCATTCGGCGCGCACGCGCTCAAAGCCGCGCTCGAATCCAAGGGGATGCTCGATGTCTGGAACAAAGCGGTTCTCTACCATTTCCTGCATGCCGTCGCGCTCCTGGCGATCGCGTTTTATGGGGCGGGAAATCGCGCGACGTATTTCCTTCTCGCCGCCGGCATCGTTCTCTTCAGCGGAAGTCTTTACGCGATGGCGCTTACGAATGTCCGCTCGCTGGGCGCGATCACGCCGCTTGGCGGCCTGTGCTTTCTGGCGGGGTGGGCGTGGCTGGTAATCGCGGCGAAACTGTAGCGACGTCATCCCGAGGTCGCCGCGGCGACCGAGGGACCTCGCAGTCGCGGAACTCATCACGCAAATGGGCCCGAAGTAGATTCAGCATCAAGGAGCGGCGGTTTACAAACCGCCGTCAAGCCTCGCAGGCCGGTCGAGCTTCGTCGGCGGTTTATAAACCGCCGCTCCTTGACGCGTATCGTAGATCCGCGCAAGAACTCCCAACTCGCATGCGTACCTTCGGCGGATCCGCTTTTTGCGAGCCTCGAAGTCTGCACTCCCGAATAAGCGACAGCCGATTTGCTTACGTCAGACCGCTCGAGAGGTCCCTCGGCGTCCCGCTTAACGGGACCAGCCTCGGGATGACACGCATTTCGACGCCAGCGCTTGTCGCGCCCGCCTTCACGCTGCTATTCTGCCGCCGCCAATGTCGCAGTTAATCCAGAGTGAGAAGGCGCTCGCCACGATCGTCATTTTCATCGCGGTCTATTTTGTGGCGCTCACGATCGGCCGTTTATTGAAACGCCGGGCCGGCGTGCCGCTCGGGGTTCTCTTCCAACTTTTCTGTCTCACCCTCGCGTTTTACTCCGCGATGTGGTTCTACGGCGTGCAGGCCGACTGGCGCAACCACGTCGGCGCGGCCTTGTTCCTTCTCAGCACGGCGTTCCTGGTGGCCCTCCTTGATCGCTACTACTGGGGTCTGTATTGGGAACGAAAACGGCGGGCGACCATTCCCCATTTCCTTCGCCAGGTCGTCGCCCTTTTCATTTATCTGATCGCGCTTCTGCTCGTCTTGAGCGTCGGCTATCACGCCGAGGCGCAGCTGAAAGGGCTGCTCGCGGGCTCGGGCATCGCGGCGATCGTGCTCGGCTTCGCCACCCAGGATCTTTTCGGCGGCATTATCGCGGGCATCGCCCTCCAGATCAGCAAGCCATACAAGGTCGGCGACTGGCTTCAGGTCCAGGATCGCTACGCCGAAGTGATGGAAATCAACTGGCGCTCGACCCGCTTCCGCACCAACGACGGCATTTATTACGACATCCCGAATTACCAGATCGCCCGCAACCCGATCGTCAATCTCCATTACCCCACCCAGGTCCACTCCATGCGGTTGCGCGTCGGGGCCGATTACGGCGTCCCGCCGAACCGGGTAAAAGACGCGTTGCGCCGCGCGACCGAAAGCGCGGAGGGCGTCCTGGCGGATCCGCCGGTCAAGGTGTTCGTGATGGATTTCGCGGACTCGGCGGTGATCTACGAAATCAAATTCTCGATGGGCGATCACCGTTTTTACAACGATGTCTGCGACGCGATTCGCACCAACATCTGGTACGAATTTCGTCGCCAGCAGATTACGATTCCGTTCCCAATCCGGACGCTGCACGTGCAGCGCGGCGCGAAGCGGACAGGTGACGCGCAGGCCGAGGCGCGCGCCATTTTGCGGAGCGAGCCGCTGTTCAATTGCATGAACGACGAACAGCTCCAGAGCGTCCTCCAAAATTCGCCCATCCACCATTATGGCCGCGGCGAACGGGTGATCCGCGAGGGCGACGTGGGCGAGACGATGTTCGTCATGTTGCGCGGTATCGCGGCGGTATCGATCGCGCGAAATGGAACGACGGTCCCCGTGGGGACGATGCGGCAGGGCGATTGTTTCGGCGAATTCTCGCTCCTCACCGGTGAACCGCGTTCCGCCACGGTCCGGGCCGAGAACGATTGCGAGGTGCTCGAGATCAGCAAGCCGATCATGGCGGAAGTGCTGCGTGAATCGCCGGAGTGCCTGACCGCCTTGAGCGAACTTCTCGCGAAGCGCCAGCTCGAAGGAGAAGGGATCGTGAAAGACGCCGTCCGGCCGCAGGAGCACGAAAGCAGGGAATCGGAATACCGGTCCTCGTTCATGCGGCGTTTGCGGACCGTTTTCGAATTGTAGCCCCTTCCTGTCCGAAGCGGCAATTACCCGTTGCCAGCGCAGGAAACCTAACTACAGTGCCCCGCTTTCAACGGAGCCGTCATGACTTTTCTTGCCCTCGATATCCTCAATTCCGGCGTCACCCTTTCCATGGTCTGTGCCGTTTTGGGGCTGATCTTCGCCTTTCTCCTCATCAAAGCGGTCATCCGGTTGTCGCCGGGTAACGACAGAATGCGCGAGATCGCCAGCGCCGTGGAAGAAGGCGCGAAAGCCTATTTGAAGCGGCAGGTCGTGACCATCAGCGTGATCGCGATCGTTATCTTCGGGCTGCTTTTCAAATTCCGCGACCCGGCCACGGGACTCGGCTTTTTGATCGGCGCGTTTTGTTCGCTGGCGGCGGGTTACATCGGCATGCGGATCGCCGTTTTGGCTAATACCAGAACCGCGCAGGCCGCCAGCCAATCCCGCTCGGCGGCGATGCGGGTGGCGTTCAACGGCGGCGCGGTGACCGGTCTCCTCGTGGTGGGATTGGCGCTCCTCTCAGTCGGAATCTTTTACACCCTGGCGAACCGCTGGCTGGGCCATGATCTCGCGGTCAAAAGCCTGGTGGGTCTCGCGCTTGGCGCCAGTTTGATCAGCGTTTTCGCGCGGCTCGGCGGCGGCATTTACACGAAAGCCGCCGACGTGGGCGCCGATCTCGTCGGCAAAATCGAGAGCAACCTCGAGGAGGACGATCCGCGCAACCCTGCGACGATCGCGGATAACGTGGGCGACAACGTCGGCGATTGCGCCGGCATGGCGGCGGACGTGTTCGAAACGTATGCGGTCAGTCTGATCGGCGCGATCCTGGTTGGCGCGCTGACGCTCGGCAGTTATCCGGCGGCAGTGGTTTATCCTTTCGTCCTGGGCGGCATCTCGGTGCTCGGCGCGGTCATCGGAATTCTCTTCGTGAATATTAGCGGCGGCCGACCGGGATCGGTTTTGATGGGCGCGGTAGGCGCCAGCGGCGTCGTTTCCGCGATCCTCTACTGGCCCGCGACGCATCTCCTGTTTCCGAAAGCGGTCAACATCGGCGGAATCGACCGCTCCCCCGGCGACCTCTATCTCGCGTCGCTCGTTGGACTGCTCATGACCGGCATCGTCGTCGTCATTACGAATTATTACACCTCCACGCGCTACGCTCCGGTTCGCAAAATCGCCAAGGCGTCCGAGACCGGGCACGCCACGAACATCATTGCCGGCCTGGCGATCGGTCAGCACGCGACCGCGTTGCCCGTCGGATTTATTGGCATCGCGATCCTGCTCAGTTTCCATTTCGCCGGCCTTTACGGCATCGCCATCGCGGTCATGAGCATGCTGTCGATGGCCGGAATCATCATCTCGCTCGATGCGTTCGGTCCGATCACGGACAACGCCGGCGGCATTGCCGTCATGAGCCAGCTGCCGAAGGAGATTCGCGGGATCACCGATGAGCTGGACGCAGTCGGCAACACGATGAAGGCCGTGACCAAAGGTTACGCGATCGCTTCCGCCGGTCTCGCTGCGCTCGTTTTGTTCGGATCCTACGTCGAAGAATTGAAGGCGCATTACGGCGCGAACCATCGGACCTACACGTTCGATTTCTCGCTGAACGATCCCAAGGTCATCATCGGTCTTTTCATCGGCGGATTGCTGCCGTTTATGTTTACCGCCTTTAGCATGGACGCGGTCGGCAAGGCTGCCGGCGCGGTCGTGCGCGAAGTGCGGCGGCAGCTGACGGCGAAGCCCGGAATTTTGACTGGGACCGATACGCCGGACTACGGCACCTGCGTGGACATCGTGACCAAGGCGGCCCTGCGGGAAATGATCGTGCCGGCGCTGCTCCCGGTGTTGTTCGTCCTCGCCGTCGCGATGATCAAACCGCTCGGGCCGGTCGTTCTCGGCGGGTTGCTCGTCGGGACAATCGTGACCGGTCTGTTCGTGGCCATTGCCATGACCTCGAGCGGCGGCGCCTGGGACAACGCCAAGAAATACATCGAAGAAGGCAACCTCGGCGGCAAAGGCTCCTTCGCCCACGCCGCCTCGGTTACCGGCGATACGGTCGGCGATCCTTACAAGGACACCGCCGGCCCCGCGATCAATCCGATGATCAAGGTCGTGAACATCGTCGCGATCCTCATCATCCCGATCTTCTTTTAGGCTTCGGGGTCAAAAAGAAGCTGCCGCCAAAATGGCGGCAGCTCCCAAAACGGCATAGCCGACAGGCTATTCCTTCTGGACCTTCGTCAATTGCGAAGCGACGGCCAGCCATTTGCCGTCTTTCTTTTCGAAGACGTCGATGGCCCGGAAGTCGCCGGAGAATTCTTTTCCCTCATCCGATCCGCTCATTTTGAGCATCGCGGTGACGACAGCGGCGTTCTCGCCGATCATCCGGCACTTGTAATCGCTCATCGTCGCGGACTTCAGGCTGAACTTCTTGTCGGTCACCGATTTGATGTCCTCGGCTTTGGTTGTCACCGTCCCGTCCGGCTCCACGATGGTAAAATCATCCGCCTCGATGTTCTTGAGGACGGCCGCGTCGCCCTTCATGTAAGCGTCCAGCCATTGCTGCTCGAGCGTCTTCAAGTCGTCGGCGGCGGCGCCGAATCCAACCGTCGCGAGACCCGCGACCATAAGTAAGGTGAGTAGAGATGTTTTCATAGGACGGCGATTCTGGTTTGACAGAATAGGCGAGTCAATCCACAACTGTCCCCCCACCTTTCCTCCTTTCTGGAGGGGCTAAAATGGAAGAACCACGCGATTATCAGCTCGTTTCCGCGGATCAAACGGCGCTCAAAAAAGAACTCGCCAAGCCCGACGCTGGGGCGACGCCGTTCAAAGTCGTCGTCGATCCCGAGATGCGGATAAAACTGCGGCGCGCCTTGATCGAGCTGATCGATTACCACGACGAAGCGCTGGCCGAGCATTTCGCCGAGGGCAAGTTGGCGTTGGAATCCTACAAGGAATACATCGAGCTTTTCGCGCGCAGTTTGAAGGAGACCATGGAAAGCCGGGAGGGCGTCTCTTATTTGCTGCGCGCGGTGGGGTTCGAGGTCCCGCCGGAGGAGATTAATCTTCATCCCGATCTGCGCTGGAAACGCGGCAAGCCGGGCGCGTTTGGCTCCAGCCTGTTGTAGCATCTCGCGTCTCGCATCTCGCATCCCGCATCCCGAAAAACTCTTGGTTTCGCGAAAGCCGGCTGACAGACTCTCGCGCTAAGCACATGCCGACGGTCTTACTCATCGAAGACGACGTGGAGGAACGCAGACGCGTGGCGCGCCTTTTCGCCCGGCATGGCTGGGATGTGATCGAGGCGCTGGAGGGCAAGACCGGGATCGAGTTGGCCTTCGCGAAACGGCCGGACGCGATCGTGTGTGACCTCTTGCTGCCGAAAATGAGCGGGCTCCAGGTTTGCCGGGCCATTCGCGAGAAACTCGACCTGGCGCGGATCATCGTCATGGCCGGCCGGCAGTACGACATCGATCGCGAAGCCGTGCTCGAGGCCGGCGGCGACGATTACTTCGTCAAGCCGCTCAAATGGGAAAAGCTGGCCGCGGCCATCAAACGCCCTCGCCGCCGCGCGGGGAAACTGGTCAGCCGCGAATCGCGCAAGCTGAAGTTCCATCCGCCCTCCACCCGCATAAAATTCTGGGGCGTGCGCGGGTCGATTCCGGTGCCCGGTCCGTCGACGATCGGTTACGGCGGGAACACGACCTGCGTGGAGATTCGCACCAACGGTAACGTCATCATCCTCGACGCCGGGTCCGGCATCCGTGAGCTGGGACTTTCTCTCCACAAGGAATTTGGGAAGGCGCCGATGAATTTGACGCTCTTGCTCACCCACACCCATTGGGACCACATCCAGGGTCTTCCGTTTTTCCTGCCCGCCTACCAGGCCAAGAACACGATCCGGGTTTTTGGTTACCAGGGCGCGCGCGACGGGCTTGCCACCATTCTCGCCGCGCAGATGGAATTGCCGTTCTTTCCCGTGAGTTGGAAAAACCTGCCCGGGACCATCAAAGTTCAGGAGCTCAAGAAAATGAAGTTCTCGATCGGCGACGTGCGAGTCCATGCGCGGTTCCTGAATCATCCGGGCGTTTGCGCCGGCTACCGGCTTTTCACCAGGGAAGGTTCGATCGCTTTTCTGCCGGACAACGAGCCATTTGAGCCGTTGAAACTGAAGCTCGCCGAGCGCGATGGCATCCACGCCCAACGCGCGCGGGCTCAGGCGGCCGTCCAACGCTCGCAATTAGTCGAGTTCCTTAAAGGCACCGACGTCCTGATCCTCGACACCCAGTACACCGACGAGAAATACC
>DASZDT010000025.1:0-180821 GCA_035941675.1 Chthoniobacterales bacterium
CTGTAGCGGCGGTCTATGACCGCCGATCTAAAAACAAACGGCGGTCATAGACCGCCGCTACAACAATGCAGATAACAGTCGGCATCATAACCGTTTCGGACCGCGCGACCTCGGGTGAATACGAGGACCTCGGTGGGCCGGCGTTGAAAGAAGCGGCCCTGAAAAATGGCTGGCAGGTGTTGAGCGAAGCGATCGTGCCCGACGACGCCGCGCGCATCCAGGAAACGATCCGTTCGTTTTCTAATCAGGGTTGCGGCCTCGTTCTGGCGACGGGTGGCACCGGCGTTGCGGTGCGCGATGTCACGCCAGAAGCGATTCGCGCGATCATGCGCGTCGAGATTCCCGGCTTCGGTGAAGCGATGCGGCGCGAATCGACGGCCATCACGCCGAACGCGATTCTATCGCGAAGCCTGGCGGCGATTGTTGAGCGGGCGCTGGTGATCGCCCTGCCCGGGAAACCTTCGGGTGCGGTCGAATGTCTTGGCTTTGTCGTTGGCGCCATTCCGCATGCGGTCGCGCTGGCGCAGCGGGTTCCGACCTCGTGTTGAACCGGATCAGATCGTGATCAACGTCAGCTCCGGGGGACAATTCCACCGGAAGGGAATGCGATACGTGCCGATGCCGGCATTGACGTACATCGGGCCGCACGGCGTTTCATAATAACCGTGCTCGTAATGCCCGACGCCTTTCGGCAGGACCAGCGCGCCGAGAATCGGCAATCGCACCTGTCCTCCGTGGGAATGTCCGGCCAGGATCAAATCGAACTGGCGTCCGAGGCCGTTGGCGACTTGCGGATAATGGAGCAGCAGAACCTGGCGGCTTGCTCGCGGGCTGGTGAAGGCATGAACGCCCCGGCGGCCGAACCCAACCAGCTCCAGTTCATGTTCCGCGAGCAACGCGCAGTCGTCCTTCAGCCACGCGCCGCGCGTGGCCGCAAACGCACTCGCGAAATCCGAATGCGAGACGCCACTTTGGAAATCGTGATTCCCCGGAGTGCCATAAACCGGCGACTCGATCTGGCGGATGAACGA
This sequence comes from Chthoniobacterales bacterium, assembly GCA_035941675.1. Classification (GTDB taxonomy): domain Bacteria; phylum Verrucomicrobiota; class Verrucomicrobiia; order Chthoniobacterales; family UBA10450; genus AV80. The sequence goes on from DASZDT010000025.1 coordinate 1,032, forward strand.
GAAAGCTTCCGGCGCGAACCGCGCCTCTTCCACCAGATCGCCGGTGAAGCAGACGAAATCCGGCCGGAGCTGGTTAATCGTGCGGACAACTTCGGCCGCGTACTCGGAATCGCCCTTGTAATGGAAATCGGTGAAATGAACGAAGCGGCAGTTGCCTTTGCCATGGCGAAGCTCCGTCACGCGCAACGCCGTCGTTTCGAACGCAGCGGAATCCGCCCCGAGGACGGCCGGCAACGCCAGCGCGCCCAGTCCCAGGAATTTTCGGCGGGTAAGATTGCTCATCGCGTCTGCTTTAGAGCATAGAACATTCTCCCGGCGCGGGGAAGTGGTCAGGATGCCGTCCCGTAATGCGGGATCCCTACCAGGTCAGCAGCCGCATGAACTGCCTGCCCTTGTCGGTCAGGTGAGCGTTCGCGCCGCGGCCGGCGATTCGTTCCATCGTTAGCACGCCGCCATCCACGCCGCCCGGCTTGAGATAAGACAGCTCCGGTTCCGTCACCGGTTTCGTTCCCGCCTGGATCTTGAGCGGCACGCCGGCGCGATTGAACGACACCTCCCAGCTCGGCGCGTCCCCGTTGCCTTTGTCGCGCAGGAGCCACGGATAAAATTTCGGAAGATCGAAATTCTTCGAAGGCGGAAGCAGAACGCGGTAAAGCGTCTCCTCATCCGCGAGAAACTCCGGAATCGTTAGCCCCGGCTGTTTTTGGAGGGCGAGATAAAGCCGGGCGATATCGATGCCGACGAGGTTGAGCCCGTTGTAGAGGCCGTGATGGTTCGGGTCATTCTTAAAGGACGCCGCGTGCCACGCTTCGAATTCCCGGCTCAACATCAGGTTCAACTCGAGATGCACATGAGCGCGCGCCTGGTTCAACCCTTCCCCGGTGTGACCCATGACGCCGAGCTGCTCGCGCTGCTGCACATGCTGCCCGGGCCGCACCGCGATCGAACTGAGGTGGCCGTAAAGGCTGTAGTATTTGCAGCCGTCGAACCGATGTTCGACCACGACGTAACGCCCGTAGTTCGACCAGCCCGCCGTCGTGCTCGCGTGCACGACGACGCCCGGCGCGATGGCGCGGACGGCATCGAGTGGCTCGCCGCTGGCGTCGCGCTGGAGGGGCTTGATGTCGACGCCCTCATGCAAGCGGGTGTAGACGATCCCGGCGGAAGTTTCGATCGGGTTGCGGACGAAACCGTAGCGTCCGCCTTCCCATGGCGTGGATTTCTCTCCGTGATAATCGCGGTCGATGTATTGGTAAAAGGCCGGTCCGTCGCCGCGGAGCAGCGCGTCATTGTCGGTCGGCAGAACGAGGTTGAGCGGCTCAGCGCCGACGGCGGCGCCTGCCATCAAGCTAATCAGCAAAGCGATGGTGCCAGGCCGCATGTTTTATTTTCGGACCGGCCAATCTTTCCTGAGCAGGGCGACGTCGTTCGCGGTCAGGCCGGACGCGATGTAGATTTTGCCGTCGGAAACCCGTCGGTCGATCTGCAGCACTGTGATCGGGCGGCTATTGATGAAAACAAACAGCGAACCGCCGCGGCGCTCCATGCTCAACGAATCCAGGGCCAGACGTGCGTGCTCGTTCAATTCAAACAAAGCGCCGTGCGTTCCGTCGGCCGCGCGAAAAGTTTGGAGCCCGGTCATGTCGTTCTCGGACAACGCCGGCACTTTCTCGATGGCCACGTCGCGCCCGAACAATCGGAGTTGGGAGGAAAACGCCGGGCCGTTGTTCGCGCTCGCTTCCAGATGAACGCGAAAAGTCGAATGCGTTTTCGCTTCGCAGATTGCCACCGCGCTCAGGGCGAGCACAGTAGCCAGCGCAGCGGTTTTCATGGCGGATTGATAAAGGGTTTGACAGGATTTGCAACGTTTGCTGATTAGCCGCTCATGAGCCGTTCCCTTGTTTTTACCGTCGCGACTTTCGCGCTGGCGGCTCGTCTTTCGGCGCAGGAGCCGTCGGCCTCGCCTGAAAAACGCGGCGGCTGGTTCACTCGGATGCTCCATCCCTTCCAGTCGTCGAACCCCACTCCGAACTACAAGGACGCGCGGCTGCGCGGTCTCGTTCTCGAACTGAAGCTTTCACCGGAACCGGTGAAGTTGTCCGAGGTGCGGCAGCTCCAGGTGAACCTCTCGCTCAAGAACGTCGCGAAGCGCGCCGTTGTCCTCGATTTTCCCAGCGAACAGCGCTTCGAAATTTACCTGCGCAATTCCACCGAAGCGATCCTCACGATCTGGTCCGATAACCACGCCTTTGAAGACAAACCAGGGACCGTCCTGATCAATCCGGTGGAGCACGTTGATTACCCCGCCACCATCGCCACCCGCGATCTTTCCCCGAACAAAGTTTTCATCTGCGAAGTCTTCTTCCCGCAATATCCAGAGCTGCGCATTCGCCAGAAATTCCTGACCGCGCCGTGAGCACAGAAGTTGAGAGTGGTTAGTTGAGAGTTGAGAGAAAAAATAACGGCTCTCAACTCTCATCTATTAACTCTCAACTCTTCTCCGACTACCATTCCCATCCGCAGGGTCATCGCGTCCAGTCCTACACGCAGGCGCTGCTTCAGCCGTGGGTCGATAGCGCGCGCGCCCGCGGCCTTACCGACATCGCATTCACCGATCATGATCGCTACCACGCCGGGATTGATTTCGATGAGCTGGATAAACTGCGCGTCGCCAATCCCGACATAAAGATCCGGGCGGGAATCGAGCTCGACAACGACCCGGAAACGTCCGCGGCCGGCCGCGATTGGGTGGAGAAAAACTGGGAGCGGCTCGATTTCGTCCTCGGCTCGGTCCATTATCTCGATCGGCCCGATCAAATGTTCGACAGCGTGCCGGCCGGCGCCGAGCAGTTCGCCGGGCGCGAGGTCGACGAAATCTACGCCGATTACTTTCGCCGCACCCGCGAGATTGCCTCGACCGGCCTGGTCGATTGCCTGTCGCACCTCGATCTGGTGAAGATCCATGGCCATCGACCGAAGTCGCCAGTCCGCGAGCTCGTCACGGAAACACTCGACCTTATCGCGTCCCGCGGCCTTGCCGTTGAGTTATCAACCGCGGGCTGGCGCAAACCCGTGAACGAGCTGTATCCGTCCGATGAAATCATTCGGCTCGCGATGGAGAAAGGCATCCGTTTCACGACCGCGTCCGACGCGCATTCCCACGTTCAACTGGGCGAAAACTACGAACGGCTCGCGGAGAAAATGCAGCAGCTCGGCATCCGCGAGGTTTGTGTTTTCGAGAAGCACCGACCGTTGTCGCGAGTTCTGTATTTGTAGGGCAGGCGCTCCGCCCGCCACCGTTCCCGTCGGCAAGCGGTGCGCTTGCCCTACAATCCAAGTCCGCCGAGGCCGAGCCCGCCGGTGATCTTCGTCATTTCGCTTTGGGCGAGATCCTTGCCCTGGGCGATGGCCTGTCGCACGCCGCTCAAGATTGCTTCCTCGAGAAATTCCACGTCTTCAGGATCGACGATCTCCTTCGCGATCTTGATCGAGGTGACGTCGCCCGAACCGTTCGCGACGACCGTCACCTTCCCGCCGGCCGCCTGAACCTCGACCGTTTTGTCCTCGAGCTCGGCCTGGGTCTTCGCCATCTGCTCCTGCATCTTCTGGGCCTGCTTCATCAACTTGTTGAGATTCATAATCGGTCAATCGCTTACGGTTTTGATTTCGCCTTTAAAAATTTCCAGCGCTTCGCGGATCAGCGGGTCGTCCTTAAACGTGGCCTGCGTTTCCGCTTTTTTCGGTGCGACTGGTTCAGCCGGCGCCGTGGGAATCGCAAGCCCGTCTTTCACCACAAATTTGATCTTCCAATCTCCGCCGGTGATCTCCTTCAAGATCGCGTCGATGTAATCACGCGTTTTTGGAATCGAGAGCGATTCCATGGCGGTCTTTTGCTCGGGCGGAAAACCAACGACGAGAAAGCGGCCGTCGGTTCCGAGCGCCGTTCCCGCCTCGACCCATCCCGCGATCAGGCGCCGGGTCGCGCGAACTTTATCGACGGTCTTTCGCCAAACCTCTTTCGGGTCGAGCGCCGGTTGCTCCTTGTTGTAGCCGGGGTCGGTGACCCCGGCCGGCTCAGCCTTTGCAACCGCCTTTTCCGCCGTTTTTGTTTCCCCCCGGCCGCGATCAGCGATCCCGGCTACAGGGGCTTTTCCGTCGCGCAGCGCCGCGAGGTTTTCGATGACTTCGTTCAGCGTCACCTGGTTCAGGGTCTGGATGGCCTTGATGAGCGCGACTTCGAAATGCAGCCGCTTGTTCGGCGCCCATTTCATTCGGCCTTCCGCCGCCGCGAATTGGTCGATCAATTCCAGCAGCCGATCGGTGTCGATCATCGCGGCCTGGGATTCGAGCGATTTCTGCAGGTCGGGATTCAGATCGTCCGCCAGCGCTTCCGGTTTCACTTTGCCGACGAGCAGATCGCGCAGATACGAGATCAGGTCGGACATGAGTTTCATCATGTCTTTGCCGTTGTCCGCCTCAGTGTGGAGCAGCTCGAGCGCTTCCGCCGTTTCGCCGCGCAAAATCTTTTCGGTAAACTGCGCCACGGTTTGCTCGCTCGTAAACCCAAAGACGCTGAGCACGTCGGGCTCGGCGATTTTATCCCCGCAAAACGCGACGAGCTGATCGAGCATCGACTCGGCGTCGCGCAAGCCGCCGTCCGCGCCCTTGGCGATTGCGTGGGCCGCGGCGGGATCGAGAGCGATCGATTCCTTTCCGGCGATGAACTGGAGATGTTGCGCGATCAGGTTGGCCGGGATCCGGTGCAGGTCGAAGCGCTGGCAGCGGCTGAGGATCGTGGGCAAGACCTTCTGCGGCTCGGTGGTCGCGAAGATGAACTTCACGTGCGGGGGCGGTTCTTCGAGCGTCTTGAGCAGCGCGTTGAACGCCGCCGAGGTGAGCATGTGCACTTCGTCGATGATGTAGATCTTGAATTTCCCTTTGCTTGGCGCGTATCGGACGTTGTCCCGCAGTTCGCGCACCTGTTCGACGCCGTTGTTGCTGGCGCCGTCGATCTCGAGAACGTCGAGGCTGTTGCCCTGCGCGATCTCGCGGCAGCTGTCGCACACGCCGCACGGCGTGACGGTTGGGCCGTGCACGCAATTGAGCGCCTTCGCCAGGATCCGCGCCGTGGACGTCTTGCCGATCCCGCGCGGCCCCACGAAGAGATAAGCGTGGGCCAGCCGGTTTTGTTCGACCGCGTTCTTGAGCGTTCGCGTCACGTGGGTCTGGCCCACGAGGTCGTCGAACGTCTGCGGACGATACTTTCTCGCGAAAACCTGGTAGCTCACGCGCTGAATCTAATCCGCTTCAATCGCGCGCGAAAACAGAAATCAAGAAGGGCCGCTTTCCAAACCGCCCTCTGCAATCGGCGGCTGTTTGTAAACCGCCGTTCTTTGGGTTTGTTCAGACCGTGACAATCATCTCGCCACGTCTCGCTCCTCTCGCGGTTACTTTGCTCTTCACGCCTCTTCTTCTCGCCCGTGAGCCGCAAAGCTCGCCGCCTCCCACCCAGCATGTCCGCGCGCGAGAATTGGGCATTCCACTCGAGGGCACACCCGGCACTTTCAACGCGATCACCGACGTGGCGGGCGTCGAAGTCGGCTACACCACCCTCATCAGTGGCGAAGGAAAATTGGAGGTCGGGAAAGGACCGGTCCGCACCGGCGTGACCGCCATTTTGCCGCGCGGTAAAAAGTCGTTCGATGATCCGGTTTACGCCGGTTACTTCAGCCTGAACGGAAACGGCGAAATGACCGGAATGGCGTGGGTGGAAGAGGGCGGATTCCTCGAAGGCCCCGTGATGATTACCAACACGCATAGCGTAGGGGTGGTGCGGGATGCCACGATCGCATGGCGAGTCGCGCATGGCGGGCCTGACGCTCTGGGATTCGCCTGGAGCCTGCCCGTCGTCGCCGAAACGTGGGACGGTTATCTCAACGATTCGAACGGCTTTCACGTGAAGCCCGAGCACGTCGCGCACGCGCTCGAGACAGCAGCGGGCGGCGCGATCGATGAAGGCAGCGTTGGCGGTGGCACCGGGATGGTGACGTACGAGTTCAAGGGCGGAACCGGAACGGCGTCTCGAATCGTCGCGATGAAAAAGGGCGGGCCGGCCGTTCCCACCTACACCGTGGGAGTGCTCGTGCAGGCAAATTGCGGCCGGCGCCAGCAGCTTACCGTCGCCGGAGTTCCGGTCGGAAAAGAGATCGTCGAGAATGCGCCGTTCAGTAAGGAGAACGGTTCGATCATCATCGTCGTGGCCACCGATGCGCCGCTGTTGCCGCATCAGCTGAAACGGCTGGCACGTCGCGCTTCGCTCGGACTGGCCCGCACGGGAAGCGTCTCCGGTAATGGCTCGGGCGATCTTTTCCTGGCGTTTTCAACGGCTAATCCCGGCGCTAACGATGCCGCCGAACCGACCCGGACAGTTCAGACCGTTCCGAATGATCGGATGGACCCGTTTTTCACCGCCACCGTCCAAGCCACCGAAGAGGCCATCCTGAACGCTCTGGTCGATAACCAGGGGATGACCGGCCGCGACGGGCATCACGTCGATGCGTTGCCGCACGAACGCGTGAAAGAGCTCTTGAAGAAGTACAACCGCGCCCGTTGATCAGGCGGTCAACTTCCGCGTCGCGTAAAGGAGGGACGCCGCGGGCTTTTTGATCACGCCGGCCGACGGTTTCCCAGAAGTGATTCGCACGCTGACGCACGCGTCGCTCGGATCGTTCCCTTGGAAATAGCGCTCCCATTGCTGTCTCGCCCCATCGAGGACTCGCGCGTAATTCACATCGAGCGCGTGCTTTAGTCCGGTGATCAGGCGGCGGTTGTCGATGACGTATTCGGAGAGGAATTCGGGTTTGGAAGAGCGCTTCATGAGGGCTCTTTTTCAAAGCAGGATATGAGCCTCGACGGAGTTTTGAGCTCGAAATTCGAAGCTCGAAATACGAAACAATTATGGAATGTCCCCAGGTCGAAAATTCGAAACGATTTGATCTCGAGGATCGCACGTTTGCGTTCGCGAAAAACTGTCGCGGTTCCCGCTTCGGCTATTGTTTCGGATTTCGAATTTCGGATTTCGAAATTTCCGGCCCCGCTTCTTCCAGTTCGTCCAGCAGCTCTCGCTTCAACTCTCTCCGAGCCGATTTCTTGATCGCGCGCCGCTCAGCGGCGACGGCTTGTTTCTCGGCTTGCCGCTGTTGACGCGTCCGAGTTTCCACATCGCTGGGCAGATGCGCGATCTTCGGCCGATTCGCGCCGATCTTCTTCTCGTTCGGTTTGGCGTACGGCTCCATGGCGTTTGAGAAAACGATTCGACATTCCGGCGATTTCGCGAGTGGAAATAAACCATCGCTCCCTCTAGGATTGCGGGCGCATGAACTGGGATGCAATCAACGCGGTCTCGCAGTTGATCAGCTCCATCGCCGTCGTGGTCTCAGTTCTTTATCTCGCCGTCCAATTGCGCAGCAGTACTCGCGTGGCGCGCGTGGCCGCCATGGACGCCGCGGCGGCTGCCTTGCGCGATGTCACCAAACCGCTGATGGAAAATGCTGAGCTGGCGCGGATCTGGCGGATTGGCCTGGAAAATCTCGACGCTTTGTCGCCCGACGATCGAGCGCGTTTTTTTCACGCGGCCCATCAATTCCTCAAGGCGCTGGAAACGATCCATTACCATTACGTTTATGGTTTGCTCGATCCCCAGCTTTGGGCGGGCTGGCGTGAGCTGCTTCACCATTACATCGCAAGCCCGGGACTCGCTTTTTACCTGAGCCGGCGCAGCGCGGTTTTCTCCGAACGCTTCCAGAAGTTCATTGCGGGCTTGGAGCCCGTGCCGAACCGGATGACTGTCGGGAATCTTCTCGGGACGGAAAATCAGCCAGCTTCCTGACGATGCTCGATCTCGACGCAATCCGGCGCGCACACGACCGCATTCGGCCGCACATCCACCGCACGCCGATCCTGACCAGCAGCCAGCTCGATGCTGCTGCCGGCGGATCGCTCTTCTTCAAGTGCGAGAACTTCCAGAAGGTCGGCGCGTTCAAGGCGCGTGGAGCGACCAACGCCGTCTTCGCGCTGGACGAAGGAAAGGCGCGGCGCGGGGTGGCGACGCATTCGTCGGGGAATCATGCCGCGGCGTTGGCACGCGCGGCGAAGCTGCGAGGAATTGCCGCGCACATCGTCATGCCGTCGAACTCGTCGAAGGTGAAGGTCCGCGCGGTCGAGGGCTACGGGGGCCGGATTGTGTTCTGCGAACCGAACCAGCGGGCGCGCGAGGACGCTTGCGCCGCGGTCATTGCGGAAACCGGGGCGACGCTGATTCACCCCTTCGAAAACGAAGATGTCATGGCGGGGCAGGGGACCATTGCGGTCGAGTTGCTCGAGGAATTGCCCGATCTCGATTTGCTGCTTTGCCCAGTCGGCGGGGGCGGCGTTCTGTCAGGAATCGCGGTCGCCGCTAGAAGTCTGCGAGCCCAAATCAAGGTCATTGCGACCGAACCTGCCGGCGCCGATGACGCCGCGCAGTCCTTCCACGAGCATCGGCTGGTTCGTCAGGCGAATAAAAACACGATTGCGGATGGATTGCGCACCGACCTGGGCGTTCCCAATTTCGAGTTCATCACGCGTTACGTCGACGATGTCGTGACGGTCACCGACGAAAGCATCGTCGCGGCGATGCGCACCATTTGGGAAACGCTGAAGATCGTCGTCGAACCATCCGCCGCGGTGGCCTACGCGGCGGTGACGGAGGGGAAAGTCGACTGCGGCGGCAAACGCGTCGGCCTCATCCTGACCGGCGGCAACGTCGATCTCGATTCGCTCCCCTGGATGAAGTTTTGATTCGCTTCCGTTGCGGCTCGCTCGCTATTCTCGCGCGTTTCCAACTCACCCATTCCAATGCTGAAATCCATCCTCGCGATCATCGTCAGTTACATCCTCCTGTTTGCGGTTTTCATGGCGATCTTCACCGGCCTCTATTTCGCTCTCGGGGTCGACCGCGTTTTCCTGTCGGACAGTTATGAGGTCTCGATGCTCTGGATTGGGCTCACCCTGGTGATCGGGTTCGTCGTCTCGATGTTCGCCGGGTATATCTGCGCGGCCATCAGCAAAAGCTGGAGGACCTGCCAGGTGTTCGCGCTGATTGTGTTTCTGCTGGCGCTGCTCCAATGCGTTTCAGCGCTGAAGCGCAACCCGGACGCGCCCAACACCCGCGCGGGCGAGGTCGGGATGTTCGACGCGATGAAGCTCGCGGTGTCGCCGCTCTGGCTGCATTTCGTGAATCCGATCCTGAGCGGCGCGGGCGTGCTCCTCGGCGCGCGAATAAGGCGGCGCGACGCCGGGTAACCGTCCCGGCTTCTCCCCATGACAGCACCTCCCCAGAAAAAGTCGGACGCGAACAGGCGCCAAACACTGAGTAGCGTCGATGAATACCTGGTGGTCGCTCAACAGGCCGGCGCATCCGACATTCATCTCGGGGTAAACGCTCCGCCTATCTGGCGGCTGCACGGAATTCTTCAGCCGATCTGGCCCGACAGCGCGAAGTTGACCAGCGAAGAAACCGCTGCGCTCGCTGAAGGCTTCCTGACCGACGCGCAAAAGGTCCAGCTCAACGAGCGCGGCGATGCCGACTTCGCCTACGCGAACGCGTTCGGAAGGTTCCGCACCAGCCTTGTCCGCCACCGGCTCGGGATCGATCTCGTGTTCCGCATCGTCAACACCCAGGTGCGGACGATGGACGAGCTCGGGCTATCGGAAAGTCTCAAGCTCCTGACGCGATACCAGAACGGACTCATTCTCGTGACCGGGTCCGTGGGCAGCGGCAAGTCGACGACGCTGGCTGCATTGGTCGAGCAGGTAAACCTCGAGCGGCGCGAACACATCATCACGCTGGAGGACCCGATCGAATACATTTTCAAACCGAAGGGATGCCACATCACCCAACGCGAGGTCCACACTCACACGCGCTCCTTCAGCGCGGCGTTGCGCGGCGCGCTCCGGGAAGATCCGGACGTGATCATGGTCGGCGAGATGCGCGACCTGGAAACGATCTCGCTTGCCATTACCGCGGCGGAAACCGGGCATCTGGTTCTGGGCACGCTCCATACCAGCAACGCCTCGCGCACGCTCGATCGGCTGCTGGACGTTTTCCCGGTCGATCAACAGGAGCAAATCCGGATCATGGTCAGCGAATCGTTACGCGGAATCGTGAGCCAGCAGCTCGTTCCGCGCGCCGATGGCAAAGGCCGTGTCCTCGCGCTGGAGAATCTCACTAACACTCCCGCCGTGGCCCACGTCATTCGCGAGGGAAAAACTTACATGCTCCCGGGCATTATCCAGACCGGCAAGAGGCAGGGCATGCAATTGATGAGCGATGCGTTGACCGCGTTGCAGGACCAGGGACTGATCAGCACCGAGGAAACCGAAGCGCGTCTCAAAGGTTGAGAAGATGGCTTACATAGACCGATTCCTCTCCGTCGTCGTCGAAGAGAGTGGCTCCGATCTGCACATCGGCGAAGGCCAGCCTCCCAAGATGAGGCGGCATGGCGATGTCATGCCGATCCGCGCGGAACCGGTAACGCGTGACGAGGCGGCGCGGATGTTAAGCGAGATTTGCGGCCCGCAAAGCTGGGGACTTTTCGAGGAACACGGCGATCTCGATTTTGCCTACGAGATGGATGGACGGTCGCGGTTTCGTTGCAATTTTCTCAAGCAGGCCCACGGCTACGGCGCGGTCTTTCGCCTCATCCCGACGAAAATCGCCACCCTGGAGCAACTCGGGATGCCGCCGATCGTAAAGCAGTTTGGCCATCTGCGCGGAGGGCTCGTTCTCGTGACCGGGCCCACCGGTTCGGGAAAATCGACGACCCTGGCGGCGCTGATCGATTACGTGAACGAAAATTTTTCGCGCCACATCGTGACGATCGAAGAGCCGATCGAGTTCGTGCACGCGAACAAGCGCAGCATCATCACCCAACGCGAAGTGCCGGTGGATTGCGTGTCGTTCCCGGACGGGTTGAAGGCGGCGTTGCGCGAGGATGCCGACATCGTTCTGGTGGGCGAAATGCGCGACCTCGAGACGATCGCGCTCGCCCTCACCGCGGCCGAGACGGGGCTCCTCGTCTTTGGAACGTTGCACACGAATAATGCGCGCAAAACGATCGACCGCATGGTTGACGTATTCCCCGCCAATAAACAGACGCAAGCCCGCACGATGCTGGCGAATTCCCTCCGCGGCGTGCTGGCCCAGCTGCTCCTAAAAAAAGCCGACGGCTCGGGGCGATTAGCCGTAAACGAAATACTCATCGCGAGCCCGGCCGTTTCCGCCATCATTCGCGAGGGCGCGACTCAGAAGCTGCAGGACGTGATCGTGGCCGGCAAAGGGCAGGGAATGCAATTCATGGATGACGCGATCCAGAGCTTCTTGGAGAAGGGAGCGATCTCGCCTCACGAGGCTTTCATGAAGGCGATCGACAAGAATCGGTTCAAGCAGTTCCTGCCGCCGGAAGAAAAAGAACTGGGCAATTCTGCCGGCGCGGCGCCTGAGGATGCGAAACGAGCGCCCGGAGATTTTGTAAAGCCGCGAGAGCGTCAGCGGTAGCCTTCCCGGGAAAGAGCGAAGGCAGGCTTGCGCCTGCCTTCGTCCGTTTCGCGAAATTGGGTAACGTTGCGTTTAGTTATACGGCGACCAGAAGGCATTGTCCGTCACGTCGGAGAGCGCGATCTTACTGGTGGAAGGCACCTGCGGAAGGACGTCGACGGTCTGGGCGCCGTAATCGGCTCCGAGGATGTCTTTGCCGGTCAGAAAAAGGTTGGTGTCTTTCTTGAGATAGTTGGTCCAATCGGTCACGTCTACCGGGTCGCCGGTTTTCTTGCTGGTTTCGATCGCGTATTGATCCACGGCCGAGTCGATCAGGCGGAGATCATTGATGATGCGGCTGGCCTGGGAGCGTTTGCGCGCGCGCAGGAACCCGGGGACCGCAATGGCCGCCAACAAGGCGATAATGGCGACCACGATCATGATTTCGACCAGGGTGAAGCCGGTTCGACGGGAGCTGAGATTCATTTTCATTGTGGCAGGAATTTAGCAGCCGTTATGCCATACATATCGGCTGACGATAGGTATTTTTCCGACGCTTCCGCTCGCCAGTTTTTTTGGCTTTGCAGAAAAATTACGGTTCGGTAATTGTTCTCGCCGTGATCCCGAAATTGGTCGCCGACGATTACGATGCCCTCGCCAATTTTCGTTATGCGATGCGCAAATTCCTTTGCTTCAGCAAACGAACTCTAAAAGCCAAGGCGCAGCTTACGCCCGAACAGTACGAGGTGCTCCTCGCGTTGAAAGCGTGTTCGGCCGAGAATGGCTTCACGATCAGCGATCTCAGCGAACGCCTCCAGGTAAGACATCATAGTGCGGTGAGCCTGGTCGATAGACTGGAGGGCACCGGCCTCGTCCGCCGGAGGCAAGGCGCGTTGGATCGGCGTCAGGTTTTCCTCCAGCTCACCAGCAAGGGATCGCAATTGCTGGCAAAAGTCGCTGCGCTCCATCGCAGCGAGATGCGGGTTCGGAGCCCTGAAATGATCGAAGCCCTGGTGCGACTCCGAAAATGACTTCCCAAGGGCGGAGGGCAAACTGCGGTCAAGGCCGAGTTGCAGCGGCAACTTCGCGCCCATTTTTTTCCACAATCACAATGCGCGTCTCCGGAGTGGGGTGCTTCCGTGCGATATATTTATTCGCTTCGTCGATCGTTTCAAAGGCCCGGCGATCATCCTGCCAGCTCAGTGAAGTCCGGTCGAAAAATTGGACCTTGAAGTAAGGGGGCCGGCGATGCCGGCCGCGAGGATTGCGCATACCCGTCTAGGCGGATTTCGGCTGAACGTAGTAGCGATTAAACAGTTCCTTAAAACCCGGAATCTGCGGCGCCCTTGGAAAGTTGTTCAATACTTTAACCGCCTCGTCCGCGCGGTTCTCGTCAATCCAAGATTGGGTGAGGCGGTAATAAGCGTACTCATAATTCTTGTTCAATTCGATGGCGCGTTGGGCGTATCGCCGTGACTCTTCTCGCTTGTCCAACAGCAGTAAGGTCGTGGCGATGTTGGTGAGCGTTTCGACCCCGGCGGGCAGGAGAACTTCACATCGGCGGAATGCGTTGAGCGCCGTTTTGAGCGAGGCGGAGCGCTTCCCCAGAGCATCGCGGGACAAGGTCAAATCCGAGAAGACGTGCATCGCTAGATTCAAATGGGCGTTGCCTCTCGCATTATCTATCGCCCACTGGAGCTGGCGGAGCAGCAGCGGGTCCCATTCGCCAGCTTTGTCGCTGCCTTTTACCGTTTCCAACAGCCTGCGAAGCTGGTCCAGTAGTTCGCCCATCTCGTTGGTCCATCCCTCGATCGTTGCCCGTTGCTCCTCCTGAGTCCTGTTCTCGAGGGTTTTTCTCCAGAAGATAAAGCGGTGGGCAATGGCATTCGCTTTGGCGGCGGAAGCCAAAGCCTTAATTGGGTCGCCAACCAGGGCCTCGAGGTCCGGAGATTTGCCGACGATCTCATCTAGCTTTGTGATAGCTATCTCGAGGTCCTCGGGACGGTACTTTCGAAAGAGCGAGACGGCTTCGTTGTATTTGGCCTTGGTTCGCAGCTTCTCATCTTCAGCGTTCTCCGCCAGATAAGCGAATCGGCTGCTGGCCTCGTCGTGGCGTTCCAAAAGATCGAGGGCCACCCCCTCGAAAAGGCAGGCTTCATCGTCGGTGGGCTTTTCCTGAACGACCTCTCGAATGGTGTGATAAGCCACTTCGAGTTGTTGCGGGTCGCGCCCGGAGAGGTATTGGCTGAGCTGATCGAGGCCTTCGCGAAGCTTGTTCGCGAGGTCGGCGTCGGAAACGGTTTTTTCCTTGTTGGCGAGGAGGTAATACATTTTGTAAGTGGCAGCGTCGGCTGCCTTTTCTGGCGCCGCCGCGGCCGCAATGCCGTCCACGGAGACGGTGCTACTACTATCAGAACGCTTGGCCAAATGCACAACGATTTGTGTTTCCTGCTTGAAGGCGGACCCGACGATCGAAGGCTTGGAACTGTGAAGCCAAGCTCGGATGGCGCTCAGCGCTTTGGCCACGCCACCCACCGTGAGCGAACCAACCTGAAGCTGGACTGACTCGAGCAATTGGGTTGGGTCCAGCTCTGGGCGTTCCGGCGTTTCAATGGACGGCACCGTGGGCAATTGGACCATGCCAAGCTTCAACAGCCCCGAGGAAGGTTTCGGGCGTTGGTTTTTCCAGCGAGCAAACGAACTGATGACCAGATCACCGATGTTCGAGTTGGTCTTGTCATCCAGCGCGGTGAGCTGCCAAACTTCCTTGCCTTTGTCTTTTGAGCGGCTTTTCGCACGCTGCGACCAACGCGAAATAGCGAAACGCAAAAGCCGCAGAAACAAGTAGAGAGCTCCAAGCAGGGCAAGCGCTTGGACCGCGGTCAAAAACCACACGAGAATGGATTTGAAAAAATCGCGCAGGCTGGAGTTTATTAGCCCCAAAGCGGTTGGGTGATTCTCCGCCAGAATTTTGCGTGCTTGGGCGACAATTTCCTCATCGTTACTCTGTGCGAGCACCTGGCCCGCCTTGGTGGCAGCTTCCGCAGTGTTGCCTTCTTCCGCTAGGCGGTGTGCTTCCTCCAGCTCGGCTACGTGCTTTCGTTTCGCAGTGGCGGCGGCGGCGTCAGGATGGGATCGCCTGGCCTGTTCGACTTCCTTCCATAATGTCACTGCTGCTTGCCGTGAAGCTGGGTCGTCGATGAGGACCGTGAGAGCCCCAATGATTTCCTTTTGCGCCTCATCGTACGAGCGGACTTCCTTATAAGCACGAGCGCGGTCCAGTTTGCTCTTGGCTTCGACGATCTTTTCGGGGCCGGGCTCGTTCACCGGGCGGACTTGGTCGATGCTGTCCCAGTGAGCGGCCACGACGCCTGTTCCTATAAAGGCCGCCATGAAAAGGAGCAGTGTCCTCCGACCTTTCATTCAGCAGGCCTCATACATCTGTTCCACGATCGCTTCGACTTCGTCGATCACTTGTAATTCGTGGGGTTTTGCCAACAACAACGATCTGACCTTTTTGATTAGCTGCCGCCGAAGCGCTCGCTCGCACGAGGTTGGGCGCCGACTGCCGAGGGCCGCGTTCGCCGCAACGTCGAGGGCAGCCACGGGAATCGGCATTTGCCGCAGCTCGGCAATCGTAATTTTTTGGAAATCGACCTTCGAAAACGACGCGACGCGTTCGCGCACGTGACGCGCGAGAGTGTTGGAATTCAAAATGGCAGTGAGGACATGAGCATCGATAGCGTTCGGAAGAAGCGTCAGCACGCCATGTAACGGCACCACACCATTTTTTGCCACGGCCGCGGTCAACTTTCCATCTCGGCTACAGAGCTCACGCAGAAAGACGCGGGTTGAGCCGCGAAGCTCGGCATGCTGGCCCGCATGTGCGAGCCAATCTCCAAACTTGATATGTCGCGACGCTGGCTGCAGCCAAAAACGCCGGACATCACGCCCGCGAATCGCTCCCTGTGCCTGCGGATGATCGGCTGCGACGTCGAAGGCGTAGTGCCGAACAACCGCCGAACTTTGGGCCGGCCGGCCCTCGCCCCGAGCATACACTTTCACACCGGAGAGGATTCGAGCAACGCGCTCAAGAGGAACACAGCGTTCTCCCGATTTCGGTGGCGCAGAACCAGCGAAGAGCGGCCACCACGAAGCGCCCCCTGCCGCCCGAATGCGGTCGGTCTTCATCAGGCAAGCTTTGATCGGAAGGCTGGTCGCGAGATCTTTAACCAACGGATAGACCACTACCCGACAAGTGCGCGAAGCCTTGCTCGGTTGCCGGCGCCCGATGAGCAGGGCGCCACGCACTGTTGCTTGAATAAACGCCGAGCGCGGAAGGACGATGATTTCGTCCAGCTCAGTTTCGCGGGCAACGAACTGCCTGAGCTTGGCTGTGTTTTGCGTCGCGAGCATTTGGCTCGGCAGGACAAGCGCAAAGACACCTCCCGGCTTCAGCCAGCGAAGCGCGAGCTCGGTGAACGCGATGTAAGTATCGGTATGCCGATGAAGAGTTCGGAAGTGAGAACGAAGAGTGCGGCGCTCCGCAGGCCGGATCGCGTCACCCCACGGTGGATTATTGATTACGCCATCGAAGCGAGCCGGTTCCCAATTGGGCGCCATCGCGAGGGCGTCGGCGGTCGTCAAATTCACCGGCCATAAGTCACCGACGCCGTACCTGCGGCTAAAGAGAACAAAAGCAAGCTGCACGGCTTCGATCGCTTGAGGGCTGCGGTCGATTCCCCAAAGGCAAAAGGAGCAGAGGCGCCGCAGGAGTGCCGAACGAAGGTTGGCCGCCGACTTGCTCGAAGGAGTATGGACGCAGTGAACGCCACCAATGACCTGCTCCGCGATTGCGAGCAAAAGTTGGCCCGATTCCATCGACGAATCCAAGATGCGAAATGATAAAGCCGCATTCGCGTATCGATCCGCCGCCTCGGAGGAAACGCGACTCGTCGGGATCGGTCGCTTCAAGAGATTACCTAATACCCGATGAGCGAGCAGGCGAGCCACCGCCGGCGAATTAGGGTAGGTTGAGGTGGGCTGGTTCGGGCGACGACGATTAATCAGGAATGGTCCGCGCAGGGCCAGAGAAAAGTGCATTTGCATCCCAAGAAGGCTGGCGCACGCCTGTAGCCAATCCGCTCCGTAGCTACTTTGGAGCGTTCGGAGCAAACGCGAAATCTGCCCTTCCATAATGGGCTGTGCTCGCTTGGCGAAGCGATCTGGAGAGTTCTCTCTCTCGGAACAATAGCGGATTTGTTCGCATAACGCTTTGTACGCTTCGCGCAGGCGGTGGTCAGCCCCCCTCCGAGCGTTGGTTTCATTCACCATCGCTGCGTAAATTTGCAATAAGGTGCGAAAACAGGCGAAAAGTTGTCGGTCCGGCCAGCGTTGATCTAGCTGTAAATCCACCATGGCGCGCACTGGATCTTTCAAGAAACCGGTCTGCCCTAGGCACCTGCTTTACCCTGCGGATGAAGGCCCGCGCATCGAAGCACCCACCGGATCTTCTCGGGATCCGGCTTTCGCCTACGAGCCAGGAATTTTCGGTCGATCGCGGCGAGCTCCTGTTTACCTAGATTTCGGTTCTTGCGAGCCCCCCGACGTCTCGCCTCCTTGCAGATCTTCGCGCGTAGCGCAGTGTCAGGCACCTCCTGCGCGGCTCGTTTGCACGCGTCCCGCCTGAGAATTCTGAGTTGCTCGGGTTTTAACGCTGTTTCTGATAGCCGCCGGAGTTTGTAAACAACTCTTGGATCGCTGACGGGAAAGACCCGCTGCTTGAAGTAGCGGGAGATGTATTCCGTGATCTCCACGGCGATGGCCCATTTTTTTCCCTTGGCGCCATGAAGGAAGCCCTGTTTTGGAAAATGATGCAGTTTCGTGAGCCACGTCTGCTCTTGTTCCCACCTGCTTGGGGTGAGGAGAATCGGTACGACCAAAACTTCCTCTCGTTTAAGCCGTTGCTGCACGGTCTTCGATTCGACGCTGCTGATGTACCGCGAGTTTAAGAAGGCCTGACTGATCAGGCAGATAATGACATCAGCATTTTCAAACCGGTCTCTGATCTCTTCGTCGAAACGCGGATACGCCATCTTTTCATCCCACCAGAAATCCCACTTTTGATCTCTCGCGAGGCCTTCCAGGAAAACGATGAGTTCGGATCGATCCAGCCGCTCTCGGTCGCTATGCGCGTAGCTCAGGACCATTCGCACAACCGAATCTCTCCCGGGGGCGGTCATTATTTCTCAAAACAACATCTTGTTTTGTTTTTGGCACTCGGAAGTTCAGCAAGGAACTTGCACGAGTTGTTTCTACCGCCAGTCCGCTCGCCCCGACAAGGCATTTCGAGGAGTACCACCCTCTTGCGCCTTCGTTGACAGAAAAAAACGCGGGTGATACCGTCGCCGCAATTTATCCGGAAGTGCAGACCCTTCTAAACACCCAGGTCCTCGTGCTCAACCGCCTCTGGCAGGCGGTCAATATCTGCTCGGCTCGCCGCGCCTTTACCCTCCTTTACCAGGGACATGCCCAGGTCGTTTCGTCCGATCCGGCCAACAATTTTCTCACCCACGATTTCGACAGCTGGCGGGATTTTTCCGCGACCGCGCCCGACCACGAGGTCGTGACGACGATCTCCTGGAAGATCCGCGTGCCGCGAGTCATCGTCCTGCTGCTCTTCGATCGGTTGCCGAAGAAGGAAGTAAAATTCACCCGGCACAACGTTTTCGAGCGCGACAAGAACACCTGCCAGTATTGCGGCACCGTCTTCGAGCGCACCGACCTGAACCTCGACCACGTGTTGCCGCGCGACCGCGGCGGGCTCACGACCTGGGAGAATGTCGTCTGCTCCTGCATCCCGTGTAACACCCGGAAGGGAAATCGATTGCCGCACGAGGCCCACATGACGCTGGTCCGCCGGCCGAAACGGCCAAAGTGGCGGCCGTTTGTCCACGTGACCTTTAGCTCGCAGCATCACGAAAGCTGGCGGCACTTCGTCGATCTCGCTTACTGGAACGTCGAGCTGAGCGATTAGCCGCCGCTACGGACGCAGGGCGTTGACGATGGGCTGGGGGTAAATCCCGAAGACGACGATCGCGGCCATCATCGCGGCGATTGCGACCCGCGATGCGCGACTGACCGGGACCGCGAGGTCGCCCCTCGGCGCTTCCCAATACATCGCGCGGACGACTTTGAAATAATAATAAAAGCCGCATGCGACGGTGATCACGCCGATGACGATGAGGGTCGTCTGATGATGCGCGAGCGCCGCGTTGAAGATGTAAAATTTCCCAAGGAATCCAGCGGTGAACGGCAAACCGGCGAGGGAAGCCATCGCGATCAACATGGCGAAAGCGAGGAAGGGCGAGCGTTTCGCCAGGCCATTGAAGTCCTCGATGTTGTCACCGGTCTGGTTCGAAACGGCCACCAGGACGGCGAAGCTGAGCACCGTCATGAGCAAATAAGCGGCGAGATAATAGACGACCGCCTGCCCGTCGAGGCAGACGACCCCGATTAAAAGATAACCCGCGTGAGCGATGCTCGAATAGGCGAGGAGCCGTTTCAAGTTCGTCTGGGGAAGCGCGGCGAGGTTACCGTAGATCAGCGTCGCGGCGGCCACCACGATGAGCAGCCGTTCGATCTGCGCCATGACCAGAAACGGTTGCAGAACCCGGAGCAGCACGACGAATCCCGCCGCCTTTGACCCGACGGAGAGAAACGCCGTCACCGGTGTAGGCGCACCCTGGTAAACGTCGGGCACCCAAATCTGGAACGGGACCGCAGCGATCTTGAAGCCGAGCGCGACCAGCACCAGCAACATGGCGAAAAGCGCCGGCCCGGTTTCAGTGCCCGGGGCTGCCAGCGCCGCCCCGACACGCGCCAGGTTGGTTTCGCCCGTTACGCCGAAGATCCAGGTAATGCCGTAAACCAGGAACCCGGTGGAAAGCGCGCTCAGGATCAGATATTTCACGCCCGCTTCCAGACTGGCGGCGTTGCGGCGCATGAAGGCCACCAGGACGTAGAACGACATCGTGACCAGCTCGAGCGACACGAAGATCATCACGAAGTCGATCGCGGACGCCATCCACATCAGGCCGGCGCAGGTGAAGATCGGTAGCGCAAAAAACTCGCCGAGGCCGGCTTGGGGCGAAGCGCCATGGATCGAAGTGCGGACGACCGGGGCGTAATCGACCATCATCGCGAGGACCAGGATCGTGGTCACGAGCGCGAAGCGTTTGAAGAAAATCGCGAGCGGATCGGCGGTGTAAAAACTCCAGAAGCCGGTGGCGGCCGTTTGCGTGACGGGGGTTTGCAGGAAAAAACTGCCCGCCAACACGGTCGCCAGGCCGAGCATGGCGGTATAGGCAAAGGTCCGTTTGTCGATGCGATCGGCGAACGTCTCGAAGAGGAGCACGAGCACTCCTAAAACCAGGACCGCGATCTCGAGACTGGGAGCGATGATCGTCATTGTTTCGCGGCGAAATAGCTTTTGAACGTCGGGGTCACCAGCCGGACGAAAGTTTGGGGAAAGAATCCGAACCAGATCGTCATGGCGACGAGAAGCCCGACCGGGATACGAAGGCTGCGCCGGAGATCGGGAATCGCCGCGGGCAATTCACCCATCGAACCCATGAACACCGCCCGGTAGGCGCGCAACATGTAAACCGCCGAGATCACCACGCCCCAAAGCCCAAGCACGGTGGCCCATTGATAAATTTGAAAGCGCTCGGGATTCGCGCCGTTCCGAAAAGTCCCGAAGAGCACCATGACTTCGCCGGCGAAATTCGCGAAGCCCGGCAGACCGATGGACGCAAACGCGGCCAGACCGAAGGCGAATCCGGCGATCGGCATCAGTTTGCCCAACCCTCCCAGGTCGGACAACAGAAGCGTGCCGGTGCGCTGCCGGACTTCGCCCGCGATCGCGAAGAGCAACGCGATCGAAATGCCGTGCGCGAAAATCAAAACCGCGGCGCCGGTTGTCCCGACGAGCGTGCCGCTGGCGATCCCGAGAAAAATGTAGCCCATGTGCATCACGCTCGAATAGCCCAGCATCCAATCGAGCCGCTTCTGCGCGATGGTGACCAGACCGACGTAGATGATGTTGCCGAGGAGAAGGTAAATCAGGAGGTTGTTGTATTGTTGCGCGCCGGCGGGCAGGAGCGGCAAGGCCAGCCGGAGCAGGCCGTAGAGTCCAAACTTTTTCAGGACGCCCGCGTGCAACATGGCGGCCGGGGCCGGCGCCGACGCGTAGGCTTGAGGCGCCCAGGTGTGAAACGGAAAGAGGGAGACCAAAATTCCAAACCCGAGCAACAGGAGCAGGTAAATGTTTCCCTGCGCTTTCGCGGGAATCAGGATCGCGGATTTTTGCAGGACCCGGAAATCAAAGCTGCGGGCCGTTTCGGGGACGGCGCGGTAAAGCATGATTAACCCGAGCAGCAGGATGAAGCTGCCGGTCGCGAGATAGATGGTGATTTTCCAGGCCGCGACCTGGCGGTCGCCTGTCCCCCAGATTCCGATCAACAGAAATGTCGGGATGAGCGCCAGCTCGTGAAACGCGTAGAAGAAAAAGAGATCGATCGACGCGAAGGCCCCCATCGCGCCCGCCGAGATGAAAAGCAGGCAGGCGTAGAAGGCGTGTCGATGTTCCGCGATTTCGCCGGTGAACCAGACCGCCGCGAAGGTAACCAGTGCGGTGAGCAGCAACATCATCAGGCTGAGCCCATCGATGCCGAGCGTGAAATTCACGTTCCAATCAGTGCTTACCGGGAAGGACGTCACCATTTCGTAACCGCCGCGCGCGCCACCCTCGAACGAGAGACAGAGAAATCCGGTCGCGATGAGCGTGATCCCGGCCGACCAGAGCGCCGTCCGCCGCGCCGGCGCGCCGAGCAGGATGGCCAGGGCCGCCGCGATCGGAAAGAGAACAACGAAGAGCAGGATCATCGGAACACGGTGAAGTAAATGAGTCCGACAATTCCCAGGCCGAAAAGGAATGCGTAAGCCTGGAGATTTCCGACCTGGAATAGCCGGAGCAACGATCCCAGGCCCCAGGTCGTCGTGCTCGCGCCCCGGATCGCCAGGCCGTCCAGGATCCATCGATCAAGGAACGCGCTCAGTTTGGCGAGCAACTCCTGTGTAGCGCGGATTAGGAACGAATAGATTTCGTCGAAATAGAAACGGTTGCGCAACGGAGCGAGATCGACCGGATCAGTCAGCCGATTGCGGTAAACAAAGATGGCGAGGATCGCGCCGGACAGCGCGGCCGTGAGCGCCAGGCTCGGGACCAGCCAGCCCGTCTCCTTTTCCACCGGCAACTGGACGAACAGGCGCGCCACGAAATGGAATCCCGCCCCCAGCGCCGGAATCGCCAGCAGGATCAACGGCCCGATCATCACCCACGGCGCTTCCCGGCCCATCCGGGCCTGGTCGCTGCGCGGTTTGCCGAAGAAAACCACCACCACCAGCCGCAGCATGTAGAAGGCGGTCAGGAACGCCGTCGAAAGCGCGAGCCAAAATATGGCCGGATTTTTTTCGTAGGCGATCGCGAGGATCGCGTCCTTGCTGAAAAACCCGCTGAACGGCGGCAACCCGATCAGCGCCAGCGTTCCCACCATGAAGGTCAGGAAGGTAATCCCGAGACGTCCCGCTAGTCCGCCCATCTTCCAAATGTTTTGTTCGTGATGGAGCATCACTATGATGGAGCCGGCGCCGAGGAAGAGGAGCGCCTTGAAAAAGGCGTGGGTGAAAAGGTGAAACATCGCGGCCTGCCCGGACGCGAGCCCGACCGCCATGATCATGTAGCCGAGCTGCGACAGGGTGGAATAAGCGAGGATGCGTTTGATGTCGTTTTGCTGTGTGGCGATGAGCGCCGCCATGACAGCCGTGATTGTTCCAATCCACGCGATAACCGACAGCGCCTGCGGGGACGCCTGGATGAGAAAGCCCACTCGCACGAGCATGTAAACGCCGGCCGCCACCATCGTCGCCGCGTGGATCAAGGCCGAGATCGGCGTCGGTCCTTCCATCGCGTCCGGCAGCCAGACGTGGAGCGGGAACTGGGCGGATTTGCCCATCGCCCCGCAAAAAATAAGCAGCGCCGAAACGGCGAGATATCCGGGATAACTCGTTAGGCGCGCGACCTCGTGGTTCATCTCCGAGAAGACAACGGAGCCGGTCGCCACCCACGCCATCAGGATCCCGAGCATGAATCCGAAATCGCCGATCCGATTCGTCAGGAACGCCTTCTTGGCCGCTTCGGCCGCTTTGTCGCGCTCGAACCAATGGCCGATCAGCAAGTAACTTGAGACGCCCACCAGTTCCCAGAAGATGAACATCATCACGAAATTGTTCGCGACCACGATCCCCAGCATCGAGAACATGAAGAACGAGAGCGACGCGAAGTAGCGGGACTTGCTGGAGTCGTCCCGCATGTAGCCCAGCGAATAGACGTGAATCAACGCGCCCACGCCGGTCACGAGGAGCAGCATCGTTTTCGCCAGATCGTCGAGGACGAATCCGAGCGGCACATAAAGAACCGGCTTGAGATCGATCCACGTCACCTCGACGGCCTTGATGTCTGGCATCGCGAAAACGACGCAGCTCAGGACGAAGCTCCCCAGGACGGCGACGACCGAGAGGAAGCTGCTGATTCCCGGGCGCCGCTTCGTGACCAGAACGATGATTGCCGTCGCCAGCAGCGGCAGCAGCAAAATGTACCAGGGCAACGCGCTCATGGATTTAGTTGCCCGCGAATGACGCGAATATGCGCGAATAAATCAGAAGGAGACGTCGTCATTGGCCGTTTTTTGTTCAGTCCTTGCGAGGCGCTCGTATTCGAGACGCGGATGATGGCCGAAATTCACGAGAAGACCGAGTTGGAACCCGGTAGCGTGAAGATAGTTTAGCAGTTGGGCGCGATGTTCGTCGACTAGCGCGGAGACGGCCTTCAGTTCGACGATGATTTTGCCATAGCAAACAAAGTCCGCCTGGTAGGTTTGCAACAACGTCCGTCCGCGATAACTGAGCGTCAGCGCCGGCTTCGCTACGGCCGGAATCCGTTGATACTCGAACTCGATTTGCAAGCACTCTTGATAAACGGGTTCGAGGAAACCGCAGCCCTTCTCGTTGTAGACTTCGAAGCAAGCGCCCATAATCGCGTAGCTTTCGTCTTTGAAAACGATCTCTTTCATTCGCGTCCATTCGCGTCATTCGCGGGCTAAAATTTCAAAGTGTTGATGTCTTCCACGTGGGTGGTCTGCCGGGCGCGATAGAGAGCGACGATGATGGCCAGGCCGACGGCGACTTCGGCCGCCGCCACCGTGATGATGAAAAAGACGAAGACCTGGGCGTTGTAGCTCGGCAAGCCGGTGGCGGTCACCCGGTAGCGGGAGAACGCGACGAGGGACAGGTTAGCGGCGTTCAGCATCAGCTCGAGCGACATGAAGATGATGAGGATGTTGCGGCGCAGGATCACGCCGGCAAACCCGATCGTGAAAAGCATTCCGCTGACGATGAGATAATCCCCGAGCGTGACCATGCTAACGAAGCTCCCGTTTGCTGAGCACGACTACGCCGATCGTCGCGACTAACACGAGCACGCCGATGATCTGGAAGGGCAGGGTAAAATTCGAGAAGAGAAGGGACCCGATGTTATGGACGTCGTCGGTCCTGGCCGTCAGCGCCGGGAACGGCTGCCGCGCCGCGTCGAGCTGCCGAATGACGAAATAAATCTGGAGAAAAAAAGCCAGCGCCACCACCGACCCGCCCGCGACCGCGACGTAGTTGATCTTGCGCAGCTGTTCCCGGCGCAGATCGAGCAGCATGATGATGAACAGGAACAGGACCATGACCGCGCCGGCGTAGACGAGCACCTGGATGATCCCGATAAAGAACGCGTCCAGCGTCATGAACAAGGCCGAGAGTCCCATGAAACAAATCACGAGGCTGAGCGCGCTCGCGATCGGGTTGCGGTTCAGGACGACAGCCGCGCCGAAGACCAGCATCAGAAACGCGAAGAACCAGAACAGGAACGGGCTCATGAATTTTCGAATTTCGGTTTTCGAATTTCGATTGGCGCTCGGCTCAATCCGACCTCTGACTTCCGACCTCTGGCCTCCGTGCTCATTTCTTCTCGTTCCACTTCAGCACGACGCCGTGCATGACGCCGCCGATCTCGAGCAGCTTCTCTTTGTTGTGGACCATGTCGGACCGGGTGAAGCCGGTGATCGCGTAATCTTTCCGCAGATAAATGGCCTGCTCCGGACAGACCTCCTCGCACATCCCGCAGTAGATGCAGCGAATCATGTCGATGTCGAACTCGGCCGGATATTTCTCCACTTTGGCGAACTTTTCGTCAGCCGAGAATTCGCCCGGGATAATCCTGATCGCCCGCGGTGGACAAATGAATTCGCAGAGCTGGCACGCGACGCAGCGGACTCGTCCGGTGTCATCCTTCACCAGCGCCGGCGCCCCGCGGTAATGCTCCGGCAGGTTCGCGTCCCATTTCTCCTCGGGGTATTGCATCGTCACTTTCGTCCGGCCGAACAGCATGTTCCGGAAATGCCGAAACGTGATCGCCATGCCGCTGAGGATCGCGGGCAAGTAGAGCCGCTCGCGAAGGTTGAGATTTGGACGTCGAACGGTGATGGCCATGGGTCAGAATGACGAATGACGAATGACGAATGACGAAACAATGACGAAGCACGAATGACGGGGACGGACGCGGGCGCGCAGTTCGTATTTCGTCATTCCTTCGGCATTCGTCATTCGGGAATTCGTCATTTGATTGGGAGATAAGCGAGGATGATCGCCATCAGGAAAATGTTCACGAGCGCGATCTCGAAGAAGAAGACCCAGCCGAGCCGCATCAGTTGATCGTAACGGAACCGCGGCAGGGTCCAGCGCACCCAGATAAAAAAGAAAAGAAGAACGGCGACCTTCGAGAAAAAGATGAAGATGTTGAGCAGGCCCCAACCCCAGCCGTGCGAGCCGTCGGGCACCCACGGAAAATGCCAGCCGCCCAGGAACAGCGTCACGATGATCGCGCTGCCCGTGATCATCGCCACGTATTCGCCGAGGAAAAAGAGACCGAACTTCATCGATCCATATTCGGTGTGGTAACCGCCGACCAGCTCGGTTTCGGCCTCGGGCAGATCGAACGGCAGGCGGTTCGTCTCAGCGAATATCGCGATGGTGAAAATGACGAAGGACACGAACATCGGCAGCGCCAGCAACCATTTCGAGAGATTGCCCCAGTCGCCCACGAAGGGCGCGATCAACCAGCCGTGCTCGATCTGGTAGCGCACGATCTCGGTGAGACGCAGCTGGCCGACGAGAAGGAACACGGGAATAACGGCCAGGCCTAACGACAGCTCGTAGGAGATCATCTGCGAGCTGGAGCGCACGCCGCCGAGAAAGGAATACTTCGAATTGGATGACCAGCCGGCCAGGACGATGCCGTAGACGCCGAGGGACGCGATCGCGAAAACGAAAAGCACACCGACGTTGATATCGGCGATCACCATCGGCACGCCAAAGAGAGTGCTCCCGAACGGAACCACCGCGAGAGTCGTGATCGCCGGGATCATCGCCAGGCAGGGCGCGAGCCAGTAATAGAAGGTGTTCACATGGGCCGGCGTGAAGTCTTCCTTCAGGAGAAACTTCGCGGCGTCCGCGATCGGTTGGAACAACCCGGCGGGCCCGACCCGGTTCGGACCGAGACGATCCTGGATGAGCGCGCTGATGCGACGTTCGGCGTAAACCGCGTAATTCATAATGCCGAGGACGACAGCCAGCAGCGCCGCGATCTTGACGAACGACGTAAGCAGAAACGCGTAGTCCATCACTGCGCCGCCTTCTCGGATTCGGGCTTGTTCATTTCGTGCTTGGCGGGTTCCCACGGCGGCGCCGGCGTTTGCTCAACCTGCAACACCTGCACCCCAAGATCGCCGATCTTGCTCAGGCTCAATCCGCCGAGCGGTGCGACCGCTTCGCTCATCTGTTTGAAAACGTCTTCGATCGTGTAAATGCCGTTGCGTCCCGAATACGCCTGGATCAGGTCGCGCAGAATTTCCCAGTCATCGCGCGCCTGCCCTGGCCCGCGCACCGCCCGATTCAACCGTTGCAGCCGGCCTTTGCCGTTGATCATCGAGCCGCGTTTCTCGGCGAAGCCGAACGACGGCAACAGCGCCGTGGCCGCCCTGGTGGATTCGTTTTCGAGCAGGCTCATCACGACAAACGCGGGCAGCGCCGAGAGCTGTTGAGGCGTCAGCCCGATTTCGGCGGCGTCTTCGCCCAGCGCGATCAGGCCGCGGATTCGCCCCGTCGCCACGCCCTCGACGATCTCTCGCAGACGCGGGCCCGGATGACCCGTTACGCCCAGAAGCTGCGCGCCGTTCGTGTTTGGATTGCGATCCGCGCTCAGCAGAATGTTGTCCGACGGACCGGTGCGCGGAACGATATCGATCAGATCGGTGCCGAGCATCGTGGCCAGTTGCCGGGTCAGCCATAGTTCTTCGTTCGTCATCCGGCCCGACGCGATGATCGCGATTTCCCAGCCGTTAAAATGTTTCAATTGCGCCGCGGCATGCGCGATCGCCGTGCTCCAATCCGCCGGAATCAGTTTGTCGCCTGCCAGGATCTCCGGCTGGAGCAGGCGCTTCTCCGATTGGAGATAATCGAAATTCAGCCGGCCATAGTCGCACATCCAGGAGGAATTCACGGCGTCGTTCTCGCGCGGAGTCTGGCGATGAATCACGTCTTCGCGCGCTCCGATCATGGTGTTGCATCCGGTCGCGCAGCTCGTGCAAAAACTTTTCGTTTCCTTCAGGAACCAGACGCGCATTTGGAAACGGAAATCCGACGAGGTCAGCGCGCCGACCGGACAAATGTCGACGGTGTTGAGCGAATAATTATTTTCGAGCCGCTTCCCCGGATGGGCGGTGAGAACACTGTGGCTGCCGCGGTCCGTGAAACCGAGGACGTCGTCCTGCACGATTTCCTGGCAGAACCGGATGCAGCGCGAGCAGAGAATGCAGCGTTCATCATCGAGGGTCACGCGCGGGCCGAGCGCGATCGCTTTCGGTTTCTTGACCTTGTTTTCCAGGAACCGCGAATCGGCCCGGCCGTATTCGACGCTGAATTCCTGCAACCGGCATTCGCCCGCCTGATCGCAGATCGGGCAATCGAGCGGATGATTGATGAGCAAAAATTCCATAACGCCTTTGCGACAATCCTGGGCGAGCGGCGAATCGGTGCGAATGCCCATTCCCTCGCTGACGTCCTGCGCGCAGGAAATCTGCGGGCGCGGCATCCAGTTGATGATCGGTTTCCCGTCGGCGCCGAGCTCTGGTTTGCGATCGGGCCCCATCTTCGGGAGCCCCATTTCGATCAAACACATCCGGCAATTGCCCGGCGAGCTGAGCTTCTTGTGGTAGCAATACCGCGGCACGTAGCTGCCCGCCCGCTCGCACGCTTCGATGACACGCGTTCCTTTCGGGAACTCGTGCCAGACGCCGTTGATCTGGACGTTCACCATTTGCTGCTGCTGCTGCGTTGAGGCCGGGTCGCTCATCGAAAAAATGAATCAGGAAAGCACGAAAATAGGAAAGATTAGCAATGAAAGTCGGGAGGAGGTGCAAATTGCTCGCGACAAAAGCGTTTAATGGTCAGCGGCGCTGTCGCAAAATTTAGCAGGAGACCATCCTGAAGGTTAGTTGCCTTTAAATAGCTTCGCCCGATGGCAAAATGAATATCTTCGAGCGCGCTAATCGCCTTTAGTTCTACAACGATCTGGTCCTCGACGAGAAAATCGAGACGGTGTTCGCCTATTTGGTGATCCTTGTAAAAAAGAGGGACGGTGTTTTGCCGGATGAATTGAATCCCGCTGAGTGCGAATTCGACGGCGAGAGCTTGCTCGTAAACCGATTCAAGGAAGCCGGGACCGAGTTCACGGTGCACGCGGATCGCAGCGGCAATAATTCGGTCGGTCGCTTCGCGGTTCCGCAATTCCTTTCCTGTTTTCCTGCTTTCCTGATTCATCTCAAATTCTCCCCGCGGTCCCGGCTTTCTCCCAGCCAGGATCCCTCGGCAGTGGGGTTTCGATGATGGTCGGTTCCTCGATCAATTCTTCCGGCGTGTATTCCGGCGGCATCGGCGGCGGGACCGGTTTCTGGGCGCGCGAGGTAAATTCTTCCCGGAATTTGTCGACGAAACTCTGGGTGGGCCAGGCGCAGGCTTCGCCGAAGGCACAGATCGTCCGGCCGGCGATATTATCCGCGACGTTCTTCAACGTGTCCGGGTCCTGGACTACGCCGCCGCCGAGGAGCATGCGATCGGTGATTTTCTGCATCCAGAGCGAGCCTTCGCGGCACGGGGTGCACTGGCCGCAGCTTTCGTGGGCGTAAAATTCGTTGATGTTGTTCAGGGTCCAGAGCATGTCGCGCGAATCGTCGAGAACGATTACGCCGCCCGAGCCCGCCATGGATCCCGCGGCGGCGAGCGAATCGAAATCCATCGGGATTTCGTAAAGCGAAACTTCCTGGTCGGCCATCGAACCGTCGGGCTGTTTGAGTTTCAATTTGAAACGTTCGTCGGCGCGCAACACTTTCGCGGAACTTCCTCCCGGAATCACCGCCTTGATCTGACGGCCGTAGCGCGGCCCGCCGGCCATGTCGTAAATGAGCTGGCCCATCGTCACGGCGCCGACTTCGATCTCGAAATAACCGGGCCGCTGGACGTCGCCGCTCACGCAAACGATGCGCGTGCCGGTGTTATTCGGGCGGCCGAGGCTGGCGTATCTCCCGCCGCCCATCTCGATGATGTGCTTCACGTGGCAAAGCGTCTCGACGTTGTTCACGATCGTCGGGCACATGTAGAGGCCGAGCACCGCCGGGAAATACGGCGGCTTGATCCGCGGATAAGCGCGCTTCCCTTCGAGCGACTCGATCAGCCCGGTTTCTTCGCCGCAAATGTAGGCGCCGGCGCCGCGGTGAAGGTAAACTTCGACGTCGAACCCCGTCCCGAGCATGTTGCGCCCGAGGAAATTTTTCTCGCGCGCTTCCTCGATGGCGCGTTCGAGGATCCTGGCGCCTTCCGGGAACTCGCCGCGGATGTAGATGTAGGCGGTCTTGGCGTTCAGCGCGAAACACGAGATCAGGATTCCCTCGATCAACTGGTGCGGGTCCTGGTGAATGATGTAGCGGTCCTTGAACGTCCCGGGCTCGGACTCGTCGGCGTTGCAAATCAGGTAGACCGGTTTCTTCTCGTCGGCCTTGATGAAACTCCACTTCACGCCGCACGGGAACCCGGCTCCGCCGCGGCCGCGCAACCCGGAAGTCTTCACCTCGTTCACGATTTCCGTGCGCGACATCGTGATCGCTTTCTTCAGCTGCTCGTAACCGCCGTGCCGCAGGTAGCAGTCGATGTCCGGCGTGTACCCCGCCTGACCGATGTTTTTGAAAATGAGACGGTGCTCGAGCGGGTGAACGGAATTTGGAATTTCGACTTTCGAATTTCGATTGAGCAGATCGGCGGCGGCATCCGGCTGGACCTGCTCGACCAGTTCGTCGTCGACCATGCAGACCGGCGCGGTCCCGCAACTGGCGAGGCATTCGACAAACTCGATGCTGTATTTGCCGTCGCCGCTGACGGAGACCGGATGGTGCATGCCGTTGTCGTCGCGGTGGCGGACGATGCCGGCCGCGGCGCAAGCCCGCTCCATGACCTGATAGCTGCCGGCCATCGCGCAGCTCAACGTCCGGCAGACACGAATGTGCGTTTTCCCGGCTGGCGCCTGCCGGTACATCGGATAGAACGTCACAAGCTCGAGAATGTTGATCGGCTGCAGTTCGAGCCGGGCTGCGATCCAACTGACGCCTTCGTCGCTGATGAATCCAAATTCCTCCTGCCACAAATGGAGGAGCGGCATGGCCGCGCTGCGCTTGCGGTCGGCGGGATAGCGCGCTATGGCGTCATCCATCTTTCGCTCCAGCTCGGCGGAAATGCGCTTGTTCGTCGGTTCCACGGCAAACAACGCGTTCTGTTATTCGGACAACGTGCTCGTCTTCGATTGCACCTTGTCGTCTTTGAAAACTATCGTGACGGATTCCTTGCCCTGCACGTAAACGTAAGTCGTTTTCTTCAGGAGAACGAAATCCTTGGTGTCGATGGTGGTCGGCGGCCCGAGGATCGATTCCACCTGCTTTTTCGCCATCCCGTCGACGACTTCGTCCACGTTGGCTTTCGTGATCGTCTTTGAGGAATGACAACCCGGCACCGCGACAGTGAGCAGCGCCGCGAAACCCAGGATGCGCAGGAGGCGGAACGAATTCTTGAGCACCGGCGTCATTTACCTCCCCAGGTTCGTGTCCTTCCCGTCGACCTCGTCATTCTTGAATGTGACCATCGCGAACTTTTTCCCGTCCTCGTAGCGATAGGTCGTCTTCTTGTAAATGAGCACGTCCTTCGTTTCCACGGTGGTCGGCGCGCCCAGAATTCTTTCCACCTGGGCCTTGCTCATCCCGACGGTGATTTGATCGTAATTCGCGGCGGTTAATTTCGAGCCGGAGACCGTGGTGCGGTTGCATGCGCCCAGCGAAACAAGAACCCCGACACTCAGGATCGTGACGACGAAACGGGCGAAATTTTGTCTCATAAATAAGGTTCTCATCTGTCGCACTCGCCCATTACGAAGTCCAGACTGCCGAGGATGGCGACGACGTCGCTGAGCGATGAGCCCGGCAAAAGTTCCGGCAGAATGCTCAGGTTCACAAATGAGGGGGCGCGGATTTTCAACCGGTGCGGGACGCCGCCGCCCTTGCTGTTGATGTAAAAACCGAGTTCGCCCTTCGGATTTTCGGCGCCGAAATAAATCTCGCCCGGGGGCGCGTCCAGGCCTTCGGTCACAACGATGAAGTGGTGAATCAACTCTTCCATCTTCGTCATGACCCGGGACTTCGGCGGCGGCATATTTTTCCAATCGACCACGTTGATCGCGCCGGCCGGCAATTTCTCGATTACCTGGCGCAGAATGCGGACGCTTTGCCGCATCTCCTCGACTCGCACCAGGTAGCGGTCATAACAGTCGCCCGCCGTCCCGACGACGACTTCGAAGTCGTATTTTTCGTAGTCGAGATAGGGATGCTTCCGGCGCAGATCGTGTTCGATCCCGCAGCCGCGCAGGTTCGGGCCCGAGAGAGCATAGGCGATGGCGCGCTCGCGCGGAATCACCCCGACGTCCCGGGTGCGATCGACGAAGATGCGGTTGCGCGTCAGGAGTTTGTCGACCTCGTCCAGCTGCGGGATGAAGTCGTCGAGGAATTTGGTGAGCTGCGGGACGAACGTTTCCGGCAGGTCGCGAATCTGCCCGCCGACTCGCGTGTAGGAAGTGGTGAAGCGCGCCCCGGTCAGCTGCTCGAAAAGGTTATAGAGTTTCTCGCGTTCGGTGAAGGTGTAGAGGAACGCCGTCATCGCGCCGAGATCGAGCGCCATCGCGCCGAGGCCGAGAAGGTGGGAAGAAATTCGCGCGGTCTCGCAGCAAATCACCCGGATCGCTTTGCCGCGGGGCGGCAGCTCCCAACCCATCAGTTTTTCGACCGCCAGCGCATAGGCGACGTTGTTCGCGAGCGGGGAGAGATAATCGAGCCGGTCCGTGTAGGGGACGAACTGGTTGTATTGCATGTTCTCCGCGATTTTCTCGTCGCCGCGATGGAGATAGCCGACGTCCGGAGTGGCCTTGACGATCGTCTCGCCATCCATTTCCAGGACAAGCCGGAGAACGCCATGGGTGGCGGGGTGCGACGGGCCCATGTTGAGCACCATCTTTTCGCCGATGTCGCCGAGATTTTCGCGAGCGGCGGCGTCGGCCGCGGCGACACGCGTCACCGGATCGGGAGATTCAATTTCGCGCGTGACAAATGCCATGGGAGCCTCGCGTTTACGCTGGCGAGAGGCGCGCGAGGCGCAAGCGCAATCTGGGGACGAAAAACGGCGCGAAGCTCTGCGCCCCGTCCCCGGGCGGCGGATGGGGTGTCCGCCGCCGGAACTCCGAGAACCGTTTGCCGACGATCCCCGGACTTAACCCAACCTACTTCAACTGCACCCAGTAGGGGCGATCTCCCGGAAGGAGACTCTTTACCCGGTCCTGGGTTTTGAATGAGACCAACTCGACCCGGCCTTTACTGATGTCAGAAGGCAGGACCGAATCCGGGCTCAGCCGCCAGTTCATGGCCGCGTTGCGCGCGAGTTCATCCAAAGCGGGATGCCCGCTGCTGCGCAGCACATTGGTGCCCGTGACGCGGCCACTCTTATCCAGCGTCACCGACAGGACGACTGATCCATTGAGACCTTGAATGTAGACACCGAACGGTAAGCTCGGTTCTTTCTTTTCAAGCCATCTGGCATTGGCCGTTGCTAACGGCAATGCGACGAGCAGCGCGATGATCGCAAGCACTGCTTTGCGTGCATGTTTCTGCATACAGAAAGTATTTTGGTTGCATGACGAAAATGCAAGCTTAATCACGCGAGTTGCGCAGAGTGGGAGGGGAAACTACTAAAGTAACATGGCTAAAAAGATTGCGCTACTATTTGCCGGACAAGGAGCGCAGAGCGTTGGCATGGGACGCGACCTGGCGGCCCATCATCCCGCCGCGGCCGAGTTGTTTCAGCAAGCAGACGAGATTCTCGGGCGATCGCTGAGCGGGATTGCGTGGAATGGGCCGCTCGAAGAATTGACCAAGACGTCGAACTGCCAGCCCGCGCTGTATGTGCATGGGCTGGCCTGTTTGGCGGCGTTGCGAAGTGCCGCGGGTGAATTCAAAGTCGAAGCGGCGGCCGGCCTGTCGTTAGGCGAATGGACGGCGCACGCTGCCGCAGGCACGTTCGATTTTGCCACCGGGCTGAAACTGGTGGAGACGCGCGGACGGCTGATGGATGCCGCCTGTGCCGCAACGGCAGGCGCGATGGCGGCAATGATCGGCGCCGATGAAAATGCCGTCCGCACCCTGGCGGCGGATACGGACGTTGATGTTGCCAATCTCAATGCGCCCGGCCAGATCGTGATCTCCGGCGAAAGCGCCAAGGTGGAACTCGCGGTCAGCCTCGCGAAAGAGCATGGAATCCGGCGAGCGACCCTCCTCAATGTCGCCGGCGCGTATCATTCGCGGCTCATGAACACCGCCTACGAGCAGCTCGAGGAACCACTTCTGGAAGCGACGCTGCAAACGCCGCGTTTCCCGGTGATGAGCAACGTCACCGGCGCCCCGGTGGAAACGCTTCCCGAAATTCGCAGCGCCTTGCAGGAGCAGGTCACGAGTACGGTGCGCTGGACCGATTGCATGGAAAGCCTGCTCGATCGCGGCTGCGATTTTTTCATCGAGCTCGGGCCGGGTGAAGTGCTGGCCGGCTTGCTCCGGCGGACGCGCAAGGACGTGGACGTGGTCAGCGTCAGCGATCCGGCGTCGATCCACGCGTGCGTGGAAAAATTGCGGGAGGCTTAACCAATGACGTTACCAGAACGAATCGATGCCGACCTGAAAGACGCGATGCGGGCCAAAGACGCGGGGAAGCTAGCGGTGTTGCGCGGGTTGAAGTCGGCGCTGAAATACGCGGCCATCGAAAAAGCGGATGCGAGCCTGGACGAGGCGGCCGCCACGCAGGTGATCCGCAAACAGGTAAAACAGCGGCAGGATTCGATCGAGAGTTTCGAGAAGGGCGGCCGGCCGGAACTGGCAGCGAAGGAAAAGGAAGAGCTGGAGATCCTGAACAGTTATTTGCCGAAAGGATTGAGCGCGGAAGAACTTTCGGCGCTCGTGCGTGAAACAATTGCCGAAACGGGCGCGACCTCGAAAGCGCAGATGGGCGCGGTCATGAAAGCGCTGCAAGCGAAGGTCGCGGGGCGTGCGGACGGAAGAGCCTTGAGCGCGGAAGTGCAGAAACAGTTGGGATGACCCTTCGGCGTTTTCTTGTCGCCCCATGCTGAGCGTCATCATCGTCGCAGCTGGCAGCAGCCAGCGGATGGGGTTCGACAAATTGCTCGCGTTGCTGGGAGACAAGCCGGTCCTGGCGCACACGATCGATGCTTTCGAGCGGACGGCGTCGGTGAACGAAATAATTTTGGTGGCGCGACCCGATCGGCTGCAGGAATTCGAGGCGCTCGTTCGGGAAAATGATTTCAAGAAAGTCCGTCGGATCATCGCCGGTGGAGAACAGCGGCAGGACTCCGTTCGTGCCGGGCTCGAGCAGGTGAACGCGGACGCGACCTTTGTCGGCGTCCATGACGCGGCGCGTCCCTTGGTCACGCCCGAACAAATCGACCGTCTCCTCGAACTGGCCCGCGAGCACGGGGGCGCGACGTTGGCGGAGCCGATCACGAACACGGTAAAACGCGCCGACGAAAATCTCGTCGTGACGGGCAGCGTTCCGCGCGAAAACCTTTACGCGATGCAGACCCCGCAAATCTTTGCGCGCCACCTTCTTGACCAAGCCTACGCGGCCCTGGCCGCTAATTCTCTTTCCGTGACCGACGAAGTTTCCGCCCTGGAACATCTCGGCGCGAAGGTCGTGCTCCTGCCTAACGACCAGTGGAACGTCAAGATCACCTTTCCGCGCGATCTTCTTCTCGCCCAGGCGGCGCTGGCCCGGCGGTCCTCCTAACTTCTCGGCACTTCCGGAATGTCGCCGACCAGCTCGACGATCGCTTTTATATCGGGCTCGCGGAAGGGGCGGCCTTTCTTCAGCTTTGTCGCCGCCGTGATTTCGCCGGCCTTGAGGAGCTCGCCATTTTTCCAGACCCACGCTTCAGAATTGTAAGGGCCGACCCGGCGCGGATCCGACCAGGTATGGATGGAAACCAGTTGCGAGGTCACGGCCGCCGCGATGTGCATCGGGCCGCTATCGACGCTCACCACGAAACGAGCGGCCCGAATGAGCCAGATGAGCTGGAGCAGCGTCGTTTGGTTCAGCAGGTTCACGCAGTTTTCCGGGATCGCGATTTTGCGGCTGGATTTTCCGACGATAACGACCCGGACGGGATCGAAGGCTTCGCAGAACCTTTCCACGACGGAGGGGCGCAACGATTTCCGGTTTCCCCGCGCAAACGGATGGAGCAGGACAAAGGGCGGGAACGGATCGAAGCGCGGTAACGGATCGCCGCTGGGCAGGGAGAACCGAAGCTGTTCCCTGGCCGGCGCGCCGAACGCTTCCGCGAGTTTCAGGTATCGATCGACGGCGTGCGCGCGGCGATCGACCTTCGCGGTGCGCTGGTAAAATAAACGGGAACCTTCGCGTCCGTCGCTCATTCCCCAGAATTCGCGGGCGCCGCTGATTTTCCCGATCCAGGCGCTGCGGAACAGTCCTTGGAAATCGAGCGCGACGTCGGGGTGCAGCGACCGCGTCTTCTTGATCCACGGCCAGAGAGTGCGGGGCGCGTTCAAGGCGCTGAACTCGCCGCGGGGAAAAATGTGGACGTGGTTCACATCGGGGTTGCCGCGGAGGAGCGTGGTCCATTCCGGATTGATCACCCACGTGATCTCGGCGGCCGGATGGGCCTCGTGAATTGCCGCCACCGCCGGCAACGTGTGGACGATGTCACCGAGCGAACTCGGTTTGATAACGAGAATTTTTTGGATGTCGGAGCTCAGAACAAAGAATAATGAGCCGACTGCGAACCGGCGATCAACCTGCAATCGCATTGGCTCGTCTTTCTCCCAATGGTCGGATGCAAATTGCACTTGTCGCGACCGTCACTTGTTCTCAAGATGTGGATGAACCCAGCCGAGCCCTCAGATTTTAACCCCTGCAACCCCAAAACCCAGCCGCCCATGCGGCTTTTCGAACCCACCACCCAATGAACACCACACTTCAGGAAGTTCTGTATTGGTCGGGCACCATGCTCGACAATGCTCCAAATCTTGACTCGCAGCTTAAAGCGACCGGCAGCTCTGGATTCAACAACATCCTGCTTTGGTCGTTACACGTAAACCAAGCAAACCCAAAGAAAAACATCGCCTTGGGCGATTTGACTTGGAATGACACGCTCCTGGTCTCGAGCCAA
Source organism: Chthoniobacterales bacterium (assembly GCA_035941675.1). Classification (GTDB taxonomy): domain Bacteria; phylum Verrucomicrobiota; class Verrucomicrobiia; order Chthoniobacterales; family UBA10450; genus AV80. Next base: position 37,658 of record DASZDT010000025.1, read on the forward strand.
ACCGGCAAGGCAGTATTCGACCCCACAAAATCGTTCACCAAACTGGCTGGCCGGCTGAGGACTCTCGCCGGGAAGAAAATTTTCTTTTCGATCGGCGCTGGCGGAACGAGCGACTTCACTACAATCAAGCAGTTGTATTCGACTCCGCAGGGTCAGACGACGCTGCAAAACAACCTCGGCGCCCTCCTCCAGAATCTCGCCATGGTGACGGGTTTCGATTTCGATGTTGAAGATTGCTTTGACGTCCCCAGCACAGCCTGGCTCACCGAAATCTTGGCGACGAAATTCAACGTCGCGGTCACCTATTGCCCTTACTTCAATCAAGGTTGGTGGGAGCAGTGTCTCGAATCCGTCTACCAGAACTTGAAAAAACAGCCGGTCATTTGGTTCAACCTCCAGTGCTATTCGGGCGGCACCGGTCAGGATCCGATTTCGTGGGCAAACGCCATCAAGCAAAACCAGAAAAAGAACGGAGTGGCCAACGCCAGCACGTTTATCGTTCCCGGCTACGCCGCGAATAACAAGGCAGGCGATGGCCCCGGCATCTGCCCTAGTCAATTCACGACCACCCTGGCGCCTTACAAAGGCAAGGTCGGGGGCGCCTTCGTTTGGAATTCGCAACATATCTTCGGGGACCCTGCTCCCTGTAATGGCAGCACGGCAACGATCAACGATTATGCGAACGCCATTGCGAAGGGGCTGTAATAAGTTCCGAGGCTGCGCCGTCAGCGCCCGAGTTTTAGCCGTTCCGCCAACAGGCGCGGCAAACCACCCTTGATGATTTTTTCCTGCGCGGTGGCGAGGTCGTATTTCACGCGGCGCTGTTCGACCATGTTGCGGTCGAGGTGATAAATGCAATAGGCCGCGCGCCAGTCACCGTCCCGCGGCTGGCCAACGCTGCCGGTGTTAATGAAATACTTTTTCTCCGGCTCGATCATGAGGCGATCGGTCTTGATGCGTTTGACGCCATCGTCACGAACGAACGCGCCCGCCACGTGGGTGTGGCCGAAGAAGCAGACGGTGGTGTGCTGGTAGGTAAAGCTGGCCGCGGCGTCGAGCGTGTTAAAGACGTAACCCCACTGCTCGGGCGTATCGAGAGTGGCGTGCACGATGGTGAAGTCGCGAACCTGCCGGGTGAACTGCAGGTCACGCAGCCATTGCTTATCTTCATCGGGCAAATGGTCGCGGGTCCAGTTGATCGCCATTTCCGCGAGGGGATTGAAATCGCGCGACGATTCCTCGAGCGACGCCTGTTCGTCGTGGTTCCCTTTCACCACCGGGCATTCCAATTTCTGGACGATCTCGACACACTCGTGCGGATTGGCGTTGTAGCCCACGACGTCGCCGAGGCAGACGAACTCCGTGCAGTCCTGTTCGCGCGCATCGGCCAGGACCGCGTCGGTCGCTTCGAGGTTCGCGTGGAGGTCGCTGAGAATGGCGATGCGCATGAGAACAAAAGCGGCTTCGCCGCCGTTAGTCGGGTATCCGCTGAACGGGCGGAATGTCCAACTTAATTTCAAGTTCCTTCAATCGATGGAGCAACGTCGGCAGCCGTTCCTGTTCGCCGCGGTCGTAAAGGGCGCGCAATTGCGTGTAGGCCTCGCGCTCGCGACCTGGACACTGGGCCAGCTCGTAGGCGGCAAAACGCCGGGCGTATCCGTGCGCGCCGGGGAGGGCCGCGGCTTTGGCGAAGAATTCGGAGGCGTGTTCGTGGTCTTCAAGTTTGTCGCGATAAAGCCGCGCCAGCGCTTCGTAGAGTTCGGGGCGTTCCGGATTGTTCCTGATCCCGCGCTCGAGAAAATCTTTGCCGAGCGCGAAGTATTTGCGGGCCGCTTTGAGGCGAAGCGCCATTCGAGGCTGGCGGGAATCGTTCATCGCGGCGGTGCTCGCATTCCAGGCCATGTGCCAGGCGGCCATGTCCCAAAAGAGGATGGCGCGCGGCTGCAAAGTCGTTACCTGGCGGAACAGGAAGAGGACCCGTCCCCACTCCGTTCGTTCCCAAGCGACGTGGGCCTGGATGAACAACGCGTCGGCGACGAGCGAGCGAAACCCACTCAGCGCAGCGACAAAACCGAGCTGCCCAAGCTGCTCGCGGAGATCAAGGTTGAAATCGACCGCGCGGAAATGCGACTCGCGACGCGCTTGCGCGAGCCCATGCTCCAGCGGCACACGGGCCGCACCGAAAAGGACGAGGCTGAGAATGATGACGAGGGCGCGACTCATAATTCCTTTCGGAAAAACGCGGCCCACGCGAGCGCGAGATAAAACCCGGTGTAGAAGACTCCGAGCGCGAGAGTTTTCGAGAGAAACGCGGCGGGCACGGCGTTCCCCGCCACGACGTCATCCGCGAGGTTGAATGCCTGAAGGTCGGGAAAGAGGAGCGCGACCAGGGCCAAAAAAGTTTTCGTGAACCAGCCGGCGGCGCTGCTTTGGAGCCAGTATTCGCGCGCGATCGGCTGGAGGTGACCAATGAAATAAACGAACGCCATCACGATCGTCGTGAAAATCGTGCTGGTCGCGAACGTGGAGACGAACAGGGTAAGGGCGGCGAGCAAACAGCCTTTCGCGTAGATGACTGCGACGCCCGAAAACAGGTTCGGGTTGAAGGCGGAAGCCCGGACCAGCCGCAACGCTTCGGCGAGTTGCTCGGCCGGCGCCGCGCTCATCTGGCGGCTGGTCTCGCTCAGGACGCTTTGTTCGCGCAGGGCGAGCACGAGGAAAAACAGCGCGCTCATCGCGACCAGGCTCAGGCCGAGGAGAGCAAGAACGCCGAGAAGTTTCCCCGAAAGATATTCGAAGCGCGAGACGGGCTTGGCCAGGACGGTGTAGGCGGTCCGGTCCTCGATGTCCCGGGGCAGGAGGCGCGCGGTTGCGATGATGGCCAGGAGCGAAGTGAACAAGCTCATCGCGCCGAGACCAATGTCTTTCAGGACCTGGAACTCCTGCTGAAACGTCATCTGCGCCATGAAAACGGAGCTGCCGATCAGGAGCAGCGCGAAGAGCAACAGAACGTAGAATATTTTTAGCCGCGTCAAACCGGTGAAGGTGTTGCCGGCGATCGCGGCGAGGCGGCCTAACGAGAAGAGGCGATGCGAGCCGTTATCCATCGCGCTTTTGCTCGGAGTCTTCGGTCGTTTCGAGGAAAAGTTGCTCGAGCGAAGTCCGGGGCGAACCGCGCTCGAGGACGCGGGCCCCCGACCGCCGGGCGACCGTTTCGATCTCGTCGAGCAATTCCGGGGAAGCGCCTTCCACCACGAACTGCGTCTGGTTTTCCACGCCGAGGAGGTCGCGGAGGGCGCCTTCGCGGACCAGAACGCCGTTGGCCAGGATCCCGACGCGATCGCAAATTTCCTGGACCTGCCCCAGCAGATGGGACGAGAGCAGGACGGTAATCCCGCGCTCTTTCAAGGCGAGAATGAGATCGCGGATCTCGCGAGCGCCCGCCGGATCGACGCCCGCCGTCGGTTCGTCCAGGACCAGCAGGGCCGGCTCCTGGATGATGGCCTGCGCGAGCCCGATCCGCTGCAGCATACCCTTGGAATAACCGGCCAGCCGGCGATCCCGTGCACTCGTTAGGCCGACGACCGCCAGGATTTTGTCGACGCGATTGCGCAGGTTCGCGCCGCGCAGCCCGCAAAGTTTCCCGTAAAAGCGGAGCGTCTCTTCCCCGGTGAGAAATTTGTAGAAGTAAGGACTCTCCGGCAGGAACCCGACCGATTCGCGACTGGCGACGCTGGCGCTTTCCCGACCGAAGATCCGGGCCTCACCGTGCGTGGGCGTAGCAAGGCCGAGGATGATTTTCAGCGTCGTGCTTTTTCCCGAACCGTTAGGACCGAGAAGCCCGTAGATTTCGCCGCGCGGCACCTCCAGGTTCAAATCGCGAACCGCCACGACCGACCGCCGCTGAAACGGCACCGGGAAAATTTTCGTAACGCCGTTGAGCGCCACGGCGGGCGTCGCCTTCGCTCCGCTACCGCGCGGCAACTCAGTCATGCCGGATTTCGAAGCCGCGGAAAACGGGCGCGCCAGCGAGCGGCGTTTCGCTGTGCTTCCTGATATGCGCGCGCAACTCGCTTTGCAGGATCGCCTCGAGAAAGGCGCGCACTTCTTCCTCTTCGCCGGCCGCCTGGAGTTCCACGCGTCCGTCCGGGAGATTGCGGACCGAACCGGTCACGTCGAAACCTTTGGCGATGTTACGGACCGACCAGCGAAAGCCGACGCCCTGGACGTTGCCTTCGTAGATGACCTGCACGGATGCGCTCACGCACCCGAAGATTGAATTGCCTTCGCGCGCGCGGCAAGCGTGACGCGCCTTATCGCTGCGGTTCGGGAGCCGGCAACTCGGACGGCGGCAGGTCTTCCGGCGGAGGAACGAGACGCGGATCGTTCGAGTTCAGATTGAATTGCTCGGCCGCGGGCTCGGTGGAGGTCTCCGCGGATGGCGTCGCGAGGGGATCGACTTTCGGCGGCGCAACAGCCGCGATCAGGTTCCCAGACGCGGGCCGAATCTCGTCGCTGGCCACATAGCCTTGCTCACCGGTCGCCGCGATTTCGACTTTGCTGAATCCGAACGAAGGCCGGATCAGCTTCAGCACGGTTTCGCGGGACAGCTTCTGGTCGGGGTCGCGTCCAGCTTGCGGCCCGTGGCGAAAGAAAGCCGCCGATTCGACTGAGACGACAAAAACCTTCGCCTCCCGTTTGGCTGCTGGCTTCGAACTCTGCGACGTTTTTGTGCTGGTGGAACAACCCGCGAAAGCCAGCGCGACCATCGTCGCAACGGGGAGAAGTCGAAAAGATTTCACGCGGCGAACTTAAGCACGTGGCGGGCCACGTTATTTGTACGAATAAACCAGGCAGACGGTCGACGGTTCGCCTTCAACCAGGCTGACCGAGACGAAATATTGGCCGCTGTTTGTCGGCGAAAATCCAGCCGACGCTCGCTCGCCTTCGCTGTAACCTTCCGTCGTCATCGGCTTTCCGGTTTCGTCGTAAACGTCGACCGCGATTTTCTTCGCCTTGTCGTTGGAAGCGGCCGCGGAAAACCAATACTGATTGCCCGCGTAAAGGTTGACCGCGATGACGGCACGATCCTTCGGCTTGATTTGTCCCGCCCAATGGCCATCGCGCAACTTGAAGCCGTCGTTCGTGAACGCGCCGGTCAGATCGAGCACCTGCTTGTGCGCCTGGACTTCTTCATCGGACTCCGCCCAGGCCAGCGCGGCGGCGGACAGGAGACTGGCGGCGGCACAAAGCAGAATGCGCGATTTCATTTCGCGTCCTCCTTGCGCTGAATCTCATCCATGAGTTTCCCGACGGCGTCGTTGAGCTTTTTCACTTCATCGAGACTCGGGCCCTTGCCCGGTTGAAAGGCCACCAGTTTTTCGATGCCGGCCAGCTGCTCACTGACGCTTTTCACGAGCGGCTCACTGCGCAAATCCATGCTGATGTCGTCCAGCTTCGAGTGGATGAAACCGACCACGGCCGGCTGGCGCAAGACCCGGGCGCTTTGCTCATCGTAGTTCTTCAAGACCGACGCGCTCACCGCCTGCGTCCCGCGAATCCAGCCGCCGAGGCTGACCAAAATGACGAGGTCCTGGTCGCGATGCGATTGCATGGAAGTTTTCACTTCGTTCTGGGTCGCCTCGAGTTCTTCGTGAAGGGCGTCCCACTCGCTGCTCTCGGCAAATTCGTTGATGCTGTTGCCGCGGCTGAGGACGTTTTCGCTTACGCCAAGCGCTTTCGCCAGTTTGATGATGTCGGTCCCGATGTTTTTGACCTGCTGGCTGTCCTGCGCTTCAACGGCGATGAAACCGTCGGCGATGAGGCCGCCCAAATTCAGCGCGATCTGGGCGCGGTTGCGATACGTCATCGGGATCGGCGTCCGATACTGGCTGGCCCAATCCGGCTTGCCCGGTTTTTCCAGGGCGGCGAAAAGTTCGCCGGGCGTCGGGATCGTCAACGAATCGATCTTGATCGCCTTGGCCAATTGGTCCTGCGAAAGAGCAGCGGGCTCCGCGGCGAATCCGAACGAGGCGCAACCCAGCCACGCCGTCGCTCCAAGGGCGATCCGAAGTCTCATGTTGAGGCAGACTATCCGCGCCTGCGAAGGTTTGCCAATGGGAAAGCGCGCAAAACAAATTTGCGCGGGCGGCGACAAGCTGATGTAATCCTGCCGATATGTCGCCGACGAGCATCGCCAAGATCAATGCGCGGGAAATCCTGGATTCGCGCGGCAACCCAACCGTCGAAGTGGACGTGCATCTCGAGGGCGGGGCCATGGGACGCGCGGCGGTGCCGAGCGGCGCCAGTACCGGCGAACATGAAGCGTGGGAGTTGCGCGACGGCGACAAGAAACGTTACGGCGGCAAGGGCGTCACGAAAGCGGTCCGGAGCGTGGCCGACACCATCGGCCCGGCGATCGCCGGCTGGGACGCGCTCGAGCAGGCCAAGATCGATGAAAAAATGATCGCGCTCGATGGGACCGCCAACAAAAAGAACCTGGGCGCGAATGCGCTCCTCGGCGTATCGCTCGCGACCGCGCACGCCGCGGCCGCGGCGTCGAAGGTTTCGTTGTTTCGTTATCTCGGCGGCAATTCCGCGCGGACCCTCCCGGTCCCGATGATGAATATTCTGAACGGCGGCGCGCATTCCGATGCGCCGATCGATTTCCAGGAGTTCATGATCATGCCGAAAGGCGCGCCGTCGTTTTCGGAAGCGCTTCGTTATGGGGCGGAGGTTTTTCACGCCTTGAAAAGCGTGCTCCACGACCGCGGGCTTTCCACGGCAGTCGGCGATGAAGGAGGTTTCGCGCCGAAACTGGACTCGGCCGAGGACGCGCTCGATTGCATCGGGCTGGCCGTGGAAAAAGCCGGCTACAAATTCGGCGAGCAGATTTATGTCGCGCTCGATCCGGCGGCTTCGGAGTTTTTCGACGCCGAACAAAACGCCTACGTCTTCAAAAAATCCGACGGTTCGAAGCGGACGGCGGAAGAGCTGGTCGATTATTACGAGACGTTAACGAAGCGTTTCCCGATCATCTCGATCGAGGACGGCTGCGCGGAGAACGACTGGGACGGCTGGAGGAAATTGACGGCGCGTCTCGGCAAGACCGTCCAACTGGTGGGCGACGATCTTTTTGTGACCAACGTCGAGTTCTTAAAGAAGGGCATTTTGGAAAGCGTGGCCAACTCGATTTTGATCAAGGTGAACCAGATCGGCACGCTCACCGAGACGCTCGCTGCCATCGATCTGGCGACAAAGAACAACTACACGGCCGTGATCAGCCATCGTTCCGGTGAGACCGAAGACACGACGATCGCCGACATCGCGGTGGCGACGAACGCGGGCCAGATCAAGACCGGATCGCTCTGCCGGACGGACAGGGTGGCGAAGTATAACCAGCTCCTGCGCATCGCCGAGGAACTTGGTGACAACGCAGTCTTCGGCGGTAAAATGCGCTAGTGGAAAATTCCGACTACGGCGATTTCCGCGCGAGACGTGAAGCCACCGTCTGGCAGCGTCTCAACAGCGTCCTCCGCGTTCTGCTGGCGGCCGCAGTCGTGCTGGTGATCCTGAGTCTGTTCCTTCCGCTTTATAAGAAGCGCGCTCAAAGCCAGAACGAGATCGATAACCTGCAAAGCCAGGTGAACGATCAGAAGATGCTGCTGGCGCGCCAGACGCGCGAAGTGAATCTGCTCAAGACCGATCCGGTTTACCTGGAAACGATCGCGCGCGATCGGCTCGACCTGATGAAGGACGGCGAAACGATTTTCCGCCTCGAGCCGCCGCCGGCCTTGAAGAAGTAAGGAACGTCCGCCGCATTCTGGCGGCACTAGCATTCGTTAGGTCAGTCTCGGCGGAAGAAAACTCTTGCCGAAAGAACGGCGTCTCGAATAAACCGGGATCTCCGTCCAACCTCTTCACTTCTTCTCGACCTATGAGGCAAAAAAATAATCTTACCCTGGCGGCGCTGTGTTTCCTTCTGCTCTCGTTCACGCGCGCGCAGGCACAACTAACCTACAACGTTACCGATCTCGGAACGCTCGGCGGAACCAGCAGCACGGCGAGCACAGCGGGCCAGCAGAACTTCAATGCCGCGGGCATGATCGTTGGCTCATCTACCACCGCGGACAACGCGGAGCACGCTTTCCTTTATACCAACGGCCAGATGTTCGACTTGAACACGCTCTGCGATTTGTCCGCGAGCAATTTCAAGACGCTCACCTCGGCCAAGGCGATCAACGACGATTGCGTTATCGTCGGCGAAGGAATCACTCTCAACGGCGAGAAGCATGCCTTTGTGCTGACTCCGGCGTTAGTCGATGGCGGCCGCTGGTCTTATCGGTGTTGCCAATGGGTTTGGATCCAGGACGGCGGCGGCTGGTGGTGGGAGAGCAGTTGTTGTTGCTACAAATGGCATGGCGGACCTGGGGAACATGGGCCGGCGCCGGCGGAACCACCGCATTGCTGGTGGTGGCCACTGCCGTGTCCGACGGAGTGCGGCGGGTGTCATCCGCCGCCACCGCCACCCGATCATTTCTATTGTTGCATCAAAGGCCACATCGTCCTGACGACGGCGGCGGATTGTGAGGCGAAGGGCGGCCAGCGTTTCGATTCGCTCGAAGAAGCGCTCAAGAACTGCAAGCCTTACTGGTACTGCGTCGATAAGAAGGTCGTGCAAACGACGTGGGTGGATTGCCAGACGCGAGGTGTCCAGTGTTACGATACGCCGGCGGAAGCGAAGAAGTATTGCGACGCGAAGATCTGCTGGGCCTGCGTTGACGGAAAGGTTGTAAAGACGACCGAGGCGGAGGCGGCGGCGAAAGGCTGGCGTTGTTATCCCACTGAAGAAGAGGCGCAACGCAATTGCGTTCCGAAAGAGTGCTGGTACTGCATCGACGGCAAACCGGTGCAGGGAACCGAGGCGGAAGCGCGCGCGCTCGGCTTGAAGTGTTGGCCGACGGCGGAAGAAGCGCTCCGGCATTGTGAGAAGTTGTGCTGGTGCTGCATCCAGGGTCCGAACGGGAAGCAGCTCGTCCGGACGACGGAAGCCGAATGCAGACAGCGCGGCGGCCAGTGTTATAGCTCTCCGGAAGAAGCGCGCCGGCGTGGTTGTGGCGCAAAGATGTGCTGGGTCTGTATCAACGGGGACGTCGTCCAGGTCTCGGAAGAAGATGCGCGGGCGAGGGGGCGCCAATGTTATCCGACCAGGGAAGCGGCCCAGCGTGAGTGCAAGATGTGTTGGGTCTGCGAGAACGGTCAGACCGTCCAGGTGAGCGAAGTGGAAGCGCGGCGGAGAGGTCTCCAGTGTTATCGTTCCAGCGAAGAGGCGCTCAGAAACTGCCGGCCGCGCACCTGCTGGATATGCCGGAACGGACAAGCCGTCCAGGTAAGCGAAGCGGAAGCGGCCGGCGCGAAGTGTTATGGCTCGCGCGAAGAAGCGTTGCGCAATTGCCAGCAGCGGACCTGCTGGATTTGCCGGAACGGCCAGGCCGTCCAGGTAACGGAAGCGGAAGCGGCCGGCGCAAAGTGTTATGGCTCGCGCGAAGAAGCGCTGCGCAATTGCCAGCAGAACACGACCTGCTGGGTTTGCGTGGGCGGACGCGTGTCGCAATTGACCGAAGCCCAGGCGAAGGCCCGAGGTCTTCAGTGCTATGGTTCCAGGGAAGAAGCGCAACGCAATTGCCACCAGGAAACGACGAAGTGCTGGACGTGCGTAGGCGGCCAGGTGGTCCAGCTCACGGAGGAGCAGGCGCGCGCGCGAGGCGGCCAGTGTTATGGATCCAGGGCGGAAGCGGTCCGCGCTTGTGAGCCGCAAAAGCCAACGACCAAGCCCACTCCGAGGACGACCCGAACTCCACCATTGAATCAAAAGCCAAAGCCGACCCCAACGCCATATCTTGCTCGATAACTGTTCCGCTCGGGATCGGAGTTTCGTTTCCAGTGGCACGCTGACGGGCTGCCGTTATGGTTCGCCATGGCCAGTGAAGTTTCGTTGATCCAGCCGGAAGCTCTCCAATCGCGCGTGCGCGAATTGCGGAGGTTTCTTTGACGTCCCGAAACTCGAAGCCCAACTAAGCGCTCTCGAAGAGCGAATGTCGGCGGCCGATTTCTGGTCGAACCGCGAGCGCGCCCAGGGCGACGTCGAAGAAGTTTCGCGGCTGCGTTCGTTGCTGAATCCGCTTCGCGAACTGGAACGCGCGGTAGCTGATTTCGAAGCGCTCCGCGAGCTCGCGGCCGAGGAAACGGACCCGGCTCATCGGGCGGAAGCGGAGAAGGAATTGGCCGGCGAACAGGCTCCGCTCCTTCGCCGTCTCGAGGAATTCGAGCTGCGCCAGTTCCTTTCCGGCGAAAATGATCGGTCCCACGCGTTCGTCACCATCCATTCGGGCGCGGGCGGAACGGAGTCGTGCGACTGGGCGGACATGCTCTTGCGGATGTACCAGCGCTGGATCGAGCGGAGCGGCTTTACTTCGCAAACCATCGACGTGCAGGTGGGCGAAGAAGTGGGGATCAAATCCACCACCTTGCTGGTGCAGGGCGAATACGCCTACGGCTATTTGAATCCGGAACGCGGCGTCCACCGGCTCGTCCGCATTTCACCGTTCGATGCCAACAAGCGCCGTCACACTTCTTTCGCCAGCGTCGATGTCGTCCCGGAAATCGCGGACTCGGCGCCGATCGACATCAACCCGGCGGACATTGAGGTCGACACGTTTCGCGCCGGTGGCAAAGGCGGCCAGAACGTCAACAAAGTCGAGACGGCGGTGCGCATCGTCCATAAACCGACGGGTATCGTGGTCGCGTGCCAGGCGGAGCGAAGCCAGGGCCGCAACCGCGAGCTCGCGTTGAAAATGTTGAAGGCAAAACTCTACGAGATCGAGCAGGACAAAAAGCGGGCGGAGATCGATCGGCAGTATGGCGAGAAAGGCGACGTCGCGTGGGGGAGCCAGATCCGGTCCTACGTTTTTCAGCCTTACCAAATGGTGAAAGACCATCGGACTGGCGCCGAAACGAGCGACGTCCAGGCCGTGATGGACGGCGACATCGATCTGTTTATCCAGGCGAAACTTCGCGGACAGAAAGCGAAGAAAGGCGAGGGGAAAGACGCGGACCTCTAGCGGTCGCCGATCGAGAACTAATTCGGCGGCGGACTGAGATCGTAAATCTCCACCAGGGCCACGCCGGTCGATGGGTTCGCGCTGCGAACGATCGCTGTGTAACTCCCGGGGCTGAGCGTGGCCTGCAAGGCGGATTCACTCGGCTGCGTCGGCGCGAGTCCTTCGGCCTGGATCAGGCCGGCGTTCTTACCGGACGCCCAATTGTCGTTTGAATCGAGGAGCGTTCCGCTGGCGTCGCGAAGCTCGACCGTCGGATCGCTCAACGCGCCGGAAACGCCGGCCGCGCTCAGCGAAGGTCCAAGGGCGCGCACCACCACGTCCTTCGACTGGCTGCCACCCACGATGAAACCACCGATCAACACTTGATCGCCACTCAGGACCGGGCCGCGCGTCGAAATATTTCCGGCCCGTCCGCCAGTGGTATGCAGGTCGTACAATTCGATCAGGGCCGTTCCGGTGAGATTGCCGTCGCCGTTGTCGTACGACCTAACGACCACGGTGTAGCTGCCCGGATTGAGCGTGGCCAGGATCGCCGACTCACGGCTGTTGGTCGGGTCGAGGTGATAACTGGCGATGGTACTCGCCCACGAATCGTCGATCCAATCGTCGCTCGTCGCCAGGGTCGCACCGCTGGCCGCGTGCAATTCGATCACCGGATCTTCGAGCGCGTTGTTGATTCCGAGTGCGGGCAGCGAGTTCCCGATTCCCCGGAGCACCACGGTCGCCGGCTGCGATCCCTGGATGATGAACCCGCCGATCACGACGTTGTTCCCCGTTCCCACGAAGGCGCGCGTCGACAAATTCACCAGGTTCGGCGCCGGATTCCCATTCTGATAAGGAGGACCGCTGTCATAAATGCTGTGGATGCCGCTGATGTCATCCTGCGCCAGGGTATCCTGGTTACTGACGGTCGAGTTCATGATCGCGCTAACATGCTGAACCGGGCTCGCCTGATCGGGATGATCGAGGCCGAGCACATGCCCGAACTCGTGGATGGCAACGCGCCGCAGATCGTAGATCTGGTTCGTGATGTCGAGCGGACCGCGATACGAATCCCATTGATAGGCAGAATTGAAGAGAACGTCCGCTTCGATGAGTTGTTTGGTTCGCGGCGTAACCAGAGTGACAGCGAGAACGCCGGAGCCAAAGGGCTCTCCGTAAATCGTGTTCGACATCGTGACCGAAGTGTTCGCGTCATCATCGGAAGGAGGCACGATCGAATTCTTGTTCACGGCCACATGGAGATGCACGAGCTGCTGGTTCCAGATGTTGAACGCCGCTTCGGCTACGTCGTTGTATGTCGCGAAACCGTCGGTGAATGGACCGGCGGAGTCGGGGAGCGACAAGTGCACGAGCACCGTCCTGTCCTTGTTCCACTCGACGGCGACGCCGCCGTAAATCTCGCGGGTGAAAGCGTGCGAATTATGCGGCGCGAAAGCAAGCGCGAGAGCGATGAGAATGGGGAGCCTGGCGGCGAGCATATTTTTTAAGGAAAGAACGTGGAAGCTACTTTATTTCGGGTCTTCCACAAGCCGGAGTCGCGCCGTCGGATCGAACTTTCCCCGGTTAAATTTCCGGCAGCAATCCAGGCAGGCCACCTTCCGTTTGATCCGGCGGACTCGCGGAAAATCTTTGCCGCATCGGGAACAGCGATACAGGAAACGCCGGACACGTTGCCGGACTGGAAACGGCAGAGTGTGACAGCGCGCTTCGTCCGCGATGCCGAGGTCGCGGCAGGCCTTTCGCCATTCAGCGCCGTGTGGAGAGATGCGGCGACGCCTGGCTCGGAATTGCGCGAGCAGATGGGCCAGCTCGTGGCGCAGGGTGCGCTCGATTTCCGCGGCGTCGTGGTCGCGGAGTCGCGGGTTGAGCGAGACGAGATTACGCCGCGAATCGGCGCGGCCGGCCGCGCTGAAAAGGCGCGCATTCCATTCGACGCGAACTTCCGATGCGAGTTCGGCGGCGTTGACCGCGGTGAGAATTTCGCGCGCCGTCGCTTCGAGGGCCGAATCGCGTCCCAGGACGACGAGCATCGGCGTCGACGGGAAAACAAAATCCAGCTGTTGTGGCCGCGGCTGTTCGTCCGACTTCAAGGAACGGCGATTTGAAATCGCCGTCTTGCGGCTCGGCGGTTTCAAACCTCCGCTCCTTGAAGCTGCGCGTGACTTCCGGTGTGGATCGATGAAACCCGAGCAACTACTTTGCCGAGGATCGCCGCCGCCCGCTCGATTTCTTCCGTAGTCGTCTCGCGGCCTAACGAGAGGCGGACGGCGCCTTCCGCGAGTTCCGGCGGCAAACCCATCGCGAGCAGGACATGGGACGCGACCACCGAGCCGACCATGCAGGCCGACCCGCTCGAAGCGCAGACGCCTTCCAAATCCAGCGCCATCAGGATCGTCTCCGAGCTCAGGCCGGGGAAGCTGACATTGAGGGTATTCGCCAGCGACGATGCGCCATGGCCGTTCCGGATCGCGCCGGGACAAGCAGCGTGAATTTTTTCCCACAAACGATCGCGCAAGGCCGCTTCGCGCTCCTGTTCCTCGAGGCGATCGGACAGGACGAACTCCGCCGCAGCCGCCATCCCCGCGATGGCCGGCACGTTTTCCGTCCCCGGGCGCCGCTGGTTCTCATGCGCCCCGCCGAATTGAATCGCTTCGATCGGAATGCCGGCGCGCAAATAAAGAAGACCCGCGCCTTTTGGTCCGTAGAATTTGTGGGCGGCAAAACTGGCCGCGGCCAGTCCATCCAAGGTCGTCTCGGTTTTGCCGAACGACTGGACGAGATCGCTGTGGAGAAGGACGCCGCGCTCCTCGCAGCGGCGCGCTATTTCCTCCATGCTTTGGAGCACGCCGGTTTCATTATTCGCCGCCATGACGGAAACGAGAGTCGTGTCGCTGCGGATGAGTCGCGTCAGTTGGTCCGGGTCGACCTGTCCGTTCCGATCGACCGGCAGGAAAGTCACGTCGAATCTTTCTTTGTCGCGCAGGTGTTCGAAAGCGTTGAGGACAGCGTGGTGCTCCGTGCTGGCACAAATCAAATGCCGGCCGCGGCTGGCGTGGGCGCGGGCCAGGCCAAGCACCGCCAGGTTGTTCGATTCCGTTCCGCTGCCGGTGAAAATCAACTCGTGCGGCTTCACGCCCAGCAAAGCCGCCAGCCTGTCCCGCGCGTCATCGATCGCCGCTCGCGTTTCGCGCCCGGCCGCGTGAACGCTGGAAGGGTTGCCATGATGCCGGCCGAGGAACGGCTCCATCGCTTCGCGCGCCGCCGCGCACAACGGCGTGGTCGCGTTGTAATCGAGGTAAATCATCGCCCCCTAAGCCGTGAAGTCTTTCGCGCCCGCGCGCCGCTTCGGCATGATCTGCAGCTGCTTCTCTTCGTAATAAACCAGCGAATCCGCCGGCACGCTTTGGATAAGGAACACGTTTCCGCCGATCGTGCTTCGCGCGCCGATGACGGTCTCGCCGCCGAGCACGGTCGAGTTCGGATAGATCGTGACGTCATCTTCCAGGGTCGGATGGCGTTTGCCGCCCTTTTTGATTTTGCCGTGCTCGTCCTTGAGGAAACTGCGCGCCCCGAGGGTCACGGCGTGATACAATTTCACCCGCGCCCCGATCTCGCACGTCTCGCCGACCACGACGCCGGTCCCGTGATCGATGAAAAAATGCGGCCCGATTTTCGCCCCCGGATGAATGTCGATGCCGGTCCGGGTATGGGCCCATTCCGTCATGAGCCGCGGAATCAGCGGCACCTTTTTTTCGTAGAGAAGATGCGCCATGCGCTGGATCGCAATCGCCTCGATCGCCGGATACGCGACGATTACTTCTTCATAACTGGTGGCGGCCGGATCGCCTTCGTAAGCGGCGTCGACATCCGTCCAGAGCACCTGCCGGAGCTTGCCCAGTTCCGACATGAACCAGGTCAGGATCTCGTCCGCTTTCTGGTCGGCGGTGTCGCGGTCGAGCTTGTTGAAGCTCTTGGAAATCTCCGGCTTCATCCGCGCGTGGAGCCGGCGGATGCGACTCCGGGTCACGTCCGGCAAATCGCTCGAATCCACCAGCGGTTCCCCGTGAAATCCGGGGAACATCAGGCTCATCAAGCCCACGCACGCTTCTTCGATGGCCGGCCGTGACGGCAGCATCGCGGCGGCGTCGAGATAATTGATCCCGCCGCCCTCCGTGTAAGTTTGGAGCAGCTCGGCCGCCGCGTCGCCCGTCGGTGATTGCATCGTCGGAAACTATGCGACGGCTGTCGGTGCAAGGGAAACGGAAAGTCACGAAGAGGCTTGTGCTTGCCGACGTGGGCGATCTCCTAATAATAATCGCCGTGCCCCAGACGATAACGCTCTTTCGTGTTTTCCTTGCCGCGCCGTCAGATGTCACAGAGGAGCTGGTTATTATCGCAGGCTTGGTTCGTGATTGGAATCTTCAGCACGGACAGCAACTCAAAGTCCGTGTCGAGTTGGTGAACTGGCGGACACATACCCGGCCGGCGACCGGGAAACGTCCCCAAGCCTTAGTGAATAAACAGGCGTTCGACGCGTGCGATCTCGTGATTGCAGTTTTTTGGTCTCGTTTCGGAACTCCCACCGGTCGAGCTGCGTCCGGGACAGAAGAAGAAATCCGCCGTGGAATCAGACAGCGCAAGCCGGTACTAGTATACTTTTCGGATCGTTCAGCGCCTGGTCAGAAGCCAGTCGAGCACTCGCGCATCGAGAAATTCAAACGCCGTTTTGGACAGAAGGCGCTGTTCGGGTCATATAACAGCTTGGAGGGATTCGAAGACGCGGTACGAAATCACCTTGCTTCAACGATGCATGAATTGATCGCCAAATCTCTGCTGCCAAGGTGATGAAAACCAGGACGAAGAATATCGTTCGCAGTACCGGCCCGGGGGCGTTCGTGATTCAGGGAAGCGGCGACGTTAAGGTTAATTTCGGATCGAAGCGCAAGCCCAGGATGGAATATCCCATCGGTTCCATAGGTGCGGACTTGGTGCGAAGAAACTATGTCCGCTATCTAACCGAGCGTTATTTTCGGTACCGAGAAGCCGACGCCAGCTTTGGTCGCAACGCCGTTCGACGATTTAGCTATGCGGTTCTTTTCAAAAATATCGAAAACCATTTCAAAGCGCCAACCTATTTCATCCCAGTTTCTCGTTTCGACGAGGTGGTGGACTTTCTTCAACGTAAAATTGAAGCCACGATCCTGGGAAAACGAAATCTCGCTCGCGGTTACCGTAATTACGAGACCTTCGACGAGTTTCAGCTGAGACACGTAGATTAATTGCTGCGTTCTCCGTTCATGGATTACGCCGCGTAACATGAACTCGCTACGCTCGCTCCATCTCTATCTCGGCTGCCTTTTCGCTCCGATGCTGATCTTCTTCGCGGTGACTGGTTCCTGGCAGCTCTTCAACTGGCATGAATCAAAGAAGGACAAGACTTACGTCGCGCCCCCTTCGCTCGCGGCGCTCTCCTTCGTTCACAAAGACGCGCACCTCCCAGGGACACCGGGCCGCCAGCCAACTCCGCTCCGCTATTTCATGCTCGTCACCGCGGCCGGTCTCGTCGCGACAACGCTCGTCGGCATCGTGATGGCGTACCGTTTCAGCCGGCGTCCGCTGGTCGCGACGATTTGTCTGCTCGCCGGGATCGCGCTGCCTGGATTGCTGCTCCTGATTTATCGGTAACGCAGGGCAGACAAAAAATCCGCGCACGACATTGGCGCGAGGCGTTTTAAGTTAAAAAACCGCGCATGAGCTCCTTCGAAATTACCGGCGTCCCCATCGACGAACTGGACGTTTTCCTGGCCGGCGCGCACCCCGATCCTTTCCGGATCCTCGGGCCGCATCGCGTCGGCGACGATCTCGTCATCCGCGTCTTTCGCCCGGACGCGAAAGAAGTGGCCGTCGTTCTGGAGGGAAACGAACAGCGCTTTCCGGCTAACCGCCTCCGCCCCGAAGGCTTTTTCCAGGCGACGCTGCCGGACACAAAACGGACGTGCAGTTATCAAATCCACCTGACGGGCTGGGACGAATCGACGGCCGTGGTGCGCGACCCGTATTGCTACGGCCTCCTCATGGGCGAGGTCGACCTGCACCTGTTTGCCGAGGGAAATCATCTCCGGCTTTACGACCAGTTCGGCGCGCATTTGCGCAAGATCGGGGACGACGAGGGCGTTTATTTCGCGGTCTGGGCGCCGAACGCGCAGCGCGTCAGCGTGGTCGGCGACTTCAATGGCTGGGATGGCCGCGTCAATCCGATGCGTCGCCTGCTCGGGAGCGGCGTCTGGGAATTGTTCCTGCCCGGGGTCGGCGAGGGCGCGCATTACAAGTTCGAGCTTCGCACCCCGCGCGGCGCGCTCTTGTTGAAGGCGGACCCGTTCGGCCTCTTCAGCCAGCACGGGAAAGAAACTTCATCGATGGTTTACAATCTCGATCGCTATCAGTGGAGCGATCGCGAATGGATGGAGGCGCGGCCGGCCCAGAAACTCCAGACCAGCCCGATCAGCATTTACGAAGTCCACCTCGGCTCGTGGCGGCGCAAGGCAGAGGAAAAAAACCGTTCGCTCAGCTATCTGGAATTGTCCGAGACCCTGATCCCGTACGTGCTCGAGATGGGTTACACCCATATCGAGCTGATGCCGATCGCCGAGCATCCCTTCGAAGGGTCGTGGGGCTATCAGGTCACGAATTATTTCGCGCCGACCAGCCGGTTCGGAACGCCCGACGAATTCCGTCATTTCGTCGACAAATGTCATCAGGCTGGCATCGGCGTCATCATGGATTGGGTGCCCGCGCATTTCCCGAAGGATGCGCACGCCCTCGCCGAGTTCGACGGCACCGACCTTTATGAGCACGCCGATCCGCGCCAGGGCGAGCACCAGGACTGGGGCACGCTCATTTTCAATTTCGGCCGAAACGAAGTCCGCAATTTCCTGATCGCGAACGCCCTCTTCTGGCTCGACAAATATCACATCGACGGCCTGCGGGTGGACGCGGTCGCGTCGATGCTCTACCTCGATTACTCACGCAAAGCGGGCGAGTGGATCCCGAACGCATTCGGTGGCCGGGAGAACCTGGACGCGGTCTATTTCCTGAAGCGCTTCAACGAAGTCTGCTACGAGCGTTTCCCCGGGATCATGACGATCGCGGAGGAATCAACCGCCTGGCCCGGCGTGACCCAGCCGACATATCTGGGCGGCCTCGGGTTTGGGTTCAAATGGAACATGGGTTGGATGCACGACTTCCTCCATTACATGGCGCTCGACCCGATCTTCCGGCGATTCCATCACAACAGCATCACGTTCTCGCTCATGTATGCCTACGCGGAGCATTTCGTTCTCGTGCTCAGCCACGACGAAGTCGTTCACGGCAAGGGCTCGCTGCTCAACAAGATGCCGGGGGACGAATGGCAGCAGTTCGCGAATCTCCGGATGTTCCTGGCGTGGATGTACGGGCATCCCGGCAAGAAGTTGCTCTTCATGGGCGGCGAATTTGGGCAGCGCCGCGAATGGAACCACGACCGCGAACTCGACTGGGAGTTAACGAACGAGCCGAAGCACGACGGGCTCCGCCGGCTCGTCCAGCATCTCAACTACGTTTACAAAAACGAAGCGGCGTTCTGGGATTGTGACGACACCCACGAAGGCTTTGAATGGATCGATTTCCACGACTCGGAGAATAGCGTCGTCGCATTCATGCGCCGATCGCGCGACGGCGGCGTGATCGTGTTCGCGGTGAACGCCACGCCGATGGTGCGTCATGGTTATCGGCTGGGCGTTCCGGGGGCCGGCTTTTATCGCGAGATCATCAACACCGACGCCGAGACCTACGGCGGGAGCAATGTCGGCAACATGGGCGGGTTCGAGGCCGAAGATTTTGCGTGGCAAGGCCGGACGCATTCCCTGATGATCAGTCTGCCGCCGCTGGCCACCGTCGCATTCAAGCTGGAAACGTAGGCTGGCCGCAGCCGCGGGCGGTTCAGCATTGTGCTTGACCCGCCACCCGCGAATTCGCAATTCTGTGGCCCCCCCATGAACAAGAATACTATTGCCTTCACTCTGATTGAACTCCTGGTGGTCATCTCGATCATCGCGGTATTGGCCGGCATCGCGTTGCCGGTTTACACGACGGTCCAGGAACGCGGCGCCCAGACCAAGGATCTCTCCAACGCCAAGCAGATCGCATTGGCCTGCAAGCTCTTTGCGGCTGATAACGACGGAAAATATCCCGACAAAGATGGCCAGGCTTCGGAGCCCCCGACGACGGCGCTTACCTCCGCCAGTACATCGAACGCTGCGTTTGCCTGCCTCGTCCCCAATTATCTTCCGACCGAAAAATTATTTTATTTGGCGAAGTCAGCCTGGTCGCCAACCGTTCCGGACGAAAAGACGACGGCGGCCGCCGACCGGGTTGAAGTTTCTACGAATAACTTTGCGTATGTGTTAGGGATGACGGAAACGTCTAACCCGAATTTCCCGCTCATCGCCGACGCTCCCGGGACCGGTGGGAGCAGCGCGGTTTACAAAACGGATCCGACGGTGAAAGGCGGAGTGTGGAAGGGAAAGAAAGCGATTGTAGTGCGATGCGATCAAAGTGGGGCTATCGAAACGTGCAAAGTAAACTCGGCAGCCGGGACTTCAGTGGTGGAAGGTCCCACGGGCGGAAGCACGCATACCGACATTTTTGCGGCGAACGGCACGACCTGGATCTCGGCAACCGGCAACGCCGTCCTCTTGCCCAACACGCCTTAGCGTTTACCAGGACCGAACTGATCGTCGGGATTCTGGTCATCGGCGTTCTGCTCCTGCTCGCCTGGCCGACAATTTCGCAGGCGATTGCCAAACGCGACCTGGCGCGAACGTCGAATAACGGCCGGGAGTTCTATCTCGCCGCGTTTCGCATGGCGACGGATGGAGTGGCGAAAGCGGACTCGACCCGCGCCTGGCCGGGCGACTATCCGGCCACCAGCCTGGCGGAATACTGCGGGAAACTTGTCCAGAACGACTACCTGAAGCCGGCCGACCTCGAGCGAATGCTGTCAGGGCCGGGAGCGAGCTGCACCGCCACGATGAGCGTACCACCCGCGATTTTGCAACTTTCCGGGAAAACCGCGCTCAAGATTTACAAAGTCACCCGCAGCGATCCTTCCCATGCGATTTTCGCCGCGAGCGCTAATTACATTTACGACACGCCGCTCGATCCGAAGGCCGTCCCTTTCGGCGACATCGGTTTCGTCGTCATCCGGAAAGGGGGCGACGCCCGGATTTTCAGCAAAGGACAAACGACGCCGCAAGGCTTCGACAACGATGCGGCGAAATTCCAGGTCGAAGTCGGCGCGTTGCCGGGAGCGGCCAAAGGCGTCGTGACGGCCGGCGACGGTCCTACGGTTTTGGCCGCGCCGCGGTAGGCAGCACTTCCGATTCAAACTCGCCGTCCGCAACCTGGGTTCGAATCTTCGACATTGGACGCGCCGCGGCCACGCTCTGGATCACTTTGCCGGCAGAATCTTTGGTAATGCTGTAACCGCGGCGCAAGGTCGCTTCCGGACCTACAACGCGAAGAATTCCTTCCACGCGTTCAAAACGTTGCCGCGCGTTTTGCAGAAGCCGCGGGAGCTGCATGACGACCCGATGTTCCAGATCAACAACGCGCGTTCGACAAACGGCCAGCTCGCCTTTGGGATCGTGCGTCTTGAGCGACTGGGCTCGGCTGGAAAGCGAGGCCCGCGCGTCGACGATGAATTGATTCAGTCTCCGGCGGAGCGAGTCGGCGTTGAGATCGAGCTGCTGCCGGCCGTCGCGCATCCGCTGCATGAGTTCCCGCGCCAGCGTCCGCTCCGACAGATACCGGAGCCGGGTGACGCTTTGCTGGACGAAATTTCGCAGATATTTGCGGAGACAGTTCTCCAACTCGTTCACTCGACGCGCCAGCTCGGTGACATCAGGGACGATCAATTCGGCGGCCGCGCTCGGAGTCGGCGCGCGCAGGTCGGCGACGAAATCGGCGATGGTAAAATCGATTTCGTGGCCGACCGCGCTCACGATCGGAATCGCCGAATGGAAAATGGCGCGCGCCACGATCTCCTCGTTGAACTCCCACAGGTCCTCGATGCTGCCGCCGCCGCGCGCGATGACGATCAAATCGATTTGGTCCCACGCCTTGTTCGGTGCCGCCAGTTCGCGAATCGCGGTCGCAATCTCCGCGGCCGCCCCGACGCCCTGGACCCGCACCGGGCTGATCAACACCTCGACGTTGGGGGCGCGCCGCCGCAGGACGTTGAGCATGTCGCGAATTGCCGCGCCGCTCGACGACGTAACGATCCCGATCCGTTTCGGGAATCTCGGCAGCGGTCGTTTCCGCGCCGAATCGAAAAGCCCGTCCGCTTCCAGTTTCCGCTTGAGCGCTTCGAATTTCGCCTGGAGCAAACCGGCTCCGCGGGTCTGGAGGATTTGGACGTTGAGCTGGTATTGTCCGCGCGCTTCAAAAACCGAAACGCTTCCGTAAAGCTGGACCTGCGCGCCGTCGGCGATGGGCGGGGCCGTCGGCGGAAGCGTGTTCCGAAAAATCACGCAGGAGATCGCGGCTCGCTGGTCCTTCAGCGTAAAATAACGGTGGCCGGAAGGTTGGAGCCGGTAGTTGGAGATTTCCCCCTGCACCCAGACCGCGCCGAACCGCGTCTCGAGCGCGCCGCGGATTTGGCGGGTGAGCTCGCCGACGGTGAAGACCTTGGAGGTCTGTTGGAAGAAGTCGGGGGTCACGGGGCGGAATGACGAATGACGAATGTCGAATGACGAAACAAGTCCGAATGACGAATGACGAATGACGAAACAAATCCGAATGACGAATGACGAATCCCAAGCCGGGACGTCGAATCTTTCTTCTTCATTCCTTCGTCATTCGTCATTCGTGCTTCGTCATTTAACCGCCGGCCATTACCCAAACAATTCGTTCTGCGTGCCGACCGGCGGTTTCAGTCCCAGCTTGCGATACGCGTTCGGCATGGCGACGCGGCCCTGCGGGGTGCGCTTGATGTAACCTTCCATGATCAGGTACGGCTCGTTCACTTCTTCGAGCGTGCCGGCTTCTTCGCCCACAGCCACGGCGAGCGAGCTCAATCCGACCGGGCCGCCGTTAAACTTATGGATCAACGTTTCGATGATCCGTTTGTCCCATTGATCGAACCCATCCCGGTCGATCTCGAGCATGGTCAGCGCGCGGTCGGCGAGATCGGCCGTGATTTTCCCGTCGGCTTTTACCTGCGCGTAGTCGCGGACCCAGCGCAGAAGATTATTCGCCGTTCGCGGCGTCCCCCGGGTGCGAGTCGCGATCTCCGCCGCGCCTTCGGGATCGATCTCGACGCCGAGCAATCCGGCGCTGCGGGTGATGATTTTGCGCATCTCTTCGGCGGCGTAGTAATCGAGCCGCGCCGTCATTCCAAAACGCGAACGCAACGGCGCGCTCACCATGCCCGCGCGCGTCGTCGCGCCGATGAGCGTGAACTTCGGCAGTTGCAGCCGCAAACTGCGCGCCTGCGGTCCCTGGTCGATGATGATATCGAGCCGGTAATCTTCCATCGCCGGATAAAGGTATTCCTCGATCGTCGGCTGGAGCCGATGGATTTCGTCGATGAAGAGAACGTCGCCTTTCTCGAGGCTCGTCAGCAATCCCGCCAGCTCGCCCGCTTTTTCGATGACCGGACCGCTGGTGTTCTTGACGTTAACGCCCATCGCGTTGGCGATGATGTTGGCCAGCGTCGTCTTCCCCAATCCCGGCGGGCCGCTGAGCAGGATGTGCTCGAGAACGTCACCGCGTTTCTTGGCCGCCTCGACCAGCAACTCCAAACGCTCGCAAACTTTCACCTGCCCGGTGAATTCGCTGAACATCGGCGGCCGCAGCGAAACTTCGAAGGCGGGATCTGTCTCAGGCGGTTTCATCTTTTCGTTTCGTTTGTAGCCGTCGCCCTGCGGGCGACGCGAGCTGCGACGTCGTCTGATCTCACGCTTCGCACAGCGAAGCGGCTACAGAAAACGGCGCCCAGGACGCTATTCACGCGGTCTTCTCCAGCTTCTTCGTCATCACCAGCTCAGTTCCGCGCGCCTTCAAAATGTAATCGACCTTGTCGAACGCCGTCTTGATCAGGTGCAGCCCGAGCCCGCCCGGCCGGATCAAATCGTGCGACCGGCCCTTCATGGCGTGCGCTTCGGTTTGCTTGCCGTAATCGCGCAACCGCATCCGGACCCAGCGCGAGCAGCCCTCGAGCGAAAGGCAGATGAGCTGGTCGTCGCGCAGATGGTAAGCGTGCCGAATAACGTTGGTGCACGCTTCGTCTATCCCCAGCACCATGAGCATTCGTTCGCGCTCGGAAATGGGATACGCCTCCAGAAAATCGCGCACGAACTTGCGCATCGGGGCGAGGTTCCCGGTGTGGCTGGAGAATTCGACCTTGTTCTTTTTCATCTACCCGGCGAAACGCTGAACGCTGAACGCTGAACGCATGACGCCAGTCCTTCAAGTGCGCAACCGAAAACGCGGTGGACAGCCTGGGCAAGCCTCGCTCTCTTTCGTCATGTGGAAATCGCTCCTCGCCTGGCTGCTCCTCGCCACTCCGGTGTGGGCGCAGGAAAATCCAAGCGCGTACGAAGCGCTTCGCGTGATGGGCACGCAGGTAAGCCGGCAGCTCGTGAACCGCGTCGTATCTGTGAACGGCGTCGATGGCGACCCGCAGCCGCGGACGTGGAAGGTGCTGGTCGAAGACAAGAACGCGGCAAACGGGATCCGCGAGATCGTGGTCGAGGGCAACCGGGTGGTTTCCCAGCGCGCCACGAACCGGTCGGTCGTCGGTTCCACCCAGGGCGCGACGATTAACACCACCAAACTGAACCTGGATTCCACCGGCGCCTATTCCGTCGCAGCCCATACAGCTGAGACATCGCACGTCACCTTCTCGCTCACCAGTTACACCCTCCGCACCGACGATCGCGGGAACCCGGTCTGGATCGTGACGCTCGCGGACCGGAGCAACCGGCCGGTCGGCACCATCCACATTCGGGCGAGCGACGGCCGCGTGACTCGCGTCGAGGGAATGTATCAGGGCAGGAACATGGAACAGGTCGAGGTCAATCCGGACGAGGCAGGCAATCCGCCGGCCGAACACGAAGAAGTCCAGGGCGAGGACGAGAGTTCGGACGACAACCTCGTGGTGAAAGATGTGAAACGAATGTTCCGGCGCACGACTCGCGACGCGACGCGAATGTTCCAGAGAGTCCGGCGTTCGTTCGTGGATTTCTTTAACCGGTAAAGCCGCGTGCCTGTGTCCAACGAACTTTGGCCGGCGCTTCCTTTCGGGGAATGGCAGGCCACCGCGAAGACGCTGCACATGTGGACGCAGATTGTCGGGAAGATCCGGCTCGCGCTCACGCCCTGGATAAACCATTCGTGGCACGTCACGCTCTATGTCACCGCGCGGGGCCTAACGACTTCGCCGATGTTCGTCGAGGGCCGCGTCCTGCAAATCGATTTCGATTTCATCAGCCACGTTTTGCGTTTTCAGACAGGGGAGGGGACCGAGAAAACGATCGCGCTGGCTCCGAAATCCGTCGCGGCATTCTATCGCGAAGTGATGGGGATGCTGTCGGATTTGAAAATCGAGGTCGCGATCAACAGGACGCCGAACGAAGTCGATCCCGCGATCCCATTCGAGAAAAATGAAAGTGACGCGGCCTACGATCCTGCAGCCGCCCACCGCTTCTGGCGGGTCCTTTTGCAAAGCGACCGCGTCTTCAAGGAGTTCCGCTCGGACTTTTGCGGCAAATGCAGCCCGGTCCATTTTTTCTGGGGCAGCTTCGACCTGGCGGTCACGCGGTTCTCGGGCCGGCGCGCGCCGCAGCATCCCGGCGGCGTTCCCCATCTGCCGGACGCCGTCACGCGCGAAGCCTATTCCCGCGAAGTGAGCAGCCTCGGTTTCTGGCCCGGGAACGAAGCGATGCCCGATCCAATTTTCTATTCGTACGCCTATCCCGCCCCGGCCGGTTTCGCGGAGGCGAAGGTGCAGCCGGCCTTCGCCACTTTCCACGCCCAGCTCAAAGAGTTCGTGCTGCCCTACGAACAAATGCGCCAAACCGAATCTCCCGATGCGACGTTGCTCGAGTTCGCGCGCACCACTTATGACGCCGCCAGCAAACTGGGCGAATGGGATCGCGCCGCGCTCACCGAGGTGAAACCTCACTTGCATTCGCCTCCGCACCGCCCGTAAACTTCGCGCCATGATTTGGAATGACGAAGCCGTCGCCTGGCGCGAGGTGCCGAAGGGCTGGCGCCAACTCTGGGGCGATTTCGACCGGCTCGGCGTCGCGCTTCAATGGCACGATTTCCGGACCGAACGGCCCCTCGATTGGGGACTTAGTTTCCGTCCGCGCAGTCTCGAGTTTTGCCTGAACGTCGCCGGTCGCGGCGCCGTGGGCGATCGCGCCGATTACGTTCCGAACAGCGCCGGTTATTACGCTGTGGCGGACGAACCGCTCCAGGCTTCCCGGCAGGCGCGCGAACGTCATCAATTCGTGACCGTCGAATTTTCAAACCAACGTCTGCAGGAACAACTGGCGGAGTGCGAGGCGGACCTCGATCCGCAAATGCGCGCCGCTATTTTTCCCAGGAAAGACCGCGCCATTGTTTCGTCCGCGCGCCCGATGACGGCGGAGCAGCATCAGGTGGTGGCGAGCCTGCTTCAGCCGCCGGTCTCGAAGCCGGCTCAAAGCCTCTGGTATCAGAGCAAGGCGCTCGAGTTGATGTCCCATTTCCTTTTCGCGCCCAAGGACCCGGAATTTTTTTGCATGCGACAAAAGCGGGTGGCGCGCGATCGGGTTGAACGCACGAAGCAACTGCTCG
Source organism: Chthoniobacterales bacterium (assembly GCA_035941675.1). Lineage (GTDB taxonomy): Bacteria > Verrucomicrobiota > Verrucomicrobiia > Chthoniobacterales > UBA10450 > AV80. The sequence goes on from DASZDT010000025.1 coordinate 63,664, forward strand.
CCGGCGACCTCGCGAATCCCCCGACGCTGGAAACGCTCGGCCGCGAAGTGGGCTGCAGTCCGTTCTACCTGAGCCGCAGTTTTTCCCGCGAAGTCGGGCTGACCATTCCGCAATACCTGCGCAAGCTGCGGATGGAACGCGCCGCGGAATTGTTGCGGAGCGGACGCTACAACGTCACCGAAGCGGCCACCGAAGTCGGCTACGCCAGCCTCAGCCATTTCAGCAAGGCGTTTTGCGAAACGATCGGCTGCTGCCCCGTCCTCTACCCGATGGCGAAGAACGTGATCGCAGACTGACCTGTAGCGGCGGTCTACGACCGCCGTCGGATGAAAATCACCCGCGCGCTCATTTCCGTCTCCAACAAGAAAGGCGTCGCCTCGTTCGCGCGCGCGCTGGAGAAGCAAGGCGTCGACATCATCTCCACCGGCGGAACGGCTGAGCTGCTGCGCAAAGAAGGAGTCCCGGTCCGCGACATCTCGAGCTTCACCGATTTTCCGGAAGTGCTTGAAGGCCGGGTCAAGACTTTGCATCCGCGAGTGCATGGTGGGCTTCTCTACAAACGCGGGAACGAGCTTCACGAAAAGCAGGCGAAGGAACAGGGCTTCCAGCCGATCGATCTCGTCGTCGTGAATCTGTATCCATTCGAAGCGACCATCGAAAAACCGGGAGTGACCCTTGCCGAGGCGATCGAGCAAATCGATATCGGCGGGCCGTCGATGATCCGCAGCGCGGCGAAGAATTACGAGTCGGTGACCGTGGTCGTCGATCCGGCGGATTACGATTCGATCCTCGAAGACATGCGCGATCACGACGGCGAAACGACCCTGAAGCTCCGCGAACGCCTCGCCATCAAGGCGTTCATCAAGACCTCCGATTACGACCGCGCGATCAGCAATTTCCTGAATCGCGAGCAGGCGACCGACGCGTCGTTCTCGCTCTCCCTGCCGCTCGTGACCCGGCTGCGTTATGGCGAGAATCCGCACCAGACTGCCGCGCTCTACGGCGATTTCGACCGGCATTTCAAGCAGCTCCACGGGAAGGAACTTTCCTTTAACAACATTCTCGATATCAGCGCGGCGGCGAACCTGATCGCGGAATTCACCGAGCCGACGGTGGCGATCTTGAAGCACACGAACCCTTGCGGAGTGGGGACCGACGCGGATTTGCGCGAGGCGTGGGAGAAAGCTTTCGCGACGGACAAGCAGGCGCCGTTCGGTGGCGTGATCGTCTGTAATCGGCCTGTGAACGAAGCGCTCGCCAAAGCGATCAGCGAGATTTTCAGCGAAGTGATCGTCGCGCCCAGTTTCGAAACCGAAGCGCGCGCCTTGTTCCAGAAGAAAAAGAATTTGCGGCTGATCGGGACGTTGAAAACTCCAATGTCCGACAAGCCGCAGGATGATATCCGTTCCGTGACCGGCGGCCTCCTGGTCCAGGACAAGGACACCGGCCGGCTGGTCGATCTCGCCACCAAAGTGGTGACGAAGCGCCGGCCGACCGACGCGGAAATGGACGCGATGATTTTCGGATGGCGCGTGGTGAAGCACGTGAAGTCGAATGCGATTGTTTACGCCGGGGCCGATCGCACGCTGGGGATCGGTGCCGGGCAAATGTCGCGGGTGGACGCATCCCGGATCGCGGTTTGGAAAGCGAATGAGGCCGGCCTTTCACTCCAGGGCTCGGCCGTCGCCAGTGACGCGTTCTTTCCGTTCCCCGACGGCCTCCTCGCAGCCGCCGATGCCGGTGCGACCTGCGCGATCCAGCCGGGCGGTTCAGTTCGCGACGCGGAAGTCATCGCCGCCGCCGACGAGCGCGGCATGGCGATGATCTTCACCGGCGTCCGGCATTTCCGGCATTAGCGGTTAGCCGGCGACGCGGCGGGATCGGCGCAACATCGAACCCTGGACGATCACGCCAACGACTGCCAGGGCGATGAACAAAATCAGCGCGCCTGTTTCCGGCAGCGTGATTCCGTTGCCGATCAAATGCGCGCCTTCGATCGAGGAAAGAAGGATAAGCACCCAGTCGAACAGCGCGAGCAAAAGGAGCGCGCCCACGATTCCGCCAATGACGAAAGTGAGGCCGCGATAGTGGGCGTGCTCGACGAAAAATGCGGCTGCCAGGGCCCAGGCGATCCGGCCGCCCGCGACGAACCCCGCAATCGCGATCGCGATTTTCTGGAGGAGAATGGCGAGCAGCGCGCCGATGACTCCGCAGCCGAGCGCGACGACCAGCGTCATCCATTGCGGCGGTTCCTTCATGAAATAGGCGGCAATCTCGAGACCGACCGCGAACCCGAGCGCCGCAACGAAGAGCCAGAAAAGTTTTCGTCCGAAGAGCAGAATCGCGACCCCGATGAGGACGCTGATAATCGGGACAGAGAGGTTCACGATTTGAATGACGAATGACGAATGACGAATGACGAAACAATGAAGAATGACGAATGACGAGAAGAGCCGGCGCGGCCGCTCATTCGAATTTCGGGCTTCGTCATTCCTTCGGCATTCGTCATTCGGGCATCGTCATTTTTTCAGCGTAGCATCGCGCTTCGCCTTGAATTCAGTGCCCGGTTTCCATTCGGGAAACTTGTCGCCATTGGCCACTTCGTAACCGACCTGCAACAGCAATTGCAAATCTTCCGCCGCGCCGGACAAATCCCACTCCGGATTCACTTCGTCGGACGGCTGATGGTAATGTTTCGCGACGTATTCATCCTTCTTCTGCTGCCCGAAGCCCGGCGGCTTCCCGATCACGTCGCGCCCGGCGCCGGTGTAGAGTGACGGCAGGCCGACCTTCGAAAACTCGAAATTGTCGGCGCGATAGAAAGTACCTTTCTCCGGCTGGCTGTTCGGGTTCATGACCCGGCCTTGCCCGGTGGTCGCGGCCGCCAGCATGTCGTCGAGGTCCGAATTGCCGAAGCTGATGTCCTCGATGTCGCGCGTTTTTCCCCAAAGACTCAGGCCATCCATGTTGATGTCGGCCAGGGTTTTTGCCAGCGGATAGAGCGGATGTTCGGCGTAATACTTCGCGCCCAGGAGCCCGGCTTCTTCCGCCGTCGTCGCCATGAAAAGCACGGAACGCTTCGGCGCCGGTTTCAATTTCCGGTAAGCCGCCGCCAGTTCGAGAAGGCCGCCCACGCCGGAAGCGTTGTCCGCCGCGCCGTTAAAGATTTTGTCGCCCGGCAGGTCGTCGTGTTTCCCGAGATGATCCCAGTGCGCGGAATAGATGACCCATTCGTTCTTTAATTTCGGATCGCTCCCTTCGAGTTTGCCGACGACGTTGCGCGATTTGAAGGGCCGGATGGTCTGCTTCAAATTGAAATTGGCCTTCGCCTGGAGCACCACCGGCTTGAAATCCCGGCTCAACGCCGACTTTTTGAGCGGTTCGAAATCGAAGCCCCCGGCACTCAGCAATTTCTCCGCGACATCGCGGGTGATCCACGAACGAACCTGGACAGCGCCCGCGTTCTTGTCGGCGGCGTCGATCTCGAAGTTCTCCTTCGCCCAGCTCGACATCACGACGGAATAAGGATACGCCGCCGGAACGGTTTCGTGAATGATGACCGCAGCCGCGGCGCCTTTCTGCGCCGCGATTTCGTATTTGTAAGTCCAGCGGCCGTAATACGTCATCGCGTTTCCCTTGAACATATTCGGGTCGAGCTTCGACGGATCGGCCGGGTCGGGGATCGGCGGGTCGTTGATCAGCATCAGGATCGTTTTGCCGCGGACGTCGACGTCCTTGTAATCGTCCCAGCCTAATTCCGGCGCGAACACGCCGTAGCCAACGAAAATGACGTCGCTGTTCTCCACCTTGATTTCCGATTGGAGGCGCGCCGACGACGCGACGTACTCGTCGGGAAACTTCAGGTCCATCTTGTTGTCGCCAACGGTGAAGGAAGCGGTCGGGACGGTGGTAATTCCGGCGAGCGGAACTTCCTGGGTGTAACTGCCGTTGGGATTGCCGGGCTTGAGCCCGAGAGCTTTGAACTGGTCGGAGATGTATTTCGCCGCCAGCTCCTCGCCTTTCGACCCCGGCGCTCGCCCTTCGTATTCGTCCGAAGCGAGAACCGTGATGTGCTTGAGCAGGTCGGCGGCGGTGATGGCGTCGGCCGCGGATTTCGGCACCGGGTCGGCGCCGAGGGCGAGAGAGCTGAAAATGCAAAACGTAAGGAGTATCGATGAGCGTTTCATTTTGATTCAACAAGCACGGCTTGTTTTGGGACTATCGCCGCGTCAAGATCGGCGTCCAGACGATGAATCCGTACCTCGAAAAGTTTCTCCTGGCGTTCATCCCGCTGTTTGTGGCGATCGATCCGATCGGACTCGTCGCGATCTTTCTCGGGCTCGGCGGCCACGTGGACGCAAAGCGCCGGCAGGTGGAAGGCACCCTTGGCCTCGTCACGAGTCTCGCCGTCTCGGTCGGGTTCATCTTTCTCGGCAAAATAATTTTCCGCGCCCTCGGAATTACCGTTTCCGATTTCCAGGTGGCCGGCGGTTTGATCCTCCTGGGAATTGCCGTGCGCGAGCTGCTCGATCTGGGCGAGCGCAATAAGTACGCGGGCGAATCGTTCGGCGTCGTCCCGCTCGGGATGCCGTTGATCGCCGGCCCGGCGTTGCTCACGGCGTTGCTGCTCCTGGTCGACACGGTCGGAATTCTCTTCACGGTCCTGGCGTTGCTGGTGAATCTTTTGCTGGTCGGGTTCGGGTTCCGTTATGCGAGCCATTTCACGCGATGGATGGGCAAGCAGGGGATGAAAGGCGTTTCCAAACTGATCTCGCTGCTCCTGGCCGCGATTGCCGTGAGCCTGATCCGACGCGGATGGCAGACACCCTGAGCGAACAGTCGGGGCGCTCCCTGTCCCGGCGCGCGGTCGCGCTGATCGTGCTGGTGATTCTCGCGATCTACGGAGTTGAAGCGCACGCCCGGCGCCACGAGAGATCGACGCCGGCCATCCTCGGCGATCAGAGCGCGTATCTCGGCTACGCGCGGCATCTGTCCGAGAGCCATTACACCATCACCGAGGACCGGAACCGAATGCCGATCTATCCGTTTCTGTTGTCGCTGATCTACCGGGCTGGAATGCCCGAAGACGAATTCCTCGTTCGCGCGCAAAGCTTCACCGTCAATCTCTCCATCGTCCTGCTGCTCCTGTTGTTCCTCGTCTTTCGAAGATTCTTTCCGGCGCTTCACGCGATTGCGCTTCTCGCCGCGACGGGATTCGGCGTCTTCCTTTATCGCGCGGGCAAAGCGCAGGTCGAGCTGCTGTTCTATTTCGTGAGCTTCTGCGCTTTCGTTTTACTCCTGCGAATGCTGATCAAACCGCGCTGGTGGCTGGCGCTGCTCGCGGGAGCGACGATGGGCCTGGCGCATCTCACCAAGGCTTCAGTGTTACCCGCGCTCGCGATCTGGGCCGTCGTGTTCGCGGCCCAAATCTTCTGGAATTTCCGCGCGCAAGCCTGGCGGCGGGTCGGCCTGCTCGCGCTGGTGCTCGGGGCGTTTCTGGCCGTCGTCTTTCCCTACATCCAGACGAGCAAACGCATTTACGGCGCCTATTTCTACAATGTGAATTCGACCTTCGTGATGTGGTGCGATTCGTCGACGGAAGCCTTCGATTTCCTGAACGCCCACGGAGACAAGGACCAGTGGCGCGCCTTGCCGCCGGAACAGCTGCCCTCCTTCCGGAAATACTGGCGCGAACATTCGGCTGCCCAAATCGCCCGGCGAATCGGAAGCGGCGCGGTCGATTTGGCGACGAAAAATCTGCGAGTGATCGGCTACTACAAGTACGTGCTGGCGTTGCTCGCCGCCGCGGCCTTCCTCGTCGTCCGCGCAAAGAAGCGGGCGCGCGATCTTCTCGCCCGGCAGCCGTTCGCGGCGCTGTTCAGTCTGCTTTTTCTCGCGGCCTATTATTTCCTCTTCGCGTGGTACTATCCCATCAGCAACGACGTCCGGTTCGTTCTCTCGATCTTCCTGCCGTTCATGTTCGCGGGCTCGCTCTTTGTGCTCCGCCTCGCCGACGGCCGCGTGGTTTCGATCGCCGGGCAACAATGGCGCTTCGACCAGTTTTTTGCGGGCGTGCTCCTGGTGCTCTCCGCGATCGACGTTCTTTGTAACGTCCCGAGTCTCTTTCCCTGACTCGCCGTTCAGAACTCGCCCGTTTGCAGCATGACCAGGGTGCACCCTTCCACGACTTCGATCCCGGCCTCTTCCGCCTTCCCCGCCAACCCTGGATTTTCGGCGCCGGGATTCATGATGATTCGGCGCGGTTTGGCCGCGATAATTTCGTCAATCAGCGGGTTCGAGCGCGCTTCTCCGAGATACAACGTCACGGTGTCGATCGGCTTCGGCACATCGCCGATCTTCGGATAACATTGGACGCCGAGGATTTCGTCAAAGGCCGGGTTGATCGGCACCGGTTGATGCCCGTGATCGGCGAGCATTCGGAACGCTTTGTAGGCGTAACGTTCCGGCTTGGGCGACGCGCCGAGAATAGCGACGGTTTGAGATTGGCTCATGGAACGGCAACGTCCAATGACGAAGCACGAATGTCGAATGACGAAGGAATGACGAATGACCGCGCGCTGGAGACACCTCGGGCTTCGTCATTCGAGCTTGTTTCGACATTCGTCATTCGGATTTCGTCATTTCCCCTTATATTGACAGTCCGCCCCCCCTTGTTACTATCCTCGCTCCTATGCGATTCCCGCTGGCGCTCACTTCCAAGATCGCCTCCTACATCATCACCAATAAGCTGCGCGGGACCCCGAAATTCGCCACGGTCCTCCAACTTGAACCGTTGCATACGTGCAACTTAACCTGCACCGGCTGCGGCCGGATCCGGGAATATTCGACGTCGCTCAAAGACATCCTGCCCCTGGCTGATTGCCTGGCCGCCGCGGAGGAATGCAACGCGCCCATGGTCTCGATCTGCGGGGGCGAGCCGCTCATTTATCCGCAAATCGAAGCGCTGGTGAACGGATTGTTCGAGCAGGGCCGGATCGTTTACGTCTGCACGAACGCGATGTTCATGCGCAAAAAGATGCGCGAATGGATGGCCGGAGAATTCGGGAAAGCGGCGGCCGCAAACCGGCAAGCTTTGGAAGAGAAGCTCAGCCGGCTGGTGAAGGCCGGGCTGGTTTCAGAGAAGGACGCTGAAGTCGTTCGGCTGGGTCCGAAGGATCCGGCGAAGCCGACGATCGGGCCGAGCCGCTGGATGTATTGGAACGTGCATCTCGACGGTCTTGAGCGGACGCACGACCTGATCGTGGAACGTGAAGGCGTTTTCAAGGAATGCATTCTGGCGATCCGGATGGCGAAGATGCTCGGTTACCAGGTCGCGACCAACACGACGGTTTACAAGGAGACCGACATGACCGAGCTCGAGCAGCTCTTCGATTTCCTGTCCGACCTCGGCGTGGACGGCCACACGATTACGCCCGGTTACGAATACGACTCGGCCAAGCAGGACATGATCAAGCGGCTGAATCTGCAGCCGGAAAATTTCTTTCTCACCCGGCGCGCGACCGTCGAGAAGTTCGCGAAGATGGAAGACTGGATGAAGCGTTACACCTTCTTCGGGACGCCGGTTTACTTCGAGTTCCTCGCCGGCAAACGCGACCTGACCTGTTCCGCGTGGGCGATCCCAACCCGCAACATCAGCGGCTGGAAAGCGCCCTGTTATTTCATGACCGACGCGGCCGGGACCAACGGCACCGGCCATTACGCCAGCTACAGCGAATTGCTCGAGAAGGTGGACTGGAACAAGTACGGTGTCGTCGATGGCGTCGCAAAAGATCCGCGTTGCGAGAACTGCATGACGCACTGCGGCTACGAGCCAACGGCGAGCCTGGGCTTGAACGCCAAACCTGGCGACACGTGGAAAACCGTGAAGTTCAATTTCGGCGCGCGACCCAAGGCGACCGGGCGCGGAAACGAAATCGCCGCCTACAACGGCGTGACTTCGGGCAATGGGCATTTGACGGGAAAGCGCGCCGAGGTTGCCGCGAAGGCGTCCTGAGGCGGTTGAGGAGTTGAGAGGTTGAGAGGTTGAGAGGTTGAGAGGTTGAGAGGAGAACGCGCGATGGCTGTCAGGCATGTTTATCCATTTGAAAAGCTCCGGGTTTGGCAGAGCGCACGAAGCCTCATCAAGAATATTTACCGAACGACCAAGTCGTTTCCACGGAGCGAAATTTACGGCCTGACTTCTCAGGCGAATCGCGCGGCGGTTTCAGTCGCGGCGAATTTGGCTGAAGGCGCTTCGCGGACGAGCCGAAAGGACCAGGCGCACTTCTCACAGATCGCCTATGGCTCGTTGATGGAGCTCGCCTGTCTGCAAATCGTGGCCGTCGATCTTGAATTCCTCGCAGCGGACCGGGAATCGATCTTGCGATCTGAGATCGAACTCGTCTCTCGCCAACTAAACGCGCTGCGCGCCAGCCAGGTCTCGTCGTCTTGAGTCCTCTCAACCTCTCAACGTCTCAACCCCTCAACCTGATTCCGCTGCCGAGCGCTACGCCGGACTCGAGCGCGACGTACGGCCACGACGACCCGGAGATCGCGAGCGCGGTTGCGCGGGCCCAGGAAAATCTGTTGCGGCAGCAGCACCCTGACGGCCATTGGTGCGGCGAGCTGCTCGTCGATAGCACGCTTTGCTCCGACTACGTGCTCTTCATGCACTGGCTGGGCGAAATCGACGACGCCCTTCAGCAACGTTGCGTCCGCCACATTTTGAAACGCCAGCTGCCGGACGGCGGATGGAACATTTATTACGGCGGGCCGAGCGAAGTGAACGCGTCCGTCAAAGCGTATTTCGCGCTCAAGCTCGCCGGGCATTCGGCCGATCTGCCGTTCATGCAGGAAGCGCGCGCCAACATTCTTCGGCTCGGCGGGATTCCGAAGATGAACACTTTCAGCAAGCTTTACCTGGCCCTGCTTGGCCAGTTCCCCTGGCAATATCTGCCCTCGATCCCGGTCGAGATGATCCTGTTCCCGAACTGGGCGTTCTTCAACATTCACAAAATGTCGTCCTGGAGCCGGGCCATGCTGATCCCGCTCGCGATCATCAATCATTTCAAACCGACCCGCGAGCTGCCGGGGATGAAACAGCTCCACGAGTTGTATCCGCTCGGGACGGAGCACAAGGATTTTACCCTTCCGCGCGACCCGCGGTTCTTCGCCTGGCGGAACTTTTTTCTGCGCGCCGATCACGGGCTGAAAATCGTTTCAAAACTCGGCTGGCGCCCGATGCGGAAACGCGCGCTCGAAGAAGCCGAACGCTGGATGCTGGAGCGAATCGGCGAGGGGAGCGATGGCCTCGCCGCCGTTTTCCCGGCCATGCTCAATGCCCTGATCGCGTTGCGCGCCCTCGGGTATTCGAAGGACAATCCGGTTTACGCGAAGGCAGCCAAGGACTTCGCCGGTCTTTTCGTCGACGATCCCGAGGACTTCCGAATTCAGCCGTGTCTGTCTCCGGTTTGGGACACCGCGATTAACATGATCGCGTTAGCCGAATCCGGCTTGCCGGCCGAACATCCGGCGCTGAAGAAAGCGGCTGACTGGCTGATCGCGAAAGAAGTGCGCGACGTTCGGGGGGATTGGACGGTGAACAATCCGCATCCGGAAGCGAGCGGTTGGGCGTTCGAATACAACAATGTTTATTACCCGGACACCGACGACACCGCGATGGTGCTGATGGGGTTGCGTCTCGCGAAACCGGACGACCAGGAAGCGCTCGACGCGTTGTTCAAGCGCGCGCTCGGCTGGCAGCTCAGCTTCCAATGCAAGGACGGCGGCTGGGCGGCGTTCGACAAGGATGTCACCCAGCATTGGCTCGACGACGTGCCCTTCGCCGATCACAACGCGATTCTCGATCCGACCTGTAGCGACCTGACGGCGCGCACGCTCGAGCTCTTTGGTTACATCAACTTCGACCCGAGACAACGCTCGGTCCGCGACGCGATTCGTTACCTCATCGAAACGCAGGACGACGACGGTTCCTGGTATGGCCGGTGGGGCGTGAACTACATTTATGGAACGTGGCAGGTGCTCCGCGGCCTGCGCGCCATCGGCCAAAACATGACGCAGGATTGGATTTTGCGCGGACGCGATTGGCTGGAGAGCTGCCAGAACGCCGATGGCGGCTGGGGCGAAACCTGCGCGTCCTACGACGACCCGACGATGAAAGGTTGCGGCGTCAGCACCGCGTCGCAAACGGCCTGGGCGATCATGGGCATTTGCGCGTGCGGCGATCTCGATCGGCCGAGCGTGCAGCGCGGTCTTCGCTATTTGCTTTCGACCCAGCGAGCCGACGGCGCCTGGGACGAGCCACAAATCACCGGCACCGGTTTTCCGGGAGTCTTCTATTTGAAGTACGACATGTACCGCCAAAATTTTCCGCTGCTCGCGCTCGCCACCTACGTGAATTACCGCAGTGGGCTCGGCCATTACCCCAGCTTCTACCGCTGTTCGTAGGCGCAGCGAACCCTTGTGGCGCTGCCCGGATTGCCGCCGGCAGTTCGCGAATCGGAACCAATCGCACGCCTGCGGCCGATACACGCTCGCTTCGCATTTCGAGGGCAAACCAAAGACGACGCGCGCCATCTTCGATCGGCTGCTGGCGTTGGCGAAGAAGAACGGACCCGTCATTGTCCTCCCGGAAAAAACACGGATCGCGTTCCAGGTGCGAATGAGTTTCGCGGCTTTCGTGATCCGGCGAAACTGGGTGGATGGCCACCTCGTCCTCCCGCGGCGCCTGGAGAATCCGCGCTTCCGCCGGATCGAAACTTTCTCGCCGCGGAATCATTTCCACGCCTTTCGTTTCGAGAACGTCGACCAGATCGACGACGAAGTCGCCGCCTGGTTCGCCGAAGCCTATCGCGTCGGCGAACAGCGACATCTGTTGTGACCACGTCCGCCGCCGATTGACGCATCGCTCTCCGCAGAGACAGTCACCATTATGGCTTACGAATTACCGAAACTGCCCTACGCCTACGACGCGCTCGAGCCGCATATCGACGCGCGCACGATGGAGATCCATCACACCAAGCATCACCAGGCTTACATCACCAACGTCAACAACGCGCTCAAGGACAAGCCCGAGCTCGCCAACAAATCGATCGAAGACCTGATCAAGGATTTGAACGCCGTCCCCGAAGACATTCGCGGCGTCGTGCGCAACAACGGCGGCGGCCACGCCAACCACTCGTTCTTCTGGAAGATCATGGGCCCGAACGCCGGCGGCGAACCTTCCGGCAAACTCGGCGACGATATCAAGTCGACCTTCGGCAGCTTCGACGCCTTCAAGGAAAAATTCGCGGACGCCGGAGTGAAACGGTTCGGCAGCGGCTGGGCCTGGCTGATCAAGAACAAGAGCGGCAAGCTCGAAATCGTTTCGACGCCGAACCAGGACAGCCCGTTGATGGAAGGCAACACGCCGCTCCTCGGCGTCGACGTCTGGGAACACGCCTATTACCTCAATTACCAAAACCGCCGGCCCGATTACCTCAAGGCGTGGTGGAACGTGGTGAACTGGGACGCGGTCGCGAAGAATTATTGACCCCTGTAGCGGCGGTCTATGACCGCCGCGTCGTTCGTTTCGGCGGTCATAGACCGCCGCTACAGGAATGGCTTTCCTAAACGAAAACTATCTCAAGCTCCAGGCCGGCTATCTTTTCCCGGAGATCGCCCGCCGGGTCGCGGAGTTTTGCGCCGGGAATCCCGAAGCCGCCCAACGCCTGATTCGATGCGGGATCGGCGACGTCACCGAGCCGTTGCCGCCGGCGGTGATCGCGGCCATGCATCGCGCGGTCGAAGAACTGGGCCATCGCGAAACGTTTCGCGGTTATCCGCCCTACGAAGGTTACGAATTTCTGCGCGAAAAGATCGCGCAGCACGACTTTCGCGACCGCGGCTGCGAGATAGCGGACGATGAAATTTTTGTCTCCGACGGTTCCAAGCCGGATTGCGGATTCATCCTCGACATTCTCGGCGATCAAAACCGGATCGCGATCACCGATCCGGTCTATCCCGTTTACGTGGACACGAATGTCATGGCGGGCCATACCGGCCAGGCGCGGGACGACGGCCGTTACGAAGGCATTCTCTATCTGCCGGGCACACCCGAGAACGGGTTCGTCCCCGATCCGCCTGACGAACACGCGGACCTGATCTATCTCTGTTTTCCGAACAATCCGACCGGTGCGGTCGCGACGCGCGCGCAGCTTACGGCCTGGGTGGAATACGCCCGGGAGCACCGAGCGCTCATTCTTTTCGATGCCGCCTACGAAGCATATATCGGCGATCCCGACCTTCCGCGTTCGATCTTCGAGATCCCGGGCGCCCGCGAATGCGCAGTGGAATTCCGGAGCTTCTCGAAGAACGGCGGGTTCACGGGCGTGCGCTGCGGTTTCACGGTCATGCCGAAGTCAGTGAAGGCGCAGACTACGGACGGACGGTCGCTCCCGTTGCATCCGCTCTGGCTGCGGCGGTGGAGCACGAAATCAAACAGCGTCAGTTATCCCGTGCAGCGCGGCGCGGAAGCGATTTACACCGACGAAGGGAAGAAACAGGTCCGGGAACTGATCGACCATTACATGGGCAACGCCCGGATTCTGCGCGAAGCGGTCCAGCGCGCCGGGCTCCGGGTTTACGGCGGCGAAAACGCCCCCTATCTCTGGGTGGAAACGCCGGCCGGCCTGACGAGCTGGCAAATGTTCGACCGCATGCTGCACGATTTGAATGTCGTCATCACACCCGGCAGCGGTTTCGGCGCGTGCGGCGAAGGGTTCTTCCGCGTCTCCGCTTTCAACAGCCGCGAAAACGCGGAGGAAGTCGCGCGGCGGTTGGCGACGCTTTAACATCGCGCGACGGAGCGCGCGATCCACCTTGTCGCGGCCACATCATCCGGTAAATTTTCGCGCGACGGGAAAAAATCCATGGCCGTTACCACCAAAAATCTCCCGCAACTCTACCGTTTTTGTTTTCTCATGACGGGCGACACGGAGAAGGCGCAGACCGCTTTTCAGGACACCGTCCGGGAAGCGGCCACGCGCACGGAAGCGGACGCGCCGCCGCCGGACCGGCTTTGGTTTTTCCGGGAAGCACGCGAGCGGTGTCTCGCCGTGACCGAGGGCGGAATTGAGGCGGAGCCCGGCATGCTGGAGGAAGTGGAGATCGCACCGGACGCGCCGGCGCAAATCGCAACCCTTACGCCGGAGCAGGTGGCGGTCTGGATTTCAGCCGCACCCGAGCCCCAGCGCAGCGCGCTCGCACTTTTCTATCTCGACGAATTTACCCTCCCGGAGCTGCTTTCACTTCTGGAGGTGAAGGCCGGCGAGCTGTCCGATTTGATTTGCAGCGGCCGGCGGCAATTCCAGTCGTGGCTCGATTCAACGACGGCGTATTACGGAGGAGCAGGGCACCATGGCGGACAAGTCTGAATTGCTTCTGGGCTGTGCGCCGATCACCGAAAAGCCGGGGATGGAGCGCGCGATGCGGGTCGCGATCAATCGAGCCCGGCACGGCAAGAAAGCGGCGACGTTCAACCACCAGCAGGCCTTCGACGCCGCCATCGCGAAACTGGTGCGCGATATTCCGGTCGACGCGCAGCTTGCCGAATGGTTCGTCAAAGAGAACCTCGTCCCGATTGTCCGGGCCGGTTGGAAGAAGATCATCCGCAATCCCGTTGTCATCGCGATCGGGATCGCGCTGGTCGTGATCGCCGCGGTCTCGGCCTATCGGATTTACGAACACCTGAATGATTTTCCCGGCGCGGACAAGGCGCGCCGGCTGTTGACCGTCGGCGCTTCCAACCGCTCAGTCCTGCTCGATCCTTTGCAGACCGAGGCGGCGGCGTTGAGCGATCTCTTTTTCCTCAAGCATCGGCTCGAGCATTATGATGTGCCGGCCGAGTTCGCGGAGTTCAAGACGCTCGGCGCCCGCGTTTTCGACGACGACGAAGTCCGCCGCGTCGCCCAGATTTGGGTAAAGGAAAAACGGATGCAGTTTTTCCTGTTTCCAGCCGAACCGGACAAGCAGGGGAACCGCAACGATTTTTCGGACTGGCGTTTTGTCGAGCAGGAAGGCTGGACCGGCGCGGTGACCCAGCGCAATGGCGTCTGTTTCATGGCGGCGCTTCGCGGCAGCGAAAAAGATTTGCGGGCGTATTTGGAAAAGAAGAAGCAGTGAGCCGGGAGTTAGCGCACTCCGTTGACATCGTAAGCGACCGGCATTCAGTTTGTCGCCTTCAACGCCAGGGTAGCTCAGCGGTAGAGCAGGGGACTCATAAGCCCTTGGTCGGGAGTTCGATTCTCCCCTCTGGCACTTCCGCTCGAACAGCCGGGATCCAATGACCGAACTTTACCTCGAAGACCTGCGCGTCGGCGACCGCTTTGGTTCCGACACGATCGAGGTGACAAAGGAGGCGATCTTCGAGTTCGCGCGGCAATTCGATCCGCAGCCGTTTCATCTCGACGAGAAAGCGGCGGAAGAAAGCATCTTCAAACAACTCACGGCCAGTGGCTGGCATACGGCGGCCATGAGCATGCGGCTGTTCGTGACAGGGCGCTTTAAACCCGCCGGCGGCTCCATCGGTTTGGCCGTCGACGAATTGCGCTGGCCGCAACCGGTGCGGCCGGGCGACGTCCTGAAAGTCGAAACCGAAATTCTCGATGTCCGCAAATCACGATCGAAACCGGACCGCGGGATCATCCGGATTCGGAACGTGACCAATAATCAGCGCGACGAAATTGTCCAGACATTCATGGCGTCTGTCATGGTTCGCCGGCGCCCGAGCCAATCTTGAAGTTGGAATTGCCTTGTTGTCCTTACACCCGTTCCCTACTGTCCTTGCACCTCATGAACGAAAAAATGGTTCTCGCCCTCATAATTGGAGTCGCTGTCGTCATCGTCGTACTTATCCTGCGCAGAAGTTTGAGCGGCGGTAAACTGCGAATCGGTCCCAAAGGCATTGACGCCAGTCTGAAAGCGAATCAGCCCGCGGCGACGACGAGGGTCGATACCGAAAAAGCTGCGTTCGGCAGCGAAAATGAGGTCACGGTCCAAGGGGATACGGAAGCGAACATGCGGGAGATGAAGGCTGGCAAGAAAAACAAATTCAACTTCGGCGACGTGTCGCAAAAGTAATTAGCTTTGAGCGCCCTCCGGATTGCCGACCGTAAGCAGGAGTTGAATTTCTTCGACGGGATGCTTTCGCAAAAGCACCCGGAGCGCATTTTTCTCGTTCGCGCGTCGAGCGAGAGCGGTAAGAGCGTTCTTTTGGCTGAGCTGGCGAAGCACGCTACTGGCAAGCTTGGGGTGAGCAGCTGTGCACGGATTAATCTTAAGGGAGAGCCGCTGCTTGCGACGGTTCTCGACCGAATCTGCGTCGATTTGGGTCGCGAGACCTTCCCGAGATTCAGCTCTAGCGGAGTGCCTGCACCGATTCAAATTCGAGCGGACCTGCAGGGCGCGAAATTTAGAGACGAAAACGCTGTGACAGTGGCGCCGCATATTCACCAGCCGGGTTCGCTTTCCTCATTGACTCTCGCCACCCGGTTGATCGCGGATTTGTCGGCGCGTGTGGCGCCCTGCGTGTTAATTATTGACACGTTCGAACAGGCGAATGCCGAGACCTCCAATTGGATCGTTCAACAGCTCTTGCCTTTGGTGCGAAGCGTTCTGCGCCTTTGGGTTGTTATTGCTGGGAAGGATGTACCTCCAGCGGAGCAATATCCTTTGGAATGGGGCGACCTAGCGAAGTTTCACGATTTGCCGCCCGTTAGTTCGGCGGACGATTGGCACGAATATGCTTGCCAGCGATATCCAAATTTTCCGCGCCACGACCTCGAAGTGGTTTGTCGCGGCCTATTCTCGCGTCCTGCAGCAATCGAGGAATTTATTCGCGTTACTGGTTCGCGGCTCGGCGCAACGCAAATGGGGACACTCGGATGACTTCGTCCGAAGCGTTGCAATTACTCGCCGATGCGAAAGGCGACGATGCAAAAATTACGCTGGCGACCGTAGAGATCGCGGTGTCCAGTCAGCCGGCTGAACGGCAGGATCAGATGCGCGAGGCGGTTTACGCCGCCGCCGTTCCACATTGGTTCGACGAGAAGACTGTTGGCGCGTTGTTGGATGTGTCGGCTGACAAAGCTTCGCAGATTTATTCAATCATGAAGCGTTTTTCATTTGTGGAACCTTTTCCCAGATATCAAGCGTGTAGCGTGCACGAACGAACGCGGTCACATGTGGTCGCTTTTTTGTTTCGTGAACAGACGGAAAAATACGTCACCTATTCCGCCCGCTCTCTCGCATATTTCAAAAATGGTTCCACTCCTCACGAGCAGATTGAGGCAGCCTATCATCAGCTTATCGCTGCGCCTGAACTGGGTGCGTCCAACATCGCGCAACTTTATGATAAATGGCGTAGCCGCGGAGCGTGGGAATTACTACAGGCCCTAGCTGCTCCCCTTGACGAACATCTTCAGTTTCACCGGTTGCAGGGCGAGGCCCTAGCCATGACCTTCGATGTTGTTGCGTCCGCCAGATCGCCCTACCAGTCCTTAACAAAAACGAAAGCGCTGTTGGATCAAGCGGTCGAGATTTATCGAAAGTTGGGCGACGCCCGCCAAGAAGCCCTCGTACTTAACGAACTTGGCGCAATTCAGGACGGAAGGGGGGACTTAGCAGGCGCGCAGGATTCATTCGAGGCTAGCATGGCACTGGCAAGTAAATTGGTGATTCGAGATCCGGATAGGCCTCTTTTCCAAAGTGATCTCGCTTATTCGCGCCGGAGGCTCGGCGACGTGCAGAAGCGGCGAGGCGATTTAGCTGGCGCGAAGCAATCCGCTGAATTGGCAATGGAAATCATAACAAAACTAGCAAAGACCGATCCCGCCTCGGTTAGGTGGAAGCGGGAGCTATCGATTTGTTATAATTTGCTCGGAACCATTCAAAAGGCCGAGAAGGACTTTGTTGGAGCGCAAAAGTCTTTTGAATCAGGTATGGACATCGCGAAAGAACTGGTAGAAGGCGATCCGGATAACGTGGAATTGCAACGCGATCTCTCGATTTTTCACAACCTACTCGGCGACACCTCCAGTATGCGCGGCAAGTTGATGGATGCACGACACTCCTTTGAGGTCGCGATGGCTATCGCGAAGCGATTAGTAGAACGCGATCCGGAGAACGCGGAATGGCAGCGTGACCTTATGATTTCATACAACAAGCTTGGCGACATCAAAAATGCTGAAGGCGACATTGATGGCGCGCAGCGATCTTTCGAGGCAGCGAAAGCTATTGCAGAGCAATTGACAGCCAGCGATGCGGACAACGCGGTCTGGCAACGCGATCTTGCGGTATGTTATTTTAATTTAGGCAAGATCTGTCGATCGACAGGAAAATGGGAGGAAGCCCGCCAGTGGGCAGAGGGCGATTTGGCGATTACGCAGAATCTGGCTAAACGCGATCCCTCCAACGTGGAATTGCAACAAGATCTTGAGGCAAGCCGCGCGGTTCTGGCCGATGTAGTAAGTAAAGCGAAAGGTAACTCGTAACTGTTCGCGCATATCTCGTTCGAAGTGCGAAACCGACGGTGGGCCATCCGCGGAACGTGACGACGAATCAGCGCGGCGAAGTCGTGCAGATGTTCGTGGCGTTTGTCATGATTCGCCGGCGGGCGGGGTAGGGGTCGGCGCGCTGCGCTGACCGGACGCCGCAGGGCGGCGTCCTACCATTTACGCGACCGCTTCTTCCGCCAGTTTTTTGCAACCGACAAGATCCAGTTTGCCGGAAGCGAGCGCCGGGATCGCCTCGACCCGGTGGATCGTCCTTGGAATCCAAAGATTCGGAACGCCCGTCGCGGAGAGGGCTGCGCGGAGCGCGTGCTGATCGACGTCGACCGTGCTCAGGAGCACGAGCGCCTCGCCCTTTGTAGCGTCGGGCACGCCCATGATGGCGAGGATCCGCTCGCCCTGCTCGTCGATATTCAGGGCGCGCAGAATTTTGGTCTCGATCGTTTCGTGCGGAACCATTTCGCCGGCGATCTTCGAAAAACGCGAGAGCCGCCCCTCGATGTACAGGAAACCGTCTTCGTCGAACCGGCCGATGTCGCCCGTCTTAAACCAGCCGTTTTTAAGGACCTCGGCATTTTGCTCCGGGGCGTCGAGGTATCCCTCGAAAATGTTCGGGCCGCGCACCCAGAGCATTCCTCTTTCGTGGAGCGAAAGTTTCTCGTCCGTTTCCGGATCGCGAATTTCCGCCGCGATGCCGCTCAGCATTTTTCCAGTCGAGCCGGCCCGGTTCGTCGGCTGCGTTTGCCCGGGCGGCTCCGGCAAATTCACGCTGACCACCGGCGAAGTTTCGGTGAGGCCGTAACCCTCGTAAACGTGTTTCCCGAATCGCGCCTCGACCGCCTTTCCAAGGTCGAGCGGCAGTTTTTCCGCGCCCGCGACCAGCAAACGCAAACTGCGCAGTTGTTCCGGCTCCGCTTTGCGCAGATACGCGCGCAGAAACGTGGGCGTGGCCAGCATGACTGTCACGTTGTGGCGCTGGATCAATTCCGCGATCTTTTTGGCCTCGAGCGGATTCGGGTAGGTGAGCGCGCGCACGCTTTCGAACAGCGGATAGAAGAGCGTGACGGTGCAACCGAAGCTGTGGAAGAAAGGCAGGGACGCGAGCAGGATATCGTCTTTCGTGGCATCGAGGGCGACGGCAAACTGGGCGACGTTGCTCAGGATGTTGCGATGGCTGAGGACGACGCCCTTCGGTTTTCCCGAGCTGCCGCTGGTGAAAAGAAGAATGGCTTCTGCGTGGTCGCCTTCGCGCGGCAACTTCAACATCCGGGCGAGCAGCCCCCGCGGCAGAATCAACGCCGCGATCCACCAGAGCAGGATCTTCTTTTTCATTGGCGGCAACGCGTCGTCGAGATAGACGACTTCGGACGTCCACGGGAAATCAACCAGCCGCTTTTCCATGGCGTGGGCCGTGATCGTGGTCTTCAGGCCGGCCTGCTCGATTCCGGAGACGATCGCCTCGCGCAAACTGGTGAAGTTGAGGTTGACCGGGATTTTTCCGGCCAGGATCACGGACAGATTCGCGACCAAACCGCCTTTACCGGGCGGCAGGACGACGCCGATCCGCGGCTGGTCGGGATAGGTTTTTTGCAAATGCCGGGCGAACGCCAGAGCGACGCCGAGAACTTTCCCGCGCACCAGTTTGCTGCCGTCCATTCCATCGACGAGCCCGGTTCGAAAACGATGTCGCTTCAATCCGCGCAGGGCGGCGCGCCCGATGTGACCGCGAAAGAGCGGCCGCTGGCTGTAGCAAAATTCGCCGAGCTTCAGCAACTGTTCGCGGACCGTCGCGATGTCCGCTTCGTCCGGGGTCAGCGCTTTGCCGAACGCCACCGTCACCCGATACGGAATGGCTTTCGGCAATTTCGTGAAGAAACGCCCGCCCCGGTAGGAAAAGATCGAGCCCCAAAGCTGGTCGAGCCAGACGGGGACGACCGGCGCTTCCGCCTGCCGCGCGATGATCTCGTAGCCGCGGCGCAATCTCAACAGCGATCCGGTCCGCGACAGTTCGCCCTCGGGAAACAGGCAAACGATTTCGCCGGCGCGAATCCGCGAGATGGCTTCGCGCATTCCGTCCTTCGCTTTGCGGCCCGTGATCGGGATGCAGCTCACGGCGCGCAGCACCGGGTTCAGCCATGGATTCCGGTAAACGCCTTCATCGATGATGAACCGGATCGGGCGCGGACAAGCCATCGAAAGCAGGATGGCGTCGATCCAGGTAATGTGATTCGGCAGGAGAAGAAACCCGCCGGGCGGCAGCTGATCCGCGCCGGTGACGGCGACGCGATAGAACGTTCGCACGAACGCCATCCCAAAAAAACGCAGCACTCGCTCGGACCCGGAAAGCTTTTCCACGTTTATGGTTTACAAGGGCTGCCTAGTTCCGTGCAATCGGCAATTCAATGACGACGAATGATTCCCCGGCCAGATCGGGCGCCCGAGTCGCGCTCGGCCTGCTCCTCGGCATCAATCTTTTCAACTATATCGATCGCTACGTCCTGGCGGCGGTGGAACCGAGCATCCGCGCGGCCTTCTTCGCTCCCGGGGATCCGAATGCGATGCTGCGGACCGGCGCTCTCGCTCCCGCCTTTCTTTTTACTTACATGATCGCCGCGCCGGTCCTGGGATTCCTGGCCGACCGCTTCTCGCGCTGGCTCGTCGTCGGCGTATGCGTGATCCTCTGGAGCGTCGCGACCGCGGCTTCGGGGTTCGCCGCGACATTCGCCGCGCTCTTCATTACGCGCATTTTCGTTGGGATCGGTGAGGGCGGCTACGGGCCCGCCGCGCCCACGATCCTGTCGGATTATTTCGCGGTCCGGATGCGGGGCCGGGTCATGGCGATTTTTTGCGGAGCGATCCCGGTGGGCAGCGCGCTCGGCTATGTTCTCGGAGGGATCATCAATCATCAGCTCGGATGGCGCTGGGCATTCTACCTGGTGGCGATTCCCGGAATCATCCTGGGCCTGGCGTGTTTCGCGCAGAAGGATCCGCGGCCGAAGGATCAGGCAGGCGTTGCAAAAAAGCGTCGCGGCGGGCATCTGGCGGATTATCTCGGGCTGCTTCGGAACCGGTCGTTCATGATCAATTGCCTGGCCCAGACCGCGATGACTTTCGCGCTGGGCGGGCTCGCGTTCTGGATGTCGG
The DNA here is from genome assembly GCA_035941675.1 of Chthoniobacterales bacterium. Lineage (GTDB taxonomy): Bacteria > Verrucomicrobiota > Verrucomicrobiia > Chthoniobacterales > UBA10450 > AV80. The sequence continues at coordinate 84,375 of DASZDT010000025.1, forward strand.
CCTACCTGATTTTTCGAAAGCAACCGCCGGAACTGGGCACGCCGATCTTCGGGGGAATCACGGTCGTCGCCGGTTTGCTCTCGACCTTGCTCGGTGGATTTGTCGCGGACCGTCTCCAAAAGCGGTTCAGCGGTTCCTATTTCCTCGTTTCCGGCGTGGGGATGTTGCTGGCGTTTCCGCTCTTCGTCGCCATGCTCTACACGCCGTTTCCGCTCGCCTGGGTATTTATCTTTGGCTCGGTCTTTTTCGTGTTCTTGAATACCGGTCCGTCGAACGCTGCGCTCGCTAACGTCGTCGGTCCGCACATCCGCGCGAGCGCGTTTGCCCTGAACATTCTCATCATCCACCTGCTCGGCGATGCGCTCTCCCCGCCGTTGCTCGGCGCGGTCGCGGGCCATTACAACATGACGATCGCGTTTCTGGTTGTCTCCGCGGCAATGCTCATTTCCGGAGTCATCTGGCTGCTCGGAATGAAAAACCTCGCGGCTGACACTGCCGCGGCCGAGGTGGCAGCGGAAAACGGTGCGTCGCCGTTGTAGAAAAGAAAACAGCAGGAGCGCTCGCGCACTCCTGCTGTCTCAAAAACGAACTGCGGTTGTCCTCGGCCGTTAGGGCGTCGGAGCGGTCTCAGGTTCGGTAGGTTTCTTTTCCGATTTCTTCGACTTCGAGCTGGTTGATTCGCTGGTGCTCTCCGAGGCAGAGTCGCTCTTGGACGACTTTTTGGTCTTCGTGTCGGACTTGGTCGGCTCGTCGGTGGAATCCGCGGCGCTGCTCTTCTCGGCGCTGCTCTTCTCGGCGCTGGTCTTTTCACTCGCGCTCTTCTTCTTGCTGGTGCTCTTCGGGCTGGTCGCGGTTTCGGCGGCCGGGCTCTTCGTGGTGGTCGACGTCTTGGACGACGGCGAAGGGCTCATCGCTGGCACTGGAGTCAAAGTCGGCTTCGTGCTCGGCGTCGTCGTTGCCGCTGCCGTTGCGGCAGGTGTGGTCGTCGCGCCTACGCTGGCGGACGTGGCTGGCGTTGCGCTGGCATTCGTCGAAGCGGCGCTGTTCGTGGTGGTGCCCGCGGTCGTGCCGGTGGTCGTTGTCCCGGTCGTCGTAGTGCCGGTCGTTCCACTCGTTGAAGTCACGCCGACGCTGAAGCTCGGCGTCACGCCGTAGTAACCGTACACCTGGTTGATGTATTCCGGCCGGCTGTATTCCTCGATCCGGGTCGATTCCCAGACTGGCGCGCTATAGATTTTCTCGCGCTCGACTCGCGTCATGAAAACGCGCGGTTCGGAGCTGGCGGAGAAAACGCTCCACGGAGCGGCGACCGTCTTGGTCGTCGTCGTGGTCGTGCCGCCGCCACGGGTCGAGAGAACGACATACGCGAGGCAGCCGCTGCTGCGATCGAGGACGACGTCTTTGATTTCGCCGACGTCCTGGCCGCGCGAATCCTTGATCTTCGAACCGACGATGCTGCTACTTTGGACGTAGCCCGTTGTAGTGGTGGAGGTGCTGGTGCTGGTTTGAGCAAACAAAGGAGACGCGGCGAGACCCAGGAACGCCAGGGCGGCTCCGAACAGGATATTTCTTTTCATAAGTTGTGAGTAAGAGTGACGGAAGGCGCGGCTGCATTATTCAGTCGCGCCGCTAATGGTTCGTTAGTCCAACCGCTTTTGGATGGGCGAACCGTCGGCTCGCTTCGCGAAATTTCGGCCTAACGAACGTTGTCGTTCCACTCCCGCAATGGCCCGGGCCTTCGCCGCGTTGACACGACCATGCGCCCCTCCTAGTCTCCCGTTCGCCGAATGGCGGGGTAGCCAAGTGGTAAGGTCGGGGTCTGCAAAACCTCTATTCGCGGGTTCGATTCCCGCCCCCGCCTCGAATCCCGTATGGCCTCTCAGTCATCCGAACTTTTCCAGCAAGCCCTGAAGCGCATTCCGGGCGGCGTCAATTCCCCGGTGCGGGCCTTTCGCGGCCTGGAGCGCGACCCGTTCTTCGTGCAGCGCGCCGCCGGTTCGAAAATCTGGGACGTCGACGGCAACCAATACATCGATTACGTCGGCACCTGGGGCCCGGCGATTCTCGGCCACGCGCCGGCGGTCGTTGTCGATGCCGTCCGCGCCGCGGCGGAGCGCGGGGTGAGCTTCGGGATCCCCAATCCGCTTGAAGTCGAAATGGCGGAGCTGATCTGCCGCTGGGTTCCATCGATTGAGAAAGTCCGAATGGTCAACTCCGGGACCGAGGCGACCATGTCCTGTCTTCGGCTCGCGCGCGGCTTCACCGGGCGCGACAAGATCATCAAGTTCGAAGGCTGTTACCACGGCCATGTCGACGCGTTGCTCGTCCACGCCGGCAGTGGCGCGCTCACTCACGGTCAGCCCGACAGCGCCGGTGTCCCGGCGGAGTTCGCCGCGCTCACGATTTCCGTTCCGTTCAACGACATCGAAGCCGTTCGCCGCGCGTTTCGCGAAAATCCCCAGAGCATCGCCGCCATCATCCTCGAGCCGATTCCCGCCAACGCCGGCCTGTTTTTTCCCCAGGAAAATTTTCTCCAGTCGCTCCGGGAGGAATGCGATCGCCACGGCGCGCTTTTGATTTTCGACGAAGTCATGACCGGGTTCCGGGTCGCGCGCGGCGGCGCCCAGGAAATCTACGGCATTCGGCCCGACCTGACGGCGCTGGGAAAAGTGATCGGCGGCGGGTTGCCGGTGGGCGCGTTCGGCGGGCGCGCCGAGATCATGGACCAGCTGTCACCGCTTGGTCCGGTTTACCAGGCCGGCACGCTTTCCGGGAATCCGCTCGCCATGGCGGCGGGGCTGGCGCAATTGCGCGAGCTGGAGCGAATCGATGGCTGGAAGTTGCTCGAAGAGCGCGGGTCGCATTACGAAGAGCTAACCCGCGCCGCGCTGCGCGATCTGAAACTGCCGTGGGTCTTTCAGCGGATCGGTTCGATGTTCTGCCTGTTTTTCACCAAACATCCGGTGACCGATCTGGCCAGCGCGAAGCGGAGCGACCCGAAGAAGTTCGCCGGCTTTTTCAACGCGTGTCTCGATCGCGGCGTTTATTTCGCGCCGTCCCAGTTCGAGACCGGATTCCTTTCGACGGCGCATACGGCCGACGACATCGAGCGCACCGCGGCGGTCGTGCGCGAAGCCTTGGCGCTGTTGTAGCGACGGCGCTCTGTCGCCGTAGAAACGCGCAGCTCAACGGCGACGCTTATTACGCCAACAGAGCGGCGTCGCTACAACAAGATTTGCTTCACGCGTCCCCTTCGCTTATCCAAGCTCCGCTGTGAACTCGACCGCATCGGGTCCCATTCGCGCGGCCGCGAAATTTTTCCTCGAAGGCGACCGGAAGTTTTTCGTCAAGGGCGTCACCTACGGCCCCTTCCGCCCGGATCGCGAAGGCCACTTTCTGGGCACGCCGGAACAGGCGGCGCGCGACCTCGGCCAGATGCGCGAGATCGGCTTGAACGTCGTCCGGATTTATCACGCGCCGCCCCGCTGGTTTCTCGACGCGTGCGCGGCGGCCGGGATGCGCGCGCTCATCACGCTGCCGTGGGAAAAACACATCGAGTTCCTGGCGCGCAAAAAGTTGCGTCGTCAGATCGCCGACATCGTCCGTTCCTCGGTGGCGGCGAACCGGGGGCATCCCGCGATCTTCGGTTACCTCGTGGGCAACGAAATCTCGAGCACGATGATCCGCTGGCTCGGCGTGCGGCAGGTGACCGAGTTCGTCGAGCAACTGATCAGGATCGGTCGCGACACCGACCCGAACGTCCTCTATTCCTACGCCAGCTATCCACCGACCGAGTTCCTCCTCCCGCAGAACAGCGACTTTTCCTGCTTCAACGTTTACCTTCACGACCAGGACGCATTCGAACGCTACCTCCTGCGCCTGCAAAATCTGTCCGAAGACCGCCCGCTCATCCTCGGCGAATTCGGCATGGACACGATCCGCCATTCCCAGGACGAGCAGGCGGAGATGCTCGGCTGGCACATCGACAGCGTCGTGAAATGCGGGCTGGCCGGGACGATCTTCTTCACCTGGACCGATGAATGGTTCACCGGCGGCCAGGAAATAACCGATTGGGCGTTTGGCCTCGTCACGCGCGAGCGCGAACCAAAGAAGTCGTTCCTTCTCCTGCGCGACAAGCTCGGGCAGGACAATGCCGCCCTGCCGCACCGCCCGCTGCCGAGTTATCCGTTCGTCTCCATCATCGTCTGTTCCTACAACGGCGCGAAAACCCTCGCCTCCTGCCTGGAGTCGTTAGGCCGGATCGACTATCCGAAGTATGAAGTCATCCTGGTCGACGACGGTTCGACCGATAACACGCCCGAGATCGCGGCCGGTTTCCCAAACGTTCGCTACGTTTACCAAACCAACCACGGCCTGAGCCACGCCCGCAACCACGGGGCCGCGCTCGCGAAGGGCGAAATTTTCGCCTACACCGATTCCGACTGCATGGCGGATCCGGACTGGCTTTATTATCTGCTCAGCACGCTCTTGAGCGGCGACTACGCGGGAGTCGGCGGCCCGAATGTTTCGCCGCCGGCGCGGAACTGGGTGCAGGCGTGCGTCGCGGCTGCGCCGGGCGGGCCGAGCCACGTGCTCCTTACCGACACGATCGCGGAACACATTCCCGGTTGTAACATGGCGTGGTATCGCTGGGCCTTCGAAAATATCGGCGGCTTCGACCCCGAGTATCACAAGGCCGGTGACGACGTCGATTTCTGCTGGAGGGTCCAGCAAGCCGGCCACGCGATTGCGTTCAGCCCCACGGCGATCGTCTGGCATTACCGGCGGTTCACCCTGCGCGCGTTCCGGAAACAGCAGGAAGGTTATGGCGAAGCCGAATCGCTTCTCCGCTTCAAGCACCTGATCTTTTTCGGTCCCACCGGCGCGGCAAAATGGCGCGGCCAAATTTACGGGACCCCGCGCTTCAGCTGGTTCATCAACCGGCCGATCATTTACCACGGGATTTTTGGCGAAGGATTTTTCCAATCGATCTATCCCACGCCGCAATCGGAACTCGCCGCTTACCTCAGCAGCATCGAATGGTTCGCGGCGACGGTTTTCCTTTTCGGGCTCGGAATTTTCGCGCCAGGCTTGCGGATCGTGCCGTACCTGATGCTCGGCGGAATGCTGTGCGTCGCGATCTCCTACATGCTCCGCGCCCGGATCGAACCGCGGTTCGACACCGTGGCCGCGCGGCTCCTGGTCACGTTCCTCGCCTTTGCCCAACCGCTCATCCGCGGCTGGTCGCGTTATTTTACGTGGCTGCATTTCAAACGGACGCCACGCACGGTCATCAGCACCCACGAGAAATTTCCCGCCGGGGTCGAGTTCGCCGGCGGCCTCCGCAATCGCAGTTACTGGAGCGAAGACGGAAAGGATCGGCATCATCTCCTCGGCTCGATGTTCGGCCTGCTCAACGAAGAGAACTGGCGTTATTCCACCGACACCGGCTGGAACGAATGGGACATCCAGATTTACGGCAACTTCTGGTGGAGCATCACCCTGCAGACCGTCACGGAATACCACGGCGGTCCGAAATGCCTGACGCGGGCCGGGCTTCGCTACCGCTTTGTGCCCACCACGCTCTTGATCAATTCGGTCTATCTTTGCCTGATCGCTTATCACGTTCTTCAGACCGGCCATCTGCATTTCTGGGTGCTCGCGCTTTATCTTCTGTTTGTCCTTTTCCTCGCGATCCGCGCTTACCGCTTGAAATCCCGAGTCGCTGAGATCGTCGATCTCGCCGCTTATCGGGCCGGCCTTCAGCGCATTCGGCGCGAAAAAACGAACGTCGCGACCGCCCCCGCAGCGACCGCCGAAGCCGGATAATTTCTCAGGATGGAACCGGAACGCCGGCGGCCTCTCGTCCGTTTTTCGATCGCCCTCGCCGCGGAACTTGCACTCTGCGCCGCGCTGAATTTTTTCGACGATTGGACGCTGGAAGAGATGCCGGTGAGATTCGTCACCGTCGCTTTGCTCTGCGGCATTGCCTATTTCGCGGCGGTCTCCAGTTTTCCGGTGCAGCTCAGCCTTCGCGCGCAGAAAAATATTTTTTGGGCGGTTGTGGTTGGCTCGCGACTAGTCGCGTTGCCGCTTGCTCCCGGCGACGATTTCTGGCGGTACCAGTGGGAAGGAAAAATCCAGCAGGCCGGTTTCAATCCGTACGTCAACGCGCCTGACGATCCGCTGCTGGAGCCGGTCCGGGCCCGGTTTCCTGCCTGGCAGAAAATCAACCATCGCGATTTTCGCGCGATTTATCCGCCGGGCGCCGAGCTGCTTTTCGCCGGGCTCAGCCGCGTCTCCGAGAGCCCGCTGTTCTATAAACTTCTGTTCGCCGCTGCTGACATTGCGACCATCGCGCTGCTTCTCCGTCTCCCGCTCCAGGGTTACGCAACTTGCGCCTGGTACGCGTGGAACCCGCTCGTGGTTTACAGCTTCGCCGGCTCCGCCCATTTCGACAGCCTCATGATTCTGCCCATGATGGCGGGGATTCTTTTCCTCACCCGATTCCGAAACGAAACCGGCTCGGGGCGAAAATGGGGGCTCGCGTTCGCAGCTTCGACCGCGTTCGGCATCGCGATCTCGATAAAACTCGTTCCGGCGTTGTTGCTCCTCTGCTGCCTCTTCGCGCTCGGTTACCGCGCGGTCACGCTCGCCGTCAGCGCCGCGATCCCGTTCGGCTTAAGTTTGCTTTACGGTTATCCGACGATCCCGATGTGGGATTCGCTCCGGCGTTTCGCCCACGTCACCCGCCTCAACGATCTTTTCTGGTGGCTCATCGAGGAGACCGTCTGGCCGAATCCGCACCAAAAAAATTACCATTACAACGTCATCCTGATCGCCGCCGTCGCGGTCGTTTCGCTGCTCGCCTGGTGGAACTGGAAACGCGCGATGCTTTGGGTGCTTGGGGTTGCGCTGATTCTCAGCCCCGTTCTCCATCCCTGGTATTGCACCTGGATTCTGCCGCTCGCCACGTGGCGCGGCGCCCGCGCCTGGCACGTCCTTTCCATCACGCTCTTCGCCTATTACCTTTTCTGGAACGAACGCCTCTTCGCCCTCCCGTGGCACTCGGAGCCTTGGCTGCGCGTGCTGATCATCGGGCCAGCGGTCTTAGCGCTGCCTTATCGAGGCCTTAGACAAAGGGCAGAAACGTAATCAACTTCGGATCGAAGGCACGGGGCGCCCGTTTTTCCGTTCACCGTGAATCGAGGTGAATGGGGGCCTCCATTGCCTTGGGCCAGGACACCTCGGCCCCGTCGATAAGGATTGCCCGTGGCATTACATCAATAACATGTTTTCCAAGCTCGAAGCGTATTCGGCCCGGCAACGATGTAAGATCCGCAAACAGGACTTTGCCGACAGGCAGGTCAGACGAGCGTCGAATCAACACGGTCTTGCCAGCGACGTCATTTGGGACCGCGACGTTTGCTTCGATAACAGCGCCATGAATCGCCAGACTGGCCTGCTCGATCACAATGCGTAGCGATGGGCCACCGGCGCTTTCGAATCTAAAGCTCCATGGTTCTCCCCGTTGACAACCCTGGAGGAGCAATAACCCTAGCGCGAGGAGCGGAGCTCGTAACCTTATAAGAGGCCGCATGGTGGGCACCTGCATTCGTTAGGCGGCACTTCGGAACGATCTTTGTTTCGGTACAAATAGTCCCAGAAGCCCCTGTCATTTGCGTCCATATCCTCAGCCCAGTCATCCGATGGAGCCAGCAACTCCGCCCAGTTGCCAAACACCGACCCCAGGAATGCAGCCGCTGCGCCGATAGCGCGGCTTCCGTAAGTATTTGCCGCCCGATCGCCGAAGTCCCTGACGGCGATGCTATGATGATCGGAATCGTTGCCGTTCTTACCACGATACCCTTCCGCATATCGTGATGCTTGATCGGCAAGATAGGCCGGCGTGCGAACATCCCACCAATCGCCTGGTGCGAGGCCAATCAGATCGACACGATTCGGCGGATTGTTCTGCACGTAACCGTACAAGTTCAAGCCCCCTCGCTCAGCGATAGGATCGCGACTCAGCCACCTCCCAAGGTCAGGATCGTAAGCACGTTGGGTGGCCAGGTCGAGATTGCTCTTGGCGTGGCGGTAGAGGCCGGTGAAATTCATGTCCGTCGGCGTGGTCGCGAGCAGGGTGGTCGATCTGCCATAGGGATCGTAATCGTAGCGGCCGCCGACAGTCCCAGTGCTCCCGAACATCTCCCGAATCGACCCTAGGTGGTCGCGGGTGTAGAAGTTCGGCTTCGTGCCGCTCAGTTCTCCCTGGGGATAGAGCCGCAAAGTGACGGCATCGGCAGCATCCCGAAACTCACACTTGTCGTTCCCGCACCAGACGATCTTCCGCGTCGAATTAATCGTGCTCCCGGTTTTCTCCACGATCTTCGCCACCCGTCCCAAGCCGTCGTAGGTAAACTCGCTCCGAGTCGTCTGGCCGGTGTAATTGACCGCTATGAGGTGGTTCGCTGCATCCCACTCGAACGTGCGCGTGCCACCGTCGCTTGTCACATTACCATTCAGGTCGTAGCTGAGCGTCCGGTTGGTGCCACCGCTCTGGGCCGTGATTTCGTTGATGTTATTAGGCGTGGAGACGGTCGTGGACGTCCCTACCAGCTCGGAGGTGCGGTTGGCCGCAGCGTCATAGCCGTAGGTGTACTGCTTGATCAGGGCGTTGCTGGTCGCGTTCTTCAACGGCGCGGTGGTCAGCTCATCGGCGTTGTCGTAGCCGAGATCGAAACGCTGGGGCGCTGCCAGGCCGGCGTAGTTCTTGGTCCACGTTCTGATTTCGCCCTCGGCATCGTAGGTGTAGTCGAACTGCGAAATCAATGCGCTCTTGCTCGTCAGGTGTTTGATCTGCTGGAGGCGTTTGTCTCCCGAATTAGGGAAGTAGGTGTAGTTGGCCGTCGCCCCGCCAGGGTAGGTCATTTTGCTCAACCGATTGGTTACGGCGACAAACGTGTTGGTGAACGTCCCCAGCTTGTTTACGTCGGTGCTCACGCGGCCAAGGCTGTCAAACGTCCACGTTTCGCTGTTCGCGGTGCCGTTAATGGCCCGGGTTATTACACGGCCAAGCTGATCGTAGGTAAAGGTTATGGTATCGTTGGCGATCGGGCTGTCGACGCTCGCGAGCCGACCGGCGCCGAGCACCGGAGGAACGGTGATAGCGTTGTAGCCGTAACCCGTCGGCCCGCTGGCGTCGGTCATTGAGCTAACACGGTTGTAGCGGTAGTCATAGGTATAAACGACCTTTGGCGTCGGCGGGCTAAGCGGTTGCCCTGCCATGTCCGTATACCTGATTTCCGCGATATTGTCATCGTCGGTGTACTCGTAGCTGGTGCGCTGCCCTTTCGCGTCCGTGGAGGACTGAAGCCGGGTACTCAAACCCCCGACAGTGTTCGGCGCGGTTTGACCCTCGTAGAGATAATCTATCGTGGTGCCGTCCTGGAAGACTTTCTGGTAGATGCGGCCTTGGACATCCCGGTTGAAATTGGTGGTCTGGTTCTTTGGATCAGTGATGCTGGTCAGCGCGCCGCACGTGCACCACCCGTAGAGCGTGGTCCGATTGGCCGGGTCGGCAATGGCGTCCATCTGGCGGTTGCCATTATAGTGGCGGTAGGTCCAGAGTCCGCGGCGATCCCTCTCGCCGGTGAGGTCCAGGGTCATCGCGCCGGTGCCGTTGTCGGTATACTGAAACTGCTCGAAGGTCGTGTCCGGATAAGTAACTTTGATCTTGCGGTCGAGGTTGTCGTAATCGGTTGTGACGGCGTAACTATCGGCGTCGGTCACGGTGCGAACTCGATTGGCGGAATCATAAGTGAAGCGGGTGATAGCGGAGACGGCGTTAAACGGAGGGCTGGTGATCGAAGCCAGATAGCCGTCCGGAACGGTCCCGCCGTAGGTGTAGGTGGTCGTTTCGTTTTTGGCGTTCTTACGCGTCAGCATCTGGCCCTGCGCGTTGTAGGTATAGGTGGTGACTTGGCCAGCGGCGTCGGTTTCGGTCAGAGGTAGATGCTGGGCGTTGTAAGTATATTTGCGCAGCAAGTCGTTCCCGCCATTGGTCCGGCGAACTTCAAGGAGATCAATGTTATTGGCGGCGTAGATGTAGGTGGTCACCCGGCCGACGGGATCGGTGGACTTCGTTGTCTTTCCGATAACGTTGTATTCGTACTTGAAGTACTGCTGACCGTTGTTCGAGTGATAGCTGTTAGGGCCATTCCAGCGACTTTTCGTTGACGGATTAGCATTGTTCGCGTCGGCATGGTCGTACCAGACGCGTCCCTCCAGTTGCTCTTTCTGACTCGCAATAATTCCGGTGACGATGCCTTTGGCGTCGGTGGCCCAGTGCACGATTTGAGCCTTGGTGTAGTCATAGACGCCGTTGACGGGCGGGTACATCTGCGTTGCCTTTTTGCTCCAGTAGAAACTGTTTGCCACATCCAGGTTGGCATTCGCCGAACTCGAAATCGGCCACGGCGCGCCGTCCGGCTCGGTCGGCGCAAGCCCCGGGGCGTTATCGCGATATTCGATGCGTTCGAGGCCACCCTCCGGGTCCGTCATCTCGATCCACCGGTTAGTTCCCGATTCTCCGGTCGCAAAGGTGCTCGTCCCGTACGGCGTCGTCAGTGAATCGATGAAATCCGTGCCGGGGCTGTAGTGGAAGCGCGACTGGATACCGATAGTGTCCGTAATTGTCGTTAATTGGCCATTGGTGTAGCTAAATGTAGCCGTTCGTCCTGTCGGGAACGGCTCGGTTACCTTTGTAATCTTCAGCGGATCGCCTGGCAGCTCGTAGGACAGGGTCGTTGCGTAACCCAAGGCATCGGTAAAGTTCGTCACCCGGAAGCTGGCGTCGTACCCGATCGTAGCCGCGTTCCCCGCGGCATCGACCAGCTGCGTCATGAAGACATTGCGAACTGACGAGGAGATGTTTTGCGCTCGAGCAAAAACTTGCTTCGAACCATCTGGAAGCCGTCTTTCGTAAGTATCGGCACCGGTCTTTACGAGGAGGGCGTGCGATTGCGCTTCAGGAATCGTATAGGTCTGCGATCCGGAGTCGAAGCCGCCGTAAACCTCCACGCCCCCGCTGGCGGCATGCAAGGCGACATTCGCCGAGGGGTTGAGCGGATTGACGGTGAGGTACGCGAGCCAGCCAAAATTCCATTTCGAACCCAGATTTGCGTAGGCGAAGGTTTGTGGCTGCTGATTTTCGCGCTGATTGTAGCGCACCGTGAAGTTTGCAGAAGGTCCCCGGGCCGGAGAGTAACCGATCGGAGTATCCTGAATGTTGAGGCTCGCGACTCGGGCATGAGCGCTGTAGGCGGCCATGCCGGGCCCTCCTCCGCATTCGTCTCCACCGCGCTTCGTGTCGGTCTCCTTGGTGTGATCCTCCGGTGTTACTATCCCGCCGCCACCGAAATCGAGGGTCATCGCCCCGGGGTAGACGATTCCGTCTGGCGCCGGACAGGGGCCGACATCAATCGTGCCGCCTTCACTTACGGGCCATTCGACTTTGTGGGCATAGTTCGAGTAATCGTAATAGCGCAACCCGCCGCCTGAGGTGCCCGACGCAATGCCACCGCCGAAAGTGAACGAAGATGTGCCGATCCCGGTGCCCGGCCATTCAGCAGCAGTGATTATCCCGTTGCTCACCCAGAAATTGCAAAACGGGTCGTAGGAATCGGGGCCGGCCTGGCTGATACGGTTGTATCGAATCTGGTAGATACCGTCAGGCGTACTCGCGTCGACTTTGATAGTTATCGCGAGATTGACCGTATCGTAGGTGGTGGCGCAGAAGCCATGCGCAAAGTAGCTGTAAAGCGTTTCGTTTTCGGCTTTGGCGCCGCCGCCGCTCAACAGCAAGAGAATCATTGCAAACAGCGGACAGAGGGTTGCAAAAGGGCGGGAAATCAGGTTTCGGATGAGAATGCGGGTGGCAGGTGTCATGACGGGACGGCAGCGGGCTGCGGCTGAGGTGGGTTGGGTGTGGGGGGTCGGGGTGTCCGGGTGGTTGGCAATGTGGGGGTGGCGGGACGCGAGGTTGGCGTCCGGTTCTAGCTGGCCGCGAAAAGCAGGCAAGACATTTTTCGAAAATCTGCAAAAAAAGTTTTGCGGATATTTCCCGCACGAGCTGGCTCGGCCCTGTTGGCCAAGCCGACCAGACAGAGACCCCGGCCCGTGTGCCGTGGTGGAAGACGTGCTTAGCGACTCGGGATCTCTCGCATAGCCTCCGCGAAATCGCGCGGGACTGGCGCTTCGAAACTGATCTCTGCGCCCGAACGCGGATGGCGAAAGCCAAGTTTCCAGGCATGGAGCATCTGGCGGGGAAAATCGCCGGTCCGTTTGCCGCCGTAAAGTTTGTCGCCGAGAACCGGATGGCCGAGGTCGTGGAGATGAACGCGGATCTGGTGGGTGCGGCCGCTGTGCAGGGTGCATTCCACCAGGCTGATGTCGGCGCCGGAACGCAGAACACGATATTCCGTTTTCGCGGAGCGACCCTGGCGGCGCGCGATGCTCATCTTCTGCCGGTGAACCGGGTGCCGCTCGATGGCTTTATCGATCACGCCGGAACTTTTCCGCAAAACGCCCGCCACCAGCGCGAGATAAATTTTCGTCATCGTGCGCGCGGCGAACTGGCCGGATAAATCGCGGTGGGTCGCGTCGTTCTTCGCCACCACCAGCGCGCCGCTTGTTTCCTTGTCGAGCCGATGGACGATCCCGGGCCGTTCTTTGCCGCCGATCCCGGAAAGATTCTCGCAATGCGCGAGCAACGCGTTCACCAGCGTGTGCTCCTGATGGCCCGCGCCGGGATGCATGACAATTCCCGCCGGCTTGTTGAGCACGAGGAGATCGTCGTCCTCGAAAATCACGTCGAGCGTTATCTGCTCCGGTTGCGCCTCGATTTTCTCGATCGCCGGCTCGCGCAATTCCACGACGTCGCCGATGCGCAGGAGTTCGCGGGGACGCGCCGCTTTGCCGTTGAGCAAAACGAATTCGTCGCGGATCAGCGCCTGTAACCGGGCCCGGGAAAACGCCGGCCACGCTTCGGCCAGGACGCGGTCGAGCCGTTGTCGCGATTGTTCGCTGGAAATGGTGAGCTTGGTAAGGGCTGAACCGGCCACGGCCAATTGTATCCCGGCGAAGCTGCTGCGTCAGCAGGAAGAGCGAAATGAGCCGGCTCTTGCGGCGGGCCTCCGCAAACGCGGACGCCGTGGTCTGGGGCATTTCCCGGAAACGCCCCGCGTCCCTAACCCTTAGTGATGGGTAATCGAAATGCCGGGGTAGCGGCTCAACTGGCTCGCCAAATCGCCCATGCCGTTCCGCTGCATTTCACGCTGGTCGATCGTGATCATGTTTCCGGCGCGCGTATCGGTGATGATGTTGCGCTTGCGCATCTTTTGTTTGAGATGCGAACCGGTGACGGTCACGTACTCGTAATCGGCGTTGTCCGCCTGGGTCTTTTCTTCGACGATCGGCCGGCTAGCCATCGCCGAACCGAGAGCCAGCGCTCCAATGACTGTGCTCACTATTAACCTTTTCATACACCAAACGTACGGCCGCGGCCGTCGTTTTCAACCGGTCAATGGTAACAGAGGCGTTAATTCTCGCACGATGGGCGGATGCCCTGCCGTTTACACTCGATACGCCGATGCTACGTTACCGGTTCGATGACGCAGAACCCGCCATTTCCATCGCCTGAAGAACTGAAGGCGAAACTTTCCGAGTTCATGAAAACGAATTTCGGGGACAAGGTCGCGTTCACGACCTACACCGAACCGGAAACCGCCGAGGCGCCGCTGGACGAGAAGCCGGCGCCCGTGAGCCAGGACGCATTTGTCTTCAATTTTCTGCCGCGCGATATCAAGGCGCACCTCGATCGGTTCGTCATCCGGCAGGACGAAGCGAAGAAGGTCCTCTCGATCGCGGTTTGCGACCACTACAACCACGTGAATTACCTCCGCCGGCTGGAGAAAGAAGACGCAGCCCGCGCCGAGGAGACCGAATACGCGAAGCAGAACGTGATCCTCGTCGGCCCGACCGGCGTCGGGAAAACGTATCTGATCAAGCACATCGCCGAGCTGATCAAAGTTCCGTTCGTGAAAGCCGACGCGACCAAATTCAGCGAGACCGGTTACGTGGGCGGCGACGTGGAGGACCTCGTTCGCGAGCTGGTCGACAAAGCGGACGGCGACGTGCAGCTGGCGCAGTTTGGCATCATTTACATCGACGAAATCGACAAGCTCGCCGCTGCTGGAAACATGGTGGGACGCGACGTGAGCGGCCGAGGCGTGCAGACCACCCTGCTGAAATTGATGGAGGAAACCGACGTCCCGTTGCGGAGCGCGAACGACCTTCAGGCGCAACTGCAGGCGGCCTTCGAATTCCAGCGGCGCGGCGGCAAAGCGAAACGGGAGACGATCAGCACCCGCCACATTTTGTTTGTGGTGAGCGGCGCCTTTGAGCGGTTGAAGCAACAGGTGTCGCGGCGGCTGACGCAGGGGCAGATCGGGTTCAACTCGGAGCCGCGCCCGGTCATGGACAACGAGCTGTTCCAGTTCGTGGGCACGCAGGATTTCATCGAATACGGGTTCGAACCCGAATTCATCGGGCGGCTGCCGGTGCGCGTCGTCTGCGAAGAGCTGAGCGCGAACGATCTTTACCAGATCATGAAGTTCTCCGAGGGGAGCATTCTGCGCCAGTATGAGCGCGCGTTTCGCGCCTACGGCATCGAGATCAGTTTCGAGGATGAAGCGCTGCGTCTCATGGCCGAAGCCGCTGCCAAAGAAAAAACCGGCGCGCGCGGACTGCTTACCGTCTGGGAAAAACTGTTTCGCGATTACAAATATTACCTGGCCGGATCAGGGCTGAGCCAGTTGCGCGTTTCGTCGGAGCTGGTCCGCGAACCGAAGCAGGTGCTCGATCGTCTCCGGGCGGAGGGCGTCAAACAGGAAGAAGCCGCGCTCCAAAAAAGCGCACTGGCATTCGCCGCGGAATTCGAGAAAACCCACGGCTTGGAAATTGTCTTCACGCCGGATGCGGTCGCGCGCCTGGTAGAGCGGGCGCACGCCGAGCGAATGACGATGGCCGAGCTGTGCGCGCATTTGTTCAAGGACTACCAATTCGGACTAAGCCTGGTGCAAAAGAACACGGGCCGAAAAAGTTTTGTCCTGAGCCGCGAGGCGATTGACGCGCCGGATAAGTTCTTGAGTGATCTCGTTGTTCAATCACACTATCCGGGTGGGTCCGAACAAACATCCAGTTCCTAGATGAAGCGAAATATCATCGCAGCGCTGGTCATTGGTTTGATCGTCGCGGGCCTCGCCATCGGCCTCGAGATGGCGGGATGGCTCGCCGGGGCTGAGTCTGGCGTCGTCCGGTTGTTCGCGGAAACGACCACGCGCCTGCTCGCCGCCGCCGGGTACGCGATCGTGGTGCTGCTCGCGATCGGCGTGGCTTTCCTGACGCTGAACTTGCCGAACCGCGGGCGAACGCTTCTTATCGCCGCGATTCTTCTGGTGGAACTCGTCGTTCTCACCTGGGTTTGCGCGCTCTATAAATTGGAATTCCGCCCGGTGGCCGCCATGGTCGCGGTGGTCCTGAGTTATCTTGGCGCCCTCGCGTTTGAATGGGTGGCCGCGTATCTCGAAGAACGCCGTTCCCGTCCGCCGAAGATTGCCCCGGGTCCGACTCCGCGTCCGGCTCCGATCTCGGTCGTCCCGGAAACCGCGGCAACGGCGCCGGCTCCTGCGCCCGTGCCCGTCGTCGCTCCGAAGCCGGTCGCGCCGCCTCCAGTCGTCGAAAAACCACGCGCCCGCGCGCGCCGCGGCGACGCCTTCAGCGATTCCGGAGCGCGGGTCTGCGAAGTCAGCGCCGTCGTTTGCGATATCGCGAACAAACACGATCTCGCCGAGGATTGTGAGCCGGCGGAATTCGCCGAAATCACGGAGCGGTTTATCGCGCACGCCGTCCAGGCCTTGCGCGCTGAAGGCGCTTACATCGAGTCGGCCGGCGGCGAAGGCGTGGTCGCGATTTTCGGTTATCCCGAAAACGACAAGCAGCACGCCGAGAAAGCCGTCCGCAAAGCGATGGGGCTCATCCAGTCGTTTGCCGAGGAGAACAAAGGCAGCAAATCCGACGCGTTGCGCGATGCCGGCGTCCATGCCGGGGTCAGCTCCGGCAGCATGATCATGGCGCCGGTGAAGAACAATGGGCAGCGCACCCTTCTCGCCGCGGGGGAGCCGGTCGAACTGGCGCGCCGCTTTTGCATCGCGAACCGCTTCTATGGCTCCCGCGTTTTGCTCGGCCCGCGCACGTTCGAATTGGCCAGCAAAATCCTGGTGGCGCGCCCGATCGATTTTCTGAGCGGTGTCGATGTCCGGGAACGGCACGAGATTTACGAGCCGGTCGCGCTGGCCTTGAACGCGTCGCGCGAAATCATCACCCGGCGCGACGCTTTCTGGAACGGCGTCGTGCTTTATCGCGAGAAACGCTGGGCCGAAGCCTACTCGCAATTTCAAAACGCGCGCGGGCCGGAGGGCGAAGAGGACCGGCCCCTGCAATTGTATCTGCGGCGCCTCGAGCCGCTCGCCTTGCAATTGACGAACACGCCTCTCGACCAGTGAGTTCTCTCCGGTTTTGAGGAAGACGGAATATCCATCCGCGATCCGCGAGTTGATCGCGCAACTTCGCCAGATGCCGGGGATCGGGCCGCGCTCGGCCGAACGGATCGCGCTCTGGATCGTCCAGGCCCGGGGCGACCAGCCGGAAACGATCGCCCGCGCGATCGCCGGGACGCGCCAGACGGTGCGGCCGTGCCCGCGCTGCGGCTTTTTCACCATGGAACCGCTCTGCGACATTTGTTCGGACAGTTCGCGCGCCGCCGATCTGCTCTGCGTGGTCGAACAGCCGACCGATATTTTGCCCTTGGAAAAAACGAGCGCGTTCCGCGGCCGCTACCACTCGTTAGGCGGCCGCATTTCGCCGCTCGATCATGTCGGGCCGGACGATCTGCGAATCAAAGAGCTCCTGGCCCGGGTCGAAGCGGAGAAGTTTTCGGAAATCATTCTCGCTCTGGCTGCCGACGTCGAAGGCGAAGCGACCACGAATTATCTCGTCGAACTGCTCAAGCCATTTCCGGTTACGCTTACCCGCATCGCGCACGGTTTGCCCGCCGGCGGCGGGCTTGAGTCAGCGGACGAGCTTACCCTCTACCAGGCGCTCTCCGGCCGGACGAAGCTTTGAACGAAGTTTTAAGTGTTAAGTTTTAAGTGTTAAGTAAGAGTTGAACTCTAGCCGACTTAAAACTTAACACTTAAAGCTTAAAACTTTCGGCCATGTCCTGCGCCAAGATCGATCCAGCGTTGCACCAGGCGCAAAAGCCGCCGTGGATCAAAGTCCGGCTGCCCTCGAATCCCGTTTTCTTTTCGACCAAAGCGCTGATCTCAGATCTCCGGCTCCATACCGTTTGCGAAAGCGCGCAGTGCCCGAACCGCTGGGAATGCTGGAGCCAGGGAACGGCCACGATGATGATCGCGGGGGAACGTTGCACCCGGGCCTGCGGGTTCTGCGCGGTCACAACAGCCAAACCGTTTGCGCTGGAAGAAGACGAACCGGAGCGCGTCGCCGAAGCCGTCCGGCGCATGGGATTGAAACATGTCGTCGTCACGGCGGTGGCGCGGGACGATCTCAAGGACGGCGGCGCGAACCATTTCGCGCGGACGATCGCCGCCATCCGCGCCATGGATCCTGCCGTCATCGTCGAAGTGCTGGTGCCCGATTTCCACGCCCAGACCTGGTGCATCCAGATTGTGCTCGATGCCGCTCCCGACATCTTCAATCACAACCTCGAAACGGTGGAACGACTGACCCCGCTTGTCCGATCGCGCGCCAAATATCGGACCTCGCTGGACGTCTTGCGCCAGGCGAAAGAACTCGCGCCGAAGATCGTGACCAAAAGCGGCGTAATGCTCGGCCTCGGCGAAACGGAGCCCGAACTTTTCCAGGCCATGGACGACCTGCGCGAGATCGGCTGCCAGGTTTTGACCCTCGGGCAATATCTCCGGCCGACCGCGAATCATTTGCCGGTGGTCGAATTTATTTCGCCGGAACGCTTCGAAGCTTATGGCGAGATCGCGCGCGCCAAGGGGTTCGAACACGTCGCCTCGGGACCGCTCGTCCGCAGCTCTTATCACGCGGCCGACTTTCATCCGGTCGTCCACGCCACGCCGAAGTTGGACGAAGGCGGGCGCTAAAGATGGGGGCGCCGGCCGCCGAAGCGATTGATCGGACGACCGTGGCGGCGGTCATTCCCGCCTACCAGGAGGAGAAACATATTGCCGACGTCGTCCGGCGAACGCTGCTCCAACTCGCCGGTGTGGTCGTGGTCGATGACGGCTCGACCGACGCAACGGCCGAGGAAGCGCGGAAAGCCGGCGCGCAGGTGATCGTCCACGAGCAAAACCGCGGGAAAGGCGAATCGATCAAGAGCGGTTTTCGTTTCTGGTTGGAGCGTGGCGCTTCCTACATCGTCGTCCTCGACGGCGACGGCCAGCATTTGCCCGAAGAGATCGATCGCTTTCTCGCGGCCGCGGCGGCCGGGATTGGCGAGCTGTTGATCGGAACCCGGATGAACGATGTCCGCGAAATGCCGTTCGTGCGGCGCGCCGTCAACCGTTACATGAGCCGCAAGATCAGTCGCGCCTGCGGCCAGGAGATTCCGGACACGCAGTGCGGGTTTCGCATGGTCCATCGCAGCGTCATCCCGAGTTTCCTCGGAGGCACGGAACGCTTCGACTACGAAACCGAAATGCTCATCCTCGGCAGCCGAGCGGGTTGCCGCATCGCGTCGGTCCCGATCAGCACGGTGTATTCGGACGAAGTCAGCAGCATCCACCCCGTCCGCGACACCATTCGCTTTTTTAAATTGATGCGGCGCTATAAACGGCGCCGCGATTCGTAGCTAGTCCCCCTTTGGCGGGGCCGCTTTCTCGATCGCGGCCCGAAAGAATTCGGCGACGTCGGAGTTGATCTTGCCATCCGTGCCGTGCCCGATCCCTGGATACGTCCTGAATTCCACCGGAATTTTTTCGCTCTTGTAAACCGCTTCGACGGCTTGCCAGCGGTCCGGCATCATTTTTTCGCCGACCAAGGTAAACACGAGGGCGCGTTCCTCCGGGGAGTAGGCATCTTCGTGCACGACCGCGTCGTTCGTGTCGTTCGCGCCCATATAGGCAAGTTGCGGAATTGTTTCATAGGCGGCCCGGTTAAACGGATGGCCGGTCAACTTCTCGAGATCGGCCAGGCCCAGCGGAAAGTTCAGCGCCTGCGATTTCAATTCGGCGACCGGCAGCATGATAAAACAATTCAGACCGCCGTAGGCTGCCGCCGTCACCATTTCCGGATGCAGGAAAGCGAAGCGATTCGCGAACAGGCCCGAGGCGGAAAAGCCATTCATCAAAACTTTCGCGTTCACCGGATGCCCTGCGGCGGCAAGGCGAGGTCGCGCGTCCGCGATCATCGCGATGAGTTGCAGATCGAGCCGGGCCAGCGGCCCGTCCGTGATCAGGATGGTATCTCGATCGAGCGAGTGGGTGTAGAGACGGTCGTTACTGGCTGGGCGCGGAAAAATCGGGACCAAAAGCGGGACCCCGAGCTTCCTGGCTACGAAATTTCCGACGGAACTATCGCGCGCGAGATGGACCGCGGCATTCCGATGCACCTCGAAATCGTCGCTGACGTTACCGGTATTGTTCGGCTCAACCAGCAGGTCCTCGTATCGCTTCGCGGCGGCGGATTCCGGAATGAACAGAAGATAAGGAAATTGAAAACCCCTGGCCGGCTCAGCAGGGACTTCGATCAGTTCGCCCCGCTTCGGCGTTGGCGTCGGTGTCGGGCTCGGACCGGCGAGAGGTTCGGCTGCGTCGGTCGTCGCGAAGGCAACAAGCGAAACCACGGTCGCGAAGGCGCGGACTCTCACGGCCTAACGTAGCGCGAATTTTTCGAAATTCTCAGACCAACCCGCGCCGGCGAAAATCGCCGAGGTTGCCGCCGCTCGAGCGCTCGATCAGGTCGATGGTGAATTTGAGCAGGCAAACTTCCCAGGCATCGTCCACGCCCTGGATCACGGCGCTGAGCGGTTCGTCGGAACGCTCGACCTGGCGACGAGTCCGCTCAATCACGGCCTCCATCGTGTCGCGGACCCGGCTTTCGACGACGTCGGTCTTCCGGAATTGGAATCCGTAACGGAGCACAGCCATGTCGCGAGTGCGTTCGCGCAGGAGTTCCGCGTACTTGGCCGCCTTCTCGCCAAAACCTTCCAGCAGCAGCCGGCAATAATGTTCCGGGGTGAGGATCTGCGGACGCTCGGCGTGGATTCGGCCGTCGCGCACTCGGATTTCATTCACCTGGTCCATCAACTCCGAGATCAGATAAAAGCGGAAGCTGGTGCTGCCGAAGGTGGCGATCTGCTGGTCGGGCGCGAGGATCACGCGCGTGTTCTCGAGCGCGTATTGGAAATTGTCGTCAGTCATGCCCGGCGTTACGATAGTCGCGCTCTTCCGAATTGGTAGCGAGAGACGCGCCGGGAAATTCCAAATCCCAAGTTCCAAATCCCAAACAATCTCCAAAAGAACAAAGCTTAAATCAGTATCAAGCGGGGAAGGTGCCTAATAATTTGG
The DNA here is from genome assembly GCA_035941675.1 of Chthoniobacterales bacterium. Classification (GTDB taxonomy): domain Bacteria; phylum Verrucomicrobiota; class Verrucomicrobiia; order Chthoniobacterales; family UBA10450; genus AV80. The sequence goes on from DASZDT010000025.1 coordinate 105,053, forward strand.
GATTTGAGATTTGGAGCTTCTTTGGGATTTGGAACTTGGGATTTGGGATTTCCGCGCACGCGGCGCGGCCTCAATGCGCGGCGCGCGCGACTGGTTCCGGGAGTGGTTCGCGTTCGCGGCCGGAACGCCAGCGCCAGATCGCTTCGGCCGTGAAGATGACGAGCGCAATCCAGATGAACGCAAAAGTGATCAGGTGCGCGCGGGTGAACGGCTCGTGATACAGAAAAACGCCGAGGAAAAAACTGCAGCTCGGCGACAGGTATTGCAGAAAGCCAAGGGTGGTAAGCCGGAGATGACGCGCGGCATGGCCGAACCAGACCAGCGGCAGTCCCGTGACGATTCCGGTGCTGATCAGTAAAGCGGTCATCGACCAGCCGCCGGAGCTGAACGCCGCGCCGCCCTGGATTTCCAGAAACACGAGATAGGCGGCCGCGACCGGAGTAAGCAGCGTCGTCTCAAGGAACAAACCGGGGATCGGACGAACACCGGATTTTTTTCGAAGTAATCCATAGAGCCCGAACGAAACGCAGATCGCGATCGCGAGCCAGGGAAAGCGGCCATAGCCGAGCGTGAGATTGAGCACGCCGACGAGCGCTAGGAAAACCGAAAGCAGTTGCCAGCGCGTCAGGCGTTCGCGCAAAAAGGTCGCGCCGAGGAGGACGTTGATGAGCGGGGTCATGAAATAGCCGAGGCTCGTCTCGATGACGCGCCCGACATTCACCGCCCAAATAAAGCAGAACCAGTTTATCGAGACGGCGAGGCCGCTTCCCAAACAATAGAGCAGCGCGCGGCGGCATCGCAGAGCGTCACGCAATTCCGTCCAGCGCGCCTGCCAGCTGAGCAGCCCGACGAGGAAAACCGTGGTCCACACGAAGCGATGCGCCAGGATCTGGATCGCCGACAGGCTGACGAACAGTTTCCAATAAACCGGGATCAGTCCCCAGGTTCCGAACGCCGCCACTCCCGCGATCAATCCCGACCGATCTTCCTGCGCGACGGAAGACGATTTTGCCGCGGGCCGCATTCCAGAGGGAAGTTGTGGGCGACCTTGTGTCAAGTCGCTCTACATTCTAAAAGCGGGCAACCGTGCCATGAACGCGCGCCGATTTTTTACCGAGCTGAAGCGACGCAAGGTTTATCGCGTCGCGGTGGCGTATGCCGTTTTGGCGTGGCTCATCATTCAGATCGCGACGCAGGTTTTTCCGTTCCTGGAAATCCCGACGTGGGTGGTGCGATTCGTCATCATCGGGGTGGTTCTCGGGTTTCCGGTCGCGTTGCTTCTCTCCTGGGCGTTCGACCTCACTCCGGGCGGGATCGTGCGAACCGACGACCTTGCACCAATCAGCGCGGTTCCTCCCGTAACCAAACCGCCGCCGCCGGAAAAGAGCATCGCCGTCCTGCCGTTTGATAATCTCAGCGATGACCAGCAGAACACCTTCTTCGCCGATGGCATCCAGGACGACATTCTTTCCAACCTGGCCAAGGTCGCGGACCTGAAAGTGATCAGCCGGACCTCGGTGCGGCAGTATCGCGGGGGCACGCGGAACCTGCGTGAAATCGGCGAGGCGCTCGGCGTCGCTTACATCCTGGAAGGAACGGTGCGCCGCGACGCCAACCGGGTCCGGATTAACGCGCAGCTGATCGATGCCCGGAGCGATCTGCATGTTTGGAACGACACCTTCGATCGCGAGATCACCGATCTGTTCGTGCTCCAAACCGAGCTGGCCCGCCGGATCGCCTTTGCCCTCCGCGCGAACCTTTCGCCCCAGGAAAAAGAGCGGCTCCAAAAACATCCCACGAGCGATCTCGACGCCTACGATTTGTTTCTCCGGGCGCGCGACCTGTTTCGCTGGAGCGGCTCGGGCGACCCGCGCGAGAACGGCGAGCGCGCCTTGCGATTGCTCGACGAGGCGATCCAGCGGGACCCGAATTTCGCGCTGGCGCATTGCCTTGCTTCCCGGTTCCACTGCGAGCTTTACTGGTTCGGTTACGATCGAACCCGGCACCGGCTGGCGTTGGCAAAGATCGCGGCGGACACGGCGTTGCGGTTGCGGCCGGACTCGAGCGAAGCCCGGCTGGCCCACGCCTACTACTATTACTATGGCTACCGCGATTACGAGCTGGCGCGGACCGAGGTCGCGATCGCGCAGGAAGCCGCCCCGAACAATGCGGAGACGTGGGAAGCCGCGGGCGCCATCGCCCGCCGCCAGGGCTGCTGGGACGATGCCGTGAGGAACTTCGAAAAGGCGAAGGAACTCGATCCGCGGAACGCGTCGGTTTTATGGGACGTCGCGGAAACCTACGCCTGTCTCGGCCGCCACGCCGACGCCGCGAACGGGTTCTCCCTCGGCACGGAAGTAAATCCGGAGGCGCACTTTTTTTCCATCGCGCGCGCCGCGCTCGCGCTGCGAACGGAAGGAAACCTCGCGCCGCTCCGGACTGTCCTGGACACGATCCCGGCCCATTTCGATCCGGGCGGCGGCGTGACGAACATTGCCTTGCGCGTCCACCTCGCGGCGCGCCAATACGACGAAGCCGAGCGCTGGTTAAAAAAATCCCGTTACGACAGGTTCAACGATCTCGGGGTGGGCGGCGCGGGCTCGATTCTCGACGGCTACGCCTTTCCCCGGTCGTGGTACGAAGGTTTGATCGCTCGCGGCCGCGGCGATAACCACCCCGCGGAGGAGGCGTTCGCGCGCGCCCAGGAAATTGTGGAAGACGATCTGGTCAAAGCGCCCGACGACGCGGAGCTGGTCGCGATGCTCGGTCTCGTGCTGGGAATGCGGGGCCGGAAAGAGGAAGCAATCGCCGCGGGACATCGAGCCGTGGAGTTGCTTCCCATTGCAAAGGACGCTTTTGACGGTCCGCTGGTCGCAACGAAGCTGGCGGTGATCTACGCGGAGACCGGCGAACCCGCCCGCGCCCTGGTGTTGCTGGAGGAATTAATCCATCTCCCGAACGGACCGACGCGGGGCGCGTTGCGGATCGAGCGCGAATGGGATCCGCTCCGCGGCGACCGGCGGTTCGCGAACCTGCTCGCCTGAGCGGGCGCTATTTCGCCGCTTGCGCGGGCGCGGCGGACGGCTGTTGAAAGAGCGGAAGAAATTCCAGGAACCCTTCCTCTTTCAATTTCTCCGCCGGCACGAAGCGCAGCGCCGCCGAGTTCACGCAATAGCGCAACTTCGTCGGGGGCGGTCCATCGTCGAAGATATGGCCGAGATGCGAATCGCTTTTCTTCGCGCGCACTTCGGTGCGGACCATGTTGTAGCTGTTGTCGACTTTTTCGACGACGTGCTCCGGCGAAATCGGTTTCGTAAAGCTCGGCCAGCCCGTGCCGCTATCGAATTTCTCGAGCGAGGAAAAGAGCGGCTCGTTCGTGATGATATCGACGTAAATACCGGGCTTGTGGTTGTCCCAATAGGCGTTGCGGAAAGCGGTCTCGGTGCCGTTCTTGCGCGTGACCTGGTATTGTTCCGGGGTGAGCTGGTAGCGAAGTTCCTTGTCCGAGGGCACCGTAAATTCGTCGGGCCGCAATTTTTCCACGACCTTTTTGTCCTGGGCATGGCTCCACCAGATCGTGCCGACGCCGACGAGAACGGCCGCCAGGAGGCCGGCCAGGAAGGTGAGGCGGGAGGAAACCGACGATGGATGTTCGATTCTGCTCATGTGAATGGTGACACTTCCTTAGACAACGAATCTGCGCCAGTGTTCGCGCGGAAGAATTTGTATTAAGTAACGGCTTCGCGCCCCGCTTCGGGAACGCGAACATAGCGGCGGAACGCGATCAATCCAATCGGCGGTGGCCCCAGTTCGGGCTTGCGGCGCACGAAGCCGCTGCTTTAAGTGGCGCGGTGACGTGTTTCAACTCGCCGGCTAGCTAAAATGGCCTTAAGCAGGTTTTGGGTCGGTCTCTTTCTCGCGTCGATCGCCTATCTCTTCTTCCTCCTGTTCAGCGGGCGATTCTACGCCATCGAATTTACGGTCAACGGAAAAAAGGACGATCCCCTCCTGCAACGCGAGTTTTACCTTGAGCAAGCGCCGCCGGAATTGCGGAGCCAACTGCAGGCGGCTCCCAATCACACGGCCGCGATCGGCGGCGCGCAATACAAGATCGACAACGGCGTGGTTAAGGTTTTCTCCGGCAAACAAGCCGCGGATGGGATTCTGCCGACGTGTAAAAGCACGATCATCGATCTGCTCCTGCCGCTCATCGCCTACCTGTCGTTCTTCAGCGGCATCCTTCAATTATTGATCGACAGCGGCGCTTCGGAACGCGTCGCAAAATTTCTCAGTCCGATCTTCATTCGCGTTTTTCCGGAAGTGCCGCGCGGGCATCCCTCGATTTCCTACATGACCTTGAATTTCGCCGCGAATTTCCTCGGACTCGACAGCGCGGCGACGCCCTTCGGGCTAAAGGCAATGGAGAGTCTGCAAGAGCTGAACAAAGACAAGGAGCGCGCCAGCAACCCCCAGATCATGTTCCTCTGTTTGCACGCGGCCGGGCTGACGCTGATCCCGACGTCGATCATCAGCTATCGCGCTGCGCAATTCGCGGTGAATCCGGCGGACGTGATGCTGCCGTGCATCATCACCTCATTTATTGGCACCGTCGCGGCGCTCGTCATTGTCGGTATTCGCCAACGGATCAACTTGTTCAACGCCACCATCGTCATCGCCATCGGCGGCATCGTAGGCGTCATCGCCGGCCTGCTCATTTACATCACGCGCCTCGACCTCGTCAGCAAAAGTCATTTCACCGGCAATCTCTCCAACGGCGTGTTACTCAGTCTCATCTTTGTGATTCTCGGCTACAGCTTGTGGCGCGAGAAGGAATTCGCCGCCAAAGGCACGACGCTTTTCAATTCGTTTGTCGAGGGCGCTTACAATGGCCTGACCGTAGGGCGCATTATCTTCCCTTATATTCTTGGCATGCTGGTGGCCATCTCGGTTTTTCGAAACAGCGGATTGTTCGACATGTTCGCGGGCGCGCTCGCCTGGGTTTTCCGCGCCTTCCACGTGAACGACCAAATCGTGAATGCCCTGCCCATCGCCATTCTTCGGCCATTCAGTTCCGCCGGCAGTCGTGGATTCCTCATCGATGCGATGGGAACCTACGGCGCGGATTCCTTCACCGGCCGGCTCGCCTGCGTCTTCCAGTGCGCGGCCGAGACTACTTTCTATGTCATCGCCGTCTACTTCGGAAGCGTGAAGATCAAGCACACGCGCTACGCCCTGAGTACCATGCTCCTGGTCGACCTGATCTGCGTCTGCGCCGCCATCTTCGTCTGTCTGGCATTCTTTCAATTGCCGGCAGGCGCTCCGGCCGCGCCTTAACGGAACGCGGTGGTCACCGAGCCCCGCCGCGAGCTACAACCGCGACGTTGTCCCGTGCCGGAAATCCCAAATCCCAAATCCCAAACAAATCCCAAAATCCAATATTTAAAAAGAAGCTGCGACCGCGGTCCATTTTGGATTGAAGATTAAAAAATTGTTTGGGATTTGGAGCTTGGGATTTGGGATTTAGACCATGTTCGCGATAAAATCGCGGCCGTCGAACGCAGCGAGGTCTTCCACTTTTTCCCCGGTGCCGACGAACCGCGTCGGCAGGCCGAGCTCGTCCTGGATGGCAATCACGATGCCGCCCTTGCCGCTGCCGTCGAGCTTGGTCACGATCAACCCGGTCAGTCCGATGGCCTGGTGAAATTCGCGCGCCTGCGAGAGCGCGTTGCTCCCCGTGGTGGCGTCAACGACCAGCAACGTTTCGTCCGGCGCCTTCTCGTTCTGTTTCGCCAGGCTGCGTTTCACTTTCGCGAGCTCCGCCATCAGGTTGCTTTTCGTATGAAGCCGGCCAGCCGTGTCGCAAACGAGAAACTCTACGTTCTTCCGGTCAGCCGCCTCGTAGGCCTCGTAACAAAGGGCGGCCGGATCCGCGTTGTATTGTCCGCGAATCATTTCCACCCCGATCCGTTCCGCCCAGACCCCAAGCTGTTCGATCGCCGCCGCGCGGAAAGTGTCCGCCGCCGCCAGCATGACGCTGTGGCGATTGCGTTTGAAATAATGGGCCAGCTTCGCCGTCGACGTCGTTTTGCCGGTCCCGTTCACCCCGACAATGAGGAGCACTTTCGGCCGCGCCGGATGCGGCGTGATGGGAAGCGGCGCCATCGGCAGGATCCGCCCGATTTCCTCCCGGGCCACTTCACTGATGTCGTTCGACGTAATCGTCGCCCGTTCCGCGCGCGCCTGAAGCGCTGCGATGATCCGCAACGTCATCGGAACCCCGAGATCGGCGCGAATCAGCATTTCCTCCAGCTCGTCCCAATCGACTGGCCGGCCCGTGAATTTCTGGACGAGCGACTTGAGAAAATTCATTGCGTTGGGAAAACCTGACGGGGATTTACACGATCACGAGGGAAAAGATAGGAAATCCCATTGTAGGGCAAGCGCACCGCTTGCCGTCCGCATAATGGCAACCGACGCGGTTGCCCTACAAATTGTTATGTTGAGCGAACTCGAAACATCTCTCACTGTTTCCTAACTTGAACCGACTCTTGTAGCACCATGTCCAGCGCGGAGAAACCCTTTCTGGCAAAAGCCAGTTCACGAAATCATGCCGTCTGGGACGTTTACGACCAGATGCGCACGGCACGATTAAACGTAAAATGCCTTACTTGCGAAATCCGTCGAATAGAGCGCCAGTCAAAGACGATTGAAATCGTGCTCGCCCTGTCCGGGGCCTCTAGCATTGGCGCATTGTCTTTCTTGCAAAGCGGAAGCGGCAAAACAGCGTGGAGCGTGTTTGGCATCGTGGCAATGGTCTTGGCCCTATTAAAACCAATTTTTCCGCTCACCGATAAACGCGTCAAGAAAGAGCGGCTATTAGCGAGTTATCGGATTCTAGAACACGACCTTTATTGTATTACCGTAGGCATCAAAGAACGCCACGCTTACGACGATCAAGCCAAAAGGGAATTTCGAAGCGCGCTTGCACGAAAAGAAGGACTGATGGTTCACTCAGAGGGCACATGTTCAAAAAGAATTCTGCGACGCTGTCAAGCGGCGGTGAACTCAGAGTTGCCCTTAGACAGTTTTTACATACCTCAATAATATGCCAAGACCGGATCCGCCGCCGCCGCCCCCGCCCCCGCCGCCCCCACCCCCGCCGCCCCCGCCGCCACCGGATCGGGGCCACCCGGAACCGCTGACCGAGCACGTCGAGCCCGATTCGCCCTGGCCGCGGCGATAGCCACTGAGCCCATTTGTTGATCAATGGATGATCCGTCGCAACGACGGTTGCCAGAAACAATTCGGGGGCGTTTTTGGTTCCCACGAAACCCTCAGCTTGTCCTGAGTGGGGAACTAATCGTTTCCGCCCCACATTACTACGATCTCAATGTCGACACCCCGCACTACGCTCTAGACCATGGTAGACACTTTGAAGCAATGGTGGGCACATCAATACCAATCCTTTACGGCGTCACGCACGAAGGAAAGGAGGTCACGCTGGGAGATTGTGGCATTACCAAGGCAAGCCGGGTTCATAAGGGCCCTCGGCAAATCGCTTGGCAAAACCTAACATTTTTCGCTAATCGCTGCCTGGTTGGAGCACACGTTCATAATTTTGAAGAAATCCGGTTCGACCAATTCTCTGTTTATTTCACGGGCTTTAATCAATGGGCCTCCACCTATGACTTCGAATTGTTCAAAGAAGGTGAAAAACGGTCGGGGATCAAGAGAGACGACAAAATTGCGACGTTCGGCGAGATCGCAATAATTGAGGTTGGCGGCGGAAAAAACACTTTCGGCAACGTAAGCCACTCCACGGAATATCGATACTGGAGGCCACGATTCCGGCCGTTAGAACCTTTAACGACCGAGGCGCTCCTGGATACGGTAAGCAATTTTCAGCGGTTACTCGTTCTGCTCCAAGGTTGGACGGTCGGTTTTGATGACATTAAGGCGAAGTTACGAAGCGCTGGCGCTTCCAATGATCAACATCCTTCCAACGATGAGAACATCGAACTGATGGTAATGATGGGCGGTTACAAGGACCCAGTTAAACCGCCGAACGATGAGATGTTAATTCCCTTGTCTCTCGTTGGCGATGCGTGGCCGACTGCAATTGAGACTTGGTTCGACTGGTGTTCGCACCGATCTCCAATGCTCAACCTTTATTTTGCGGTTCAATCTGGAGAGCAACTCTTCGAAGAACACAAATTCTTGTTTCTAGCTCAAGCATTGGAAGGTTACCACCGTTACACCTATTCCCCGGGCTGGATGCGGTTCAAGCGACGGGTTAAAGAAGTAACGGAAAGTCTTCTTCCTCTCTTATCAATATTTATCGCCGACGTGCCGCAATTTTGTCAGGACGTAGTGAGCGTTAGAGACGAGTTTACGCATCCAGGGTTACGCTCGGCGGGACCTGCGCATTCGACCGTCGCCACGCTTTGGAAACAGCTTCGTACGGTCATCGAAATCTGCTTTCTGCGCGATTTGGGATTCTCGGCTACCATTCTCGAGCGCGTCGCCAAGCTCCACACACATCGTTACTGAAACGGCACGCGCACTGATCCAGGACATGCGTGCGCGTTGCGGTATTCACGCGTCCGCGCTCTTGCCAGCAACCCTAACTCTACTAAGCCTATCCGCCGGGCGCGCAGCCCGGCGTATTCCCCCCGCTCGTTCTTCGCTTGCCGGCCTTCCCCTCAGACTACCCGTATCTGGGCGGGGTCGCTCCAGCCGCCGACTTCGCCGCCGGTGCCGATCTTGCGGACCCGGCCCCACATGAGCGCCCCAGGCGTGAACCCTTTCAGCTCGGCCCGGCCGCCGCTGAAGGAGCCGCGGTAGGTCCAGTTCGCTTCGACGGTCGGGTCGCCGGTGCAGCTTTGCACTTCGTAGAGCGAGCCTTTGCCGTCCCCTTTCCAGCGCAGGAGCACCCAGCCGGAATTCATGCCCGGTTCCAATCGCACGTTTTGCGGGATGAACGTGACCCCGGCGCTTACCGTGTGCGAGGGGAGCTTCGCCAGATCGGCGCGCAGAACGAACCCACCGGAAGAGTAGCGGAGATCGGCCTCGATCGCATTCCGGGCTGCCCCCAATGTTTCGGCTGGTGACAGCCGACGCTACAACTCAGCGCGACGGAAACTCGAAGTCGGCTTTGTCTGTCTTAGATAAAGGGGCAAGCGGAGCGCTTGCCCTACAATGCGTCTTCGAGATGCGGCATTATTCCTGGTTATCCTCCGGCGGTTTTTGCGGCGCGGCTTCGCGTAACGGCCGGGTGAGATCGTCCTTCACTCGATCGAGGATGCCGTTGACGAAGCGGCCGGAATCCGGGCCGCCGAATGTTTTCGCCAGCTCGATGGCTTCATTGATGGAAACGACGGGAGGGATGTCTTCGCGGTAAAGCATTTCGTAAATGGCCAGCCGCAGGACGTTGCGGTCGACCGCGGAGATGCGGCGGAAATCGTAGTTCTCGCAGTATTTCGCGATCCGCTCGTCGACCTCCGGCAAATGGGAAATCATTCCGTCGATGAGCGGCTGGGCGAATTGGCGGACGCGCGCCGGCGCCGGGCAGAACTCCCAGAATTCGTCCATCTTTTCCGGGGCGCCGCCGCCGTGCAGGTCGCGCCAGAAATGGAATTGCACGGCCGCCTGCCGTGCTGCGCGCCGTTTTCCCATGGCTACTTCGAGCGCAAGTCGCTCAAGACTTCACCGACCGTGACCGCGGCGCGCGCCGCTTCCGTGCCGCGATTAATTTTGGATCCGAGGCAACGCTCCCGCGCCTGAGATTCGTTCTCCAGGCTCAGGACCGCGTTGATGACCGGCACCCCGTAATCGATCGCGACCTTTTGCAGCGCGTCGGTGACGGAGCGGGCGAGATGTTGGGCGTGGCTCGTTTTGCCCTGCAAAATCACGCCCAGCGCCAGGATGGCGTTCGCTTTTTTTCGGAGCGCGATCTCGCGCACGACCACCGGGATCTCGAACGCCCCGGGCACCTGATGGATAAAAATGTCGGCCGCCGGCGAGAGCGTTCGCAACTCCGCGACGGCATGGTCGACGAGGCCCTCGACGTAGGGACGATTGAAGAGACTGGCGACGATCGCGAAATGGTGTTTGCGCCCCGATGAACGCGGACGCGGCGGAGCGAGCTTCGACATCTCAGAGCGCGTGCCCCATTTTGGTCCGCTTCGTTTCGAGATAGCGGGCGTTGTGCGGGTTTGGTTCGCTGCGAATCGGGACCTGCTCGACCATCTGGATCCCGTAACCTTCCAGGCCCACCACCTTCTTCGGATTGTTCGTCAGGAACCGGAACTTGCGCACGCCGAGATCGAAAAGAATCTGGGCGCCGAGTCCGTAATCGCGCAGGTCGCTGGGAAACCCGAGCCGGGCATTCGCTTCCACGGTATCGAGCCCTTCCTCCTGCAATTTGTAGGCGTGAATTTTCGCCGCCAGCCCGATGCCGCGCCCTTCCTGGCGCATGTAAACGAGAACGCCGTTTCCTTCGTCCGCGATCTGCCGCAGCGCCGCGTGCAATTGATTCCCGCAATCGCACCGCCGCGAGCCGAAGACGTCGCCCGTGAGGCATTCGCTGTGGACGCGCACCAGCGTCGGGCGCGACTTGGAGATCTTGCCTTTGACCAGCGCGAGATGATGGGCGCCATCCAGCTTCGATCGATACAGGTGGAGGTCGAAGTCGCCGTAGTCGGTCGGCAATTTCACGACCTGCTCGGCTTCCACCAATTTTTCCTTCAGCCGGCGGTGCCCGATCAACGCCTGGATCGTGCAAATGCGCAGTCCATGTTTTTTCCGGAACTCCATCAACTCCGGAAGCCGGGCCATCGTGCCGTCCTCGTGCAAAATTTCGCAAAGGACGCCAGCCGGCTCCAACCCGGCCATCCGCGCGAGATCGACCGCCGCTTCCGTGTGACCGGCCCGGCGAAGGACGCCGCCATCCTTGGCCCGAAGCGGAAACACGTGACCCGGCTGCACCAAATCGTTCGGGGTCGACTTCGGATTGGCGATCGTCTGGATCGTCGCCGCGCGATCGTGTGCGCTGATCCCTGTAGTGACTCCGCGCGCTGCATCCACCGAGACCGTAAAGTCCGTCCGGTACATCTCGCGATTCTGCGCCACCATGCGTTGCAAGCCCAACTGCTCCGCCCGCTCATTCGCGATCGGCACGCAGATCAGGCCGCGTCCATGCGTAGCCATGAAATTGATGCTCTTCGCGGTCGCTTTCTCCGCCGCCATCACGAGATCGCCCTCATTCTCCCGGTCCTCATCGTCCGTCACGATGACCATGCGCCCCTTGGCGATGTCGCTCACGACGTCGTCGACGGTGTCGAATTGAAATGTTTCCGCGGTCTTGGTGGGCATCGGGCCGGTAACGTTACGCCCGCGCCTCTCCCGAGCAACTCGACGCCGAGGTTCGGCCTTGGTGGCCGCTTTTTGGAAAACTCTGCCGCGCCTTCGCCGTAGTACACGGCATGACCATGCACCCAGGAATATCTTCCAGGCGGCGTGGTCACTCCCGACTACGCCGTTAAAGCTCAATTCAAACAACCATATGTCCGCAAATACCCAGCAGTTCATCCTCCTCCCTCCCAGAGGCCTTAACGCCGGCGAAGTGGTCCCCGCCACGAGCTTTGTCCACAATTTCCTGCTTTCGTTGGAAGGAGCGCGAGTCGCCGCCCCCGCCATGCGCCGGAGCCTGCGCGCCACAGCCAAGACCAAGCTCCAGGTCATCGATTCGATTCACGAAAATGGGGCGAAACTCGTTGAGATGTCGCCGGAGGCAGTCTCGAGCCTTCAAGCCGAGCAACCTGGCCTGCGGATCGTTCCCGTAGTTTTTTATTTTCCCGCGCGTGCCCCGCGTCCGATGCCGGCGGCCGCACCGAAAGCCGCCGGAGCGTCGTTGAAGATCAGCGTGACGGTTGTTTCCGCGGTGGACCAGACGCCGATCGCCGGCGCGAAGGTGGTGGCATTCACCGATTTTGCGAACCGGTTCGGCACTGAGGCGACGACTAACAGCAAAGGCGTCGCGGCCCTCGCTCTCGGAGGGACGAGTAAGAAAATCGAGCGGCTCTATGTTTACTGCGAGCACAGCTTCTGGAATGCGCTTAAGCGAAACTTCACCCTCAAGTCCGGTGCCGTCGTCCCGCTGACGCCGATCGACGTTGGGTTCACTGATTGTCTTCGTCATTTTCACGGCAATTCGCCAGATAATGCCGGCCAGGGAATAACCGTAGCGGTCATCGATACCGGGGTGGGCCCGCACAACGACCTGAACGTCAACGGCGGGGAAAACACCGTTCTCGGCGAGAACCCGAGCGACTTTGCGGACAACGGGGAAGGCCATGGGACTCACGTCGCGGGAATCATCGCGGCGCGGGGCGGAGCACCGCGGGGACTTGCGCCCGGCGTCACCTTGCGCAGTTACCGCGTCTTCGGCAAAGGAGCAAAAGGGGCCTCGAATTTCGCCATCGCCAAGGCGATCGACCACGCCGTCGCCGACGGTTGTGATTTGATCAACATGAGCCTCGGAGGAGGGCCGTCCGATGAAGCGCTCCACTCGGCGATCGTCAGTGCGCGCGAGAAAGGGGTGCTCGTCCTTGTTGCGACGGGAAATGATGATCGCGCGCCCGTCAGTTTTCCGGCTTCCGATTCCATGGCGCTCGCTGTCTCGGCTCTCGGCCGAAAAGGAACGTTCCCGCCAGGCACCACGGAGTTCGGAGATGTGGCGAACCCGTTGGGCAAAGACAAGGCGAACTTCATCGCCGCCTTTTCCAATATTGGCCCTGAGGTCGCCCTGACCGGTCCCGGCGTCGGAATCATCTCGACTTTTCCGGGCGGAAAGTTCGCCATCATGGACGGGACATCGATGGCCTGCCCGGCGGTGACTGGCGCGGCCGCGAAGCTTCTCGCGGCCCAGCCGGCGCTTCTTAACACCGCGCGCGACCAAACGCGATCGGACCGGATGGCGCACGAAGTTTTGAAGGCCGCTATTTCGCTCGGATTCCAGCCAACCTTGGAAGGCCAGGGCTTGCTTAAGGTTTGAATCCAGCGGCGGCGGCGCTACCCTGAAGAGTGGAACGCTTTATTCTCAGGTACGAAGGTGCCGGCGAGAAACCTGTGGATGATCTCGAGAAAATCCGCGCGGTGCCGAAGCTTAAAGTCGTCGACGACTCCTCGCGCATGCTCCTGGTAGAGGCGCCGAATGATAGCGTGGCAGGATTGATCGCGACTCTGCCGGAGTGGAAGCTCACGAAGGAAGTTTTTGTTCCGATTCCAGATCCTCGACCCCGGGTGAGACAATAGCGGCTCTACTTCGCGCTCGTCGCGATAATCGCTTCCGGTTTGTAGATGTCGCGGTTGCTCCCCTGGAATTCGGCTTTCAAACGGACGTGGAAATGCGCGAGATCGACCAGGTCCCAGCGGGTGAAATTCCAGCGCCCGCCGGTCTTGATCTCATGCTCGAACCCGACCAGCAGGTGGACCGCGTCGTGGTGCACCTTGTTAGTCGCGATCTTCGGCTCGAAATAAAATGTGCGGAAGGTGCTGTCCCGACTGCCGGCGGCGTAGAGTTTCGGGTCGAGGTAGAAGACGCGGTTCGTCGCGATCTCGACCAGGCGCAGATCGGGATATCCGGAGCGCTGGACGCGGTCTTCTGCCGTCCTTGGAAAGTCGCAAGAGAAGCCCGGCATTTGGTTGAGCTTCTCGCGCAGCATGTCTTCGAAGTGACTGCTGGCTTCGTTGATCCGGCCCACCTTTTGGACCGGACTGTCGGGTGCGTTCATTCGCGTCCTCACTCCGTCAATGACGCCGCTCAGCTGCCGGATGATCCGCTGGTCGGCTTCGCTTTTCGGATCGATCGCCAGGACGCGTTTGCGGGTCGCGTCGAAGATGACCTGGCTGAATGGAATGGTGCGCAGCTCGCCGTCTGCGCGCAGCAACCAGGGGATGAGCTGATCGACTGGCGCTTGCTGCGCGGCCACCCGGCTCGCGAGAAAAACTGCGAAGGCGAGAACGAGGGGGGACCGCATTCGGCTCGATTGAAATGGGCGCCGGGGCGTTCAGCAAGGGAAAACCGAAAGCTGTTATTTTTTGTCTGGAGCTTCCGAGGACAAAACGGTAATCGGTGGATTCGATGGACCTTTCCCCGGCATTTCCCCGCCGCCCAATCTTTCTCGCTGTCGTTGCTTATTGCGCCGTTCTTCTCGCCGGATGCTCGGCGGTTTTCGTCGCTCCTTATGACGAAACGACCGACCGCCTCCTGACGGAGCTCGCGCAAAAAACCGAGACCGCCGTTGTCCAGGCGGACGCAGGCCAGCTTTCCACGGAGGATCGCCAGAAGTTCTACAGCGAGTCGCTCGGCACGGTCCGGACGTTAAAAGCGCGCGCCGGCCTTTTCGCCAAGAACGAGGACGAACTTCGGGCCCTGGGCGTGTTGGAAAAACATTACGAGCGTTTGCAGGAACACGGCGGCGCGCCGCGCACCTCCCTCACCACCGGGTTGCGGGGAACGTTGACCGATCTTCAGCAGATCGAGATCGCGAAAAAGCGCAGCTCTGCTTTCAGCTCCGGTTTGAAGAAAACGAGTTCCACTTCCACTCCCTGAGGTATGTCCATTAACGTTTCCCAACTCATCCAGAGCATGCTCGGCGCGGCGACCGGCGCGGCCAAGGGCCATGGCGCCGACTTGAAAAATTATCTTGAGGCGCGGGCGAGACTCATTGCGGAAGGCGTCGCGGCCATCGCGAGCGATCGCCTGGAAGGCAAGATCAACGACGACGACGTCCGGTTCGCGTTCGACGAGATCAAGGAATCGGAAAAGTCCGCGGCGGCCGCGGTCTCGGTAACGGTGAAAGCCGCGGCGCAGGATGCGGTAAATGCGGCCCTGAACGTGGCCGCGTCCGCGATCAACAGCGCAATTGGCATCGCGATCCTGTAAGCGGCGCGGATTCCAGGCCGAGGACTCTCCTCCTTATGTCTCAAGCCAAGTACGACCGACGAACCGAAGAACACATCGCCTCGTTGCAACCTGATTTCGCCGAGCGCGTCCGCCAATGGCTGGCCGAGGCTCGCGATCAAGGGTTGAATCCTTACATCCATTTCGGCGCGCGCAGCATCGCGGCGCAAACAGAACTGCGCCGGAAGTTTCTCGCCGGCGGACCCAAGGCGGTGGATCCGGAACGGAGCTATCATTGTTTCGGCCGCGCTTTCGATTGGGTGAACATTACAGATCCGGATGGCGGGGACGCGGGCCTCGACTGGGACGATGACGATGCCTACGCGAAGGGAGTCGAAATCGGCGAGCAATTCGAAATCGCCGGAATCGGATCGGATGATAACGATCATCTTCAGGACGCTCGTTATGGCAGCTACGCCGATCTTCCCCGTTCGGAATTTGGACAGTTTCCCGGCGTTCTCCCCGCTTAAGTATGGCGGGCTCGTTTAGCCGCGCGGAAGCGAACGACCTGCCAATTTCACGAATAACAAGCCAACGAAAGGATCGATATGGACGGTGATGGCGGTGAAAACGACCTCGGGGCAGCCGAATCTGCAAACGAGCCAGGAACCCCTCGGCCCGGTGTGATCAGACGCGAAGGCATCCCGTGGGAAGTGGAAGTCGATGGAGACGATCTCGTGGTCCGAAATATTTATGCCACCTGTTTCGGCGGGAAGTTCGATTTCGGCGATAACGGGCAGACCGAAAGTGGAGTTATGAATAACGGTTTCCCCACGGCCGACGCAGACCCGATGGGCGTAGCTCTTCCGATTCGCAGTACAGAGGCGTCTACTCGCAACTCGCCGCTCGCGTTTCCGGGGGCTCACATCCCATGGAAAACAGTGGTCAAGGTGTGGCGGGAAGAGGAAGGTGAGGAGACCGCGGTGGATTGCATTCTCATCGATAACGGACCCGATGTTTCCAAATTCCCAAGCCATGCCCTGGATCTGAACCCAAACGTTGCGCTGCACTTTGCGCCGGACTTTGAACCCGGGAGAATCGCTAACAGGTGGAGCTCGGGAGGATTCTCCTACCGAATCGTGGGCGGAGCGCGCTACGCCTCCTAACCCCAAGTTGCCCGGCCCAGATCCGGCTATGCGAGCCGGTGGTCAGTCAATTGCGACGGCCTGTTCCAATAGCCGCAGCACCGAATCGTATGAAGGCAGAGTCCGGGCGTGGACGGTAAGCAGCGGCTCGTCTTTCTCGATCGTCTCGCCGACTTTCTTGATTCCGGACAGGCCGACGGCGAAGTCAATCGCGTCATCCGCCGTCTTGCGGCCGCCACCAAGAAGCAGCGAGACACGGCCAATTCGTTCCGCGTCCATTTTCGCAACTTTGCCGGCTGATTTGGCGAGGAACGGCTTAATCACCGGAGCGCGATGGATGTCCCCAAGTTTTTCCAGCGATGAAGCGTCGCCATCCTGCGCGTAAACCAGCGCGACAAATTTTTTCCAGGCGGTTCCATCGTTGAGCCAGGCGGCGAGCTGGGAGCGCTTCGCGGTTGAAACCTGCTCGGCCAGGTCGAGCACCAGCTTGACCACGTCTTTGGGACCGCCGCCTTGCAACACCTCGACACATTCCGCGACTTCGAGCGCGTTGCCCACGGTGCGGCCGAGAGGTTCGTCCATCGCGCTCAGCAGATGGCTCACCTCGACCCCCATGAGTTCGCCCACCTTCGTCATCGCGGTCGCGAGTTGCTGCGCTTCTTTCCGCGTCTTCATGAAAGCGCCGGTCCCGAATTTCACGTCGAGCACCAGGCGATCGAGATCCTCCGCCAGCTTTTTGCTCATGATGCTGGCCACGATGAGCGGCTGCGACGGCACCGTGCCCGTGACATCGCGCAACGCGTAAAGTTTCTTGTCCGCCGGGCAGATATCCGCGGTCTGCCCAATCATGAAAACGCCGATGCTTTTGAGCTGGGCCAGCGCGCGCCGCTCGTCGATCCGAATGTTGAAGCCCGGAATGCTTTCGAGTTTGTCGAGCGTGCCTCCGGTAATCCCGAGCCCGCGTCCCGAAATCATCGGCACCCAGTTGTCATCGCACGCGAGCAGGGGAGCGAGGATGAGCGAAGTCTTGTCGCCGATCCCGCCGGTGGAATGCTTGTCGATCTTTGGGGGCGACCCCGCGGGATATTCGAGGACGCTTCCGCTCTCCATCATCGCCGTGGTCAGGTGTTGCGTCTCGACCGCCGTCATTCCCTTGAAGAACACGGCCATGGCCCAGGCGCTCATCTGATAATCCGCGATCGTTCCCGAGGTAAACCCTTCGATGAGGAACTCGATTTCCTCTTTCGTGAGCTCCTGGCCTTCGCGTTTTTTCTCGATGAGCGTGGGGACGTGCATGGTTTGGTTTACAGCTAATTCGATGCCTTCACTGTCGCACCGCCGGGCCGCTTGGAATCGCTTCCGCTGAGGAGCGAAGTGCCGGCCGGCCATCGGTCCGGTAGCGCGAAAAAATCACCCAAAGTCGCGGCGACATCCGCGTAGGTCTGCCGCAGGCCAAGGGCGCGCGCTTCATTTTTATGCAGCACAAAAAGCGGCACTCGTTCGCGAGTGTGATCGGTGCCGCGAAACGTCGGATCGTTGCCGTGATCGGCGGTGACGATCACGAGATCGGCCGGCGCGATGCGGCCCAGGAACTCTCCGAACCACGCGTCAAATTCCATGAGCGCCCGCGCATACCCGGCGACATCGCGGCGATGGCCGTAGAGCATGTCGAAATCGACCAGGTTCGCGAAGAGGAGTCCGTTCGCGAGACGATCCCAGTTCTCGCCGATCTTTTGCATCCCGTCGGCGTTGTCGTTGGTTGGAAATGATTCGGTCACTCCCTGCCCCGCGAAGATATCGCTGATCTTCCCGACGCCGACGACGGCGTGGCCGTTCTCGCTGATGGCTTTCAGAATCGTCCGCGGGGGTTTCATCGAGAAATCGTGCCGGCGCGCCGTTCGGGAAAAACTTCCGTCCGCTCCGGTGAAGGGCCGGGCGATGACGCGGCCGATGCGAAACGAGTCCGCGTGTCGTCGCGCCACCGTGCAGATGTCGTAAAGCAGATCGATCCTGATCACCTGTTCGTGCGCGGCGATTTGCAGGACGGAATCAGCCGAGGTGTAGAGAATTGGCTTGCCGGTGTGGAGGTGTTCGGCGCCCAGCTCAGCGAGAATCGTGGTGCCGCTTTGCGCGTAGTTGCCGATGAACTGCACCCCCGCGTCGCGTTCGATGGCGCGGACGAGCTCATCGGGAAATCGCTCGAAGGTCGCGAATGGTTTCTCGAGAATGACGCCCGCGATTTCCCAGTGGCCCGTGGTAGTATCCTTGCCGGCGGAACGTTCCTGCATGACGCCATAGCTGCCGCGAAGTTGCAGCCGGGATCGGTGGTCCCGGCTGGTCTGAAACATCGCATCGTCTCGGCCGGGATCACCGACCCCGGCTACAACTTCGCGCAGGCCCAACGAGTCCAGGTTCGGCAGCCGCAGCTCGGGCGTTTGCTCCAGGATATGGCCGAGCGTGTTCGCTCCTTCGTCGCCGTAGTGGGCGGCGTCCGGCGCGCCGCCGATTCCGACGCTATCGAGAACCAGAACCAGCGCGCGCACTTCCCGCTATAATCCGATCGGGTGCCACGCGGTTTTCATCTCGACCGTGTCCAGGATCCAGTAGGGCGTCTCCGCATCGGATTTCGCCCAGCCGCCGGGCGCGACGTCGCGGCGAAAATAACGTTTCACATTCAGCGCCCCACCGCGCTGCAGGAAGCGTCCGATCTGCTCATCACTCGACCCGTCGACGATTGCATTCACGTCCATGTGACTCGCGAAATGAGGCGCCAGCTCGACGCGATCGCCGGCCAGAATGTTGACGACGCCGGCGGGCAAATCGCTGGTGGCGATGATTTCGGAAAACGTAAGGGCGGGAAGCGGACTGGCGGTTGAAGCGAGAACGACGGCGGTGTTACCCGAGAGAATAACCGGCGCGACCAGCGAGACGAGCGCGAGCAACGGCGACTCATCCGGACAAACCACGACTACGACGCCCGTCGGCTCCGGCGTGGTAAAATTAAAGTGGGAGCTGGCGACCGGATTCACCGCGCCAAAAACGGAACTGAATTTGTCCGTCCACCCGGCGTAGTAAACCAACCGGTCAATCGCGCGCGATACCTCGGTGGCGGCATGCGCGTCGCCGGACCCGCGCGCCACTTCACTCCGCAATTCCGCGTCCCGGGTCTCCAGCATCTCCGCCGCCCGATACAAAATCTGGCCGCGCAGATACGCGCTCTGTTTCGACCATCCGCCGAACGCGGCCCGCGCCGCGGCCACCGCGTCCCGAAAATCTTTGCGCGATGCCCGGCTGTAATTCGCCGCCGGTTTTCCGTTCGCGCCTGCCGCCGGCGCGACCCGGCCGCTCTCGCTCCGGACGAACTTTCCGCCAATCAACAGCTTGTAAGTTTTCTGGACGCCGAGCCGGGCCCCGTTTTTTCGCACGAACTGAGGATTGCGCATTGCCGCGAAAAAGAAAATGGTAAACACACTCTGTCGGAGCCCGTGGAAAAATCGGACAAAATCTTCGTCGCGGGCCATCGTGGGCTCGTCGGCAGCGCGCTCGTTCGCAAGCTCGAGCAGGAGGGATTTTCCCGTCTGCTCTTGCGGGGCCGCGCCGAGCTGGATCTGCGAGAGACCGCGGCGGTTGATCGTTTTTTCGAGGCGGAGAAACCAGAGATCGTCGTCCTGGCGGCGGCGCGGGTAGGGGGGATCAAGGCGAATGACGATGAGCCGGTCGAGTTCCTCCTCGAAAATTTGGAGATGCAGAACAACGTCGTCCGGGCGGCGCACGCGAACGGCGTCCGCAAATTATTGTTTCTGGGGAGCTCCTGCATTTACCCGAAGCACGCGCCCCAACCGATCCCGGAGAGCGCCCTCCTGAGCGGCCCGCTGGAGCCGACGAACGAAGCCTACGCCATCGCCAAGATCGCCGGGCTCAAACTTTGCCAGAGTTACGCGCGGGAATACGGCGCAAATTTCATCTCGGCGATGCCGACCAATCTTTACGGACCTAACGACAACTTCGACCTCGTTTCGTCCCACGTTCTCCCGGCCCTTCTGCGCAAAGTGGACATCGCGAAGCGGGAAGGAGCGCGCGAGCTCGTCGTCTGGGGTTCGGGAAAACCGCGCCGCGAATTTCTGCACGTCGACGATCTCGCCGCGGCCTGCGTTTTCCTGCTGGAGAATTACGACAGCCCCGAGATCATCAACGTCGGTTGCGGCGAAGACATTTCGATCCGGCAGCTGGCCGAACTGATCTGCGAGATCGTCGGGTTCAATGGCGAGCTGGCCTGGGACGCGACGAAGCCGGACGGGACCCCGCGCAAACTCCTCGACGTCTCGAAAATCCACGCGCTCGGCTGGCGCCATCGCATCGGATTACGCGAAGGGATCGCACGGACCTACCAATGGTTCCTGGAAAACCAGACATGACCGGGCCGCGCGTGGGAGTGGTCGGCGTCGGCCACATCGGGAAAAATCATGCGCGGCTTTACGCCGAGCTGCCGGGCGCGCGGTTCACCGCGATCTACGACACGGACAGCGACGTGGCCCGCCGATACGCGAGCGAGTTCGGCGTCAAAGCCGTGACGTCGCTGGAAGAGTTTGCCGAAGAAGTGGACGCCGCCTCGATCGCGACGCCGACCGGGACGCATTTTGAAATCGCCCGCGAGTTGCTCACCCGCGACAAACATTTGCTCGTGGAAAAACCGATCGCGGATAACACGGCGCACGCGAGCGAGCTGGCGGAAATGGCGGCGGCGCGCGGCCTCGTTCTCCAGGTCGGGCACGTGGAGCGCTTCAACCCGGTCCTGAGCGCCCTCGAAAAACGGCTCACGAATCCGCGTTTCATCGAGGCCCACCGGCTCTCGCCTTATCCAAATCGCAGCACCGATATTGGCGTCGTCCTCGACCTGATGATCCACGACCTGGAAATCATTCTGCACCTGGTTCGTTCGCCGGTGGAGACGGTCGATGCGGTGGGCGTGCCGGTTTTGAGCCGCGGCGAAGATATCGCCAATGCCCGGATCCGATTCGAGAACGGCTGCGTGGCCAACATCACTTCGAGCCGCATCAGTCCGGAGCAAATGCGCAAGATCCGCGTCTTCCAGGAGGACGTTTATCTCTCGCTCGATTACCAGAACCAGAGCGGCGAAATGTACCGGCGCACCGCGAAGGGTCTCGAACGCGAGGGCGTCGAGATCGAACGCGAAGAACCATTGAAACGCGAACTGGCGGCGTTTCTCGATTGTGCCGCGACCGGACGCGCGCCCAAAGTTTCCGGCTTCCAGGCTGCCGCCGCTCTCGAGCTCGCCGTGGAAATCACGAAACGGATCGGTTCGGTTTCGCGTGGCTAAACGAATTTACTTCGTCGCGGGCGAAGCCAGCGGAGACGAACATGGCGCGGCCTTGATGCGGTCGCTCCGCGACCTCGCGCCCGATTCGGAATTTCACGGACGCGGCGGCCCGCGCATGAGGGCCACCGGCGGAAGTACGATCACGGACTGGAGCGACGCGGCGGCGGTCGTCGGTCTGTGGGAAGTCGTCAAACGCTATGGATATTTCCGGGCCCAATTCAAGGCAGCGCTCGATGAGATCGCGGCGGCGAAACCAGATGCGGTCGTGCTGATCGATTATCCCGGCTTCAATTTGCGGGTCGCGCGCACGCTGCGGGAGCGCGCGCCGTCGGTGAAAATTATCTACTACATCAGTCCGCAGGTCTGGGCCTGGCATCGCGGCCGCATCGCGCAGATGGCGCGCTACCTCGACCTGATGCTCTGCATCTTTCCTTTCGAAGCGGCTCTCTACAACGCCTCGGGATTGCGGACAATTTTCGTCGGCCACCCCATGATCGAGAATCTGGCGCAGCGCCGCACAGATGAAGGGCGCGATCCGAATTTGATCGGCCTTTTTCCGGGGAGCCGCTCGCGCGAAGTGAAAAAGATTCTGCCGGTGCTGATGGAATCCGCCCGGCAAATTCTCGCCCATCGGCCGGGCACGCGGTTCGAAATTGCGGCCGCGTCGGCCGCGCTCGCCCCGGAGATCGAACGAATCCGCCGCCGGTTTTCGCTTGCCGATCCGGTCCGGGTTGTGACCGGGGACAGCTCCGGCACGATGCAACGCGCTGCCGCCGGTATGGTCGCTTCGGGCACCGCGACCCTCGAGTCGGCCTATTTCCGAATGCCGTTTGTCCTGGTTTACAAGGTGTCGTGGCCGACCTACTTCGCCGCGCGTCTCATGATGCGGACAAGATTTCTCGGGATGCCGAACGTGCTGGCGGATCGCGAGATTGTGCCGGAATTTCTGCAACACGAAGCACGGCCGAAGGCGATCGCGGACGCGGTCGTTCGCCTGACGGATGATTCGACCAGCCGCGAGGAAATGGTGGCGGCGTTTGACGCCGTCATCGCGAAACTGGGCGAAACCGGCGCGAGCGAAAAGGCAGCCCGTGCTATCATTGCGGAGCTGGCCCGATAATCCGCATGCCGACCGAACTTCTTCAGATCCGCAATTTCATCGACGGCGAATTCGTCGAGCCGGCCGGCGGGAAATATCTGGATAACATCGAGCCGGCGACCGGGAAAGCGTACTCCCTGGTGCCCGACAGCGACGCGCGGGACGTCGAGCTGGCCGTGGCCGCGGCCGAGAAAGCGTTCCCGGCGTGGTCCACAACAACCGCCGCTGATCGGTCGCGTATTCTGCTCCGGATCGCCGACCTGATCGAGCGCGACCTGGAAAAACTGGCGCGCGCAGAATCGATCGATACCGGCAAGCCGCTGGCGCTGGCGCGTTCGCTCGACATCCCAAGAGCGGCCAGCAATTTCCGCTTTTTCGCCACCGCGATTCTTCACACGGAAAACGAAGCGCACGTCACCGACGGGGTCGCGTTCAACTACACGCTCCGGCAACCGCGGGGCATCGCGGGATTGATCTCGCCCTGGAATTTGCCGCTGTATCTGTTGAGCTGGAAAATCGCGCCGGCCATCGCCGTCGGGAACACCGCGATCGCCAAGCCAAGCGAGCTGACACCGATGACCGCGTTTTTGCTCGGCGAGATTTGCGCCGAAGCCGGTTTGCCGAACGGCGTCCTCAACATCGTGCAGGGCACGGGACCAAATGTAGGCGCCGCCATCACGGCCCATCCGAAGATCGGCACCATTTCCTTTACCGGGGGGACGGTGACCGGGCGCAAAGTCGCGGAGGCGGCGGCTTCGTCCTTCAAGAAAGTTTCGCTCGAACTTGGCGGCAAAAATCCGAACATCGTCTTCGCGGACGCCGACCTCGACGCGGCCATCGCCGGAAGCGTCCGTTCCTCGTTCGCGAACCAGGGCCAGGTTTGTCTTTGCGGTTCCCGCGTCTTTGTCGAGCGATCCGCCTACCAGGATTTTGTCGCCCGCTTCATCGATAAAGCGTCCCAGCTAAAACAGGGCGATCCGCTCGACGAAAGCACCGAGCAAGGCGCGATTGTGAGCCAGGCTCAGCTGGACAAGGTGAAGTTCTATGTCGACCTCGCCCAGAAAGAAGGCGGCAGAGTCGCGCTCGGCGGCAAAGCGCCGGACGGGATTAGCGATCGTTGTCGCGACGGCTATTTCTTTCCGCCCACCGTCCTGACCGATCTCCCGGTTTCCTGCCGGACAAATCGCGAGGAGATCTTCGGTCCGGTCGTCACGATCACTCCGTTCGATAACGAAGAGGAAGTGATCGGCTATGCGAACGACTGTGATTACGGCCTCGCTTCCAGCGTCTGGACGCAAAACCTGAATCGGGCCCATCGCGTCGCCGAAAAAATTCACACCGGCACGGTCTGGGTAAATTGCTGGCTGGTGCGCGATCTTCGCGTCCCGTTCGGCGGCATGAAACAAAGCGGCGTCGGCCGCGAAGGCGGCGAAGAAGCCCTCCGTTTTTTTACCGAACCCAAGAACATCTGCATCGCTAAGTAGGCGATCCGGCTTGGCTTTGCGCCAGCTGTCCGGTTAACTCGGCTCGGTGAAATACTGGGCGTTCATCAGCTACAGTCACAAGGATTCTGCGATCGCTGATTGGCTGCATAAGAAACTGGAGACTTATCGCGTCCCGAAGAGTCTTGTCGGCACTCCGACCCGCGACGGCACCGCGCCCGAACGCCTGATCCCGATCTTCCGCGACCGCGAGGAGCTGCCGACTTCGTCCGCGCTCGGCGACAATTTGCAGCGCGCTCTGCAGCAATCGCGCTATTTCGTCGTCATTTGCACGCCCGCGGCCGCCCAATCGCGCTGGGTCGAAGAAGAGATCCGCGCCTTCAAGGGCTGGCATGGGCGCGATCGCATCATCGCTTTGATTGGCGCTGGAATTCCGAACGCGACCGACCCGGCGGAAGAATCTTTTCCCTACAGTCTCCGCTTCGAAGGCGACGGCGATTCCGCGCCGATCCGGATAGAACCGATTGCGGCCGACCTTCGCGCCGAAGGCGACGGACGGCAGCGCGCGTTCCTGAAAATCGTGGCCGGCCTTCTCGGCGTCGGCTTCGACGATCTTTACCAACGCGAAAAGCGGCGCGAGCAACGCCGGAAAATGCTGATGCTCGGAGCGGCGGCCGCCGTGCTGCTCGTGCTCGGTGCGATTTACTGGTCGTTTCGAAGCGAACTCGGATCCGTTCGGCAAGAGGCGGGGTTGTTGACGACCGAATACAAAAATGTCCGGCCAAAGAACAAAGAGGCAGAGAAGCGGATCCTGGCGGCGGCGCAGGAGGTCGACGCCGCCCTAACGGCGCTGGAGCAGGCCCGGACGAAGACCACCACGGCGGCGGAATACAAACTGGCCATGGAAAAGGTGCAGAAAGTTCAGAATAAGCCCGTGCAGACGGCCAGCACCACGGACGAATCGATCTTCGCCATGGAGGTCTCGAAACCGCTGAACGAGAGGCTGGCGAAAATTTCGCCGGAGTACACTGAGGAATTGAAGAGGCGAGTGATCGACGAGGCGACCAAGGCCTACGAACAAAAGCGGGATGCAGAAAAGGCGCGGAAGAAATAATGGAATGCGTTTGATCCGCGCCGGGCGCGGTTGGAAATATAAATCATGAGCGGAGTACGAGTTTTGGTCGGGACGAGGAAGGGCGCGTTTGTGCTGACGTCGGATGCGAAGCGCGAGAAATGGGAAGTGAGCGGGCCCCACTTCGCCGGCTGGGAAATGTATCATCTCAAAGGCTCGCCGGCCGATCCCAACCGGATTTATGCGTCGCAGACGAGCAGCTGGTTCGGACAAATCATCCAGCGCTCGGATGATGGCGGGAAGACCTGGTTCCAGCCGGGACTCGCGCCGGGCGAGCCTACGACCACTCCGGACGGAATGCCGAAAGGCGAGAGCAACAAATTCGCATACGACGTTTCGGCGGAAACGGGCAAGCCGCTGACGACCCACATGTGGTACGACGGGACGCAGCATCCGTGGGAATTCAAACGGGTCTGGCATCTCGAACCGTCGTTGACCGACCCGAACCACGTTTATGCCGGGGTCGAAGATGCCGCGCTGTTCGAATCAAAAGATGGCGGGCAAAGCTGGACGGAGCTGGCGGCGTTGCGCGGGCACAGCAGCGGCCCGCAATGGCAGCCGGGCGCGGGCGGGATGTGTTTGCATTCGATCGTCCTCGATCCGAAAAATCCGCAGCGAATCTACGTGGCGATCTCAGCGGCCGGTTCGTTCCGGACCGACGACGGCGGGAAAAGCTGGAAGGCGATCAACCGCGGCCTGCATTCGCAATACATTCCCGATCCGAACGCCGAAGTGGGCCATTGCGTCCATCATATCGCGATGCATCCGCAGCGGCCGGACGTTCTCTTCATGCAAAAGCATTGGGACATCATGCGGAGCGACGACGCCGGCGAATCCTGGCGGGAAGTGAGCGGCAATCTGCCGACGGATTTCGGTTTTCCGATCGACATTCACGCCCACGAACCGGACACGATTTATGTCGTGCCGATCAAGAGCGACTCGGAACATTTCCCGCTCGAGGGCAAACTGCGCGTGTATCGCAGCCGGACCGGCGGCAACGAATGGGAAGAGCTAACCAACGGCCTGCCCCAGAAGGATTGTTACGTGAACGTACTCCGGGACGCGATGGCGGTCGATTCGCTCGACTCGTGCGGGATCTATTTCGGCACGACCGGCGGACAAGTGTATTGCTCGCCGGATGCGGGGGATAGTTGGAAAGCGATTGTGCGCGATCTGCCGGCGGTGTTGTCGGTCGAAGTGCAAACCTTGCCGTAGGCAAGGAAATCCCAAATCCCAAATCCCAAGAACCAAATCCCAAACAAATCCCAATGACAAAACTCCAAAAAGAAGCGCGACACTCGGATATGGATTTTTGGATATTGGGTTTTGGGATTTCCTTGGAGCTTGGGATTTGGGATTTGGGATTTTGACCCCATGATTCGCGTCGTCCTGCCGCATCATCTTCGGACGCTCGCCCGGGTGAATGACGAAGTTCAGCTCGACCTCAACGGTTCGGCTACGATCCGTTCCATGCTCGATGCTCTCGAAGCGAAATATCCGATGCTCCACGGAACGATCCGGGATCATGGAACGCTGAAACGACGGCCGATGGTGCGCTTCTTCGTTTGCGGCGAAGATTTGTCCCTCGAATCGCCCGACACGCCGCTTCCCGACGCGATCATGAACGGCAGCGAGCCGTTCTTCATCATGGGAGCCATTGCCGGCGGCTAGACCCGCGCCGTCCCGTAAATTAAAGGAGAAAAAATATGTGCCGAAACATCAAGACGCTTCACAACTTCCTTCCGCCCGCGACCGAGGATGAAATCCGCGCTTCGTCGCTTCAATTCGTCCGGAAGTTGAGCGGCTTCACCAAGCCGTCGAAAGCGAACGAAGAAGCGTTCAACCGCGCGGTGCACGACGTCACCCACGCCGCCGAGCATCTGCTTCGTTCTCTCGTCACGAACGCGCCGCCGCGCGATCGGGAGGCCGAAGCGCAAAAAGCTCGGGTCCGATCGGCAAAGCGATTTGATCGAGCGCCCGCAACCGCGTCCTCCTTGAGTCACGTCCATTAGCCTTCCGCCAATGAAGAATTGCCTGAGCTCCTGGCTGTTCTTCTGTTTGGCCGCCGCGCTGCTGGGCGAACCGCTCGCCGCGCGGGGTGGCAGCGCTCTCGCGCTAACCAACGTCACGGTCGTCGACACGACAGGCGCGAGTCAGCCTCGGCGCGCGACCGTGCTCATAGCCGACGGCGTGATCACCGCGGTCGGGGCGCCCGGCGAGGTTCAAGTTCCGGAAGGCGTTATCACGATCGATGGGACCGGCAAATACGCCGTTCCTGGTCTTGTCGACATGCACATGCACTTGTCCTATGTGACCGAGCTTGCCTTTCCGGTCTTGCTGGCCAACGGCGTGACGAGCGTCTGCGACATGGGCGGCGATCTCGAGCAGATCGATCGCTGGCGCGAGGAAATCAGGAAGGGGGCGCGGCGCGGTCCGCGGATTACGCGGGCCGGACCGGTCCTGGATGGACCACGAACCGAAGAAGGGAAATACCGGATTACGGTTAACAATGCGGAAGAAGGCCGCCAGGCGGTTCAGGACCTGAAGAAGCGCGGCGTCGATTTCATCAAGGTTTATCATTTCCTCTCCCGCGACTCGTATTTCGCGATCGCCGACGAAGCGAAGAAACAGGGGTTGCCCTTGGCCGGGCACATTCCGAATGGCGTCTCGGCGCGCGAAGCGTCGGATGCCGGACAGCAAAGGCTCGAACACACGACCGTGCTGTTGCAGTCGACGATGTCGCTCGCGAAGAAGGAGGGCAGGACGTCAAAGGAATTGACCGCCCAGGCCTTCGATACGCTGCTTGGTCCAGAAGGAGCGGAATGGTTCCAGGCGATGGCCGGGAACGGCACCTGGCACACGCCTACGCTCGTGCTGGCGCGCTCGTTCCTGCTTCGTTCGGAATTGTCCGCGGCTCCCGACGAGCGCCGGAAATACGTCGCGCCGGCCACGAAAGAGTATTGGGAAAAGAACAATCCCGTGCCGCAGAATGTTTCGCCCGCCGAGATGGCGGAGCGGAAACAGGCGCTGCAACGAATGTTCGAAGTGGTGCGAGCGATGCGGAAGGCCGGTGTCCAGATGCTGGCCGGCACCGATCCGCCGACGCGCGATATTTTCCCCGGGTTCAGTCTTCACGACGAGCTCGGGCTGCTGGTCGAGGCCGGGCTGTCCCCGCTCCAGGCGCTTCAGTCTGCCACGCTCAACCCGGCGAAGTGTCTCGGGGTGACGGATCGTTTTGGGACGATCGAAAAAGGCAGGGTCGCGGATCTGGTTTTGCTCGACGCCGACCCGCTCGCTGACATCGCGAACACGAAGAAAGTCGCGGGCGTTTTCGCCGGCGAAAACTATTTTGCCCGGCCCGCACTCGATAAGATGCTGGGCGACGCCGCACAGGGAGTGACACCGAAATGAGCCAATCCTTCGAAAGCACTCGCGCCCCGGAACCGGTGGGCGCGTTTCCGCACGCGAAGCGGGTGGGCGATTTGCTGTTCCTCTCCGGGATCGGGCCGCGCGTCCGCGGGAGCAAAGAGATTCCCGGCGTCAATCTCGACGCTGATCGCAATATCGTCAGTTATGACATCGAGACTCAATGCCGCGCCGTCTTCGAGAACGTCCGGCTCGTATTGGAAGATGCCGGAGCGAGTTGGAACGACATCGTGGACGTCACCGTTTTCCTGACCAACATGAAAAAGGATTTCCCGGCCTACAACAAACTCTACGCCGAGTATTTCGCGGGCGAAGGGAAGCCGAATCCAACCCGCACGACAGTCGAAGTCACCGCGCTGCCGACACCGATCGCGATCGAGTTGAAAGTGATCGCTGCGTTGAGATCGGCTTAGCCTGCCTCGCGTTCGAATTCTTCGATCTCGTCCAGGACGGCTTGCGCTCGGTTCACCGTCGAACCGATCCAGCTCTCCCGGAGCGCGCGACCGCACCTTCCCGGCGACTGCGCGAGGCGAATGAGTCCGTAGGTTAGGCCGAGACAGACCGCGATGCTGGAAATCAGCCAGATGACTTTGGGTGGTTGGCTGATCCACGACTCGTCCGCGCCTGATCCATGCAAGAGAACGATCAGCACCGGCAGCCAGACCAAAGAGCCCGTCAGACCGTGCCAGGTTGCAGCGCGAAGATGCCAGGCACGCAGTTCTGCCAGTTCCTTTTGAATCTCGATCACCGGCGCCGCGTAATCGATCCGCCGAATCAGGAAGAGGTCGCGCACGGCGAAGGCGACGAACATGATCCCGTACGCCTGGAGGAGCAGCCCGCAAATCAACAGCGGCAGCCGGCCGAGATGATTTACCCAATAGGTCGCCGAAAACGCACTGATGCCGATGCCGATGATCAGTTGACTGAGTTGTCCGAGGACGAGAGGCCGGAATCCGGATCGAAAGCGTGCCAGCTTCGTTTCCTTGAACTGGCGCAACGCCAGCGCGTTTTGCCATTCCAATTTTTGGCTCAGTTCGTTCCAGGCGATTTTGAGATCGTCGAGAGTGGTAGTCGTCATAGGGCTAGTTGGGTCGCAGTTATTTTTTGGCGAAGCTGTTCTTTCAAGCGGCTCAATTTCGTAGCCACGTTGGTTTCGCTAATGCCGAGGATCGTCGCGATCTCGCGGTAGCTGTGGTCGTCGAGATACAGAAGAACGAGGGCGCGGTTGAGCGGACCGAGCGTGGCGATGAGGCGCTGGAGCAGGACGACGCGTTCGTCGATCTCGTTCGGACCGGCCGATTGGTCTGGAAGCTCCAGTTCGATTTCATCGAGCGGCACCGTCTGCCGCGCCGGCCGGGTGTTCCGGCGCAAGAACGAAATCGCCACGTTGAGCGCAACGCGGTACATCCAGGTCGGGAACGGCCGCTCCGCTAAGTAACGCGGGAACGCTTTCCAGAGTTGGAGCAGGATTTCCTGGCTCAAATCGTGGCGGTCAGCCGCCGTGCTGGCATACCCGGCCGCGACTTTGCCCACGATCCCGCGATGTTGATCGACCAGCCGGAGAAAGGTCTGCTCTTCGTCAACAGTCAGCGCCATGGGTTCGGAACATGTATCCATCGGATGAATTCGTTACCAAGGTGATTCGCAACCCCTCTCAAAAAATCACACCGAACTTCACTGGCTTGCAGAGGCCGTCCGGGCATCCGACGTTTTTCCCATGCCGTTTCGGATTCTCGGCGCTGATCACACCGGCATCACCGTGGCGGATGTCGAGCGGTCGCTCGTCTTCTGGCGCGATGTCCTCGGGTTTGAGCTCTCCCATCGCGCGCATCAAAAAGGCGATCTGGCCGAGAAGATCA
Source organism: Chthoniobacterales bacterium (assembly GCA_035941675.1). Classification (GTDB taxonomy): domain Bacteria; phylum Verrucomicrobiota; class Verrucomicrobiia; order Chthoniobacterales; family UBA10450; genus AV80. The sequence continues at coordinate 135,399 of DASZDT010000025.1, forward strand.
CCGGCGTTCCCGGCGCCGAAATCCTGCTCGCGGTTCTGAAAGCGCCCGGCCACAAGATCGAGTTGCTCGAATACCGGGCCCCGCCGGATCGGAAAAAACAGAGCGGCCTTCAGCCCTGCGATCTGGGTCATGTTCATGTCGCGCTGGCGGTGGAGAATCTCGACGCTGTTTTGGAAACGATCGCGGCGTCGGGCTGGAAAGCGGCCGGCCAGCCGCAGAGGCTGAGCGTTGGTCCGAACGCGGGCAAACGCGTCATCTATGTACGCGATCCGGACGGCACCACGATCGAGTTCATGGAAATGCCGCGGGATTAGATTAACGGCGTTTCCGAGATAGGATCAGGCATGGAATTCTCGGCTGAAGAAGATTTCGCGCTTCGAATGGACGCGGACGATCCGTTGCGCTCGTTCCGGGACAAGTTCCATTTGCCTCGCGGCGACAACGGCCAGCCGCTGATTTATTTCGCCGGCAACTCGTTAGGCCTGATGCCGAAATCGGCCCGGGAAATCGTCGAACAGGAGCTGGAGGACTGGGCGGAGCTGGGAGTCGACGCCCACATGGATGCGCAAACGCCCTGGTATTCCTACCACGAAAACCTGCGGGAACCGATCGCGCGGCTGGTGGGCGCGCAGCCGCTCGAAGTCATCTGCATGAACAGTCTGACGGTGAATCTCCACCTGATGATGGCGACGTTTTACCGGCCGGACAAAGCGCGCTTCAAGGTGCTGATGGAGGACCCTGCGTTCCCTTCGGACACCTACGCGGTCAAAACCCAGATCGTGCATCACGGGCTGGATCCGAAGGACGCGCTGGTGCTGGTTCGCCCAAGGGAAGGCGAGATGACGCTCCGGACCGAACAAGTCGTCGACGCCATCGAAAAGAACGCCGATTCTCTGGCGCTGGTCCTGATCGGCGCCGTGAATTTCTTCACGGGCCAATTCTTCGACGTCGCGGCGATCGCCGACGCGGCGCGCCAGCGGGGGATCCCCGTCGGGATCGATTTCGCCCACGCCGTCGGCAACGTCCCCCTTTCGCTCCACGACTGGAACGTCGATTTCGCGGTCTGGTGTTCCTACAAATACCTGAACGCCGGCCCGGGCGCGATCGGCGGCGCGTTTGTCCACGAACGTCACGCCACGAACACCGCGCTGCCCCGGCTGGCCGGCTGGTTCGGAAACGATCCGAAGACCCGATTCCGGATGCAGCTCGAGCCCGAGTTCGTTCCCGTCCCCTCCGCCGACGGCTGGCAGGTGAGCAACCCGCCCATTTTTTCCATGGCCCCGTTGCGCGCCTCGCTCGCGATTTTTGACGAAGCCGGCGGAATGAAACCGATCCGGGAAAAATCGAAGAAGCTGACGGGATATCTCGAATTTCTCCTGGGCCGCGCCGGGTCGGATCGCTTCACCATTGTCACTCCGCGGGATCCGGAGGCGCGGGGCGCTCAGCTCTCGATCCTGGCCCATCAAAACGCGAAAGGGTTGCACCAGGAACTCGAAGCCGCCGGCGTGAAAGCGGACTTTCGCGAGCCGAACATTATTCGCGCTGCTCCCGCGCCGCTCTACAACAGCTTCCACGACGTCTGGCGTTTCGCCCAAATCCTCGGCGCGCATTAGTGACGAGCACGGGGTTGATCGATGAGCACTATGCCGCCCGCCTCCGCGGGTTTGGCCTGCTCGGCATCCTGGCGATCCTGTTCCTTCTCAGCGGCAACCTTTTGTTCACCCCGCTGAGCGCGGTTCTCGTCCTGGTCTGGGCGTGGATCTCGCGGACGCCCTGGCGCGAGATCGGTTACGTGCGCCCGCGGAGTTGGATCACAACGATCGCGATCGGGATTCTATTCGGGGTCGGGTTGAAGCTCGTGATGAAATCCGTCGTGATGCCGCTGCTGGGTGCGCCGCCGGTCAACGGCCCATTCCATTTCCTCGCGCACAACCCCGCCGAGATACCGTCGATGCTTTACATCATCGTGATCGGGGCGGGATTCGGGGAAGAGACTGTTTTCCGCGGGTGGGCATTCGAGCGGTTCGGGAAATTGCTCGGGAGCGCACCGTGGGCAAAGGCGATCACGGTCCTGTTTACCGCGGCGTGGTTCGGCCAGCAGCATTACGGCTTGCAGGGGATGGTGGGCGTCGAGAACGCCGCGATCGTTGGCCTGGTTTTCGGGGCCGTCTTCGCGGTCACCGGCCGGCTTTTCCTGCTGATGATTGCGCACACCGCCTTCGATCTCGCCGCCTACGCGATGATCTACTGGGATTTCGAAACCGCCGTCGCGCACTTTTTCTTCAAGTGACGCGCGCTTCGCCGGCTCGTGGCGCGGATCAGCCCTCTTCGCCGATCACTTTCCTGACGCAGTCGATCATTTCCTGGATGGCGAACGGTTTCGCGAGATGCTTCAGCGGCCGCTCCTCGAGGAAATCCTTCAGACTGGAATCATTGGCGAAGCCGGTGATGAAAACGAAACGCCGGGCCAATTCGGGCCGCATTTCCTGGGCTTTGATATAAAATTCGTCGCCCCGCAGCCGCGGCATCATCAGGTCGCAGATGATCGCATCGTATTGGTGGACCTTGACCTTGAGCAGCGCCTCCTCGCCGTCGAAGGCGACGTCGACGAGAAAGTTTTCGTCCGCCAGGATCCATTGGAGGGCGGAAGCGAGCTGCTTGTCGTCGTCGACCACCAGGACGGCTTTGAGCGCGAGCGGATGAACCGCGGCGCGGGCAGCCTTTTCTTTTTCTTCGGCCATTCGCGAAATGCTAAGCGCGAACAGCCGCTCTGGACAGGCCGATTTTTGCGCGCGTGAGCATGAGTTAAGGTTTCCTTTTGGGGCCGGATTACGTTAAGCACGAGGCACGTTTATGAAATACGTCATCGTTATCGTCCGCGTCCTCCTCGGTCTAATGTTCGTTGTCTTCGGTTCGAACGCGTTTTTCAAATTCCTCGGGCCGCCGCCGCAGATGCAAGGCCAGGCGGGCGCGTTCATCACCGCGTTGATGAGCAGCGGTTACATGTACGTGATCGCGATGCTCCAGATCCTCGGCGGCCTCTGCCTGCTTCTCGGCGCGCGTTTCGTTCCGCTCGGACTGACCCTGCTCGGGCCGGTGATCGTGAACATTGTTTTGTTCCACCTCTTTCTCGAACCGACGGGACTTCCGATGTCCCTGGTCACAGCCGCACTTTCGCTCTTTCTCCTCTGGATTTACCGCTTCAAGTTTCCGGCAATTTTCCAACCGTAAACGGCGACGCCCTTACGAGCGGGTTTTTGCTTTCAGGTCACGGACGTACTTCAGCTCGGCTGCGGCTTTCTTGTCGTGGGGATCGTCCTTGAGGCATTGCAGATATTTTTTTTCGGCTTCATCCAGTTGCCCCAATTCAACCAGGACGTAGCCCAAACCCCGGCGGGCGAGGGCCAGGTCGGCGGCTTTGCGATCGTCTGGCGAGACGGCGGCGTGCTCCTCCGCCGCCTCAAAGGTCGCTTTGGCTTCCTTCCAGTTCTTCTCGATTTTGTAAACACTGCCGAGTTCGGAGAGGTAGTGCGAATTCCACGGTGAAAGTCCCAGCGCCTGTTTGAGGGCGGTTTTTGCGTCGGCAATCCGGTTCAGATCCTGGAGCGCGTAACCCTTCATAAAGTAGGCGCTGGCCCAGGTGCCGGAGAGAACGATGGCGTTCTTCTTTCCTTTTTCGAACTTGCCCTTGTCGATATCGGCGGTCGCTTGCAACAGATACCCGAGCGACTCGGTGGAGCTGCGCGCGCAGTAAACCTTCTCCTCACGGTTTGCGTAATGATCCTTGAAGCGCCCGATGACTTTTTCGCACTTCTCGAGCCCGGCTTGGGGCTGCTGCTGTTGAATCAGGACGCGTGCCTCCTCCAGCATTTTTGGAAGAGCAGGATCCTTGTCCGGGTCGGCCGTCGCGGCCGTGAGCGGGGCGTTGGCCAGAACCAGGAAGAAGACAATGAATGGGAGACAGGAATTTTTCATGGTCGAGATACTTACGTTGTGTCCTTTGTGTCCGTTGTGCGAGATGATTTGGGGCGCGTCCCAACCTTATGGCTACGAAGTTTGTCCTGATCGGGAGCGGATTAGCGGGCGGAGTGCTGGCGGCGTTTCTCGGCCGTCGTGGCCATGAAGTGGAACTCTACGAGCGCCGGGCCGATCCGCGGGAAGGCAACCTCGTCGGCGGGCGCTCGATAAACCTCGCTCTCTCGACGCGGGGCATCCACGCCCTCGAGCAACTCGGTATTGCCGAGGAGGTCCTGCGCCATGCCATCCCAATGCCGGGCCGGATGATCCACGACAAATCCGGCTCGCTCCATTTTTCGCCCTACGATTCAGATCCCCGGAACCACATCAATTCGATTGGCCGCGCCGCGCTGAACACGACGGTGATCGAAGCCGCGCTTCGTTATCCGAACGTCCGCGTCTTCTTCAACCACCGTTGCACTGGCGTCGATCTCGATTCCGCCACCGCGCAGCTTGTCGACTCCTCTCAACCAATCGCCGTTCGCGGCGATTCAATCATCGGCGTCGATGGCGCGTTTTCGGCCGTCCGGGAATCGATGCGGCGGCAGCTTCCGAACTTCAAATACGACGAAAGCTACCTGGCCCACGGCTACAAAGAACTGACCATCCCGCCGGCCGCGGATGGTTCGTGGCGCATGGAAAAAAACGCGCTCCACATCTGGCCGCGCAAAAGCTTCATGATGATTGCCCTGCCGAACCCCGACGGCTCGTTCACCTGCACGCTCTTCTGGGAATTCAAAGGGCCGCGCAGCTTCGAGAGCACCACGACGGACGACGAGATTCGCCGTTTCTTCGACGAAGAATTCCCCGACGCTGTCCCGCTCATGCCGACGTTGCTGGAAGATTTTCGGGAGAACCCGACCGGCTCGCTGGTCACGATTCGGTGCGCGCCGTGGGTTTACCGCGACAAGGCTGCGCTCGTCGGAGACGCCGCCCACGCCGTGGTCCCGTTCTACGGACAGGGGATGAACGCCGCTTTCGAGGACTGCGTCGTGCTCGACGAATGCCTCGCCGCCCTGCCGGCGAATCGCGAGCGCGCCTTCGCCGATTACTTCCAGCGCCGAAAGGAAAACGCGGACGCGCTGGCCGGCCTCGCGGTCGCGAACTTCATCGAGATGCGCGACAAGACCGCGTCGAAAACTTTCCGCGCCAAAAAGAAACTCGACCACTGGCTGGAAGCGGTGCTGCCGGGTCTTTACCTGCCGCTTTATACGATGGTCACCTTCACGCGTCTGCCCTACGCCACCGCGGCGCGCCGGGCGCGCATCCAGGACGCGCTGGTTTTTGCGGCCATCGGAATTCTTGTTGGGATCGCGTTGCTCCTTGTCGGTCGCATCGCGTTTTGATTCGCTTGTTCTGCATGAGCACCGATCTCGCCCAGCTCGCGAACGACCGTTACGAAATCGCGGACGCGCTCCACCGCTATTGCTTTGGGCTCGACCAGGGTGATGCCGATTCGTTCGCCTCCGCCTTCCGCGAAGATTGCGTTTTCGATTTCCGGCCGGCGGGCAAGAAACTGCATCTGGATTTCCCGGTGATGACCGGCCGCCAGGCGATCCTCGATGCCATGCTGCCGCTCATAGGCCCGCTCGATACCAGCCACACCGCCTCGAATCTCCAGATCGAGGTCGGCGATGATTCCGCCACCCTCTCTGCTTACGTTATGTCGCAACATTTCATGCCGCGGGAGGGCGCCCGCCGCGGCGCCGAGCACGCCCTGCTCATGAACCGCTACGATTGCGAGCTGGTCCGCCACGGCGACAAATGGCGCTTCCAACGGATCACTGTTTCCAACGCCTGGGCCCAGGGCGACCCCGAAATCCTCAACGCCCTCGCCACCTACCGCGTCCTGACTTCAAGACCGAAGGCGCCCAAGTAACCCCGGCTGGTCGGCCATCGGATCGATGAAGATTTTGATCACCGGCAGCGCGGGGCACCTCGGCGAAGCGGTGGTGCGAACGCTGCGGGAAATGGGTCACGAAACTGTTGGCCTCGATCTTCGGGCGTCGCCGTTTACGGACTGCGCAGGCTCGATCGTCGATCGCGCGACGGTGAGCGAATGCATGAAGGACGCGAACGTCGTCCTGCATACGGCGACACTGCATAAGCCGCACGTGGCTACTCATAGCCGAAGCGAATTCATCGGCACGAATGTCACGGGCACGCTCAATCTCCTGGAGGAAGCGGCGGCCGCGGGCGTGGACGCTTTTGTCTTTACCAGCACGACGAGCGTCTTTGGTGCTGCGCTTACGCCGCCGGCGGGCGCGCCGGCCGCGTGGATTGCCGAAGAGGTGCGCCCGATTCCGAGGAACATCTACGGCGTGACGAAGGTGGCGGCGGAAGATTTATGCGAGTTGTTTCACCGGCAGCACGCAGTGCCGTGCGTGGTTCTTAGAACATCGCGTTTCTTTCCGGAGGAAGACGATAATCCAGCGACCCGCGCGGACTACGAGGACGGGAACGTGAAGGCGAACGAGTTCCTCTACCGCCGGGTCGAGATTGGAGACGTTGTCGAGGCGCACGTGCTCGCGATCGAGCGCGCGGCCACGATTGGTTTTGGCCGATACATCATAAGCGCGACGAGTCCCTTCCAGCGCGACGATCTGGCCGAACTGCGGACCGACGCCGCCGGAGTCGTAAAGCGAATGTTCCCCGATTACGAAGCGGAATATGCGCGCCGCGATTGGAAGATGTTTGCCGGCATCGACCGGGTCTATGTGAATGAGCGCGCCCGGCGGGAGTTAGGTTGGAATCCGCGCTACGATTTTCGTTACGTTCTCGATCGGCTCAAGGCCGGAGATGATCCGCGGAGCGACCTGGCCCGGGCCATCGGGTCGAAGGGATATCATGGCGACAACCTGGAACAACGCCGGTATCCTTTTTTGGCTGCGCCGCGTGAAGCAATAATTGAAAATTGAGATCTAAGCAAAATTATGGGGCCGATTGATCTGACAAAAGCGCCGCCGCGATCGCCGAGAGAAGAAGTGGGCCGGTTATGCATGCTGCCGCGAATGATCGACGTCGCGCGCGCGAAACTGCCGGGAGGCAACATTGGCGAATACCAGATCGGGCGAGGGCTGAGCGGTCTCGTCCTCGCCCATTTCGGAATGGACGTCGCCGAGTTCGTCGAGTCCGTTCGCGCCGCAAAGGATGATGCAGCAGTGGCAGCCGCCATTTCGGCCAGGCGTCCCGAGAAAGAGAACCGGCTTCTGAATTTGCGCCTGCGCCGCGCGACGGTGAAGGATGTCCCGGACGATTTGCGGGAAGGTTTCGAGCGCTTTTACGGGGCCAATCTTCCGGCGGATAAACGCGTCTTCGATGTTCTGGAGGAAGACGACCTGAAGGCGTTCGGTCCAAAGAAGAACCGCAAAGGAAGGTGACCGGAAACCCGAAGGCGGTTTCCGGTTCGATCGTCCACCTTGTCGCCGCGGCTGCGGTCTACCGGTATCTTATTACCGGCGGCTGGCTGACGAATCATTACCGGCTCGACGATCCAAACATGGTGAACCTCGGGTTGGCGATCTTCGAACCGCTCGCGATCCTTTGCGTTGCGGCCTACTGGATCTGGCGCACTCCCTTTCTCGGGCGCCTGTTATGGCGTCTTTGCCTTGTCCAGGTCGTGATCGGCGCCGGCTTTCTCGCGTTCATCGCCTTCTTTTTCTTCACGTGGCATCCCAGGATGATGTAACGCGGAGCGCGCCGATGCGATTAGGCCATTGGCATTGCGCCCAGACTGCCTAGGTTGCGGTCGCCGCGCATGGAAACACTGGACCATCTCTTCGAAAAAAATCGCCAATGGTCGGAGAGCGTCCGGCAGGTGCAGCCGGAATTCTTCCTGGAGCTGGCCCGCCAGCAATCTCCGAAATATCTGTGGATCGGCTGCGCCGACAGCCGCGTGCCGGCGAACCAGATCGTCGGATTGATGCCGGGCGAATTATTTGTTCATCGCAACGTCGCGAATCTCGTCGTGCACACGGACCTGAACTGTTTGTCGGTCATGCAATTCGCGGTCGACATGCTCAAGGTGCGCCACATCATCGTGTGCGGACATTACGGGTGCGGCGGCGTGGGAGCCGCGTTCCGGCGGGAGCGGCTTGGGTTGAGTGACAATTGGCTCCGCCATGTCCAGGACGTTCACCAACACCACGAGCAAGCTCTCGCGAATCTTCCCGAAGCCCAGGCCGTGGATCGGCTCTGCGAGCTGAACGTCATCGAACAGGTGAGCAACGTTTGCCGGACGACGATCGTGCAGGATGCCTGGACGCGCGGCCAGGAACTCGCCGTCCACGGCTGGATTTACGGGCTGCACGGCGGGTTGCTCCAGGATCTCAAAGTCACGGTGAGCGATTCCGCGGCAGGAACGCCAAGCCCCGGCGTTTAAACCTTTCGCGCTTCGGCGATTCCGATTGTTCGAATTTTCATAAGGAAATTTGTGGGCAGCGCGAAACCGGCGCGATATGATCGGCGCCGCGCATGGACCAGCTTCAGCAATTGCAATCTGAACCCGGCGCGGCGCCCCACGATGAGTCAGCGCGGATCCTGAGTCCCGAGCTCAAGCAGCAGTTCGACACGCTTCGGAATCTGCTGCAGCGCGCGCTTTGGCTGGCAGAACGCTGCGCCGATGTCGAAGCGACTCAGATTTTTCGGTCGCGCCTGACGAATCTCCAGGCGGCGGCGCTCCTCGTGGTGGTCGGCGAAGTGAAAGCGGGCAAGAGCAGCTTCATCAATGCGCTTCTCCGCGAAGATGTTTGCGAGGTCGCCCCGGGGCCGTGCACGGTCCGCATCCAGGAGCTGCTTTACGGCGCGCAACGCCGGGTCGAAACCCTGGGCGACGCCTGGCAGCGGGTCTCGTTGCCGAAGGAAGTGCTCCGCGAAATCACGATGGTCGATACGCCGGGGACGAATTCGATCGTGAAGGACCACCAGACGATCACGGAAAATTACATTCCGCAGAGCGACCTTGTGGTGTTCGTGTTTTCCGCGGTCAATCCGCACACGAAATCCGCCTGGGAACTCCTGACCTTGATCAAGAAAGAGTGGCACCGGAAAATCGTCTTCGTTCTCCAGCAATCGGACCGGGCCAGCCAGCGGGAATTGACCACGAACCTCGAGCACGTTCGCCAATACGCGCGGGAACGGAACGTCGAGGACCCGCACGTTTTCATTCTTTCGGCCAAACGCGAGATGGAAGGAATTCCCGAGACCGCGTTCGTGGAGTTCCGCAATTTCCTGCAACAAACTATCGCGTGCGGCGAAGCCTGGCGGATCAAAGTGGAAGGCTCGTACCAGACCATCCGCTCGGTCATGACGAGGTTGCTGGCCCATTTGCGCGCGGAGAAAATAGCGGTGGACGACGAGCGGGCGTTTTACCAGGGATTGCTTTGCCAGGTCGACGCGCGCGAGGAAAAAGCAAAGGGCTTGAAGATGCTGATCGTCGATAAGCTGGCGGCGACCTACGGCACGCTGGCCCGGCAATCGGAGGACGAGTTCGCGCGCGGTCTGCGGGTCGGGAAACTGGTGCGGCGCGCGATTCCTTTTCTGCGCGACAAGGACACCGACGCATGGCTGCACGATTTGAAGTCGGGTTTCGAACATTCGGCCCGCCGCGAAATCAAAAGCGAAGCCGCGCAGGTCTCGATGGATTTGTTCAACGAGATGCGCACGATGATGGACGACCTGAACCAAAGCATCGCGCGGCGGCAGGAACGGATTCGGGCCGACGTTGAATTCCCGAAATCCGGCGACCAGCTCGGGACGCTCCAGAAGTTGCAGGGCAAACTCGACGGAATCCGGATCGACGAAAATATTTTGCGCGGCAAAGTCGCGGAAACGACGGACGTGCGGAAGCTCGCGGTCGCGGGAAGTTTGCTCGCGGGACTCGGCGTCGTCATCGCGGCGCTGTCGCCGATCCTGTGGCTCGATATCACCGGCGGCATCTTTCTGGGCACAGGTATTTTTCTGGTCGCGGTCGGTTTGTTCTGGCGGCGCAACAGTGTCATGAAGGATTTCAAACAGCGTCTGGGAGATTCGCAGCAGCAATTCCGCGAGCGGTTGGACTCCGAGTTCGGCGAAATTTTCGACCGGCTGTTTTACGAAGTTCGCCAGGCGCTGACGGAATCGCTGTTCCGTCTGGATCTGCAGGCGTCCTTCAACGCGCCGCTGCTCGAGGAAACTTTCCAGATCGGCGAAGCGGCCTCCGACATGGTGATCGTCTCGCAGCGAATGCGGGTCACGCAATCACCGCAGCAGCCGTCGGTCGCGGCCTGATCCGGTTAGCTGCGCGCCGGGCGAGACCAGGCGGCAATCGTTTGCCGCAGAAGGTTCAATCTCTCGGAGCGGCGGCGCAAATTCGCCTGCAACTCGCGCTCGACTTCGGATCGCAGGTCGGCCCGGGCGCCGGCGCGCGCGAAGTTCCAGGCATGCTCGTCACGCGCCTGGCGGAGACTGTCTTCGAGCGCGAACAAGGCGCGTTCCAGCTCAGCCAGCAGCGCCCGCATTTGGGCGACACTTGTCTGGTCGCTGAAGCGGTCCGATTCAATGTCGCTCAGAGCGAGCAGGATTTCGAGATGCGCAATGTCCGTCGCGGCGTAGGCCTCCTGGACCTCGTGCCATAACGCCGAGACCGTGGCGCTCCCATCCGCGCGCAGGTCCGGATGCAGCCGGCGAACCAGGAGCCGGTAGAGTTCTTTTACCCGCGGATCACCCGCGGGCGCCGGCCGTTCTTCCTCGGTCCGCTTTCTTCGTTCCTCCTCCGCGCGCCGGAAATTTTGGGAGGCCGGCGGTTCTGGCGGCCGGCTCCGGAACATGTGCGACTTGAATGCTTCAAACGTGGTCGAGTAGGCGGTGTCATCGAGCTTGTCCGGATTGGTGCCGATGACCTTGCGGACCCATTCCTGGAAGAGCGCTTCCTGTTCGAATTCTGTTAACTTTCGTTCTTCGCCGTTGCGTTCGTGCGATCGCGGCTGCGGGCCAGGTTCGGCAGCAGGCCCGGAATTTTCCCGGCGGAACATGACTCGCTGATACGCGGTCTGCGGATCGTAAAAACCGCGGCGCATTTCCATTTCCACTTCGTGGACGAGCGTCTCGTAGTCCCGAATCTGCGCTTCCATGTCGCGCAGCTCGCTCAGGAGCGGTCCAAATTCCCGGGCGCGCCACCGGACGAAGCTGGGTTTGTCCTCGCGCTCGAATCGGTTCCAGGCCGAGCGCAATTCGTCGAGCCGCGCCATGGCCGCAGTGCAATCCGCGGCCGACCGGCGCCGCAACGGACTTTGGTCGACGACGACAAGGTGACTGGCGAAATGGTTTCGCTTCGCGCGGGCGCGAGGTGTTGTCTTCGGCGGCATCGCGGAAAAATACGCGCCTGGCTGGGAACCGAAACTAATTTGGACGCCGCGCCGCCTCAGGTTCGCGCGAGACGCGTGCGGTAGAACCATTGGGCGAACGCGAGCGCGATCACGCTCAGCGCCGCGTAGAACGCGATCGTGTTCGACGTCGCGTGCCCGTAGAACCCGGCGAAGTCCAGCCGCGGACTGGCCCCTTTATCGTTCACGACGACATACCAGAAGGTCAGGAACACGACGATGAAAGTCTTTGGATTGGCCGTGACAATGCCGAGAGCCGTCGCCATCGCCGCCACGAGCAGGATGCCGCCGAGCAGGGCGGCGAGCGGGACCGGTCCGTGCGAGATCGTGCGGAGGAGCGGCGCCGCACACAGGAGCAGGCTGAGCAGCAGCGTCGACCCGAGTTTCCACCAGACATAATTCTCTCGCAGCCGCACGATCGACCGCAGGCTGGCCACGGTTCCAGCCCGCGCGTCGCGCGTCGCGATATCCGAAACCAGGACGGCCAGGACCGCGAAAACGACAGGCAACGTTCCCGCCAGCGGCGCGACGCAACTCGCGATGGTGATCGCGACGAACGCCACAAACGCGAACGGAAGCAGGGTGAACGTCAGGACCGCGTCCACCCAGATGGTCCCGAGGAAGGAACCGCCCCGTCCCGGGATTTCAAGGATCGCGACCGCGCGCCGGCTGATCGGTTTGAAAAGATTCTGGATTCGGCCGAGCCAGTTGCGATGTCCTTTCACCGAAGCGCGTCCCGTCCGCACCGGATCGAACCGGTGGAAAAACAGGGCGGCGACGGGGAGCAACGCGAGCGGCGTCAGGAGCGAGATGACGCGCGGCCCGAGCCATTCGCGGGTCAGGGTCAGGCCAGGGAAGACGACGGTCGGTTTGGCGGGATCGAAGTCGGATGCGCCGATCGACACCGAGTGCGTCTGCAACGTCCGCTGCATCTGGTCGATCATGAATCCGAAGCCGGTGAAGTCGAAGCAGCGGGCCCAACTGATCCGGCCGTTGGTGGTTTCGTTCGCCACGACGAGCCCGAGCACGGTCGCCCACAAAAAAAAATAGACGACGTCGCCGAATTTTCCCGAGAGCCAGCGGATCGATTCGAAGAGGACGGCGACCGCGGAAACGAACACGATGGCGGGCGGAGTGAGGAGCAGGTATTGCTCGAGGAAGATGAGCGGCTCGATCCGGGCTTCCCCGCGAACGACGAGCATGACCATGGAGCTGAGCATGAAGCCGACAACAAACGTCGCGAGGAAGGCGACGTTGCCCAGAAATTTGCCGAGCAGGTATTCGCCGGAACGCATCGGCGTGGAAGCGGCGACGAGGCCGCAACGGGTGGTGACATCGCGCCGGATCGCGTTCGAGATCACGTAGAAACCGAAGAGGCCGACGAAGATCATCCCGAGCGACGCCGTGCCCATCCCGATCGCGCCGGAATTATAAATGGCGCGCTGGCCATTGATCTGGATCAGCGTCCGGCCCGTCGACGGGTCGGGGATCCAGACGTAGGCGAACGCGCTCAGGAGCAGAAAAACGATGACCGTCGAGACGCGCCGGAAACGAATCCGAAAATCGGCGCCGACGATCGCACCGATGCGCGAAAGCGAACCCGTCATGGCAGCGGGGGCGCGGACGCAGTCTCGCCGAAGTTCATCAGGTAAAGGAAGGCGTCTTCGAGTTCCGCCTCGGCGGCCTTCGCCGCGATCTCGGGCGCGGGGCCGACGAACCGGATGTGGACGCCGTCCGGCTTTCGAACCGCGCTCGAAATTTTCAGCGTCGTCCGGAGCTGATCGAATTGCTCGGACGCAACGACGCTTTGCCAGACGTGGCCTTCGCAGGCGCGGAGCAGTGCTTCCGGCGTCGCCATCCGCAGGAGCGCGCCGTTCTTCATCACCGCGATCTCGGTCGCGATCGATTCGACGTCCGAGACGATGTGGGTGGAAAGAATGACCAGTTTTCCGAACCCGATCTCGGACAAAACGTTTCGGAAGCGCACCCGCTCTTCGGGATCGAGCCCGGCCGTTGGTTCGTCGACGATGACCAGCTCGGGATCGTTGATCAGCGCCTGCGCGATGCCCAGCCGCTGCTTCATTCCGCCGGAGAACCCGCCGACCGTCCGGCTCGCCACGCCGTGCAGGTTCACGCTCTCCAGCATTTCCGTGACGCGTTTTTTCGAGCGCACACCTTTCAGGGCTGCGAAGTAGGTGAGGAACTCCGTCGCCGTCAGGTTGTCGTAAACGCCAAAATCCTGCGGCAGGTACCCGAGCCGGCGCCGCAACTCGTTAGGCCGCTTCGCCACGTCCTGGCCGTGAAAGAGAATCCGACCGCTCGTCGGGCGGGTGATCGTGGCGATCATCTGCATGAGCGTGGTCTTGCCCGCGCCATTCGGGCCGAGCAGCCCGATCACGCCCGACTTCACCTCCAACGAAAGATCACGCACTCCGAAATTCCCCGCGCGAAATCTTTTCGAAACGCTCTCGATTTTCAGCACGCCGGATTATGACCGTCCTGATTAATCTTGCCCATCAAGATCGAAGTTGTCACACTCGCGCCATGAAAACGCGGTTGACCATTCTCCTCCTCATCTCGTTTCTTTTTCCTGCGGCCGGGGCCGCGCCGAGCTCGAAAGGCCGGACGATCACGGAGCTAAAAGTGATTCCAACGCGGGTCTTGGAGCGATCGATTAGCCGGAAGTTTTATAAAAGTCTGCTCATTTCGCCGGTCGAAGGATGGATCTCGCTGCGCGGTCAGGTATCCGGCACTCGGCTTGCGGGATTGAGGGTGGTGAAATCGGATCTCGGCGGGGCGTATGATGCGATCGCCCTGAAGCTCGCCAGCGAGGTCCGCTTAGCGAAAAATTTCTCGACGGACCGGCCAAATATTCCGCCGCCGGTCCTTTTCCATCTCCTGATTTATCGCATTGCGGATGGCACGATGGCCCTTTCCTTTGCGCATTTCGACGAACCCGGTGGCGACCAGATGGCATACTATGGATGCGCGAAATTGATGGTGCACAAGAAAGATGGCACCTGGGTGGAGATTGAGGGCCCCGAAGGTTTGCAGGGAAAGGGGTGGGCGATCAAGCAGGGACCCAAGAGCAGCGACGATGCGCTTAAGCTGGAATCGATGTCCAAGGGCGCCGAAGCGACAAACATGGGCGCCGGTCCCGGCCAGTAGAGTTATCGCGCAGAAAATCTGAATCCGGTCGGGCCGGTCGCAGCATCTCATCCGCAAGATGATGCACGATCTTCGTTTTGCGGTCCGGCAACTTTGGAAGGCGCCGGGGTTCACGATCGCAGCTGTGCTGGTGCTCACCCTCGGGATTGGCGCCAACACCGCGATCTTCAGTCTCGTTCACACGATGTTGTTCGCGCCGCCGGGTTACGCCCGGCCTAACGAGCTCGTCCAGATTTTTTCCCAGGACACGAAGAACCCGAAGTCGTTCCGGGCTTTTTCCTATCCAACCCTCAAAGACATTCGGGAACAGAACTCCGTTTTCTCCGGGGTAGCCGGATACAACGTCGCCATGGCCGGCGTCGGCGAGAAAAACAATACCCGGCGCACATTTATTTCGATCGTCAGCGCCAATTACTTCGACGTGCTCGGCGTCGCACCGGTAATCGGCCGGCCGTTCACCGTCCAGGAAGAGCAGCCGGGCCAGGCGGCATCGGTCGCGCTGGTGAGCTACGGTTACTGGACACGGCACGACCGCAGCCCGGCGCTCCTCGGTTCGCAAATCCTGATCAACGGCCGCTCTTACACAATCATTGGCGTCCTGCCGAAAACTTTCACGGGCACCCTCGCCGTCCTCTCGCCGGAAGTCTGGCTGCCGTTGAGCGCGATGGAATTCATTTCGAGCGATCGGACCAGGACGATAGCCGACCGCGGTAGCGAACAGTTGCTGGCGATCGGCCGATTCAAGCCCGGAATAACCGCGACAACGGCGGACGCAGCCCTAAAGACGCTGGCCACCAATCTCGAACGCGCCTTCCCGGTCGAACAAAAAGACCAGACCTTCATGACTGCGCCGCTCTCGCGTTTTTCGATCAGCGACGATCCGCCCGATGACAGCCAGATGGGGGCGATGGCGCCGATGCTCCTGGGGATGGCCGCCGTCGTGTTGCTGGTCGCCTGCCTGAACCTCGCGAACATGTTGCTCGCGCGCGGCACCGCCCGCCGAAAGGAAATCGCGATCCGAATGGCGTTGGGTGGAAGCCGATGGAGAGTAGTCCGCCAGCTCCTGACGGAAGGTCTGCTGCTGGCGTTGCTGGGCGGTGCGGCCGGACTGCTGGTCGGACTGTGGTCTTCGCGGGTCCTCGCCCTCTCAATGCATAATCTCCTGCCTCTCGAACTGGTCTGGAACGCCGGGGCAAATCTGCCGATTCTTTTAGTCACCTTCGCTTTCTGCGCCGTCGGTACGATCGCGTTTGCTCTCGGGCCGGCCCTGAAATTGTCGCGCAACAGCGTGGTCGGCGATCTCAAGGAACACGCCGGAGACGACGTTGTGCGACGCCGTTTCCGTTTCCTGCCGCGCAACCCG
Source organism: Chthoniobacterales bacterium (assembly GCA_035941675.1). Classification (GTDB taxonomy): domain Bacteria; phylum Verrucomicrobiota; class Verrucomicrobiia; order Chthoniobacterales; family UBA10450; genus AV80. The sequence continues at coordinate 151,308 of DASZDT010000025.1, forward strand.
CTGGTGGTAATCGAGATTGCTTTTTCGCTCGCGCTCCTTACGGCGGCGGCCCTTTTCATTCGTGGGGCGAACAAGGCGTCCCAGATGGCGACTGGCCTGCGGATGGAGAAAAATCTCATGCTCGAAGTGGACGCGAGCCTCGGCGGGTTCGATCAAGCGCGCGCCGAAGGGCTTTACCGGACCTTGAACGACCGGCTGGCCTCGTTACCCGGCGTGCAGCATGTCAGCATCTCGGCCACGGCGCCGTTCGGCATGGTGTCGTTAGGCAAAGGCATCCAACGCGCCGGGATGCACGTTGGAAAGGACGACAAACCGGCCAGCGCGGCGGAAGGGCTCGCCTACAGTGCGCGCTTCAACAGCATCGGTGCGGATTATTTCGCCACGATGGGCATTCCAATGCTGCGGGGCCGCGCCTTCACGGTTGCCGAGGCCACCGACTCGAAAGCGCCGGCCGTGGCGATCATTGACGAGGCGCTGGCCAGGAAACTTTGGCCGGATGGTGACGCGCTCGGCCAGCAGATCCAGTTTGCACCCGATGGCGCCCCGCGAGCCAAGCGGGATGACGGCGCCGACAACGTCGGAATCCAGCAGGGCGGCAAGAGCAATATCAAGCCGGAGGAACCGATCCTGGTCGTGGGAATTTGCGGCGTCACCCGCGGCGGAGTGATCGAGAAACAGCCGCGCGGGACGATTTATATGCCTTTCGCGCGCGGCTTCCACAACAACGCCTTCTTCTTCATCCAGTTCGCGAACCTGACTGAGGCGACGGTTCCGGACATGGCCGATGCCGTTCGGCGCGCGGTCCGCGAAACCGACCCGACGATTCCCGTGCTTGGGCTGAAAACGTTTCCGCAGCATCTGGACGCGAACATGCAGATCTTCATCATCCGGACAGGAGCAACCCTGTTCTCGATCTTCGGTGGGCTCGCCCTGCTCCTGGCGATCGTTGGCGTTTACGGCGTGAAAGCCTATTCGGTCGCGCGCCGGACGCGGGAGATCGGGATTCGGATGGCGCTGGGGGCGCGACCGGAGGGCGTCCAATGGATGATTGTGCGCGAAGGGATCGTGATGCTCGCCGGTGGAGTGGCGATCGGCCTGCTCCTGGCGGCGGCGACCGGGAAATTGCTTTCCGGGATGTTGTATCAGGTCGGCGCGCTCGATCCGATCGCGTTCTCGACGGCGCCGCTGGTTCTGGGAGCGGCGACGTTGATCGCAACCTGGTTGCCGGCGCGGCGGGCGACGAGGATCAGCCCGATGACGGCGTTGCGCACGGAGTAGTCCTCGCAACTTCTTTGTAGCCGTCGCCCTGCGGGCGACGTGGGATGCCACTGTGGATTGCAAGGCGGGCGCTTCGCACAGCGAAGCGGCTACAGGAAAATGTTTAGACAAATATCGCTTGGAGCTGCGTTAAAAGCATATATTGCTATGGCATATATGGCTTCGCCAATTCTTGATCGGGAACTGAAGAAGGGCAGCGCCGAGCTGTTGATCCTGTCGCTCGTCGAAGACCGCCCCCGCCATGGTTACGATATCGGCCAGCTGATTGAGCTGCGTTCGCGCGGCGCGCTCCGTTTCAATGTCGCTTCGCTTTACCCACTTCTCTATCGACTGGAGAAACGCGGCTGGATTCGCGGCCGCTGGGTCGAGAAAACCGGGCAGCGCCGTCGCCGCTATTACCGGCTCACCCCGGCCGGCGCAAAAATTTTGAAGGCGCAACGCGAAGGCTGGCGCGAATTCGTCGAGGCCATCGGGCTGATTACTGGAATTCAACATGCCTGATTTCAAGGCAGAGATCCGAGAGCGGCTAAGCTCGCTCAGCCTCGCGCCAGCGCGCGAGAACGAGATCGCGGAGGAGCTGGCGCAGCATCTCGAGGATCAGTACGAGCAGGCGGTCGACCGGGGCGCGACAGAGGAGGAGGCGCGCCTGGCCGTGCTCACGCAATTCAACGAAACCGATCCGCTCGCGCAATCGCTTCGGCGCGTCGAGCGGCGCGTGCCCCAGAACCCGATTCAGATGGGGACAGAAAGGAAAACAAATATGATCAGCGATCTACGGCAGGATATTCGTTATGGCCTGCGGATGTTTTTGAAGAATCCCGGCTTCACCGCGATCGCGGTCCTTGCCCTGGCTCTTGGGATTGGAGCGAACAGCGCGATCTTCAGCGTGGTCAATGCGCTTCTGCTCCGGCCGTTGCCTTACAAGGACCCCAGCCAGCTCGTTGTCATTTGGGAGAATGCGGCTCATCTCGGTTTCCCGAAGAACACGCCGTCCCCGGCAAACTTCCTGGACTGGCAAAAGCAGAGCACCATGTTCGAAACGATGGCTGCGTTCGCCGAGCGCAGCTTCAATTTGACCGGCATTGGCGAACCGGAGCGGCTCGATGGCCGCCGCGTTTCCGCGAACCTTTTCAGTCTGCTGGGCGTGAAGCCCATCCTCGGCCGGACATTCGTTCCCGATGAGGACAAGCCCGGGACGAAGGTCGCGCTTTTGAACGAGAGCTTGTGGAAGCGGCGGTTTGGTTCCGACCCGAATGTGGTCGGGCGCTCGCTCGCGCTCAACGGCGAGAGCTACACCGTGGTGGGCGTCCTGCCGAGCAGCGTTCGTCTGCCGGCGTTTGGAAACTGGCGCGACCAGGTTTGGGTCCCCCTCGCGTTCCCCGCGGAGGAAGCGGCCGCCCGCGGCAATCATTTCCTGGAAGTGATCGGGCGGATGAAGCCCGGCGTGAGCCTGCAGCAGGCGAGGGCGGAAATGGAAACGATCGCGGCGCGCCTGGCGCAACAATACCCGGAACACAACACGCGCATCGGATCGGTCGTGAACCCACTCCACGAGGAGATCGTCGGGAACATGAAACCGGCCCTGCTGATTCTTCTTGGCGCCGTTGCCTTCGTGCTTCTGATCGCCTGCGCCAACGTCGCAAATCTCCTGCTTGCGCGTGCCGCCGCGCGTCACAAGGAGATCGCACTCCGCCTCGCCCTCGGCGCGGACCGCCGGCGGCTCACGAAACAACTCCTGGTTGAAAGCGTGATGCTGTCGTTGTTCGGCGCGGGGGTCGGTCTGGCCCTGGCCTTGGCCGGGCTTCGGGTCCTGACTCGATTCATTCCGGCCGACGTCGCTCATGCTGAGATGATCACGATCGATGGAAAGGTCATGATCTTCACCCTGCTCGTGGCTGTCGTGACAGGTCTCGTCTTTGGTTTGGCCCCAGCGAGCCAGGCTACCCACTTCAATCTCAACGATACGTTGAAAGAAGGCGGCCGTGATTCCGGGGCGGGCCCGCGCGGAAAACGGCTGCGCAGTGCGCTGGTCATCGCCGAGGTCGCGGTCTCGTTCATCCTGCTGATCGGCGCGGGCCTCCTGATTAACAGCTTCATGCATTTGCGAAATCTCGATCCGGGTTTTCGCGCCGACCATCTCCTCGCGCTCAACGTCGATCTTTCGGAAACGAAATACCCGGACAACCCGCGCCGGGTTGCCTTCTTCGATGAAGTTGTCCGGCGGGTGCAGGCGTTACCGGCGGTGCGGTCGGTCGCGGTCGCGGGCAATCTTCCTTTCACTTACAACGGCGATTCTATGCCGATCGGCGTGGAAGGCGTTCCTGATCCGCCGCCGGATCAGCATCCTGACGTAATTTATCGCGCGATCGGGCCCGGTTATTTCAGCACGATGGGAATCCCGCTCGTCCGAGGCCGCGATTTCACCGAGCAGGACAACCTCGACGCCGACCTCGCGGTGGTGGTGAGCGAGAAGACCGCGAAGTATTACTGGCCGAACGCCGATCCGATCGGCAAACGTCTTAAGAACGGGTCGACCACGCAGGAAGGCCCGTGGCGGACCGTGATCGGCGTGGTCAAGGACGTTCGGCAAAACGATTTCATCGCCGAACCGAAGATGCAGATGTACTTCACGTATCGTCAGCTCAAGAGCCTGATGCCGAACGCGCTCGTCGTGCGAACCGCGGTCGATCCGTTAAGTCTCGCCACGTCGGTGCGCAATGCGATCTGGGCGGTCGACAAGGACCAGACAGTTGCCAACGTCGACTCGATGGAACACATCGTTGCCGGGGCCGTGGCGCGGCAGCGTTTCAGCATGCTGTTGCTCGCCATCTTTGCCGGCGTCGCGCTGGTCCTGGCGGCCGTCGGAATTTACGGCGTGATGAGTTATTCCGTGGCGCAACAGACGCGGGAGATCGGGATCCGAATGGCGCTCGGCGCGCAACGCGGGGATGTCCTCAAGATGACGATAAAACAAGGCCTGCGTTTGGTTGGCTTCGGCCTTCTCATCGGCCTCGTGGTGGCGTTCATCCTTACGCGCGTCATGGCGAGCCTGCTTTTCGGGATTAGCGCTACCGACCCGATCACGTTCCTCACGATCTCGCTGGTGCTGCTCGCTGTGGCGATGCTGGCGAGTTACATCCCGTCGGTCCGGGCGATGCGCGTCGATCCGATGGTCGCGTTGCGCTACCAGTAAAATCGCGAGAGCTCCTAGGGCCCGAGATCGTAAATCTCGATCAGCCCAATCCCGGCGCTATTCCCGGCTCCCCGCAACAGAGCCGTGTAGGCGCCCGGTGGGAGCTTCTTCACGATGCCAGACTCGAGTTGGTTGGGCAGAGCGAGATGGGCATTCGTCAAGGCCGCGGCCTGGGCCTGATCTTCCTGCCAATCATCGTTCGCGGCCAGGACCGTGCCGTCAGCAGAGCGCAGCTCGAGCGTTGGATTTTGGAGAGGATTGGGCACGCCAGCGCTCGTTAGGCTGGGTCCAAGCCCGCGCACGGCGACGGTGTCGGCGCCAGGATTGTTACCGAGGGTAAATCCGGCGAAGACCGCGTTGTTACCGCCAGAGGTGAGGGCCCGCGTGCTGATGTTTGCCAGCTTCGCGGGGACCTGCGGACTGAGATCGTAAACTTCGATGACGCCGATGCCGGCGAGGTTGCTCTTCTCGCTCACCACCGCGGTGTAGGTCCCAGGGTTTAACGTTGCATCGATGGCCGACTCGAGCTCGTCCGGCGGAGCGAGCCCGGTCGATTCGATCTGGGCTTTTTGAATCGGGTCGTCTTTCCAATTGTCATTCGCGACGGGCCCGGAGGGACCGCCGTTCAGCTGCAGCACCGGGTTCGCCAGTATTTCCTGGAGACCAAACTTTTTCAGGGAAGGTCCGAGGGCGCGAATGAGGACGTGCTTGGGTCCGGAGCCGGTGATGATGAAGCCGCCGATTCCGACGTTATCGCCGCTCTCGACGCGCATCCGCGTCGCCAGGTTCACAGCCTGGGCAGCGGGTGTGGCGGTAGGTGTCGCGGTCGGCGTTGGACTGGAAGTGGGGGTAGCTGTCGGCGTAGAAGTCGGCGTGGACGTCGGCGTCGAAGTGGGCGTGGGACTCGGGGTAGCTGTGGGCTGGGGTAGGAAGGGCGGCGGCACCACGTGCACGTAGTAGATGTCTTCTTCGCCGTTGAACGTCGCGCAATACGCCACATTTCCGCCGGACGCGTCCGAAACCATGGTGATGTAATCGCCCATCTTCGATTGGTTCGGGAAGCCGACCCAGGGATCGAACGAATTGCTCACGGGAACATTGACGGACCACGTCGTACCTCCATCGGGACTGTAAGAGTAGAAGAGCTGCGAATCGCGATTGTTCGTGGAGTTGCGCGAGTCCAGCCAGACGACGTCGACCCGTCCGTTTGGCGCGACGGCGAGCGTGCCAAGCCAGTGCCATTCCTGGTTAATCGGATCGTCGTTGATCCGGCGCGGCGCGCTAAACGTTTTCCCGCCATCGGTGCTGCGGGCGAACATCACGTCGCTTCCTCCGCTCGACCCGGACCTGAAGACGCTGGCCAGCATGTAGATGTTATTGTTCGTGGCCGTGCCGGACTTATCGACGGCGAGGAAGACCTGGCCGACGAGTCCTTCGATGTTGATGCCGCCGATCAAGAGCTGGCCATCGAGGTTGACCTCGGTAACCTGGTCAAAGGTCGGAGTGACCGCCCCGTTCCTGGCGTCGCTCGAGCGCACGCACCAAAATTTGGTCGTTGCCGGATCCGCCCCGCCAATAAAAAGGTTGCCGTTGCTGTCGACATCGAGCGTGCCGAACGAAGGATGGTTGGGAATATTGATCGGGTCCATCCAGGTAAAGCCGCCATCGGTCGAGCGGGTAAACTGGCGGCCGTTGTAGTTGTTTCCGTTGACGCTCCACGATTGGTACTGGAAGCCGTGCCCGCTGCTGTTGGTCCGGTCGATCGTGAACCATTGCTTGTCCCCGCCGGTCGCAAACGCGAGCTGGTTCCAGGATTGTCCGCCGTTGAGCGAACGCCACATGTCGTCCTGGAAATTCGCGACGAGGCTGAGGTAATAGAACGCGCCGGTCTCGTTCGAGTAGAGCACGGGGTCGCTGCGAAAGACGTTGTTCTGGAGAACGCCGGGGAAGGTCCAGGTGCTGCCGCCGTTGGTGGTGTAGGCCCAGCCCGCTTGCCGGAAGTTGTTCATGACGCTGTTGAATTGCCGCCAGCCGATCGCCATTTTCTTGGGGTCGGATGGGTCGACGGTGATTGAGCACTCGTTCGCCGCGTCGCCGACAATGTTCTGCCCGTTCGCGCCGACGTTGACCTGGAAACTGGTGAACGCGCCCAGCTGCGAAACCATTCGAGGCGACGAATCAGTTCGCCAGATATACATCGGCGGGTCCTGAGGTTTTTCGAGCGGCTCGGTCAATGGCGGCGGTTGAGGCGAAGATTGCGCGCCGGCTTTTGCGACAGCGACGAGCAGCATCAGGCATGACAAAAGACGGAGACGACGCACAGCGGGAGTTTAGCCGTCACGCGCGTATTAAACAACTCGCGAGGATGGCCGCCTTGCGTCGCGCCATCAATTCGCGAGATTCGCCGCCGCTCGCATGCTCACTATTTCGCAAGTCACGAAGGCCTTTGGCGGACGCACCCTTTTTGAAGAGGCGTCTCTTCAGGTGAACCGTGGCGATCGCGTCGGTCTGGTCGGCCCGAACGGCGCCGGTAAATCGACGCTTTTCTCGTTGATCCTGGGCGAAGCCTCGCCGGACGAAGGAAAAATCTCGCTCGAGAAATCGGCCACCGTCGGATACCTGCCGCAGGAACATGCGCCGGCCGGCGAGGAGACCGTCCTCGAGCTGGCCTGCGCGATTTCGCCCGAGCTGGTCAAGGCGCAACGGATCCTCCGGAGCACGCCGGAAGATTCGGCGGAGCATCACGAAGCGTTGCATCTCTTCGACGAACACGGCGGCTGGCAACTGGAACCGAAGGCGAAGCGAATCCTGGCCGGCCTCGCCTTTCGCGAATCGGACTTCGATCGCCCGGCCCGGGCCTTGAGCGGCGGCTGGGTGATGCGCGCGCACCTGGCGCGTCTCCTCGTCCAGGAGCCGGAGCTTCTTCTGCTCGACGAACCGACCAACCATCTCGATCTCGAATCGCTCGTCTGGTTCCAGAACTACCTCGCTAGTTATCCCGGCGCGATTCTCATGATCTCGCACGATCGCGAATTCCTGAACCAGCTCGTCGGTTCCATCGTCGAGATCGCGCACCGCCGCTTGAATCGCTACCGCGGAAACTGGGACACCTACGTCGAACAAAAGGCGGCCCGCGAAGAACAGCAGCTCTCCGCTTACAAGAACCAGCAGAAAGAGATCGCGTCGCTCCAGCTCTTCGCCGATCGCTTCCGGGCCAAGGCAAGCAAGGCGTCGCAAGCGCAGAGCAAGCTCAAGCAGATCGATCGGATGGAGAAGATCGAGGCGCCGGTCGCGCGCGAAAAGACGGTGCACTTCCGTTTTCCGCAACCACCGCGCAGCGGGCATCGCGTCATCACGCTGAAGGAAGTCGATCACGCTTATGGCGAGCTCGTCGTTTACCGCGGCCTGAACTTCGAGGCGGAGAGGGGACAACGAACGGTGCTCGTCGGGCCAAACGGCGCGGGCAAGTCCACCCTGCTGAAATTACTCGCCGGCGTTTTGCCGGTGCAACAAGGCGTCCGTGATCTCGGGCACAACGCCAAGGTCGGTTACTTTTCCCAATACCGGGTGGACATGCTGGATCCAAAAATGACCGTGCTGGAAACCGCGCGCGATATGCCGAACCCAGTTTCGGAACAGGTCGCGCGGACTGTTCTCGGCTCGTTTCTTTTCCGCGGCGACGACGTCTTCAAAACCACCGCGGTGTTGAGCGGCGGGGAGAAGACGCGGCTCGCTCTGGTTCGCCTGCTCCTGGATCCGCCGAACCTGCTCCTGATGGATGAGCCAACGACGCACCTCGACGTCGGCAGCATCGATGCTCTCGTCGGCGCGCTCTCGCAATATGAAGGCACGCTCATCTTCATCAGCCACGACGTTTATTTCATCCGCGCTGTCGCGAAGACAGTATTGCATATCAACGCCGGGAAACTGACGCCCTACGCCGGCGACTACGATTATTACCTGGATAAATCGCGCGCGACTTCGGCCCGGGCTGGCGTTGTAGCCGGGATCGGTGATCCCGGCCGGGAGAAAGCGCCGGCATTGGCCGGGATCACCGATCCCGGCTACAACAAGCCTGGCATGCGCGAAACGCGCGAGCAACGGCGCGCTGACTCCGAGCAGCGCAAAGCCGAGGCCAAGGTTAAGCGCGACCACGAGAAAAAAGTGCGCGACCTCGAAATGCAGATCCTGAAACTCGAAGGCCGCCAAAAAGAGCTAACCGAAGAACTGGAAAGGCCCGAGACCTACGAACGCGGCGGCGCCGCCACCCAATTGAATCGCGAACTATTGACGATCAGCGCCGATCTCGAGCGCCTGACCGTCGAGTGGGAAAAGCTCGGCGAACATAGCGCCGTGTAGGTGAATCGAGCGCTCCGCCGCTCGATTAGCTCCTCTAACATGCCGGCATTGATCTGCCAGCAGGAGATCAGGCGCGTTCGTTCTTGGCCGGGACTTAGGCCTTGGGCGAGCTTGCGCGCACTAGTCGCTAGTTGAAGAGGATCGCCGAACCGCTGAACATACGGACGTGACCAATACCTCCGACCTGCTTTACAACGCCGGAAGAGCAGCAATGTGAATCTCGTCAAATAGGCTGGCGGCGGTGATAGATAGCTGCGTAGAATTGTCTTTGAGCCGATGTGTGTTTAGCGCTGACCGTTAAAGTTCATCATTTTATCAGGACACCGGTAAGACGGAATTCACCACCGATACAATAAAAACAAGTTGGTCATCTTATTCTTCGTCAATGAGAATGGGCCACTGGCACGCTCACGACCACCTCAAAGATCAATTATGACTAACTCTCAAAAGCTGCGATTGACTTCGACCCATGCTCTGAAACTAATTGTTATTATTCTTGCGCTTGCCTGCTGTGCCATCAGTCCGGCGCAAAACGCCTCTCATCCCCCACGTGATTGGGCGACCTATCCGGCGGTAGTTGAAGTTAACAAACCACCGGGAGATATCTTTGCTGTCAGTGACCTGCACGGCCATCCCCGTGGGCTGTACCGTATCCTCACAAGCTCGGGACTCTTGGAGTACAGACCTCCAACCGGATGGGTCTGGAAAGGCGGTAACGCTGTGCTCGTGGTCGTTGGCGATTTGATAGATAATAAAAATCCACCAAACACTGGCTCCATAACAGTAATTAGTATGCTTCGTCACTTACAAGAATTAGCCGCCCGTGAAGGCGGACAGGTGATCGTGACCATGGGCAATCATGAAGCCGAGTTTCTGGCGGACTGGAACGGAAACAAGACGGCAGCATTTCGAAATGAACTGACCAACTGGGCAATAAAAAGTGATTATAACTTATATAAACCCGAACGCGTCGCGAACTGTGAAGGCGACCTGGGGCGGTGGTTTTGCCGGCTTCCCGTTGCGGCGCGCGTCGGGGAATGGTTCTTCGCTCACGCTGGATATACGAAGAATCGAAACATCCCGACAATCAAATCCGACATCGAAGCCGACTTTGCTCTCAATGGGTTTAAGGCGAAACAACTCGTCGGAAAGCAGTCGATTCTCGAAGCCCGGTTAGACGATAGGGGCCCGAAGGAAAAGGCATCGGACGACAAGGGATTGCCGTGGGTTTTTAATGGAAATAAGAACAACAATCCTGAAGATACGTTGAAACAATTTACAAGCACGCTGGGAGTTCGTCACATTGTCCAGGGTCATACGCCGGGCACGGTGCCAGAGCTGAACCGAAACGAAAGTGGAGAGATGTTCCAGGCTTACGGCGGGCTGCTGTTCCTGATCGACGGGGATATGAACTCCATTGCGGACAGTGACAATGACGATAAGTATGGCGCAGCCTTGCGCATCACTGTGCAGGGGGAAACCTCGATGATGGCTGGGGATTCGACGCGCTGCATTACGACAACAACGCAAGCTATTGCCATCCAAAAGAACGGGACGCAAAAAACGCTCTGGAAAGAGACCGTAAAGAAGACGCCTACGGGCGAGCCGTGCAGATGACCCGCTCCCGGCCAGCGGCTTTCGACCCGCAACACTGTGGCGGCCAGTAGAATTGCGGCACTCACATCCGCACAAGCGGGGCTTACCCGGGAAACAGGAAAGTCGCTCCTGACGCTTCTGTACGTCGGGGCCAAGTGTCCCTTAGCACTTCGGAGTACTTTCAAACGACGGGCAATCGGGGTCAGAGCTTCACATCGTAAACTGTTGACGGAGGAACGGCTCGGTTCGCCGCGGCGAATTCGTCTGTCAGCGAATCTCCTAAAACCCTGATACGCGTCGTCAGCCGCGTTCGTTCTTGGCCACGCCGCGGATGTTCAGGATGGCGAGGCCGAATTGCAGAACAATGAGCGCGTAGGCATGCGCGTACCAGCCCCACGCGACCCAGAGCACGTTGCTAAGCAGGAAAATCCAGAAGCCCGCTTGGCGTCTCACTTTGGATTGCTCGGCGACGAGCCAGGCGGAGAGAAGCGTCGCGGCCATCGCGGGCCATTGCAGATGTTGAATCCAGTCCACAGGACATAAACGCATCCCGGGGTTGTAGCGGCGGTCTATGACCGCCGTCTTATTCCTCCTTCTTCGGCGGTCATAGACCGCCGCTACAGCGATCTCGTGCGATTGTTTCAGTAATGGCCAAACGCCCCTCATTTTTCAAAAACGCCTTCGGATTATTCAAGCAAACCGCCATCGAATGGCTGGATGACAAAGCGCCCCAGCTCGGGGCCGCCCTCGCTTATTACACTGTCTTCGCGCTGGCGCCGCTCGTCCTGGTTTTGCTGGCCATCATCGGCCTGCTCTTCCGCGAAGATCCGGCCGGCGCCTGGAGCCGGGTCACAGAGCAGATGGGTTATTTCCTGGATAAAAGCGCGGTCCAGGTGATCACCGATATCGCCGCGGAAGCATCCAAGCCGGGGAAGAGCACCATGGCGACGGTGGTCGGCATCGCGCTGGCGCTCTTCGGCGCGAGCGGTGTCTTTGGCCAGCTCCAGGATGCGTTGAACACGATCTGGGGCGTCAAAGCCAAGCCGGGCGAGGGGATCATGTCGTTCGTCCGGGCGCGCTTCATTTCGTTCGCGATGCTCGGCGGCGTCTTTTTCCTGCTCCTCGTTTCGCTGACGGTTGAGGCGCTCTTGAAGGGGTTCAGCCATTACGTTCAATCCGCCTTGCCCGGCGGGCTGACGATTGCCGTGTCGGTCTATCTCCTGTTCGACTTCACCGTCGTGACGGTGCTCTTCGCGATGATCTTCAAGTTCCTGCCCGACGCCGAAATCCAATGGCGCGACGTCTGGATTGGCGCTGCCCTCACCGCGGTCTTTTTCGGCGTGGGCAAGTGGGCGCTCGGCCTTTATCTGGGGAGCGGCGCGGCGTCATCCGCGTATGGCGCGGCCAGCTCGCTGATCACCCTGCTGCTCTGGATTTATTATTCCTCGCAGATCCTGCTCTTCGGCGCCGAGTTCACCCAGGTTTATGCGAATTGGGCCGGCCGCCGGGTCGCGCCGAGCGAGCACGCAGTCCCGATCGTGACGCGAGAAGTGGAGCAGGCCCATCCGAAAAAACGCTAGCTTCGGTGGATCGAGCGCTCCGTCGCTCGATTTGCTTGTGCGCTATTGGCGCCCTCGACATAATCGCCCTTATCGAGCGACGGAGCGCTCGATCCACCAATGTTCCCCTCAAAGTTGCATCACGACGTGCCGCCGTGGGTCGACGCCGGAGCCATATTTCATATCCGGATCGCCTTGGATCGATGTGTGGATCAAAGGTCACTAACGACTCCGCTCCTGGCAAAATCCCTCATCGAGTCAGCCGATTTTTACGATCGTCGTCAGCGCTGGTCCATAACGGTTTTCTTGTTAATGCCGGATCACATCCACACCTTGCTGTCCTTCCAGAGGGACGCCTCGATGAGTCGCGTGATCGGCGATTGGAAGCACTTCAACTCCCACAAATATGGAATCCTGTGGCAGGAAGGGTACTTCGACCATCGCTTGCGTGACGATGAACGCGGCGATCAGCTGAGCACTAAGATCAATTACATCCGCAACAATCCCGTTGCAGCCGCCTTGTGTCCCCGGCCCGAGGATTGGCCGTGGTGGATCGAGCGCTCCGCGCTCGATGAAGCGAGGGCGCGCTAAAGGCGACAAAATCGAGCGACGGAGCGGTCGAGAAACGACGTTGCGGTAAACTACGCTGGCCGCCAGTCGAGATCGCCTTCTTGGGCGAGGGCGGGCTCGGGGAGTTCGCGGACGTCCGAAGGTTCGGGCGCGAGCTCGGTTTCCGGTTCGGCGTCGATGGTGTCTTCGCGGCCTTCATGATGTTTCTTCGCGATCAACATGTAGAGCGAAGGCACGATGAAGAGGGTGAAGAGCGTTCCAATTGTCATGCCGCCGACCAGAACGAGACCAATCGAATTACGGGCGGCTGCTCCGGCGCCGGTGACCAAAGTGAGCGGGAAGTGACCGGCCACCGTAGCGACGCTCGTCATCATGATCGGGCGCAAACGAGTCCGCGCGGCTTCCCGAACAGCGTCGAGTTTGCTCAGGCCGGCGCGCTGTCTTTCGTTCGCGAACTGGACGATCAGGATACCGTTCTTCGAAACGAGTCCCACCAAGGTGACCAGTCCGACCTGGGAATAAATGTTGAACGAAGTGGTCCACGCATCCGTAAAGAAAGTCCCGAAGGGCATCTTCAGGAACATGAAGAGGGCGGCGCCAAACAAGGCCAGCGGCACCGAGCCGAGCAGAATAATCAAGGGATCGCGGAAGCTGTTGAACTGCGCGGCCAGGACCAGGAAAATAAGAACGACCGCGAGCATGAGAATGCCGAAGAATTTGTCGCCTTCGACGCGGAGCTGACGCGAACCGCCGGTGTAATCGATGACGTATCCGGAGGGCAAGACCTTGTGCGCTTCGTCCTCGAGGAACTTGAGCGCGGAATCGACCGAGCCGGCCGGCACGCCACTGATCGTGACGGCATTCAACTGCTGCATTCGGTTCAAGGAACGCGCGATGGTCTTGTGCTGGATGGTCGCGATCGTGCTCAACGGAATGAGCTTCTTATCGGGGCCAGTCACATAGATATCGGATAACTGTTCGGGATTGAGGCGATCGATGCGCTTGACCTGGGGGATGACCTTGTAGCTGAGGCCTTCCATGTTGAACCAGTTCACGAAATTACCGCCGATGCTGGCCGAGAGATCCGCGCCCACCTGCTGCATATCGAGGCCCATGGTCGAGACCTTGTCGTGATCGAAGACGATCTGGGCCTGGGGTTGGTCGATCTTGGTATCGATATCGCCGAACTGGAAAATGTGGTTCGCCATCGCCTTTTGAAAGAGGTCTTTCGCGATGTCGAGCATGCGGTCGTGGCTGGCAGTCGAAGCGATGATGAAGCTGACGGGAAAGGTGTCCGAGCCCGGAAGGGCTTCGGGCATGGTCGCGAACATCTGGACGCCTGGGAGTCCGGCCAGCTTCTGTTGCACGACGGGCAGGTAATCTTTCGTAGGAACTTTTCGCTCGCCCCATGGTCTCAAGACCAAGCCGCCAAAACCGCCGCTCGGATTCGTAATCTGAAAAGTGAAACGGGTATCCGGAATGTCCTTGAAGATTTGGCCGGCGGCGTCGGCATAACGAATCGTATCGTCGATCGTGGCATTCGCTGGCGCCGTGACGATGCCGAAGATGAATCCCTGGTCTTCCTTCGGCGCGAGTTCCTTCGTCGCCATTTTTGGGATGGTGAGAAACATCAAGACCGCGAGGGCGGTGACGCCCAGCCAGACGATGTAAACAGCCTTTCGCGCCTTGAGCGTGCGATCGAGATGGGCGCCGTACCAGTCGCGGAACCGGTCGAAGGTGCGGTTGACGAAGCCGCTGAAGCCATGGTCGCCGTGTTCGGCGCGAAGGAGATTGGCGCACATCATCGGCGAAAGGACGAGAGCCACGATGCCGGAGATAAAGACCGCGCCGACGAGAGTAAGAGCGAACTCGCGGAAGAGCGCGCCGGTTAGGCCACCCTGCAGCGCGATCGGCGTGTAAACGGCGGCGAGCGTAATCGTCATTGCGATAATTGGCCCGATCAGTTCCCGGGCGCCGACGAGCGCCGCGTTGAGGCGGGTCATGCCGTCACGCAGATGTCGCTCGACGTTTTCGACCACGACGATGGCGTCATCGACGACGAGACCGACGGACAAAACGATCGCGAGCAACGTCAACAGGTTCAGGCTGAATCCGAACACCTGCATGATGAAGAGGGCGCCGATCAATGAAATCGGAATGGCCACGATCGGAATGACCACGGAACGAACCGAACCGAGGAAGAGAAAGATGACGATCATGACGATGATCAGGGTGTCGATCAGCGTTTTGACGACTTCATGGATCGCGTCATTGATGTAGGCGGTAGCGTCATACGCCACCTCCACCTCCATTCCCTTCGGCAGTTCCTTCTTAATTTCCTCTACCTCGGCACGGACCTGCTTGATGACTTCGATCGAGTTCGCGTTCGGCAAAACGAAGATGCCCATGAAGACAGCCTTCTTGCCGGTAAAGCGGACTTCGGAGTTGTAGTCTTCCGCGCCGAGGACGACGTCAGCGATATCGCCGAGGCGGATGAGAGTTCCTTTGTCCTGCTTCACGACCAGCTGCTTGAACTGGTCCGGCGTGTGGAGGTCCGTGTTCGCGGTCAGGCTCACCTGAAGCATCGAACCTTTCGTGCTGCCGACCGCGGAGAGATAATTATTCTTGGTCAGGGAATCGCGAACGTTCTTCGCGCTGATGCCGAGGGCAGCCATTCGCTCCGGTTTCATCCAGATGCGCATGGCAAAGGTGCGCCCGCCCAGAATGTCTGCTTTTTGCACGCCGCTGACGGCAGTCAAACGTGGCTGGACGAGCCGGACGAGATAGTCGGTGACTTCGTTAGGCTGAAGAATATCCGAAGTGAAACTGAGGTAAGCCGACGCGATCTGTGAATCGGCGGGTTGAATGGCGATCACCGGGATTTGCGCCTCCGGCGGCAGATTGTTGCGAATCGCGTTCACCCGCGCGCTGATATCGGAGAGCGCCTTGTTCGCGTCGTAGTTCAGCTTCAGCCGGGCGGTCACAGTCGACACGCTTTGCTGGCTGGTGGACTGGATGTAATCGATCCCGTCGGCCGCCGCCATGGCCCGCTCGATGGGAGTGGTGATAAACCCTCGGACTAATTCTGCGTCCGCTCCGACGTAAACGGTCGTGACGGTAATGGCGGCGATGTCGCTGCGCGGATACTGCCGGACGTTCAACGTTTTCATCGCGGCGAGGCCGGCGATGAGGATGACGAAGCTAATGACCAGCGCGAGGACCGGCCGTTTGATGAATAGATCGGTGAACCCTTTCATCGCGCTTTAGGAATCGGGAGGATTGGGATTCAACTCGGGTTTGGGCGCGAGATCGTTCTTCACGAAAACGGCCATGGCGTTGCGAAGCTTGAAAACGCCGGTGCTGACAATGGTTTCGCCTTCTTTGAGTCCCTTCGTGACCGCAACGAAATCGCCGCGCGCCTGGCCGATGCGCACGACCTGCTGGCGCAACGTCTCGGATTCTTTTCCGGTTTTCTCATCCTTCTTCTTTTCAATCACGTAAACCGAATCGCCATACGGCGCGTAGGAGACCGCGGAGCCGGGGATCACCAGGGTCTTGTGCTTATCGGGCAGGTCCACCCAGGCTTTCACGAACATTCCCGGTCTGAGCAGGTGCTCGGGATTGGCGAGCGTGGCCTGAATCGAGACGTTGCGGGTAACCGAATCGACCATCGAGTCGATCGCGGTCAGCTTCCCCTTCAATTCCTTCCCAGGCGCGGCGTCGGTCCGCACGGTAACTTCCAAACCGTTGCTCAGTCGTGACAGCTCCTGCTGCGGCAGCGCGAAATCGACATAAACCGGATCCAGCGCGGTCAACGCCACCACTTGCTGACCTGCGGTGATCATTTGGCCGACATTGACCTGGCGAATGCCTAACTGCCCGTCGAAGGGAGCGAGAATCTGCTTTTTGCGCAGAAGCGCCTGGATGTTGTCGACCGTGCCCTGCTTTTGCCCGAACTGCGCCTCGGCCGCGTCGAGCTCCTGCTTTGAGACGACTTTTCGGGCAGCGAGGTCGTGAGCCCGATCCAGGTTTGCTCGCGCCAGCTCCAGGTCGGCCTGGGCATTCTTCAAGAGGCCTTCCTCCGCCGAGGCATCGAGCTTCATCAGGATGTCTCCCTTTTTAGCAACGCCGCCGCTTTGGAACTTAACGTCCGCCACGACTCCGCCTAGCTCCGCTGAGACCATGGCGCCCTGAACCGCCGAGACCGATCCCACCGCGCTCAGCATGGGCGCCCAATCCTCCGCTTTAACGACCGCGCTGGAGACCGCCGTGGGCGGCATCGCGAACGGCGTCGCCGACATCTTGCGAATTTGCGACGCCTTTAGATCGACCAGGAGCAGGAGCACGGCGGCGACCGCCCATCCCGCGCCAGCAGTCGTGCGCCGCGCACGGAACCGCAGGATCGCCACGATGGCACAAATCACCAAAGCGGCGGTCGCCAGGACAACAATGATCATTGGTGTCGGCAGGCCCATCACTTTAAGGATCGCGAAAACGGCGACCAGGAGCAGAATCCGCCCAAGGTTAAAGACGGCGGTTTTGATGCGCGACCTCATTTTGGTTGTGGGGCGGACCGGTTTCGCCACGTCATGCATAAGTTGGTTCGCTTTCCGTTTTGAATAACAAACGCCAGAGCCGGCGCGTGACTTCGAGCTGGCGCGTTCGCCGCTCTGCGGCCGTCATTTCCTGGGGCTGGAGAACGTCGAGCATCAACATGCCGCGAGCGACGGCGAAAATCAGTTCGGCCAGCTCGTGCGCTTCCAGTCCATGGGTCGCGTGCTCCTTCGCTTCCGGCGATTTCGCGATCAAATCCGTCACGCCGGCCATCGCCGTGTCCAAAACGTCGCGCACCAGATCGGCGATCTGCGGATGGCGGGAAGCTTCGGCGTAAAGATCGACCACAAAGGCCGACAGAACTTTGGGCGAACTCTCCGAGCAGTGCGCCGTGAAAATAATCTCGAGCGATTCGAACAGGGACGCCGCGCCCCGGGCGCGCTCGAGCAAATCCTGGATCTCGCATTTATGCCGCTCGGCCATGGCCGCGATGACGGCCTCTTTGTTGGCGAAATAACGGTAGATGAGCCCGACGCTGATCCCGGCCTCGGCGCTGATGTCGTGCATGCTGGCCTGGTGAAAGCCGCGCTTGGCGAAGCAGACGATGGCCGCTTCGAGGATTTGGGTACGGCGATCAAGGGTCGGTTCGAGTGGGACTTGCGGCATGGGCGACACAATGAATGAACGTTCATTCAATGTCAAATTGCCTTAGCCGTTTCATCAGGTAGTTCCGCTCCGCGGCCAGCTCCGTGAAGCTCAACGCCTGCGCGTAATCGCTTCTCGCCTCCTCGTTCCGGCCCAGTTCCGCCAGCAGTTCGGCGCGCGCCGCGTAGAACAGATAATAACGTTGGAGCGCTTCTCGATTCCTGATCTCGTCGAGTGCCGCGAGCCCCGCCGCCGCCCCGCGAACTTTCCCCACCGCGACCGCGCGATTAAGCGCGACCACGGGCGACGCGTCGGTTGTGACGAGCAGATCGTAGAGGGACAAAATCCTGGCCCAGTCCGTTTCCTCGTACCTGCTCGCGAGACAATGGCACGACGCGATCCCGGCCTGGAGATGGAAGGGCGAGGCTTCATCGCCTGCGGCTGCGCGATCCAGATGCGCCATTCCTTTCGCGATCATCTCCCGGTTCCACCGCGTCCGGTCCTGGTGTTTCAATAAGAGTATCTCGCCGGCTTCGTCGATTCGCGCGGCCAAGCGCGCCGCCTGGAAGAAAAACAGCGCGAGCAACGCGTGCGTCTTCGGTGTGTCACAGGCCGGATTCCGGGTCAGCAACGTCGCCAGCCGAATCGCTTCTTCGCACAATTCACGGCGGATCAGCTCGCCGCCGTGGGACGCGTTGTAGCCTTCGTTGAAGAGGAGGTAGAGGACCTCGAGGACGGAATCGAGTCGCGCCGACAGTTCCAGGCCGCTCGGAATTTCGAACGGCACGTCCGCTTTCCGCAATCGGTCCCGCGCGCGTGTCAGCCGCTTGGCAATCGTTTCGGTAGTGCTCAGAAACGCCCGCGCGATTTCGCCCACGCTGAAGCCGCAGAGCGTTTTCAAGGTTAGCGCGACTTGGCCTTCGTGGGCCAGCGCCGGATGGCAGCAGGCGAAGATCAGCCGGAGCTGGTCGTCGCGAATTTCGTCAGCCATGAAGGTTCCGGGTGCTGTTGAAAACGCCGGATTTTTTTCCAGCGCGTCGGCGATCGCTTCTGCTTTTTCGCGCAAACGCGCGTCTCGCCGGACGACGTCGAGCGCGGAATTCTTCGCCACCTGCATGAGCCAGGCGGCCGGATTGGGCGGAAGATTTCCGTAAGACCATTGGCGCAGCGCTTTCAGCAACGCTTCCTGCAAGGCGTCTTCGGCCAGTTCGAGGTGACGCAAACCGAGGATGCCGGTCAGCGCGGCGACGATCCTGCCCGCTTCCTCGCGAAACAGATGTTCGACGGTCCGACCGACGTTTGCTTCGGCTTCGTCCGGCATGGGCGGATCGCTTCAGGCGTCCGGCACTTGTTGGATCGGGCGCACCTCCACCGTCCCGTCGTTGCCGAAGATCGGACAGCCTTTGGCCAACTCGACCGCGGCCTCGAGATCGTTCGCCCGGATGATGAAATACCCGCCCACCTCTTCCTTCGATTCGGTGAACGGCCCGTCGGTCACCGCGCTTCCGTTCTTGCCCGAAAGAACTTTGCCGGTTTCAGCCAGCGGTTCGCCCGCCACGAAATGTCCGTCGCGCCTCAGTTTCTCGATCCAGCTCAGGTAACGCTCGATCTGTCGCTGGAGTTGTTCCGCCGACAAATCGCGGTTCGACACGCCGCCGCGCAACAGGAGCATGAACGTCGCAGACTGGGTATTCGCTTTAGTCATGGGTGATGTGCTCGCGTTTGATTAGTGTTTCGCCGCGGTTGATTTCCGATTCTGGCAGTAGGCGACCAGCTCGTCCAAGACGCCTTTCCAGGCGCGGCCGAACCACCGATACGACTGTTCCCACTTCTCGCCTTGGCGGAATCCGTAATGCGCGAAGTGGACATGGGTCTGGTTCGGCTGGCCCTCGACGGCCTCGAACGTCATCTCGACCCAGGTCGGCAATGGCCGCACGTTGCGCTCGGCCGGCGGCGCGTAGGGCGGAGCGTTGCCGCCCAGCAGTTCGTCGCCCGCGAACGTGATCCACTCGAATGCGAGTTCCTTGTCCGGCACGAGCTTTAAAATTCGCGCGCCTTTCGTTCCGTAGGAATCGCCTTCAGGATCTTTCGCCGGCGCGAAGATGACCTGGTAGCGCCCGCCTACCTCCGCGTCGACGCGCGCATCCGGCGCGAAGAATTTTTTGATTCCCTCGGCCGAAGTCCAGAGGCGGAAGACCTCGCGGGGCGGCGCCTCCACGAGCGCGTCGAGAACAATCGTGCGCTCGGTTTTCTGCTTGCCGGTCATCAAGTTCGGCTCCTCGGGCGCTGCGAAAAGCAGCCCGGAGACCGCCATTAGCAGGACGGTCCCCGGAATATTCGTCTTCATAATTGGTTGGGCTTTCCTGGTTGAGTTTGCTGTCACCTCAACGACGAACGGGGGCCTGCGAAAAGGACAGCCGTCAGCTATTTTGTTCGATTCATCGACCGAAATTGCGATCGCTCCCAACGAACGGTCCGGGCCATGGCTTCGGTGGCAGAGAATTGCTCGTGATACCCTAGTTCCTGCCGAATGAGCGAGGTGTCGCCGGCCAGATTATGGTTCCAATCATACGCCTCGCCCCTTTCCGCCGACCGAACTCGTAGCCGGCCAGTCCATCCCGCGGCTCGACCAATTCGCTCGATCCACGCCGCTTCGGATTCGGGCTGGCTTTCGCCGACGTTGTAAACCGGTCGTACCGCCCGCGGATTCGTTACGGCCAGGGCGAAACCGGCGGCGATATCCCCCACGTATCCACGCGAGCATCGCCAGCGCGCTTTCGCCCCGGTGATCGCAATGTCTTTGCCCGCATCCATCCGCCTTAAATATTCCCGAACTCGATGCTGACCATCGTGGGGCCCGAAAACCTGAGGCAACCGCAGCGCGATGGCCGAGAACGCCTTGCTCTTCAGGAACGTTCGCTCCACCAGAATTTTTTCGTAACCGAACAACAGGTCGCCCTCTTTCTTCGCCATTCGACGGTAGGGAAACAACACGCGCCGCAGCGGTGAACTTTCCGAAAACGGGTTCCGCCGCGGTCGGCTGGTCTCGGGGCGAAGAAAGCCGCCGTAAGCTTGATAAACATCCATGCTGCTCGCGAACACGACTCGCTGCACCCAACCGCCGAAAACCTCGACGGCCGATCGCGCGTCGGCTTCGGTGAACGCAATCAAATCGACCACCGCCTCAGGCGAGAAAGCCGCAAAAGATGGCGCCGATTCTTCCAGCCGGCTTCGGTTCCCGCGAATATGAAGGACCCGCCGCGGAAAACGGACCTGCCGCCGGCCGCGATGGAAAACGGCGACTTCGTGCCCGGCGTTGAGCAGATTCCCGGTGAGATGCCGCCCGATGAATCCAGTGCCGCCGAGTATGAGCACCTTCACGGAAGTTCGCGTCGTTAGAGAGAGCCGACGCGGCCAGGATAACGCAAATAGCCGAGGAACAGTCGCGTCAGCTCGATCCGGAGTTGCTCCGCGGGCAAAGCCGGCCCGCTCAATTTATTTGAAGGACTGATTCGTTCTTTCAACGCCAGCGAAACTAATTGGAGCGCGATCCGAACTGCTTTCCTCGGCTGCGGATGCCTGATCTCCTTCGCGTGGAGCAGCACGATTTTTTCGATGCCGGCCATGGAACGTTCCCGCAATTCGAGCGCGCGCCGGCGAAACGCTGCGTCCGGATGCTGTTCCGAATAAGAGATGACAGCGCGGAGCAGCCCGGGCCTCTGGCTGTAGGCCGCCACCATTCCCGCGACAAGCGCGCAGAGAGCTTTCTCGAGGGAAGTGGCTTTCCATCGTGAAGGTTGGAGCGCTTCTTCATTCGCTTTGATGGAGCGCTCAAAGAAACGTTCGAACACTTCGCGGAGCAGTCCGTCCTTGTCGACGAAGCGCCGATAAATGCTGGCGGGCGAAACCCCGGCCCGGCGCGCGATCTCCGGAACGGAGGCGCCTTCGATCCCGTGCTTCTCCAGGACGGTTTCCGCCGCCTCCAGCAAACGGGCGGCAGTTTGCCGGCTGCGATCCTGGTGATGGGCCGTTCGCGGCCTTCGGGTCATGCCATCGATTCTGGCTTGACCGCTTGAAATGTAAATGTAAATCTCGATTTACATTCAGGCATTGTCCTGCTAAATCATGATCTCAACCAACACCTTCCTGGGAGCGCTCCTTATGACCATCGCCACCTCTGCCCCGGCCACCCCCGCCGCCGCCCAGCCAAGCATCTTCGACAACGTCGCCGCCCTTCTCCGCGAACGCTTTTACGACAAAAAATTTCGCGACGAACAGCTCCCGGGGCTGATCGATAAATATCGGCCGGGCCCCGGATCCCCCTCCGACCTGAGCGCGCAACGCACCGCGGCGGAAAATCTTCTCGCGCACGTCCCCGCGTCGCATCTCGGCCTGCTCTCGGACGCCAGTTACCAGTACCTCATCGCGGAGTTGGCCGGCCAGCCCCAGCCGACCCTCGGGTTTCAGCTGATTCGCATCGACGGCTCCTACTTCACTTCCTTCGTTCTGGAAGGCGGACCTGCGGCGGACGCGGGAGTCCAGCCGTGGGAACGGGTGGTCGCCATTGATGGCGCGCCGGTCGAGAAAAGTTCGCGGCTCGATTGGGCGCAGAAGGACGCCTATCTGTCGATCGAGCGCGATCCGCCCATCCACTCGATTCTCTGCCGCGCTGGCGACGGCGTCACGGTCGTGCTCGAGCGTCGCGCGGGCGAACAACGCACCGTCAAATTAACCGCGCAGCCCTATTCGGCTTTACAGGCGGCCAGGAAAAGCGTCCGGCTGCTGGAGCTGGAAGGCCGCAGGGTAGGGTACGTTCACTTCTGGTTCATCCATTCGACGGGCGTTCCCGAATTGCTGCGCGAACTTCTGGCCGGCGAATTTGCCGGCGCGGATGGGCTCGTTCTCGACCTGCGCGGCCGCGGCGGTAACGGCGTCGTCGTTCCGGATATCCTCCAAATCCTGGGTGACTGGAAGCGACCGATCGTGGCTTTGACCGATCGCCAATCGCGCAGCGCGAAGGACGCGCTGGCCTATGAATTCAAGGAGCGCCATCTCGCGACTCTCGTCGGCGAAAAGACAGCCGGCGCCGTTATTCCCGCCACCTTTGCGCCCGTCGGCGAAAACACCATGCTGATGTTCCCTTCGTTCACGCTGGGTGAATACACCCGCAAACTCGAACTGAAGGGCGGCGTCGACCCGGACATTTTCGTCGAACGGGCGGGCCCGTATTCCGGAGGGAACGACCCGATCCTCGAACGCGGAAAGCAGGAGATCGCGCGGCTGGTAAAAGACGCGGCGGCGGTTGCGCCCGCCTCGCCTCCTTCGCCCACGGTCGTCCAGCCGTCGTCGTCGCCCGCCGCGCCGACAAAGCTTCCGGCCTTGTCCGATTTGATCGCCAAAATGACAAAGGCGCTCGGCGGCGAGAAAGCCTTGCGCGCCCATTCGCATCGTACCCTGACCGGGATGACCGAGCTGGTTGGTCTGCCGATGAAGGGCGAATACGTCCAGAAAGCCAGCGCACCGAATCGCTCGCTGGTGGTGATGCATCTCGGCGACATGGTCGTGCGCCAGGGGTTCGACGGAGAGGTGGCCTGGAGTGACACGCCGATGACCGGAAAACAAATCATGACCGGCGCCGGGGCCGACCTGATCCGGCAGCAGGCGCAATTCTACGGCCCGCTCGATCTGGTGCGCGCTTATCGGGAAGTGACGGTGTCCGGCGCCGCCTTGTTCGATGGCAGGCAATGCTTCGAACTCAAACTGACCGGCCACAGCGGGACGATTTCGTTTCTCTACATCGACGCCGAGACCTCGCTGTCGGCCGGGACGAAAATGAATGTCGAGACGCCCCTTGGAATGGTCGAGACCAAAACGTATTCGAGAAACTACCGGGACCTTGGCGGTCTCATCACGCCAACCGAAATCTTGATCGAGAGCAGCGTGCAGCGGCAGCTCATCCGGATCGACAAGGTGACGTTCGACGAAATCCCGGCGACGGAATATGCACCTCCGTTGTAGCCGGGATCGGTGATCCCGGCCCAGAGGGCGGTTTGTAAACCGCCGCTCCTTCGCTTGACGCCATTGCACGCGAATGGCCTGCTCAACGCGTGACGCTTTCTCTGCCCGAGGATATCCGGTCGCGCTTCCCGCCGACCCGCCGATACCTGGTCGGCGTTTCGGGCGGGCGCGATTCTGTCGCGCTGTTGCATTCACTTATCGATTCCGGATTTCGGCGCCTTGTCGTCTGTCATCTCGATCATCAGCTGCGTGGACGAGCGAGCACGGCGGACGCGCAATTCGTGAAACGATTGGCGGCGAACCTGAAGGCTGAATTCGAATTGGAACGAACGAATGTCGCCGAACTCGCGCGACAGACCCGGCGTTCCATCGAAACGGCCGGCCGCATGGCCCGCCATCAATTCTTCGCCCGCGTCGCGCGGCGCCGCCGATGCCGCACGATTTTTCTCGGGCATCAGGCGGATGATTTGGTGGAGACTTTTCTCATCAACCTGTTTCGCGGGAGCGGGCCGGCTGGCTTTGGCGGGATCCGGCCGATCGCGCGGCAAACGGTGGATGGTCTCGAGCTGGAAGTGATCCGGCCTCTGCTCGGCGTCTGGCGAAGCGAGATCGACGACTACGTCAAAGCGCGTCGCCTCGATTTTCGCGAGGATGAGACCAACGAAACTCTCGATGCGCTGCGGAACCGCGTCCGGCGCCGGATCATTCCCTACATCGAAAAACAAGTGGGCCGCAAAGTGCGCGCCGCGATTTGGCGCGCGGCCGTCATTGCGGCGGACGAAGCGGATTGGTTGACTGGATTGGTCGATGCGAAAGAAACGACGGGGCGCGAGCTGGCCGTGAAATATCTCCGCAATCAACCGCGCGCGTTGCAGCGGCGCGCGATCCAACGCTGGCTTCAGTCCCGCGATGTTCGCGACTTGAATTTCGAAACCATCGAGCGGGTCCGCGCGCTGCTTGATCCCGACGCCCGAATCGCCAAGACGAATCTTGCAGAAGGCCGGCATGCCAGGCGGCGCGCCGGGAAACTGTTCCTGGAATGAGGTAGCCTGCCAGCGGCCACGTTACCGGCCGCGGGATCAACATGACAGTTTGGAGATGCTACCCTGACTTTTTCGCCCAGGTGTCTTTCAACGTGATCGTGCGATTGAAAACGAGACGGCCCGGCTTTGAATCCGGATCGAGCGCGAAATAGCCGAGGCGCTCAAACTGATAACGGACTTCGGGATCAGCCTCCGCCAGCGACGCTTCGCACTTCGCCTGCACCACTTCGAGCGAGTTCGGGTTCAGGAACGATTTGAAATCGCCGTCGGCATCCGGCTGCGGCACGGTAAAAAGACGGTCGTAGAGCCGCACCTCAGCATCGACGGCTTTCGCGGCGCTGACCCAATGAATCGTTCCTTTAATTTTCCGATTCGAAGTCGCGCCGCCTGATTTGCTTTCGAGATCGGCGGTGCACCGCAGCTCGGTCACGTTCCGGGCGGCATCCTTGATCACCTCGTCGCACCTGATGATGTAGGCGTACTTCAACCGCACCTCGCCGCCGGGCTTGAGCCGGAAATATTTCGGCGGCGGAACCTCGGTGAAATCGGCCGAGTCGATGAAGAGTTCGCGGGTAAATGCGATCTTCCGCGTTCCGGCCTCCGGATCTTCGGGATTGTTGACCGCCTCCAGCTCCTCGACGCGGTCCTCCGGAAAATTGGTGATCACCACTTTGACGGGACGCAAAACGGCCAGCCGCCGCGGCGACGTCCGATTGAATTCCTCGCGGACCGCGTGTTCGAGCAACGCCATTTCGTTCAAGCTCGGGTATTTCGTGATCCCGATGTTGTAGGCGAAGGCGCGCAGGGCGCTCGCGGTGACGCCCCGCCGGCGCAATCCAGAAATGGTGAGCATGCGCGGGTCGTCCCAGCCGTTGACCAGGCCCTCGTTCACGAGCTGGATGAGCTTGCGCTTGCTCATCACCGTGTAGGTCAGATTGAGCCGGGCGAATTCGATCTGGCGCGGCAAGGGCGGCGGGAGCTCGAGCGATTGCAGGATCCATTCGTAGAGCGGCCGGTGCACTTCGAACTCGAGGGTGCAAAGCGAATGGGTAATGCCTTCGATGTAATCGCTCAGGGTATGCGCCCAGTCGTACATCGGGTAAATGCACCAGGCGCTGCCCGTGTGATGGTGTTCCGCGTGGCGGATCCGGTAGAGGACGGGATCGCGCAGCCAGACGTTCGGCGCCTGCATGTCGATCTTCGCCCGCAAGGTCTTCGCGCCGTCGGTAAACTCGCCCGCTTTCATCCGCGTAAACAAATCCAGGTTCTCCTCCACCGGCCGGTCGCGAAACGGACTTTCTCGTCCGAGGCGGCGATATTCATCCGTCTGGTCGGCCGGCATTTCGTCGACGTAGGCTTTTCCTTTCCGCACGAGTTCGACGGCGTACTCGTAATGCCTCGCGAAATAATCCGAGGTGTAGAGCGGTGCGCCGCCGAGGTTTTTGTCCGCCCAGCCATCGATCAGCCAGCGGACGTCGGCCATGATGGACTCGACGTATTCGGTTTCCTCCTTGGCCGGGTTCGTATCGTCCATCCGAATGTTGCAGACGCCGCCGAACTCGCGGGCGATCCCGAAATTCAGGCAGATCGATTTCGCGTGGCCGATATGGAGATAGCCATTCGGCTCGGGCGGAAAGCGCGTCCGGATCTGGGCGTGCCTCCCCGCTTTCACGTCGTCCAGGACGATGTCGCGGATGAAATCGGAAGGCAGCGGATTCTCGTTAGGCGGTGGGTTCATCTGGCGCGGCGACAGTATTCCAAGGAACGGCGGTTTGAAACCGCCGACTGCAAAAACGGCGGTTTCAAACCGCCGCTCCTTGAAGCATGATCTTTCAGCACCGTGAAAGACATTTTTACCCTGGCTGATCTGCGGGACTGGAAGAAGTCCCGGCCGCCGACGCAGCTCGGCGTTTTCGGCCAGCCCGTCGCGCATTCGCTCTCGCCGCAAATGCAGAACCCGGCCCTGGCGGAATCGAAGCTCGAAATGCGTTACGCCCGCTTCGACATCGCGCCTAACGAATTACAGGCTGCGCTCGAATCACTGGCCCGCTTGGGTTTCGTGGGGGTGAACCTGACGGTGCCGCACAAGATCGCGGCGGTTGGTCTCGTGGACGAGCTCGACGAAAGCGCGCGCCAGATCGGCGCCGTGAATACCATCAAGGTCGAAGGCGGCAAACTCCGCGGTTTCAATACCGACGGCAAAGGATTCTCCCGCGCGATTCGCGAAGAATTCTCCGTCGACCTGCGCGATCTGCGCGTGCTTCTGCTCGGAGCCGGCGGCGCGGCCCGGGCGATCGCGTTCCAGTGCGCGAAAGAAAACTGCGAGCGGCTCGTGATTGCCAATCGCGATTTCGAAAAAGCGAAGGGACTCGCGGAGGAACTGCGCGCGTTCTTTGCCGGCCCGAGAGTCCTGGGTCCGGTGGCTCGGCTCCAGGCGATCGCGTTCGAGGAGGCCGCGCTGCGGTTTCAAATCGCGAATGCCGATCTGGTCGTGAACGCGACGCCGCTCGGATTACATCGCGGCGATGCCGCGCCGCTCCCGGCGCGCCTGCTTGCGCCGCACCTCATGATTTACGACACGATTTATGCGAGCGGCCCGACCGCTTTCGTTTCCAGCGCGATCGACTCGGGTGCTCGCGCCGCGAACGGGCTCTCCATGCTGCTGCACCAGGGCGCGCTCGCCTTCGAGATTTGGTTCGACCGCGCCGCCCCGATCGAGGCGATGCGCAAAGCTCTTCGATAGTCACGGGCTGTAGCGTCCGCTGTCCCCAGCGGATTTCCTGCCCTGAGGACAGCGCACGCTACAACACCGGATCACGAATTTTCCTGCGCCATTTCGCTGCCGCGTTTCGCGGCGGCTTCCACGGCCGCGATCAGGCTCTCGGACGTCTTCAGTTCTTCCATCGCGGCCAGGCCGGCCGCAGTCGTCCCGCCGGGCGTCACGACCATCTTGCGAAGTTCTTCGGGCGAAAGCTTGGTCTCCGCAGCCAACTGGGCAGCGCCGAGAACCGTTTGCGTCGCCAGAACCAGCGCCGCGTCGGCGGCCAATCCCATTTTCTCGCCGCCACGCGCCAGCGCTTCAATAACCGTGTAAACAAACGCCGGCCCGCTTCCGGCCAGAGCAGTGACCGCGTCGATCTGGTCTTCCGAGATTTCCTCGACCGCGCCAATTGTGGCGAAGATCTCGCGGACGGCGGAAACCTCGCCATTCGTCGTCCGGTTGCCCCTGGCGATGGCGGTCGCGGCGCGGCAAATAGCCGAGGGCGTATTGGTCATGGCCCGCATGAAATGCGCGGCCGCGACGCGCTCCATGCTCGCCGTTCGCACCCCCGCCGCGAGGGAAACCACGAGCTTGCGTTCGAGCAGCGGAGCCAGATCGGTCAGCACCGGCACGACGACGGCCGGCTTGACGCCGATAAAAACAATTTCGCTTTTTGCCGCGACCTCGGCGTTTTCCGCGGTGACCGAAACGCCGGATTCATCCTCCAGGATACGCCGCGTGGTTTCATTCGGTTCGCTCACCAGGATCGATCCCGGCGGGGAAGACTTCGCCCGGACCAGACCGCGAATGACGGAGCCGGCCAGCTTCCCGCCGCCAATAAAACCGAGCCGGAATGAAGCGGCGGAGGTTTGAGTATCCATGGTGATGCCGCATATTAACCAATGGTAGCTGCCGGTGTAAATTTCGGGCTCGATCTGGCGGAAGAAATCGCTGCGCTCAAGCGCGAGCGGAACGCCGTGATCCTGGCCCACAACTACCAGGTCGCGGAACTCCAGGACGTGGCCGATTACGTGGGCGACTCGTTAGGCCTGAGTTACCAGGCAGCGCAGACCGACGCGGACGTCATCCTGTTTTGCGGCGTCCATTTCATGGCCGAAACGGCGAAGATCCTCAATCCAACCAAAAAAGTTTTGCTGCCCGACCTCGCCGCCGGCTGTTCGCTTTCGGAATCGTGCCCGCCGGAGAAATTAAAGGCATTCCTGGATGAGCACGCGGAGCGGAACTATTACGTCATCGCCTACATCAATTGCAGCGCCGGGGTGAAAGCGTTGTCGGACGTCATCTGCACCAGCGGGAACGCCGACAAAATTGTCCGGAGCGCGCCGGCCGATCGAAACATCCTGTTTGTCCCCGACCAAAACCTGGGCGCGTGGGTCACGGAACGGACCGGGCGGAAGATGGACCTGTGGCAGGGGAACTGTTACATCCACGTCGAATTCACCGCTCGCAGCATCAACCAGATTCGCGAGCGATACCCAAACGCCCCCGTCGTCGCGCATCCTGAATGCACCTACGCGGTCCGGATGCTGGCGGACGAAGTTTGTTCGACGGAGAAAATGGTCGGGTTCAGCCGCGAATCGCCCGCCCAGGAGATCATCGTGGTGACCGAAGCGGGAATGCTGCATCGATTGCGCAAGGAAGTGCCGGGGAAGCTTTTCATTCCCGGGCCGACCGAGAATTGTTTCTGCGGCGAATGCCGGTTCATGAAGATGAACACGCTCGAGAAAGCGCACGCCGCTCTTTTGAACATGGAGCCCGAGATCATTCTCCCCGAGCCCCTGCGGAAACGCGCCGAAGCTCCGATCCTCCGGATGCTGGAGCTGAGCAAAAGCTGAAGACGGCGGTTTGGAAAGCGCCGCTCCTTGGGCTTAAGCGGCAGCGCGCAAGCGCTTCAGGAAGCGTTGGAGCCTGCTCGCG
>DASZDT010000026.1:0-88580 GCA_035941675.1 Chthoniobacterales bacterium
GGTGGCTTCCATCGCCCTTATGACCCGCATGATGTTGTCGAACAGCATCTGGTTGCTGCGGACAAAAGAATCCTGCTGGTGCTTTTCCCGCGCGAAGGATTTGATCACGCGAATCCCGGCAAACGTTTCCTGCATCGTCATCACCATCTGCCCCAAATCCTCGTACTGATGCTGGACCGATTTCCGCGCCTTTCGGCCGTAGAGAATGATCGGAACCAAACAGACCGGAAACAGGACCAGGGTGACGAGGGTGAATCTCCAATCCAGGATGAGCAGAACAACGACGCCGCTGATAATGGCGACCGGCTGCTTGAACAAATCGCTGCTAATGGTCGAGAGGGCCATCTGCATGCCGCGGGTATCGTTCGTGATGCGCGACATGAGGAAGCCGGAGCGCATTTTGTTAAAGAAATCCATCGAGTGGCGCACCATCTTGTTGAACAACTCGTTGCGAACGTCAGTGACGACCCGGTTACTCACCCAGTTCATGAGAACGGCGTTGCCATAGGCACAGACACTCCGCGCGCCCATTACCAGGGGGATGAGAAGACAAGTGAGGAGGATCCCATTGATCTTCGGTCCCTGGTTGAGCTGGTTCTGCATGCTCGGGTTGGAGACGAATTGCCCGGGCGTAGGGGGGGCCGAACCCTGGAAGACAGCGCCGGTCACTTTGCCGATGACCAAAGGCATGAGGCCATTGCTAACGACACCAAATCCGAAGCCCAGGGCGAGGCCGGCGATGAATCGCCAGCGATAAGGCTTCACATAGCTGTAGAGCCGCTTGTACGGACCCCAGCCGGTGCGCAGGGTTTGCCAAAAAGAGGGTTTTTTAGGTGCGGCTTGCGGTTCGCTCATAGGGCACGCGCCGCCGGAACCGACAGCAGCGCTTCCATAGCATCGATCACCGCTTTCGTCGAGATTTGGTTCATCGGCACGGCCCGCTGTTTCGGGCTGAACTCGGTCACCGGATGGGTGTTTCCGCCCAGCAGGACGATGGCGGAATCCGACCGTGGGTGCCAATGGAAGGGGTTTGTCGGCCCGAAGAGCACCACCTGAGGGGTGTCCCAGGCTGCGGCGAAATGCATCGGCGCGGAATCGACGGTCACGAGAAGGCGGGCTTTGCGGACCAGTGCCGCGAGCGTCAGGAGGTTCGTTTTTCCGGACAAATCGGTGGGCTTGCTTTTCGCAGCGGCTTTGATGGCCTCAATTTGGGCCTGCTCGACTGAGGAGCGGCCGCCGGTCAGGACGCAAGTCATCCCGGTCTCCCGGGCGCACTGGTCGATGGCTTCCGCCCAGCGATTCGCTTCCCAGAATTTCTCCGCCCGGGCCGACCCCGGATGAAAACAGACAAAGTCCGGGCCGACTTCGGCCGTGCGCAAAAGCTCTTCCGCTCGCGCGACCGTCTCTTCCGGCAGCTCCAGGCGGATGGCGCGCGAGGCGTTCTCGATCCCGAGCGGTTTGAGAAGCGCGAGGTGGTAATCGACCGTGTGGAGAAAACCGACGGGCGCCTCCACAAATTCGTTGTAGCTGCGGGCGCGCAGTTTCGTCCGCAGGTTTGGATGGTCCGAGGTGATCCGTTTCCGCGCGGCGGAAAGGAAGGTGAGGAACGAAGAGCGGTCGTTGCGGGTGAAATCGAGGCAGTAATCGAACTTTCCCAGCGACAAGGCGATCCAATCGAGGGCGTCGTCCGTTTTGCCCCGGACTTCATAGACCTTGTCGACGCCGCCAATGGCCGGCAGCAATTCTTTCACCGCCGCCGAGACGACGAGCGAGATCGATGCGCCGGGAAATTTGTCACGGATGGCGCCGATCGCCGGCGTGGTCAGGATCAGGTCGCCGATCCGCTTGAGCTGAATGAGGAGAATGTTCACCGCTTCATTCGCATCGCCTTTTCGTAGGCAATCAGAAGCCGGGTCCGAAAATGGTCCCAGGTGAAGTTGTCCACGACGCGTCGCCGGGCCGCTTCACTCATGCGCTCCACCTTTTCGGGATGGCGATACAATTCGAGGATCGCTGCGGCCAGTTCCCCGACGTTTCCAGGCTGGATGATGATGCCTTCGACCCCGTCGTTGACGACGTCGCCGGCCTCCCGGGTTGTGATCTGCGGCAATCCGCACGCGGCCGCTTCATACACGACCTTGGCGCTGCCTTCGCAGGTCGACGGGAACACGTGGACCGTTCCCTGGCTGAGATAATTTTCGACGTCCCGCTTGAAGCCGACCACCCGGATGTTGTCCCGCCAAAACTTCTTCAGGTGCGGTTTGGCTTCGTCATGAACCGAACCGACGAGCCAAAGCTCGGCGTCCTTCAGGTCGAGCCGATGCCACGCCTCGAGGAGATGATGGATCCCTTTCCGTTCGATCAGCGCCCCTGAAAAAACCGCCCGGAAAATTGGCGGCCGCGGGCCGGGCTTGAAACGCTCCACGTCCACGCCTCGCGGCAGGTAATACAGTTTCTCCTCCGAAAATCCCTGGACCCGGAACGTGTCGGCCGCCTTTTGGGAAAGAACGAAGAGGAGATCGGCGAGGTCGTATTCCTCGATGAAACGCTCCCGGGTCTGGAGCAAATTTTCCTTCCAACGGCGAGGCGTTTCCGGGACCTGGGTCGGAGCGCGCTCTCCGACTTTGCCGCGGTCGCGATGCCAGGTGGGAATCTCGACGATCGAAGGAATCCCGAGCTTTTTCGTGACCCGCAGCGACTGCAGGCAATCTCCCGACCAACTATGGAAGAGATCGTAGCGGCCGGTCGCGAGATGGCGCGACGCCACCCAGTCGAGATACTTCTTTTTCGCCCCGTAATAGTAGGGCCGATCCAAAAACGAAATGAGCCGGACTGGATGCCAGCGCAGGGAATAGATCAGCCGCGACGGGATTTCGGTCTGCCGGTTATCGTAGGCAATGGCGCGGCCGAGAAAGCCGCCGCGATGGGAGGCGCGCAAGGTCTCGAACGCATCGGTATCGAGCCCCGACCCGCCGATCCGGGCGAAGATCGAGTAAAGCAGGTGCTTCGGCAAAACCCGCGGTCGCTCGGGCGAAACGGCGTGCGAAACCGGCGGGGCGTTTAGAGTTTCACCCACCATCGGTCACCAAGTATTGTGGCGTTTCAAATCAAGTAAAGTTGCCATGGCCTCTAATTACCGCCAGTCCGGCTCGGACCGCCAGTCCGGCTCGGACCTTACCATAGGATTTGTCCGGCGCGGCTTTTCTTCCGGGGGCGGCGCCGAAGCGTATCTGAAACGGCTGGCCGCGGGGGTAACGGCGGCGGGCCATCGCGCCTTGCTTTTTACCACGGCGGAATGGCCGGCCGAAGAGTGGCGCTTCGGGCCGATCGAGCGGGTCGGACCCTCGGCGCCGATTGCGTTCGCCGACGAATTGGAAAAGGTGGCGCGGAGCCGTTGCGACGTCTTGTTCAGCCTGGAACGCATCTGGAAATGCGATCTTTACCGCGCCGGCGACGGAGTCCATCGGGCCTGGCTGGAGCGGCGCGCGGAAATCGCCGAGCCATTGCGGAGCCTCGGCCGCCTCTTCAACCGCAAGCATTCCGCCGCCATCGCCCTGGAGAAATCGCTTTTCGCCCGGCGCGGCGCTGGACGGGTCATCGCCAATTCGCGGATGGTCAAAGAAGAGATCGTTCGGTTTTACGGATACCCGGCCGAGAACATCGACATCGTTTATAACGGCGTGCCTCTCGAATTGTTTCGCCCCTCCGGCGCGGACCGGGCGGAAGTTCGGGCCACGCTCGGATTGAACGAGGACGACATCGCCGTGCTCGTTGCCGGGTCGGGCTGGGAGCGGAAAGGTTTGCGTTTCGCCCTCGAGGCGGTCGAGCGGCACGGCGGGAAGATGAAGCTCCTCGTCGCCGGACGCGGCGAACCGGGACAATTCTCGTCGGCCCGCGCAAGATTTCTCGGCGTCGTCGACGATATGCCGCGGCTGTATCGCGCCGCCGATACTTTCGTGTTGCCGACGATTTACGATCCGTTCTCGAACGCCTGCCTGGAAGCGCTCGCCGCCGGACTGCCGGTGATCACCACGAAAGCGAATGGGTTCTCGGAGGTCATCGAATCCGGTCGTCACGGGAGCATCATTGACGATTCGCGAAATGTCGGCGCCATCGCGGACGCGCTCCAGTTCTGGGCCGACCCGGCGCGCCGCGCCCAGGCGCGAGTCGACAATCTCGCGCTCTCCGCCCAGTTCGATATTTCGCGCAACGTCCGCGAGACGTTGCAGATCCTGTCTCAGCTCGCTGCCAGGGCGGCGTCGACGTGAGGGAAAATAATGAAAACCTGGTCGAGGCGCGCGATCTCGAAAATCGGGCGCACGTTGTCCTGGATTCCAGCCAGGATAAATTTCCCGCCGTACGCTTCCACGTTCTGCATTCCCTCGATCAACACCGCCAGGCCCGAGCTGTCGATGTAGGTGACCGCGGAGAGATCGACCACGAGTCGTTCCGGCTTTTGGTCGATCATCGCCCCGAGCGAGGCGGAGACCCGCGGCGAAACGTGCAGGTCGATTTCGCCTTCCAGCGGCAAAACATTCGGGGCGTCGGGCAAACTCATACGGTTAAGGTTCGAAAGTTGTCGAGCTGGTGGCTGTGCGGAAACCGATCACCAGCCAAGCACGCGTTTCACTTCGTCCACGTTCCCCAAATCATCAAAGAGAAAGTCGGGGTCATGTTCGGCTAAACGCTCCCGGCTCCATGTTCCCGTGGCGACGGCGATCGTCCGCGCGCCGAACGCTTTTCCGCAGGCAATGTCGTGGGGCGTATCGCCGATAACGTCGACGCGGGCCGGCGGAAAATCGTGATCGGCGTGCGCGATCGCTCGCGTCAGGGCGCAAGGTCCCAGCGCATTACGGTCGTGATGATCGTCGGCGAACGCGCCGAAAGGGAAGAAGCGCCAGAGATCGTAATGTTCGAGCTTCAACCGCGCGCCGCGCTCCAGGTTTCCCGTCAGCAGGCCGAGCGTCTTGTCCGCTTGGACCGACAAAGTCTCCAGGAGCTCGCGGATCCCTGGCAGAACGCGTCCGTCGCGTCTCGGCAATTCCTCCGGAAGCAGGTCGACGTAATGCCCCAGAAACGAATCGACGTTTTCCGGCGTGACCGCGTCGCCATATTTCCCGAGGATTTGATGGGCGATCGCTACGTCGGTTCGGCCCGCGATTTCGACGCCGGCCAAATCGCCGCTGCCACCGAAGCGTTCGATCGTCGCCCGGATGAGGGCAAACCGGCCCGCGGAGCCCGTGTCGACCAGGGTGCCGTCGATGTCCCAAAGAAGGAGTCGTTTTTGCCGCATCTGAAGCGGACTCGCTACAACCTGCTTGTCGAACACGCAAGCTCCGGCCAACTTCCGGCATGTCAGGACCGATTTCCGTCAAAGCCGCGTTGGCCAGTGCCGCGCCGATTTCCGGCGTGCAGGTCCAGGGCTGGGTCCGAACCCGGCGCGACTCGAAGGATTTTTCGTTCATCGAACTGAACGACGGCTCCTGCCTGCGCAGCCTCCAGATCATCGCGAAGAACGAGCTGCCAAATTACGCCGATGTTCAGCGGCTGCAGACGGGCGCTTCCATTGTCGTCCGCGGCGATCTCGTCGCGTCGCAGGGCAAAGGCCAGGCGTGGGAAGTGGTCGCGACCGAGATCACCATTGTCGGCGGGTCGGACGAAACGTATCCGCTCCAGAAGAAGGGGCACACGCCGGAGTTTCTGCGCGAGATCGCGCATCTGCGTCCGCGCTCGAATTTGTTCGGCGCCATTTTCCGGGTCCGGAGCCGCCTCGCGTTCGCGGTTCACCAGTTCTTTCAGGAACGCGGATTCGTTTATGTGCATACGCCGATCGTCACGGGGAGCGATTGCGAGGGCGCCGGCGAACTGTTCCGCGTCACTTCGCTCGACCTCAAGAACCCGCCGCGGCGGACCGACGGCTCGATCGATTACGCCCAGGATTTTTTTGCGCGGTCGACTTACCTGACGGTCAGCGGGCAGCTTGAGGCCGAAGCGTTCGCCTGCGCCCTGACCAACGTTTACACCTTCGGCCCGACGTTTCGCGCCGAGAATTCAAACACCTCGCGACACGCCAACGAGTTCTGGATGATCGAGCCGGAAATGGCGTTCTGCGATCTGCAGTGCGACATGGACCTGGCGGAAGAGATGGTGAAATACCTGATCCGCGATATTCGAACGAACTGCGCCGAAGACCTCGGTTTGTTCTCGAAGTTCGTCGACAAGGAGCTGATGGCCCGGCTGGATTTTGTGATCGAACGGCCCTTCCAGCGGATCAGTTACACGGACGCGGTCGAGTTGCTGAAGAAGAGCGGCGAGAAATTCGAGTTCCCGGTCGCGTACGGCGCGAACCTGCAATCGGAACACGAACGATGGCTCACCGAGAAACACTTCAAATGTCCGGTGACCGTTTTCAATTATCCCAAGGAGATCAAGCCGTTCTACATGCGCTTGAACGACGACGGCAAAACGGTAACGGCGATGGATGTGCTCGTGCCGGGGATCGGTGAGATCGTCGGCGGCAGCCAGCGCGAGGAACGGCTGGAGGTGCTCGAAGAAAACATGCGCCGCCACCAGATGGATCCCGCGGATTACAAATGGTACCTCGACCTGCGCCGCTACGGGACGGTGCCGCACGCCGGTTTCGGGCTGGGCTTCGAGCGCATGCTCATGTTCGTGACCGGCGTGTCGAACATCCGCGACGTGATTCCCTTCGCGCGCACGCCTGGCAGCGCGGAATTTTAGGGCATCGCAGGACAGACGTTGCAGTTCGAGCCACGCCACGCCCAGACGCCCCGTTGTAGCGACGCCGCTCTGTCGGCGTAAGAACGCGTCACTTGTCGCCCAGCGTATTTACGGCAACTGAGCGCCGTCGCTACGATACCGAACTCCTCCTACCCACGCTGGAGTTACCTCGTTCCCAAACTCTGTTTGGGAACGCACTTGTCCCCGGCAACTCTGTTGCCTCCGCTGCGAAACAGAGTTTCGAAGACAACGGCATTCCCAAACAGAGTTTGGGAACGAGGGGGGTAACGAGGGGATTTAACGAGGGTTTCCGTTCGCCGGGCACGCCCGGCAGCGCGGAGTCTTGGATTTCGCCGGACAGACGCTGCCGTTGTAGCGACGCCGCTCTGTCGGCGTAAGAACGCGTCACTTGTTGCCCAGCGTGTATACGGCGACTGAGCGCCGTCGCTACAATATCGAACTCCTTCTTACCCACGCTGGAGTTACCTCGTTCCCAAACTCTGTTTGGGAACGCACTTGTCCCGGCAACTCCGTTGCCTCCGCTGCGAAACAGAGTTTCGAAGACAACGGCATTCCCAAACAGAGTTTGGGAACGAGGGGGGTCACAGAGTTTGGGAACCAGGGCGCTGGGACGAGGGGTTTTGGTAACGAACGGAAAGTCACGAAGGGTCACAAAGGGAACACAGAAAAAAATTCCTTTGTGAACTTTGCGTCCTTTGTGTGAGGTATCTTCATGACCACGAACACACGCCGCGCATTGATCACCGCGGTCGCGCTTGCGACCGCCTTTTCCGCCAGGGCTGCCGAAGATCTCGCCCCCATCAAGGCCGAGATCACAAAACGCCACGACGAAGCGGTGAAGCGTTTGCAGGATTGGATCAAGCTGCCCTCCATCGCCGCCGAGAACCTCAACTCGGCCGAAGGCGCGGAGTACATGGCAAAGCTCGCGAAGGAGGCCGGTTTTCAGCAGGCGACCGTCATCCAGACCGACGGCAAACCGGGCGTGTTCGCGACCCTCGACGCGGGCGCGGCCAAGACCGTCGGCCTTTATTTCATGTACGACGTGAAGCAGTTCGATCCGAAGGAATGGACTTCGCCGCCGCTCGAGGCCGCGCTGGTCGATAAACCGGGATTAGGAAAAGCGATCGTCGGCCGCGGCGCGGTCAACCAGAAGGGGCCGGAGTCGGCGTTCCTGGCGGCGTTGCATGCGATCAAGGGTGCGGGAAAAAAGATGCCGGTGAATTTGGTGATGGTCGCGGAGGGCGAAGAGGAGATTGGTTCGCCGCACATTGGGCAGCTCGTCCACAAGCCCGAGGTGCAGGCGGCGCTCGGGAAAACCGTCGGCGTTTTCATGCCTTCCTCGATGCAGGATCTCGACGGCATCGTGACGGTAAGTCTCGGCGCGAAAGGCGTGGTCGAGCTCGAGTTGGTCTCGACCGGCGAGAAATGGGGACGCGGACCCGGCAAGGACATTCATTCGTCGTTGAAAGCCATGGTCGACAGTCCGGCCTGGCATTTGGTCAAGGCGCTCAACACCCTGGTCTCGGAAGATGGCAACGAAATCGCGATCGATAATTATCCCAAGCCGCGCCCGATCAGCGATGAGGAAAAGAAGATGATCGCGGCCGCCGCGAAGGTCCGCAACGAAGCGCAGTCGAAGAAGCAGATGAACGTGCAGCATTGGATCAACGATCTGCCGTGGGAACAGGCGAATATCCGGCTGGAATCGCAGCCGACCGCGAACATCGAGGGCTTGGTGGGCGGTTACACCGGCCCTGGCGGCAAGACAGTGCTTCCGCACAAGGCCGTCGCGAAAATGGATTTTCGTTTGGTGCCGGACATGAAAGCGGCCGACGTCGTGCCCGCGATCAAGGCGCACCTCGCGAAGCGCGGCTTTGGCGACATCGAAGTCAACATGAGCGGCGGTTACGATCCGACGCAGACCGCGGCCAGCGCGCCGTTGATCCAGGCGCAGATCGCGGTGCTGAAACGCGCCGGCATCGATCCAGTGATGTGGCCGCGCAACGCCGGTTCGTATCCCGGTTTCGTTTTCACCGGTGAACCGCTGAAGCTGGCGTCCGGACATTTCGGCCTCGGCCACGGCAGCGGCGCGCACGCCCCGGACGAATACTACGTGATCGAATCCACGAACCCGAAGATCCAGGGCTTCGACGGCGCCGCGATGTCGTTCGTCGAATACCTCTACGAGCTCGGGAAGTAAAACCAGGGAGCGGCGGCTTTAGCCGCCGTCGGCGGTTTGTAAACCGCCGTTCCTTGCTTCGTCGTGCCCACCTAAGACAGAGGACCGCGTGGTCATCCCGAGTCCCGCCACCGCGGGACGAGGGACCCCGCACGCGCTCCTAACGCGACCAAGCTATCGAACACGAATTCGTCACGCCGATCTCCGTGGATCGCGCAAGCGGACTTGCGTGACCGATGGTACGACTGCGAGGTCCCTCGACTTCGCTTCGCTTCGCTCGGGATGACAGCGTAGTTAAACGCCGCCCTACCTCTACGAGCTCGCGAAGTAAGACCAAGGAGCGGCGGCTTTAGCCGCCGTCGGTCCCGCAGCCGCGGGATAAACCGCCGTTCCTTGACGTCACACGCGGTCACCGAACGCGTCGAGCGACGATAAAGGGGCTTCGTCGTTAATGACCTTGGCCAGCGCGACCAGCAGCGAAACGTTCGGAAAACCGTCTTTTCTTGCCCTTTCGATATTTCTATCGAATGCCCAACCGGGCGATCGTGCGCCTGACCGAAGGAGCCCTTTTAGGCTAGCCAAGTGTTCGGTGCGTTTCTGCGGGTCATGAGCCAGCCTATAAAAAGCCAGTTCAACTGACAACGCGGGGTTCTCGACCAAAGTCTCTGCGCGGCCCAACAATTCGAAACCTTGCGTCGTGTTTCCAAGACTGAGAAGAAGGCCGGCATAGTTACCAAGCGTGTTTGCGCGATTCGGCTCAGCCTTGAGGGCGCGGGTATAGAACTCTTGTGCCCGGTCGACATCGTTGCGCTCGTTAGCTAAGAAAACCGCGTAGCCACCGAGGATGTTTGGACGGTCCGGGTCGATCTCGATAGAGCGGTTATGAAACTCTTCTGCGCGATCGGAATTCTTGCGGCGATCGCTCAAAAAAATCGCATAATTGCTGAGATTGTTGCTGTGGCTCGGGTCGACCTCGAGAGCCCGCTTGTAGAATTCTTCTGCCCGGTCGAAATCCTTGCGATCGTCGTCTAAGAAGAGCGCATAGTTACCGAGATTATTGGCGTGCTCGGGAGCGGCCTGAATGGCGCGCTTGTAGAAATCTTCTGCGCGATCGAAATCCTTGCGCTTGCCGCCCAAGAGCGCATAGTTACCGAGATTATTGGCGTGGTTGGGGTCGAGCTCAAGAGCGCGCTTGTAGAAATCTTCTGCGCGATCGAAATCTTTGCGCTCCTCAGCTAGAAATTTTGCGTAGAAACCGAGAAGATTGGGCTCTTGTTCCAACTGTTCCAACGCTTTCTCGAAAATGGCGTTCTTCCGGTCCACATCTTGTTCGCGCTCCGCTTCCATCACCCATTGCCACCAAGCTTTTTCGGTGGGCGCGAGCAGCCGGACGGCGGCGTCGGCCAGGTCGCGCTCTTCGGAAGTTTCAACTTTGCGTGCGGCAGGTTGATCTTCGGTTTTCGTGACAGCTTCTTTGGCTTGCACAGTCAGCGCGGTAGCGATGCGCTCCCGCTGGTCGTGATAAGATTTCTCGCGATCGCGTTGCCGCTTCTCCATTTCTGTAAGTAAGTCCGGCATCCCCCAGGCAGATCGCATGTGATCCTGAATCTTGAGCATCAGTTCGTCGAATCCCGGAATGATGACGAGGTTTCCTCTCTTTTCTTCCAGGAGCTTTGTTACGCGTGGGGACAAGGGAGAGCCATCGCGTTGACACCAATAAATACTCTCTGGCACTCCCATCGGGAGGCCCTCTAAAGTCCCCATAAGGCTACCATCGTTTCCGCCGAAACCGATCACGATGGGGTAAAGCGCTCGAAAACTCGCTTCATTGCGGTTTTTCATTGATCTGATAATTCCGCGATTTCATCGGGCGTATTGCGGGGAGCGAAACCCAGTCTCCGTGCACCTTGGCAATCAAAGGCCGGCGCAACGCTGCCTGGACAAAGCCCGCGAGGGACTCGTGCCCGACGATTCGCGGAAAAGTCGACGAATGGATGGAAATCGCATCGGCCACCAAGTTATCAAAGTTCGTCGTCACAACGACCTTGTGCGGCGTTTGTGTCAGTATCCACGCAAGCACCGAATAGCCGTAGCTCGGTTCACGGCCCCCCATTTCCTGCTCGAGAAAGGCGTAGCCGCGGTCGTGATGTTCGCCGAACTTACGGAGATATAGTTGAGGGTAGAATTCTTCGGCACGTGCGAGATCAAAGCCTGCGATGCCAAGCCTTTCCGCCATCGCCCACTGCTCCATCGCCCCCGTTTCAAAATTTTCCGCGTGATACATTTCTTCTACGAAGAAACGCGCCAGCTTAGCACCAGTCCGTACGCCGGATGGTTTTGAAGCGCCAGCGCCGAGGATGAAACAGAACATGGATGATCAGGCTGGTTTCGATCTTGTGCTTCGAAAGCACGAAGGAAACCTTCCAGCGTTAGCCGGCGTTCGGTGGGCACGAGTTTGGTTTTAGCCCGAGGAAAGTGGGGCACAAGGCTAATCTAATCGCGATGATTCACCGGCAGACGACTTCGAGGATCCAGGATTTCTACTGCGTCGGAACAACAAAAAACGGCGGTTGTAAACCGCCGTTCCTTGAAGCTGCCCGACGCTCGAACTACTTCTTCTTCCCCTCGCCGGGCCGGTAATCTTCCTCGGCGGCTTCAAACGCTTTCTCGAGACCTACCATGTCTTCGCCGGGACGCAGGTTGTCGAACGCTTCCGATTCGCGCTTGAGCTCTTCCTCGGAATAATTCGCCGCCTTGATCGAGAGACCGATCCGGCGCTCCACCTTGTCCACCTTGATGACACGAGCTTCGACTTCCTGCCCGACCTTGAGCACGTCCTTCACCTTCGCGACGTGATCTTCGCTCAGCTGGGAAATGTGAACGAGGCCGTCGATGTCGTCCTGCAATTGCACGAACGCACCGAAGCTGGCCAGCTTCGTGACCTTGCCCGTAACGAGATCGCCGATCTTGTATTTCGAATCGATCTCTTTCCACGGATCGTCGCTCAGCTGTTTAATGCCGAGGCTGATCCGCTGGTTTACCTTGTCGATGTCGATCACGACTGCTTCCACTTCGTCGTTCTTCTTAAAGACTTCGCTCGGGTGATTGATCTTCCGGGTCCAGCTCAAATCGGAGACGTGGATCATGCCGTCGATCCCGTCTTCCAGCTCAACGAACGCGCCGTATGCGGTCATGTTGCGGATCGCGCCTTTCACGTGGCTGCCGATCGTGAATTTCTTCTCGATCTCATCCCACGGATTCGGCTCGAGCTGGCGCAGGCCCAGCGAAATCTTCTGCTCTTCCTTGTTTACCCCGAGCACGACCGCTTCGACTTCCTGCCCCTGGGTAAGAATATCGGACGGACGCATGATGCGTTTGGTCCAGGACAATTCGGAAACGTGAATAAGACCTTCGACGCCTTCCTCCAATTCCACGAACGCGCCGTAAGGCACCAGGTTCGTGATCTTGCCTTTGACGTGTTGACCCGCCGGGAACCGTTCTTCGATCTGGTCCCACGGATTCTTCTGGGTCTGCTTCAGGCCTAACGAGACGCGCTCTTTCTCCTTGTTGATGTCGAGCACGACCACTTCGAGCGGCTGGCCAACCTTGAGGAGCTCGCTCGGATGTCCGAGCCGGCCCCAGGTCATGTCGGTAATGTGGAGCAGGCCATCCATGCCATCGAGATCGATGAACGCGCCGAAATCGGTCAGGTTTTTCACGTTGCCCTGGACGCGATCGCCGACCTTCACCCCTTCGAGGAATTTCTGGCGCTTCTCGCTCCGCTCCTGCTCGATCAATTCGCGCCGGCTCAGGACCACGTTCTTCCGGTCGTCGTTGATCTTGACGATCTTGAAGTCGTAGGTGTTGCCGACGAACTGCTGCAAATCTTTCGGCGGAATAATATCGATCTGGGACGCCGGCAGAAACGCTTCCACGCCGATGTTCACCATCAGTCCGCCTTTGACGACGGATTTCACCTTGCCCTTGATCAAACCGTCGCCGGCAAAGACCTGCGCGATCTTGTTCCAGTTCTGGCGGTAAGCGGCCTTCTCTTTCGAGAGCACGACCATGCCTTCGTCATTTTCGAGGCGCTCGAGGAGCACTTCGACTTCGTCGCCGACTTCCATCGATTCGATGTCTTCGAACTCGTTGGAGGGAATGACTCCCTCCGATTTGTAGCCGATGTCGACGAGCACTTCCCGCGGGCGAATCTCGAGAACGCGTCCTTTGACGATGCTACCTTCTTTGAAGTCGCGGTACGACTTCGCAAGTAAATCCTGCATTAACATAGTGGCTTAAATCCCCTGGCGGCGCCGAGCCGCTTCCTGTCTCTCGCCGCGGCGCTCCTACGCCCGGCTAACGCTCAGAAATGGGGAGGGAATACTAGCCTGAATAGTGGGGAGGTCAACCTGTAGCCGGGATCGGTGATCCCGGCTGGATAAACGCCGTTATGCCCGGCCGGGATCAGCGATCCCGGCTACAACTCCCCCCGCCTTGAGCCCCGACCAAATCTCCGCATATTGCCTCGTCCGCCGAAGCGTGTCCCTCGCTTGACGCCGGACGTTTTCGAATGATCAAAAAACTCCTTCTCGTCGCGGCGCTGTCTCTGGCGAACTCCGGGTTTGCCGTCTCGCCGGCGGAACAGCAGCTCTCCGAGGCGATCAAGGCGCCCGGCCTCAGCGTGGTCCATCTCTGGGCGCCGTGGTGCGGCAATTGCCAGTCGGAATTGAAGAGCGGCGGCTGGCTGAAAACCGTGAAGGCCAACCCGGACGTGAAATTCTATTTCGTTTCGGTCTGGAATGGCGGCGATGACGGCAAGGCGATGCTCACCAAGTATGAACTGGCGGGCCTGCCCAACGTCACCATCCTGGCAGATCCCGGCCCGCGAAAGGGCGATACCAAGATCAAGCGTTTCCTCGATCTCCCCGTGAGCTGGATTCCGACGACCTGGATCTACAAAGGTGGCGACCTTCGTTATGCGATGAATTACGGCGAAATGCGGTTCGAGGTCCTCCAGCAATTCATCACCGACAGCAACTCCGAGTGGTAAGAAAATGATGCAGCTTTCCCAGTCCCAAAAACCGCCGGCGATCCTGTCCTTGATCGGCGACACGCCGCTCGTCGAAATTACCCGGCTCGACACCGGCCGCTGCCAGCTTTTCCTCAAGCTCGAAAACTACAACCCGAGTGGCTCGATCAAGGATCGCATCGCGCTTTCCATGATCGAGGCCGCCGAGCGCGATGGATCGTTGCAGCCGGGCGGGACGATCATTGAAGCGACCGCCGGCAACACCGGCCTCGGCCTGGCGC
The DNA here is from genome assembly GCA_035941675.1 of Chthoniobacterales bacterium. Taxonomy (GTDB): domain Bacteria; phylum Verrucomicrobiota; class Verrucomicrobiia; order Chthoniobacterales; family UBA10450; genus AV80. The sequence continues at coordinate 14,252 of DASZDT010000026.1, forward strand.
TGATCGGCGGCGCGAAAGGTTACCGGACCATCCTGGTTATTCCCGACAAGATGTCGCAGGAAAAAATCGCGCACGTTCGCGCTCTCGGCGCCGAGGTGCGCCTCACTCGCTCCGATGTTACTCGGGGTCATCCCGAGTATTACCAGGACATGGCGGCGCGGATAGCGTCCGAGATTCCGGGCGCGTTTTACGTGAACCAATTCGGCAATCCGGCGAACCCGCGCACTCATGAGAAAACGACCGGCCCCGAGATCTGGGAAGCGATGGGCCATCACCTGGACGCCGTGGTGTGCGGCGTCGGTTCCGGCGGCACGATCACGGGTCTCTCGCGTTTCTTCGCCCGCGTCCAACCGAATCTCGAGATGGTCCTGGCCGATCCGGCCGGTTCGATCCTGGTCGATTACGTCAAGACCGGGAACATCGGCACCGCCGGCAGCTGGGCCGTCGAAGGCATTGGTGAAGATTTTGTTCCGGACATCGCCGATCTGTCGCGCGTCGCGGAAGCCTACACGATCGACGACGCGGAAAGCTTCGCGACCGCGCGCGAGCTGTTGCGCAAGGAAGGAATTCTCGCTGGTTCGTCGTCCGGCACTTTGCTGGCCGGCGCGCTCCGCTATTGCCGCGCGCAAACCGAGAAGAAACGCGTCGTCACGTTCGTGGCCGACGACGGGAATAAATACCTGTCAAAGATGTACAACGACTTTTGGATGGCCGACCAGGGATTCGTCCGGCGACCTGCGCAGGGCGATCTGAGCGATCTCATCAGCCATCGTTACGAAGCCGGCGAAGTCATCACTGTCGGTCCCGGGGATTCTTTGCTCACAGCCGTCAAGCGGATGCGAGCGGCCGATGTTTCGCAGGTGCCGGTCGTTGATGAAAACGGCAAGGTCGTCGGGCTCCTCGACGAATCCGACATGCTCGTGAAAGTTCACCAGGACCCGGAGCGTTTTAATCACGCCGTCCACACGGCGATGACCGACAAGATCGAGACGCTCTCGCCCACGGCCAAAATGAACGACCTGCTCGAAGTCTTCGCGCGGGGCCGTGTCGCCATCCTGATGGACGGAGACAAATTCCTCGGCCTCATCACGCGGAGCGATCTGCTTTCCTATCTCCGCCGCCAAATGCCCTGAAAGAAAAACGAATCAGGAAACAGGAAAAAAGGAAAAATTTGGATTACGCCTTCAATCGAACCGGCCTCCTGAATTCTTTTCCTGTTTTCCTTATTTCCTGATTCATCCGCTCCCATGAAGAAACAACACGACATCGCCACGCGCGTAATCCACGCCGGTCAATCTCCCGACCCGACGACGGGGGCGATCATGATGCCGATCTACCAGACGTCGACTTACGTCCAGGAAAGCCCGGGCAAACACAAGGGCTACGATTATTCGCGCTCGATCAACCCGACCCGGAGCGCCTACGAGCGTTGCGTCGCGAATCTCGAGGGCGGCACGCGCGGCTGGGCGTTTGCCTCAGGTCTGGCGGCAATGGCGACGGCGCTCGATGGACTCGACAGTGGCTCGCACGTGCTGGTGAGCGACGATCTTTACGGCGGGACGTTCCGGCTCTTCGAACGAGTGCGCCGCCGCTCGGCGAATCTCGATTTCACGTTTATCGACATGAGCGACGCTTCGAAAGTGGAAGCGGCCATGCGCCCGAACACCCGGATGGTCTGGGTCGAGACGCCGAGCAATCCCTTGTTGAAACTGATCGATCTCGAGGCGGTCGCGAAGATCGCGCGCGCGCACAAGGCGATCAGCGTTTCCGACAACACTTTCGCCAGCCCTTGGATGCAGCGACCGATCGAGTTCGGATTCGACATGGTCATCCATTCCGCCACGAAATATCTTAACGGCCATTCCGACATGGTCGGCGGCGTCATTGTCGTCGGAGAAAACAAGGAGCTCGGCGATCAGATCGCATTTTTGCAGAACGCCGTCGGCGCGATCGCCGGCCCGTTCGACAGTTTCCTGGCGCTCCGTGGATTGAAGACGCTGGCCCTGCGGATGGAGCGCCACTGCGAGAACGCGCTGGAGATCGCGCGCTGGCTCGAGAAAGAACCGAAGGTCGAGAAGATTTACTATCCCGGGCTCGAACAGCATCCGCAACATGAGCTCGCCAAGAAACAGATGCGCGCTTTCGGTGGAATGGTCACGATCGTGTTGAAGACCGATCTCGCGGGCACGCGGCGATTCCTCGAGAACACGCACCTCTTCTCCCTCGCCGAAAGTCTCGGTGGCGTGGAAAGCCTGGTGAATCATCCCGCGATCATGACGCACGGATCGATTCCGCCGGAGATGCGGCAATCGCTCGGCATCACCGATTCGCTTGTTCGCCTTTCGGTCGGTGTCGAGAAAGTCGACGACCTGATCGACGATCTGAAGACCGCTTTCGCCGCGATCTAGCGCGATCCTTTTTGGCTCGTCCGTTGTTATTTCGGCCGGCGCGAGCTAAACATTGCGCCAATGGGCAACAGCTTCGGCCAGCTCTTTCGCATCACGACCTGGGGCGAATCCCATGGTGGCGGCGTCGGTGTTGTGATCGACGGCTGCCCGCCGCGGATCGCGCTGAGCGAAGACGACATCCAACGCGAACTCGATCGGCGCCGGCCGGGCCAGAGCGCAATCACGACGACGCGCGATGAAGCGGATCGCTGCCAGATTCTGTCCGGCGTTTTCGAAGGCCAGACGCTCGGCACGCCGATTTCGATCATGGTCATGAACAAGGATGCGCGGCCGGAAGCGTACGCCGAGATGAAGTCGACCTTTCGTCCGTCGCACGCGGATTTTACCTACGAAGCGAAGTACGGCATTCGCAACTGGCAGGGCGGCGGCCGCTCGTCAGCCCGCGAAACCATTGGCCGCGTCGCGGCTGGCGTTGTCGCGCGCAAGGTCCTGGCGCAATTATTTCCAAGCTTCGAGCTGATGGCCTACGTGACTCACGTCCATGACGTCGCGGCGACAATCGAGCCGGCGGCGGTGACGCTGAACCAGATCGAAGCGAATGCGATTCGTTGTCCGGATGCTGACGCCGCGGAAAAAATGATCGCGGCGATCGAGAAGGGGCGGGCGGACGGCGACTCGTTAGGTGGAACGATTGCGTGCGTCGCGCGCGGACTTCCGGCCGGCCTCGGCGAACCGGTGTTCGACAAACTGGAAGCCGATCTCGCCAAGGCGATGCTCAGTTTGCCGGCATCCAAAGGCTTCGAGATCGGCTCGGGTTTCGCGGGAACGCGGATGCGCGGTTCCGAACACAACGACGCTTTTGAAATCCGCGACGATAAAGTGCGAACAACAACGAATCGTTCCGGCGGCGTCCAGGGTGGAATCAGCAACGGCGAAAACATCTTCTTCCGGGTCGCTTTCAAGCCCACCTCGACAATCGCTCGCGAACAAAAAACCGTGACCGCTGCCGGGGAAGAAACAACGCTCGCCGCGCGCGGCCGTCATGATCCGTGCGTGTTGCCGCGAGCCGTCCCGATTGTCGAAGCCATGGCGGCGCTGGTGCTTTGCGACCACGCGTTAAGGCAGCGCGCCATTGCAGATTTTAGATTGTAGATTGCAGATTAAGGAAGCGTGACACTGCACTCAATCTGCAATCATCAATCTGAAACTTTAAATCCATGACCGCCGGCTCGACGCTTTGGCAAACCGTGTTCCTCTCCTTCGCCGTGGTGTTGCTGCTCTTTGAAATCATCCGCGGTTATCGCCTCGGGCTTCCGCGCCAGCTGATGCGCGGCGCGGCGGTCATCGCGGGTTATGCCGCGGCGTATTTCGGCGGCAACCTCCTGCTTCCCTTGCTCCGGCCAATTTTGAAATGGCCCGATTTCATCGTCTCGATGATCGGCGGGGCGCTTCTGGCCCTGGTGGTCTACGGGGTCATTGCGAGTCTCGGTTCGCTCCTCTTCAAACGGACCGCTCAACATCCGTCGGGCAGCGTCCGGCTGATCTACGGTTTTTCCGGCGCGCTGACCGGGATCGTCTTCGGTTTGTTTTTCATCTGGCTGACGCTGGTTGGGATTCGTTCGGTCGGCTCAATTGCCGACGCGCAGGTCCAGGCGCAGCCGCGCGTCGAACGCCATCCTGCTCCGACCCAAAGCGACGAGAAATCCTTCCCGCTCGAAAAGATTGATGCCGATTCGTTGACCGCGTTTCTGGCCCGGCTCAAGAATTCCGTCGAGCTCGGCAAACTCGGCGACGTGGTCAAGCAAACGGACGTGACGCCGCCTTCCGTTTATCAGACCTTGAAAGAGGCCGGCACGGTCTGCGCCAACCCCGAGAGCGCGAGAAAGTTTCTTTCCTTCCCTGGCGCCGTTGAACTGAGCGAACACCCGAAGATCGTCGCCTTACGCAACGATCCCGAGATTGCGGACCTGATTCGGCAGGGCCGGATTCTCGATCTTCTCCAGAATCGCCATGTTCTCGAAGCCGCGAACGATCCGTCGCTGGTCGAGAAGGTGAAGCAGTTCGATATCAAGAAGGCGCTGGAATTCGCCGCGAAGAAAGAATGATTGCCAGCCGTTCCTTCTTCTGCCGGTCTCTGTCTACCTTCTGCCGACCTCGGTCTACCGGCCTCGTTCCCAAACTCTGTTTGGGAACGCACTTGTCTTCGAAACTCTGTTTCGCAGCCGGAGGCAACGGAGTTGCCGGGACACTGGCATTCCCAAACAGAGTTTGGGAACGAGGAGAATCTTCAATCTGAAATCTGCAATGAGGATTCTTGTTGCGCCAGACAAGTTCAAAGGCTCGCTCGACGCGCGCGAAGTCGCGCACAATATCGCGGCGGGGCTGCGCGAGGTTTTGCCGGACGCGATCATTGACACCGTGCCGATGGCGGATGGAGGCGAGGGGACAGCGAGCGCGATTTCGCAGGCGCGCGGCGGCGAGAAGCTAATTTGCGCGGCGCGTGATGCGCTTGGGCGTGAGATCAGCGCCGAGTATTTCTGGCTCGGCGATCGCGCCACCGCCGTGATGGAGATGAGCGCAGCGGCCGGCTTGTGGCGGATCGCGCCGAAAGAACGCGATCTCTTGCGCGCGGACACATTCGGCGTGGGCGAGATGTTGAAGGATGCGGCGAGACGTGGCGCAAAAGAAATCCTGATCGGCCTCGGCGGCAGCGCCACGAACGATGGCGGTTTCGGAATGGCGCAGGCGCTCGGTTTCCGGTTCCTGGGGAACGAGCACCAGATTGAAAAGCCCGCGGAGCTGGTGAACCTGGCGCGGATCGAAAAGCCGGCCGAGCGAATGTCGATAACGATCGTCGCCGCCGTCGATGTGCGGAATCCGCTGCTCGGTCCGCGCGGGGCGACGCGCACGTTTGGTCCGCAGAAAGGCGCGACTGCTGAACAATTGGAGTTACTCGAAGCAGCTCTAAAACGCCTGGCCGATGTCGCCGCGAACGATCTCGGTTCCGACTTCCGCGATACGCCCGGCGCAGGCGCGGCGGGAGGATTGGGGTTCGGCCTGATGACTTTTTGCGGCGCGACGATCAGGTCAGGGTTCGACCTGGTCGCCGAAGTCATCGGGCTGGAGGCGGCGATCGCGAAAGCGGACGTCGTCATCACGGGTGAAGGCCGGCTCGACGACCAGAGCCTCGAGGGAAAGGCGCCGGCTGGAGTCGCGCGTCTCGCGAAGCAAGCGGGCAAACGCGTGTTCGCGATCGCCGGCAGCGCGGGCGGAGGGCCGGCGGTCGGCGCGCTGTTCGACGACGTTCTGGTTCTCGCGCGATCGCCGATCACTCCCGAACAATCGATCGCGCGCGCCGCCGAGCTCCTGCAGGAACGGGCGCGAGAATTGGCCGGGATGATGTAGAATAGGCCCCGCAAATGGAAGAGGAGCCCAAGATCGCGCCCTTTGTTTTTTCCGACCCCGGCGGCAAACGCTGGCCGCGGCTGCGCCTGGCTTTGCTCATCGCCGGGATCGCGATTTTTCTCGGCACGGTCCTTTTCGTGGAGACGCTTTTCGTGGCGCCCCAGCTCAATCTTCCGTTCTCACTCCGGCAGTTGAAGGGACAACTGAAAGCGCTCCAGACCGTTAACCCCGCGGGCCAGGTCGCGGCGGCTAATCTTGCTCTCTGGGAAAAGTTTGCCGCCGCGCGCACGGCTGGGAAAAAACCGAAGCCGCCCGTCGCGCCGCCGCCGCCCGCGCATCCGCGAAAAAAGTTGCCGGCGAACGAAGTGCGGCTCGCGTTTTACACCAACGGCGATCCTTACAGTTACACGTCGCTCGAACAACACGCCGGCCAGATCACGCACGTTTGCCCGGAATGGATGGCCATGACGAGCGGCACGGGCGAGCTCCAGATCGATCCGGATAACCGGCTGCCGAAGCTGGCCGCGAGCCGGGGCTTCGCGCTCATGCCGCTGCTCACGAATCTGGTGGGGGACACGTGGCAACCGGAGGCCGTGGAAAATCTCGCGCACAGTTCGACGGCGCGGCAGGACCGGTTCATCCAGAAAGTGCTGGCGACTTTGAACGAGGCGAAAGCCGCCGGGGTGGTCGTGGACTGGCAACAAATCGATCCCGCTTACAAGAAAGACATCACGGCGTTCCTGGACCGGTTCACGGACGCGCTGCACTACGACGACAAACAGCTCTGGCTCTGCGTCCAGCCGGGACAGGACCTCGATTACATCGACTTCGATGAACTCTCCGACAACGTCGATCGCTTCGTCGCGATGTTGTTCGATGAAACGTCGGACATCGATCCGGCGGGGCCGCTCGGTTCGCGCCGCTGGTTCGAAGGCTGGCTGAGCGTTCTCCTCGATGGCGCGGAGACGAACCAGTGGATCGTCGCCCTCGGCAGTTACGGATACGATTGGACCAGCGGCGGCACGAAAGGGGAGCTCATCAGTTTTCCCGAGGCAATGAGCCGGGCCAGCTACGCGCAGATCGCGAAGACCACGGTGGAGGCGCCGCATTATAACCCGTATTTTTATTACGAGGACGCCGACAAGGATCACTCGGTCTGGTTCCTCGACGTGATCACGTTCCTCAACCAATTGAAGCACGTCCGCCAGGCGAAGGCGGGCGGATTCGCGATCTATCGGTTGGGAACCGAAGACGTCGCGATCTGGGATGCGCTCGGGATTCCGAACGATTTCAAGATGGACCCCGCCACCCGCGCGCCGCTCGAGGTGTTGAAAGGGACCGATACCATCGCGGACGTGGGCGAAGGTGAAATCGTTTCGGTCGATCAATCAACGGCCGACGGTTACCGCGCGCTCGCGGTGGATGCCGACGGTTACCTGACCGCGACCTACTCGAAGTTCCCGCAATTCCCGACGCTTTACCATCAGGGCGCCGGCGGACCGCACCAGGTCGCGCTGACTTTCGACGACGGTCCCGACCCGAAATGGACTCCGCGAATTCTCGACATCCTGAAGGCGCACGACGTAAAAGCGGCGTTCTTCCTCGTGGGCGCGAACGCGGAGGAATATCCGGATCTGGTCCGCCGCATCGTCGCGGAAGGCCACGAGATTGGGAACCACACTTACTACCATCCGAATCTCGCGCTCTGCTGGCCGGAGCATGTCCGGGTCGAATTGAACGCGACGCAGTTGTTGCTGGAAACGATCACCGGCCGCTCCACGACGCTATTTCGTCCGCCTTACGCCGCCGATACGAGCCCGTCCCGAATCACGGAGCTGACGCCGCTCCAGCTCGCGCAGGACCTCGGTTACCTGGTGGTGCTCGAAAATATCGATCCGCAGGATTGGGCGCGGCCCGGCGCCGACATCATCCTGCAGCGGGTAAAACAACAGCGCCGCGATGGCAGCATCATCCTGCTGCACGATGCCGGCGGCGACCGCGAGCAGACCGTCGAAGCGCTCCCAAAGATCCTGGATTACCTCAAGACCCGCGGCGATTCGGTCGTCGCCATCAGCACGTTGCTCGGGACGACGCGCGATTCGCTCATGCCGTCGACGGAATCGAAAGCGCGGACCCTTAACCATTTCGTGTCCGGCGCCGGGTTCCGAATCTTTCACGCGGCCGAAGAATTTCTCTGGGCCTTCATGATCGTGGCGACGGCGCTCGTCGTGCTGCGAACGCTGATCGTCATCTGGCTGGCGGCGCGTTTTCGCCGCACCTGGCCGCGGGATTTCGCGAAGCCGATCAGCGTCATCGTGGCGGCGTTCAACGAAGAGAAGGTGATCGCGGGGACGTTGCGGAGTTTGCTCGAGACCGATTACACCGGCGAATTGGAAGTGATCGTCGTCGACGACGGCTCGTCGGACCGCACCGCGGCGGAAGTCGAGACGCTAGCGCAGGCCGATCCGCGCCTTCGTCTCCTCCGCCAGCCGAATCGAGGCAAAGCGCGCGCCTTACAGCGCGGCCTGGCCTCGATGCGCACCGGCATCGCCGTTTTTCTCGACGCGGATACCCATTGCCAGCGCGACACCCTTCGCCGCCTGGTGGAACCGTTTTCCGATGACACCATCGCGGGCGTTTCCGGCCACGCGAAAGTCGGCAACCTGCGGACATTCATCGCCCGTTGCCAGGCGCTCGAATACACCTGCGGCTTCAATCTCGATCGGCGCGCCTACACCCGCTGGAATTGCATGACCGTCGTTCCCGGCGCGATCAGCGCGATCCGGAAATCCGCCATCGACGACGCGGGCGGGCTGAGTCTCGAAACGCTGGCCGAAGATACCGATCTCACCCTCGCGTTGCACAAGCGCGGCCAGCGCATGGTCTACGTGCCGGAAGCGATCGCCTGGACGGAAGCGCCGGAATCCGTGCGGACCCTGGCGCGCCAGCGTTTTCGCTGGGCCTACGGGACCCTGCAATGTCTTTGGAAACATCGCGACATGGTGTTCAACTGGAAGTACGGCGCGCTCGGGTGGTTCAGTCTGCCGAGCGTTTGGTTTTTCCAAATCATCCTGGTCGCCATCACGCCGATGGTCGATTTGTTCCTGCTCGCGTCACTCCCGTTCGGCGCCTGGAGCGCGGTCCTGCCCTTCGTCATCGCGTTCCTGAGCATGGACGTGCTCCTGGCGACGCTCGCCTGCATCATCGAACGCGAATCGATTCTCACCGCATGGCGAATCCTGCCGATGCGCCTGATTTATCGGCCGATGCTCAGCTATGTGATTTGGAAAGCGATCCTGCGCGCGGTCAAGGGAGCGTTGGTCGGATGGGGGAAGCTGGAGCGGACGGCGAGTGTGCCCGCGCGTGCCTAGCGCGCAATGACGAATGACGAATGACGAATGACGAATGACGAAGGAATGACGAAGCTCGAATGAGGACAAAGCTTTCGCGTTTGTCTCTTCGTCATTCGGGCATTCGGACTTCATTCGTCATTCGTCATTCGACATTCGTCATTTTGCTCCTTCTCGCCGGATGCCGTAAGTCCGAGCCCCTCCGCCCCGCCGATTCCAACACTCGCGTCGAAGTCCTCCTTCCCGAGCACGGCGCTTACACCGGCGCTTTCATGGATTTCGGCGACGCGGAAGACGAAGTGACCATCGAGACGATCGAGGACTTCGAAAACATGGTGGGCAAACACCAGGCGATCATCGCTTCGTCCAGCTACTGGGGTGAGCAAAGTTTTCCGACCCGCAACCTGAATGTGATCTGGCGCCACGGCTCATTGCCGCTCGTGTTCTGGTCGCCCTGGGACCGGCCTTATACCCAGAACCGCGGCCCCGATAGGTTTGGCTTGAATGAGATCCTCGCCGGGAAATGGGACGCCTACATCGACAAGTGGGGCGACGGCGCGCGCGAATTCGGCCAGCCCATGATCGTCGTGTTCGGCGTCGAAATGAATGGCGACTGGTTTCCGTGGTCGGGCTGGTATTACGGCGCCGACGAATGGGTCGGCGATAATCCCGACGAATGGGAAGGGCCGGAGCATTTCAAAAAAGCTTATCGCTACGTGGTCGATCGCGTCCGGGCGCGCGGCGCTTCAAATGTGAAATGGATGTTTCACACCAACAATTATTCCTATCCGATCGACACCTGGAATTTCGCGCCCGCCTATTATCCCGGCTCCGATTACGTCGACTGGCTCGGCATGAGCGTTTACGGCCAGCAATTCAAGGACGAACCGAATCCCGACATCCCGTCCCTGGTTGATTGGCCTTACAAAGAGTTGTGCAGCGTCGATCCGGACAAGCCGGTGATGATCGCCGAATGGGCGACCGGTGATTTCCCGTTCTCGGCCGATGTCCACGGCATGCTGAAGCCGCAATGGATCACGCAGGCCCTGGACTTGTTTCGGACCCGTTACCCGCGGGTCAAGGCCGCGATTTACTGGCATGAGCGCTGGCAAAATCCCGACCAGACTTACAGCAATCTACGGGTGAATTCGTCGGTCGAAGCGCTGGCAGCATATCGCAAAGGGGTCGCGCACCCGGACTGGCACGGGGAGTTGATTACGAGGACGGTGGGGAAGAAATGACGAATGACGAATGACGAATGACGAATGAAGTCGGAATGCTCAAATGACGAAACGCTTGGAGCCGGGCGTCGAGAATTCGGATTTCGTCATTCCTTCGACATTCGTCATTCGTGCTTCGTCATTTAGACGCGGTTACTCCGCGCGCAACGCCACCATCGGATCCACCCGGCTTGCGCGGAGCGCTGGAATCCAGCAGGCGAGCATCGCGACAATGGCCAGGAGCAACGTCACGCCGACAAACGTAGTCGGGTCCGTCGCGTCCACGCCGTAGAGGACGCTCTTGAGCAAACGCGTCGCGCCAAACGCGATCGCGAGCCCGATCACCGAACCAATCACCGCCAGCGTCATCCCCTGGCGCAGGATTAAACCGCGCACGTTTCCAGTCCGCGCCCCGAGCGCCATCCGCAAACCAATCTCGCGCGTCCGGCCGGCGACGACGTAGGACATCACTCCGTAAATGCCGACCGCGGCCAGGACCAGCGCGAGCACGCCAAAACTTCCCAGCGCGCCCGCTGCAATTTTCGCCGGGAACAGCGGGATCTTCATGTGGTCCTTCAATGTCTTGAGACCGTATAGAGGCAGGGTCGGATCCAGGTTCCGCATCTCGCGCTGCATGGCTGTGAGCACCGTTTTCGGATCGCCTTTCGTCCGCGCCACCATCGACACCGCGGTGCTGTAGTCGCGCCATTGCGGGCGGAAAAGCGCCGGCTTCGGCTCTTCGCCCAGGCTGTTGTATTTGCCGTCGCCGCAAACGCCGATGATCTGCCAGAACGGGTTTTCCGCCCCGCTGAAGTTGAACCGCTTTCCGATCGGATCCTGCCCCGGGAAAAACTTCTTCGCGAACGTTTCGTTCACGATCGCCACCCGATCTTCCTTTCTCTCCTCCTGGTCGGTGAAATCGCGGCCGCGCAGACTGATTCCCATCGTCCGGAAATAATCGGGACTGACCGAGCTCGGAATCGCGAGCGGCAGCTGACTGCCGGGAGTGGGCGGTTGTCCCTCGAGATAAATCGTCGTGCTGTTGTAATTGAGGCTGAGCGGAATGTTGTCCACGAGCGCGGCTGACTCGACTCCCGGCAGCGCGCGAATCCGCTCGATCGCCTGCTTCTGGAGCGCGCGCCCTTTCGTTTCGTCGTAACCCTGCAGCCCGACATCGAACGAAAACGCGACGGCGTTCTCCGGATTGAAGCCGGGCCGCATCCGTTGCGCTTCCTGCAAACTTCGCACGATGAGGCCGGCGCTGATCAGGAGGACCAGCGACAAAGTGACCTGCGCGACGACCAGGATATTGCGCAACCGAGACCGGCGGAACCCGGCCATCGACGTTTCGTCTTTCAACGCCGGGACCAGCTGCGGCTTCGAGGATTGCAGCGCTGGAATAAGACTGAAGAGCATTCCGGTCAGGAGCGAGAGACCGAGCGTGAAGGACAGCACGCGCCAATCGATCCGCAGATCGAAGACGAGCGAAATGTCGACCGGGAAATCGACCCGCTGCACGACGCGGTTGATCGCGGCCGCCACCAGCACGCCGAAAATTCCGCCGAGCAACGAAAGCATGACGCTCTCCGTCATCAGTTGCCGGATGAGCCGGCGCCGGCTCGCGCCCACCGCAAGGCGGATGGCGATTTCCTTGCGCCGTTCCGTTGCGCGCGCGAGCAGCAGATTGGCCAGGTTCACGCACGCCAGGAGCAGCACCATGAAACCAACCGCGCCCAGGACCGCCGTGAAAGCGAAGACGCCGTTCCGGATGTCGGGAATGAACAGGCCGGGCGGAATCAACTCGATGCCGCGACCGGCATTTTCTTTCGGGAATTCCTTGCCCAACTCGAAGGTCAACGCGCGGAGGGAAGCTTCCGCCTGCGCCTTTGTCACCCCGGGCTTGAGCCGCCCGACAACGAAAGCATTGTCGCTGTCGCGATTCTCGAGCCAGGTGCTGCCGGGCTCGATCACCGGACCCATCATCATGGGGGTCCAGAACTCGGGATTGTAGGCGACCTCAGTGCCGATGAAGCCTTTCCGGGCAACGCCGACAACCGTAAACGGCACGTTGTTTATCAAAACGGAGCGGCCGACGATCGCGGGATCCGAACCGAACCGCTTTTGCCAGCAACCGTAACTCAGCACGACGACGGCGTGCGATTTCGGCGTTTGATCTTCCTCCGGCAGGAAGCCGCGGCCGAGGAGAGGCGGGACGCCAAGGACGTCGAAGTAATTCCCCGAGGCCATGGTCCCCCAGACGCGCTCGTTGTTGCCGTTGTGGCTAAGGCTGGCGACGGCGATGCGATACGCGATCAGTCCGGAGAAGACCTGATTGCGATCCCGGTAGTCCTTGTAGTTGAGATAGGACTGGAGGGTGTAGTCGGCGCCGTTGTGGAGGGTGCCGTAAAGTTCCTGGAGCTCGGACGCGTTGCGAACGGGAAGGGGACGGAAGGCGACCGTATCGACGAGACTGAAGATGGCTGTATTCGCGCCGATACCGAGGGCCATCGAAATGATGGCGAGCAAAGTGAAACCTGGGCGCTTGAGAAGCTGGCGCGCGCCATAGCGCAGGTCCTGGAAGAGCGTCTGCATGTTCGCGGTGTCCCGAATGAGATGCGGGTCACGCACGAAACGGATTCAGATTTTTTTCGAGACGTGCTGCTGCCCGTCCGCCGAGTAACTATTTCGTCGGCAACGGTTGCTGCCAATCGAGCACGAGCTTCCACGAGCCGGTCGCGTCGGACTGCCAGACTTGGAGGAAATGGCCGGCCGCGGCGGGTTGCGTCCGCGAGTCGGAATATGAGCCGTACATGTAGGCGAGGTCGGCGCTGCTGCTCACGTCGGTTTTCATCACTTCCATCCCAAGGCCGGCTTGCTCACGCCCAAGTAATTGGCCCCCGTCCTTTTTCCCGATCGTCGGAAACGATCCGTTCCGATAAAGCCGAACGTCATCACTGCCGAACTGGCGAAACGCCTTCGTGAAATCGAGTTTCGCCGTCGCTATGAACGCGATCTGCGTATCCTGCAACGATTGCGGTGGTCCCTTCGCCGCGTTCTTCGGGACGACGAGCTTTAACGGCGGCTTCACGTCCGAGCCGGCGTTCTCGATACCGCAATCCAGCGCGACTTTCCAGGAGCCGTCGTTCTGCTTTTTCCAGATCGACACGAAATGGCCGAACCCGGTGAACTTTTTCTCGGTCTTGTTCGCGCGCCATTTTGACGGGCCGCTGTCATAACCGAAATCGCCACTGCGCGAAATCGCGGCGAAATTCGGCTCCCAGACCAGATCGAGACCGGTCTCCGAGCGTTTGCTCCAGACTTCCTTGCCGTTCACCGGCCCGGGCCGGAAGACAATTCCGTCGTCGGCCAGAAATTCGAGGAACGCCGCCCGGGTTCCTTTCTCCTGGCCGCTCTGATAAAATTTTCGTTCCGCCTCGACCATAGCGCGGATGGCCTCCGCCGGAGTTTGCGCGCGAAGAACTACCGCCGAGACTAGGAGAAGCGTCAGCGTCGTTCGCATTGCCGGCACATTGTCTGAGGCCGCGTCTCCGTTGCCAAGAAACAACGGCTTTTCTTTTGCGCCGGTTCGAATAGAACGCCTCCATGGACTTGCCGGAAGCCGGGGCGTGGTTGGAATCGCCCGGCCGGGAGAAAATTCCCCTGCAGGGAAATTGCTCGATCGGGCGCTCGCCCAGCAACCGCGTGGCGCTCGAATCGCCCAAGGTCTCGCGGCGCCACGCTATTATCAATGTTCAGAACATCGGCGAGTTTTGGCTGATCGATCTCGGCAGCGTTAATGGGACTTTCCTAAACACGCGCCGCGTCCACCATCCCGTTCGCCTGACTGACTTCGACGAGGTCGCGGTCGGCGATGCCAACTACGTCTTTCGGCAGCCGCTCAAGATCAGCGAGGAATATCAGGCGACGATCGCCGAGCAAACAGTTCGTGAGTTTGCCACTATCCCTTGCTGGCTGCTCGTCGCCGACGTCGAGGATTTTACTCCCCTTAGCCAATCCCTGGGGAGCGATCAGCTTGCGACCTTGATGGGAGGCTGGGTTTCCAATTGCAAAGAAGTCATCGAGCAACAGGAGGGCGTGATTAACAAGTACCTTGGAGACGGTTTCCTGGCCTATTGGAAGGATGGCGAAGGCGTCCCAGGTAAGGTAACTGCGGCGGTAACCGGTCTCAAAGAACTCCAGGGCCGCAAGAAGCCGGCGTTCCGGATCGCGCTCCACTTCGGTCCTGTGGTCATCGGAGGTATGGAATCGATGGGTGAAGAGAGCCTGATGGGTCCCCAGGTTAATTTTGTGTTTCGGATGGAGAAGCTGGCGGGTTCGTTAGGCCTGCCGGTTATAACCAGCAGCGCGGTGAAAGCTCAGCTTGCTTCGCCACTCGAATGCGAGCCCGCTGGCGCCCATGAAGTAAAAGGATTCGAGGGCCGGCACGAGTTCTTTACCGGTTGAGAGTTATTTGTCCGATACTTTAACGACCTGGGCGTTTGTACAGCGCCAGCCAGCGCCGCTCTTTGTCCAGGTGTCCGTGAAGCGGAAGGAGCGGTTGAAAGCCTTGCCCTCTTTTGTTTTGCCTTTCTCATGGGTTAGCCCCGTGACGATCGCGAAATCCGGCCGCACCACCCGCACGTTTACGTCCTCAATCGCCGACGACTCGTAAATATTGGTGTCCTTCTGCAGTTGATCGAGCAACTGGGTTTTGTTTAAGACCTGTCCGGCCGACGACACGCTAACGTAATCATCTGCCACGAACGCTTCGACCGCTGATACTTCGTGGGCGGCGACCGCAGCTTCCCACTTCTTCTCCAGGTCTGTCAGCACGGTGGTTATCGCAGTTTGGTCCGAGGCCGAGATCGGTTGCGCCGACGGAGTGGCTTTGCTTTGCGGTGTCGGTGACTGTGATGGCTTTGGCTGAACGGTTTTCTTGGGCGCCGCTCTCACCGATCGCGGTTTCGGTGTCGGGCTTTCCGGCATCTCCTGGATAGGCGCGGGCAAACGCTGGGCCGTGACAATCAACAGAGTCGCAATCGCCAGGCATTGAATCGCGGTCCTCATCGGTTCACGGCTTACTATTACTGCGAACCGCGCGGACACCCGCGGCGAGAGCCTTGGCCATGAGAATCTGGTTTGACTCTTTTTTGATCCATTCCGCGTCGGTCGGATTGGTCAGGAAAACCATCTCTACCAGCACCGTCGGCACCTTGCTAAAAATCGAACCGGTCAATGCACCCTGGCGGCCGCCGATGAAAGTTTCTTCGTCGCCCCGAACCCCATTGTCTTTCAGGCTGCCCCCGAGCGTGGCGGCAAACGCTTTATGGAACAGAGTAGCTGCCGCGCCGGACCTTTGTCGAACATCGGGCTCAGGCCCGGTCCTCCCGTGGACCGAGCCTTCCTTCCGCGGATAGTAGAGGGTGAATCCACTCGAGCTGCCGGCATCCGCGTGCAGGCGCAAAAATAGATCGGCCTGCGCGTCGTTAGCGACGGCCGCGCGTTTTTCATTCGTGACGAACTCGGCTTCGGCTTTCTTGGTTAACACAATCTCGATTCGGTCGTCGTTTTTTAGTTCGCTCTCTAACAGGACCGCGATTTGCCAATTCACGGAAGCTTCGCGCAGACCATTGGTAAGAGTGAGCCCGTCATTCTTTTCGCTTGGGTGTCCCGGATCGATGCAAACGCGAAAGGCACCTTGCCCGTCTTTGCCTTGCTCGGCGAAGGTGAGATGGGCCAGAAGCGCGAATCCCAGGAAGCTGACGACAGACTTCATGGCCTGTTACTTTCCGCGACGAATCGCCTGGAGAAGCTCGAGGTTCGATTTTTCGAGCGCCGACAAGTGCCCATAAGCTTCATCCTGAGTCCGGCCGTTCACCAAGCGCTCACGATACCACGATAGCCGCATGAACGTCTCCTTCACTTCCGGGGTTCGAAAGTCGTAGCCGCCTCTCGCGTAAAGCTCATTGATGGCGTAACGCACCTTTTCCGCCGACCAGGAGGCGACATCCTGGGCGGTCAGGCGCCGGAGACGTGTTTCCGGGAACGCCTCGCCCTGCCAGGCCGGGAGCGACGGATTCGCTCCGCTTTCCGGAACCACGGAACTGATTGGCTCCCGGATCGGCGTGAGGGTGGGCGTTGGGCTCTCGGCGATTTCCTGGATAGGCGCCGGCAGGCGATGCAGCGGAATGAGGAGCAGCCCGAGAGAAAGCAGGACGCGAGACCAACTCTTTGAGATAGACCTATTCATGGCGGCGTTAGTTCGGCGGTGTACAGCTGGCCGTCGCTATTGCACTCGTAGGCGGCGCGCGCGGCAGTTTCGGAGAACCGGACGATAAACGATTCCGGCTTCCATTGGATATTTTTGGGCTTCGAGACGACCTCACTCGCCACTGCCCGCAAAATGTTACCGTCCCAAATGCCGGTAAACCGGACTACGATGTCACCGAACTTACTGGTCTGAGTCATGGTGCCGGATTTGCGATCGGGCGAAAAATTGATGGCCAGCGGGGTGCCAGGACCGGTCGCCGCCTGGGTGTGAATGGTTCCTTTGTACACGGCCCCGATTTTGCCGAGCGAGCTCGATTGGACGGAAAGGTCTGCGACAAACATTTTTCCATCGGCCGAACATTCGTAGGATGCAGTTTTGCCGTCGTCAGCAAAGCGAAGGGTGAACGACTCCGGCTGCCAGTTAATACCTTTGGGAGTAGAAACAACCTGGTCGGTCACGGCGTGTAAGGCAGGACCGTCCCATACCCCGGAGAACCTAACGACCACATCGCCGCGCCGGCCGCTTTGGGTCATGGTGCCGCTTTTAGAGTCCGCGCCGAGTGTTATAAAGAGCGGCACACTAATCGAGTTGTCGTTCCTGACGTGGATGGTGCCTGCATAGGTGCTTCCGGCGGCGGCGGGCAGTTTAGATTCCGCGCCAGCGATCGTGGTCACAGGTGACGAAGATAGCGCCGGGGTAACTGCGGAGCTCGGCGTCTCGCGCACCTTTGCGGGTGCGGGAGATACATCAAGCACCGGCGGCGGCGGCGTTTCGGCCACCCGCCGTTTGAGCTTCGGCTGAAGGACACCAAAATACCAGACAGCCATTCCGGCCAGTCCCGCTAACACACCTATCGCCGCCAGCATGCTGATACGGCTTTTCGATTGTTTGGGCGGGGCGATCCGGGCTCGTCGAGTCTTGGGACCGGCCACGGCCAGCTGCTCGGCAATCGCGGCGACGGATTGCGGCCGGCGTTCCGGATTTTTCTCCAGGCACGAGCGCACCAGGTTTTCCCAGGCGGGACTGATCGGGCTTCCTTCTATTTCGAGTTCCTGGCGCCGGACCGTCATCCGCGGCGGGGTTTTCTCGCGGATCTGGCGATCGATGTTGCCGAAATAAAACGGCGGCTTGCTCGTGATCAGCTCGTAAAGACTGGCGCCGACGGAGTAGATGTCATCGAGATGACTGCCGCGTTCGCCTTCGAGTTGTTGCGGGCTCATATAAAGGAGGGTGCCGCTGCGGCCCTGTTGCATGGTCAGCATCGAGACGGATTCGTTCAAGCTGCGAGCGATGCCAAAATCGGCGACCTTTAGTTCGCCCCGGCCGTTCACCATCAGGTTAGACGGCTTGAGGTCGCGGTGAATAATGCGGGCGTGGTTGTGCGCGTAATCGAGCGCGTCACAAAGCTGGCTCGTCCAGTCGCCCAATTCCGCCGGTTCGAAAACTTTCTGCGGCCGGTCCACCCGCAGGTTCGAAAGGGTGTCGCCGTCGATGTATTCCATCGAGATGCAGCCCGATTTGTCGTCGAAAATGAAGTCGTGAATCCGGACGATGTTTTTGTGGGTGAGCTCGAGGCTGCGTCTCGTCTCGCGCTTCATGTCGCTCAGGACGGCGCGATCGCGAACGATAAGGTCCGGCAGGAATTTCAGGGCGACGTCTCGCTCGAGCTCTTCATCGCGCGCCAGCCAGACCACGCCCATGCCGCCGCGCCCCAGCGTCTTGACCAGGGTGTAGCGGCCGAACAATTTCTGGCCACCGGCGAATTCCCTCAGGGTCGCGTCCAATCCCCCGGCCGAATCCTCGGAACTCACGGCGCGAGACTAACGACCAGTTGAAATCGCTGGAAGGAAAAAATCCCGGCGCGGAATCAGGAAGCTTTTCTTTTGCGACGCTTCGACTAGAAGGCCTTCATGGATTTGGCTGAAGCCGGCGCGTGGCTCGAATCGCCGGGGCGCGAGCGGGTGCCGTTGCACGGCAACTGTTCGATTGGCCGCTCGGACAAGAACTCGATCGTCCTGAATTCCCCGAAAGCGTCCCGCCGGCATTGCATCATCAATTTACAGAACGTCGGCGAATTCTGGTTGATCGATCTGGGCAGCAGCAACGGAACCTTCCTGAACAAACGCCGGGTCCACCAGCCCGTCCGGCTTTGCGACCTCGACCAAATCACGGTGGGCGACACGCCGTTTACTTTTCGCCAGCCGGAAGAAATCACGAGCGAGCTGCGGACGACGATTGCGCAGCAGACCATTCGCGAAACGGCCAACATCCCGGTCTGGCTTCTCGTGGCCGATATCGAAAACTTCACGCCATTGAGCCGCAGCATGGTGAGCGACAAGCTCGCGTTGCTCGTCGGTTCGTGGGTCGCGTCGTGCAAGGCGATCGTCGAAGAACACCACGGCGAGATCGACAAGTATCTCGGCGACGGTTTCCTCGCCTATTGGCACGATGACGAGAAGAGCGCCGAGAACATCGCGGCCGGCCTGGCGAAATTGAAGCAACTCCAGAAAGTCGAGCCGCGGTTCCGGCTCGTCCTGCATTACGGTCTCGTTTCCAGCGGCGGGCTGCGCTCGATGGGCGAAGAAAGCCTGATCGGCAAAGAAGTGATCTTCGTCTTTCGGATGGAAAAGCTGGCCGGCTCGTTAGGTATTCACCTTTTGGCCAGTGCCGCGGCGCGGGAAAAATTCGGCGACGCGCTGCCGTCGCAGCCGGCGGGAAGCCACGAGCTGAAAGGCTTCGAAGGAACGTTCGAGTTCTTTAAACTGTAGCGACATAGACGGTGCTGGCGGACGCATCTTCGGTCAGCGGATTTGGAAAGGTCACGACGTGCGCCCGCGCCGTCGCAAACACGCGGGCGAGCTTTTCCAGGAAGTCGTCGTCGGGCGGGTCGTCGGACCAGAGGGCGAACACGCCGCCCGGATGCAGATGCGCGGCGAGTGACCGCAACCCTTCCGCTTCATAGAACGCCGCGTTGGCGGGGTGCAGGAGGTTGCTCGGCGAATGATCGATGTCCAGCAGGACCGCATGAAACTGGCGCCGCGGCTTTTGCGGATCGAATCCTTCCGTCGATTGCGCGCGCGCGAAAAAATCGGCGTGCACCATCCTGGTGCGCGGATCGCCGGTCAGCTTTTTGCCGAGCGGGACGAGGCCCTGCTGGTGCCATTCAATCACCGGTTCCAGGGCATCGACGATCAGGAGCGACGCGACTTCGGGATGTTCGAGTGCTGCCATGGCCGTGTAACCAAGTCCCAGCCCACCCACCACCACGTCCCAATCTTTTCCTTTCAGCTCCGCCAACGCGAATCGCGCCAGAGCTTCTTCCACTTCATGGAACAAACTCGACATCAGGAACGCGTCGCCGAGCTTCACCTCATAAACCTCGAGCCGGCCTAACGACAGGATGCGCCGGCGCCGCAGGATCAGTTCCCCGAGCGGCGTCTTCCGGTAATCCAACTCCTCAAAGTCCCGACTCACGGACGTTCGCGTCGACCTTGAAGGAACGGCTGCTCTTAGCCGACGTCCAGCCTTCCCTCAGTCAACGGAAGGCGCATCGGCGCTTTCTTCCCTGAGGTCACCGCGGTAACAGGCAGGTCGATTTCGCGCGCGACGCCGCGGATCGCCCGCCAGCGGCGAAAGGCTTCAACCGCGTCCGTATCGAAATCGCGATTACCCGTGCTTCGCAGAATCTTAACGGCCGTAACCAGGCCCTGCGGGTTGACCGACAGGCGGACCAAGCCCTCGTTGGCGAGACCGCGCACCTGGATCGCCCGGGTCGGTGCCGGCTGGTAGGTGAAGATGGAAATGTCTTTGACCGTCAAGGGACGGTTCGCGGCCGCTGCGTCCTTGCTGGAACTGGATTGCTGGCGGTCCGATTGCGAACGCTTAGGCGGTTCCTTTTTGGAATCGGGCTCGGCAGTTAACGGACCGGCCAAAAAAAGGCCCGCGATTAAGGCGAGGGCGAACGATTTTCTGCTCATCGAGTTTCCAATAGCTTCTGAGTTCCAGCCTACCCGGCCACACGTAATTCTCAACTGCGCGTCCTACACCGCGACGCGGACCAGGAGCTTGCGGCCTTTGAACTTGATGCCGTTCAGTTTCTTCAAGACGAGCGCGACCCGCGGTTCTGCGACGTCGACGAAGGTCTTCGTATCCTGGAGGTGAATCGCGCCAATCTCTCCTTTGGGAATGGCGGTAACGCCTGTAATCACGCCGACGAAATCGCCGGGCGAAATGGAGTGGGCGCGGCCCACGTTGAACGCGAGACGGACCATGCCCGCTTCGTGGGAAACCGGACCGGCTTCCTCCCGCGAGCGCGAGCGGGTGGGACGTTCGTATTCATCGCGGCTCCGCTCACGGCGCGCTGTCGCCGAGGGGTCGGGGTGGGCGCGATGAGACCGCGGGGGAGCATGATCAAGATCACGATGAGGAGCCCGACGGTCCTCGGGGATCGATTCCGCTTCCCGGGATTTGTCTTCGCCTAACAAGTGGATCAGCGCGGACGCGATGTCGGTCGGTGAGTAATTCTGTTCCAGCAGGCGGTCGAGCAGTTCGTCGTGCCGCTTGTATTCGCCTTTCTCGAGCGTCTCGCGTAACGCATCGGCGAAGGCGGTGGCGCGTTTGCCTTCCACCTCTTCGGCGGACGGAATCCGTTCCCGCCTGATCCGGCTCCGAGTGAAACGCTGGATGTTTTCGAGCCGATAAATCTCGCGCCCGGCCACGAAGGTGACGGCTTTCCCGCCTTTCCCCGCCCGTCCCGTCCGGCCGATGCGATGGACGTAATCTTCGCCGTCGTGAGGCAGGTCGTAATTGAAAACGATCTCGATATCGTCCACGTCCAGCCCGCGTGCCGCGACGTCGGTTGCTACGAGAAATTCCACCTTCCGCTTGCGGAACCGGCCCATGACGCGTTCGCGCATCGCCTGGGTCATGTCGCCGTGAAGCTTGTCCGCGCCGTAGCCGCGCGCGATGAGATGCTCCGTGAGTTCGTCGACCATCATCTTGGTCGCGCAAAAAATAATGGCGAGCTTGACGTCCTCGAGGTCGATCAGGCGGCAAAGCACTTCGAGCTTCGAGCGGCGATCGACTTCGTAATACACCTGCTCGATGGCGGGCACCGTCATGGCCTCGGCTTGGACGCGCACATTCACCGGCTTGCGGGTGAAGGTTTGAATCAGGTTCTGGATGGGCCGCGGGATGGTCGCGGAAAAGAAGACGGTCTGCCGTTTCTCCGGCGCCTGTCGCAGGATCGTTTTGATGTCGTCGACGAAGCCCATGTCCAGCATGCGATCGGCTTCGTCGAGGATGACCATCTTGATTTCATCGAGCCGGAGACTTTTGCGTTCCAGGTGATCCATGACGCGGCCCGGGGTGCCGATGATGATTTGGGCGCCGGCTTGCAGGCCGCGGAACTGCCGTTCGTACGATTGCCCGCCGTAGATGGGCAACTCACGCACGCCGCGCTTGAAAAACGCCAGCTTGGCAATCTCTTCCGCCACCTGGACGGCCAGCTCGCGGGTCGGGCAGAGAATCAGGACCTGCGGTGCGCGCAAACCCGGATCGACAGCCTGGATCGCCGGAATTCCGAACGCCGCGGTCTTGCCCGAGCCGGTCTGCGATTGCCCGACGACATCAGCGCCCTCCAGCAGAACAGGGATCGCCGCCGACTGGATGGGAGAGGCTTCTTCGAACCCCATCCGCTCAGTCGCCTTCAAGATCTCAGGCGCGAGACCGAGCTCGGCGAACAGCTTCTTCTGCATGCGGCACTAGAGCACGGCAAACGGAGATGTCCGAATGATTGCCTGCCTCGGCTAGACAAAATACGTGGTTGGCGGCGTTTGGTTATTAAAAGACCGTAAAGAGGTCATGGAAGATGTCGTCACTCATGAAGAAGATTGGAAAGTCTGTTTCGCGGAACTCGGGCCCGGGCTTGTTTTGTTCGCCCGCCAGTTCGTGCGGTCGATCGCAGACGCGGAGGACATCGTCCAGGACGCGTTCGTCCGGTTCTGGCGCAAACAGCATTCGGTCACGGATCGGGGACTTCTTTACGCGACGGTCCGCTCAGTCGCGCTCGATCTGCTCCGCCGCGACGCCCGCCGCGCCCGGCGCGAGGCCACTGCTTCGGCCGACATGGACCAAACGACTGAGCCACAATTTGATTTCGACGATGGCTCCCAGCGCGCTCTGGCTGCCGCCATTGATCGTTTGCCAGTGGAACAACGTGAGGTGCTGGTCATGAAAATCTGGAACGAATTGACCTTCGCCGAGATCGCGTCGGCTCTCACCATTTCGCAGAACACGGCGGCGTCGCGTTATCGTTACGCGCTCGCGGCCTTGAAAAAGAACTTTGTTGTCCATGAATGATTTTTCCGAGCTGGAAGGGGAATTGAAGAAGCTGCGTCCGCGGCCGGTCTCGCCGGACCTGAGCGCGCGGATTGAAGTAGGTCTCGCTCAAACAGAAGCGGCGGGGAGGGGAACAGCTACGGCCGGCGTGTTGCCGAAGCAGAGAAAATTCCGCCTGAACTGGTTTGCCCTTGGCCTTGGCCTGGCAGCCGCCGCGACTTTTCTCGTCCTGGCGCGGGTGAACGTCGATCGGCCTTCGAAGAGCGCCGGCCTCGCGCTCTTAACGCCGGCGCCTATTACTCCGGCGGCGAAAGCAGTCGATAGCTTTGTTCCGGCCGCGATGACCCAGGTTGTTTACGACCGAAAGGATGAAGGCCTGCATTTCGCCGAAGGACAAGACGAACCGATGCGCCGGGTGCGTTCGCGCAAACGCGAGACCGTCCAGTGGCACAACCCCCAGACGGGAGCCACCCTGCGCGTCAGTTACCCAAAGGAGGAAGTAACGCTCAGTCCCGTCGTGGGACAATGAGAAGCACGACCTGGTGCAACAACTGAGACAAGAAAATTTACCTTAACCAAAACCAAACCATGAAAACAAAAACGTTAGCTATCATCGCAGCTCTTGGGCTGCTTCCGATCACGGGGTTTACCCAAACTCCACCGGTTCCTCCAGTCCCGCCGGTGCCGCCCGTTCCGCCGGTCCCCTCCTATAAAGACAAGGACAAGGACAAAGATCGCCCGAAAGTGCCGGTCACGTTCCTCGGCGTGGAAACGTCGTCGGTGCCGCGCGTCGTGAGCGAACAACTCGGGTTGCCGAGGGGCTTCGGGCTGGTCGTGGATTACGTGGTGCCGGATGGTCCGGCCGCGGCCGCGGGCGTGCAACAGAACGACATCATCAAGATGTTTAACGACCAGATCCTGATGGAGCCGGACCAGCTCGCGAAGCTCGTCCGCAGCTTGCAGGAAGGAACCACCGTTAGCCTCACCATTCTGCGCAAGAACGCTGAGACCAAGGTCACAGTGAAGCTGGGCAAAAAGGAAGTGCGCCAGCACGAACATGACTACGGCATGTTCGACATGCAGGACTTCAACGAAAAGATGAAGGACTTCAATGAGAAGATGAAAGACTTCAAGGTCGACTTTAGTTCGAATGTTACTCCCGATATCCGGGAGACCGTGCGGACCGCGCAGCGTGAGGCCGCGCAGGCCACCGCGGAAGCCCGGCAGCGGGCGCGGGAAGAGGCGCAGCGCGTGCGCGAGCAAGCTCAGCGGACCCGCGAGCAGGCGCAGCGCACCCGGGAGGAGGCGCAGCGCGCTCGGGAGGAAGCGCGGCGTTCCTCTCGCGAGATGCGTCTCTTTAGCTCGGACAAAGGCACCATGAAGTCGACGACGATCGACCTGGGCAAGGCAACCATCGTCTTCAGCGACGACAAGGGAGAGTTGAAACTCGAAACCGTGGCCGGCAAGAAAATCCTGACCGCGAAGGATCCCCAGGGCAAGCTGCTCTTCAGCGGACCGGTCGATAACAAGGAAGAGATAGACAAGTTGCCCCCGGAAGTGCGCGAACGTTTCAACAAACTCGAAATTACCGACCTGCCGCAGGTTATGCCGAATTCGTACGTCGAGCGCGAGGACGCCGATGACGACGACAACGATAACGACAGCGACAAGGATAACGACAATGACAATGAGAGCGACGACGCCGACGTGCGCGTTGACGCCTCGCAGAGTGCGATGCAAACCATCGCCTTCCAAACCTGTCCTCGCGTAGTCCGCAATTGGAACATGGTTTTTTAGGCGGCGCTGCCTCCACGTGGTTCACGGAATCTCCGTCCAGTAACAGCCATGAAAGGGACGGTCATAATGCTCGGGGCGACGTTGATAGCCGCGGTCATCGCTTCGACCGAATCGCCTTCACCCACGCAACCGGTTAAGAGCGAAGCTGCTCCAAGCAACGATCTCCAGGCGTATCTCGATTCCCTGGCAACTGAGAACAAACTTTCCGGCGTGCTCCTGGTAGCGAAGAACGGAGTGACGGTCGCGAGCAAGGCTGCGGGAATCGCGAACAAAGCGACCAATGCGGCGATCGACCTGGACACGAAGTTCAATCTCGGCTCGATGAACAAGATGTTTACGGCCGTGGCCATCGCGCAGCTGGCCCAGGCGGGCAAGCTTGCGTTCAATGACACGATCGCAAAACACCTGCCGGATTATCCGAACAAGGAGGTCGCTGAGAAAGTGACCCTGGATCAACTCCTGACCCATACCTCGGGCATGGGGATGTATTGGAACGAGAAGTTCATGGCGCAACGCGAGAAGCTTTTAACCGTCGCCGCTCACCTGCCTTTGTTCGCCGCCGACCCGCTGGCTTTTCCACCCGGCGAGAAGTTTCAGTACAGCAACGCCGGCTACATGGTTCTCGGCGCCATTATCGAAAAGGTCTCCGGGCAGGACTACTACAGCTATGTCCATGACCACGTTTACCGGCCGGCTGGGATGAGTAACACCGGCTTTTACGAACCGGGGAAAGAAATCCCGAACCTGGCCGTAGGTTATACCAAAATGTCGCCCGACGGGAAACCGCAACAGGAGATTCGCGATAACAACAGCCTGCGCGAAGTAAAAGGGGGCCCGGCCGGCGGCGGTTATTCGACGGCGCCGGACCTGGTGAAGTTCCAGCAAGCCTTGTTTAGCTACAAGCTGCTGGACAAGGCGCATACCGAGCTGGTTACCACCGGGAAGGTGGATGGTCCGCGCGGGATGAAATACGGTTACGGATTCGGAACTAACGACGCCGGGGCCAAACATAGTGTCGGGCACAATGGCGGCTCGCCCGGCGTTGCCGCTAACTTCGAAATGTTTCCCGAGTCCGGCTACGCGGCCGTGGAACTCATGAACACCGATCCGCCTTCCATGATGCCGCTGGCGAAAGCGATCAGGGAACGCATTCCGGCCAGGTAATTCCAAAGAGTCCGCCGGGGATTAACCCGGCTTTCGGCAGCTCCCATGGCTCGGAGCAACAAGCTGCCCGGCGGACTTACTCCGGAACTGACCGGGCGGATGCCAGACAATCGAGAAGATTGCCGAGAAGAAGAAACAGGGAAAGCAGCAGCAGCTGCCACATTGGAAGGCAGAAGCGTGGTTCGTAGTCATGAACTACGCAGGCCGCCGCAAACTGGGCGAGACCTACGAGCACAAACGCGGCCGTCAGTCCGGCGGTCGCTGCGATACGTAAGCGTCTTCGTCGCGCGACCCACGCCAAGGCGAGTAACGCTCCGATCCAGATGGCGACGGCGGCGCGATAGGTTAGACCTTCCCACAAACGAAAATAGCGGTGTTCGGACCGCAGTGCCTGGATCGTTTCGATCGTCGCGCCACCCTGGTAGGTAGATAGGTGGGCGAGGTCCGGCAGCCCATCCTGATGGGAGAAGTAAAATGCGGTGGTGTCGAAAAGGTAATCGGAAACTTCGGTCGGAGGCAGTTTCAAGGGAGCAACGAAATCGGCTGTGATTACGTTCACCAGCTCCGGCGTCGGCGGCCAGAGAAAGGCCACCGCCATCTGTTTGAGTCCCGCCTCCAACTCCAACCAGTGAGCATTCCCGCCGTAGAGCGCGATGGCCCTGTTGCCGAAACTAGTCGCGTCGAGCGGGTCTGATTGCTCGCTCATTAACTGACCGTAGAGCTCGATGAGCCGGCGCACCTGCTCGGTCGGCGCGCGTTTGCTCACCTTGCGCACCAGAGAAGCACGCTTGTCCGGCGGGAGATCGCTTAGAGAGTGGAGGCGCCAGAGAAAGGTATAACCGAATCTCGAATGAGGAAGCAGCTTCGTTTTGCGCGCGAGGTTTTCCGGAACGGTTGGAGCGATGGCGATGCAGGCCAGGCCGATAGCTGTGGCGGTGACGAGGTTCTGGAGGAAAGGGCGCTGGGCCCCGCCCGGCAACACGCGGCCAAACAGAAATGCGAGCGGAAGTAATGCGACAAGGAAGACATTGAGATCGCGCGTCAGCATGGAGATCAGAAGAAGAGCGGCGAAGTAATACCAATCGGTCCAGAGCGGTTCCGCATCTGGTTGGACCAGGCGCACGGCCCGGGCTGCCAGCCAGACAACTAGAATAAGGCTGAGGGTTTCGGAGCCGACGCAATGCGCAAAGGTGTAGAAGAGCGCGGTAGTTGCCCAGATAAGACCCAGGAGCAGGCGTATCCAAAACAAGCGAGTAACCGTGGTGATAAAGAGAAGCGCGGCGAAAGCCAGGCCGAGATGCTGGGCCGCGATAAGGAACGCGATTCCAGAATCAGTCAGGGCAGGCTGAGATTGGATGGTGCGAGGGACGGGAGGCTGTCCCCGGAATCGTTCCCAGTGTTCGCCGACAAAGAGGGGGATCTTGGCGAGATAACAATAGACCGGCGCGTGCCCCCAGAATTTTGCGATGCGCGGATCCTGGGTGAGCTGGACATAGGCATCGGCGTCGCGCCAAAGGGGCGGGATGGTTTTGACCATCCAAACGGAAGGGGCAAGGAGGACGAGGAAGATCAGGACAATTCCGAATCGCTGGGGTGGACTTTTCCTTGGCGTTTTCAATCCCGCCCACTTATATCGGTGGTGCGATGGCGGCAGACGAGCGCAAACTTCCTGAGGATCCAACCCCGCTCGTCGCGGCGCCGACCGACGTCGCACCGTTGAGCCACTCGCAACCGAAACCAGCCCACGAACGGACCGCGGAGGACGAGATGGGTGCGATCGATTGGGAGAAACTCGCGGCCAGCGAACGTTTCCGCGCCCTGCTGAAAGCAAAGCGGCGCTTCATCGTGCCGGCGATGATTTTCTTTGTCGTCTACTACTTTGCTCTGCCGGTCCTAATCGGTTACGCGCGGCCTTTCATGGAGAAGCGCGTGCTGGGACCGGTAAACCTCGCGTATCTGTTCGCGCTCTCCCAGTTCTTCATGGCCTGGATCATTGCGGCGCTTTATGTCAAAGCAGCCGCGCGATTCGATAGGATGGCGAAGGATGTTACCGGCCAAAGGTAAGGCCTTATCATGACCGCCGCGCTCGGAATGTTTCTGCTGTTTGTGCTGGTGACGCTCGGGATCACCTATTGGGCCGCGCGCCGGTCGCAGGGAGCAGCGGCCTTTTTCACGGCGAGCCGGCGGATCACCGGCTGGCAAAACGGAGTCGCGGTCGCCGGCGATTACATGAGCGCGGCGTCGTTCCTCGGGATCGCGGGACTGATCGCGTTCTTTGGTTATGACGGGTTCATGTTCTCGGTGGGCTGGCTGGTCGCGTACCTCACTGTTCTGCTCGTGGTGGCTGAGCCGCTGCGGAACGCGGGCAAATACACGATGGCCGACGTTCTGGCTTATCGGCTTAGTCCGCGGCCCGTTCGCGCGATGGCGGCATTAAGCACCATCACGGTGAGCACGTTTTACATGATTGCGCAGATGGTCGGCGCTGGAGCGCTGGTCACGCTCCTGCTCGGCAGCTCGCACGTGAGCTACGAGGCGGCCGTCATCGGCGTAGGAGTGCTGATGATTATCTACGTCGTGTTTGGCGGGATGCTGGCGACAACCTGGGTCCAGATCATCAAGGCGATCCTGCTCATGGCGGGAACGATCCTGCTCAGTCTGCTGGTGCTGGCCCATTTCGGGTGGAGCCTGAGCGGGTTTTTCGAGGCGGTGACACGGGTCAGTTATCACGAGAAAGGCGCGCTGGTGACGAAGAATTTTCTCGAACCCGGTTTGCGTTACACGGCGGCCAACCACGGCGCGCTCGACCTGATATCGTTAGGGATGGCCCTGGTCTTTGGCACCGCGGGGTTGCCCCACATTTTGGTGCGCTTCTACACTGTGCCGGATGCGAAGACGGCGCGCGTGAGCGTGGTGTGGGCGATGGTGCTCATTGGGACGTTCTATATCATGACGACGTTTCTCGGGTTCGGCGCGGCGACCATCGTGGGACGCGATTTTATTGCGGGCCATGGCGGGAACAACATGAGCGCGCCGCTCCTGGCGCAGGCGTTGGGCGGCGACATCTTCTTCGCGTTCATCGCCGCGATTGCGTTCGCGACGATTCTCGCGGTCGTGGCCGGCCTAACGATCAGTGCGTCCACCTCTTTCGCGCACGATTTCTACACGGCGGTGATTCATAAAGGAGCGGAGCGAAAACCGGGCGAGGAAGTTCGGGTGGCCCGCGTCACCGCGTTCGTCGTCGGCGCGGTTGCGATCGCAGTTGCGATCCTGCTCGGGAAGGACGCGAACGTGGCGTTCCTCGTGGCGCTGGCGTTCGCGGTGGCGGCCTCGGCCAACCTGCCGGTGATTGTGCTTTCGCTTTTCTGGAAGCGCTTCAACACGACGGGCGCGGTTCTGGGCTTGGCGGTCGGTCTCGTCGCGTCGCTGGCTTTGATCGTTGTTGGCCCGAGCATCATGAAAGTGGATCCGCCCGGAGTGGCGGCGTCGGCCCGGCACTTGATTCAGCATGCGCCGATTTTCCCCCTGGAGAACCCGGGCATTCTCAGTATTCCGCTCGGATTTTTGGCCGCGGTTCTGGGAACCCTGTTTGGTCGCGAGCCGCAAGCCGAAGCCCGGTTCGCTGAGCTGAGCGTCCGCGCCAACACCGGACTGGGCGCGGAGAAGGCGTCGGAGTAGCAGTATCTGCTCAACGAGTCGCGTCTCGGCGCCCGCGGTTGCCGCCAAGCGTCGCGTTTTTCTTTTGGCGAGGGATGCGGGGCGGGGCTAGCGTCGGGAATGAAGAATCTTGTTTCTACCCTGGGCGTGTGCCTGTTTTTGATTGCGGCCGCGGCGGCGAACGGCGGCATGCCGTCGGTAAGCGTGATGGTCTCTGATGCCGCCGGGAAACTGGCCTACAAGGGCGCCACGAAAAGTGACGGCGGTTTCGCGACTGAAAAACTCCAGCCAGGGAATTACGTCGTGCAATTGAACTCGAAGAACTCTTCTTTGAAAAGCGGCCATTACTCAATCATCGTCGCGGCCGGAAAGAAAAAGGTCGTCGCCAATTCGGTTGCGGGCGAAAAATTTCTGGCCGGCGGAGTTGCCTTGAGAGTCGACGTTGGAGCTGGGTTAGGGATTGTAGGCCAGGTTTTCGCGGGCCCGCTCCCGACCGACACGGCGCAAAGGGATAGTGTTCGGAAAATGCAGGACCGCGCGCAGGATTCCCATCAGCAGGGGTTTCGCGAATCCACGAGCAATGTTCCGGACAAGATGTTCCGTCCCTGAAATCGAAAAATCAGGATCGATCTTTTCTTTTTGCGAAAGGCCGGGCGGGGCTAGTTTGCGCGATGAAGACTTTATTTTCAGCAGTCGGGCTCTGCCTGTTTCTGGTCGTGGCGGCGGCGGCGAACAGCGCCGGCATTCCAACAATGAACGTGATGGTCTCGGATGCCGCCGGGAAACTGGCCTACAAGGGCGCAACGAAAAGTAACGGCGGTTTCGCTACCGAAAAATTGCAGCCCGGAAATTACGTGGTGCAATTGACCTCGAAGGATTCGGCCCTGAAAGGCGGCCAATATTCTGTTGTCGTCTCGGCGGGAAAGAAGAAGGTCGTGGCGAGCGCGGTCTCGGGGCAGAAATTTCTTTCCGGTGGAGTGGCGATGAAAGTGGACGTGGGAGCAGGACTCAATATTACCGGCCAAGTGACCGCCGGGCCGCTCACGACGGTTGCTCCCCAGAATAACGACAAGATGAAGAAACCCGGGGACGCGCAGGAGAGCGCGCGGCAGAACATGACGCAGAGCGCGGACAAGATGGTTGCGCCGGTGAGCCACTAGGAGAAATCCTGGCTGGCATTCACTGATTGAGGAGCTTCCCCCAGGCGCGGCGATTAAGCTTGGCTCTGGCCCGACGAGCTTGTTATGCTTCGGGCATGAGATCGAAAACAAATTGCAGTATTGTCGCGGCGCTCTCGCTGGCATTGACGGCGTTTGCTTCCGCGGCAGTTCCAACGCTCAACGTCACCGTCGCCGACTCGAGCGGCAAGACGGCCTTTAAGGGATCCACGGACTCGCGCGGAATCTTCGCCAGTCCCACAATGCAACCGGGGAATTATGCGGTGCAGTTCAATTCGAGCAGCGCTCCGAAGGGCAGTCATTATACCGTCGTCGTGGTTGCCGGGACGAAAAAGACGTCTGCCAGCGCGGTCACGGCGGAAAAGTTAGCAGCCGGCGGCGTCGCGCTAAAGATCGAGGTCAAGGCGAACGCCAGTATTCAGGGACAGGTGTCGGCGGAGTCGGCCGACACGCGCATCGGCAGGAACGGGCAATTGATGGTCTGGATTCCAAAAAGGCTTGGCAGCAACATTCCCGCCCATTGGGCCGAATCCGACTCGGCCGAGGCCAAGGAAGTTATGACCTCGGGCAGCTACAGCGCCAAGAACGTTCAGGACAAGTACAACGCCGGGAAAACCCCGAACCAGGGAGGCGACGCGGTAAGTAAATTGAGCGGCCGATAACCGACTTGTTCATTCTGTGAAACACCTATTCTTAAGCATCGTCATTTCGCTCGCAGTAATAAGGGCTGCAGCCGCTTCCACGGCCGTCCCATCCCTCAACGTCGCGGTCCTGGATTCGGGCGGCAAAGTCACGTTTAAAGGAGCGACCGATTCGCGCGGGCTCTTTGCCAGTCCCAAAATGCAGCCCGGCAAGTACGCGGTGCAGTTCACGTCAAAGGACGCGCCGAAGGGCAGCCACTATACTTTGGTCGTCCTTGCCGGGACGAAGAAAACTTCAGCGAGCGCCATAACCGCCGAGAAATTAGCTGGCGGCGGTGTCGCCATGAACATCGAGGTCAAAGCAAATAACAGTATTCAGGCGCAGGTCGTGGCCGACATGGCGGAGACGCGCATCGGCAAGAATGGCAAGCTGATGGTTTGGATACCGAAGAAAATCGGCAGCAACCTTCCGGCGCATTGGGCTGAATCTGATTCAGCCGAAGCCAAAGAAGTCGAAGCCTCCTACAGCTACAGCATAAAGAATATGCAGAACAAGCAGAACCAGGGCGTGTCCCCATTGGACCCGCCCAAGCCCCATTGAACCCGCCCTCGCATACGGGCGGTCCGTAATTCGCCGCCTCGATCGCGAGATCGGTGCGGTCCGCGATTTTTCCTTTCGGACAACGAACCCTCAGTTATGTTCCGTGCATGAGAATTATCATGCGAACTCTAATGGCCCTGGGTTTTTCGGCGGCGACGCTGGCCTATGGCAGTGTGCCATCCCTGAATGTCATCGTATCGGATTCGAGCGGCAAAACTGCCTTTAAAGGCGTAACCAGCGCCAAGGGAACCTTTGCCACCGGGACATTGAAACCGGGCGGTTATACCGTGCAGTTCAATTCTTCGGCCACGCCCAGCGGCACATTCGCTTTGGTTGTCTCCGCCGGGTCCAAGAAGGTGACCGCAGGGGCTGTTGCCGGAGCGAAGTTTGCCAAGGGCGGCGTCGCTATGAAGATTGACGTCGGGTCAGGTCTGAACATCACCGGGCAGGTGGCGGCGGATGATAAAAACAGCGCGCCATTGGGCAGGGACGGCAAACCCATGGTGTGGATACCGAAAAAACTCGGCAGCAATATTGCGGCGCATTGGGCGGAGTCGGACTCCGCGGAAGCCAAGGAAGCGATGACGACCACAAGTTACAGCGCCAAGAATCTTCAGGATAAGCAGAACCAGGGCATCGCTCCCCACTAACTGCGTTCAACCTGGCCGCGTCGCTGCGGCGAAGTCCGAAGATTTGGCACGGGTCGCGGGCTGGGCGCGGAGGGCCACAGCAGAGGTGCCGGCGGAGGGGCTCGAACCCACACACCCTTGCGAGTACTGGATTTTGAGTCCAGCGCGTCTGCCAGTTCCGCCACGCCGGCTCCTGCGAAGGCTACCGTTTCGCACTTGGCGGGCGTGACGCAAGCGAAATAACAGAGCACCGGTTCCGCGTGACGGGACCCTGCGCCGGGGTGCCGCGGAATACCCCGGCAGCGAATTGAATTGAAGTGGCGAGGCCATTGCGTGGTAATCTCCGCCTTTCGCATGATAACCTCGCTGGCCCACGCCGAACATCCTGCCCCGCCGAAGAAATTCTATCGGCCGAGTGGCCCGGCTGCGCTCGGATACGAGAACTGACCCACGAGACTATGCACAAGCGCGATGCGAGGTCGGGTCAGGTGTTCGACCGATCCTATTTCGAGGAGAAGTTCGAAACCGAAGATCCCTGGGATTACGGCTCCGATTACGAGCAGACGAAATACCGCCAAACCCTGTCGCTCCTCCAGGGCCGCACGATCGGCCGGGCAGTCGAAGTGGGTTGTGCCGAAGGTCATTTTACGACCCAACTGGCTTCCTGCGTTCGAACGCTGCTGGCGTGCGACATCTCGAGTATCGCCCTGCAACGAGCTGCCGCGCGGTGCGCCGGGCGGCCTAATGTGACCTTTGCCCAGTTCGATATCAGGGAAAACCATCTTTTCGACAACTACGACCTCATAGTGTGCAGCGAAGTCCTGGGCTACCTCCCCAGCGCTGCGGAGCTCGAGCGGATTCTGCAAAGGCTCTCACTTTCACTTAAACGCGACGGCCTCCTGCTGATGGCCAATGCCAAGGCCGTCGCCGATGAACCCACTGGCCGCGGTTTCGATTGGGGCCGGCCTTTTGGCGCGCACACCATCGCCGAAGCCGCCGCGGCCTCCGGGCTTGAAACGATCGCGGCACTGACAGCGCCGCTTTATGAAATCCGGCTTTTGCGCCGCGGAAAACCACGCGCTATCGAACCAGGCGTTGCGCTGATGGGCTGGCTTTCACCGTCCGCAGCGGCTTCGGCAAAGGGGACTCCTCACGCCAACGTCGGGTACTGGCCGGGC
The DNA here is from genome assembly GCA_035941675.1 of Chthoniobacterales bacterium. Taxonomy (GTDB): domain Bacteria; phylum Verrucomicrobiota; class Verrucomicrobiia; order Chthoniobacterales; family UBA10450; genus AV80. The sequence continues at coordinate 48,090 of DASZDT010000026.1, forward strand.
AGCGCCTTGCCCGTCTTGATGTATCACCGCATTGCGGAGACCGGCGAGGGTCCGCTCGCCCCGTACCGCGTTTCTCCGTCCGCGTTCGAGGCCCAGCTTCGCCTGCTCAAAGACCATGGCTACATCGGGCTTAGCCTCGAAGATTTTCAGCGGATGCTCTTCGAACGGCGCGCCTTTCCTCATCGTTCCGTTCTGCTCACTTTCGATGACGCCTACCAGGACTTCGGCGACGCGGCTTTGCCGCTTCTCAAGTCGTTCGGCTTTCCCGCGGCGGTCTTTGTCGTAACCGATCAGGTCGGTCGAACCGCAGAATGGGACCAATTGTACGGGCCCCCCGCACCTCTCCTCGATTGGCGGGCGCTGCAGCAACTTTCCTCCGACAACGTGGCGGTCGGATCGCATGGGCGGACGCATCGCCGCTTTCGATCCCTCAGTCCGGAAGAAGTTGTCGGGGAGGGCCGGCTTTCCCGCGCGCTCTTGCAGGACCGATTGGGTCAGCCAGTTCGCGCACTTGCCTACCCCCACGGCGACACGAACGCTGCCGTTGCCACATCCGTCCGGGCTTGCGGCTATCGATTGGCTTTCACCACCCGCGAGGCATTCTGCACGCACCCGGACGATCCCATGTTGCTCCCGCGCGTGATGATCTCGGGCCTGGACGGCCTGCTGGATTTTTCAGCCAAACTGACCGGTCAGCAAAAGCAAAGTCCCCAGCCATCGCCGGAGGAAAAGACGCTGACCAATTCCAAGGCGCGGAAAGCTCGGCGGACAAGGCGATCGATCCCTGCCGTTTCCGTGCTGATTCCGACGCGGAACCGGCTCCCCCTTCTGAAGCGGCTCGTGGCGGCCCTGGCCGAACAGGATCTCCCGAAAGAAGCGTTCGAGATATTGGTGGTCAGCGACGGCGGGACCGAAGGGGCGGGGGACTGGTCTGATATTCACTCCTCCACGCCTGGTCGCCTGCTCAAACAACCTCACCGCGGTGCCGCCAGCGCACGTAACCACGCGATTCGCGAGGCCAAAGCGGATATCATTCTGATGCTGGACGACGATCTCATCGTCGGGCCCGACTGTGTCAGCGCGCATCTGAAGTTTCATGATTCCTTCCCGCAACCCATGCATGCCTGCCTGGGTTTCATGACCTGGTCGGAGCAGTGCTTCAGGTCTCCGCTCGTCCGTTATCTCGCGCAGGGCGATGATTACCTGAGCTGGAGCTACGTCCGGTCGCGCCCGCCGGACGATGTCGGTTGGCCGGCTTTCTGGACGGGACATCTTTCGGCCAAGCGTCAATTCCTCCTCGAGCATGGCGTGTTTGACGAAGACCACTTCCGGGAAACCATGGGCGAAGATCTCGAGCTCGGCAGGCGCCTGGAAGCGAAAGGGCTTCGCCTTCATTTTCGTGAGTCCATCGTGGCGGAATTTCAGGAGGCCCCGTCATTCCGTGAATTCGCGCAAAGACAATGGCGGCGCGGGCGTTCGCGCGCGTTGCTGAAGGAGCGTCGCCTTGGCGAATGGAACGTGGGCGCGGCCGACGCGGCGGGCCATTATTCCGCGCAGGCCCTGGCTGAATTGGTCGCGGCCACCGAGGCGCTCGAAGATCGTTCCGAAGACGAAGTGCTTTTCACAGCTTATCGGGAGGTGCTCCGTTTTGCGGAATCGGCAGGAGCCGTTGCGCCGGAAATGGCCCCACCGCCATTGGGCGCGATACCGGCGCTGCTCCACTCCCTTTCGGTGTTGCGCGAATTGCATGAACGCACCGCCGCCAGTCGTCCGTCTTCGCCGTATCCGGATGTCGATCCGCAACGCCGCGCCCTCGAGGACCAGGTCCAACATCTCACCCGCCTCCTGCAAATTTCGAACGCGGCGAAGGCACCCGAGTCGTCTCTCGCGATCGACGACCGAATGCAAAAGCCGGTCGCTCTTTGCACGATTGCATCGAACAATTACTTACCCAAGGCTCGAGTCCTGATCGACAGCTACCTCTCGTTTCATCCGGGCGCGGAAGCTTTTGTGTGCGTCGTCGATCGCCCGGTGCACGACGGCTGGCAGGAGCTCTCCGCCAAGATTATCCCGGCCGAGGAGCTCGGTATCCCGGGTTTCGACAATATGGCCTTTCGCTATAGCGCCCTGGAATTGAACACCGCCGCAAAACCGTTCTTCCTCGAATATCTTCGCGATCAGTGCGGGATTGATCGCGTTTTCTACCTCGATCCCGACGTGCTCATCCTCGACCCGTTAGGTCCGTTGCAGCAGGCCCTCCATGAAAGCGCCATCGTCCTGAGCCCTCATGTGACCGAGCCGGTCAACGAGGGAACTCGCGCCGGAGAACGGCAGTTCCTGCGCGCCGGAGTATTCAACCTTGGATTCCTGGGCATTCAGCTCAATGCCAGCACGCATTCCTTCCTCGATTGGTGGAAAGATCGGCTGATGCGTTTCTGCGTGGACGACATTCCAAACGGGCTCTTCGTCGATCAAATCTGGATGAATCTCGCGCCGTGCTTTGTCGATTCGGTCCGCGTGGTCCGGGACCGGATCTACAATCTCGCGTGGTGGAATCTTTCGCAGCGCCCCGTCGAGTCAAAGGAGGGTCGCTGGTGCATCGATGGCGAACGGATCGGTTTCATCCATTTCAGCGGCTTTCCGATTGGATCCCAGGAACGGATAACCAAACACCGGAACGACATCACGCTCCTGAAACGACCCGATTTACGGCCGTGTTTCGACGAATATTCGCGCCGGGTGGACGCAGCCGGTCAGTCCCAGTTCGGGAAAATTCCCTACGGCTACGGAACTTTTCGCGACTCCGACGTATCGGTCATTCCCGCGTTTCGCCGGCTATTGCAACGGCTCGACCCGGCCGGCTGCCGGTGGCCGCACCCGTTCGAATTGGAAGGGCCGGACAGTTTTGGCGACTGGCTGGCCAAGCCCCTGGAGTTCCGCGATGGATTCCTTACTCGCGCAGCCCTCGCTTATTGGGAGCACCGCGCTGATCTGGTGCGGGCGTTCAAGTCGGTGTGCGGCGACGATCTCATCCGGTACGTCGATTGGCTGACGACCCATGGCGAAGGCACGCACGGAGGCCTTCATCCGAGGTTTCTCGAAGGCGTCGCAAAAAAACCGCAGCGCACCCGGGTTCTCGCCCGAGAAAGTTGGGGCCATCTTTTGCCGCACGATCCGTTTGCCGACCACGCGACGAACGCCCTTCTGGACGGCGTGGACCTCGCGGCGCCCGGCCCGCTCGCCGGCTGGCTCAACGAACCGGCCGGTGACCCCACCGCCGAACCGGCCGTCAGCAATCTCGGCATGCTGCTTCACTCTGTCCGGCTAGACCTTCAGCAGGCGTTCCCCGAGCCGCTCGGCCGCGATCGGGCGAAATTCCTCAATTGGTATGTGACGTCGGCGAAACGGGAATACGACATTCACGACGAGCTCTTTCCCGGCGGACTGGCAGCCGGGACCCGCCCCCGCCTGTTGCACCGCACCTGGCGGGCCCTCAGCAAACGGCTCCGGAAACCACCGGCGTCCCGTGCCGAGCGGCGATTGCCGATAGATTTTGAGCGGCCCCCAAAACGACCTGAGCCGAAACCGGCCGTTGCTCCGCGAGGAATCAATTTGGCGGGTTACTTCGAATCCGAGAGCGGTGTCTCCGAGTTGGCGCGCACGTCGGAGATCGTGCTCCGCAGCATGAATCTGCCGGTCGCCCGCATTTCGCTTGACCAGGACTATTCCGAAAACGTGGCTTTTTCTCGGATTAACCATCCCGAAGGGGTGCCCTTCTCCGTGACCTTGTTTCACGCCAACGCCGCGGAGATGCCGTCGATTCTCAGCACGATTCCGATCGCGGCAAGCCAGGGCAATTATCAAATCGGCTATTGGTTCTGGGAGCTGCTCCATCTGCCGCTGTCGTTAGCCAGCGGATTTCAGCAGCTCGACGAGCTCTGGGCGTCCTCGCGCTTCTGCGAAGCAGCCTTTCGTGCTTTGGCCACGGTCCCGATTCGCTACGTGCCGCCCCACGTGCAACCGGCTTTAGGTCGCGCGGATCGAAGCCGTTTCGGCCTGGAGCCCGATCGATTCTACTTTTTCAGTGCGTTTGACGTGCGCAGCACCGCGGCTCGCAAGAATCCGCTGGGCACGATTGAGGCGCTCTCTGATCTGTTGCGCAAAACCAGCCGAAAAGTCGGCCTGGTCCTTAAAATCCACTGCGCCGAAGCCGACCACCTCGCCTACGCTGAAATGCGAGAACGCATTTCTGGGTTACCCATCGTCCTTCGGAACGGGACAACCTCACGATCGGAATACGGGGATCTCCTGGCGAGCTGCGATGCCGTGCTCTCTCTGCACCGATCGGAAGGTCTCGGACTCATCCCGATCGAGGCGCTTTATCAATCCAAACCGGTCGTGGCGACCGAATACGGCGGCGTCACTGACTTCCTCGACGAGACGACAAGCTTTCCGGTCAAATTCACCAGCGCGCGACTCGAGCAGGACTACGGTCCCTATCCGAAAGGCGCGGTTTGGGCAGAGCCATCGATCGAGTCAGCCGTGGAGCAGATGAAAAGAGTGATCGAAAATCCTCAGCTCGCGACTGATCGAACGCGGCGTGGGCACGAGAAAGTGACCGAGCTCTATGGGCATGAAGCGGCAACGCGCCGTTTCACAGCGGAGCTCGACCGAATTTTCGCGAGCCTGCAATAGCGGGACCGTTTGAAAACGCTCGGCGCGCGTCGGGATCTTTTTCACTTTGCAAGCCGGCCGCGGCGGACCGTTAAAGGCGGAATGGCGCGTTCCATCAGTCCAGCGAAGGCAGAAAATACATTGAAGTTACCGACGGGGGCCCTGCTATCCTCCGCTCCCGGCATGCTACGATCGCTCTGCATAGGACTGCTTCTTTCGTTCGTAACCGGCGCCGTTGCCGAAGAACGCCCGGTCCAGCTTCTTCTTCCTTCGCGCCAGCTGGAACCGACGAGCACGTTTGAGTTGCGGTTCGCAACCGAAATGGTGGCGAGCGGCGAGATCGGGAAGGCGGCGGCCGTTTCGCCGCTCGTGTTCACGCCTGCGATCGACGGGCAGTTTATCTGGCTCAGCACGCGAAGCGGAACTTTCGCGCCTAAAGGGATGCTGCCGCTCGGGACAAAATATCAGATTTCATTGCGAAGCGGGGTGAAGGACGCGTCCGGCCGGGAAGTGAAAAGCAATCTGCGCGAGAACGTCGAAACTCCGCCGTTTCGGGTGAAAGGGGTGGCGCCCCTGGCTGGGTCCGATCCGCAGAACGCTCCATCGATCCCGCGCTATCTCCTGCTTTTTAACGCGAACATCGATCCGGCCGCCTGCGGGAAATTCATCCGGTTCGTCAACGCCGCCGGCGCGAAAATCGACGCCCGGATCGAAGGCGACGATCCCAGGAATCGCGAGCGCGTGTTCCCGGCGTGGGAAAGCGACGATCGCGCGCTTTCGGTCTGGGGCGAAAAGCCGGCAGCGGTTTCTTCGGCGGACGACAGCAGCGACTCGGATAACGAAAAACCGCATCCGCTCCGGAAGAATTTGCTGTTTGTCGCGCCGGCGAAACCTTTGCCGCCAGGCGCCGGCTGGAAATTGGTCATCGATCCCGGGATGCCGGCGACGGAATGGAAGACGACCTTGCCGGCGCGCAAGGAGGTGGATATCGGCGTCGTGAAACCATTCGCGATCGCCAGCATCGCGGCGGAAAGCAATCGGGTTGCCGGGCGTCGGATCATCATCCAGTTCTCGAAGCCGCTCGCTCCAGACATCTCGGCGGAAATGATCTCGCGCTGGATTTCGGTCGCGCCCGTGCCGGAAAAATTTGCGGCGGAAGTCGAGGGCGACACCGTCACGTTGAAGGGCAACTTCGCGCTCGGCGCGAAATACCGGGTAACCACGAAAGCCGGATTGCCGGCGCGGGAACCCTTCCAGTTCGATCGCGCGCAGACCAACGACCTCGTCTTTAAACCCATCGCGCCCCGCCTTTATTTCGAGGATTTCCTCACCCAGCAACAACGCGCTGGAACGCGCCGTTTCCGTTTGCTCTCGGTCAACGTTCCCCGCATCCGGGTGACGGCGCGGCTCTTCACCGGCGACACCACGGCCGTCGCGATCAAGGCCTACGACAAATACGAGGAGTTCTCCGATCTGCGCCCACCGGAGGAAATGTACAGCCGCGTCGAGGTGGAAAAATTGCCGGGGCGCGTGATTTGGGAACGCGACCTGAAGACAACCGCGGCGGTCGATAAGCCGGAAACGTTAGCGCTCAACTGGGACGAAATTTTGGGCGAGCACAAAACCGGCGCGGTCATGCTGACGGCGGAATCGATCGATCCCGTGACGGGCGACCGGAAACGCGTCGGCACCCAGGCGGTCGTGCAGCTGACGGACATCGGCTCGGTTTGGAAGCGCGACCCGGATTCGACCACGCTTCATCTTTTTTCGCTTACCACCGGGGAATCGCTCCCGAACACCCGGGTTCGCCTCCTCGATACCGAGCAGAAGCAAATCGCCGAGGCGGTGACCGACGCCGAAGGCAACGCTCGGCTTCCCTACCACACCGACGCGCGCTGGATTTTCGCCCAGCGCGAAGACGACGCGCACCTGCTCTCGATCAATTCCAGCGACGCGTCGGTTCCGCTCTACCGGCTCGGGGTCACGGACGACAACGGCGACGACACCGATCCCAACGCGGTCTTTCTTTTCACCGAGCGCGGAGTCTACAAGCCCGGCGACGTCGTTCACCTGAAAGGAATCGCGCGCAACCTGAACGAGAATCAATCGACCCTCCCGGCCCGCCGAACGTTGATGGTGAAAATCTTCGACGCCAAGGAGCGCCAGATTTTTGAAAAAACGGTCACCCTTTCCGAGTTCGGCTCGTTCACGGAAGATGTGAAAATTCCCGACGGCGCGTTGGGGAAATATCGGGTGACGGCGGTCGAAGACGTGACCGAACACCGGATGATCGGCATGGGCGACTTCCAGGTGCAGGAATATCGGCCGAACGCCTTCGAGATCACCATTCCCGAGCCGCCGGGCACGCCGGGTCCACTCGCGCTCGATTTGGCGGTGACGGCAAAATATTTCATGGGCAAGCCGCTCGCCAAAGCGAAGCTCACCTGGTCGCTGGTCGCGCGCGACGATTCATTCCGGCCGGAAGGGCTGTCGGATTTCGCCTTCTGCAATGCGCTCGACGATTTCCGGCTGAACAAAGCGCTCGACCGCGTTTCCCAGTTTAACGCCCAGGGAGAAGCCGACATCGCCGCGGACGGGACAGCGAAAGTCTCCTCGCAGTTGCCGATCAATCCGAAAGCGCCGCAGCCGCGCGCGACGAAATTGCTCTGCGAGGTAACCGATGTCAGCCAGCAGACGGTTTCGGAATCGCGCTCCTTCATCCAGCAAAGCTCGGATTACTATTTCGGGTTTCGCCGTCTCGACGCCGTCTTCAAGGAAGGCGACAAGGTCCCGGTCGAACTGATCGCGGTCGGCGCGGATGGAAAGATCCTGGCGACCCCTGCGAAATCGACGGTGCGCCTCACCCGGATCACATGGCAAACGAATCGTCTCGCGGCCGCGGGCGACACGACGGAGTTCGACAGCAAAGCGGAGTTGCACGTCGAATGGGAACGCGAGCTAACGACGACGCCCGGGACGAACAGCGATCGCAAGCCGAACGTCGCCGCGCTGCCGGACGTCGTCGCTGGAAAGCCCGGGCAATATCTCTTGGAAGCGAGCGGGCAGGATGGCCAGGGCAGGCCCATACTCACCGCGGTCACCTTCGAAGTCGCCGGAGCGGCCGAGACAGTCTGGAATTATCGGAACCCCTACGCGATCGACCTGGTGACCGACAAGGAAAGCTACGCGCCGGGACAGACAGCGACGATCATGGTCAAGACGCCGATCGCCGGGGACGCGCTCATCACGGTGGAGCGCGATCGGGTGTTGCGGACGTTCGTGAAGCGCCTCAGCGGCAATGCTCCGTCGATCGAGGTGCCGTTGAGCGAAACCGACGCGCCGAACGTTTTCGTTTCGGTGATGCTGCTGCGAGGCGCGAACGACAGCCCGCGCAAGATCAAGGCGCCGGAATACCGGATCGGGTATTGCGAAGTCAAAGTGGTCCGGCCTAACGACAAGTTGGCCGTAACCGTAAAAGCGAACGCGCCCGCCGCGAAACCCGGCGACAAGGTCCAGCTCGATGCCGAGGTGCGCGATCCCGCGGGCCAACCCGCGGCCGATTCGGAGATTGTCCTTTACGCCGTCGACGAAGGCGTGCTTTCCCTCACCGGCTACAAAACACCCGATCCGCTGACGTTCTTCAATCAACGCCGGCGTCTTGGCGTCCAGACGAGCCTGACCTTGCCCACGTTGCTGAAAGAGGACGCGGACGAATCCGATTTCGCGAACAAGGGTTACCTGATCGGCGACGCCAAGGGCGGCCCGCCCATGCTCGAGGGACTGCGCAAAAACTTCCTCGCCTGTGCCTTCTGGAACGCCACTCTGCGCACCGACGGCCAGGGCCATGTCCACGCCGAATTCACCGCGCCCGATAGCCTCACGCGTTACCGGGTCATCGCCGTGGCGGCCTCGCGGCTCAACCAATTCGGAACCGCCGAATCCGCGCTCGAGATCAGCAAGCCGATCATGATCGAAGCGTCGCTCCCGCGCTTTGGGAACTTTGGCGACAAGGTCGTTTTGCGCGCGGTGCTCCATAACAACACCGACAACGCGGGAGAGGCCGACGTCGAACTGCAGCTCGACGCGACCGCGAAGGCATCGGAAACGAAGCGCCACGTCACCGTGCCGGCGAAGGGATCCGTTCCGCTCGATTTCCCGGCGGAATTCGTCGCGACGGGCCACGGCCAGTGGCGCTGGAGCGTGCACTTCAAGAGCGGCGGAGGCGCCGAGTTAACCGACGCGCTGCAGTCCGACCTCGAGGTCAATTATCCCGCGCCGCTCGTCCGGGAAGTGCAGACGAAACGAATCGAGACAAATGACGCCGAGGTCGCGCGCATCGCCGACCCGCAAATTCTGGAGGGAACAGGGAAGCTCGAGGTAAGCGTGGCCAACACCCGCGCGACCGAGGTCCGCGAGTCGCTTCGCCAGCTCCTCCATTACCCGTACGGCTGCGTCGAACAAACGACCTCGAGCCTGTTGCCGTGGCTGACGATGCGCGATCTCCGCGACCGGCTGCCGGAAATGAACAAGAGCGACGCCGAAATCACCGAGGTGGTGAACCGCGGCATCACCATGCTGCTCGCCATGCAGACCAGCTCTGGCGGATTGAGTTACTGGCCCGGCGGCCGCCAGCCGATGTTGTGGGGGAGCGCGTACGGCGGCCTCGCTCTCGCGCTCGCGCAGAAACAAAAGTTTGCCGTGCCGGACGCGGAACTGAAGAAGCTGCTCGGTTATCTGAGCGAACAACTCCGCGGCACGGCGAACGACGCCACCGGTTACGGACTGTCGGATCGTTGCCTGGCGGTTTACGCGCTGGCGATTGCCGGCAAACCGGAGCCGGCCTATCACGATCTGCTTTTCCAGAAGCGCGCGAAACTCAACGCGGAAGATCGGGCCCTCGTCGCGCTCGCCATTCTGGAGAGCAAAGGCCCGAAGTCGATGATCGACGAATTGTTGCGCGGCCGGGACGCGACGACGGCCGGATATCTCGATCAATTTTTCGGCTCGGTCGCGCGCGAGAACGCTCTTCACTTGATGGCGTGGACACAGCATCAGCCGGCGTCGCCGCGTGTGGATGAGCTGGCTACGGAGCTCTTCACGCGCCGAAGCAACGGCCATTGGTCCACCACCCAGGCGAACGCGTGGTCCGTCCTCGCGCTCTCCGCCTATTTGCGCAAGATCGAAACCGGCGACCGCAACGCCAGCGGCGAAGTCCGGTGGAACAAATCCGCCACGCCGTTTTCCGTCAACGATTCCAAACCAATCACGACCGCGACCTTCCCGATCGACGGCACCGGCGGGACCGATCCGGTCCGACTGACGAAGACCGGCGGCAAGGTTTACACGGAGACGACCGCGGAGGCGCGGCCGAAGCTGATCGCGCAACCGGCGCAGAACCGCGGTTACACGATCACGCGCCATTATGCGAAGCTCGGTGACGACGGCAAGTTGAGCGCCGCGGAAAATTTACGCGTGGGCGACCGGGTCCTGGTCACGATCGACATTGCGGTGCCGCGCCGCGCGACCTATCTCGCCGTCTGCGATCCGTTGCCGGGCGTATTCGAGGCGATCAACCCGGCCTTCAAATCGCAGGAAGTTGTCGCCGGCGAAACGCTCGGGACCGAATGGGTGAGCGATTACAAGGAATTGCGCACGGACCGCGCGCTCTTTTTCGCCGACCTTCTTTATCCCGGCCAGTACACCTTGCGCTATCTGGCGCGCGTCATCTCGGCGGGCGACGTCATCGCTCCCTCGGCGAAAATCGAGGAGATGTATCATCCGGAACGGATGGGCACCACCGAGACGTCGCGGGTCCACGCGGACTCGCTGCAGTGAGCCGGCCATGATCCGCCGCTTCTATCCGGCATCGATCGTCGCCACGCTCGCGATGGCGATCGCGGTCTGCGAATTCGCCCCGCGCCTCGTGCCACTTCCGCCAGCGCTCCTGCGCCCGCCGGTTCAAAGCATCACCCTGCTCGATCGCAACGGCATCCCGCTCCGTGAATCGCGCGTGGCGGAACGATTCAGCCATGAGCTGGCCCCGGCGGAAGTGCCGCAGCGCGTCATCGACGCGGTTCTCGCCGCCGAAGACAAACGGTTCTATTCGCACCACGGCATCGATTGGCTCGCGACCGGTCGCGCTCTCTTTGCCGGGATCACCCGCGGCCACCTCGTTTCCGGCGCGTCCACCATCACGCAGCAGCTGGTAAAAATTTCCGCCTCGCGGCCGCGGACGCTGCGCTCCAAAATTATTGAGGCGGCAACCGCGCTCCGGCTCGAACAATCGTGGTCGAAAGAACAGATCCTCGCGGCCTACCTCAACCGCCTGGACTTTGGCAATCTCAACATCGGCCTTTCCGCGGCCGCCGATTATTATTTCGCGAAACCCGTTTCCGATTTGAGCGACGCCGAGGCCGCCTTTCTCGCCGGGCTCCCGAGAAATCCGCGCCGCTTGAATCCGCACGTCGCTCCCGACGCGGCCCGTCGCCGTCAGCTCACCGTCCTCGACCGGATGCGCGCGAACCGGCAGCTCGATGCGACCCGCTACGAGCGGGCGGTGGCGGAATCGTTGAGCCTGCGTCCGCCTCAGCGCCGGTTCCGCGCGCCGCACTTTGTCGAGATGGTGCTGCGGCAATTGCCGGAAACTCCGCAAGGCGAATTGAAGACGACCCTGGATGTCCGGCTCAACGACCGGGTCGAGCAAATCATCCGTGAGCGCCTCTCCCAGTTGCGCGAGCACAATGTCCGCAACGCGGCCGCGGTCGTCATCGACAACGCCAGCGGCAACGTCATTGCGCTCGTTGGCTCGGAGGATTATTTCGCGCCGGGCACGGGCCAGGTGAATGGCGCGTGGGCGCAGCGCTCCGCCGGATCGGCGCTCAAGCCGTTCACCTACCTGCTCGCGCTCGAACGCGGCGCGACGCCGGCGACAATCGTGGCCGACGTCCGCACCAGTTTCCCGGCAGCGGGCGGTTTTTATCGCCCGGAGAATTACAACCGCCGCTGTTACGGGCCGGTCCGATACCGGACGGCCCTGGCCAGCTCGCTGAACATTCCGGCGGTAAAAGTTCTCCTCGCCGCGGGCGGGCCATCGGCGTTGCATGAGCGTTTGCGCGAATGCGGCCTAACGAGTTTGAACCGGCCCGCCGAGATTTACGGGCTGGGACTTACCCTCGGAAATTGCGAGGCGCGGCTGCTCGAGATGACCAACGCCTACGCGAGCCTCGCGCGTCTCGGCGAGTTTCGGCCGTGGCGCGTTTTGCCCACCAACGCCACCACCGTCCATCGTTACTCGCGTCCCGAGCTCGTCTGGCAGATCGCCGATATTCTCAGCGACAATTCCGCGCGCACCCTCGCCTTCGGCATGAACTCCGCGTTGCGCTTCGATTATCCAGTCGCCTGCAAGACCGGCACGAGCACCGATTTCCGGGACAACTGGACGATCGCCTTTACCCCGGAATTTTCCGTCGGCGTCTGGGCGGGGAATTTCGATGGTTCGCCGATGCGCGAGATTTCCGGAGTCACCGGGGCGGGTCCGATTCTCCACGCGGTCTTCGATTACCTGCACGCGAACTACGGCACGAGCTGGTATCGGACGCCCAGCCAAATCGTGGAGCGCACGATCCATCCGCTCACCGGGAAATTGCTGGCCGACGGCGACCCCCGCGGCGTGCGCGAAAAATTCGTGGCCGATCGATTGCCTCCGGCCGAAGACGCAACCGATTACGACGCCGCCCGCAACGTCCGGCTCGGCGCGGAATTTACGGAATGGTTTCGCAGCGCCGAAAACAGTTTGCGCGACCAGACTGTGCTCGCGACGGACACCGGAGAATTACTGATCGCTTCACCGCTGGCGGGGAGCGTTTACGTGGTCGATCCCGACGTGCCGTCGAGCCGGCGAATTCCACTCGTGGCCGATGGCAGCACGAAGGTGCGATGGGAGAGCGAATCGCTGAGTTGCCGGTCCGAGGCCGGGGTGGATTTCGCGGAGGCGGCCGAAGGCGAGCACCGCCTGGTGGCAATCGATCCGGCCACGGGAAGAAGAGCCGAGACCCGGATTAAGATCCGCTTTCTCTAGCTTGACGCTTGATCAGAGAAAAGCGCAGTCTCCTCGAACACCATGAAGAACTTCGGTCGTCCCCTCGTGCTGATCTTGTCAGCCCTGATTCTTGGCCTGACCCCGGCATCACAGGCCGGGCCCGCGGATCGCTACGCGGCGATTGCGTATTCGCCCGAGTTGAACCGCTGGGGCTGGGGGACCAATTACGCGACGCAGGCGGAAGCGATTGCGCGCGCCCTGAAGGAATGCGGTCGCAACGACGCCACGACTAGCTGGTGCCGCAACGCCTGGATCGCCCTGGCAATTTCCGATAAGACCCCCGGCGGCTTTGGCACGGCCTGGGGGGCAACGCCGGACGCCGCGCGAGAGGCAGCGCGGCGCGAATGTCTCGCGCGCAATCCTGATGCCCGCATCGTCGCCTGCGTTTCCGCTTACGGCGACTGATAACCAATCGTTAGGCCGATTGCGTTCCGCCGCTCGATCCGGGATCTGGTCGGCGAACGGCCGCGCCTGGCTGGTGGTGGGACTGGTCGCGATCGCGTTTCTCACCGCGTCCCTGCTCCGCACGATCAACCTGCCGTGGGTCGAGGAAGACAATGTTTTCGGCGCCGCCTACGCCCAGGCCGCCGCCAACAATTTACGCGCCGGCCTCGCGGCCACCGCCGGCGTGCCAGCCACCCTTTATGTCGGAGCTCTGCCGATTCCACCGGACGCGTATTACGTTCATCATCCGGTGCTCGTGCCCCTGCTGGTGACCGCTTCGGTCGCTCTCCTCGGCGAAAAAGAGTGGGCGGTGAAGTTGGTCCCGATCTTGTGTTCGATCCTGAGCGCGATCCTGCTCTGGTTCCTGGCCGAGGAGGCGATGGGGAAACGCGCCGCCGCGTTTGCGGTCGCGTTCTTTGCGACGTTGCCGATGGAGTTGCATTACGGCGATCTGGTCGACTTCGAGCCGTCCCTCGTCATGTGGATGCTGGCTGCGCTGGTTTGCCTGCGTCGCTGGGACGTTCGGCGAACTTCGCGCTGGGCGGTGCTGGTTGCTCTCTCGTGCCTCGGCGCACTCTGGACGGATTGGCCCGGCTATTTGTTTACGGCAGCGCTCGCGACGTGGTTGCTGCTGACAAAAGAGAAACGCTCGCGGCGCCTGGCCGCTCTGATCGGAGCGCTCGCGCTGGGTTCCGCAATCCTGTTTCTCCTTCAGATTCGCCACGTGAATCCTGAGGCGTGGCGTGATTTGCGCACCGCCGTCACCATGCGCCTCGGCAACGGAATCCAGCCGGGTTCGTCCGCGAGCGGCGGCGGCGCGACGTTGCACTTTAGTTCAGCGCAATGGCTGCGCCGAATCTTTCAAGCGCTCGATCAGAATTATCTGCGCGTAAGCTGGCTCTTCGTTCTGGCCGGGGCCGTTCATCTGTTCCGGCACCGGAAATCCGCGGGGCCGCACTGGACGGGGTGGGCCGTGCTGCTCATGGCCGCCGCCGGAATCCCGTACCTCGTAATCCTGCGCAACTGGTCGTTCGTCCACGATTTCGCCAGCTTTTCGGTAATCGGATCGATCGCGATTCTGGGCGGCCTCGGGATTGAAGCGATCTGGCAATGGATCGAGGCTCGGGCTGGCTCTCCCCGCATCGCCGCCGTCGCTTTGGCGTTGCTTCTGCCATCGCTGGCGTGGGCCGGCTTTCGCCGGGCCGAGGAGCAACGCTCGCCGTTTTTGATTCTCAACGGACCCGCTTACGAGCCCGCGATCCTCATCCCCGATCTTGGCCGTTACCTCGCCGCCAATTTCCCGCCGGACACGACCATTCTTTGCAACTTCGATCCGTACTACAGCCCGCTTTCGTATTATGCGAAGCGAACGGTCCTGCGGAATCTCACTACGCCGGCCGAATGGGATTTCGCGGTGGCGAATGAGCGCGGGAACGTCGGAGGGATCCTTTGGCGGGATGCCCCTTCGACGCCCGAGATCATGGCTCTCCTGCCTTCCGAGGAAATTTCAGCGATCGAAATCGACGGAATCACTTTCGCGGTCTGGCGCGGGAAAGCGCCCGGCGCCTCAGACAGCGCTCGTTAGGTCGACCGGCTGGAGACTCCGGGGCGGTCCGAAAATCTCCCGCAGAATAATCGCCGTCCGCAGATCCTGCGGGGTGCCGAGCTTGATTCGCGAGTCGACCCGAACGGCGGCCGGCCGCGGGGACGGTTCGCTCGACTGCTGGCGCGCGACGTCGTGAACTTCGAAGTCCGCGGCGGACTGAGCCCTCGCGCTTTGGACGGGCAGGGGTGGTGGAACCGGCAAAAACGATTCCGCCGGGAGCGGCGGCGGCGCCGTTTTCAGTGGCGGCAGTTTCGGAAAAATTTTCGGAACGACGGGCTTCCGGCGCGGCGTCACCTTCGGCGGAGTCGTGCCGGGCGGTTGTCCGAGCGCTTCCAGAAATTTTCGGACTCGTTCTTCTTCAGTCCGGGTTTCAGAGCCGCGCGTAACCGGCTCGACCGGGGGGGGCGCCATCGGACTCTGGGTCTGCGCCTGCTCCTTTGCCTTGCCGATCAGCCAGCGGACCAGGGACACGAACACGAGCAGCAGCAGAATTGCCGGGTGATCGAAAATGCTGGCGGCGAGCTGCTGCACTTCAGCTTTCCTGGCGCGGTTTGTCGCCGCCGGCGATCGATTCGCGCATCGTCGTGTCGGCCTGCACATTCTTCATCCGGACGTAGTCCATGATGCCGAGGTTGCCGGAGCGAAATGCATCCGCCATGGCTTGCGGGACGAGCGACTCGGCTTCGACGACTTTCGCCCGCATCTCCTGGGTTTTCGCGCGCATCTCCTGCTCGACCGCCACGGCCGCCGCCCGGCGCACTTCCGCTTTCGCCTGCGCGATGCGCTTGTCGGCGTCCGCCTGTTCGCTCTGCAGTTTCGCACCGATATTGTCGCCCACGTCCACGTCCGCGATGTCGATGGAAAGAATTTCGAACGCGGTGTTGCTGTCGAGTCCCTTGGCCAGGACCGCTTTCGAAATCCGGTCCGGATTTTCCAACACGTCCTTGTAGGAATCCGCGGAACCGATCGCGCTGACGATCCCTTCGCCGACGCGCGCGATGATTGTTTCCTCGGTCGCGCCGCCGACGAACCGGTCCAGGTGTGAGCGCACGGTGACCCGCGCTTTTACTTTCGCGCCGATCCCATCCTTCGCCACGCCGTCGATCGTTTGCCGGCCCATGCTCGGGTTCGGCACGTCGATCACTTTCGGGTTAATGCTCGTGCGCACGGCCTCGAGGACGGTTTTGCCAGTCCCTTTCGTGGCGAGATCGATCGCGCAGGCGCGATTGAAATCGAGCGAGATGCCGGCTTTGTCCGCCGCGATCAACGCCAGGATCACCTGCGAAACATCGCCGCCCGCCAGGTAATGCGCTTCCAATGGATCGCTCGGAATATCGATCCCCGCTTTCACCGCCGTGATCCGGTTATCGACGATCATCCCGACCGGGACTTTTCGCAGCCGCATCCCGACCATTTTTCCGAGGCCGACCGGCGCGTTGGCGATCCGCGCCCGGATCCAGAGGCCGAAGAAGTTGAAAAGGATGATGCAGAGGATGAACGCGAAAAGCCCGACCACCGCGATGCCGACGTAATAGAGCGACTCCATGGCGGGAGACTACCGAACCCGATTTGGCACTGGAAGCCCAATTGCTCGTGAGGACGCCGCCGCTCCTCCCGCGACTTTTCGTTGCAATTGGTTCAAGACGGAATACGCATTGCGCGCGGTGAAAAAAACCGAGTCAACAAGAGTGGCGGTTTTGGGCGCTTCCGGGTACACAGGCGAGGAACTGGTGCGCCTGCTTTTGCGTCATCCTCACGCGGAATTGGTCGCGGCCACTTCACGGCAGTACGTGGGGAAAACGATCGCCGAAGTTTTTCCGCGGGTCGGTTCCCATCCGGCGGCCAGGACGTTGCGGTTTACCGAGGCCGCGCCCGAAAAGATCGCTGAGATTGCGGAGCTCGCATTTCTCGCGCTGCCTCATGGTGTCGCAGTCGATTTTGCCGGCCCGTTGCTGAGGGCCGGCGCGCGTGTCATTGACCTCAGCGCTGATTTTCGGATCAAAGACGCAGCGACCTATCGCGAGTTTTACGGACACGAACACAGCGAGCCCGAGTTGCTGCGCGATGCCGTTTACGGTTTGCCGGAAATTTATCGCGCGGAAATCGCGGCGGCGCGGCTGGTGGCGTCTCCTGGTTGTTACCCGACGAGTATTTTGTTGCCGCTGATTCCGCTGCTGCGCGAAAAATTGATCGAGCCCGGCAGCATCATTGCCAACAGCTTGAGCGGGGTGAGCGGGGCTGGGCGCAAGGCGGAGGTCGATTATCTCTTTGTGGAATGCAACGAAAGCGTCCGGCCGTACGGCGTGCCGAAGCATCGGCACCTGGCCGAGATCGAGCAGGAATTGTCGGTTGCGGCGGGCGCGGCGATCACGATTCAATTCACGCCGCATCTCGTGCCGATCAACCGCGGCATTCTGACGACGCTTTATGTGGTGCCGGCCGACGCGGAGGCGATCGGCGCCGCGCTCCAAAACGCCTACGCGGACGCGCCGTTCGTTCGGCTGCTCGGCGGAAAAGCATTGCCCGATACCAAGAACGTCACCGGCTCAAACGTGATCGAAATCGCGTGGCGGCACGATCCCCGGACTGGCCGCGTCGTCGTCATGAGCGCCGAGGACAATCTCGTGAAAGGCGCCAGCGGCCAGGCAATTCAAAGTTTCAATCTGATGTGCGGCTACGACGAAACCGCGGGCTTGCTGTGAAAAATTTCCGCGGAACGATCCCGGGATCCATCTGCGCGCCGCTCGGGTTCAAGGCGGCGGCCGTGTTTTGCGACATCAAGCGGCTCGGGACCGGCAAAGGATCCGAGAAAGGCGCGAAGCGCGATCTCGCCCTGATTGTGTCGGACGTTCCGGCGGCGGTCGCGGGGATGTTTACGTCGAATCAGGTCTGCGCGGCGCCGGTGAAAGTGAGCGCGAAACACGCGAAGCGAAATTCGGCGCGGGGCATTGTGGTGAATTCCGGTAACGCCAACGCGTGCACGGGCGCGCGCGGAATGGCCGACGCGAAGTCGATGACGCAAATCACCGCGGAAAGCCTGGGCGTTTCGGCGGGCGAAATTTTGGTGTGCTCCACGGGCCGCATCGGCGTGCCCATGCCGATGGGGAACGTGAAGCGGGGGATCGCGGACGCTGCCCGGCGGTTGACGCGCAGCGATCGGGCGGCTCGCGACACCGCGGAAGCGATCATGACGTCGGACACGCGGCGCAAAGAAATCGCGGTCGAGTTTGAAATGGGCGGCGCCACGGTTCGGATCGGGGGGATTTGCAAAGGCGCCGGCATGATCCAGCCGCAAATGGTCCCGCACGCGACGATGCTCGGTTTCATCACCACGGACGCCGCTATTTCCTCCGTCTCCTTGCGCCGTTGCCTGGCGGAAGCCGTTGGCCAGAGTTTCAACCGCATCACGGTCGACGGCGACATGAGCACGAACGACACGGTGCTGATTCTCGCCAATGGCCTGGCCGGCAATTCGCCCGACGAGGACGTGTTTCAGCGCGCGCTGAACTTCGTCACGCTCGAGCTCGCGAAAATGATTGTCCGCGACGGGGAAGGCGTGACCCGTTTCATCACCCTGCATATTCGCGGCGCGCGAACGGCGCCGGACGCCGAAGCCGTCGCGCGCTCCGTGGCCAACAGCACCCTGGTGAAAACGAGCTGGTTCGGCGGCGATCCGAATTGGGGCCGCATTCTTTGCGCGGTCGGATATGCGAAGGCGAAGATCGACGAGCGCAAAGTCGACGTCGGCTACAGCGCGCCGGGAAAAAAGAAGATCGCGTTCGCGCTGCGGCGCGGACAACCGACGCGGGTCGGTTTGCAAACCCTGGGCGCGATCGTCGGCCAGCCGGAATTCGATCTTCACATTTTCCTGAACAGCGGCCGGCACGATTGCGTGCTTTACACGAGCGATTTGACGGAAGAATACGTCGAGTTCAACAAGGGCGACCTGAGCGATCCGAAGTCGCTCGGTGGTTAGGCGAGCGGTCATGCAGGAAATCATCACCAAAGCCGGCACGCTGCTCGAAGCGCTGCCGTACATTCAGCGGTTCCGCGGCGAAATCTTCGTCGTGAAATATGGCGGCAGCTTCATGGATTCCCCGGACCCGGCGGAGCGGCATCGGGTCGCGCGCGAGATCGTTTTTCTGGAAGCGGTGGGCGTTAATCCCGTCGTCGTGCATGGCGGCGGGAAAGCGGTGACGCGTGCCGTCGAAGGCGCCGGCCTGACGACCGAATTTGTGCAGGGTCAGCGGGTGACGGACGAGGCGACGGTGAAGCTCGTGGACGAGGTCCTCTCGCGCGAAATCAACCCGGAGATCGTCGGCGCGATCGAGGCGCTCGGGGCGAGGGCGCGCGGTTTCGCCGGCACGGAAATTTTTCGGTGCCGGAAGTATTCCGCGAGCGACGAGGAAGGCAACGCGATCGATCTCGGGTTTGTCGGCGAAGTTACGGAAGTCAACGTGGCGCCGTTGCGCGAATGCATCCGGCGCGGGATCACGCCCGTCATCAGCCCGACGGCGCGGGGCGAGGATGGCCGGATTTATAATTGCAACGCCGACGTGGCCGCGGCGCGGACGGCGATCGCCTTGTGGGCGCGCCGGCTCGTCTTCATGAGCGACGTCCCGGGATTGCTCCGCGATCCGGCCGATCCAAAGTCTCTCATGACTCACCTGAGCGCGAGCGAAGTGCCGGACCTCAAGGCGAACGGCGTGGTGGGGAAGGGGATGATCCCGAAAGTCGACAGCGCGGTGGCCGCCATCCAGAGCGGCGTGGAAAAAGTCCAGTTCGTGGATGGCCGCGTCCCCCATTCGGTCCTGCTCGAGATTTTCACGGACGCCGGGGTCGGCACGGAGGTGGTGCTGTGAAAATGGAAATGGGCGGCGAGATGAAGACGATCAAGGTCGATCGCCTCAGCGACATCCGGAAGCTTTATCAACGGAACGTTATTCCGACCTACGCGCGTTTCGACGTGGCGCTGGATCATGGCGAGGGCAGCTACGTTTATGACGTCGCCGGCAAACGTTATCTCGACCTGGGCGGCGGCATCGCGGTCTGCGCCCTGGGCCACGCCCATCCCGAGATCACCGACGCGTTGCTCGACCAATCGCGCAAGCTGCTGCACGTCTCGAATCTTTATTTCACCAAACCCCAGGCCCAGCTGGCCGAAGCACTCGTTAGGCTGATCGGTCCCGGCCGCTGCTTTTTTTGCAACAGCGGCGCGGAGGCCAACGAAGGCCTCTACAAACTGGCGCGCAAATTCGGCCACGACGAAGGACGTTTTGAAATCATCACGACCGACGGCTCCTTCCACGGCCGGACCCTGGCCGGGATTGCGGCGACCGGTCAGGAAAAAGTGAAAAAGGGTTTTGAACCGATGGTGTCCGGTTTCCGCCAGGTGCCATTCAACGAACTCGACGCGATGCGGGCCGCGATTACCCCGCAAACGGCGGCGATCCTGATTGAGGCGATCCAGGGCGAAAGCGGGATCACCGCGGCGACGCCCGAATATCTTCTGGGCCTCCGCAGACTCTGCGATGAGCGCGGGCTCCTGCTCCTGCTCGATGAAGTCCAGGCCGGCCATTTCCGGACCGGACGCTTTCACGGCTGGCAGCGAGTTCTCGATGGAACCGCCGGCGCCGAAGATTTCCTGCCCGACGCGATCTCGATGGCGAAATCGCTCGGGGGTGGATTCCCGATCGGCGCGTTCTGGGTTCGGGAGAAATTCGCGGATCGCCTTTCCGCTGGGACGCACGCCACGACATTCGGCGGCAACCCGCTCGGGTGCGCTGTTGCGCTCAAAGTCCTCGAAGTTATCGAGCGCGACCAGCTGGCGGAGAACGCCAGCGACATTGGGCGTTTCATCATGGCGGAGCTCCAGCGCCTGATCCGCAAATTCCCGGGCGTGCTGAAAGAAGTGCGCGGGTTCGGCCTGATGATCGGCCTTGAGTTTCGAGCCGAGGCCCGCGGCTTCGCCGGAAACGACAAGGCGCCGGCGCTGCAGATCGTGGAGCGGCTCCACGCGGCGGGTGTGCTCACGGTGCCGGCAGGGGCCGCCGTCATTCGCCTTTTGCCGGCGCTAAACCTAACGCGACCCGAAGCGATGGAAGGATTGCGCGCGATTGAACAGGTCGTCGCAGAGTTGGCATGAAGAATCTTCTGAGCATCGAGCAATTGAGCCGGGCGGAGATGGACGACATCTTTCGCGTCGCCGCGGTCCAGAAACAGAATCGCGGCAAACAGACCGAATTCCCGCTGCGGGGACAGACCTGGGGCATGATCTTCTCGAAGCCTTCCACGCGGACCCGGGTCTCGTTCGAAGTGGGGGTGCGCGAGCTCGGCGGCGAAACGATTTTCCTGAACCCGAACGATATTCAGCTTGGTCGCGGCGAACTGATCAAGGACACGGCTCGCGTTCTCGCGCGCATGGTTCACGGCGCGATCATTCGCACCTTCGCGCAGGCCGACATCGAGGAGTTCGCGGAGTTCTCCGGGCTCCCGACGATCAACGCGCTGACGGACGACGAGCATCCCTGCCAGATCCTGGCGGACATTTTCACGGTCCAGGAAAAACGGGGAAGCATCGAGGGCAAGATCGTCACCTTCGTCGGCGACGCGGCGTCGAATACCGCGCGCTCCTGGATTTTCGCGGCGAACAAAATGAACTTCGAGCTGCGGTTGGCGGCGCCGCCGAAGTATCAGCCCTCGCGCGACGTCCTGGAACGCGCCGGCGGCAAGATAGTCTGCATCGCGGACGTCGAAGAAGCCGCCCGCGGGGCCGACGTGCTTTACACCGATATCTGGGTCTCGATGGGAAAAGAGGGCGAGGAAGCGCGCCGGGAAGCGGAGCTGGGGCCGTACTGGATCAATGAAGCACTCGTTAGGCTGGCGAAACCGGACGCGCTGGTGATGCATTGTCTTCCGGCCCATCGCGGCCAGGAGATCGATAACGCCACTCTCGAAGCGAACGCGGACACGATCTTCGACCAGTCCGAGAACCGGTTGCACGTCCAGAAAGCGGTCCTCCTGGCCGTCGCTTCCTGAGTCTAGACGAACTCGAAATACAACGCGGAGAGCGGCAGGATTTCGGTGACCGGCACGCCGCTGGCCGGGGCGTCTCCAGGGTTGAGAACGGTGCCGGTGCCGCGTTCGCCCAAACGCTCCATGAATTTCAACGGAGCGTCCGGCGGCTGGTGATTCAGGTCGAGAAATTCCAGCGCGGCCGCGGGCAGAAGAACCCGGACGTTCTGAAATGCGATCGTCGGATGCAAATTGGCGACGACCAGAAACCGCTGCCCGGCCGAGACGTCGTAGCGGAGAAACGCGTAGAGCCAATGGCCGCTCGCCTCTTCGCCGGGAAACCGGCCGAAAGCGGGGTTGTCGCGATTCGCCGCATTGAGCGGAAAGAATTTTCCATCCCGGAACGCGGGTTCGCCGGCGAGGTTGATCAGACGGCCATAGAATTCCCGAAGGGCTTTTTGTTCCGGCGAAAGGCGCGCGCCGTCGTACTGGTGATCGTTGACCCACTTCGCCAATTCGGGCATCGACCAGTAATCGAAAATACTGGTGCGCGCGTCGTCTCCGCCGAAGCCTTCCGCGCCGGCCGCCGGTTCGCCGACCTCCTGTCCGTTGTAGAGCAGGATCGGACCGCGGGAGAGCCCGAAGAGAATCGCGGAGACGGGCCGGCCGACGTTCATCCCGATGCCGCCCCACTCGTGGCGCGCCGCCAGCCGGACCTCATCGTGGTTCTCGGCGTAACGAACGGAATTGTGGCAGATGAATGGGTCGGCAATCTCGCGATCGATGTCGTTGGCCCAACCCGAGCCGTCGTAGATCCGCTTGAGCGCGCGATACACCGGCGCGTCGTAGACCGCGTCGAATCCGGCATTCAACAGATCGAACAACACATTGCCGTGGCCGAAGTTCAGCTGCGACACGACCGGATCGCTCCCGGGAACCTTGGCCGGATCGTCGTTGTAGGCTTCGCCCATAAAGAAAACGTCGGGGCGTCGTTGCCGCGCCTGCCAGATGGTCCACGACCACAGCTCCGGCGGCACCATGTGCGCCATGTCACAGCGGAATCCGTCCACGCCTGACGACTGCCAATATTCGATGACCTGGTCGGCTTTCCGCCACGTATCGGGGATCGGTTTATCGGGGGACCAGGCGTTGGGATATTCGCGGGTCGTCTTCGAGGGGTCGGTGAAATCGAATCCGTAGTTGAGTTTAACGGTTTCGTACCAGTCATGGAGTTGCGGCGTCCAGCTCACGCAATTGTTTCCCGTGACGCGTCCGACGGTTAATTCGCCGTCGAAGATTCCATCGCATTTAGAACCGGGGAGCTGACAGGTCGGGCTGAGCGCGACTCCGTCTTTGAAAGTCGGCAAACGCAAGGGCGGTCCGTTGCCGTCCGGCGTGAGATAAAAGAAATTGTTGTGCGGATGAAAAAATTTCGTGGTGTCGTCACCGGCGCCGGCGCAACCGCAGGCGCCGAAGTTGCAATCGGGTTTGATGCAGGAGCCATAGCTGCGCGCGACGTGGTTCGGTACCAGGTCGATGATCGCCTTGAGGCCGTGGGCGTGGAGCCGGTCGAGGAGTTGCCGAAATTCCGTCAGGCGCTCCGCCGGGTTCGTCGCGTAGTCGGGACAAACATCGAAGTAATCCTTGATGGCGTAGGGGCTGCCGGCCAGTCCCTTCAGCAGATCGGTGTCGTCCGCCGGCTGACCGAATTCGGAATAATCGGTCGCGGTGGCCTGCTGCAAAACGCCGGTCAGCCAGACGTGCGTGAATCCCATTGCGCCGATCGCCGCGAGGGCCGCGTCATTGATGTCGGTGAACTTGCCTACGCCGTTTTCCGCGAGGGTTCCATTCTGCTTGCGGGTTTCATTGGTGTTCCCAAACAGGCGGACGAAGAGCTGATAAATCCGAATCCGCGATCCCGCCGCGGACCGATCGCGCAACGACACGGCACCGCCGTCGAGCTGCAACTCGTGATAATGCGGAATGTATTTATCGCCGAGGCCGCCATCGACGGAACGATCGGAACAACCCCAGAACCACCCCCAGCCGTCATTCTCCATGGGATTCTTTGCATAAGCGGCCAGGCGGAGTTTGGGCAGCGCGTCAAAAAGTTTTCGTGGCAGCCGGAACACGACGGCATTCGCGGCGAGCTCGAGGCGAAACGAGCCGGTTTGTTCGCGCTCGCTCCACTGCCACCGGTCCCATCGCCGGATGAACGCGCGGCTCTCGCCAGCCCGCAGCTCGGCCGACAGCAGCAGGTCGGCTTTGAACGGAAGAAAAACAGTCGAGCCTTCCGCGTTTTGCGCGAAGGGCAGCACGGCCGCGCCGATCTCGCGATCGGTCCCGAAAACGATGAAAACATTCATCGCATCCGGGATCGAGCCGGCGGGTTGGTATTTGAGGGTTACTTCATCGACGCCAGATCCGATCGTCAGCAGGACGTTGTCGGAACCGGCAAAGGTTTGCTCACGCAAGTCCTGAGTTTGTCAGGGCCGCCCCGTAGGCTCAATCGCGTTCTGCGTTCTCCGGCGGACATAAATCCCTGCCGGCACAACGTGCTCGACACGTTCCACTCGTTAGGCTTGGCGAATCGGCGGGTCTAGGCTCGGCGTCACGAGCCAGACATTGTAGGGCAGGCGCTCCGCCTGCCGCGATTTCCCAGGCAAGCGATGCGTTTGCCCTACAATCAGCCGCGAATGTCCCGGCAAGCGATGCGCTTGCCCTACACACGGCAAGATCGCGAAAGTGAGTGCCGGCGGGTTTGCGGCGACAGAGCGTCGTCCCTACAACAATAAATGCGGGCCAGGAAGTCGACCGCGCCGGATAACAAAGGAAGTGCTCGGGGGGGGACTTGAACCCCCATGCCTTGCGGCATACGCCCCTCAAACGTACGTGTCTGCCATTTCACCACCCGAGCGTGGGGAGCGAGGATAGAGGATGGTAAATGGAAGATCGCCAGTGGCAAGTCCCAACTCCGCCGGTTGCCGAGGCATCATATGGAGTGTAGTGCCGGCCAATGAAGGAGGACGACGAATGGATCAGGATCGATCTCCACATTCATACGCTCGACGATCCCAAAGACGCGCTCGATTACTCCGCGCATCAATTGCTGGAACGGGCGCGCTCCCTGGGATTTCGAGTGCTGGCCATCACCCTTCATGATGCGGTGTTCGACCGCCCGGAAGTTTTTGCCGACGCCGCCGCGATGGGAATTCTGCTCATTCCCGCGGCGGAAATGCGACTGGAAGGCGCCGACGTGATTCTGCTCAACGTGAGCGCCGACGAGGCCACGGCGCTGCGCACGTTCGACGACCTGGCGGCTTTGCGGGCGCGACGCGGCCCGTCGCTTTTCACGATCGCGCCCCATCCGTTCTACGTCCTGGGCGGTTCCATCGGCGGGCGGCTCCTGGAAAAAATCGACTGCTTCGATGCGATCGAGCTTTGCCATTTCTGGGGCCGCTTCTTTAATCCGAACCGGCGCGCGGTGGAAATTGCGGAGCGTTTCGGCAAACCACTCATCGCCACGTCCGACGCCCATCAGCTCCACGCGTTCGGTTCGAATTACACCAGTATCCCGCGGCCGTCGGAATTCACCGTCGAGAAGGTGATCGAGGTTCTGCGCCGCGGAGTGATTCGCACCACGAATCCGCCCTGCTCCCTGGTCGATCTCGTCAGCACGATTTACTTCGTTTTCGTCGTCCATCCGTGGCGAATGAGGAAGCGGCTTGAGTCCACCGCGCAAACGTGACAGAACAAACCCGGCATGAAAAAAATCGCTTTCGTTTTCCTGGTCGCGGCTCTCGCTCTCGGCGGCTGCGACATGTTCAAATCGAAAAAGAAAGACACGAAACCGGCCGTGAACAAGCGGGCGAAAGCAGACCTGCGCGAGGAAAATAACGACGTTGATTTCCAGGCCTTCGTCAGCCGCCTCAAGAAAGCGGTCGCGGCCCACGATGTGAACACGCTGGCCAGCATGATGACGCCCGATTTTGGTTATAGCCTCAATCCGGAGCGCTCGGGCGACGGCGTTTTCAAATACTGGGACGAAAACAATCTCTGGCCCGAGCTCGAGGGAATTCTCACCGAGAAGTTTGCCAAGAAAGATGATTTCTGGGTGGCGCCGCCGCAGTTTGCCGATCCGACGCTGAACTACGACGGCTACCGCGTCGGGATCCGGCGGGTCGGCGGAAGCTGGAAGTTCGTTTACTTTCTCAACGGATGAGCGGCGAGGCGGAATCCGCGGCCGTTCCTTCTCCATCTTCGCTTCCCTTCCTCGGCCTGCCTCACCGGCCGCCGTTCGTTTTTGTGCGTGAAGTGCTCGACTGCGATCCCGGCCGGTCGGTCGACGCGCAAACCTGGTTCGACGCCGGCGATCCAATGTTTGCCGGCCATTTTCCCGGGAACCCAATCGTTCCCGGTGTGATCCTCGCCGAAGCGCTGGCCCAAACCGCCGGGATCGCGGCCGCATCCGGTTATCCCGAAACGGAACGACCGCTCTTCCTCCTCTCCGCGATCCGCACCATGAAATTCCTTCAGGCCGTGGCGCCCGGAAAGAAAATCGTTCTGCGCGCGGAGAAGATCGGGGAGACTGAGACGCTGCTGCAGTTCAAGGTGACTGCCTCGGTGGACGGCGCGCCGGCCGCGGAAGGACAGCTCGTGCTGAGCGTCGCGGCAAGCTTTGCGCGCACGCCGGAATAGCGCATCGTTGCCTTGCGCTTGGATATGGCGACCACTTCAAAACCGGCCTTCGAAGGGCAGATCGCCATCATCATCCCGGCGTGTGACGAAGAGGCGTGTCTCGGCCCGGTCCTCGACGAGTTGCTGGCACATATCGATCGCGAAAAATTCGTGGTCGCGGTCGGAGTGAACGGTTCGCGTGACAGGACGGCGGAGATCGCGCGCGGGCGCGGGGTTTGGGTCGCGGAAACGGCGAAGCGCGGCTACGGTTACGGTTGCCAGAGCGCGATCGACTTTCTCGCTACGGTCGGCCCCCAAGTCCGCGCCTACATTTTTTTCGCGGGCGACGGCGCGAGCGATCCGCGGGACCTGCGCCGGCTCGTCGATGCCTACGAGCAGGGCTACAGCTTCGTGCTCGGCGCGCGCACCGGCCAACTGCGCAACTGGCGCACCATGCATTTTTCGCACGTCATCGCGAATTTCGCAGTCGCGCTTTGGTGCGGGGTTTTGGCTGGCCGCTGGTTCAAAGACCTGGCGCCTTTGCGTTTGATCGACCGCGTCTTGTTCGAGGCGATCGCGCCGCGCGAAATGACTTTTGGCTGGACCATCGAACCCCAGATCGCCGCCGCGCGTTTGGGCGCCGCGATTTGCGAAGTCCCGGCCGGCGAACGTCCGCGCCTCGCCGGAACCCAGAAAGTTTCCGGCGTAACCTGGCGCCGAACGTTCGTGATCGGTTGCCGAATCCTGGCGGCAGGCTGGCGGGCGTGGTTGCGCTTTCGCCGGGCGCGAGGACTTCAACCCGCGCTCATCCCGCAACCGCAACGAATCGCGTGAGGACCGCGATCGCGCGGCAGTTCGTTCTGCTCGTTGCCGTGCTGGTGTTCTCGAGCTGTTCGTTCTTTCAGCGCCCGCCGCCCTTGCCGCGGCACGCCGCGGTCGAGCCTAACGATTCGGAAAAGGAATTCGTCAGCCTCGTTCAAAACGCGGACATCATTTATTTCCCGAGCGAGGCGGCGGCTTTGACCTCGCGGGCCGAGCCGGCCTGGAAATTACTCGCCGCCCTGGACAGCAACGGCAGCACGTTCGCCATCGGCGCGGACTGGACTGATAACGAACGCGCGCGCCGGCGTTATCTCGATGAAGCCGGCAAGTCGGGCGCGGAGATCCTGGCGCTCGACGAGACGGATCAGATCGTCGCCGACAAGATCGTGACGTATCTGCGCGAGCACCGGAACGACAAGGTGCTTGTCTTTATTCGCCGGGAACGTCTCGGGCTCGGCCAGGGCATTCCATATCTCGTGGCCCAGCAAACGAAAGCACGCCAGCTGATCCTGAACCCGAGAAAGTCGTCGAACTCCGCCGCGCGGCTACTGGCCCGGAACTGAAGCAGTCGGCGACGTCCCAGCCTTCGGCGGCGCCTCGATATCGTAGATCGCGCCCCATTCTCCGCTGGCGACCAGGGCTGACTCGTGTTCCCACGGGCGTTTGCTCGCCGCGTAATTGTTTTTTTCTTCGCGGCCCCAGAACACGTATTGCGCATGGAGCGAGCGGGCGAGCTCTTTCCAGTTTGGCGCGCCCAGCATCATCGATTGAAGCCTGTTATTCGTCGCCCCGAAGTCGAATCCCTGGGTCCAGAGATGGCCCGGATAACCGAGGACCATTTTGCGGCCTTGCAACAGCACGGGGTGACCCCACGTGGGCCAGCCCGCGTAACGCGCCGCGGCTGGCAATTTTTTCACCGCGGCTCCTACTCCATCCAGCTCACCGCGATCGATGATTCCGAAGCCGTTCTTTCCGGCGGCGAGCCCGCCCAGGAGTGACACAAAGCCGGATGCAAAAAGAGCAATGTAAACCAGGGCACGCACATGCCCGGGCCACCGCAGGAGCAGGTCGGTCCAAAGGAAAGGTAGGATAATGAAGTAAGCCCAGACGATGACCTTGATGTTGTCCCACTCCCAGGGCGCGAGCTTTACCAGGTAACCAAGCAGAAAAATGGCGAGCCCCGCGATGAGGAAAGCGACCGTGGCCGAGATTTTGAAATCGGGCGCGCGCGCTTGTTTCCACACGGTCAACCCGGTCACGCCGACAAAGAACAGGACCAGCGGCACCCAGGCGCCGAAATTGATCAGCCAGAATTCGATGAAGGGCATTGCCATGTCGCCCTTCGGCACGTTCTGGACCCAGCCGGGTTGCCATTTGATAAAGGAACCGGCGTGGAAGTAATCGGTCGTGATCCAGACACAAAACGTAGCCGGTAAAACCGCCAGCGCGACGACCAACAGCATTCGCTTGCGCGGCTCCCAGTTGCCGAGGACGAACAGGAAGGCGAGCACGAGCGAAAGGCACATGAAGGTGTGCGCGTGGTAGAGCGGCATCGTCGCGTAGAGCGATATTTCGACCCAAAGCGGGAGCGGGCCGCGAACGGCCGGAGCGATAGCCGGCCGATCCTCTTCCGGCGCTTCCAACACCGCCGGCTCCACATAGTCGGGAAAGTAACGGGCTCGCCATTGGTAGAGGAGGAGCAGCGCGGCCGGGAACGCGTAGAGCACGCCGCGTTGGGTAACGAACATGGAGAGCGCGATACTTTTCCAGGCAATGTTCGCCGCTCCCTGGTAGTCCTGGAAGTTGAACGTCGCCAGCACCGGGTAACTCACCAGCCCGCCGTTAAAGAGAAACGCCGCGATGCCGAAGTTACCCGCCCAGCGGTAGAACGCGTAGAAGGTGACAATCGAAGCGATGATCGCCACCCAGACAAGGCCGCGGATCACGTCGATACCCATGCAGGTCAGGAGCGCGTTGAACAGGTCGACGCCGGCCGGATAGCGCAACTTGCTAAACGGCTCAATCGGGTTATCCGGCCAAAGCGGAACGCCGCTGGCGAAATGCCTTATGTAAGTGAGGTGAAGCGAAAGGTCGCCGAGGTTATTAGGCGACTGCACCTTCAGCTCGTTGCCATCGTAATAGATGAGCCAGCAAAAGGAACGGAACGCAAACATGGCGAAACACGCCGCCAGAATCCAGAACCACGCCGAGCGATAACTCCACCGCGGCGCCGGGATCGCGAAAGTCTTTCCCTCCCGGGCGGCCCGGCGCTGGGCCCGCTTTGATTTTGGCTCGGCCGGCGCCCCCGGTTCCGCCTTCGGTCTTCGGACGCGCAACGGAACCTTCGCGGTGAAACGATAAGCCGCGAATCCGATGAGCAACGCGGCTACCAGGCAGAGCGTCGCGATCGTTCGCGTCAGCCCGTGGGCCATGATTCCGGCGAGGAGGCCGAGAACCGTCGCCGCGTTAAAGAAAACAAGCCCGCCCGATAACCACTTCATGCCGCGACGTCAGCGTCAGTGCGCCGGTTTCCCGGTAAACTCCGGAGTCCGGCCCGGATACAGTTTGTAAAATATCTTCGCGTTGAAGTAGAGCTTCGAGTAGTCCTGGTAAGGCCGGATCGTCATGAGCTCGGTATAGTAAGTCTCATGGAGCTTGGCTTCGACCTCCTGGATTTTGTCTTCCTGGACGAGCAGGAAATCGCCGTCGAGTTTCTCCGGGGTGTTGTTATGCTCGTAGTAACCAACCTTGGTAAAGTCCCCGAGCATCCAGGGGAGAGGATAGGTGCTGGTTCGGATAAGATGACCGACCATCTGGTAGTAGGTGGGGTTGGACTTGGCCAGTCGCAGGAGCGGTTTGGTCAGCTTCCAGACGTCGTTGTAGGTCTGGACGTAAACATAGGGTTCCCATGCGTAGAAATCCTTCACGTTCGCCACCACTCCGCGATCCCAGTTCCAGTTGAACTCGTTGAAGGTCGTGCAGCGAAAATAATTCAGCGAGATGGTTAACCCCAGGGAGATGGCGAGGAACGTCACCATGATCGGCACCCGAAAGGTAATGATCAGGTTCACCGAGAGGATGATCGCGAAGATCAACAGTGGAGCCGAGAGGGCGTGCCACATCGTCCACTCCGCCTTCGTAAGATACCTGGCTACTTTTAGGATGAGGAAAGCGGAAGCCAGCCAGGCTACAGCGATGGTCGCGAGCCGCTGGTATTTGAAAGGCTTCAGGAGAAGGAGCGCGCCAAACATAAATAGGAACGGCCACGCAATGCTGATGATGCACCAGGGCGTCTTGTATTTGACGATGCTATAAGCGAGGAGCGTTCCGACCCCGTAGATGGCGAGGTAACGCAGCCCGATATGCCGCAGATACTGGCACGCTGCGCAGGCAATAAGCCCCAGGGCGAGCGGTTGTTCGTAGCGGACGATCAGCTCCAGCCAGTAATACGTTTCCTTCTCATGGCCGGCCCCCTGGCTGCCGGTCTTGAACCAGGCCTCGAAGGTTTTCCACAGGCCCGTCACTCCCGGCCAGTTCAGGAATCCGCCCGAATAAAAGAAGATGATCACGGCCAGGCCCGTGAGCGTCATGATGAGAAAGTCGAAGTAATTCCAGGTCTGCCGCGCCGGCTTGATGTCCGTCACCGGTGAAAGCTTATGGGAGAGCGCCGTGACAAAGAGCGCAATGACCGCGCACCCGACATGGATGATGTAGGTTTCCTTGGTCAGGATCATCCCGGCGAGGCCCATCCCGGTGCACCAAAGATAATCCACCGTGCCTCGTTGCCAGAGGCCGAGCACGCCCAGGATAAAGAGCATGGAAAACAGGAGCAGCCAGACTTCGTGGATCGAGTAACGCCCGTAGAACACGAACGCCGGCGACACCGCCATGGCGATCGCGGCGAACCGGCTCACCGTCCGCCCGACGAACGGCTCGAATTTCATCGTCAGGTGAATCGAGAAAATGCTCGCCAGCACGACCGGCAACCGGATCGCCCAGACGTTGCGTCCGAACAGGGTCTGGCAGACAAAGAGAATGTAGAAGTGGAGCGGCCCGTGATAATTCGTCGGGTCGTAGCGATAGAACCCGTTCTTGACCATCTGGTCGACGAACCAGCCGTTGATCCCTTCGTCGAAATGCGGCGGCTTGATCCCGAGGAGGAAGAACCGGAGGAACGCGCCCAGGGCCACGATCAGCCACGGCGTCCAATCGGTCGCGGCCGCGCGCCGCTTGAGATTTTCCCAGGCGTCCGAGGGCGCGGGAGAAACTATTGGCGCGGCCTCGGCGACGCTGCTACTTAGCGCAGCGATGCGCATACTGGTGACCGGCGGCTGTGGCTTCATTGGGAGCAACTTTATTCGGTATATTTTGCAACATTACAAGCCGGCCCAGGTGAGCAATGTCGATGTCCTCACCTATGCCGGGAATCTCGCGAACCTGGACGGAATCGCCGAGGAACATGGCGAGCGTTACGAATTTTTCAAAGCCGATATCGCCAACGCCGATCAGATGGACGCGCTCATGACCGAGCACCCATTTTATGCCGTGGTGAATTTCGCCGCGGAAAGCCACGTCGACCGCAGCATCAACGACCCGCTCAACTTCATCCACACCAACGTCGTCGGGACCAGCATCCTGCTCGATTGCGCCCGGCGCCACGGCGTCAAGCGCTTCATCCAAATCTCGACCGACGAAGTCTACGGCTCGCTCGGGGAAAGCGGCCGGTTCACCGAGCAATCGCCGCTCGAGCCGAGCTCGCCCTATTCCGCGAGCAAAGCCGGCGCCGACCTGCTCGCGCTCGCCTGTCACAAAACGTTTGGGCAGGAGGTCATCGTCACCCGCTGCTCCAACAACTACGGCCCCTACCAGTTCCCGGAAAAACTGATCCCGCTCATGATCATCAACGCCATGCGCGACGATAAGCTCCCCGTTTATGGCGATGGCATGAACGTCCGCGACTGGATCCACGTCGAAGATCATTGCGCCGGAATCGTGGCCGCCCTCTTCGAAGGCAAACCCGGCGCCGTTTACAATTTCGGCGGCGACGCCGAGATGCCGAACATCCTGACCGTGAAAGCGATCCTGAAAAAGCTCGGCAAACCCGAGAGCCTGATCAACTACGTCACCGATCGCCTCGGCCACGATCGCCGTTACGCCATCGACTCGTCGTTCGCCCAGCGCGAGCTCCAATGGAAACCCCTCCACAACTTCAAGGACGGCCTCGATTCCACCATCGACTGGTACGCCAGCAACCGAGGCTGGTGGGAACCGCTCCTCGAGCGGACGGGGCGGCATTGAACCTGTGTCCCGTGCTCGCAGGACCACTGTACCCTCCGCGAACCTGCGTCCGCTGTGTGCAAATTCCGCTGTAGCGTCCGCTGTCCTCAGCGGATATCTCTCGGTTCCCCATCTTTTTGCTAAAGCCCTCCGGTTCGCTCATCTCTGTCCAGCCCCTCCGATGTCAGGCGCGGTCCTTAGGCGTTAAGCGGAGCGCCTTCCCTCAGGTGACGAGCGCTCCCTGGTCCAAAGGACTCTTTACACCCAGGCCGGGCTTGTTGAGCACATGCGTGTAGATCATCGTCGTGCTTACGTCTTTGTGACCCAGAAGTTCCTGCACCGTCCTGATGTCATATCCATTCTCGAGGAGATGCGTCGCAAACGAGTGGCGGAACGTGTGGCATGTCGCCGGTTTCGTTATGCCCGCAGCCCGGACAGCTCTCTTAACCGCGGCTTGCAACCCGCTCTCGTTTGTATGATGGCGTCGCTTGCGTCCGATCCGAGGATCTGTCGAGAGACGCGAGGATGGAAAGACGTATTGCCAGCCAAACTCCCGGGCGGCTCCTGGAAATTTTCGCGCCAGGGCATTGGGCAGATAGACTTCGCCCAGCCCGCGAGCGACATCTTCTTCGTGTTGCGCCCGCACCTTCCCTATTTCCCGCTCAAGTGCTCTCGCCAGATTTACCGGCAACATCGTCACCCGGTCCTTGCCGCCTTTCCCCTCCCGCACTGTTATCCTGAGGTATCCGAAGTCCACGTCTTTGACCCGCAACCTCACGCATTCCATTAACCTGAGCCCGCTCCCATAAAGGAGACCTGCCATGAGCCGGTGCCTCCCATGGAGATTCAAAAAGACCCGACGCGCTTCGCCCCGGCTAAGAACGACTGGCAACCGAATCGGACGCTTGGCCCGTTCCAAGTCCTCAAGCCACCCAATTTTCTGCCCGAAAACCTCCCGGTAGAGAAACAAAATCGCGCTGAGAGCCTGGTTCTGAGTCGACGCCGCGACCTGGGCGTCCCGGGCGAGGTGCGTCAGGAAATCGGTGATTTCCGGTGCGCCCATCTCGATGGGATGCCGCTTTTTATGATACAAAATGAAACGGCGAATCCAGTCGCAGTAGACGCGCTCGGTGCGCAGACTGAAATGTTTTCGCCGGATGACATCCCGAATCTGGTCGAATAGTTTTGGCTTGTTGGGCGTGAAACAGGCGGGTACGTTCTGGGGCATGCCTCCCAGTCTGGAAATTTTTTTCGCGGAACGCAACCCTGATAGATGGAAAAATCCCGCCTTTGAAGGCGGCGTTTCCCAATCTACTTCTCGTTAGATGACAAAGCGCGCTCTAGTCGTTCTCGCGCTTATCGTTCTATTGGCCGCTGCCGGGGTCGTATGGGTGCTTCATTATGTTCCGTCTCCGTTTACCAAGGTTACTCTGCGAGGCGACAGGGTAGTGGCCACTGTGCGGCCTGATATGCGCTTCCTCGTCTTGCGAGCAGGTAGTCACACGCTCGAGAGTGCTTCTGGGTCAGAGCCGCTCGAGATGCGGGATGGAGAGTCGGTCAGGCTCCAGTCGCCGCACAGGGGCTATGAGCTTACCTGCCGCACGTCGCCGTCGCCGGCGGGAGTGTTCGTCGAAG
The DNA here is from genome assembly GCA_035941675.1 of Chthoniobacterales bacterium. Taxonomy (GTDB): domain Bacteria; phylum Verrucomicrobiota; class Verrucomicrobiia; order Chthoniobacterales; family UBA10450; genus AV80. The sequence goes on from DASZDT010000026.1 coordinate 82,337, forward strand.
GGCGCTGGTACCTGCACGACTTCCCGAAAAGTGCGATTAAGAGATGGTTCATCGCAGCACGATGAATGCGTTGACGATGTCATCTAACCAGGCGATGCAGCGAACCGCTGGCCGCTCCGCGTTTGAGCTTTCGATGACTTCGACATTCAACCAGCTGCGACACGCGGCGTCGCCAGCGGTCGCTGATCTTGAGTCTCGTTAGATGCTAAAGCCACTCGCGAGCATCGCGCTTCTGGTGTGCAGCCTCTGGTGCTTTGCGGGGTGCGGGAGCCGCGCCGCAGCTGAAGCGCAGTTCCTCGGTACGTGGAGTCGCGTGAACAACATGGATTCCACGGCGGACTTGAGCTTTTATCCTGATCACACTTTCATTCTGTCTGGCGAGAGCCTTGGTGAGTACACCATCTTTACCGCGGGACATGGTATGTGGACTACAAGCGCATCTTTCTCCGGCGGAAGAATCGTGATGAGGGTGCACTCGTGATTATGAACGTCTCTGATGTCACCTCTGACGAGTTGAAGATTAGCCATTCTGATTACGTGGAGACATACAAACGCCAGAAAGCGATGACACCGGAAGAGATCCAGAGCATGTTCGGGAGGCGCACCGAACTTACCATCACGCAATGAGGTCTATTGCACGCAACGCATCTAACCAGGCGATGCAGCGAACCGCTGGCCGCTCCGCGTTCTAGCTTGCGATGACTTCCGCATTCAAACCGCAGCCACACGCGCCCTCGCCAGCGGTCGCTGATCTTGTGTCTCGTTAGACCTCATTGCCTCACATGAGAACCAGCACGCTCTTTCTCGTTAGCCTGCTCCTGATGGTTCTGTCTGACACAGTTCGAGCAGAGTCGCCGAAACCCCGCTTTGATGGCCTGTACTGCCACGAGAGCGACGAGTTCGTTCAACGCACCTTCGACTATCTACGATTCTATCCCGACGGCCACGTCATCTCGACCGCCGCGACCGATCGACCCGGGGAGGTGGTGACGTGGTTCCATCGCGGCCACGCCGGCCTGTCGGAGGGTCCTTACCTGCAGGCGGACGGGGTGTTTCGGTTTACACTCCAGACGGAGGGCGGCTGGATCGCGTGTACCGGCGACTTTCTTGGTGACGACCTCGTTGTTACTTGGCGCACTCACAAAGGGGAGCACGGCAAAGATCGATACAGATTTATCGCGCACCCGCTACCACCCGATGAGGTCTAACCAGGCGATGGAGCGAACGGCGGACCGCTGTGCGTTCAGATTTGAGATGACATCCACGCCTTCACTCCGAGCAACGCGCGCCCTCGTCCGCCGTCGCTCATCTTGTTCTCGTTAGACCTATGCGGCGTCGTCTCATTTTCGCGCTGCTGATTGCAGCGGTTGTGCCGTCGAGCGTTGCAGAGACAAACCAGAAGCGGAACGCGATTCGCGATGGCTCAACGGAGCAGCGAGCCATCATCATTCCACACTCCAAACGGCCCTTCCACGATTTGGCTTGGGAGCAGATTCAGCGGCGGTATCCCGACGCCACGCGCTACCCCAACGATTCCGACGTGAGTTCGTCAGACCATGGCCGCACGTGGACGGTTGCGACCCGCTTTTCGACAAAATTCCACGGGCAGCGAACGATGTACTTCAAGACTACATGGCGGCACCTGACAGGCAAATAGGTCTAACCAGGCGATGGAGCGAACGGCGGACCGCCCTGGATCAAGGCTGAAGGAAGAATTAAGAATTATGAAACAAGCAAAGCGCGCTCTCGTCCGCCGTCGCTCATCTTGTTCTCGTTAGATGCAAAGCCGCATCGCTGCTCTCGTTCTCCTCGGCGTCGCATTCGTCTGCGATGTGGTTCGGGCGCAGCCGACATTATCCTCGAGCTACATGCCCGAGTGGGGCGACACCAATTTCCACGAACTCGGTCCATGCTACGAGGGAGTCTTTCCTTCGCGCGACGCGTTTCGCAAGGTGATGCTGCGAGCGCGACGTCATGATAAGCTCGCGCTCGAAAAAGTGCTTGAGTGTTCCTACAGCCCGGGCTGCGATGGTGCCGCTTCTGAGCTTTACGGTGGCGAGCTTCAGCGTCTTCTCCTCGCGTGGGGTGACATTGATTTCAGTCGCGCTCTTCGCCTCGCCCGGAGCCGCCATCGCGGTGGCTATCATCATCGGTTGTTTGGAGATCGTGCGATGCGGTATTTTTTCCCACTCACGGCAGCGGTCCTCAATGACAAAAGCATCTAACCATGCGATGGAGCGAACGCCGGACCGGTCCGGGCCCATATTTTGAGATGACTTCTAGCCCTTCACCCCGAGCGAGGCGCGCCCTCATCCGCCGTCGCTCATCTTGTTCTCGTTAGGCGCTATAACGCGCGACACGAATTGAAACAATGACATCTGACATAGAACGAATGAAGGCACGTGTCCAAGCAGACTTGGATTCCTTGATTACCGTCGTCCTCGACCCGAAACCCGTAGAGGCCACCGACGACTTCCAGAAATTTGTCCGAGGCGCACACATCGTCGGCAGTAAGGTTATGTCGGCCATACTTTACGTTGTGCTCATGGCGTCCCTCGTTTTATGCATTTTCAGAATGCTCTCCGCCGCGCTCCCCGGCCAAACTCCGGGAGATAGCGCACTCCGCGACGTGCAACCGTATCTACCGCGATTTGCACCGCTTCTGCCTCACGCGTGGCCCCTCATCTTCCTTGCGCTGCTATCGATAGCTTCTGCCGTGATCGTTGGACTGCGATTCCTCCTAAAAGTCGCCAGAGCTGCCCAATCATACAAAGTGTTCGGTTTGATCGGAATCATATCGACCGGCGTCTCATTGTATCACGCCGCTCCTCTTCTTTTCTACGCGCCCAGCCTCTCCCAATTTATCGACCAGGCCGGCCGATTCGTGCTTAAGATTTTTGGCGGATGAACTCTCGCGTTAGAAACCCGAAAGCGCCTAACCAGGCGATGCAGCGAACCGCTGGCCGCTCCGCGTTCCCGCTTGTGATGACTTCCACATTCAACCCGCAGCCACACGCGCCCTCGCCAGCGGTCGCTGATCTTGTATCTCGTTAGATGTTTACGCCGCATCCGTGAGCGATAGTCCCTCAACAGCATCGGCGCTTCCTGCGGGACATGCCAAATTTCTTGTGGATCTACAATCAGCCCTCGCATGGGAATGGAAATGGGAGAAGCGACATCGCAGATGGATGTGGGGCGTGAACTGGGCTTCATGGATTTGCCGACTGGTCTTGCTGGCTATCACCTCATATCAGCTCAGCACATCCGGAAGAGGCATACCGCCACTGTGGTTTGCAGCCGCGGCAGCGCTGTTCAGCATGCTGAATGTCGCTCTGCCTCTTGTCTCCACGACATTCAAGTTCCAGCAGCGGCAGGAGGTTCACGACCGTACGGCGCGAGCTTATGACATTCTCAGGACCGAGTTCGAGACCCACCAGATTGATCTGCCGGCTGCTATGGCACGATACGCAGCGATCTACGAGCAGCCGACAGAGACTTTAGTTCGCAAAGTTCCGTGAGCGTAGCTCCAAAACATCTAACCAATCGATGCAGCTGACGCCGGGCCGTCGTACTATTCAGCTTTACATGACTACAACCACTCACCCCGCTGCCATGCGCGCTCTCGCCCGGCGCAGCTGATCTCCGTCTCGTTAGGCCTTGAAAGCGCATGCCCATTTCGATCTACCGCGATGATGACTCCCGAGCAGAGATGGCATGGCTCTGCGACGATGACTGGGATTTACCGTCGCAGGTGGTGGCTCTTCGGACATGGCTCACGCAGTCCGCGCCTGCCGTTGGCACTGGCCCGTATATCGCGGACATTGGCTTTTCGGTTCGCGCCAATGCGACAGCCGGCGGATCAGCGCTTTCGCCGGAGATGATGCGCCACATGGCGGATCTCGGCATCACGCTTTTTCTGTCAGAATACTCAGCTCTCAAAGAGGACCGTGAGCATTCACCGCCAAAGGCCTAACCAGGCGATGCAGCGAACCGCGAGCAAGGCTACGACTGACGTCTTGCGTGTTTTGCCATCCACGCTTTGGCTGCGTGTCACGCTTTACCGGGCTCGCGGTCGCTGATCTTGTGTCTCGTTAGGTGCAACACATGCCCGGGCCAGAGCAGATGTCGATGCCGCAGCTTTACGACGTGATTTATCACGCGCTGGCGCTCGGCGATTCCACGCTCCAGATTTGGACATCATGTACGTTCGCAGTCATCGTTGCTGTTCACTTAGGCGCGGATCGGGCGCTCGACATATCGTCTCGGCTCGAGTCTCTATGCACTGCTTTCGTTGGTATTGGTCCTGAGATATTGCGGCGATGCCTATCAGATACTCCACTATCAGAAGCTCCTGGTGGAGCGCCGCTTCGAGCCATGGCCCGTTCCTGACTTCCTCGGTGTTCTGATCGGCGTGGGAACGTTCGCCCTGATGGTCGGAGGCACGATCGGCACTCTCTGGTTTGCTCGCTCATCGCGAAACAGGGCGGAGGAAAGCACCTAACCATGCGATGGAGCGAACGGCGGACCGCCCGAGAAAATTATAAAGGTGAAATTAGAAAGTAGAAAACAGAAGCGTGAGCGCGCCGTCGTCCGCCGTCGCTCATCTTGTTCTCGTTAGACTTATGCGGCGCGCCTTATCGGTTACACTCTTCATTGCGGTGGTCGCATCGTCGGCGATGGCGTCAGCGGAGCCTCCTTTGCAGTGCTTCGAGAACGTTGAGACCGGCCACGAGCGATGCGGCATTTCGCGCGCAGAGGCTCGTGAGGTTATGCGTTTCGTAAGGACTATTCCAGGCGTCAGTCATCAGATCATCACGATCGATGCGTTCGCTTTTCCGCAGGTTCTCGTCCAGACAGGTGAATCCCTTGACCGAGGCCACACCATCTTTTTGCGCCGGATCGGTCGGCGCTGGACAGTGGAGAAGACGCTCCCGTGGACCAAGAAAGATTGGATCATTTTGGGCGCAAGTCGGTCTAACCAAACGATGCAGCGAACGCCTACCCGTCGTTCGCGCAACAATTCTCATGACTAAACCAATCCACCTCCGATCAGCGATCGCCCTCGGTAGGCGTCGCTGATCTCGTTCTCGTTAGATCGCATTGCGATGACGACCCCAGACGAAGGCAACACGGTGCTAAAGATCCTGAGGGAGCGTTGCGGCAAATGGACAGTGGCGGAGCTTCATGACGGTCGATGCTGCCGTGTGTTCGATATCGCTTGGGGCCGTGACATCGCAGCAGAGTTCGATCACATCACTACGAACATCTCGCCGGGGCCGGGCGGACACCCGATCATCGATTTCTTCCATACTTCAGACGTAGCGTTGCTCCGTGATGAAGAAACTGGTACGATCCTTTTCGAACATGCCGCGCGTACGATCTAACCATGCGATGGAGCGAACGGCGGACCGCCGTACGCTCCACTTTTGAGATGACTTCCACACTTCCACTCCAAGCGACGCGCGGTCTCGTCCGCCGTCGCTCATCTTGTTCTCGTTAGGCCTACAAACCCCGCGTGAAGACTGTCGCCTTGCTAGCTTCCCTCGCCGCGCTTACCGCATGTGCCGACATGCGTTACCGCTCGAACCTGCAGCACGCGCGTGTGACGCCTTGGACGCATATTTCCCCCGAAGATCGCGAGCGGATCGTCCGGCTTGTCGCGCACGCCACATATCAGCCCATCATAGGCATCACCAAGGATACGTTTTATGTGCCACCGCTCGACATGTGTATGTGTCATTACGGGGTATCTTCAGTCCGACCTGTACGCCATGTACCCATGGACAGCCATCCACCTCGAAAAGAGTCCGACCGGTTGGCGCATCGCTCAGATCGGCGAAGTTTCGCATATCATCGCGGCCGACATTCTGAACACACCAGAATGAATGAGTATGTTCGACACCCAAGGCCTAACCATGCGATGGAGCGAACGTCTGGCAGCTTGGGTTCCTAATTCGCCATGAAACTCCACCCTCAACCCGCAGCGACGCGCTCTCCCGCCAGCCGTCGCTCATCTTATTCTCGTTAGATGATAGCGCGTATCGGAGTTCTGATCCTGGCAGGAGCGCTTTTCGGCTGCCTGAGCACGCCAGCGCCATTGCTTACATCGGCCCAAGCGACAGGCATCGCGGACACGAAGGCGAAAGCCTCGGGCTTCAATCCACGAAAATACGGGGGACCATCAGCGATCTACGACTCGACGGCTAGAGTTTGGTGGGTTCGTTACTACGATCGCAGCACACAC